>NZ_JRVC01000054.1 GCF_000807925.1 Novosphingobium subterraneum | reverse complement strand
TGCTCCGCCCGCTGAAACGAGGCGAAGTGATAACCGCCACATACAGCGCCGACGACGGCAAGAAGCCGGTCGAGATCGCCAGCGGAAGCTACACCGCCCCCTGACATGACTGCGACGCTGGCCATTCTGGCCCTGGCCGCTGCCAACAGCAGCGCGCCAGCGGGACCGGCTGCGCCCGTGCAGGCCCCCGATCCGGTGGTCGGGGCGACTGCGTTCGGCACGACGCAGGCTGCAAACGAAGACCTCCTGCTGTTTTCCGTGCAGCTTGACGGCACCACCATCAGCGAGGCGCTGACGGCGTACGGCGACCCCACA
>NZ_JRVC01000053.1 GCF_000807925.1 Novosphingobium subterraneum | reverse complement strand
AACGCTGCGCGCGATCACCTCGGAATGCCGCGCGCGATCAAATCGGAACAGTGCGCGCGATGACCTCGGAATCCGCACATCCTTGCAGAACGATATGACCGCGTTCCAGAAGCAAGCTCCGGATCTGGTTCATCAGCGAGGTGCGGTCACCGACGAGTTGGTCACGAATGCGGTGCAGGGACTGCATGTCGAGTTGTTCTTCGCACTTTAGTTCAACAAATCGCATCGTTGGCCGGGTCGCCGCTTCTGCGATCGCCTCAGCATCGCGGTCGTCGTTCTTCTGGGCCTTGACTAATCACGAGGTCCCCATAATGCGGAGGAACGCGGCCTGATTGGCGGATTTTCGCCATTCTTGGCCATGCTCCTC
>NZ_JRVC01000052.1 GCF_000807925.1 Novosphingobium subterraneum | reverse complement strand
TCAGCGCGCCGGTTGCGGTCACGGCGATGCTGGTGCCGGCATCGAGCGTGCCGCCGGTGATCGTCCCGCCTGCCAGCGTGATCCCGCCCGCAGCACCGATCGCATCGAACGTCAGCAGCGCCGGATCGATGAACACCGAACCGCCGCTCGAGGTGACCGTGCCCAGCGTTGCCGTGTCAGTCACGGTCAGCGTCAGGTCGCCCGCCGATTGCAGGCTCGTCGCCGTGAGGCTGCCTGCGGTAAAGTCGAGCGTGCTGCCGGCGGTGGCCGAACCCAGCGTCGCCGTGCCGCTGACATTGCCCGCGATCAGGCCATCGGCGCTGATCGTCGTTGCCAGCAGCGTGCCCGCCGTGAGCGACAGATCGCCACCTGCGGCAATGTCGGTGATATCGGCAAGGCCGCTCACCGTCGCATCGAGATTGCCCAGTGCGGCCAGCGACGTGCCGCTGGCACTGGCCGCCTGAAGCGCAAGGTCCGTCCCCGCGCTCGCGCCGCCAACCGCATAGCTGCCGCCCAGCAGCGCCGTCAGGCTCGTCCCTGCACGGATGCTGCTGCCGGCAAGATCGCTGCCTTCCAGGCTCACCAGGCCGCTGGCATCAAGCGTGGTGAAGTCGAGCGTGCCGAACTGCGCCGAGACATTGCCACCGGACGTCGCCGCACCAGTCAGCACCGCGCCACCCGCCACGGTCAGCGCCAGATCGCCGCCTGCATCGACCGTGCCTGCCTGCACGCTGTCGGCGCCGAGCGTCATCGTCGTGCCAGACGTTGCCGAGGCCAGCGTCAGCGCGCCGGTTGCGGTCACGGCGATGCTGGTGCCGGCATCGAGCGTGCCGCCGGTGATCGTCCCGCCTGCCAGCGTAATGCCGCCCGCAGCGCCGATCGCATCGAACGTCAGCAGCGCAGGGTCGATGAACACCGAACCGCCGCTCGAGGTGACCGTGCCCAGCGTTGCCGTGTCGGTCACGGTCAGCGTCACGTCGCCCGCCGCCGCAAGGCCCGTCGCCGTGAGGTCCGTCGCGGTGATCGACAATGTGGTTCCGGCATTGACGGCATCGCCTGCGACACTGCTGCCGACAAGGATGGCTCCGCCAAGCGTGTCGAGGGTCCCGAACCGCAAGGTCGTGGCGCGATAGTCGAGCTGGCCCACGCTCGCCAGATCAAGCTTCGCCGTGCCATCGACAAGCACAAGCGCAGCGCCGTCCGTCAACAGGTTGGCAATCTGCAGGTTGCCAGCAGTCAGATCCAGCGAGCCTGCAAACACATCGCCGAGGCCGACATCGCCTGCCGACCGCACGGTCAGGAGTGTGCCCGCCTCGACGAGGTTGCCGGTGATCGCATCTGCCGTGAGACTGGTTGTCGCAAGGGATGCGACATCGCCGAACGCCAGCGTCCCGGCGGTGATCGCCACCGTGCCGGTTGGTGCGCGGACGCTGCCCAGCGCGGCGTTGCCGGTCACACCGATCGTGACGGCCCCCGCCTCGATCAGGTCGAGGCCAAGGCTGCCGGCGGTGATGCCCGCGTTGCGCCCCGCCGTGACCCCGCCGAGCGTCGCCCCGTCCGTCACCGCGACGGTCAGGTCGCGCACGGCATCGAGCGTCGTCGCGTCGAGCGTTGCCGCCGAGATGAACAGGTCGTTGCCGCTCTGGATCAAGGCGGCGGTGATGTTGCCCGTGGCATTCAGCGACATGTCGTGGCCCGGACCGCTGGTCCCGCCCAGGACACTGCGCACCACGATGTCCTGCGCGGTAAGGTCAAGCCTGCCCGTGAAGACATCGCGCAGGGTCAGCGTGCCGCTGGCAGTGCCGGTCAGCGCGTCGCTACCGACATCGCCGCCGGTGATCGTCCCGCCCGCAAGCGTGACCGCGCCGCTCTCCAGCGATGCAAACGTGATCGTCGGCGCCGCAATGGTGATCGCGCCGACGCCACCGGTGCTGGCACTGGTCGTGATATTCACGCTGCTGGTGCCGGTCAGATCGATCGTCGTCCCCGCAGCCAGCAGGCCCACATCGATCGTTGCGCCGTACAGCGCCATGCCCTCGACCGCCTGCGCCGAGGCCAGCTTCAGCGCGCCGGTTGCGGTCACGGCGATGCTGGTGCCGGCATCGAGCGTGCCGCCGGTGATCGTCCCGCCTGCCAGC
>NZ_JRVC01000051.1 GCF_000807925.1 Novosphingobium subterraneum | reverse complement strand
CGCACGCAAAGCCTGAACAATACTACGCTACGGCACCCCAAGCGACTCTCCCGCGGAGCGGGTTCGTGCTTTGGTCGGCAGCCGTCGGTGGCGAATTTTGCATTCTGGTGGGAAGCGGACCGTCGCATGGCTGACCCCTCTAATGTAGGTTTGACGACCGCCCAAGTGGATGGCTATCCATCGCACTATGAGTTTCGAGGATTGGACATCGGCAGAAGCCGTCGTCCCTGGTCGGAGATGGGCAACTGGCGCGAAAGATCATTTTGGGCGCCGTTGGAGGGACCCTCCTGCTCTATTTGGCAAGCCTGACATGGTTGTACGTCAACCAGCGATCCTACATTTATCCTGGCGCAACTCATGCAGGCTCAAATGCGCTCGCCGATCCGGAAATGGTCAGCCTCAGGACGCCCGATGGGTTCGTTCTGCGTGCAATTTATCGGCCCGCTAGGGATGGGCAGCCGACGATCGTCTTTTTCCACGGTAACGGCGACACCAACGCGGGTAGCAGAGTAGCAACCCAAGCCTTCGCCCGAGCTGGATACGGCCTGCTCCTGCCGGAGTATCGAGGCTATGCCGGGAATCCCGGATCGCCCAGTGAGGAAGGATTGTACAACGACGGCAGAGCTGCACTTCAGTGGCTCATGAACCATGGCGTTCAGGGCCCGCAGATAGTCATTATGGGCAACTCGCTTGGATCGGGGGTCGCCACCGAAATGGCTATGGAGCACAGGGTCGCCGCCCTCATCCTTGTTTCCGGATTCACCAGCATGGTCGATGTGGTCCAATTGCAACTCCCATTCGTGCCTGCAGGCCTGCTTGTGCGCGACCGCTTCGATAACGAGCGGAAACTGGCGAGGATCGGCTGCCCGACGCTGATATTGCATGGGGGAATGGATACGCTCATTCCCGCGGCCCAAGGTGCTGCGCTGGCCGCGGCAAGCGGACACGCCCGCCTCGACATCTTTCCTGCCAAAGGGCATGAGCTGGCTTATACAGCCAGCTCGCAGGATCGAACGCTTGCTTGGCTGGCCAGCATTGCCAATTAGCGATCCGGCTTTGGCACGATAGCTCCACCAATTCACAAGTAAGCCGCGCGAAACGGCCCCGACGAAACGCTGCTACGACATTCTTCTGCCGGCCTAATGTCCGCCTTTGGGGCGGGAATCGCCAGTCTGGGATCACGAAAACAGGGCGCTGCGTTTTAGCGATGCTCATGGCCGCTTTCGGCCCGAACGGTCGTTCCCAGCCGCTGATGGGAACGGCTTGAGTTGTGAAGGGTTTCGGGCGCTTGCGTACGAAAGCCTCCAGTGCAGGAACCCGCGGGCCCCACGCGCTGGTCTATGTG
>NZ_JRVC01000050.1 GCF_000807925.1 Novosphingobium subterraneum | reverse complement strand
AGTCTTTTAATCGCTAACCTGTCAATCAGGCGCAGCGGGCATACCACCCTGATCCACGATGACGCGGTCGCGGATGCCTGCAGGTCAATGTCTCGTCAGCTACTGGTCACCGATCATGCCGTTTGTCGGGTACATGGTCTTTTACGCGGTCGGGACATGCACGCCGCAGGATGGGTCTTCGTGGGCGGGATCTTCCGATGTGTTTAACGCAATTCGCCGGAGTAAAATGGTGGCGACTGCAACTCTCGCAGCGGAATGATCCTGTCCGCGCCCCGACAGGGACGGCTCGGCGCGTCAGTGTCATCAGACGCGAACTTTATATCCAATCAGCCGGGGAGTGGGAGCTCTGTACGGCTGACATCAAATCACGCGGCGGCGGGCTCCGAGTGCCGGAACAATTCGCCAGTCCGAAGCATGGTATGCATGATTACCGCCAGCTTTCGCGCGACTGCGACAGCCGCCCGCTTGAAGCCGATCTTTTCTTTCAGCCTGAGGCCCCAGGTCCGCAGCGCGTTCTCCTCCCTTGTGCGCGTCATGATCGTGACCGCCGCCTCGTACAGGAGCGAGCGCAAATGATTATCGCCACGCCGCGAAATGTGTCCGTCATAGTCAACTTCGCCGGACTGGTAGCGCCTGGTCGTCAGGCCTACCCATGCGCCCACCGATCGCGACTTCCTGAAGTTCTCCGGGTCCTCGATCGCCGCAATGAACGAGCTCGCGGTAACCACTCCGACGCCCGGGATCGATGACAGCAGTCGGCACTGATCGCTCATGCGCGCAGACGCGATGAGCTGCTTGGTCAGTTCGGCCGTCCGCGCGCGAATACTGAGCCATGACTCAAGCAAGGGCGAAATGATCTTTTCCAGCGCTGGATTGTCGGCAAGCTGCTCGCGAACATGGGATGCAAAAAGCCGCCCCGCGCCCTTGGGAACAATGAGGCCAAAGGTCTTCATCAAGCCGCGGATTTGATTGGATAGCTGGGTCGTCATCTTCAGCAGTTGGTTGCGGCCCGCGACGAGCGTCCGCGTCAGCATGCTATCGAAGGCTTTCACCCGAACTTCCCGGTAGAAGCCAACCTCAGCCAGATGCGACAGGCCGTCGGCATCGTTGGCATCGGTCTTGTTCCGCGCAAGATCGAGCGCAGCCTTCGCGTGACGCGCATCGATGCAGATCGCCGGCAGGCCTTCCTCCCGCAGTGCGTGGTAGAACCAAACTGACAATGGGCCGGTCTCGAACACAACCCTTGCTGCTTCTGGCGCCCGCTTGCGGACCATTTCGGCAATAAGCTTCGGGTCGGAGGGGCACTTGCCACGCCAGACCCGCTGGCCACCCTCACGCACCGAGATGAATGTTTCTTTCAATGAAACGTCGAGGCCGATAAACTGCTCCATGGTTGTCTCCCGTCCGATGCTGGGCCCGGTCACCATCGTGGGCCCGTATTTCATCCTACCGGGGGGCAACCACCTGACCAGCGCGTCCTGATCGCGTGGAAGCGCACCCCGCGATTACCCCATGTGTTTAACCCTGTTGG
>NZ_JRVC01000049.1 GCF_000807925.1 Novosphingobium subterraneum | reverse complement strand
GAGGAGCATGGCCAAGAATGGCGAAAATCCGCCAATCAGGCCGCGTTCCTCCGCATTATGGGGACCTCGTGATTAGTGAAGCGGAACAAGAACGATGCGATCGATGCAGAGGCGATCTGCGAAGCGGCGCAACGACCTGGCATGCGCTTCGTGGCGGTGAAGACCGAAGAGCAGCAGGCTGCAGGATTGGTGTTTCGCACACGGGACCTCGTTGTGCGTCAGCGCACCCAGTTGATCAACGCGATCCGCGGACATCTGGCAGAGTATGGCTGGGTGGCACCGCAGGGCACGGCAAACATGACGCTGCTGGCGTCACTCATCGACGAAGAGGAGATGGCCTCGACATTGCCGGCAGCGGCGCTGCCGATGTTCAAGCTCATGCTCGACTTGCTGGCCGAGTTGGACAATCGCGTCGCTACGCTCGACCGTGAAATCGCGCGGCGGGCAAAGGAGGATGAGGCAGCTCGCCGCCTGATGACCATTCCCGGCACTGGCCCCATCGCGGCCACTGCAATCCTGGCGCTTGCCCCGCCTGTCGAGACCTTCCGCAAGGGTCGCGACTTCGCCGCCTGGCTCGGCCTTACGCCGCGCCAGCACTCGACCGGTGGCAAACAGCGAATTGGCAGCATCGCAAGGATGGGCGAGCGCACAATCCGAAGGCTGCTGATCATTGGCGGTAGCTCGATGGTCCGCCAGGCGTCTCGCTTCGGGGCGCCCGCCGGTTCATGGCTGGAGAAAATGCTGGCGCGCAAGCCGCGCATGTTGGTCTCGGTGGCGCTCGCGAACCAAGTAGACCACGAAGGGAAGGGTACATTGCGTCGGCTGCACAACAGCCCTGTTCGCGGGGGCTGGCCGTCGCTGAGCACCAATTGACAACCTTTGCCAATCTTTGCTATTTTTTGGCCTTGGAGGTTGCCATGGCTACGATGAACATTTCACTGCCCGATCCGATGAAGCAATGGGTAGAAGCGCAAGCTGACACTGGTCGGTATAGCAATGCCAGCGACTATGTGCGCGATCTCATCCGTCGTGACCAGGAACGTGCTGACAAAGTCGCGGCCATGCAGCGCCTCGTCGATGAGGCCCGCGCCAGCGGTTTGAGCGACGAGACGATGGCGGACATCCGGACGCGAGCGATCAGCCAGGCTGACCTGCAAGCCTGACCGTGCCTCGCTTTCGCTTAACGCGCGCCGCCGCCGAAGATCTGACAGCCATCTTTCTCCAAGGCATCGAGCAGTTCGGACTGCCTCAGGCCGATACCTATCACGAAGGGCTGAGCGCGATCTTCGAGTTTCTTGCCGACTATCCCCAAGCTGCGCGATTGCGAGAGGAAATATCACCTCCTGTCCGCGTGCATCCCTACAAGGCGCATCTGGTGATTTATGATGTCGGAGATGAGGACAAGGTCATCATTCTGCGTGTCCGGCATGGTCGAGAAGATTGGATATCCTCGAATTACCACGGTTAGCCGTCGCAGGGTAAGCGCTGGCGGCCAATCCGAAGAGATCCCACCCGACTTGGCATTTCTCTGCCGACCAAACACGCCCTTCAGCAGTGGATCCTTGAAAGTCCGAAAATGCCGAAACTCGACATTGGCATATGCCAGCCCACCTTGGCAGCAGGCGCCTTGAACTCGGACATTCGATCATCAGTTTTTCGTGATCGATTCCTGCCCCTCGTTCAGCATGCTGTAGCAGTGGGGAAAAGACTTGGGTTGGGACTAACCGGCCATTCCCGCCTGACGAGTTCAACGGCAGGTTCATTGCCAAAACCCGCCACTCTGCCGTCTGCGCGCTGGGCACGAATTGCGACCGCTATTGTGAAGGGTTTCGGGCGCTTGCGTACGAAAGCCTCCAGTGCAGGAACCCGCGGGCCCCACGCGCTGGTCTATGTG
>NZ_JRVC01000048.1 GCF_000807925.1 Novosphingobium subterraneum | reverse complement strand
CGGCGCCCCAAAAAAGGAGCGGCTATCAGCCCATCAATCCCGCACAGTGCAAGGCGGCCTACAGCCCACGGTTACGCTGGTTAGGCTGCCTTTTCGATCAGCGGCTGTTCGAGGACAGCCCAATTCCACGGCATGAGTTTATCCCAGCGCAAGGCTGGCTAACCACCCGCGATTTTCGCGATGACATCGGCGATGTAGACCTGCGGCTCGATGCCGTTGAGTTTTGCCGTAAGCGCTGTTCTGTGCCCACCTTGCGCGGTTGAAGCGTAGCGCCGAGTTTCCGCGCCCTGATTGGGCGGGGTGCGCTGCTACTATGATAATCTCGGGTGATGATCCTGCGAGCAAGGGCGCGCAGCGGTTCGAGGTGTTTACGGGCGCGGGCAAGCGGCGGGATTGGCCGCCCGAAGTGAAGGCCTCGATTGTCGCGGAGTGCTATTCGGGCCGGGAGAGTGTCAGTGCCGTTGCTCGCCGGCATGGGCTCGATCCTTCGCAGGTTTACGCCTGGCGGCGGGATTTGCGGAAGCGGCTTGAGGCCGAAGGTGTGGTCCTGCCTTTGGTAGAGCCGGAAGCGGTCGCGTTCGTGCCCGCCGTAATCGAACCCAGCGCGGTGCCAGATCCTGCTCCCACGCGGCGTCCCCGTCGTCGACGTCGCACCGCAGCTGCAGCCGTCGAACTGGAGATCGACGGGGTGGCGGTGAAGATAGGCCGCGATGCCGATGCTGGCGTGATTTCCGCAGTGATCGAAGCCCTCAGGGCAACACGATGATCGGACCTGGCGCTGGCGCGCGCGTGATGGACTGGCGGCGGGTGCATGGTGGACGCCGCCCCATGGCCCCGCAGATTGCCGGTTGACGAGGCCTTCGCCTACTGATTCACTGCCTTTCATGCTCATGGAAGCGGACCTTCCCAACGATGTCGAAGCGCTGCATGCGCTGGTCCTCGAACAGGCCCGCGAGCTCGATGTACTCAAGGTTTTCCAGACTGAAGTCGAACGCCTGAAGGCGATCATCGACGCCTTGCAACGCCACCGTTTCGGACGTCGTTCGGAGCAGCTCGACCCCGATCAGTTCGAGCTCGCCCTGGAGGAAGTCGAGACGGCGCTGGCCGAGGCGGAGCATGCCTGCGCCAGGGCGAGCGGTGCCCCGGCCGAGCGACCGCGCAAGACTAATCGCGGTTCGCTGCCGGTGCATCTCGAGCGGATCGAACAGGTTGTCGATGTGGAAGACAAGGCCTGCCCCTGCTGTGGCGGGGCGCTCCACCAGATCGGCGAAGACGTGGCCGAACGCCTCGACGTCGTGCCCACCACCTTCCGCGTCCTCGTCACCCGCCGACCGCGCTACGGTTGCCGCTCGTGCGAGAGCACCATTGTGCAGGCCCCGGCACCGGCACGGATCGTCGAGGGCGGCATTCCCACCGAAGCGCTGATCGCGCAGGTGCTGGTCGCCAAGTACGCCGATCATCTACCCCTGTACCGACAGGCGCAGATCTACGCCCGGCAAGGCATCCAGCTTGATCGATCCACCCTGGCAGACTAGGTCGGGCGGGCAGCATGGTACCTGCGTCCCTTGCGCGACCACATCCTCGAGCGATTGCGACGATCAGAACGGCTGTTTGCGGACGAGACCACCGCGCCGGTGCTCGATCCGGGCCGCGGGCGGACCAAGACCGGCCAGCTATGGGTCTATGCCCGCGACGATCGCCCTTGGGGCGGCGGTGATCCGCCGATGGTCGCCTATGTCTACGCCGCCGACCGCAAGGGCGAGCGAGCCGAAGCGCATCTCGGCGATTTTGCCGGCATCCTGCAGGTCGATGGCTATGGCGGCTATGCCGCGCTCGCCCGGCGGCGTAACCAGATCGGCCTCGCTTTCTGCTGGGCGCACGTGCGCCGCAAGTTCTACGAACTGACCGATACATCGCCGGTCTCTACCGAAGTGCTGCGTCGCGTCGCCTTGCTCTATGCCATCGAGGATGAGGTGCGAGGATTTTCCGCGGAGCAACGCCGGGCTGTTCGCCACGACCGCAGCCGCATCATCGTCGAGGATCTTCGCCAGTATCTCGAAGCCCGCAATCGCCAGGTCAGCGCCAAAAGCAAGTTTGGCGAAGCGATCCGCTACGCACTCACCCGCTGGGATGGGCTGTCACGCTTCCTCGACGATGGCCGCATCGACCTCGACAGTAACACCGTCGAACGCTCTATCCGGCCCCTCGCGCTGAACCGCAAGAATGCCCTGTTCGCCGGTTCCGACGAAGGCGGCGACAACTGGGCGGTGATCGCCACGCTCATCGAAAACTGCAAGCTCTCCGGCATCAACCCGCACATCTGGATGACCGATACACTGGCCAGGCTGGCCAACGGTCATCCGGCAAACGGCGTCGGCGAACTCATGCCCTGGACCGCAGTGGCCTGAGAACACCGCTTACGTTTTGCCGTTTCGAAAACCGAATAGATGGCGGCGGCGCGCTCGCCTCCGGCTTTCGACCCTGCGAAGAGCCAGTTCTTCCGACCGATTGCGACGCTGCGCATCGCGCGTTCGGCGATGTTGTTGTCGATCTCGGCCAGACCATCATCGAGGAAGCGCGTGAGCGCGATCCAGCGCTTGCGACCATAGGTCAGCGCCTTCGCCATCGCTGATTTGGGCGACTGCCGGCGCAAGGTATCGCCGATGGCCGCGCGCAACTCATCGACCAGTGGTCTGGTTTTCTCCTGTCGCCGTTGCTTCCGCATGTCGGGCGGCAGTCCGCGAACTTTGTCCTCAAGCCGGTAGAGCGCTGCGATCCGTTCGAGCAGATCGGTGGTCAATGGCGTCGGGCTGGTCTGGTGGTTCTCGAATATCTTGCGCCGGAATTGCGCTCAGCAGACGACCTTCTGGATCCCGTTGCCGGCATAAAGCCTCTCGTACCCGGCGTAGCCGTCGGCCTGAAGGAGGCCGGTGAAGTTCTTCAGCTCAGTCTGCGGCTGGATACCGCTACGGTCGGGCGTGAACTTGTACCACACCAGCGCCGGAGCGGTTGATCCGCTGGCCCCGTCGTCGACGACGTAGGTCCACAACCGACCTTGCGCGGTCTTGCCCTTGCCGGGCGCCAGCACCGGCACCGGCGTATCGTCGCTGTGGATCTTGCCGGCCTTCAGGCCTTCCTCGCGGATCCAGGAGGCGATCGGGTCGAGCAGATGTGCGGCTTGCCCGCCCACCCGGCCAGCGTCGAGCGGTCGTGACGTGATGTCGTGGACGACCTCCGCACGAGCGTAGCTGTGTAATCATGTGGTCGTTGTAGGTCCACGTCTAGGAGTCGTTCCATGGAGCAGGAGGTTGCCACCGTCGGATTGGATCTGGCGAAGAATGTGTTTCAGGTTCATGCCATCGCCGCCGATGGCGCAGTGCTGATCCGGCGCAAGCTGCGCAGGACCGAAGTCATTCGATTCTTCACTGAGTTGCCGCCTTGCCTGGTCGGTATGGAAGCCTGCGCGTCGGCGCATCACTGTGCGCGCGAGTTGATAGCGATTGGCCATGAGGTGCGCCTCATGCCGCCGGCCTATGTTAAGCGGTATGTGAAGTTATGGCGAGGTGAGCATAACTTCACTAATCACGAGGTCCCCATAATGCGGAGGAACGCGGCCTGATTGGCGGATTTTCGCCATTCTTGGCCATGCT
>NZ_JRVC01000047.1 GCF_000807925.1 Novosphingobium subterraneum | reverse complement strand
ACTAATCACGAGGTCCCCATAATGCGGAGGAACGCGGCCTGATTGGCGGATTTTCGCCTTTCTTGGATCGACTTGCTTCGCATTATTTGGCGCAGAACCTCTGGGGGTCAATCGACCAGCAGAGGAGCCGCCCATGTCGGATAACCATCACGAACTAATCGCCGCACTCAAGTCGTCGCTTATCGGTCAGCGATACAGCCTGGTGGTGGCGAGGAACTACTGCGCCTACGCGTCTGGATTTCTCGATTATCTGGGGCAGCGGGGCATCCCCGTCGCGGACGTGATCGACGTGCATGTGGAACAATATCTGCGGCACGCAATCGTCCAGTTCGAAAAGCAGCGTGGTCGACGTCCCAGTGCGCGCTGGCGCGAGGTCCCACGCTCCGGAATTCACGCACTGTTGCGGCTTGTTCACGGCCAATGGCCGCCCGCCATCAAGCCAGCCTGCGAGGCCGATGAGGTCCGATTTTCAATCTGCGCCGAATACGAAATCTGGCTGCGTGAGGAACGCGGGTTGGCTTGTTCCAGCGTTGCAGCGCTGATGTGGGAAGCCTGGCACTTCCTTGCCTGGCAGATCGATCACGGGCTCAACGGTTTGGCGGTTCTGAGCGTGACTGACATTGACCACTACATGGATTTGCGCGCGCCGAAATTGAGGCGCTGCTCGTTGAAGTCTGTCACAGAGCGGCTTCGCGCGTTACTGCGCTACCTCCATATCACAGGTCGCGTTACGACGGATCTGTCCGGGCATGTCCTGGCACCGACGCTTTATGCATATGAAGGCGTACCTTCGGTCCTGGACCGCGGGCAGATCATCGCCGTGCTGGAAAGTGCCGAGAAGGACAAGTCACCGGCGGGGTTGCGGGATTATGCGATCCTGCAACTCCTCGCAGCCTATGGTCTGCGGTCAGGTGAAATCCGCCATCTCCGGATCGAGGATATCGACTGGCGAACGGAAGCCATCCATGTGCATCACCACAAAACGCGAGCCAGCACATTCCTGCCCCTTCTTGAGCCGGTCGGCGAAGCGGTGCTCGCCTATCTGCGCTCCGGGCGTCCCTCGACCGATGTCAGGGAGATCTTCGTGCGTACACGCGCGCCCTACCGAAAGCTCGATAAGCTTTACAGCATGGTTCGGCGGCGGCTCCGTGACGCTGGCGTCCAACCGGCTGGTAAGTGCGGCCCCCACATCTTCCGTCATGCGCGCGCGGTCGAAATGCTGCGCGCCGCGGTGCCTCAAAAGGTCATCGGCGACGTGCTGGGACATCGTTCGACAGGATCGACGGCTCCCTACCTCAAGCTTGCTACCGAAGACCTCAGGGCCATCGCGCTAGACGTGCCGGGAATGGAGTTGGTCGAATGACCGCGCGCTGGCCCGATCCCGACCGCGCGATCATTGGTCGCTATGTCGCGAGCCTTGATCTGCGCAGCACGAAAAGCCGAGCCGGCTATGCCCAAGTCTTGCATGGCTTGCAGGATGTCGTCGAACGTTTCGAGGCACTCGATCAGGAAGTTCTGCTGGCCTGGCTACGAGAATCGGCCGTTCGTCGAGCGCCGTCCACGCTCTTGCACCGCACCCGCATCGTTGACCGGTTCTTCGAACGCCTGGCCGAAATCGGCACGATCCAACGCAATCCCGTCGCCGCTCTGCGCGATGAGTGCAATATCAAGCAGTGCATGCCGATTTGGCGGGCATTGGCGTCGCGGAATCCGGAAAAGGCACTTGCCGAACTACGCCAGCCCAGACCGTTCGGCAGCGAGCTGGGCGAAATGATGGCCGAGCATGTCGCGATGATGCGGCGCAGAGGATACAAATACACATCGCAGTCCCAGTTGCTTCTGCGGTTCGACCGGTTCCTCCAGTTGCATCCGGGACCGGAAGCCGAGACGCTGAACTCCATGATAGATCGATGGCCAGCAACGAATGGCACGCGTCATCACGCCGAGGAATGCGAGAAGCTCAAGCGCGTCTTTGCGAAAATCCTTCGTCACCGCGACCCGTCGATACCTATGCGGCGACCAGACCCGAGACCGAGGAAGGAGGCCTCCAAGCAATGGCGAACGCCTCATATCTACTCGCCTGCCGACGTGCGGCGGATGCTCGAGATCGCACGTAACTACCCGTCGCCGCGGGCACCACTTCGCCCGCAGAGCATGTACACCATGCTGCTCCTCGCCTATTGCGCGGGCTTGCGGCGCGGTGAGCTTGCCCGTCTCGATCTTGGTGATGTTGACCTGCACGAGGGTACCATCACCATCCGACAGACCAAGTTCTTCAAGACCCGCATTTTGCCGCTACCGGACAGCGTCGTGGTCGCGCTTCGGGCCTACATCGATGCGCGCCGGTGTGCCGGTGGATCACAGGACGCGCGTTCGGGTCTGTTCTGGCACGAGCGAGGCGACGGCCATTACACCCCGGAAATGATCACCTGGCTGCTCACCGACGTCATACGCCGCGCTGGGTTGAAACCATTGCGAGGAAAAGCAGGCCCGCGCGTGCATGACCTGCGCCACTCGATGGTCGTGAACAGAATCCTCGAATGGTACCGAACGGGCATCAATCCGCAGGAGCGCTTGCCGTTCCTTGCGACTTACCTCGGCCATCGGGATATCAACTCCACGCTGGTCTACATCACGGTCACGCAGGAGTTGCTGCACCTCGCCAACGAGCGGTTCCGCACGATGGGCGCTCAATGCCTCAGCCTGGGGCGGGAGGCGCAGCCATGAGCAAGGCCGACCCGTTCCCGAAACTGCTGCGCGCGTTCTTCTACGAATGGCTGGTCGAGCAGCGCAACGCGTCCATCCATACGGTTCGCTCATACCGCGACACCTGGCGGCTGTTGCTGCGGTTCGTCGCACAGCGTGCGGGAAAGAAGGTGGTGGTGATCACGCTGGCCGATCTGACCGCCAGTACCGTCATTGCGTTCCTCGGCCACGCCGAACATGAACGCGGCGGCACAATCGGCACGCGCAACTGCCGGCTTGCCGCGATCCGCAGCTTCTTCCACTTCGTGTCCACCAAGGATCCCGCGTCGATCGCACAATGCGTCGAAATCCTCCATATCCCGATCAAGCGTGCTCCCGTGTCGGAGCCGAGCTATCTGGATCCGGCGGAAGTGACGGCGATTCTCGCTCAGCCAGACCGTTTGACCGTTGAGGGTGCGCGCGACCATGCACTGTTCTCGTTCCTCTACAACAGCGGCGCACGGATACAGGAAGCGCTAGATCTATGCCCCGAGGCAATCCGGTTCGAAAGCCCGAGCTGCGTGCGTCTGACCGGCAAGGGGCGGAAGGAACGCATCTGTCCGCTATGGCCAGAAACGGTCCTGTTGCTGCGCAAACTGCTCGAGCGGCAGCCACGGGCGCCTGACCAGCGGCTGTTCGTCAATCGCTATGGCGCCCCCCTCAGTGCCTCGGGGGTCCGATTCAAGCTTGCTGCCTACGTGAGGTCTGCGGCCGAAACCATGCCAACGCTATGTGCCAAGCATGTGACGCCACATGCCTTCCGCCACGCCACCGCCGTGCACCTCATCTCGTCGGGCGTCGACGTTACAATCATACGCAGCTGGCTCGGCCATGTGAGCCTCGATACAACCAACCACTATGCCAGGGCCAATCTGGAAACGAAGCGGAAAGCCCTGGAACAGGTCGCCGCTCCGACCACACCCGGAGGCAAACCATCCTGGAAGCGCGATGGAAGCGTGCTCGCCTGGCTCGACACGCTCTGAAATAATGAGGAGGAGCATGGCCAAGAATGGCGAAAATCCGCCAATCAGGCCGCGTTCCTCCGCATTATGGGGACCTCGTGATTAGT
>NZ_JRVC01000046.1 GCF_000807925.1 Novosphingobium subterraneum | reverse complement strand
CATTGCGGGGGGCTGGAGGGCCCGCAAGGTCTGACTGTTGCGGCTCAGTCGGCGATGAGGCCGATCAGCAGGTAGACGAGCACGGCCGAGCCGAAGCCCAGCAGGGTGCCGAGAGCGAAAGCGACGCGGACCAGGGTTACGTCGATGTTGAAGTAGTTGGCGATGCCTGAGCAGACGCCCATTACCTTGCCGTTGACCTTGTCGAGGCGGAAACCGCGAGTGGTCTCGATCGGGCGCGGGGCCGAGTCGTCGAAGCGAAGCTGGCTCATCAGATCATCTCCTGCATGGCGGCGGGGGCCGCGCTGTTGTAAACTGGCGTGTGGACAGTGCCGGCGATCAGCGCGAGGCTGAGTGCGAAAGCGGTTGCTGCGGCGGCGATGCGGTTGGTGATGGCGGTCATGATCTTGTCCTCATGGTAACTGTTTGAGCCGTTATGGCTTATGCGACCAGCTTTGCATGGCCCGTGCCAAACTGCCGAAATGGCGGATTTCTGCGGATCACGGTGGTCGGGCGGAACCTCGGCATCTTTCCCGCTGCTGAACAGTGGTGAAATTCCCCATTAATTGGCGAGCGTTTGCGTGGCGTTGTCTTTACCGCTGCTGCTGACGCGCTTTGCAGCTTGCTTTTTTACGCGACCGGGCCTATCTGCGCCTCATCCCGACATTGTGAAAGCAAGGTCAGGCTGGTCCCACCGGGCACCGGCAGCGACCCGCTTTTGCCATTCGGCTTATTGGAGATTGCATGGCGGATATCGCGCGGATCGCGGAAGTTATCGAACCGGAGGCCAAGGCCTTGGGCTTCGATCTCGTGCGCGTGCGCTATTTCAAGGGCGGCGAGATCGGTGACGAGGAGCATACGCTTCAGGTCATGGCCGAGCGGCCAGAGACCGGCCAGCTGGTGATCGAGGACTGCGCCGCGCTGTCGAATCGCATTTCCGACCGCTTCGACGAACTGGAAGAGGCGGGCGAAGTGCTGCTCGAAGACGCCTATCGCCTTGAAGTGTCATCGCCCGGCATCGACCGTCCGCTGACGCGACCCAAGGACTTTGCCGCCTGGGTCGGGCAGGAGGCTCGCATCGAGCTTTCCGAGCTGCTGGGCGAGCGCAAGCGTTTCCGTGGCGATCTTGCCGGCTACGATGCCGAAACCCAGACCATTTCGATCGAGGACGATGGTATCGTGTTCGAGGTGCCGTTCGCCCTCGTTGCCAATGCCAAGCTGATCCTGACGGACAAGCTTATTGCCGCTTCCCGGCCGCTGGATACCAGCGGTGCGGACGAAATTCTCGAAGAACAGGAATACTGACCCATGGCCAGTGCGATTTCCGCCAACCGCGCCGAACTGCTTGCAATCGCCAACGCGGTTGCCACCGAGAAGATGATCGACAAGTCGGTGGTCATCGAGGCGATGGAAGAGGCAATACAGAAGTCGGCGCGCAACCGTTATGGCGCCGAGAACGACATTCGCGCCAAGCTCGATCCGCGCACCGGCGACCTGCGCCTGTGGCGCGTCGTGGAAGTGGTCGAAGTAGTCGAGGACTACTTCAAGCAGGTTGACCTCAAGGCTGCCGAAAAGCTGCAGCCGGGCGCCAAGGTTGGCGACTTCATCGTCGATCCGCTGCCGCCGGTGGACCTGGGCCGCATCGACGCGCAGTCGGCCAAGCAGGTGATCTTCCAGAAGGTCCGCGATGCGGAGCGGGATCGCCAGTACGACGAGTTCAAGGACCGTGCGGGCGAAGTCATCACCGGCGTGATCAAGTCGGTCGAATTCGGCCACGTGATTGTCAACCTCGGCCGCGCCGAGGGCGTGATCCGCCGCGACCAGCAGATCCCGCGCGAAGTGCCGCGCGTGGGCGAGCGCGTCCGTGCGCTGATCATGAAGGTCGAGCGCCAGAACCGTGGGCCGCAGATCTTCCTCAGCCGCGCGCACCCCGAGTTCATGAAGAAGCTCTTCGCGCAGGAAGTGCCCGAAATCTACGACGGCATCATCGAGATCAAGGCCGCTGCCCGCGATCCGGGTTCGCGCGCCAAGATCGGCGTGATCAGCCGCGATTCGAGCATTGACCCGGTCGGCGCCTGCGTCGGCATGAAGGGCAGCCGCGTGCAGGCCGTCGTGCAGGAGCTGCAGGGCGAGAAGATCGACATCATCCCCTGGAGCGAGGACACCGCAACCTTCGTGGTCAACGCGCTCCAGCCCGCCACGGTCAGCCGCGTGGTGATCGACGAGGAAGAGAGCCGCATCGAAGTCGTCGTGCCCGATGACCAGCTGTCGCTCGCCATCGGTCGCCGCGGCCAGAACGTGCGTCTGGCCTCGTCGCTGACGGGTTCTGCCATCGACATCATGACCGAGGCGGAAGCTTCGGAGAAGCGCCAGAAGGAATTCGCCGAGCGCTCGAAGATGTTCGAGGAAGAGCTCGACGTGGACGAAACGCTCTCGCAGTTGCTGGTGGCCGAAGGCTTCACCGAGCTGGAAGAAGTCGCCTACATCGAGACCAGCGAACTGGCCACGATCGAAGGCTTCGACGAAGAGCTCGCCGAAGAACTCCAGAGCCGTGCCGCTGAAGCGATCGAGCGCCGCGAGGAAGCCCTGCGCGAACAGCGTCGTGGCCTTGGCGTCGAAGATGCGCTGGCCGAGCTGCCGCACCTGACCGAAGCGATGCTCGTCACGCTGGGCAAGGCCGGTATCAAGACGCTTGACGACCTGGCGGACCTTGCCACCGACGAGCTGATCGCCAAGAAGCGCGCCGAACAGCGCCGCCGCAACGACAAGGGCCCGCGCGAAAAGAGCGATCGCCCCGAGCGCGTCGAGGACAAGGGTGGCGTGCTGGGCGAGTATGGCCTGAGCGAAGAACAGGGCAACGAGATCATCATGGCCGCGCGTGCCCACTGGTTCGATGACGAGCCAGTAGCTGAGGAGGCCGCCGATGCGGATTCCTCACAATGAGCCGCTAAGCTCCGACATCTCCGGCACTGCACCGGCGGGGAAGGCCTCGCCGGAGCGCAAGTGCGTGCTGACCGGGCGCCATGATGCGCGGGACGAACTGACGCGTCTTGCCATCTCGCCCGATGGCGACGTGCTGCCTGACGTGATGGCGCGTGCCCCCGGGCGCGGGGCCTGGATCGGCGTGGACCGGCAAGCCCTTGAAAAAGCGATTGCCAATGGCAAACTTAAGGGAGCGCTGGCGCGTGCCTTCAAGGGTGCTGCGCTGTCCATTCCGGCCGATCTTCCCGAACGCATCGAACAGGCGCTGCGTCGCCTGGTGACCGACCGGCTCGGCATCGAGCTGCGGGCGGGCAATGTGCTGCTGGGCACAGAGAAGATTGCGCAAGGCTGCCGGGCGGGGGCTGTGACGTTCCTCGGCCATGCCTCGGACGCTGGCACCGATGGACCCAACAAGCTGGCGCAAGCCTGGCGCGTGGGCGAAGGCGCCGAGGGTTCTGGGATGAAAGGTGTCATCTTGCCGCTGGACCGAGCGGCGCTGTCTGTGGCATTGGGCCGCGACAACGTCGTTCACGTCGCGCTGACCGACCCCGCTGCCGCCGCAAGGCTGCAAGCGCCGCTGCAGCGCCTGATACATTTTCTCGGAAACGAGACTGAAGCCGCCGGATCCGAGACGGGTGCAGTGGCGAACGACGATATTGATACGAAGGGCGAATGAGTTCGATGAGCGATAGCGACAAGAAGCCGACACTGGGCCGTAGGCCGCTGGGTCTGAAGACCTCGGTGGAGGCGGGAGAGGTCAAGCAGACCTTCAGCCATGGTCGCACCAACAAGGTGGTGGTCGAAGTGAAGCGGCGCAAGCTGATGGGCCGGCCCGGCGAGGCCGCTCCTGTTGCTG
>NZ_JRVC01000045.1 GCF_000807925.1 Novosphingobium subterraneum | reverse complement strand
TTGAAAGACCCCCGTGACTGCAAGCCTTTCGCCATCACACTGGACACAGTTTACATGGACAGTTATGGTATCGGTATTAACATAAGATGTATTATCAATTTGAAACGGGTGGCAGCGGTGACCGCTCGCGTCCCGCCGGTTTATCCCACATTTTCCCCTCTTGCCAGGTTGTGGGATAAACCCGATCCTGTCTCGCGCTTTGGGTGCCGATCAGGTCGCCTGCATTGGCCTCGATCTGCGGGCGGCGCATCCTTCAGGTGACACCGCTCCGAGATCATCGGTCCCAAAGAAGCGTCGCATCTGGTCGTCGATTTCCATGTCTTTGCTTTCGGATTTACAAGCGGCCTGATGACCTCGTCCGCCTCGTCGAGTGCAGAGCGCATCGCACAGCGGGTCCGGCGATCCCGGCGCAACGTGTTCATGCGATTCGATTTTGGCGAATTTGGAGGCTATGACACGGTCGGGCGCGCGCTTCTCCATCAGGTGCAGTCAGGCCGTCGGGTCCGGATTGGCTAGGGTCTTTACGCGAAGGCCGAGCCCTCGCCGCTGACCGGCAGGCCTGCGGCTATCATCGGGATCCGGAACTTGGCAAGCGAGGCCGTCGAGCGGCTAGGCAAATCGGTTTCACCGTCGACGCTGGATACTGCCTACAATAGCAGGCGCTCGACCCAAGTTCCGACTGGACGCGCGCTGCAGTCTCAGCCCGGACCCGCCGACAGATCGGCTACGATGGCCACTTTGTCGTCTTCCAGCGCATCGGATCTTAAAGGTTCCTACCGGATCGCAAGTGATGCTCAGCCAGCCTGATCATGCTTTTCGCATGGTCAGTTGGCCCAGAGCACCGATACAGGAACACCGGAAATCTTCTCACTGAACGGTCGCGGCCCGTCATAGTCGTGGAGCACCAGCCCACGAACGAATTTGTCGCCAGCCGCCTCTTCTAGTTTGCGCAGCCCCGAAAAGTCCCCGCGACGCAACGTCGCGGAAGCCTTGACCTCGATACCGACGACGCGTCCCTGTTGATCCTCGAGCACGAAGTCGACCTCGTCACCCTCTTTCGTACGAAAATGCGAGAGGGTCACGCGTGCATCGCTCCAGCCGATCAGCTTGCGTAGTTCAGACCCAACGAAGCTCTCGAGGAGCGGGCCGAAGCGCTCGGGATCTGTCTGCGGCGGTGCCGGGCTGAAGCGACGGAGCGCGGCCAGGAGGCCACTGTCAAGGAAGTGATGCTTCGGTGTCTTGATGAGGCGCGAGATACGATTGCTGAACCAGGGCGGCAGCGTGTCGATCAGGAACATGCGTTCGAGCGTCTCGATGTAACGCCCGACTGTCGCCCGCGAGATTTGCAGTGCCGACGCCATGTTGGAATGATTGGATAGCTGTCCCGACTGCTCCGCGAGCAGCCGGACTAACAAGGGGAGTTTTTCCAACTGGTCGATCGTAGCAATGTCGCGCACGTCCCGATCGAGGATCAAGGCGAGATAGTCGTCGAACCATTTGATCCGCCGCTTTCCGTCGGCGCGACCTATGGCTTCGGGATATCCGCCTCGGGTGACCAGCTGCGCCAGATCCTGCCCGACAACGGGTTCACCGATCACAATCGGATCGCCGCTGAAGAAGCGATCGATCGCATCGCCTGATCGTTCCAACAGCTCCGCCTGGGCGAACGGAAAGAGTTCGACGATCTCGATACGGCCCGCGAGCGAATCCCCTATCGTTGGCAGCGCCATGACATTGGCTGAGCCCGTTAGCAGGAAACGTCCCGGGGTTGTGTCGGTATCGACCGACTGCTTGATCACCAGCATGAGTTCGGGAGCTCGCTGGATTTCGTCGATGACCGCACCCTCCAGGTTCCGGATGAACCCGACCGGATCGCTCTTGGCGTTGGCAAGAATAACCGGGTCATCAAGCGACAGGTAGGGGCGACGCTCGTGAACGAATTGTCGCACAAGGGTCGTCTTGCCCGCTTGGCGCGGACCTTCGACCAGCACGACGCGCGTATCCTCGAGTGCTGTCGCCACAGCCGTCTCTGCACGGCGCGGTACGAGCGGCAATTTTGGAGATGCGATCATGGCCAATTGCTACATCAAAGTGCGTCCAATCGTCAATCTAAGCCTGACCAATCGTCAGTCTATATCCGTCCCATCGCCAACCCAGCCCTCTCACAGCCGCTTGATCAGCGAAGAGTAGCGGTGTTTTGCGGTTAACCCCGAACGCTCCTGCTCCTTTCAGGTTCAGGGTTTCGGGGGCAAAACCGTAATCTCTCTCTCATCTCGGTGGCTGAGCGAAATCAGCATCGCCATAGCATGACGCCTGGGAGATTGGCGGCCGTCAAGGATCGCGGTGCCCCCCGATTTTGGCCTGCTGCGGCTAGCGCCTTGCGATCAAAAATCGGCTCCCCCCACGCCCGCTATTCGCGGCGGCAGCGCGTGCGCGCCGCCGTCCCTGACTGCCTGACTCCGGCGTCCTTCAAGGCACATCTTTCATCAGCGTGATGAGAGAAAATTCCTTTTGGAGGTTATCATGACGGACCGTTTCTCGAACTTTGCCGACCTTGCTGAACACTATGCGCGCGAAATCGCCACGCCCGACTACGCCCGGGCCTTCATGGAGCAGACCGAACTGGCCAAGCTCTCGATCGAGCATGAGCCGACCGCAGCTGAAATGCCCGACCCGGAAGCGGCGCAGGCGGCGATCGAGATGATGCTGGCAACGGTCTTCGACCTGTTCCGCGACACCCGGATGGAGGACTTCGCCAGCGAAGTCGCCTGGGGCATCGCCAACAGCTTCCATGTCGTGGCCAAGCGCCTCGATGACCGCGAGGATGCAATGGCGAACCGGCTGCAGGAGAAGCTGCGCGAGTATGATCCGAGTGAGGTCTATGCGACCGACCTTGAGGACCTCACCATGCAGGCCCGCAGCCTCGCCGAATGCCGCGATGCGATGGAATGCATGCGGGATCATGCCGCGCGGATCTACCTCGTCGAAACCGGCCGTCCGTTCTCGCCGGTCCGGGGTTCGCGGGTGTCCTCCAAGACCAATGCCTCCATGATCGAAGCGCGCGATTATCTCGCGGCACAGAAGGCGCAGCGGCGCGAGCAGTTCGCCCCCTCGGGTCCGGTCGTGGTGTTCTCGGGCGGACAGCAGTTCACCGACATTGCATTGGTGGAAGACTACCTCGATGCGATCCACACCCGGGTGCCGTCGATGGCGCTGGCAACGACTGCGCAGAACAAGGGCGCGGACGTAATCGCAGCAGCATGGGCCTCGCGCCACAATGTGCCGGTGATCCTGTGCAAGCCCGACACCTCGAGGGGACCTTCAGCGCCCTATCAGCGCAACGCCCGCATGCTCGCCTTCAAGCCTGTCGAGGCGGTGGTGTGCAGCGGCGGCGGCATCCAGGCGAACCTTGCCGACCGGCTGCGTGAGGCCCGCGTGCCGCTCCACATCGTGCGCGATGCTTCGGTCCAGAACGAGGCTCCGGCGGCGAGGGCCAAGGCTCCAGCGCAGGCTGAACGCCCGGCAATGAAGCGCGTTGCCAATGGCGACGATCTCCCGCCGTCCTGAGCGGGGCTGATCCGTCTTCATCAATCAGAAGGGTGTCCGGTCTCACCGCCGGATGCCCTTCTTTTTTGTAAATCGGGACGCACACTGTCATGCCCGGCTCGCTCGCTTCCTGCCCCCGCCAGTATTGGCCTGACGGCCTTCTGGCGGGGCTGCGAAGGCTTCGTATCGGCCGGGCGCTCAAGACCCGTGCATGGGACCACCGGGGGCGCTGCCCAACAGGGTTAAACACATGGGGTAATCGCGGGGTGCGCTTCCACGCGATCAGGACGCGCTGGTCAGGTGGTTGCCC
>NZ_JRVC01000044.1 GCF_000807925.1 Novosphingobium subterraneum | reverse complement strand
TGTGAAGGGTTTCGGGCGCTTGCGTACGAAAGCCTCCAGTGCAGGAACCCGCGGGCCCCACGCGCTGGTCTATGTGTAAAGCGACTTTGGGATGGTTCTGGAGGGTAAGCGCTTCCGCTTCGGAAGTGTACTCGCCGGCCTGCTGAGCGTGATTTCTAGCAGCATCAGACCGTGGTCTGTGGCTTTTGTGCGGGTCACTGTGCAATGCACCCGCTTTAATTCTGAGATGGGCACAGGCTGGGTCATCGGCCAATGCGCCATGAGCGTGCCCGTCATGCAAGATGGGCCATGCCGGATCATGGCTTATTCTCCCGGGGGGACGCTGCTGATTGCGGTGGCGCGCGGGGCTGGCACCAGCGGGCGAAGGCCTTGATGATGGTCATGTGCCCGCCGCAACATGGGCATGGCGGGCGGTGATCTGGCAGCTCGTCGGGTTCAGGTTCCTCGATCGGCGCAACAACGCCCAGCAGCTTGCGGGCGAGCGTCATGGCGTTCTTGTGCGTGGAACTGGCGAGCAGGCCGTAATGCCGGATACGATGGAAGCTGCGCGGCAGGACGTGGAGCAGGAAGCGCCGGATGAACTCGTCGGTGGTCAGCGTCATGACCTGCTGGCGCTCGGCGCCATCGCGGCGATAGTCCTTGTAGCGGAACGTCACGCCGGTCTCGTCGAAGCCGATGAGCCGCCGGTTCGAGATGGCGACGCGGTGGGTGTAGCGTGAGAGATAGGCCAGCACCGCCTGCGGCCCGGCGAAGGGCGGCTTGGCATAGACCACCCAGCGCTTCTTCCGGATCGGGGACAGATACCGCAGGAAGGCCTTGCGTATCGCTAGGCCCGCCAAGGTGCTGAAGAAGACGAGCTTGCCGGCATCGAACAACGCCAAGAGGCGAGTGAGGAACAGGTGGCGGAATAACGCGCCCAGCACGCGCACCGGTAACAGGAAGGCGGGGCGTGACGAGATCCAGCGCGTACCGTCCAGCGCGATGCCGCCACCGGGCACGATCATGTGCACATGCGGATGGTGCGTCAACGCCGATCCCCATGTGTGCAGCACGGCGGTGATACCGATGCGTGCGCCGAGGTGCTTGGGATCGGCGGCGATGGTCAGCATCGTGTCCGCAGCGGCGCGGAACAGCAGGTCATAGACCACCGCCTTGTTCTGCCAGGCGATGTCGGCGATCTCGGCAGGCACCGTGAAGACGACG
>NZ_JRVC01000043.1 GCF_000807925.1 Novosphingobium subterraneum | reverse complement strand
GCAACAGATCGGCCTCACGCGCGGCCAGCCAGGTGCGCGCAGCAGCGCCTTGGCACTTGGGACAGTGCCGGTTGCGGCAGGAGTTGTAGGCGATCCGCCAGTGCCCGCAATCATCGCAGGCTTCAACGTGACCGCCCAGTGCGGCGGTGCGGCAGTTCTCGATCGCCGTCATGACCTTGAGCTGGCCGAGGCTGAGATGCCCGGCATGGGCTGCACGATAGGCGGGCCCGGCGCTGTGGAAGATGTCGGCGACCTCGAGTGAGGCGCGCACGGTTCAACCGGGAGGTGCCCTGCCTTCCATCACGGCAACGATCTGGTCGAGCGGGCTGGCCACCGCCCGCATGGTCTTGCTGGAAACCTGAGTATAGATCCCAGTCGTGTTGATGTTCACGTGTCCGAGCAAGACCTGGATTACTCGGATATCGACACCCTGCTCGAGCAGGTGAGTAGCGAACGAGTGGCGCAAGGTGTGCGGGCTTACCCGCTTGTGGATCTCTGCGCGCTCGGCCGATTCCTGCACGACCCGGTGCAACTGGCGAGCCGAGATTGGATCCGTGCCGCTACGGCCAGGGAATAACCAACCATGCGGCAACATAACCCCGCGCCGCTTGCCTTCGCGCCACCACTGTCGAAGCAAGTCCAGCAGGTGCGTTGAGAGCATGGCGTTACGATCCTTGCGCCCCTTGCCCTGCTCGACGCGGATCAACATCCGGGTGCTGTCGATGTCATCGACCTTGAGGTGGGCGACCTCCGAGACCCGCAGGCCCGCGCCATAGGCAACGCTGAGGGCTGCCTTGTACTTTATGCCTGGCGCTGCCTCGAGCAACCGCGCTGTCTCCTCGACGCTCAAAACCACCCGCAGCTTGGGTGTGAAGCGAACGACGACCAGCCCTAGCGCCATCTCCGGCCGCCTGAGGGTTATCCCGAAGAGGAACCGCAATGCCGACACGGCCCCATTGATTGTGGCCGGCCCCACGGCGCGCTCGTGCTGGTCGACCTGATAACGCCGGAGGTCTTCCACCGTAGCCGTGTCCGGGGGGCGGCCGAGAAACGCGGCGAAGTTACGGACATGTCGGATATAGTCATTCTGCGTGTGCGCCCCGAAGCCACGCATCGTCATGTCCTGCAACATCCGCTCACGCAGCGAATGAGTCGGGGAAGTGGTCGTGATAGTATCCATGGTGAGTTCCTCTCCGTTGAAGGAACTCCACGGTCGCAAGGCGACATCGCCGCACGCAAAGCCTGAACAATACTACGCTACGGCACCCCAAGCGACTCTCCCGCGGAGCGGGTTCGTGCTTTGGTCGGGACCCGCCAGTCCTACCTCCGCTCGACGTGCCGACCGCAGCCGCCAACATGGCGGACATTAACGGCTCCAGAGGTGCTGCATGTAAGTCTCCTTTGGTCCAGGTCGTGGCCACCCTTCCTGCCTGGACCAAATTCCACCCAAATCTGGAGGAAGCTGGCGGGCTTAGGCCACGGCAGTAGCCCTGCAAATTCGCCATTCTATATATGCAATTACAGATTAAATATGAAGAATATATGCAAAAACATATGAATCTTGAGGAAACTCCTAGAGCATGATATGCAAAACCATATATTTTTAGTCCGGTATATGCAAAAGCAGATAAATGAGAGCAGGAATTAACGAGATAGCCGCCAGCGTTCGTGCGGCACGGCAGGCAAAGGCAATGACCCAGAAGGAACTGGGGCAGCGCGTTGGCCTGCCTCAAAGCCATATCTCCAAGATAGAGAAAGGCGCAGTTGACCTCCAGCTCTCAAGCCTTGTCGAAATCGCGCGCGCGCTCGACCTTGAGGTCAAGCTTGTCCCCCGCAAGGCTTTGCCCGCTGTGGAGGGCGCTGTTCGCGCCCACGGCACGACTGTCGAAACCAGTCGGGCCCTGAACTTGCTCAACGAGCAAGCGCAGCTTGCCGAGCGCATCAAAGGTAGCTTTCCCGATCTTTCGCAGATCGAGGGCTTTCAGAACGCGATCCGGAACATTCTAAAGCTGCAATTCGATGCCGCTCAACTGAAGGCTCTGGACGAAGCTTTGCAACCTGCAAAGCGTCTCAAATCCCTGGTCGAAGCTCAGGGCGCTGCATCCAAGCTGGCCAAGCAGCTTGAGGAGGCGACTTCATCGCTTAGGCACTTCCGCAACATTCAGGTGCACACACCGCTCATAGAGACACGGCGTCAGCTTCCCGCCTATCGGCTGGAGGAGGATGACGAATGATTGACGCATCCGCTCTCGACATACTCCTGTATGACCGCCGCATCGGGACGCTTGCCCGTCTCGATGGGGATCGCAGCATCTTCACGTTTGACGAGGTTTACCTCGCAGATGAGGATCGTTCGACGCTCTCGCTCGCCTACCGCGACCCTTATGGCGGCATCGTCAACGCGCCGCGCGCTTACCAGACCAAGATAGAGCCGTTCTTCTCCAACCTCCTGCCCGAGGGTACGCTGCGCGATTATTTGGCGCGGCGCGCTGGGGTCAAAGCTATTCGCGAATACCCGCTGCTCGCCCAACTCGGCGGCGACTTGCCAGGAGCCGTCAAAGCCGTTCCCGTTGAGGCACGCGATGCCCCGCCCGAGGATTCCGAAAATGACGGTGTCGCAGGGCAGGCCAAGCATGCCCTGCGTTTCTCCCTTGCAGGCGTTCAGCTCAAATTCTCGGCCTTGAAGACCCGAGGCAAAAATGGTGGACTCACCATTCCGGTAAGCGGCACAGGCGGCGACTGGATCGTAAAACTCCCATCAGCCCGTCACCCCGACGTACCGGAAAACGAGTACGCCGCCATGAGCTTGGCCTCCAAGCTCGGGATCGATGTCCCTGGCATCGATCTCGTGCCGCTCGATACGATTGAAGGATTGCCCGACGGCATCACCCGATACGGGGCGTCAGCCTACGCCATACGCCGCTTCGATCGTAGCGAGGAAGGCGCAATTCACGTCGAGGACTTTGCCCAGGTCTATGGCGTGTACCCCGACGATAAGTATGAGAATGCCAGCTACCGCCAAATCTTGTCTGTGCTCGCCATCGAGACAGACGAGGCAAGCGCCGTCGAGTTTGTCCGCCGCCTCACCTATTCCGTGCTGATCGGCAATGGTGACATGCACCTGAAAAACTGGTCGCTGATCTATCCCGACAAGCGCCGACCAATCCTCGCCCCCGCTTACGACCTCCTATCGACGGTTGCCTATATCCCCGAGGAAGATTCCGCTCTCAAATTCCATCGCTCGCGCGAATGGGAGTCGTTCACCTACCGCGAACTGGAAACAATCGCGGATAAGGCGCGGTTGCCCTCACACCTTGTCGTCTCGACGGCGAAAGAGACCGTCGAGCAATTTGACGCGCTTTGGGATCAAGAAAAGGCGCATCTGCCCTTTTCGGGAGAAGTCGTGGCCGCAATCGACAAGCATCGAAAGCGCCTTGCGGTCTAGGTATTCACTCCCCCCGCGCCTAGCAAAGCTTGGCCAGGCCTCGGACAGCTGGCGCCCCGAACCCGGTCGTTCGCGCTCAATTTTGACGTGATCGATTCTTGATGGGGTGGACGCCCCCCGACGGCTCTATGTCCCAAAGTGGAGGTGTTGAAACACCACTTGAGGAGGAGTCCGTCGTCGCAGGTTACCACAATCGGTCTGGATATCGCCAAGAACGTTTTTCACGCACATGGCGCCGACGAGCGCGGCGCCATGGTTTTCAGCCGCAAGCTGACCAGGGCAAAGCTGCTCAATTTCTTCGCCGGCCAGCCAGCCTGTGTCGTGGCTCTCGAAGCCTGTGGCGGCGCACATCACTGCGCGCGCGAGTTGGAGACCATGGGCCACGAAGTTCGGCTGATCTCGCCCGCCTACGTCAAACCGTTTGTCAAATTATGCTCACCTCGCCATAACTTCACTAATCACGAGGTCCCCATAATGCGGAGGAACGCGGCCTGATTGGCGGATTTTCGCCTTTCTTGGATCGACTTGCT
>NZ_JRVC01000042.1 GCF_000807925.1 Novosphingobium subterraneum | reverse complement strand
ATCGTCCAGACCGCGAGCTCGGGCCGCTCGGTCACGTGGACCGAGTAGGCGATGGGGAGCTTCTCGGGATAGAGCCACAGCAGCAGCACGGGCAGCGCGGCGAGGTTGGGTGTGCCGCCCGCCGCAGCGAGCGTCATCACGCCTCGGTCCTGGCCATATCGGAAGGTAATCCCGAGCGGCTGCGGGTGCCCGGCAAGGCCAAGGATCGTCTCGCGTGACCGAGCGCCGAAGATGGCGTCGAGTTCGGCCGGGGGCTCGGCCTCGGCGTCCTCGCCCACCTCGGCGAGGAACAGTTCGACCGCGGCAAAGCGCGCGGCTTCCTCGCTGGTGCAGGCAAGTTCGAGGGTGAGCTTGATCGAGGACATGGCTAGGGCTTTCGTGTTGCCGCGCGCCGACGCGTCCCGTTGCCAAGGCAAGGGATAGAACGGCGACCAGGCGCGGAATTGAACGGATCAGAGAACGGGGTGGCGCTCGACGTGGGCGCGTGTTCGCGGCGGCTGGAGCTTGAAGACGGAGACGCCGTGGCTGGCGGCGATGCGCAGCGCCTGGCCGGTGCCGCCCGAGGCCTCGCCGTCGGCGGGACCGGCACCGAGTTCGAGAATCCGGTGCCGGCTCATGACGCAGCCCCCAGTGAGCTGTCGGGATACCAGGCAAGTTCCAATGCGTCCGGATGCGCTGCCTCGAACTCGGCGATGCGGCATGGGTGATGAGACCCGCACGATCCTTGAGCCCGACGTAGCCCCCGTAGAAGCGGTCACCGGCTGCAACGAACTGGGCGTGGATGTCCTCGCTCACCGCCTCGCTGGCGAAGAAGCCTGGCACGCCGGCGATGTGCGCCGGGGGCAGGACGCCGAGCATGTCGTCGAAGAAGGCCTCGCTCACCCGCGAGAGCGGGAAGCGGGCGAGCACGGCTTCGCGCGAGGCGGCCGGCAGGGTTGCGTCAGCTGCGGTCATCGCTCGCACCTCTAGTCACCTCGAAGGCCGGGATGGTCATCTCGGCGCGGGCCATCTCGCGTTTGAGATCGCGCAGCCGCGTGAAGCTGTTGATCCATGACGTGGTGAAGAGAACGAATTCGTCTTCGCTTGCCGTGTAGTCGCGCATCGGCCCTCGCCCATCGAACAGGACGATTTCGGGGAGGAACGCACCGAGGCAGCCGCCCGACCAGCGGCGGAACGGCAGGCCGTGCTCGGCGCAGAAGGCGTCGATCTCGGGAATCTGTCCGCCATTGAGCTCGGTGCCGTAGAGCTCGAGCGGCTCGCCGCCGGGCAGTGCCGCAGGATCGAAGGGTTCGCCGTCCCACTCGGTGCGCAGGTCATAGTCGGCCGCGTGCGCGGCGAAGAGGGCAAGATTTTCGCGCGGCAATGCGCCGCCGATGGTGATGTGGACGGGGGCTCGGTCGTCCATGGGCCTGGGTCCTTTCGCTTGGGTCTGATCCGACCGGCGAAGCCCCCCTCCCCTCAGCCTGATGTCGCTGTGGGCCTCCCTGCCCCCCAGCGTTCGGCTGTGCGATCGACGGCGAGTGCGCTGGAGCAGGTCTGGCACAGCGCGAAGGCTTCAGCAGGTGTGCCCGCGAGCCACTGCTCCCAGTTTTCTCGGGCGAGGACGACGGGCATGCGGTCGTGTACGTCGCCCATCTGCGGGCAGCCATCCACCATCACCATTGAATAGGCCGCGCCCCACTCTTCGGTCGGGCGCCACAGCCCTGCGACGGCAAAGACCTCTTCGCCCGCCAGCGAGTACCCGGTCCGGGTCATCTGACCCTTGATGCCCTCGGCCTCGGCCCAGGCGGTCACCGGGATCAGGCAGCGGCGGCGCTCGAAGCTTGGCCGCCAGAACGAAGTGCCGAGCTTGTCCTCACGCGCGTTGTTGACGGGCTTTGGCTTCAGCGGTTGACCGTGCTTGCCTTTGAGGACGAGAGGAAAGCCCTTGGGGCTACCCGCGTCTGGCCCTCGGCGACGGCCGGGATAGCCGGGATAGACTTCGGCGGCGAAGTTCGCGCCTGCGCCGCCGCGCGCACCGAACAGCCGGACGATTTTCCCAGGGGCCCTGGTCATGCGATACAACTTGCACATGGGGGGATGCTCGGCCGACCACCCTGCCCTGTCAATCGGAACGGGCAGCGGTGCCAGCCGTCTTGCAAACATGTTCTTTCTATGTTCTCATATCGACATGGAACAAATCGATACGTCTGCTGTCGCTCATGCGATCCTGGACGCCCCGGGCTGGGCGCGGGTCGGCATCACTGCCCCAAGCTACTGGCTGCGCGAAGATGCCGCACTCGAACTCGCACGCGTGATTGCCGACGCGGTCGACGCGCCCGCGAATGCGCCGTCATCGCAACAGTCGATCCTGCCGCTCTGAGGCCCGCTAGTTCAGCCCGCCGGGCGAGTGAGAGCGCCTCGATCTGCCGGTCGAGCGGAAACCCGAAACGCCGGGCGATCTCGGCGGCGTGTTCGAAGTCCGCAGCGTTGAAGTGGATCGAGCGGGCGAGATCCGCTAGCGTTTCGCCCTCGGGCGGCGCGGACAGGCATGGAGATGCCCGTGCGCCTGCGTCACCGCAAACGGCTTGGGGCTGGCGACGCCGACCACCCTCCTCCGTGAACACGACCAGCGTGTCGCCGGTATGGATGGCCTCGTCGCACTGGACCGCATCGTAGGCATTACCGGTACTGGCAAAGGCGTGGTGACGCCGGGTGATGAAGGCGAAGCGTTCACTGTCAGTCAGCATTCTGGTTCTCCGGACATCCCCATGCAAGCGAAGAGGCGGAACGCCGGGCGGGGGGCAGTGCCGGCGTTCCGCCTCAGACCGCGGGGGGGGGGCATCCGCGGCCTTTGCACGGAGACGGGGACCCGCTTGGGGTCCCCGCCGGTTGGAGGTGGACTTGCCGATCAGGCCTCGACGAGCGGCGGCAGCGCGCCATCGTGTTCGGTGCCGTCCTTGGCACCCACCCGGCCGCGCTTGGCAGGCGGGGTCGCGGTGCTGTCGCCCAGACCGTCGTCATTGCGCCCGTCACCGGCCTGCTCCGCGCCGAGGTCGCCGCCGGCATCGTCGGCCGGGAACATGTCGCTCTCGCCGTATTCGGCCGAACCGAGCTGGCTGTTCCTGCGACGCGGACGCTGCCAGGCGATCGCCATGGTGCCGTCCTCGCGCGGGAAAGCGGCGATGTAGAGCGGCTGCGCCATCGACGGGTCGTCGATCTTGCCCTGGTAGAAGCTCTCGCCGGTCGAGTTCGAGGATAGCTCGAAGAGCGCGCCGACGATCACCCAGCGGCGCTGGTCGTTGAGCGCGACGATCTCGTAGCGGGGTGCGCGGGGGTTGCTGGAGGTCACCGGCCGCAGGCCGATGGTGCGGGTGATGGTGAGCGTTTCGACAGAGCCGATCAGCTGGCCGTTGGCGTTCTTGCGGATTTCACCGATGTTCATGGACGTTCTCCTAGGTGGATCGATTGCGACCGAACCCCTTGTTCGATCACTCTCTTCCCACCCCCCTTCCCTCCCGGCCGTCAGGCCGAAGCTGCCGGCATCGCCCGCAGTGGTACCCAAGACCGCACAAGCGGTGTTTTCTAACCACGAGGTCGATGAACGACCAACGACAGGAATGTCGGACGTTGCTGAACAACAGGCCCGGGGGTCCGATTTGCGGTAAACTGCTTCAGGTCGCTGCGTTCGGTCAAGACGGCTGCCGACCAGAGCCAGACCCTCAGATTGACTGAATTGAACGTCGTATTTAGCCGGAAGCGGTCGATCGCTGAGGGGAAAGCAGAAGGTCAGCAAAGCGCCCCAATAGCGGCCATAAAGTCAGGCGAGGACACGCCTGAAAGCTGCCGTTCCAAAGTTTCGTCTGATTGAGGAAAATAAGCCTTCAATCGCAATAGGTCGAAAAATTTTCTTCGCGATGCGTCTTGGTCGCTGAAGTGAGGCGCATGAAATCCTCGTTAAGTTCGGCTTTGCCGTATCGTGACCGTGCACGAATTAAGTTGCTCCTTCATTATGACTTTCGGATGAGCACCACCCCAGCAATCACAAGCGCGCCGCCAGCCAGAAGCCAGGATTGATCGACAAGCAACGCGCTAGCTATGATCAATGCGGCAGCTAGAGGGCCTTTCAAGGACTGACGCTCATTGCGAAGTCCAGCGAGCTGCTCGATACTGAGCGGATCGAGCTGAACCGGCACATATCCTGACTTTGCGATCGAGTTCGCAGTGGCAAGTATGTCGGGCAAGGACGCCGACAACCCCAGCAGCTGACCGCGAAGTCTCTTCAAACCCGACCGAGCGCTGCCGAGCGAGAACCGCTCGGCGAGAAGCTCCGTCATGATCGGCCGGGTCTCTTCGGCGATGTTGTAGTCCGGTGCCAGCGATCGGACGAAGCCCTCTGCAGTCAACAAGGTACGCAGAAGAATGGCCAGATCAGGTGGCAGAACCAGTCGATAATCCCGCAACAGATCGAAAACGCGGGAAAAAATCTGCGAGAACTCGATGCCAGATAGCACGGTCCCCCTGAACTCTCCAATCAACTGATCCAGATCCACCGCGAGCGCATCGCGATCCACCTTCGGCTCCCCCGCCCATGCGAGCAGGACATCCGCGACATCGCTGGTTTCCTCACCAGCAATCGCAAGCACGAGGCGGACGATCTCGTCGCGCCTGGCCTTGGTGAGCGTCCCGACCGATCCGAAGTCGATGAAGCCGACATCCTGCTCGCCGATCAGGAAAACATTGCCGGGATGAGGGTCGCCGTGGAATTCGCCGTTCAGAATGATCATGCGCAGGACTGCGTTGGCATAGCACTTGGCGAACGCCGCCACCTCCGGATCGCCCGATGAGGCGCCCAGCGAAGACGCGGGCCTGCCGTACAGGCGTTCCTGAACGTTCACCCGCAGCCCGGTCAGTTCCCAATGGATGGCCGGGGTCCTGACGCCGATGGTTTCGAGATATGCGCCGATCCGCTCGCAGGCTCGGGATTCCGCAGCGAGGTCCATCTCCCAGGCAAGATTGCGGCCGAAGGTCCGCAGAAACTCGACTGGCCGGTAACGCGCGATGTCAGGCGAGCGTGCTTCCGCGATCTCGGCAAGACGCACAAGCAGGCGCACATCGGCTTCCATGCGCGCGGCGGTGCCCGGGCGGCGAACTTTCACGATGACCTCGCTACCGTCCCGTAGCTTGGCGGAATAGGTCTGTGCAATCGAGGCGGACGCCAGAGGCTGTTCGTCGAACTGCGCAAAGTCGTTCCGCCAGTCCTCACCCCAGCTTGAAGCAAGTACGGGCTCGATATCTGCGAAGCGCACCGGCGACACCTGATCGTGCAGGGTTGAGAATGCAGTGATCCAGTGTTCGGTAAACAGATCGCTTCGGGTGGCGAGGAGCTGCCCCAGCTTTATGCCGACTGGCCCGATGTCACGGAGGAACGCGACAACTGCGGCCGGACGAAATTCGCGAGGATCGATGACATTGCTCGAAGAGGGAATAAATCCGAGGGCTCCGGCGAGAGTCTTCGCACCGTGCCTCATTAAGATTCGGCCAATCTCCGCGGCGCGAGCGATGCTGCTGATAGGCTTTTCCGGGGGCGATGCCATGATATTACTCAGCCTCGGCCCGGAGTTGGTCCAGATTTTCCGATACCCTTGCAAGAATCTGCTGCAACGTTTGCTTCTCGTCGGCGGCAATGTCGCGCCAAAGCAGATCATGAAGCCTATCCGCGGAGCCTCTCAGTTCGGGCAGCAGATCGTCAAGCTGCTCCGTGAGGATGAGCTGCCACGCTCGCCGATCCGTCTCAGCTCGAAGCCTTTTCATCAGCCCGCGTGCGCAAAGACCTGCAACCGCCTGGCCGATGGTCGCCGATTCCAGTTCCAGTTTCTTGGCGATTTCAGCCTGCGTAAGGGCAGGATCGCGAAGAAGTTGTCCGATGATCCTCCACTGTGTCTGATTGAGACCGATCCTGGCGACCCTCGCATCGTACACTCTGCGCGCGCCGCGACTGATCTCGTCCATAAGATAGAGAATGCGGTCATCATCGGTGATGACCTTCTGCCGACGCTGAGACCGTGACATGGTATCTGGTTTTTCATCCATAGCGCTGTGTAGTCGGATAGCCTCGGATGCCCAAATGCAAACTGCTAAATGCCTTTACTATCTGTCTCACGGCTCATAGGGCGCGAGACGCGTTCACCTTTTACTGAGGCTGCCGAAAGAGTCAGATGACCGATAACTCCAACCAACCGGAGCAGGAGGGCACAACCCCAACGAAACCGCAATCGCGGCGTAGCTTGCGCATCGTGCTAATCATCGTTGGTCTTGCCGTGCTGCTTGGCGGGATCTGGTGGTACTACCGGCACGTAACCTACGGACAGTACATGCAGTCGACCGATAACGCCTATGTCGCTGCCGACAGCGTCGTTATCTCTTCCAAGGTAGCGGGATACGTCGAAGAGGTCTTCGTAGGGGAGAACGAGCAAGTAGCTCGCGGCGGAGCCCTCGTACAACTGGATCTGCGGGATTATCAGGCGCAAGCGCAGCAGGCGCGCGCACAGATCGCTGCGACCCTGGCCGGTGCCGACACAATCCGTTCTCAGGTATCCGAACAGGATGCAGCCATTCGCCAGGCGCGGGCCCAACTCGCCGCCGCGAGCGCGGCACTGGACCTCGCGAACGACCAGGTGGCGCGATATCGGCCCCTTGCAGCGACAGGAGCCGAACCGCGGGAAAAGCTAGACCAGTATGAGGCGCAGGCGCGGCAGGCGCGGGCCGAATTCGCCGCTGCGCAGGCGGCGGTGGCTGCCGCGACCGCTCGCCGGGGGACCCTGTTCGAGCAGATCAGCCAGACCCAGGCGCAGGCGGACGCTGCTCGCGCTCAGCTGGAAACAGCCGACCTTACGGTTGAATCGACCTTGCTGCGCGCCAGCAAGGCCGGCCGCGTCGGCGATCTCTCGGTCAGGGTGGGCCAGTTCGTGCAACCGGGTCAACGTTTGATGACGGTGGTTCCGGTGAGCGCGATCTACGTGACCGCGAACTTCAAAGAAACGCAGGTCGGCCTCATCCGGGCCGGCCAGAGCGTCAGGCTCGAAGTTGACGCCCTGCCAGACCTTGAGATCGCGGGACGAGTGGACAGCATATCGCCGGGAACGGGCGCGGAATTTTCCATCCTCCCCCCCGAAAATGCCACCGGCAACTTTACCAAGATCGTTCAACGGATACCCGTCCGCATCGCTATCGATGCTCCCCCTGAAGTGCGGCGTCTGCTCGTTCCCGGCATGTCGGTAGTGGCTACGGTCGACACTCGGAATGCTGCCGGCGAATTGGAAGAGATCTCGAGTCGGACTCAATGACCGAGATACTGGCAGCGCAGGACACTTCGATCGGGCCGGCCGGGAGCCGAAAGAACGCAGACGTTACTGCCTGGGTCGCTGTGGCCGCGGGCGCGCTTGGCGCCATGCTCGCGACGCTGGACATATCAATCGTCAATTCCGCACTCCCCGTCATTCAGGGCGAGATCGGTGCCACAGGCGCCGAAGGCACCTGGATTGCTACGTCATTTCTCGTTGCTGAGATTGTCGTCATTCCGCTGAGCGCTTGGCTGGAACGGCTGTTCGGTCTGCGAACCCTCCTCATCATCGCGGTCAGCGCGTTCACCGCCTTTTCGGTGCTGTGCGGGATTGCAACCGACCTTACGACAATGATCATCGGCCGCACGGGTCAGGGCTTCACGGGCGGCGTGCTCATTCCGACGGCAATGACCATCGTGGCCAAAAGGCTGCCGCCACATCAGCAGCCCATCGGAATGGCCCTGTTCGGCATGACAGTGATCCTCGGCCCCGTGATGGGGCCTTTGATCGGGGGTTGGCTGACCGAGAATCTGAGCTGGCACTATGCCTTCTTTGTCAATGTGCCGGTCTGCGGCCTGCTGCTGCTCCTGCTGTTCGTTGGCTTGCCCCACGAAAAGCCAAAGTGGGATTATCTCACTGACGCGGATTGGGCGGGCATTGTCGGGCTCATCTTGGGGCTGGGCGGACTTACGGTCGTCCTTGAGGAGGGCCACCGCGAGGAATGGTTTGAATCCTCTCTCATTCGCTGGCTCACAATCATCACAGTCGTCGGATTTGCCTCGCTGATCTACGGACAGGTGAAGGCACGCAAGCCAGTCTTGAAGTTGCAGCTCTTGTTCAATCGACAGTTCGCCAGCGTCGCGATCATGGCGCTCGCCCTGGGTATGGTGATGTATGGTTCGACCTACGTCATCCCGCAGTTCCTCGCGATCATTTCTGATTATAACGCGCTTCAGACCGGGCTGGTGATCTTCTGGATGGGCGTCCCGGCCTTCCTGTTGATGCCTGTGCTTCCCTTGATGATCCGGAAGATCGACATTCGCATCGCCGTCGGCGCCGGCATGTTGCTGATGGCGGTCAGCTGCTTTGTCAGCACCAGCCTTACAGCAGAATCCGGTGGTGCCGTTTTTACCGAGAGCCAGCTCTTGCGCGGTGTCGGCATGATCTTGTCGATGATGTTCCTGAATCAGGCGACGGTGGCTTCGGTCGCCAAGGAGGATGCCGGCGACGCCTCGGGAATTTTCAACGCGGCGCGCAATCTCGGTGGCTCTTTCGCTCTTTCGGCTCTGGCATCGTTCCAAGACCAGCGGATCTGGCATCATAGCCGGCGGATGGAAGAGACCCTGAATGCGAACAGCGTTTCGCTACAGGACTATCTCGACGGGCTGGCGCGAAACTTCGGCGGCATGGAGGGGGCGATGGCCGTCCTGAGCCGCACCCTGCAACGCGAGGCGTTCATAATGACCTACAATGACGTGTTCCTGGTTATGGGGATTCTGACCCTCGCGACGGTTCCGCTGGTCCTCTTCCTGAGGCCGCTTCCAAAAAATGTCTCCCTTTCGATGCACTGAGCCCTATATGATGCGCCGTTCGATACCATCGCTTCTCCTCATCGCCTTGCTGGCTGGCTGTACGGCTGGGCCGGACTACGCAGGCCCTCCGGAAATATTGTCGGCGGATACCGGCCATCGGTTTGTCCGCGCTGGCGAGGATGTGGGCGTCATGGACCCGGCCCTTGCCGAATGGTGGGTGCTGCTCGACGATCCTGAACTGACCCGGCTGGTCGAAACTGCGTTGTCCGAAAATCCGTCGCTCCAGGCAGCGCAGGCGCGCATCGCGCAGGCCCGGGCATCGGTCAGGCAGGATCGGGCCGGCAGAATGCCGACACTCGGAACCCAGGCCACCACTATTCAGGGTCAGCTTCCCGGCCTTGAAATTCAGGAGGGGGCACCCCCGTCCTCACAGCAACCCGATCCGGAGGCGGGAAGCGACGATGCCCTCAGCTTTTACAATGTTGGTCTCAATGCCAACTGGGAGCTGGAGTTCGCGGGCGGCTCCCGGAGGCGTATCGAGGCCGGCAACGCGCAGGCTGCGGCAACGGTCGCCAATGCGGAGGACGCAAAGGTTCAGCTGACCGCCGAAGTTGCCAATAACTACGTCAACTTGCGGGAGGCCCAGTTCCGCGCCGACCAATACCGGACGCAGATCAAGCTGCAGGAAGAAGTCCTGGCCCTAACTTATCAGCGGTATCAGCAAGGCGCGCTGCCGCTGTTCCCGGTGGGCAATGCGAACGCGGAGCTGGAGGTGCTCAAATCCCAATTCGCCGAGGCGGAGGCCGATAAAGCCGTCCTGCTAGACGCGCTTGCGATCCTGTCGGGACGGATTCCTGGATCGACGGCCGAAGACCTTTCGACGCCGCGAGATATCCCTTTGCCCCCGGATGAGGTTACTGTCGGCGATCCGGCGAGTCTGATCGCGCGTCGGCCCGACATCAGGGCGGCTGAGCGCACTCTCGCCGCTGCAACGGCCAGGATCGGGGTGGCCGAAGCGGCAAGGTTCCCGAAGCTGTCCTTTATGGGGATTCTGGGCCTTGGCGGATCTTCCCCCGACGATATCTTCGATGTAGGCGAATTTTCGGCATTGGCGATACCCCGCCTGGAATGGAACTTCCTCGATTTTGGAAGGGTCGACGCGTCGGTCGATCGCGCCGGGGCGGTCCGCGACGAAGCTGTCGCCAACTATCGTCAAACCGTCCTCGCGGCGCTACGGGATGCCGAGCGCGCTCTGGCACGATTTGGCCAACAACGCGTCGCGCTGGCAGCCAGCGCGCAGATCAAGAGCCAGGCGGATAGCGCCGCCGATCTGAACCGCCAACGTTTTGCCGCAGGAGCGATCTCGAAGGCTGACCTCAACCGGGCCCTGCGAGAACAGCAGCAGGCCTCAGCAGACCTCGTCCGGGCAAAAGGCGCCCTTACGCTGGCGTGGATCGCGCTGCAGAAGTCGCTGGGCCTTGGGTGGCAAGAGCCTGTTCGAGATCAATAGTCCCGCCGCGATGATCAAGTGATCCGGTTGACGAGAAGTAGGCGCCCCTGCCGCTGGCGACCAACTTGCCGTCGGGCTCGAGAACCCGGGTTTCCGCCACCGAAATCTGTCGCCCGATCTTCACGATCTGTCCGTGAGCAGTGAGAGGTCCTGAGGTTGCAGGACGGTGGTAATCGACATGCAGATCGGCCGTCGCTCTCGCCGCGACGCCCCCGGCAAGCAGAGTATAAAGCCCGGTGAGGTCGACCAGTGAAGCCAGGACCCCTCCATGCGCCGACCCAATCATCGGGTTCGACACGATCTCTTCGCGCCATGGCATGGTGATCGCGATTCCCTGGTCGGAGCATGTTGCAATCTCCAGCCCAAGCCATCGATGAAACGGCGCGATATTCAGCATTTCCTGCAAGCGCTCTCGATCGATCATAGCTCCCTCGTCCCCTGTGGCTGAGCCGTATCGGATGAGTGATGGCGCCGTAGGAAATCGACGATAGCGGCGGAAAAGGCATCGTTCGCATCGCCCACGACCATGTGCGTGGCATCGGCAATATCGGTGTATTCTGCATGGGGGGCGAGTTGTCGCAGATGCAATACGGCCTCTTCGGAAACAAGATCGCTAGAGGCGCCTCGGATGAGGTGAAGCGGAAGCGTGAGATTCGCCGCAGCTTGGCTGAGCATTGCCGATTGACGTTCTTGGCTGTCTGGGTCGCCTTGTCTGGCTGACATTATATTACGGATAAGCACAGGGTCCCAGTGCCAATAGAAGCGCCCATCCGGCTTCTGCCGCAGATAGCTTTTCAGACCATCGCTCGCGCCCCGCCTGGGACGATGCGGCATGTAGCGAGCGATCACGTCGGCCGCCTCCTCTGGTGAGGCGAAGCCGCTATCGACATGCTCTTCCATAAAACCAACCACGCGCATTACACCGCTGGGCGCCATGCGCGGGGCAATGTCGACCAATGTGAGTGAAGCAAAGCTACCTGGAGCAAGCTCCCCTGCGGCAATCAGTCCAGCGAGCCCGCCCAGTGAAGCGCCGACCAGCGCTGGCTTCTGGTCCAGGCGCGACGCTGCAGCGACCAGATCCGCCGCGAAGTCGCGCATTTCATAAGCTCCGCATGGCGACCAATCGCTGTCTCCGTGACCGCGCATGTCGAAGGCGATTGCGCGAAAGCCGGCTTGAGCCAGCTCGCTGACCACCCTTCTCCACGCGCGCCGTGTCTGCCCGCCGCCGTGCGCAAGAAGGACGGGTATGGCGTAGGCATCCCCCTCAGCCTCGGCTGTAAGAGAAATCGCGCCTGCGCCCTCAATCGTAAAGGTTTCTCTCGCCATCTCTGGATGGTAGGAAAGGCGCGCTAAATAGTAAACCGATTTAGTTTGTGGCTCTCGGCTCCGTGTTGGCTGTCCTGCAGGGGCGTTTCAACGACGGCAAAAGTCTATGCCAAGAGGGGTTTCTCCAGACCATTCTCTAATGCACCGGCTTGCGATTCGGTCAGCAGTCGCTGTCCGCATAATCCGCTCAAAGATATAAAAGCTGCCTTTCCGCTTCCGGCCCAAAGCACGAACCCGCTCCGCGGGAGAGTCGCTTGGGGTGCCGTAGCGTAGTATTGTTCAGGCTTTGCGTGCGGCG
>NZ_JRVC01000041.1 GCF_000807925.1 Novosphingobium subterraneum | reverse complement strand
ATGTCGCGCGGTCCGGCACCGGCAGGCGGAGGACCAGCCTGGCCCGCCCCGGCCGGAGGCGCGCCAGCGGGCGGACCACCCGCACCAGGCCCACCCGGACCGGCCCCGCCCGACCGCAGGCCGGCCATTGGCCCACGTTGCATGGTCGGGTCAGGCTTGCCGAAATTGCCCGAGAGGTTGAGGCCATAGCGCAGGCGCGAACCTTTCTCTTCGGCAAAAGTGACCGGGCTCTGGTCCACTGACACGATCCGCCCCGACGCATCGCGAATGACACGTCCCGGAAACGCTGCTTCCACCTCAGACGTCAGCAGAGGAAAATCGTTCGTTGTATTGGTCGACCGGTTGCGGAAGTATTCAGCGACGAAGGTCGAATCCTTGAGGAACGGCAGCGTCCAGTTGAAGCCGAATTTCCAGTCGCGCTGGCGCTCCTTCACGAGATTGGGATTGCCGCCGGATATCACCCGGGCCAGGACCGTCTCACCGCGCGAAAAGTCGTAGATCGAAACGTTCTCGGTGAGGATCGAAGGGCCGCCCAGTTCAGTCAGGCTCGGCGCCTTGTCGGCGGCGACATAACTGGCCTGCAGGGTCAGCTTTTCCGTGGGACTGTAGGTCAGCCCGCCGCCCCAGTTATAGAGCGTGCCGAAGTCCGAAAGCCGATGCACTTCGGCATTGGCGTTAAGTGAAAGGTCGCCAATGCCCGCACCGAAGCCTTCCCTCCGGCTGGTAATCGGCAGATCGAAGCTGAACCCCGCTTGCGCATCCCCGCGCTTGAGATTGATCTGTCCGGTATTGGTGCGGGTGTCGCTGCTTTCGATGCCTGAATAGTCGAACCCGGCCTTGACAGTCAGCGCCACTTCACCGCCCGGCAGGCGCAGCGGACGGCCTGACAGCGTAGCCAGGCTTGAGAGCGAATCCGTCTTTGACAGCGCCCGGTCAGCCGCGCCGGGGAGAATCGCTGTCGTCGGCAGAGCACCCGAAGCGGCGAGCGCACCTGAAGTCACCAGCGCCTGCACTCCGGAAAGATCGGCGCGACGATCGATCGTGCTCTTTGTCTCGACGTGCCCGCCATCTGCGGTAACCGCCAGGTTCCAGTTGCCGAGCGGCTTGTTCAGTGCCGCGCTCGCCTGCAGGGTCGTGGTGCGGCGGCGCGTGGTCAGCGGCTGCGGATCAAGTGTGAAGCGCGAGAAGCTGCCGGTCGCATCCGTCAGCGTCACCCCGTTGAGCCCGTTGAGCGAGCGCTGGTCATCACGCTGGGCGAGCAGGTTGACGCTGAGGCCCGCCCCGCTGCCAAGCGCACGGGCCAGCGTGGCGTTGAGTTGCGCCGACCTGGAGTCCGAAATCAGCGTTCGATAAGCGGCAGGATCGGGATCGCCCGCAACGCGCGTCGCCGAAGTGCCGGGCTGGATGATCCCGCGCTCCGCCTCGGTCAGCGGGCTGGCATCCTCAAGCTTGCCTGTAACGTTGATGCGGTTGCCGCCCGCAATCCTGGTCAGGGTGAATTCCTGCTCCCACTCGGTGAAGCCTCCGCCGCTGGGCAGGCGCAGCTCGCTATCGCTGCCGAAGCTGCTGAAGTTGTCTTTCAGAATGAAGTTCACCACGCGCTGATCGGGCCGGTAGCCGTACTTGAGCGCAACTTCCTCGGGCAGGATCTCGACCCGGCGGATGGCTTCTGGCGGAAGTCCGCGCATCTCGCGAAAGCCCGAAATGCGCATGCCATTCAGCAGGACCACCGGCATCCCGCCGCCACGGCCACGCCCTGACGACGTCTGCGGCGAAAGCGCGGCAAGGAGTTCCTGCAGCGAACCGGCACCATAGGAGGCGATCGCGTTCTCATCCAGCACCGCAATCGGCGGCTGAGCCGTATCGACCTGGCCTTTGATGCGGGTGGCAACGACCAGAATCTCGTCGTCCTCGGCTGTAATCGGGTTGCCTTCAAGATCCTGCAGCGCATCCGGCGGCGTATCGTCGGTTCCCGCGATCACGTCTTGCGCCACGGCCGGATTGGCCGCCAAGAGGCAAAGGGCAATGGCAGCCAGCGAGGGCGCGGCGGAAAATCTCACGTCTGGAAATCCTTGAACTCGGGGGTGCCGGGCAAGCGTCGGCTCTTCAACGTCACACCTGCCGAGACGGTCCCGAAGTGGCTATGCGCATTTCGTATCAGTTTGTCGCACTGCAGCATGGATGGTTACATCGGCAGAGAAACCTGAACCAAAGCTGGTCACTTCCTGCGCGCCTCTTCCCTTTTTCGCCCGGCAAGGCTATGGGCCGCCCAATTCCTCTGCGCGCGGATCATTTCCGATGACCTGCGCGTTCCTTTTTGCATACCTCTATACAAAGGCATCCGAGCCCGCCGATGGCGAAAGAAGAACTCCTCGAAATGCGCGGACAGGTGGTGGAACTCCTGCCCAACGCGATGTTCCGCGTCCGCCTCGAAAACGACCACGAAATCCTCGGCCACACCGCCGGCAAGATGCGCAAGAACCGCATCCGCGTGCTGGTGGGCGATGAAGTTCTGGTCGAACTCACCCCCTATGATCTGACCAAAGGTCGCATCACCTACCGCTTCATGCCCGGTCGCGGCGGTCCCGGCGGCTTTTGATGATGGGCGAGCTTTCGCCCGCGTCATCACCCCACCAACTGGTTCTGGCATCGGCCAGCCCGCGCCGGCTTGAACTGCTGCGGCGCATTGGCGTCACGCCTTCGCGCGTCGTGGCCACCGACATCGACGAGACGCCGCACAGGGGCGAACGTCCCCGCGCCCATGCGTCGCGGCTTGCTGCCGAAAAGGCCCGCGCCGCTGCCGCACTTGCCCCGGATTGCGTGATCCTTGCGGGCGATACCGTCGTTGGTGCCGGAGCGCGCATCCTGCCCAAGGCGGAAGACGAGGCAACCGCACGCCAGTGCCTCGCCCTGCTCTCGGGCCGTCGCCATCGGGTATTTTCTGCCATCGCGGTGATTACCCCCGACGGAGCCTTGCGCGAATCCCTCTCCGAGACGATCGTGCGCTTCAAGCGCCTCTCGGACGAGGAAATGGAAAGCTACATCGCTGGCGGAGAATGGCACGGCAAGGCCGGGGGCTATGCCATCCAGGGCAGTGCCGAAGGCTTCTGCGACTGGCTTTCGGGCAGCCATTCCGGCGTAATCGGCCTGCCCCTGTTCGAAACACGCAAGGTTCTGCGGGCCGCGGGCATCGATGTCTGCTGACTGGCTCCATGAAGCAGGGATCGGCGAAGAACGCGCGATTCTGGTTTCGGGCGGTCGCATCCTCTCTGCCCGCGTCTGCTGGGGAGAGAAGGTGCGTCCCGGTCTGGTCGCGCAGGCCCGCCTCGTCACCCGCCACGCCGGCAGCCGGCGCGGTGTCGTGCGCTTCGATGACGGCGCCGAAGCGCTGGTCGACCAGCTGCCGCGCGAGGCTACCGAAGGCGTAAGCCTGACCGTGCGTGTAACCCGCGCTGCCATCGCCGAACGCGGCCGCACCAAGCTCCCTGTCGTCCGTCCCGCCCCGGGCGAGGATCCTCGCCCAGCACCAAGCTTGCGCGAAGAACTCGAAGCGACCGGCGCTTCGGTCAAATCGGTCGCCATCACGGGCCGTGCCTTTGCCGACAATGGCTGGGACGAACTCGCTGAACAGGCCGTCACGGGCGAGATCGCATTCGCGGGCGGCTCGATCATCGTCAGCCCGACCCCGGCAATGACACTTATCGATATCGATGGCACGCTTCCGCCGCTGAAGCTCGCGCTGTCCGCGGTCGATGTCATAGCCGATGCGCTGCACCGGCTTGATATCGGCGGATCGGTCGGCATCGATTTCCCGACGCTGCACGAAAAGAAGGACCGCCAACACGTCGATAAGGCGTTGGGAGATGCATTGATCGACTGGCAGGGCGAGCGCACCGCGATGAACGGCTTCGGTTTCGTGCATCTGGTGTCGCGGCTTGAACGCGCCTCGCTCGTGGCGCGATACACGCGCTTTCCGGTCGCTGCCGCTGCCCGTGCACTTCTGCGCAACGCCGAGCGCGTCAGCGAGCCCGGCGCACTGTTGCTGACTGCCCATCCGCGCGTGCTTGCCGCGATTCTCCCCGCATGGGAGACGGAACTGGCCAGTCGGACCGGCCGCACGATCCGCCGCAAGGAAGACCCGGCCCTTGCCCTTTCCGGCGGTTTTGCCCAAGGCGTGCCGCTATGAATACGCCTGCCGCCCGGCCCACCCAGAAGCGCTGCCCGATCTGCAGCAAGCCCCGCAGCGAAGCCCACACCCCGTTCTGTTCGACCCGCTGCAAGGACCGCGATCTGGTGCAGTGGCTGGAAGGCGGATACGCGCTCCCGGGACGACCGGCCGACGAGGATCACGAAGACTAGCCTCTCCAAAATTTTCGCGCGATGGGGCTTGCCAAGCCCGCGCCGCTTCGCCATAGGCGCGCTTCCCATCGCCTGCAGGTCCTTCACAGGACGCGGCAAAGGACGATGCCCGGGTAGCTCAGTTGGTAGAGCAGCGGATTGAAAATCCGCGTGTCGGCGGTTCGAATCCGTCCCCGGGCACCATTTCCCTATCCGCCACCATCCTCCAAAAGTTGAAAAAACGGCAGAAATCTGCCATTTTCACCATCGGCCTAACCGCTGATGTCCGCCTTTGCGCGCCCGTAACCGGGTGATTCTGGGGGCCACCTTGGGGGCCACTTTGAAACCGGCGAAAGGCGTGGCCCCCAAATGGCACTGACAGACACCGCAATCCGCAATGCGAAGCCCCAAGCGAAGCCTTACAAGCTGACCGACGAGAAGGGCCTGTTCCTGCTGGTCCAGCCATCGGGTGGCAAGCTCTGGCGGTTCAAGTTCCGCGTCGATGGCCGCGACGAAGACGGCCAGCCGAAGCGCGTCGAGAAGAAGGTCGGCTTCGGCACCTATCCCGAAGTGAACCTGAAGGACGCGCGCCGGATGCGTGACGAAGCGCGCGCCACGCTGGCGGCTGGAGTCGATCCTGCGGAGAAGAAGCGTCGCGATGCCCACACAGCAAAAATCAGCGCCGCCAATTCCTTCGAAGCTGTCGCACGCGCCTACATCGAGAAGTGCCAGCGTGAAGGCCGCTCCGAACGCACCACGTCAAAACAGGAATGGCTCCTGAAGCTTCTGGACCGCACCGTCGGCCAGCGCCCCGTCGCTGAAATCCAGCCGTTCGAAATGCTCGAAGCCGTGCGCAAGTATGAAACCACCGGACGCACCGAAGCCGCGCACCGTGCGTTGCAGTTCGCCAGCCAAGTCTTCCGCTTCGCCATCGCGAACCAATTGGCCCCGTCAGACCCTACCCGCGATCTGCGCGGCGCATTGACCAGCCACAAGTCGAAGCACCACGCCGCGATTCTGGAGCCAAAGAAGGCCGGTGAGCTGCTACGCGCGATCGATGGCTATGACGGCCACCCCGTCACGCGCTTCGCACTGCAACTGGCCGCGCTGGTCTTCGTCCGCCCCGGCGAACTGCGCTATGCCGAATGGTCGGAGTTCGACTTCGACGCGAAGGTCTGGCGGATACCAGCCGAGAAGATGAAGGCGCGTTCGGAACACGTCGTGCCACTGTCGCGCCAAGCGCTGGCCGTGCTGGCCGAAGCCCGCGCGCTGACGGGTGATGGCCAGTATGTCTTCCCGTCGATCCGCACGCACCTTCGCCCGATGTCGGAGAACACCGTCAACGCCGCGCTTCGCCGTCTGGGCTATTCCAACGACGAAATGACCGGCCACGGCTTCCGCGCCATGGCCAGCACTCTTCTGAACGAATCTGGCAAGTGGTCCGCCGACGCGATAGAACGCGCGCTGGCCCACAAGGACAGGGACGCCGTGCGCGCCGCCTATCATCGCGGCCAGCACTGGCAGGAGCGCGTCGATATGGCCCAATGGTGGGCGGACTATCTCGACACGCTGCGGACTGGAGCGGAAGTTGTGAGAATTGCATCCGCACGCCGTGGATAGCTGATTTGCGTCGCTTGTCTTGCCCGTTCAGTGGCGCATACTGTCGGGCATGGCTGAACAATGGATTCCCGCGAAACTAGCGCTGGAAATCGTAAAGGACGAACGCTCTCTTATTGATCGTCTTCGAACCGATCTCCTAACTACGCGTGCGAGGATGATCAAATCGAAGTTCGAGACGTTGGAGTGCAAACCAGTTGGCCCCGCATTCTGGGAAATTGATCCATATTCCAAATTCAAGGCAGATTGGGATCGTGGCGACTTCACGAACTGCGTCGACGGCGAACTGGACGTTGATGTTTATGGGCTCGACATAGAGCTGTCAGGCATTCTCGATATGGTTCCCTTCGAACAGCGCGGGTTAGTCCTGCGAAGCATATCTGTTGCCGGAAACCCTGATTGGATTTCAGCGCGTGATGCATATGCACGCTGCTTTGACTCACGCGCACCCAACAACGCGGGCAGATGGCTGATAGATCAAGCAAGCTTAGGGTTTCTCATCGCAAGGGCAGTTCAGGCCGAGCGAGCGCCACGAGTCCCCGACGCGAAGCCGACATGGATTGAACGCGAATGGGACGTTCCTGCATGGTTTTGGGATAAGTGTCGGAGCCGCAATGCGTCCGCATCTTGGTCTGATGGCAAGTTTTTGGTCCAGGGTGTAGACGCTTTCGGCCAAAGCGACATGGTGTTACGCGGCGTGCACTTTCACAGGCGAACGCTGGATGCCGCTTTGATGAGCGAGGCGAAGCCAGTCGTCGAACACGGTGCAAGCATCGACAACGACAACAACCGGGGCCGTCGCCCGACCTATGACTGGCACACTGCCTGTTCTTCCATATGGGGGATGCTCTTGCGCTCTGAGTTGATTCCAGAAGTGCAGGCTGACGTGGAAAAGGCGCTGATTACATTGTTGGCGAAGGGCGATAAAGAGCCGAGCGTAAGCACGGTGAGGCCTTATGCGAAGATAATTTTCCAAGAATACTCAAAAGCTTAAATCTGGCCAATAAATCAGGCTTGGCGGATTGTCGGCCTCATTTCAGCCTTTCTGTCCGACACGCCGCCCCGATTCGCTGATGTTCCTTTGCACCCGCTGGCACCCGCCACGGTCCAAATGGAGCACCACCGATGGAAAAGCTTACCAGCTCGATCAATGACACTGCCCGCGCCCTGAGCGTTGGCCGCACCACCGTTTACCTTATGCTTGCCGACGGGCGGCTGGAAGCGATCAAGCTTGGCCGCCGCACGCTGGTGAAGGTGGAATCGATCCGCCGTCTGGTGGCCGGGCAGGAGTAAGGCCGATGCCTGCCCGCCGGGTCAATCCCTACCGGGTGAAGCTGCTGCGCACTTACACCGTGGCCGAACTGGCCACGTGTCTCGAAGTCCACAAGAACACCATCCGCCATTGGCAGAAGGCGGGGCTGGCCACGATCGACAAGGCCCGCCCCGTCATCTTCCACGGCGAGACTGTGCGGCGGTTTCTCACAACCCTGAACCAGAAACGCAAACACACCTGCGGCCCCGGACAGATGTTTTGCCTGCGCTGCCGCGCCCCGCGTGAACCGGCCTTGGGCATGGTCGATTACATCCCCCGCAAGCCTGCCAACGGCAACCTGCGCGCGATCTGCGGCACCTGCAACGCGGTGATGCATCGAAGCGCACGACGTGACGATCTGGGCCGCATCATGCCCGGTCTGAAGGTCCAAACGGTGGAAGCACCGCTACGCCTAAGTGGGCGTGCTTCCCCTTCCCCCAACTGTGACTTCAAGAAGCGAGACGCGCTATGACGAAACACAACGCCAGCAACGAGCGCGTTAAGCGCGATTACCTGCAATATCTGAAGGACGCGCGGGGCCGCGACGAAGCCACGATCGACCGTGTGGCAAAGTCCCTTGCCCGGTTCGAAGAATCGACGGGGCGGAAGGATTTCCGCAAGTTCCACCGCGAACAGGCGATGGCCTTCAAACGCCGCATGGCCGAAGCCCGCAACGTCCGCACAGGCGAAACGCTGAGCAAGGCGACGGTGCATTCCACGCTGTCAGACCTGAAGGCGTTCTTCGAGTGGCTGTCACGCGAACCCGGCTTCCGGCAGAAGATCGCCTTCTCGGATGCCGACTATTTCAACCTGAGCGAGAAGGACACCGCGATCGCACGCGCGATTCGGGAAAAGGCCGTGCCTTCAGTGGAACAGGTGCAGCACGTGCTGGCGAACATGCCCTGCAACACTCTGGTCGAACGCCGCAACCGCGCGCTCATTGCCTGCGCTGCCGTTACCGGGGCGCGTGTCGGCGCTCTGGCTACCTTCCGGCTGGGCCACGTGAACCTTGTTGGCAAGTGGATCGAGCAGGACGCGCGAACGGTGAAGACGAAGTTCAGCAAGACCTTCCGCACGTTCTTCATGCCTGTTGTGGACGGCGCGGAAGCCATCCTCTCGGAATGGGTGACTGAACTGCGCGAACAGGAACTGCGCGGCCCGACCGACTACCTGTTTCCTCTTACCGAAGTGGGCATTGGCGAAAATGGCGAGTTCGAACCCCAAGGTATTGGCCGGACCGGCTGGAGCAGCACCAACGCGATCCGCGACGTGTTCCGCCGCGCCTTTGAAGCCGTCGGCCTGCCCTATTTCAATCCGCATAGCCTGCGCGACATGCTTGTCCGCCATGCGATGTCGCTGGACCTGAACGCCGAACAGATGAAGGCGTGGTCGCAAAATCTGGGCCATGAAAACGTCATGACGACCTTCACCAGCTACGGCCACGTGCCGGTTCACAAGCAGGGCGAATTGATCCGGCAGTCCGGTAACGAAAACCCATTGCAGGGCCTTGCGGACGATCCTGAGTTTGCGGCGCTCTTGCGGAAGATCGCCAGCCGCACGTTCAAGGAAGAACGCCAGAACCCGGACCCGGACCCGACGGCATGATTGCACTGTCCGCTTCCTCGTCCGCTTCGAAGTCCGGCTGGCCTTCGCCCAGACTGGAAAGCTTCACGCCCTTGTAGGCCCAATATTCCATCCCGTTTACGGTTTTCCAGTCATAGCCCATTTGACGCACCACGGCCAACGCGGCTGCGGTTGCGCTCATGATCTGGCCTTCGAACAGGACCTTGCGATCGCTGACGACGGTGCAGGTGATGGCGTCGTCTTTCGTGAACGTCAGCTGCGCGCCAACCGGCACGTTCAGGCTCTTGAAGGTTCGGACTTCGCGGCGGGTGCGGGTCTGTTCGATTTCCGCCCGTTCCTTGGCGTCGATGTCCTGCTCCTCGTCCGAGTATTCCACCGGGGCAATGGCCACCAGTTCAATGATCGCCTTCGCCAGGTCGGGATTGATCTTGAAGAACTCCCGGTTCTTCCGCGTGCGGTTTTCGCCGAAGACGAAGTGCAGCGTGCGTTCAAGCTTTCGGCAGTCCGGCACGCGCGCCGCGAAGTGGACTTCGAACGGCATAGGGACAGACGTCGTATCGAGTTGCTTCACCCGGTCCGCCACGTCGTCCTGCTGCGTCAGACCGATCTTGACGAACCCTGGCATGGCTTCGTTTGTCAGAATGTAGACGAAACCTTCGCTCATGGCCCGAGAATCCGTTCAGCTTGATCTGACTGCACCTTCAGCGCGACGGGGCACCGAAAGCAAGGGGCGGCTCTATTCGAGTTTATCCCAATCTGGAGCTCTAGCTATTCTGGTGCAAAAGCCTGATCGCTGAGGCTTTCATCGCCAGCACACTCGGCTATGCTGGCCGCATGTCTTTCGCAGCAAGTAGAATCGCGGCTGGTTACAGCCTGGACGATGTGGCGCGGGAGTTTTCCGTGCCGAAGGACGTGGTGCACGCTTGGGAATCCGGCGCGCAGAAGGCACCGGTGCAGATCGCCAATTCGCTGGAGATCATCGGCAGGATGGGAGGCGACGACAAGGACGAGGGCATCAAGCCTGTCCAGCCGGAGTTCGCCGCCATTCGCGACGAAGGGCCGCTGTTCCAGTCGGACAAGCTCATCAAGTCGAAGAAGCGCGTCGCTGACCATGGCGAGGTGTTCACGCCGCCCTGGCTGGTCGAAAAGATGCTCGATCTGGTGAAGGGCGAGACCGAGCGGATCGATAGCCGCTTTCTCGAACCCGCCTGTGGCAGCGGCAATTTCCTTGTGCCGATCCTGCAGAGGAAGCTCGCAGCGGTTGAGGCGAAGTACGGCAAGTCCGATTTCGAGAAGCGCAACCACGCACTGCAGGCGCTGACCTGCTGCTATGGCATCGAGCTTCTGGCCGACAACATCGCCGAATGCCGCGCGAACATGCTTGACGTCTTCGCCGAATACCTTCGCCTGGACGAGGCAGACGAGCTTTACCGCGCCGCCAGCCATGTTCTCTCGCTCAACCTCGTGCATGGCGATGCGATGACGATGAAGGACGCGAGCGGCGGGCCGATCCTGATCGTCGAGTGGGGCTATCTCGGCAGGGGCAAGTTTCAGCGGCGCGACTTCCGGCTGGACGTGCTGACCGGCATGGCCAGCTTCCGCGAAGAGCGTTCGCTGTTCTCGCACCTTGGCAGTCACGAGATTTTCAAACCGGCAGAGAGCTATCCACCGATGACGGTGCGCGAACTGGCAGCGCTGGACGGGGTGGCATGACCGAGCAGGCCACGTTCCGGCTCAAGGGCCGCAATCCCGATGTGCTGACCTGCATCGCGAATCTTTCGAACGACGAGGTGTTCACCCCGCCGGAGTTCGCAAACCGCATGCTCGATACGCTTGCGGAAGGCTGGGCTGCGGCGAACGACGGCGCGAACATCTGGGCAGACAGCAGCGTCACCTTCCTTGATCCGTGCACCAAGTCGGGTGTCTTCCTGCGCGAGATTGCTACACGGCTGATCAAGGGGCTGGAGAGCGAGTTTCCCGATCTGCAGGAGCGCGTTGACCACATCCTGACGAAGCAGTTGTTCGGCATCGGCATCACCCGGCTGACAGCGCTGCTGGCCCGCCGCAGTCTGTACTGCTCCAAACACGCAACCGGCCCGCACAGCGTCGCCAGCAGCTTTGGCGACAAGGATGACGGGAACATCTGGTTCGAGCGGACCGAGCATCTGCGCGAGGGCGACCGTTGCCGGATTTGCGGGGCGGGCAAGGAATTTCTTGAGCGCGGCATGGACGAAGAAAACCACGCCTATGCGTTCATCCACAGCGACAATATCCAGGCCCGCCTCGGCGAGCTGTTCGGAGGCCAAATGCACTTTGATGTGATTATCGGGAACCCGCCGTATCAGCTCGCAAGTGACGGCGGCACACGAGACGTACCAATCTATCAACATTTCGTGGAACAGGCGAAGACACTTGAACCGCGCTTTTTGACAATGGTGATTCCCTCGCGATGGATGGCTTCAGGGCTTGGGCTGAACGATTTTCGCCGATCCATGCTCAGCGACCGCCGCATTAGCACATTGGTTGATTACACTAATGCAGCTGACATCTTTCCATCGGTCGGCATCAACGGTGGAGCTTGCTATTTTCTTTGGAATGCCGAGCACGATGGGCCGTGCGACGTAAGCACGATTCGTGGGGGCGAAGTAAACGGGCCAAATCGGCGCCTGCTCGACGAGTTTGACGTCTTAGTGCGCGATAGTCGCTCTCTTGGAATCCTTCGGAAGGTGCTTGAGCACAACGAGCCGTCAGTGAACTCCATATTGGCTCGTGACAAGGAGTTCGGCTGGACTTCAAACTTCGATGGCTTCCATGAAAAGCAGCGCGAAGGCGATATACCTTTATATTACATAAGATCAGTCAAACGATCAGTGGGCTACATTGAGCGGGTGAAAGTAACGAAAAGTGAGCACCTGATCGATACGTGGAAGCTGCTCGTTCCGGCAGTTGGGTCAGGAAGAGAGCGGGAGAAAAGCGGAGTCGACCTAGTGCTTGGACCTTCGTTGATTGCGCCTTGCCCATCGGTTTGCACCCAATCTTACCTTTTCTTTTCAGTAAATTCTCAGGCTGAAGCTGAAAGTCTTCAATCCTATTATCGAACTCGCTTTTTCCGATTTATTGTTTCTCTCCGGAAAATAACACAACATGCCACCCATTCCACTTATCGCTGGGTTCCAATGCAAACTTGGGATCGCACTTGGAATGACGACGATTTGTATAAAAAGTACAATATTTCCGACGAGGAAATCGCCTTTATCGAAGGTATGATTCGGCCCATGGAATTACCCGTTGCCTAGTCCAACTATCGACGAAGTCCTGACCCCCAAGCCCGAAGCACGACTTCGCGTTTATGCTTGGTCCTTCGTCAATCCGCCACAGGGCTACGCCGGACTCATCAAGGTCGGGCAGACCCTTCAGCCTGACGTCAATGACCGCATCCGGCAGAGCCAGGGGCAGGCACAGCAGGCCTATACGCTGCACACTCCGCTCGATTGCTTTGCCGAACGGCCCGACGGTTCCACCTTTCGCGATCATGATGTTCGCCAGCGACTGATCGCCAAGGGTGTCAACGGCACTGTAAAAATCCCCGGAAGTGGCAAAGTAAAATTCCCCACTTTGGGCTTTGGGCGGTCAGTTGG
>NZ_JRVC01000040.1 GCF_000807925.1 Novosphingobium subterraneum | reverse complement strand
GTAGTGGTAACACCCGCGCACACTCGCGTATCCTATTGATATAAAATCCGTTCTATGAAGGCACTGTTCAACTTGGGCCAGGGTGGTGATCGCCCGCACGATCGCCTGGGCACTGCCGCCCTCCTCGAGAGCACGCACGAAGCTTTGGTCGATCTTGATCTTGTTGAAGGGGAATGAGCGCAGGTAGCTGAGCGATGAGTACCCGGTGCCGAAGTCGTCGAGCGCCACGCGCACACCCAATGCCTGCAGCGAATGGAGGATGTTCAGCGTCTTGTCGACATTCCCGATGAACACGCTTTCGGTGATTTCAAGTTCGAGGCGGCCCGAAGGAAGCCTGCTTTGTGCCAAGGCCTGCGCGATGCACGCGACGAGGCCGTCGGTCGTGAGCTGACGGGGCGAGATGTTGACTGCAACGCTGATGTCTTCAGGCCATTGCGCCGCCTGACGGCAGGCCTCGCGCAGGGCCCACTCGCCGAGTTGCACGATCAGGCCGGATTCCTCGGCAATCGGGATGAACGTTGCCGGGCTTATCATTCCGTGTTGCTCGTGCGGCCAGCGCATGAGAGCCTCGAAGCCCTTGATGCGGTTCTCCGACATGGAAAACAGGGGCTGGAAGTAAAGCTCGAAATCACCATCCCGGATCGCGCGGCGCATATCGATTTCCAGATGACGACGACGACTTGCCTCGGCGTCGAGTTCGGGTTCGAAGAAGTTGTAGCCGCCCTTGCCATTGTTCTTGGCACGATCGAGCGCGAGATCGGAGCTTTTGAGGAGGGCGTCCGAGCAGTCCGCGTCCTGCGGGCCGATCGCGATGCCGATACTGGCGGAAACAACGATGCTGCGTCCGTCGATGGTCAATTCGCGGTTGAGCGCGGCTTCAAGTCTGCGGGCCAGGGCAGTGCAGTCGGTTGCCGGCTCGAGTCCATCGAGCAGGAGGCCGAAATCGTCACCGCCGAACCGCGCCACCATGGCGTTCGGGTAGCAGTCCTGAAGCGTTTGCGCCACGGTGCGCAGCAACTCGTCTCCAAACGGGTGACCCAATGCGTCGTTTATGGCCTTGAAGTCGTCAACATCGATGAAGGCTACGAACGTGCGCTGGCTTTCGCTTTGTCGGGCTACGGCTCGTTCCAGCTTTTCGATGAAGAAACGGCGATTGGGCAGGCCGGTCAGTGCATCGTGGAGCGATGCGTGCATGATCTGCTGTTCGCGCTCTTCTACCGCATCGACCATCGCGTTGAAGCTGGAGGCGAGAGAGCGCAGCTCGATTGCGCCTTCGACCTTGACCTTTGCTACGGCACCGCCGGCATAGGCGCGCGCTGCTTCCGCGAGCAATTGCAGTGGCCGGGCAATCCCGCGCGAGAGGCGGATCGCGGCCCATGCACCAGCCAACAGTCTGAACAACCCGATCAGCATGAGCACCAGGCGAAGACTGAAGTAACGCGCTAACACCGAGTTGAGCGAATGCGCCATCACCAGGCGAGGCTCGTTGCCGTCTTCCAGGCTCGCAATAGCTGAAACACGAACCAGTGTTGGGCCGTCGTGGCCCTCCATCTCGGCGATCTCGCCAAGCTCGAGCGAAGCAAGGTGGCTGTCGAGTTGCGCCCGCTCGATCACGCGCGCCTCCAAGGGTGCGGCCGACAGGCTTGCAAGCTGTGTCATGTCAGCCGGACCGAGCGTGTTCAGCAGGATCAGCCAGCCGGCAAGATCGGGCATCTCGATCGGCACTGCAGCGCCAAGCGCCTGCGCCTGGCCGAGCCGGATGACGCCGCGATCGGCACCGTTCTCCAGCCGTGACAGCATGGCCGTGCCCCTGATCGTCGTCGCCGTGCTCGAAGAGATCACGCTGCCATCGAGCTGGACGATCGCCACTTCGCTCACCTTGGCGCGGTCGCGCAGGCTTTGCAGGGCCGAGACGAGCGTTGGCGCATCGCCGGTGGCCAAGGCTTCACGGAAACCAAAATCGCGGGCTACCACTTCGCCCGCGTCCGCCATCTGCCTTTGCCTACTGGCAATGATCTGGTCGAACACGCGGGAGTTGGCGGCAAGCTCGCGCTCTGCTGTTTCATAGGCGAAGGTGTTGATGCCCGAACCGGCCGCAAGCAGCGTTGCGGCTACGATCACTGTCAGCAACAAGACGTACAATAATGCAATCCGGCTGCCGAGTGAGCGAACGCGCACGTCTATCGCATTGCGCAGGCGGTCAAGCGCCTGCACTACCGACCGTTTCATTTGCCGCTGCCTGGCCGCAGCGCCACCATGATCCGACTGCGGTTGCTGGGTTCCAGCACCAATTTGCCGCGCCATTCGCCACCTGCGCCGCGGATGCGGGATGCCAGACGACGACGTCATAGGTCCCGCGACCCAAGCCCTCGATGTCAGCCAGCCCGTTCAGGTCGCTGCGTGCTGCAAAGGGCGTGTCTGTCACGCGGATATAGCCTTGCATCCTGTCGTGGATGTTGCAGCCCAGCGCGATCGTGCCGGCCACCTTGAATTGCTGGGTCCGCGTCTGATCCTGCCCATAGAGGTCGATCTTGAAGGGGCCGGGCTTGGAAAAGCTGTAGATCGAATGGCGTACGTTATCGAGGTTCGGGAAGGCCACTACCGCGCCCAGGGGCACGATCAGCGTACCAGGCACGAACGCCTGGTTCTTCTGCGCCATCGCATTGCGCCATGCGAAAGTCGGACGACGGGTGTTGCCAGCCGGTGGCCGGATTTCGATCACGGCATCGCGTAATGGGACGCCCGCCTGGTCCACCACCAGCATAGGTAGCGTGCTCGCCGGCGTGGCCGAGATCAGCAGGGGTAGCGTCAGCGCCACGCAGATCGGGGCCGAACGGAGCGATCCGCATCGCGAGACTCGCAAGGAGAGCAGATTTCTCATGCAGCCAGGCTAAGCGGCAATACCTTCGAAATTCAGAATCCTGCCTAGAGGGCACTTTAGGATTTCCCAACAGGTCTTGATTAACCCACTCGCCTACTCTCTCTCGACAAGGGTGCCAAAAGCGTGATCAAGATTGCCAAGTTGGGCGCGGCCCTGGCAGGCCTTATGCTTGCTTCGCCCGCGCAGGCTGACCCGCTGCTGGATGGCGGAAAGCTGGTGCTGACCAATGGCATATCCTCGATCGAGGGAGCCAGCGGCGGTGGTCTTGCCAGCTGGGCCACGATTGCCGGCATGGAAACGAACCGCGGCCTTGGGCTTTCGGCCCATGTCACCGGCATCGAGCTGGCCGACTATGGCTGGCAGAGCCACGGAATTGCCGTGGGCATCAAGGACCGGGTCGAGCTGTCCTATGCCCGCCAGAACTTCGATACGCGAAAGGTTGGCGAAGCACTTGGTCTCGGCAAGGGTTTCCGCTTCAATCAGGACGTGTTCGGCGCGAAGGTGCGGCTGATTGGCGATGTGGTCTATGGTTCGCCCTTGCTTCCGCAGATCAGCCTGGGGCTGCAGCACAAGCGCAGTCTTGATGGCGCCATCATCAGGGCGGTGGGGGCAGCGTTGTCGTCCGGCACCGATTTCACGGCCAGCGCCACCAAGCTGTTCCTGTCGAAAAGCATTCTGGTCAACGCCACCGCGAGGTTGACCAATGCCAACCAGTTCGGCCTGCTCGGGTTCGGTGGCCCCAATCAGCCTGCCCGCACGCTGCAGTTCGAAGGCTCGCTCGCCTGGATGCTTACACCGCGCCTTGTCGTCGGTGGGGAATACCGGACGCGGCCCAGCAATCTTGCCATCGCGCGCGAGGACGACGCCCACGACCTGTTCGTGGCTTGGGCCGTCACCCGCAACGCCACGTTGACCGCAGCCTATGCCGATGTCGGCTCGGTGGCCACTTTCGATGGCCAGCGCGGCGGGCTCGTCTCGCTCCAGCTCGCATTCTGAGGAGGCCGTTGATGCCGTTTGCGCTCGCATTTGCCCTGCTCGCCGCCCAGCCTGTCACCCCCGATCCGCAGGAGGTCCCTGCTGCGCAGGGCGATTTCTCCGGCGTCGATTGGGAAAAGGAATTCGGGGTCGAAAAGAAGGTGGCCGATCCCGTAACCGGCGAATTCCCGGTCGAGCCCTACCAGCAAGGCCCCGCCAACGCAGGAGCAGGCCCTTTCACCGGCGAGAGCATGGCCCGGGCCTTCGGCGGTCAGGACGGCATCCACAGGATCGTGGACAGGCTGGTCGTCCTCAGCGAGAGCGACCCGCGCATTTCTGCAATCTTCAAGAGCCGCGATCTGGTTCGCTTGCGCCGCACCCTGTTCGAACAGTTCTGCTTCATATTGAACGCCGGCTGCATCTATAGCGGGCGCGAGATGCAGGCGGCGCACAAGGATCTCGGCATCACCCGCGCTGATCTCAATGCCCTGGTCGAGAACCTCCAGCAGGCCATGCGCGAGGGGCAAGTGCCCTTCGCCGCGCAAAACCGCTTCCTGGCAAAGCTGGCCCCGATGGACCGGCAGGTTGTCGAACGGTGAAGGCGCGACGCGCCCCGAGGCGCAGGCGCGATTTCTGGCGACGGCCTCAGCCTTGCAGCGCAGCCAATCCGCCGGTGGACCCGAAACCGCCCTCGCCGCGCGTGGTTTGGTCGAGCGTATCCGCCTCTACCCAGATCCCGCGCGTGACGGGTGCGACGACGAGCTGGGCGACGCGGTCACCTCGGCGGATCGAGAAGCTGTCGCTGCCGTGGTTGATGAGGATCACCTTCAACTCGCCACGGTAGTCTGAATCTATCGTGCCGGGGGTGTTGGGCACGGTGACGCCATGCTTCAGCGCGAGGCCGGAGCGGGGACGGACCTGGATTTCGTAGCCCGCCGGAATTGCGACCGAGAGGCCCGTGGCGACGGCGTGACGCGCGCCGGGGGCAAGATCGATGTCCTCTGCCGAGACCACATCCATGCCTGCCGCGCCATCTGTGGCATAGGCCGGCAGCGGCAAATCCAACCCGTGGGGCAGGCGCTTTACGAGCACGGGGATTTCAGGCGAGTGCATCGGCAATTCTTTCGATCAGGAGCGCCGCGGCGGCGTCCTTGGGGAGTTCGGGCAGGCTTTCGACGCCGCTCGCGCTGACGATGTGGAGGACGTTGATCTCGCCGCCCATCTTGTGCGTGGCGACATCGTTGGCGACGATCCAGTCCGCGCCCTTGCGGGCAAGCTTGGCGCGCGCGTGCTCCAGCACGTCGTTGGTTTCGGCAGCGAAGCCGACGACGAGCGGCGGGCGACGTTCGGACTTGCAAAGCGTGGCGAGGATGTCGGGGTTCTCGACCAGCTGCAGCGGCGGAACCTGGCCCGAACCATCCTTCTTGATCTTTTGCGCGGCCTCGCCGGCGCTGCGCCAGTCGGCCACGGCGGCGACCATGATGGCGACGTCTGCAGGCAGGGCGGCGTCGACGGCAGCGGCCATCTGGCGCGCGGTTTCGACGTCGATGCGGGTGACGCCAGGCGGGGTCGGCTGGTTGACCGGGCCGGAGACGAGCGTGACTTTCGCGCCGGCCTTCGCGGCGGCGGCGGCGATGGCATAGCCCTGCTTGCCGCTCGAACGGTTGGCGATGTAGCGCACCGGGTCGATCGGTTCGTGGGTCGGGCCTGCGGTGATGAGCACGTGCCTGCCGGTGAGCGGTTTGCTTGTGCTGCCAAGCTGGCGCGCGATTTCGGCGCAGATCGCCGGTGGCTCGGGCAAGCGGCCGGGGCCGAACTCGCCGCAGGCCATCGCGCCTTCGTCTGGCTCCATCACGGCAACGCCATCGGCGCGCAGGGTGGCGACGTTGCGCTGTGTGGCCGGGTGCTGCCACATGCGCACGTTCATGGCGGGCACGGCCAGCACCGGCTTGTCCGTCGCAAGCAGGAGCGTGGTGGCAAGATCATTGGCGATGCCGCCCGCCATGCGTGCCATCAGGTCTGCCGTTGCGGGGCAGACGACGACGAGATCAGCCTGACGCGAAAGCTGGATATGGCCCATCTCGACCTCGTTCTTGAGATCCCACAGCGTGGTGTGGACGGGGTTCTCCGAAAGCGCCGCAAGCGTCATCGCGGTAACGAAATGCGATCCGCCCTCGGTCAGCACGCACGTGACGTCGGCGCCTTCCTTGCGCAGCAGGCGGACGAGCTCGCATGACTTGTAGGCGGCGATACCGCCGCCAATGATGAGCAGGATGCGTGTATCCTTCATGGATGGGGCTTGTGCAATGGGTAAGCCTCGCGCGCAATCCTTTTGCGCAGGGAGCGCCGTTCAGGCACAGTCTGCCACAAACCATGACGGGGACCGGATGATGAGACTGATACTGACGGCACTGGTGTTTCTGGCGGGACTGTTCGACCTGTTCCTGGCGATCGGCTTCCTGACCGGGCCGGAGCAGGCAGCGATGGGCTTCGGTATCGCAGCCACCGGGGTCGGCGGCGTTTCGACGATCCGGGCAGACTTCACCTCGTTCTTCGGCGTCGCGGCGTTCTGCATGATGTGGGGTGCGTGGCGCAGGAATGCGGACCTGATGCTGGTCCCGGCGCTGCTGTTCGGCACCTCGTTCGTGGGCCGCGCGATCAATCTGGCGGTGACGGGGGCTTATCCCGGTTGGCCGGTGCCGATGGCGGTCGAGGCGGCGCACGTCGTGCTGATGCTGGCGGCATGGCGCCTGCTGCCGCATCACAAGCTGGGCGAGATTGCGGGGTGACGCCACAAGCCTATCCTCTGGGGCCTTGGTTTGCGCACCTGGCTGGGCCGGAGCGGTGCGTGGCCGTAGAGGTGGACGCGGCGTTCTGGGAAAGCGGTGTGCAAGCTCTGCCGCCGGGCCGGCTGGTCAGCATGTTCGAAAGCGCCGCGGACTGGCAGGTGTGGGAGTGCCATCCCGATGGCGAGGAGATGGTCATCCAGATCGAGGGCGAACTGGTGCTGATTCTCGAGCAGGGCGGCGCGGAAGTTCGCGTGCCGCTTCGCCCAGGGGAATTTGTCGTGGTGCCGAAGGGCGTCTGGCATACCGCTGACGCGCCGGTGCCGGGCAGGGCGATCTATATTACTCCGGGTGATGGAACGCAGAGCCGCGACCGGAAATGATCCCCTGAGGCCGTGGGCAACGTCCCGGGCCTGAGATAGCCGAACATGTGCGCGACGTAGTCCGCCTTGCCCAGACCGACGCCCTTGTGACGCAGGATGGCGTAGGCAATCATGATGTGGAAGTAGAACTGTCCCAGCGCCCAGTCGCGGCCGTACTGGTCCGCGGTCAGGTCGAACACCATGCCATTGGGAAGTTCGTGCGCGATCATCGCGGCGCCGTCGGATCCTTCGCTTTCGGAACGTGCCGAGACAAGCGCAATGGTCTCGGCAATCCTTGTGCGTGCCTCGCGGAGCGAACCCGCCTTATCCCCGGCCTCGCGGCCTTCCTCCAGCAGGATCGCGTGCAGCGGCGGCAGGGCAACTCCCTGCAACCGGTGGACGCCCTCCAGCGCTTGCGCGCAGGCAAAGCGGACCTGAGTAGACAGCGGGAACATGTCGGGCGCAAGCCGCGCTGAAGGCAGCGCAGCCACTTGCGCCTCGGGCAATTCACCTTCGGCCTTGTCCAGCCAATTCGACAAGGCGCCGAGCATCTGCAGATATGTCGGGGCAAGGAGTGAGAACGGTGTCATGGCATTTCCCTTTCAGCGGGATTGCGCTGCGCCTTCCATCGGCCCCACAGCGCGAAGACGGCGCGCTGGGCGGGGCGTTCGAATTTGGCGTGGCTGATGAAGCCTGCGGCGATGGCGAGGGTGACGAAGAGGATCAGGAACCAGGGCTGGCGTGCGATGTCGCGCGTCAGGCCGGTGGAATCGATCATCAGGACCAGCGCCAGCTGGATCGGGATGTGCCAGAGGTAGATGCCGTATGAGGCATCGCCGAGCTTCTGGCCGAATTGCAGGCGTCCCTTCTCGTCGTTGAGATCGATCGCAAGGGTGAGGAACAGGACTGCGTAGGTGCCTACGATGGTGGCGGCATCGCCGCTGCGGTAGTTGGCCTTGAGCATGAAGGCGCTTGCCAGCAGGGCAAGGCCCAGCGGCAGGAGCGTGGCCGGGCGGAGCCAGCCCTTCAGCGTCGCTCCATAAGCCGCGCAGCCGAGCATGAAGTAGCCGATGCAGGCGAGCACGTCCTTGTTGGGCAGTTCCTTCAGCATGCCGTAGAGCAGCAGCGCGCCCAGTGGCAGGGCCAGCGCCAGCGGCGCGCGGCGCAGCGCCGGGATGGCGAGGAAGAAGACGAGGTAGGCGAGGATCTCGGTCGACAGGGACCACGAGGGGCCGTTGAACGACTGGTTATCCTGCCAGCCCCAATACTGCATCAGCGGGATCGACAGCAGGAAGTGCTTGAGGTCGTTGGTGTGATAGATGAACTCGGTGCCGGTGCGGGCGACATAGATGCCTTGCAGGATCGCCATCAGGCCAAGCGTCAGCAGGTGCAGCGGCCAGAGGCGCGCAATGCGGGCGAGCCAGAACCGCGCCCTGTAATTGGCATCGGCGAGATAGACATGCGCAAAGACGAAGCCCGAGACCGCCCAGAAATACTGCACGGCGGTGTGGCCATGGTTGTACAACCACGAGAGCGTTTCGTACCACGGCTGGATCGCGCGATTGACGTGCACATGATAGGGCACCGGCGGCACGAACACGTGCTGGTAATGCCAGAACAACACCATGATCGCCGCGAGCAGGCGCGACAGATCGAGCGCGTGGAAGTGGCGCTTGGGCAGGCGCAGGTGCGATAGGTTATGGCTCAAGGGAGCGGTCTTCTCAGCCCCACCAGCCAAGGGCGTGGGTGCCGATGACCAGCGCGCCGCCCGCCAGGAAGGTGAGGATCTGGCCGAGCACACCGGGGCCCCGCTTGCGGCGCTTGCGCTGCCACATCAGTTCGACCTTTGGCAGCGGCGGCGCCTCGGGTGCGCCGCCCTTGGGCGGGAAGCGGTCTTCGATGCGGCGGATGAGGTCGGGGATGCGCAGCAGGGTCTGCGTATCCTCGCGCACGCGGTCGGCTATCGCGGCTTCGGGGCCGAGCTCGTCGCGCACCCAGGCGCGCACGAAAGGCGCCGAGGTTTCCCACATGTTGATCTCGGGATCGAGCTGGGTGGCGATGCCTTCGACCATGACCATGGTCTTCTGCAGCAGCAGCAGGTGCGGCTGCGTTTGCATGTCGAAATCGCGGGTGATGGCAAAGAGGCCATCGAGCATCTGGCCGACCGAGAGTTCGGACACCGGCTTGCCGCGCATCGGTTCACCCACGGCGCGCAGGGCCGTGGCGAATTCGTCCACCGAGTGATAGCTCGGCACGTATTGCGCCTCGAAGTGGATTTCGGCGACGCGGCGATAATTGCCGGTCGTCAGGCCATAGAGGATTTCGGCGAGCCACTGGCGGGCGCGGCGGTCGATCCGGCCCATGATGCCGAAGTCGATGGCGACGATGGTGCCATCGGGTTCGACGAACAGGTTGCCCTGATGCATGTCGGCGTGGAAGTACCCGCCGTTGATCGCCTGGGTGAGGAAGGCGAGGACGAGGCGCTGGGCCAGCGCCTTGCGATCGTGGCCTGCCGCATCGAGCGCGGCGGTGTCGCTGATCTTGACGCCGTCGATCCAGTCGAGCGTCATGACCCTGCCGTTGGTGCGATCCCAGTCGATGTCGGGCACGCGATACCCGGCGTGCGCGCGCATCGTGTCGGCCAGTTCCGAGGCGGAGGCGGCTTCGCGACGCAGATCAAGCTCGCGCACCGTCCAGCGCTTGAAATTGGCGATGACCATGCGCGGGCGCAGGCGCGATGCTTCGCCGCCCAGGCCTTCGAGATGGGCGGCGGCCCATTCGTAGGTGTCGATATCGCGCGCGAACTTCTCGCGCACGCCGGGGCGCAGGATCTTGACCGCGACCTTGCGGCCTTCGGTCGTCACCGCGCGGTGGACCTGGGCCACCGAGGCCGCGCCCACCGGCACCGGATCGAACGAGGAAAACAGGCTCTCGAGCGGCTTTTCGAACGAGCGCTCGATTTCGGCGCGGATCAGCGCGAAATCGACCGGGGGGAGCTGGTCCTGCAGGGCGAGCAGGTTGTGCGCCGCTTCCTCGCCCACGAGATCAGGGCGGGTGGCGAGAGTCTGGCCGAGCTTGATCGCAGCCGGGCCGATCGCGCGGAAGGCACCGGCGTAGTCGGGCGTCTTGGGCTGGATCGTGCCGAAACGCGCAACCTTGCACAGGGTGCGGACGGGCGAGGGCGTGTTCGGATCACTCTCGATCCCGCGCAGCGCGCCGTGCCGGGCAAGCGTGCGGCCCCAGCCGAGCAGGCGGCGGATATGCGTGGCGGGAAGGGTCAAGCGATCAGACCTTCCAGCCCGAATGGATCGCGACGAGGCCACCGAGGATGGGTTCCACCCTGGTCCGCTTGAAGCCGGCGGCCTGGATCATCTTCTCGAATTCCGGCATCGGCGGGAAGCGGCGGATCGATTCGATCAGGTAGCGATAGGAATCCTCGTCGCCCGCGATCATCTGCCCGAGCTTGGGCACCAGTTTGTGCGAATAGGCGTCGTAGATTTCCGAGAAGCCGGGCCATTCTGTCGTCGAGAACTCGAGGCAGAAGAAGCGGCCGCCGAACTTCAGCACGCGGTGGGCTTCGGCAAGGGCGCGGTCGATGTGCGTCACGTTGCGGATGCCGAAGGCGATGGTGTAGGCGTCGAACACGCGGGTCGGGAAGGTGAGTTCCTCGGCGTTCTGGCGCGACCATTCCAGGCCTTCCAGCCCGCGCTTGGCGGCGCGTTCGATGCCGACATCGAGCATGTCCTGGTTGATGTCGGACACGGTGATGTTTGCGCCGTGCTTGGCCATGCGGAAGGCAATGTCACCGGTGCCGCCGGCCATGTCGAGAATCGCCTCGCCCGGCTGGGGGCGCACGCGGCGCACGAACTTGTCCTTCCACAGCCGGTGCATGCCGACCGACATGGCATCGTTCATCACGTCATACTTGCGCGCGACGTTCGAGAAGATCGCGCCGACGCGGCCTTCCTTCTCTTCTGCCGGGATGTCTTCGTAGCCGAACGAAGCTGTCTCTTGGGCTGTTTCAGATGCGGTCATGCCTTGGCCCTTTAGTGGGGAATTGCCCGGACGGCAAAGACTGTTAGGGGTGGAGGGGATATGCCAGAGCTACCCGAAGTAGAGACGACCGTTCGCGGCCTTGCAACCGTGCTGGAGGGACAGGTCATCCGCAGCGTGCGGGTTAACCGGGCCGACCTGCGGCGACCGTTTCCGGTCGATCTGGCGCAGGCGCTGACCGGTGCGCGGGTGACCGGGCTTTCGCGGCGCGCGAAGTATGGCCTGATCCACACCGATCGCGAACGGACGATGGTGTTCCATCTCGGCATGTCGGGGCGCTGGCGAATCGATCCCGACGACATCGGCAAGCACGATCATCTGGTGCTGGAGACGGGCGAGGGGCGGGTGCTGTCGCTCAACGATGCGCGGCGCTTCGGCTCGGTCGATCTGGTTGACAGCGACAGGCTGGAAAGCTGGCCGCCATTCGCCGCGCTGGGGCCGGAGCCGCTGGGACCGGACCTGACGCCGAAGCTGCTGGCGGCAGCGTTCAAGGGCCGGATCGCGGCGGTGAAGCTGCTGCTGCTCGACCAGCGCATCGTGGCGGGCCTGGGCAATATCTACGTGTGCGAGGCGCTTTATCGCGCGCGGGTGCATCCGGCGCGCGAAGGGGGGCGGGTCAAGCCGGGCGAGCTGAAGCTGCTGGTGCCGGCGATCAAGGCGGTGCTCGAGGAATCGATCCTCGCGGGTGGATCGACCTTGCGCGACTATGCCCGGCCCGATGGCGAACTGGGCTATTTCGCCAAGGACTTTGCCGTCTATGGCCGCGAGGGTGAGCCTTGCGCCTGCGGCGGCACGGTGGAGCGGATCGTGCAGGGCGGGCGGTCGAGCTTCTTCTGCGCGAAGTGCCAGAAGTAGCAGCGATGGCGCGCGGGGTTTGCCCACCCCGCTGCGCCCCCGCGAAGGCGGGGGCCTCAGTCGGTTTACTGTGAGGTTCTGTAAGAACACCGAGGTCCCCGCCTTCGCGGGGACGCAATGCTTCTTGGTGCGAGAGGTCATCCGCTGGCGAATGCGGACCGTAACGCCGGGGGGAGTTCACAGATCGCGCGACCGGTGCGGTGCCGTTGTGGCACGCAGCGGGGAGGGCGCGGGACCGGGTGCGAGTGGCCGGGGGGCGGTTCCGGGCCCCTGGTCGGCTCAGCCTGAGGTCGGACACATGTGAAAGGACGAAGCCTTGGCAGCGGCTCGCGTACTGCCTTGGCTTCTGGCAAGCGGCTGCGTGAAAAGAACCTGTCGTTTGCGCCGACATTGTCACGCAAGTCATGGCGGGTTCCGCATCCGCAGCGTCGCTCAGGGTTCGGCGCCGTGCTATCAGCCCTGGGTTGTCCTGTCTGTCCTTGGGTAACGACAGGGTTTGCCCGGTGGGTCTTGGGCTTTACGCCCCTCGTTGAACCCGCTGCGCACCTGCCGCACCGATCGCGCCGGAGGCTTCGGCCACAGCGTCGGCTTCCGAAGGAAAGAAGCGGGTTGGCCTTGTGCCCTCTCCTGACCTGTGGGCGGGGCGTATAACCTATATGGTTCGTTTTGTCAACGTGTGTTTTTTGTCCTCCCTGCTCGCGGGGGGGGGGCAGCGTGCAGCGCTGACGGAAGGGGCTGTCGCCGTGATACGGTCTTGGTAGGCACACGACAGCCCGCTCCACCGCCTCCCGCCAGCGAGAAGGATGGCCTCTCCCTTAATTCCGGGCTGTTCGGAAGTTCCAGGAGCCAATGCGGTGCGACCGCGATTCTGTACTTCAGCGTTTTCCACCATGTTGTAAAATTCATCATGGTCCGTTAAATCGGCCTTTACTATTAGTTAATCTTCAGTTTCAGAATCGTAATACGAAGTTACAGAATCGTAGAGCTTTCCTCGAACTTTGTATTTTAAGGGCTCTGAAAAAATTTCGCCAAATACTTCAATATTTAAGTCGGAGTTGTCCGCTGTCGGTTGAACCGAATAATAGATTAGAAATTCTCCATATGGATAAAAATTTATATTTGATTGACATTTCAATTTTTTGCTGAAGTCATCGAACTCCACAGCAACTACGTTTTCAAGTGAGGTATTGTCTCTCCAATAGCCATTCCATTGATCGATGCTGACTACGCCGCGTTTCGATGACGAAAAATTATTGCGAGATATCTGATCTCTTTCGTCTATAAATTTTGGAGTTGTAATCTTCTTGACGATTTCTTGAATCTCTGGATCGACACATGCCAAGCGATCTCCGTTCGTAACGAGCGACATGACATCTGGATTTGGTGCGGACTTTGGCTTGGGAACCTGCTCCTCGCGGCTGACCGCTGTGGCTGAACTGTCTGCTTCTGATGGCTGCTGGCTTTGGCAGGACACCAAAAATAACGTACTTAATAATATGGTTCTTCTCGCCAAAGCGACAGCATTCTCTTCTGAAAAACACCATAGCATCTCGTTCATCACCCCTTTAAATAAGGTCGTATTCTTGGTATTTTCGCATGAATATCAGAAACTTCGAGAAATCAAGGGCAAAATCGGTCTGGTGCTCAACGAGGTCTTGCTGCTTACCGCCCCTTCCGCAGCACAATATAAACCGCCCCCGCCCCGCCATGCCTCGGCTGCGCGGGCCGCACTGCTGCGATCTGGCTGGCATGCGGGCTGTGGGCGAGCCAGTCGAGCAGTTTGGCGCGGATGACGCCGCGGCGGTTGCCGCGTTGGTCGTGTTCGTCGTGGGGGCGGGGTTTGCCGGCTATGAGGAGCATGACGCGGGCGCCCATGGCCAAGGCCTGGGCGATGCTGCCGGTGAGGCGGGCGTGGGCGGCGTCGAGGGTGAGGCCGTGGAGGTCTATGGTGACGTCGGGGGTAATTGGCCCTCGTGACAGTTTGCGGTCCCAGCTGGAATCTAGGCCGTGGTTTTGCAGAGGGCGGGCGA
>NZ_JRVC01000039.1 GCF_000807925.1 Novosphingobium subterraneum | reverse complement strand
GCCACCGCCGAACGGGCCACCACTGAACGGGCCGCCACCGGGGGGACCATCTTCGCCGAAGGGTCCGCCCTTTCCGAACGGGCCGCCGAACCGACCACCCATCATTGCCATCATCGCGACGGCATGCCGACCGCGTCCATGGCGGCCTTTTTCGAATCTCATGTATTCATATCCTTTCATGATGCGTCTAAGATATATCTTAAATGTATTCTGACAAGTGCCCCGTGCAATTTTTCTGCGCGCACCTTATCTCGGCGGAAATGGCCGACCTCTTCGCCCCGCCTCCACAGGACCGCCCGCCGCCCGAAGCCAGCGCCGAAGCGCCGCTGGCCGATCGCCTGCGCCCGCGCGAGCTTGCGGAAATCATCGGGCAAGACCACCTGACCGGTCCGGACGGCGCGATCGGGCGCATGGTCGCGGCGGGCAAGTTGACCTCGATGATTCTGTGGGGCCCGCCCGGCACCGGCAAGACCAGCATCGCGCGCCTGCTCGCCGAAGCGGTGGGCATGCGCTATGTCGCGATCAGTGCCGTGTTTTCAGGGGTCGCCGATCTCAAGAAGGCCTTTGCCGAAGCAGAAGCAATGGCACTGGCCGGCCGACGGACGCTGTTGTTTGTGGACGAAATTCACCGCTTCAACCGCGCGCAACAGGACGGTTTCCTCCCGTTCGTGGAAAACGGCACGGTAACGCTGGTCGGCGCGACGACCGAAAACCCCAGTTTCGCGCTGAACGCGGCGCTGCTGTCGCGGGCGCAGGTGCTGATCCTGCATCGGCTTGATGCCGCTGCGCTGGGTACGCTGCTGGACCGGGCCGAAGACATCACCGGCCTGCGCCTGCCGCTTACCCCGCCCGCCCGGGAAGCACTGGTCGCGTCCGCCGATGGCGACGGACGCTTCCTGCTGAATCAGGCGGAAATGCTGTTTGACGTATCGCTGCCGGCACCGCTCGATCCCGAGGGCCTGGGCAAGTTCCTCATGCGGCGCGTGGCGGTCTACGACAAGGACCGCGAAGGGCATTACAACCTCATCTCGGCCCTGCACAAGGCGGTGCGCGGCTCCGACCCGCAGGCCGCGCTCTATTACATGGCGCGCATGCTGGTGGCGGGCGAAGAGCCGCTTTACGTCCTGCGACGGCTGGTGCGCATGGCGGTGGAAGACATCGGCATGGCCGATCCGCAAGCGCTGGTGCAATGTCTTGCTGCCAAGGACGCGTACGAGTTCCTCGGCAGTCCGGAAGGCGAACTGGCGATCGTACAGGCCCTTCTCTACATTGCCACCGCACCCAAATCGAACGCGGCCTACATGGCGCACAAGGCGGCCTGGAAATCGGCCCGCGATACAGGATCGCTGATGCCGCCATCGAACATCCTCAACGCGCCGACCAAGCTGATGAAGGACATCGGCTACGGCAAGGGCTACCAGTACGACCACGACGCCGAGGACGGTTTTTCCGGCGCGAACTACTGGCCAGAAGGCATGGCACCGCAGACCTACTACGCCCCGGTCGAACGCGGGTTCGAACGCGAGGTGGCAAAACGCCTCGAATGGTGGGAGCGCAAGCGCCGCGAGCGCCAGGGCGAATGACAGCTGGCAGTCATGGGAACCGCTTCGGTCATTTCATTGCGATAGACTGGTCTGGCGCAGCAGGAGAGCGGCACAAGGGCATCGCGCTTGCCATGGCGACACGCGGCAATGCTGCTCCCAGGAGCATCCGCCCCGGCCATCGCTGGTCGCGCAACGAGGTGCTGGACTATCTGCGCAACGAATTGCCGGACGATGCGCTTGTCGGCATGGACCTCGGCATCTCGCTGCCATTTGCGGATCACGGCGCATTCTTTCCCGGGTGGCGGGATACGCCAGCCAGTGCCCGCGAGCTTTGGGCGCTGATTGACGGGATTTGTGGGGACGAACCGCATTTCGGCGTCTCGGCCCTGGTCGATCACCCTGACTTGTGCGCCTTCTTCCGCCGTCACGGTGGCCGCGAAGGCGCTCTGTTCGGTGGCGGCCAGGGGAGGTTCCGGGCTACCGAGGCCGCCCAGCGCAGGATGGGTTGCAAGCCTTATTCGAATTTCAATCTCGTCGGCGCGGCGCAAGTCGGCAAGTCCAGCCTATCGGGGATGCGACTCCTCCACCGTCTGGCCAACCGGGCGAGCGTGTGGCCGGTGGATGGCCTGCCGGACGAGGGCCCGGTCATCTGCGAAATCTACACCACGATCGCGGCGATGGCGGCCGGACGGACGGCCTCGCGATCGAAGATGCGCTCGGCCTTGGAACTCGACGAAGCTCTCGCGGCTCTGGGCTCGCCTCCTTCCGGGCTTGCGGGTCCGCTCGACGACCATACCTGCGACGCACTGGTAACGGCTGCATGGCTGCGCACCGCCGCCCACGATCCCCGCCTGTGGCACCCCCGCGAACTTTCAGACGAAATTGCGCGCACCGAGGGCTGGACGTTTGGGGCCGTCTAAGGCTAGGGAGCGCTACGCGCACCGCGCAACGCCGGCTTAGCTCAGTTGGTAGAGCACCTGATTTGTAATCAGGGGGCCACGGGTTCGAATCCTGTAGCCGGCACCATTGCCTGCAGCGCTGTGAAGGTCAGGTGTCGTTGTCGGCAATTCGCGCAAGCAATCGCTCGAGACGCTGGACCTGTTCCGTCTGTAGCGCCCTTATCTCCTGATAGATCTCAGCCAGTTCAGGGGAATCGACGGCTGTTGCAAGGTCGGAAAGGGTCACGTCATGATCGTCGCTGACGCGGAAAGCCGTGCGCAGATGCGCGGCAATCTCGCGCAGGCGCTGATCGCTGGGACCTGACCGAACCCCACCATGCATGGCTCCTTCTACCATGGTTGCCTGAAAATACGAAGAATTCGATCGATGCCGCGCGGCGCGGCCTTGGCACGGTTCGGCTCGTCGCAAGGCAGCGGTGGTGCGACGCGTGCCGACCTGGTGCAGATTATGCACGACAGGCAGGCTTCAATCTGGTATTAAATGAAACCAGTTTTGCATAACCACCGCTTTCGCGCGGGTGAATCGGAGATATCCTTGAGCCAGTCCCCAAGTTCGACCGACCTGTTCGAAAACCCGTTGGGCCTCGATGGCTTCGAGTTCATCGAATTTTCCGCCCCCGAGGCCGGGAGCCTCGAACCGGTGTTCCGGCGAATGGGCTTCACCCATATCGCCAACCACCGCTCGAAAGCCGTGCAACTGTGGCGCCAGGGCGGCATCAATCTCATCGCCAACTACGAGCCGCGCAGTCCCGCCGCGTATTTCGCCGCCGAACACGGGCCGTCCGCCTGCGGCATGGGCTGGCGCGTGCGCAACGCGGCCAGGGCCTATGCCACCGCGATCGAACGTGGGGCAGAGCCGGTCGAAGTGCGCACCGGTCCGATGGAACTGCGCCTGCCGGCCATCCGGGGCATCGGCGGTTCGATCATCTACCTGATCGACCGATACGAGGGCGGCGCGTTCGGCGATCTTTCAATCTATGACATCGACTTCGAATACCTGCCGGAGGTGGACCGTCACCCCGTGGGAGCGGGTTTCCATACGATCGATCATCTCACCCACAACGTCTACGGCGGGCGCATGGCCCACTGGGCGGCGTTTTACGAGCGCGTGTTCGGCTTCCGCGAGATCCGCTATTTCGACATCAAGGGCGAATATACCGGCCTCACCAGCCGCGCGATGACTGCGCCGGACGGGAAGATCCGCATTCCCCTGAACGAGGAGGCAAAGGCCGGTGGCGGGCAGATCGAGGAATTCCTGCGCGCCTACAATGGCGAGGGCATCCAGCACATCGCCTTTGCCTGTGATGACCTGATCGGCGGCTGGGACAAGCTCAGGGCCACCGGCACACCGTTCATGTCGCCCCCGCCCGACACCTACTACGAGATGCTGGACGAACGCCTGCCCGGCCATGGCGAGCCGGTGGACGAACTGAAGCGCCGCGGCATCCTGCTCGATGGCTCGACCGAAAAGGGCGATCCGCGCCTGCTGCTGCAGATCTTCTCGGAAACCCAGATCGGCCCGGTGTTTTTCGAGTTCATCCAGCGCAAGAAGGACGAGGGCTTCGGCGAAGGCAACTTCACCGCGCTGTTCCAGTCCATGGAGCGCGATCAGATGCGCCGTGGCGTCCTCCAGGTCGAGGAGACGGCAGAATGATCCCGCAGATCAAGCGCATCCACCATGTCGCCTATCGCTGCCGCGACGCGAAGGAAACGGTCGACTGGTACGAGCGCGTGATGGGCATGCGCTACACCACCGCATTCGCCGAGGACAAGGTGCCCTCCACCGGCGAAGACGACCCCTACATGCACGTCTTCCTCGACTGCGGGGGCGGCAACGTGCTGGCTTTCTTCGAACTGCCGAACCAGCCCGAAATGGGCAAGGATCCCAATACGCCCGCTTGGGTCCAGCACATCGCCTTCGAGGTGGAGGACGAGGCAGCCCTGCAGGCAGCCAAGGCTCATCTCGAGGCGGAAGGCGTGGACGTGCTGGGGCCGACCTACCATGGCATCTTCCGCTCGATCTATTTCTTCGATCCCAACGGCCACCGGCTCGAGCTGGCCTGCAACATCGGCACGGCAGAGCAATATGCCGAACTGGCCGATCTTGCACCGGTGATGCTTGAGGAATGGAGCCAGACCAAGCGCGCCCCACGCCATGCCGAATGGCTGCACAAGGACCCGGCAACGGCCTGACCAAAGGAACAGGGACGCGCCCTCCTTCGCTGTTCAACGGCGGAATTTGCCGTTAGAACAGTTTCTTCATCGCGGGGGAGTTGCGTGTGACCAAGATCGTCGTCAACGGAAAGCAGCGCGAGGTTAAGGCTTCGCCCGATACGCCTCTGCTCTATGTCCTTCGCAACGAACTGGACGTGATGGGCGTGAAGTTCGGCTGCGGCCTTGCGCAATGCGGGGCTTGCTCGATCCTGCTTGGCGACGAAGAGGTGCGCGCCTGCGTGACGCCGGTTTCGGCGGTGGAAGGCAAGCCGGTCACCACGGTTGACGGCCTGCCCGCGCGCTGGGCCGAGAAAAAGGGCCTCGCGCCCGACCCTCAGCGGCTGCACCCGGTCCAGCAGGCGTGGGTGGACGAACAGGTGCCGCAGTGCGGGATCTGCCAGTTCGGCATGATGATCAAGGTTACCGAACTTCTCGAGGCGAACCCCAAGCCGACCGACGCGGATATCCGCGAGGCGCTGACCAATTCCGGCCCCTCCCCGCACTTGTGCCGCTGCGGCAGCTATGCCGCGATCCTCGAAGGCGCGCACCGTGCGGCCAAGCTGATGGCCGAGGGAGGCGCAGCATGAGCGCAGCCCTCGACATCCACGGCGCCCGACTTTCCCGCCGCGCCTTCATCGGCACCGGGGGAGCGCTCGCCGTCGCGGTCAGCCTGCCGGTCAAGGCTTCGCCAACCGCCGCCCCGGCCTCGCTCGACGCAACCACGGCTGCCAGCTGGATCGAGCTCAACGCGGATGGAACGGTCACGATCCGCACCGGCAAATGCGATTTCGGCCAGAGCAGCGTCAACACCGCCTATCGCCAGATCGTCGCCGAGGAACTGTGCGTCCCGCTCTCGGCGATGACCACGGTGATCACCGGCGACACCGACCGCACGCCCGATGGCGGCGGCACGTTCTGGTTGCTTGGCTATGTCCAGAACCTGCGCAAGGTTGCCGCCTACATGCGCGAGGCGGCGCTTGAACTCGCCGCGGGCAAGCTTGGGGTCGACCGCAAGGCGTTGAGCGTGAAGGACGGCGTCATCTCCGGCGGCGGCAAGGCGATAAGCTATGCCGATCTCGTGAAAGGACAGGACCTCAAGCTGACGATCCCGGTAGAAGGCGAACTGACCAGCCCGATGGGCCTGACGGTCAAGGGCGAGCCGCCGCTGAAACCGGTGTCCGAATACACGATCATTGGCAAGCCATCGGCCAACCCCATGACCCGCCCCAAGGTTTCAGGCGAAGCGGTCTGGGTCGGCGACGTCAAGTTGCCGGGCATGCTCCACGCCCGCACCATCCACCCCGCAACGCTGGGTTCGAAGCTGGTCAAGGCCGGGAAGCTGGACGGAGCGCAGTTTCCGGGCGCGCGACTGGTGACGATCGGCAACCTCCTTGCCGTGGTTTCACCTGACGAGTGGGAGGCGGTACAGGCTGCTCAGGCTGTTGCCGCCGAGACGCAGTGGAGCGATTGGCGGGGCCTGCCCGGCCACGAAGGCCTGGCAGACCATTTGCGGTCGAAGGCCGACTGGACCGTCTTCCCGTCACGCGATGGCGCGTCCAACAAGGGTGAGCCCGAAAAGGTGCCCGCTGCGCGGGAGCACAAGGCATCGTACTTCCTGCCTTACCACAAGCACGCCCCGATCGGCCCGATGGTCACATTGGCCGACTACCGCCCCGATGGCTCGGTCACCCTGCACACTCTCAGCCAGAACCCCCAGCATCTACGCCACATGATCGCCAGGATGCTCGGCGTGGGCGAGGACAAGGTGGTAGTGCGCACCTATCCAGGGTCGGGCCACTATGGCCGCTCCAATGGTGGCAGCGCAGGGAGCGAGGACGAAGCCGTGCTTCTCTCGCGCGAACTTGGCCGGCCGGTGCGTGTGCAGTGGATGCGCGCCGACGAGATGCAGTGGACCACGCAATCCTCGTGCGCGCTGGCGGATATCGCCATCAAGCTCGACAAGGACGGGCGCATTGCAGGCTATGCAGCCGAACACCGCGTGCCGCCGATGCAGGATGATCGCCTGGTCGGTGCGCTGCTTGCCGGCCTGCCGGTGATCGATGCCCCTGCGGCCGTTACCAAGGATCCGTTCCAGAACGGCATCAATGAGATGCAGGATACCTGGGTCTACGGCAACGGCCCCGCCGTGCACGAAAAGGCGATGAGCACCTGGCAGATCGGCGAGAAGGAATCGCCGATCGCAGTGGGCCTGCGGGACCATTCGATGCGCACGCCGATCCAGTTCCAGCAGAACTTCCCGCGTGAAGTGGCAATGAGCGAAGCGGCCATGCTGGCGGGCAAGGACGCGCTGCAATTCCGCCTCGATCACGTTACCGACCCGCGTTTCAAGGCGATCATCGAGAAGCTGCGCACCGAGTCCGCGTGGGACAGCCGCCCCTCACCCGCCCCCGGCGCCCGCGCCAGCGGAAAAGGCGTGGTCAAGGGCCGCGGCATGTCGATCATGCTGCGCGACAACGGCTACTGGGCCTGCGCGGCGCACGTCGCGGTCATGCCGGAGAGCGGTGAAGTCAAGGTCGAACGGATGACCATGGTCGCCGATGTCGGCATCGTCATCAATCCGCTGCAGTTGCGCCGCCAGATTCAGGCTGGCTGCCTGATGGGCGTGAGCCAGGCGCTGCATGAGGAAGTCAGCTTCGACCGAGGCGCGATCACCGCGGCCGACTGGGCCAGCTACCCGATCCTGACCATGGCCGAAGCGCCCGAGATCAAGGTGGTGTTCGAAACCAACCTTGCTGCGGGCAACTATGGCCAAGGTTCGGAAAGCGCCAACGCCCTGGCCGCCCCGGCCATTGCCGCAGCCGTCCTTGACGCCACCGGCAAACCCGTGCGCCGCCTGCCGCTCCGACCGGCATACGTCAAAGCGGCGCTGGCCTGAGTCCTAGAGCGAGTTCCTTCGCGCGATCGAGCCCAGCATTTCGGCGCTGGGCTTGGCCGTGCGCTTGAACGTCTCGCGGTCGAACGAATGCAGCCCGAAGCGGTGGTGGTAGCCGAAGCCCCATTCGAAGTTGTCGATCAGCGACCAGTGGAAATAGCCGCGCACCGGTACGCCATCGTCCATTGTCCGCTTCAATTCGGCAAGCGCGGCCGGGATCAGCCACTGGCGCAAGGCATCGTCGTCGGAATTGACGCCGTGCTCGGTGACGTAGACCGGTAGCTTGGTAACCTCGTAGGCATACCGCACCGCACCAGCCAGAGAGCCCGGCCAGACCTCGATCCCGCCGGCATTGCGGCGCGCATCGGCAGGTGCGGGTAGCGGACCTTTGGCATTCCACACCTTGCGCTCATAGTTCTGCACGCCAATGAAATCGCAGGTCTCACGCGCCAGGCGCAGCCACTCATTGTAGTAGCGCTCGCGGATCTGATCGCGCATGGAATTCTTGCCGACCGCCTGATCGTCGAGGATTGCCAGGCTCACGCCCACCGGAAGGTCAGGCCGCACCGCCTTGATCGCAGCAACGCCGCGACGATGCCCTTCCATCATGTTGGCGCGGTAGGTCTTCGGGTCCTTGATGTAGAGCGAGACGCCCGGCGTATAGAGCGGCACGCCAAGCTGCTTTGCGGCGGCTTCCTGCGTCGCCTTGTCACCGGCAAGCAGCTGTGGCGGCAGGATTTCGCCGATCACACCTGCGAGGTTCGGCTCGTTGAGCGTGGTGGCGAGTTCGATGCCCGCAGCCAGATGCCGCGCGGAGCGATCGCAGAAGCGGGCGAACAGCGCTGGCGATTCCGGATTGTGCCATCCGCCCTTGGCAGCGAACCAGCGCGGGGTGGTAAAGTGGTTGAAGGTGACGACCGGCTTGAGGCCCCGCGCGCGGCACCCTTCGATCATCGCCTTGTAATGATCGAGCATGGCGTTGGAGAAATGTCCCTCGTCGGGCTCGATCCGCGCCCATTCCAGGCTGAAGCGATAGGAATTGAGGCCCATGCCCTTCACCAGATCGAGATCGACCGGCCAGAGTTCGAAGCTGTTTGCGGCATCGCCCGACCGTTCGGCAAAGATCGTGCCGGGGACGTTCTCGATCACCCACAGGTCGGCGTTGAGATTGTTGCCCTCGATCTGGTGAGCAGCAGTTGCAGCGCCCCACAGGAACCCTTCGGGAAACCTCGGATCAATTGGCTTCATCTTGGCACCCCGCGCGAGCGCACTACCGCTGACCGCGGCGGAAGCGCCGAGGGCCACGGCCGAAGCCATCAAGCTGCGACGATCGATCATCTCACTTCTTCTCCGTTGCCAGCAGGCCCTGCGTGCGCATCCAGCGATACATCAACTCAAGCCACCCTTCCGCAGGAGAGCCAGCGGGTCCGGCCCCGAAACCGTGGCCACCCAATGAAAAAAGATGGAACTCGATCGACTTGCCAGCAGCGCGATAACTGTCGAGCAGCGGCAGGCCCTTTTCGCGCGCCAGCAGAAAATCATCGGCGGCAATGGCCACGAAAATCGGCGGCGCATCGGCAGGGACAGTCATGGCAGCCATGTTGGGATAGATCGGCGCGGCAAAGTCGGGCCGATCTGCGCCACCCTTCTCCACCACGCTGCGCGTCAGGAAGCCCCCTGCCGAAAAGCCCATGAAGCCGACGCGCTTGGGGTCGATACCGAAGGTGGCGGCATTGGCGCGTACGTGACGCAGGGCAGCGATGCCATCCGCCAGCGCTTCGGCGGGCGTGTCGGCCGGAGGAGCAAAGGCGGCCTTTTGTCCAGCGATCATCTTGTCCAGTTCGGCCACGAAGATCTTCTGGTCAGCCGGTGTCGGCAGGGTGCGATACTTCAGCACGAACGCGGTCACGCCGTGATTGGCGAACCAGCGCGCCACTTCCCACCCTTCCTTGTCCATCTCGAGGCCGAGGAACGCCCCGCCAGGAGCAATGATCACCGAAGCGGGCGACGGCTTGCCGACGGGCTGGAACACGGTGAGCGTCGGCCGGGTGACGTTGCGCACGGCATAGCGCCCAAGGTCGCTGGGATGCCAGACCTCGCGGTCCACCTTCCCGGCTGTGGGCAGGGTGAAGGTGTTCGGCTGGGCGGGTGCGGCGACCGTCTCGGTTGAAATGCCGCTCTGCGCATCCACGGATGCGCTCGCAAGGAGCGCGAGGCTCAGGCCAAGAATCGAATGCCGAAGTGCGGCCATGATCATCCAGTTCATCCTTCTCGACAGGTGCCGGTCCGCTCTTCGACGGATGCGACAGAAGCAAAGGCCGCCACCCGAAGGCGGCGGCCCCTCTTGCATCAGAAGTTGATGCCTGCCCGCACGCCGACGGTGCGGACCGATTCAAAGCTGAAGCGCTGGTTCAGCGTCAGCACTGGCGGAGCAACACCAACCGGGTTGGCATCGCCACCGTCCGAACCGACCGAGATCGGACGGATCTCGTTCGTGCAGTTCTTGCAGAACAGGCTGATGGTCCAGTTGTCTGCCTTCACGCCGGCACGCAGGTCGATCGTATCCCAGGTCGGGATCGTGAACGGTGCGCCGATACCGGCAGATTGCGGCGAGCGGTGGTAGTAGCCGACGCCGAACTGTGCTTCGAGGCCTTCCGAGATCGGCGCAGCATATTCAGCACCAAGCGTCGCGGTGAACTTGGACGACAGCGGCAGCTGGTAGCCCTTGGCGTTGAACGTGCCGACGAAGCCGGGCAGCGACGAGTTGATGTCGGCCTTGCAGCCGCCGGTCGTCTGCGTCGGGTAGCACTGCGCGCCCGGGTAGTCGTCGAACGTCGCATCAGCATACGACGCCGAACCTGACAGGGTCAGGCCTTCGAAGGGCCGTGCCTGGAACGAGAAGTCGATGCCCTTGGTCGTTGCCGTGGCCGCGTTGCCCAGCACGAAGGTGCGGAGCGCCTGCACGAAGGCCTGAACCTGCAGGTCATAGAACTTCGTGTAGAAGCCTGAAACGCTGAAGGTCAGCGCGCCGTCGAGAGCCTTGCCCTTGATGCCGAGTTCACCACCGCGCGAGATTTCCGGACGTACGGCGAGATCGGCATTCGGCGCGGGTGCCGTGTTCGAGAAGCCCGGTCCCTTGAAGCCTTCGCCGTAGAAGCCGTAGACCATCAGGTCCGGCGTCGCCTGCCAGTCGAAGCCCAGCTTGTAGCTGAGATCGGTGGCGTCGGTGCTCTGGTCGGTGACGTTCTTCTTCACGCCAAGCGTGACGAAGTAGTTTCCGAAGTTCTCGCGCAAGTTGATCTGCGCCTTTTCGTAGGTCAGTCGCGCACCAGCGGTCAGCTTGAGGGTGTCGGTCAGCTGGTAGCCGAGCTGGCCGAACGCAGCATAGCTGTCGTTCTGCAGGCGATACTGGAAGTCCTGGCCGAGGAACGAGCGGTTGTTCACGCCACAAGCGGGCGGCGGCCCTTGCGTGACAGTGGCACCGATGCAGAACGGGAAGCCGACCGCGACAAAGTCTGGCACGCCGTTGTTGCCACCACGGTAGCCGGAACTGTTGCCGACCGAGCGGTAGTAGTAGAGCCCGAACTGACCCGACAGGGCATTGCCGCTCGGGAGGGCCAGACGCAGTTCCTGCGAGTACTGGTCGTACTTCTGATTGGCACCGTTGAAGCTGAAAAAGTTGAACGGCGTCTGGTCGGAATCGAACTGGAAATCGACCTTGGCCTGCTTCCACGCGGTGATGCTGCTCAGCTCCATGCCGTTGCCGAGGCGCAGGTTGATGTTGGCCTGAAGGCCGCCGGTATCGCTGTCACGGAAATTCGGCGCTTCAGCCGCGAAGTTCAGGTTGTCCGTACCTGCGACAAGGCCACGCGCAGGGTACTGGCTGCCGGGGCCGAACTGGCGGAAGGTGATGTCATAGCGGCCAGTGATGCCGCGCTGCCGGTTGTAGTCGCCAATCACGTAGACCGAGAGGTTGTCGGTCGGCTCGAACAGCAGCTTTGCACGCAGGCCAAGGTTCTCGAGGCCCAGATCGTTGCGGACTGCCGGATTGACCTTGGGGACGGTGATCGGGTCCTGGTCGCTGTAGATGGCGTTGAGGCGCAGCGCCGCCTTGTCACCCAGCGGAGCGTTGACCGTCGAGCGGATCTGGTACCCCGTGCCATCGTCGCCCGGGCGCGCGCGCTGCACCAGTTCGCCATCGGCGGTGAATGACAGTTCGCCGAGCTTGGGCTTGTTGGTGGTGATGTTGACCAGACCGGCCGAAGCATTCTTGCCGAACAGGAGGCCCTGCGGCCCGTTGAGGACTTCGACGCGAGCAACGTCGTAGAAGGCATTGGCGGCATATTCACGGTTGCCGAGAACGACATCGTCGATGACCTGCGAGACGCTGGCCTCGACAGTGTTCGAGAACGTTGCCGTACCGACACCCCGTACCGAGAAGGTATTGTCCTGCGCGACCTGAAGGCTCGGTGCGAGCTTGGTCACGGCGGTAAGATCATTGGCGCCGCGCTGGATCAGCTGCTCCGAGCCGACCACGGTCACGCTGACCGGGACCTTGAGCACGTTCTCGCTGCGACGCTGGGCAGTAACGATGATTTCGCCGGGTGCCGAGGCTTCGTCCGCTGCCGACTGGTCGGCAGCCTGGGCGAATGCGGGTACAGACGAGAACAGCGCGATGGCTGCAATTGATGCCGACTGCACGAGCCGGGTCTTCCTGCTGATGTTCACGGATTATCCTCCCTCTGAACGATTATGCGGAAATGTGCTGGTGCCCACCGGTCCGCACCGCCGGCGCTCCACCCCGGAGGTTCGGCCCTTCAGGGGAGGATGATCGTCGCGTGGCGTTCGTTGCGGACGATGGCGGGTTGAAATTCTGGCGGAAAATAGGGGTGGCGATATCGGATCGCGCTGCCCACGAGATGAACCCCGCGCGTCAGGCCGCCCTCCTTGGGAACGACCACGGTGAAGTAGTCGCCAACGTAAAGACGGGTCTGCGTCGCTTCGTTCAGTTCATCCCGGGTATATTCCTTGTCGCCGAGACGAAACAGGTTGCCCTCGGCAGGATAGACGACGCCGTCGACGGTAATGTCCACGCCCTCGATCAGGCTCAGGCGCGAGGAGCGGTAGTTGGCCTGGCGGATGCGGACCTCGAACCCGGTGCGCGCACCTTCAGGCCCCACGTTGCGGAAGCCGGTGCTCTGGATATGGCTGCGCTCAAGCATTGGCCGCCTCCATGCTCGCGGCGTCATATTCTTCTTCGAGCTTGCGGATCAGTGCGTGCTGGCGGCGCACCTGCTCGATCGCCACCCAAGGGTCGCGCTTACCCTCGTACTCGCTCGACAGATAACCGGCGTAGCCGAGCTTCTTGAGCATCGGCACGATGCGCTCCCACGGGATCTGGTGGTCATGCAGCGTCTCGTCGATGTTGTGGAACTTCGCCTGGATGAACGGCACGTACTGGATCACGTCGGCCAGATGCTCGACCGGCGTGTTGATGCCATTGAGGAAGCTCAGCGCGCCCTTCTTGATCTCGTCGGTGATGCCGCCGCCCCAGTGATCGATAGGGCGATCCTGAAAGATGCCGGTGTCGATCATCAGGCCGAAGTTCTTCGTGCCGGTGCGCTCGATGAACTTCACATAGGCGTCGGTAACGGGATGACGGATCGGCGTGGGCGAATGGATCTCGGGCAGGATCACCAGGTCCAGCTCGTGCGCAAGATCGAGATTCCGGTCGACCGCACCTTCCCAGATTGGGTCCGGCGTCAGGTCATGGTCGATCACGCCGAACTTGGGCCGGATGAACTTGAAGCCCAGCTTGTGCGCCAGACGCAGGTCTTGCGCGATCTGCGCCGCGCCCTCTTCGACGCTCATGTTGCGGTCCAGCTGGATGCGCGTGTCGACCCAGCAAGCAAAATTGGTCGGCTCGAGCCGAAAGCGCTCAAGCTTGGCAAACCAGTCGTCGATCCACGCAACGGGCGGCTCAGGATAGAGCGGCACGCTCGTCTCGCCAAGGATCTCGATGCCGGTCGAGCCGGTGTCGGCAACATGATCGAACGCATCGTCCAGCGTCATCACCGTGCCGAAGTCATCAGTGTAGCTGTACAGCGATACGCCATACTTGAAGCTGCTCACGCTAACCTCTCCTGTTGCGGCGGCGTCCGGATTGACGCTATTGATCACCGCTTATTTGAGCGCCTATTAATCGATGATCAATACGAGGGCAAGGGGGGCGCAAGAGGGTGCGCAAGCGGCTTGCGCATTGGCGTCAAACCAAGCAAAGCTGCAGGAATGACGGGGAACGCAGCGATACGGGAACGGCGGGGCAAGCCTTCGCACCGCGATGATCTACGCAGCGAGCTGCTCGCAGCGGCCTGCGCGTTCGTCGCGCGCGAAGGTCATGAAGGGTTGTCGATTCGAAAGCTGGCTGAGGAGATCGGCGTGTCCCCCGGGGCGCCGTATCACCATTTTCCCGATCGACGGGCGCTGCTCGTTGCGGTGGCCCTCGAAGGGTATCGCCAACTTTTCGCCGAAACCGAAAAAGCGGTCGCAGATGCGCCAGAGGAAGTGCTTTTCGCCAACCTTCTTCACTTCATCCGGTTTGCTGCTGCAAATCCAAACATGTTCACGCTGATGTACGAAAGCGAACTGGTCCGCCCACAGCTAGCGCCCGAGCTTGCCCCTGAACAGGAAGTGGGCTTCCAGATGTTGCGACGTGAAGTCTCGCGCGCCACGGGGCACTTGTCCGAGCGTGAGCGCAGCCTGCGCATCGCCACGATCTGGAGCGCGATCTTCGGGTTTGCGCTTCAGACCAACCGAGCGATGCTGCGCGCACATCCGCTGGAACCAATGCCGGACGAACTCGCACCCGAGATCGTCCGGCAGGCACTCAGGCTGATGGCCTGATGGTCAGGAAAACGGCTGGCTCAGCGCGCAAGTCCGTGCTTCAGGTTGCGCATCTGGTCATGGCCTTCGCGCACTGAGCCCCAGGCCTCGTTGACGGCCTGCCTCGCAATAGCCGAGAGATCCGCATTGTTCATCGCGGTCTCGAACTTTTCCTTCAGATAGTCTTCGCCACGTTCGACCTCGTTGATGATAGCCTTGTCGTCGCGGCCCATGACTGCCGACTTCAGATCGACAAACGCGCGATGGATCGCCCCCATGGTCGAACTGTCGTCCTCGGGATTCCCGCCCAGCTGGCCAACTGCAGCCTGCAGTTTAGTTACCACCGACTGCCGTTCGCGGGCACGGTCAAGGAAGATGCGGCGATATTGCTCGTTGTCGACATCTTCGGCTGATGTCTGGTAGCCCTCGACGCTGTCCAGCAATGTCGCAATCAGCGTGTTGAGTACGGTGACATCGCCATCCGGATCGCCGCCAGTCACACTCGCCCCGTTCATGCTTGCCCCGTTCGTGCTTGCCGTCGTGCCGAATGTCGGGTTGTTCGAATCCATGATTAATCTCCGGTTGAGGGTGTCCCCCCTTAAACGGTCGGAAGCCGTCGGCGGGTCCGGGCCAATTCGCTGCCGTGGCAACGGCATCCCCCACGCAGCGGGCGTTCTGTCGATTTACCAAGCCGATCGGTGGCGTCGCCCCAGGCGGGAGACGATGAACGATGCTGCGTCGCCTCGCCTTGCCCCGGCCAAGCACTGTGGATGAGCTGTCCGATGGCGTGGATGGTTGCAAATCGGAGATTCGCAAGTTTGCGGAATTGCATTTGACAGGCCAAGCCGTGGAATGCACGGAGGCTGCGCGGAAGGCCGCTCACGGCCCTGATCTGTCCGGGAAACCCGTGCTTGCGGTATCTCCTGACCGGCCTGCGGGCTGCTGATACAGGGTTGAGAGCGCGCTGTGGCGAACTTTGCACCAGTGAACAGGGCGGCAAGCTTCATGCTTCCTGCGTACTGGTGGTCGATATGGCGCTCGGCGCCAAGGAGATGTTGAATGAACGTCCATGAGTACCAGGCGAAGGAACTGCTTGCGAAGTTTGGTGTCGGCATTCCGGCTGGGATTGCGGCGCT
>NZ_JRVC01000038.1 GCF_000807925.1 Novosphingobium subterraneum | reverse complement strand
TTCTTCCACCGGAGCCGCGCCACCGAAGTTGTAGCTCAGCGTGCCGAGGATCGAGTGCGAACGGAAGCGCGTACGAGCAGCGGTGCCGTCAGCAGCAACCAGATCGACGTTGTTGTGGTTGAAGAAGCGATACTTCAGGCCCACATCGACGTGATCGCTGATCGGCGCACGGATACCGGCCAGAGCCTGCCATGCAAAACCAGTGTCGGAGTCATTGACCTGGACGCCGACGGTGGAGTTACCAGCGTTGATGAAGTACTTGGAGCGGGCGACGCCGACACCACCGCCAACGAAGCCCTGGATGCCATCGTCCGGACCGAAGTCAAGCAGACCGTTGACCATGAAGCTCAGCGCGTCAGCATGCCCCTGCGGGTTGTCACGCACCACACCGCCGATGTCGACCGAGTCATTGTATGCACGACGGTAGCTGACTTCGCTTTCAAGGCGGAAACCGCCGAAGTCATAACCGACGATACCACCGAAGTCGTACCCATCGTGGTTGCTCAGAACGATCCCACCGTTAAGTGCTTCCGAGTCTTCAACCTTCATCGCGCCAGCGTCGGCCTCGACGTACCAAGAATCATCTCGTGCAAACGCAGGAGATGCCAAGGCACTCGACGCCAGGGCAAGGCCCAGGACCAGTTTCCGCATTATCGTTTCCCCTTTTAGCGACATCATGCCACGTCGTGCAGGTTGTCTACCGGTTCCAAAGTGGTCATGCAAGCGGACAAACACACCGAGTGTTGCATGAAAACAACGGATTGCCTCCATTGTGCAGTGCAAATTCTCGATGATTGCGCCCTCATGTGCCGGTGAAATGCCGCTAGAGGGAATTGGTTCCACTTAGTTCGCTGAAATTGTGCCGGTTACTTTAAGCAGTTCGATCAAGGCTGCGATCGCGGCCCGTGCCTCGGCATCGACAACTGCTCCACCTTGCGGGCTGGCCGGGGCCGTTGCAAGAGTCCAGCCACCGTCAAACAGACGGTTGGCGCCGTTCTGGAGATCATAGCAGCGCATGCCGATGACTGGCTGCACAAACCGCCAGCCCCCTTCCGTCCAGCCCGCAATCGCGTTTTGGTGGTTGGCGAATGGCCCGGTCGGACTTGCCCCCACGATCCATGCCTGTCCGATTACAGGGGCAGTCGGCGGATCATTCAGAACGCCTTGGACAGAACCGGCCACGCAAATATCCAGCAAGGCAAGCGCCTCGTTCACCGTGGTCTCCTTCTGCGCCTGGCCGGCAAAGAGCAGCGGGAGACCCAGTCGTGCGGTCGACGTCGAATAGCTGATAGGGTCAGTCATTGGTTTCCCTTTTCATACTGGCGGGTCATTCTGGTGCCGTGACGATCAGCGGCAATGACAGGGAGGTCCTTCCCACCTGCCGAATGCTGAAGCGGTGCGCCTCCGTCGCCGGGCCCAGGGCTGAAACCTGCGCGGATGTAAGCCGCAGGCGTGGCTCGGTCGTGTTCCAGGTGACGTTCACCGCGTCCGCAGTGCCATAAGCGATCTGCCAGAGTTCCTGAGGCTCATTGAGAGGGACATCGAGCTCGTTCAGCCAAGCCCAGCCGCCGCGCGATCGCCGGATCCAGTCCAATTGCAGCCCCCCATCGGCGAGGCGTTTTGCCTGGCCGTGGACTGGGGCCAATGGTCGCAAGCCTATGCCGCGGTTGATCACCTCGGTTGTGACGACTTCCGGGTCGCCAAGCCCGAGCGCTGCGATCTGGAGTCCTTCGGTCACGTCCGATGGATCGATCATTGTCAGGGAATCATCGATCAACACGAAAGGCTCATCGCTGGCATGGTTGGAGATGGCTGCCTCAGTTCCCCCACGCCCGCGAAGGAGGCCGCTGATCCGCCATGTTCCGTTCGCAAGCCTTTCTGCGCGCGAAAACTGGATGAGCTCTGATCCGAGGTATGAAAGATTGCTGCCTCGCATCAATTGGGCCCATGTCGCGTCAGCTAACGCTGCATCCTGCGGCACAAGTGCCACATCAACCGTGGCATGTGCGTCGAACATCAGCGGCGTCCCTGCGGGCAGTCGCGTAAGGGTGCGCCCAAGCACTGCGCGGCGTCGGCCTGTCGATCCGATTGCCGCAAGCTGACCATCGCCGACTTGGACGAACAAGGAGGCACCGGTCCACCCGGCGCTTTGAGATGAAGCAGCCACTTGAAGCTTGACTTTAGTCGGATCGCCCACGCCGTCCCAGGGCAACTCAAACGCTGCCAGCGACGTCGGTCCCGGTTGCAGATCGAGAGCCTGATTCGCCCGGCCCGCATCGCTGATCGTCGTATCCACAGGTGCGGATGGCGGCACTGCGACCAGGTCCAGCATTACCCCGTCCGCCTGCCATTCCCATTGCTCCACCCGCCACCGGCCTTCGGTGACGGGAGTGGTCACAATGGCACCGGGGGCAAAAGCGTGGTCGATCTCGGTTATGCGGTAACGAAGGGTGTCGTGCGCAATCGTCCGACGGCGCGCTGCGCGATCCGCAATGACGCTAGCTTCAGCGGCCGTCATCGCCGCCGGGAGTTCAATGGTAGCCACGTCTCCGGGGGCACTGCGGCCAATGCTGCGCTGCAGGCCCGGCTGATAGTCCCGCCCGATATCGTAGTAGCGGACCGCACATTGCTGCGACACCGGAAGCGCCTCGCGCCGACGCGACCAGCCGCTTGCACGCGCATCCTCGGCGGATTCGCCGCCGGCACACGGCTGCGGCAAGGAAAGGGTAGTTGCCTGGCTGTCGTCGCCAAGCCGGAAGCGCAACCTCTCGTCGGCCACGGTGCAGGCAATCGGCGATAGCTCGGCCAGCGTAGCCACCGCGTCAGCCACCCCGCCCTGCTCGACGGAATATCCTGCCAGCGTAAGCGAACCGATACCCGAGACGTCGGCGGTCGGCAGCAGGAACTGCACGACGTCGGCCGCACTGACCGCGCTTTCGTCGGCCAGGATTTCGAAGGTCAGGGAAGGAAGACGATTGCCGAAATCGGCCAGCTCGAGATCCTCGAACACGACATAGGCCAAGCTACGATAAGCCGGATTCAGCGCTGCGCCTTCGGCCTGCACGAGCAGCGGATCAGGAGCCTGGTCGGCATAACCTCGATGCACGCGGACGCTTCCGCCCACTTTCAGATCGCCTGCCGCCCCGCGCAGAAGGTTTCCGTCTGCCCAGATGCGCCCGATCCCCGTAACGGGTCTGCTCGATACGGCGACTGCAAACGATGCGGTGTAAGTATAGCTGGTGACAGAGGGCTGGCCTTTCCCGCCACCGTTCTTCTGCTTGTGCTCGACCAGTTCGGTCGACCAGATCACGCTGCCCGACGAACGAATTCGGCCGAAATGCATCGGCAATGCCGACCCATAGCTGGAAGTCTGGACCGACAGCTCCTTGAGCCTTGGCCCCTCGACCTTGCGCTTGCCGAATACCGCGCCGTCGATCTGCTGTCCGAGCAGCGCGCCGATCGCACCGCCCAGCGGCCCGCCGAATGCGGTGCCCACGGCGGTAAGAAGCAGGGTTGCCATCGCAATCAATCCTTCTCGTCTGCCAGTCGCCATTGCAGGCTGACCAACCATGGAAGCGGCCCGGGCAGAAATGTCACTCGGCCCAATGAAGCGTGTGCATGAACGAAGCCGCCAGGCACGCGCACCGCCAGATGCGATTGCACCGGCCCGACCCGGCACAACACAACATCGCCACCGTCCGCACATTCCGTCAGCCCGCTTGCCGCGGCGCAGCGCAGGAACCGCGCCACACTGGTCGAACGCAGCGCATAGCCCTCGGGCGGATCAGGCTGCCGCCCGGCGCGGCGCAGCGCTTCGGCCACCAGTCCCACGCAATCGAGGCCGGAAGCCGGATCGCGCCCGTGCAACCGGAACGGCACCCCCACCAGGCCCAGCGCCGCCTCGGCAAGCGCCCGGCTCATCCTTGCGCCGCCGGATAACGGGTGAGCAGGTCGTTGCCGGGAAGATACGGCTCGCCCTGGAAATTCACGGCATTGCCGAACCGCGTTGAACAGGTTGCAATCGTGTGATCGCATCCCTCACGCAGCACAACCCGCTGCCCCGCCGTCGCGTCTTCAGCCAGGGGGCGGTCGAGCACGAGCCATCCATCATCCACCACGCGCACGCGCAGCACCGCCCCGGCATCGCCGCCATCCACCGGCCTCAGCCAGCCGAAAGCGAAATCGGCCGCAACAATGCCGCTGGCCCTGACCCATTGTCGGCCTGCCCCCACCTCGGTCAACGTGGCCTCATGCGTGAAGCGGGCCGAAGAAAGCGTGCAACCCTCGCCACAGAACTCGGCGCGGCAGGTCGGCGACGTGCGCGGCACCAGATCGCGCGCAAGCACCTGCTTGAGCGACTCCAGTTCGGCCGAGAACTGCTCCCCCTCACGACCGACCGATCCGATCGTCCCGGTGAACAGCGCCTCGAACTCCAGGCTTTCCCAATCGACCAGCCCCATCGCCACGCGCGCGCCGTCGAACCGTCCGCTGGCAAGCTCCGCCTCGCCTATCGCATCGTGCGCCAGTGCGCCGGAGACTTCCGCCGAGTCCGCCTCCAGCGTCGCTGTCCGACGCACGGCCGATGGCACCATTCCCGGCGCCGTCCGGTGGCGAAGCCCGGCGAATACCAGATCGCGGTCATGGCTGGTGAAGCCCAGCGCCACACCGTCGCGCCGCTCGATCCGCCACCACACCGCCACGGTCTCAAGGGGCTGGCTGAACCAGGTCCGGCTCATGCGTCTTCTCGCAGTTCGACCAGCGGCACGCTCGGCGCCTCGCCAGCCGCGAATTCCGCGCCCGAAATGTCGAGACGGTCCTCGGCAAACCGCACCGGCACGTCGAAGAGGAAGCCGGCCCGCACCACCGAGCCTGCGGCCGGCGCCGTCGCGAACACCAGCACGCCTTTGGCATCGAGTGAAAAATCGCCGGTCTCGGCACCGTCGACACTCACCCTCAGCGTTTCCGCGCGCGGCCGGGTGATCCGCCGCTTCTGCGCATCGGCCCCGTCGCCATAGTGCTTGACCAGGGCAAAGCGCGCAGTCGCGCCATCGCCGGTCCCCAGAATCTGGTCCGTCGGCGTCGGCACCCCGGTCATCCCGTTGGAGCTGAAGTCCGAAGGATCGCGCAAGCGAAACCCGCGCGCCTGCCCGCGCCGCGCCCGGAAGAATGCGATCAACTCGCCCAGTTCCGCCTCGGACCGCACGCCCGGCCCCACGTCAAAGCGCAGCCTGGCATCCGACCACAGGCTGTTACGCCGCTCGAAGCCCGAAGCCGTGATCGTGACATTGGTCGAGAATTCCGGCGTCACCGAAGCGTCCCGTCCCAGCGCCAGCGGGAACAGGACATCGTCAAAGGATTGCATGGTCTCGTCTCCGCTCTTGTCGGGAAGCCGGGTAAAGCCGTCGCGCGAAACCTGCGGCAGAGCCCAGATGAAGGTTTCCGCCACCCCAAGGCCAGCCGCCTCGCTCGCCGCCGCATCGATGCGGGCCCATTCCACTTCCGCATTGTCCGCAAACAGCACGAAGCCTGAGAGGTAGTGCTGCTTCGATCGCGGGTAGCCCAGTCGCGCCTCGGCCATCACCCGCGCCTCGGCGCGCAGCGCATCCTTGCCCGCCGTGACCCAATCGTAGTCTTCCAGCTGCAGCACGTCGAAAGCAGGCGAGGCCCATCCGACGGGCAGATTCGCGCGGTAAGCCTCGGGCGTCACGGGATCGAGCACGGTCGGCAGGAATGCCAGCAGCAGCCTCTCCGCCCCGGCACTGCCCGCAGCCGCTTTCACCGCTGCGGCGAGGTCCGCCGTCGATTGCGCCAGCAAGGCGCCTGCCTGATCGAGCAGGCTCTTCTGCGCCGCGTCAAGGTTCGCGCCCATGTCCGGAATGTTTACGGGACTGCCGCCAAACGCCGCCTTGGCCGCGTCGTCGTAGATGCAGATGCGCCGGTCCTGCGTCACCCACCACCACGGTTCGCCCACCTGATGCCGCACCGGCAGCCCGGCGCCCTGCATCAGGCCGACCAGCGCCACGCCAACCTTGCGCACCCACGCCATCGCCTGTGCGTTCGCGGGCGAAAGCAGTGCCGAAGGCGGCACCCATCCCGTCCGGGCCGGCGCTCCGTCCCACGCCTTCTGCTGCCACGCCGCCGGGCAGTTCTGCGCCAGCACCTCATAGGATTGCGAGGCGATGATCGTCTGCCCCATTGCCTTGGCCCCGGCGAAGAACGCCTCATGCCACTTTTGCGCCGCCGGGTTCATCGCTGGCTGCCAGGGATCGACCACGAACCCGCCTGCCCCGTCCGGTACTAGCGAATAGAAGTGGCTCATGCCGATGTAGTGGTTGATGCTGCCGCGATAGCCCAGGCCCCGGATCTGCCGCAGCAGTCGTGCCGGCGTCAGGTTGTAGGCGTCGTCATAGCCGGTGCACATGGCGAGGCCATGCGGCGGGACCATCACGTCACCCAGTTCCAGCATCGGCTTGTGCCCCTGGCAGGAAATATCGGAAAGCTCCGCCCACCCCGCCGCCGAAGTCGCAAACGGCGTCGCACTGCCCGGCGCATAGCCCGGCGCCACCAGCGAGATGAACAGCCGGTCGATATCCGCCGGATGCACCGGGTCAGCTTCGGCCGGCAGCAGGAACCCGCCGTCGAGTTCTGAAAACTTCAGCGTGATCTGCGCATCGGTTGGCGAGCCGCTGGCATAGTTCCACAGCCGCACGTACCAGGCCCGCGCATTGCCAGCCGCATCGCGTCCCTCGATGGTCAGCGTCGGCCCGTTTACCGCATCAAGGGGCAGGACCCCGCCCGATCGCCAGCGGAACGAAAGCGTCAGCCGCGAATAATCGCGCCGCGTTTCATAGGCCAGCAGCGGGTGATCCCACTTGTCTTCGGATTCCCAGATCAGCCCGACCAGATCGTCCGCCTTGCGGAACACCGCGTCCACCCGCAGCGCATCGGGCGCGGTCGTCACCACCGAGGCCATTGCGGGCCTTGGGAAATTCACCGTCCAAAAGCGCGGATCGAAGCGCTGGATCGTGTCGGTATGCTGCACCGTGCGGCGCTTGGCCAGCCAGTAACTCATCGCCGGTTCCCCGCCTGATCAGAATTCGTTGAGAGCACGGCGCACCGCCTGCGCCACCTGCTTGCCCGAACGGCGCAGGCTTTCGGGCTGGTTGCTGCCTTGCGGGCTGACGATCCGAATCGAAACGTTCACGTCCCGCCCTCGCCCCCCGCCGACCGAAGGCTCCACGCGCCCGGCTGACGTCGGCACGAACAGCTCCGGACCACGCTCGCCCACGAGGTAACCCCTGCCCGGTGCCACCGGCCCGCCCGTGGCGCGCCCCGGCAATCCGAAGATCGATGAGACCAGTCCCGTCAGCAGGCCGCCGATCCCGCCCGATTGCGCGCCCGTTGCCCCGCCAATCGAGCCGATCCCGGTCTGCAGCGCCTGCGCGGCAATGTCGCCGACCACGTTCAGCGCCACGCGTCGCAAGTCTTCGAACCCCAGCGAGCCGCGCCGGATCGCACCCAGCAATCCGCGCTCCAGCGTGTCGCCTGCCCGGCCGAACCCGTCGACCAGGATCGAATCGAAGCTCCCGCGCATCTGCGCCAGGTCCGCCGTGAAGCCGGACGTATTGGCGCGCACGTCGATCATCAGCGTGTCGAGTTCATCCGTCACGATCTTGCTCCATCAGTCTGTCGATTGTGCCGCGATCCACGCCCTCGCCATCGGGCGTGCGCATCGCGGCAAGGACGGTGGCCAGTTCCTCGGGTGTCGCCGACCAGAACCGGTTGGGTGACCAGCCCAGCAGCAGCGCGGCCTGTCCCGATAGCCGCGCTGCCACCTTGCCGAAGGTGCCGCTCATCCGCCGCCCTTCAGCACCTGCACGATCAGTGCACGCAGCACCGGCGTACAGGCGGCCAGTCCTTCGCGCGCCACCGCCTCGGCAAAGTCGGCGCGCTCAAGCCCGTTGCGATCGCGCAAGGCGTGCCAGAACAGCGCGACCATCTCGCCCAGCCGCAGCTGCCCGGCGCTCGCCCGCTCGACCAATGCAAACAGCGAGCCGAGTTCCTCCTCCGCTGCCACCAGGGCGCCGAAGGTCGGGCGCAGCACCAGCGGCTGCCCGCCAAGCGATAGCACCGCTTCACCGCGGTGCGGGTTGGCTGCATCCGCCATCAGACCTGCGCCACCACGCCCGAGCTTTCGAGCGTCATCGTATAGTTGCGCTCGCCGTTGAAATCGCCCGAGTAGTCGAGCCGCTGGACGAGGAAACGCCCACGCATCTTCTCGCCACCCTCGAACGACAGCTCGTAGTCGGCGATGGTCCCGGAAAGGGCATAGCCGCGCACCTGGCCTTCAGCCGCGCTGCCAAGGAAGATGCCCGCCGCGCTCACCGTCACCGAGCGCGTCCCCGCACCGGAAAGCAGCTCGCGCCACCCGCCCGAATCCTTCGAGGTTATGACCACCGCCTCGCCGTTGATGGACATCTGCGTGGTCCGCAGGCCCGCCACGGTGTTGTAGGTCGGCGTTGCCGCGCCATCGCTGATCTTCAGCAGAAAGGCGCTTCCTTTCTGTGCTGCCATGTCGGTTCTCCTTGAAACAGAATGAGGTGTCAGGCCGCCATCACGCGCGCCCGATATTCCAGCACGACCACCCGCACCGCTTCGCCACGCTGTTCGGCCCGCGCCTTCAGCATCGCCAGGCTGGCAATGCGGAAACCACTCGCTGCCTGGTCGTAGGGCAGGCTCTCGACCCGCGCCTCGATCGCCGCGACCAGCGCCGCGCAGCCCAGCGGATCGTCGCTGCGAAAGTTCAGCTCCAGCGCCACGCGGATCTCGCGCCCGGCGAGCGTCTTGGTGCCCCAGTTGGTGCTCGCGCTTGCCGTCAGCGCCAGCCACGGCAAGGCCACGCGCGAAGGTGCTTCCTCGACCACCGCGTTGAGCGCCGCGCCCAGCGCCGGATCATTTGCCAGCCAGTCGATCAGCACGGCGCGAAAGGGAATTTCCATTGCCTATTCCTTTCCGAACAAGGGCCAGAGCAAACCTGCCTGGCGCCACCGCCGCGCGCTCTTGCCCTGCGCCAGCATTGCCGCCCGCGCCTTGGCCAGCGCCTGCGCTTTCTCGGTCAGCCGCCGCACCAGCCCGGCGCCATCAGCCCGCCCCTCGATCATGCGAGGCGCATCCGCCGCCACGGCCGCCACAGCGCGGCGACCACGGCCGGCGGCAGCGTTGCCGCCTTCTTATCGTCGTCACGCGCGCGATGCTGGTGCGCCGCAAGCCGGATCACGCCATGGCGGATCGCCTCGGGCAAAGTGGTCCAGTCGCTGGCAAGACCGGCAACATAGGTCACCACCACCCGCGTCTGCTCGATCGGCCGGCGCAACCGCACAAGGCCGGTGCCATCGGCACGAATGTCCAGCTCGTAATCGGTCGAAGCCAGCGCCGTGCGCAGACCCCCCGTGCTCAGACCTGCCATCGCGGTGATCGCGGTAACCGGTCGCGCCGAGAGCGCCTGCCACTCGCCACTGGCTTCCAGCACGTCCTCGCAGCCCGATTGCAGCGGCATCGTGCCGGTAAAGCCCTCGCACACGTCAAACGCGGCGCGCATCAGCGAGGCCAGCTCGCCATCGTCGGCGGTCCGGGAAATCCCGAGCCAGGCCTTCAGTTCGCTAAGCGCCGCCGAGGCCACGGCTGGCGGCGCGACAATTGCCCGCATCATGGCAATCTCCGGTCATCTTGGAAGGAAAGGGGGCCTGCGGCGGCAGGGGGAGGAACCGCCGCAGGCATCCGGAGGCCGTCAGGCTTCCGGAAGGGTCAGCCGAACGCCGATCAGGCCGTGATTCTCAGCAGCTTGATCGCATCGCTGTCCATGACCTGCCCGCCCACGCGGCGGGTGGCATAGAACTGGACGTAGGGCTTGTTGGTATAGGGATCGCGCAGGATCGTCGTCTGGCGGCGTTCCGCGATCAGGTAGCCGGCCTTGAAGTTGCCGAACGCGATCGGGAAGGCGTTGGCCGCCACATCCGGCATGTCCTCGGCCTCGACCACCGGATAGCCGAGCAGGCGATCGGGCTGGCCCTGTACCAGACCCGGCTGCCACAGGAACGCGCCGTCCGAAGTCTTGAGCTTGCGGATCGTCGCCAGCGTGGTCGAGTTCATCACCCACACTGCGCCCTGGCGCAGCGGCGCCTTCATCTGGAACACCAGATCGATCAGCTTGGCCTCCGGCGCACTATCAAAGCCGGAGGCATTGCCCGAACCGATGAACTGCAGCGCCCCGAAGGCACGGGTATTGTCGCCTGCAGCGCTGGTCGTGGCGGTGAGGAAGCCCTTGGGCTGGTTGGTGCCGGTACCGTTGATGAACGCCGCACCTTCGGCGCGAGCAAATTCGGTCGCGATCTCGCCCGCCAGCCAGCTCTCGACATCGAACGCCGCGTCATCGAGCATCGCCTGCGTCGCCGAAGGATTGGCGTAGAGTTCTCCGGTCGGCGGCAGGATCTCGGCCAGCTTGGGGCTTGCCGTTTCGGGACGCGCCCCGGTCTCGCTGACCCAGCCCGAAGCCGCGCCGCCGATCGACACCAGGCGACGGAAGCCCGAAGTGCCGGTCTGCACGACATTGGCCACCGAACGGATCGGGCTGATCTCCACCATGCGGCGCGCGATCATCTCGTCGATCTTCTGCGGCACGGCAAAGCCGCCATCGGCCGGTACGGTGCCCGAAAGCGCCTTCAGCTCGGTCTCGCGGCCATGGCGGACATAGCCGTCGATGAAGCCGTTGATCTCCTGACCGCCTTCCGCACTGCCAGCGAGCATGGGACGAACCGCCATGCGGCCCGCCCGCTCGATCCGGCCTTTCACTTCCTCCACCTCGCTGCGCAGCGCGGCGATGGCGGCATCGTGCGCATCCTGGCGCTCGACGATGTCGAACGATTCAGCGATGGCATCGGCCTTGGTTTCGATCTCCAGATTATCCATGTGGCTCAACGTCCTTTCTGCATGAAACAGGTCGCACGGGACCGCGCGGCCCATCGGGGACTTCGGTTTCGGGAAAATCAGCCCGCCTCGGGCTCGACGTAGTGGACCCGCGCCAGCGGCTGCATCGGCCGGGTCACCAGGCTCACCTCGAACAGGTCGAGGTCCTCGAGCTCGCGCCCTCCCGGCAGCGCCCGGCCCTTGAGCACGCGGTATCCGAACGAAAGCCCGTCCACCGCGCCGTTCTTGAGCGCCCGCGCCGCCGCCGAATCCGCGGCATCGATCCGCGCCACCACGCGCAGGCCGCGCTCGTCCTCGCCTGCGCTCTCGATCCAGCCGATGCGCTGGTCGGGGCGGTGCTGCCACAGCAGCGGCAGCTTCAGCCCTTCGGCGAGCCTGCGCTCGAGACTGCCCTTGAACGCGCCCGGCAGGATCGTATCGCCGCCGCTGTCGCGCTTGCGGAAGATCGCGGCGTAGCCCGCGAACCGCACCGGGGCGCTCAACGCACCAGCTCCATCAGGCCCGTGCGCACCGCGATGCCCAGCAGCAGCAGCGCCAGCAGGCCCCGCACCACCCAGGTCACCACGGCCTTCCACGCGCTCGCCTTGGCATCGCGCCAGGCGCCCAGCAGCTGACGCAGCTCTGCCATGTCGGTCGGCGCATGATCGTCAGCCAGCCCCATCCGGCTCAGCACCCGCGCCGCGCCGAGGTCCGAAGCCTCCTCCACGATCGCCCGCAAGGTGACGAGATCGCCGCCCTCGTCCTCGGCCTGCGCGACCAGCCGCGCCAGCATGTCCTCGCGGGTCATGCCGCCACCTCACCGATCCCGAGCCCAAAGCCGAGCATTTGGCGCTTCTCCTCAGCCGAAAGGAAGTCCGCGCCCGAAACCTGGGCCCACAACCGCTCGCGATCCTCGGCCAGCGCCGGCACCGCATCGAGATCGACGCTCAGCGCCGCCCCGGCAAACGAACCTGACAGCCCCTCGGCCAGCGCGGAGAGCACCTTCCCCGCGAGCGGCAGCAGCGTCAGCCGCCACAGCGCCCGGTTCGCCTCGCGATAGTTCGCATAAGTGTTGTCGCCCGGAATCCCCAGCAGCATCGGCGGCACGCCGAAGGCCAGAGCGATGTCGCGCGCCGCCGCCGCCTTGAGCGTGGCAAAGTCCATGTCCGCAGGGGTCAGCGCCAGCGCCTGCCACTTGAGGCCGCCTTCCAGCAGCATCGGCCTCCCGGCATTGCCCATGCCCGAATAGGCCGCCGTCAGCTCCGCCTTGATCCGCTCGAACTGGTCGGCAGAGAGAGCCGCCCCCGGCTCGCCGGGATCATAGACCAGCGCCCCTGAAGGCCGCGCCGCATTCTCCAGCAACGCGCGGTTCCAGCCCGCCGCTGCATTGTGGATGGCCACAGCCTCCTCGGCTGCCTCCAGGCACCCCGCGCCATAATGATCGTCAAGCGGATGGAAGTGCTTCACATGGATCAGATTTGGACGCCCGAAGTCGTCCGTCGCCTCGATCCGCATCGCCTTCTCGCCGACCTTGTAGGCAAAGGCCGCAGGCCATCCGCCAGCATCGGGGATCACCGTCACCCGCTCGGGCCGCAGCGCAAACAGCTCCACCGGCACGCCATCGGCATCGCGCAGCACCTGGACATAGGCATTGCCGTGCAGCAGCAGATGCGCCGCCAGCGTCTCGATCAGCGGCTGGCCCGCGCTGGTCTCGCTGATCAGCGCCAGCAGCTCGGGCTGCGAAGCCCTGACCGGTGCCCCGCCGATTCCTTCGGCCACGAGCCGCACCGCGCGCTGTGCCACCGGGTTGCGCAAGTAGGCCTCGCGGATCGCCACGGGATAGTTGATCGGCCCGCGGGCGCTATCCCCGCGCCAGTCCGAAGCGGCAATCCACGGCGAGACGAAACTGCGCCCCAGCGGCGCGCGCGGCGTCACCGCCTCGCCCTTGAAGGCAGCAGCAAGCGATTGAAAGAACGACATAGTCTGCCTTTCATGATGAACTGAATGACCGCCCCGCAAGGCGCACTTCTCTTCTCCCCTCCCGCAAGCGCGAGGGGGTGGGGTGGGCAAGCAGCACCACCAAAACCTTCAATCAAACCAGATGCGCGGCTCCGCCTGTTGCCCCAGCATCAGCTCGGTCAGCGCCCAGACACAGGCATCCGCCCGGTCTGGAGATCGCCCCGGCCCCTGGTATTCGCCGCCCGGCATCATTCCGCACAACTCGTCCTCCAGCCTTGCGAACATTCCGGCATGGCGCACCCGCCCCGCTTCATAGAGCGCCGCCACCGGCTCGGCCCGCGCCGCCTTGCCCCGGCTTGCATGGACAAGGCGCAGGGGCAGGCTCGCCTGTGCCGCACGCAGCACCGCGCTCACCATCTCGCCACCCTGGTTCGCCTCGGCCACCACCCGGTCAGCCGACCAGGCCTGCGCGGCATTGACGACGGCGCGGGCCCAGCGCTCGGGACTGGCCTGTTCCACCGAACAGTCGGCCAGCACCCGGGCGATCCGGTCATCCCCGATGCCGCACACCACGATCCCGCAGGCATCGCCATGCGCGCTCGCCGGAGGGTCCACTCCGATCACGATCCGCGTGCACGGCGGCGCTGCGTCTTCGCGGCTCTCTTCGATCAGGCGGCGGCTCCACAGCGCGCCCACCAGATCCTCGATCATCTCGCCCAGCAGTTCCTGCCGGCCTAGCATGGTCCCGCCAAAAGTCGTGCGCATCGCCTCAAGGAAGCGCTCCGGCAGGTTCGCGGCGTTGTCGAAGGTCGTGCCCCGCGTCACCACCACGTCTTCACGCCTGTCCGAGTTCTGGCCACCCATGACCCGCGCCACCAGCGGCACCGGTCGCGGCGTGGTCGTCGCCACCAGCCTGGGATCGCTCCCCAGCCGCAGCCCCATCAGCAGGTTGTCCCAGGTCGAAAGCGCCCGGTTTGACATGTTGTCCCACTTGGCAATCTCGTCGCACCAGGCATGGCTGTGCTGCGGCCCGCGCAAGGCTTCCGGTTCGCCCGCCGAATAGAGGAACGCCTGTGCCCCGTTCGGCCAAGTCAGGCGCCGGACCGAACTTTCATAGGTCGGCCGCCGCCACGGTGCCCCGATCGAAAGCAGCCCGCTCTCGCCTTCCACCATCACGCTGCGCGCTTCGTGGAGCGATGATCCGATCAGCGCGATCCGCGCCTCCGGATCGCCCTCCGCCACGCTGCGCACCCATTCCGCGCCCAGCCGCGTCTTGCCGAACCCGCGCCCGGCCATGACCAGCCACACCCGCCAGTCGTCGTCCGGGGCAAGCTGGTTTTCCCGCGCCCAGGTCCGCCAGTCGAACGGCCACTCGATAATCTCCTTGTCGTCCAGTCCTTCGACGAAAGCGGCAACGCGCTCGGGGCTTGCATCGGACAGCCAGTCCAGCAAAGCCCGCTCAGCCATGCGCGCTCACGTCCATGGCCGCAGCCTGGCGCTGCTTCTGCACTTGCTCGCGGATCTGCAGCAGCTTGGCATGGAGCGATTGGCGCACGGCTTCGACGTCGGCATTGTCGCGGATCGCCCGCTCGCGCGCCACGGTCTCGCGGTGCTGCGAAAGCAGGCGCAGCGCGGTCGCATTGTCGAACTTCGCACCATCCTTCGGCTCGCCGAAGCGCAGCCGATGCAGCACTTCGATCTCCAGCAGGTCGTAACCCTCGCACAGCGCCTCGCGCCACCTGGCGGCAAATTCGCTGTCGTCGCGCTTGTCCTTGTAGGCCCGCGAGGCCGGAATGTCCGCCGCCGCTGCCGCCGCCGTCACGTTCGACGTTTCGGCCAGCACGGCCAGAAACACCGGTCGCCACGGCCTGTTGCTCTTATTCGTCTTCACCGGTGGCGCAGGTGCCAGTTCCCTATCAGGAACGTCTGCGCACGCAGTCTCCGCACATGACTCATCGGCACCCGGCTGCACTTTCGGCTTGGCCATGCGGACCATCCCTTTCGGAATTGAGCTTTCTTGACGCCATCGCCCCGCCGTTCGCGCTTTCAGAACGATTCGGCCTCGCGATGTTCTTGATATGTACTCAATCAACCGGGAAAGTCAACCAAAAAGTGCCAATAAGGTTATCTTCGGCCTTCGGCATAACCAAACCACAAGAAGGTCTGGCACTCCGTCCCCGCCTCCCCTATCCGCACAACCGCAACAACGAACGGGATCCCGATGCTTCGCCGCCTTTACGATTGGACCATGGCCAAGGCCGCGCACCCCCATGCCGAATGGTGGCTCGCGCTGTTCGCGTTCATGGAGGCAAGCTTCTTCCCGATCCCGCCGCATCCGCTGCTCGGCCTGATGTGTCTCGCTGAACCCCGGAAGGCCGTGCGCTTCGCCGCTGTTGCCACGATTGCGTCGGTGCTGGGCGGTCTGCTCGGCTACGCAATCGGCTATGGCCTCTATGACACTGTCGGCACCCAGCTGCTGGCCGCGCTGCACCTGACCGAGAGCTTCCCCAAGGCGGCGTGCTACCTGCGCGAATACGGGGTCGAGATCATCATGATCAAGGGCGCCACGCCCATCCCGTTCAAGCTGCTGACGATCACCGCCGGTTTCATCGCCATGCCGCTGGTGCCGTTCATCCTTGCCAGCATCGTCAGCCGCTCCATCAGCTTCATGATCGTCGGCGTGCTGTTCCGCCTGTTCGGTGCGCCGATCAAGCGCTTCATCGACAAGTACCTCGGCCTTGTCACCGTCGGCTTCGTCCTGCTCGTCGTCGGTGGCTTCATCGCCGCGACAATGCTCGGCGGCGGCGGCACGTCGGATACCAAGGCCAAGTGCGAACAGATCGCGCCCGTTACCGCATCCTGATTGTGGAATACGCTTTTTGCGCCTCTTGACGGTTCACCGCATCTTCAGGATTTTTCGTCACAACTGAAACTGTCTTTGCGACTTTTGCATGGGTCGGAGCATCGCGCTCCTTTCAGGCCGGTGCTCCTTCCGAACCGAAGGAAGGAAGAGCATGGGACGTGTGATAGGCGCCAACACCCTTGGGGAGGATATCCGGCTGCAGATGGAAGGCTACGGCCTCACCACCATCCAGATCCACTATTACCTGCCGGACCACCCCAGCCTGCTGCAGATGTTCGCCTTCCAGCAATACGATCTCGCCCCCCGGTTCCCGCGCCTCCACGGCTTCCTCGATCACTGGCGGCGCGAAATCGAGGCCGCCCTCCACTCGGTCCGCATCGCCCACAATCACCTGATTGGCCCGCAGGAATGGCGCGCCGTCGATGGCGTCATTTCCATCAACTGATCGTCAGCCCATTATTCTCCCCTCCCGCCTGCGGGAGGGGTTGGGGGTGGGCAAAGGCGCACCCCCCGAATATTAAAGCCCAAACCGGTAGGAATACCCCAGACCGACCGAAAACTGCGTGCGCTGCCCGCGCTCCCGGATCAGCGAACTCGCCGCAGGCTCGCCGCCCAGCCGGTCCACGCCGGCAAACACCGCCACCGCCCGCTTCGGACTGAGCGGCCGGATCAGGCTGGCGCCCAACCCGTAGGAAACCAGCCCGCCATCGGGCCGCGAAACCGCCAGGCCCGTGCGCGCCGCCTGGGCCCCATCCACCCCGTAATAGGTCCGCATGAAATCGCCGCTGGCAAAGGTCGCGCGCGGCCCCACCGCATAGATCACCTTGCCCGAGCGCCCGGAATACTGCGCCAACACGTCGCCCACCACGCCCTCGTGCCCGCCAAAGCCCTGCCGGACCTCGGCCCGCAGGCGCCACTGCTTCTTCGCGCCCAGCCGCTTCTCGACAAAGCCGCCGGCCTCGCCGGCAATGTCCACGTCGCCCATCCCGCGCAGGGCATCGCTGCCCCCGGCAATCAGGAACGGCGATCCGCCATCGTCATCGTTCCGCCCGAAGCGGGTCCGCACGATCGGCCCTGCCTTCCAGCCATCGCGGTTCACCGCGTTCCAGCCGAGGCCATCCTGCACCGAAAGGAACAGCGTGTCCTTGTAGTTGATCCGCAGGTCCGGGAAGATCGACAGTGCGGTGTCCTTCGATCCGGCCCAGGCCATGCCGAACACCGGCGCCACGCCCACGGTCATCGTCCACCCCTGAGGTGCCATCGGCGGTCCCGCTGGCCGCACAGGAGCGGTGGCCGAAGGCGCTGTCTGCGCCAATGCCGGATGCGGCAGGGCCAGATTCGCCAGGGAAAGCCCGAGGGCAGTAGGCACCATCGCCCGAATGACACGCATCCTTATTCTCCTCAGTGTAAGTAACGACCCGTCGTGTCCTATGGATTGCCTTCACGACCAGCACTTTGCGGCAATGTGTCGAAAACTTGCCCTTGTGCTGCGCACGCTGTCCCGCAATCCTCACGCCATGCTCACGCTCTACCACTGCAAGAACGCCCGCTCCTTCCGCGCGCTCTGGGCGCTTGAGGAAATGGGCCTGCCCTACCGGCTCCACACCCTCCCCTTCCCGCCGCGCCACCGGCATGAAGGCATGCACGAAATCAACCCCTTGGGCACGATTCCGGTCCTGATCGATGGCGATGTGAGAATGACCGAAAGCGTCGCGATCCCGCACTACCTCGCCACGAAGTATGGCCCGACGGACCTCGCCGTCGCCCCGCACGAGGAAGGCTACGCCGCCTACCTCAACTTCCTCGTCATGGGCGAGGCGACGCTCACCTTCCCGCAGACCATCCACCTGCGCTACCAGGTCTTTGCCAGGCCCGGAGAGCGCCGCCCCGAAATCGCGCGCGACTACGCCGAATGGTTCGGCTCGCGATTGCGGAATGCGGAAGGCATGATGGGTGAGGAATTCGTCGCTGCCGGACGGTTCACCATGGCCGACATCTCGGTTGGCTATGCGATCATGCTCGCGCTGTCGGTCGGCCTCGAAGAGTTCGTGCCGAGTTCGCTGCGCGACCGCTGGAGTTCGCTTTCTGCCCGCGAGAGTTGGAAACGCGCGATTGCCGCCCAGGAATCAAGCGCCTAAGCGCGGCGGATGGCCCTCATTGCGTTCAACAAGCCCTTTGGCGTGCTCTGCCAGTTCTCTCCCGAACGCACTGGCCCGCCCCGGCCCACGCTCGCGGATTTCATAGACTTCCCGGGCGTTTACCCGGCCGGCCGGCTTGACCATGACAGCGAAGGCCTGCTCCTCCTGACCGACGACGGCCACCTCCAGTCCCGCATCGCCGACCCGCGCCACAAGCTGCCAAAAACCTATCTCGTTCAGGTGGAAGGCGAGCCCGACGAGGCCGCACTGCAGGCGCTGTGCAAGGGGGTCACGCTCAAGGACGGCCCCACCCTACCCGCCAGGGCGGAGCGGATCGACGACCCGGCGCTCTGGCCCCGCGATCCGCCGATCCGCGTGAGAAAATCGATCCCCGACAGCTGGTTGCGCCTCACGATCCGCGAAGGTCGCAACCGCCAGGTCCGCCGCATGACCGCCGCCGTCGGCCACCCGACACTGCGCCTCGTCCGCTGGCAGATCGGCGACTGGACACTCGACGGGATTGCGCCCGGAGAATGGCGAGCGCTCTAAAGCGGTTACTCTACGGTGACCGACTTCGCCAGGTTGCGCGGCTGATCGACGTCAGTGCCCTTGGCCACGGCGACATGGTAGGCGAGCAACTGCACCGGCACCGCATAGACCAGCGGCGCGATCAGCGGGTGGACCTTCGGCATCTCGATGGTGGCCAGGCACCCCTCGCCCGCTTCGGCAATGCCTTCGGCGTCCGAGATCAGCACGACCTTGCCGCCGCGGGCGCGCACTTCCTGCATGTTGCTGACGGTCTTTTCAAAGAGCGGTCCGGAAGGCGCCAGCACGATCACCGGCACAGC
>NZ_JRVC01000037.1 GCF_000807925.1 Novosphingobium subterraneum | reverse complement strand
GGTGTCAACGGCACTGTAAAAATCCCCGGAAGTGGCAAAGTAAAATTCCCCACTTTGGGCTTTGGGCGGTCAGTTGGTTGGCGGCTGTCCTCCATTCTTGGGTGGGCGACCGCGGCGGCGAGGTTCAACCAGAGCGGGCGGTGTAATTCGCGCATTTGATCTGATGTGTTCGGGCAGCAGATCGGCGTGCCGACGCAAGCGGTAGCTTGAGCCATCGATCTGGATGACGATGGCATGATGCAGCAATCGATCGAGCAGGGCTGTTGCGACTACAGGGCTGCCGAAGATGTCTCCCCACTCGGCAAAGCCGCGGTTCGAGGTCAGTATCATGGCACCCTTTTCGTAGCGCGCGTTGACCAATTGGAAGAACAGGTTGCCGCCCCCGGGTATGACCGGGAGGTATCCGATCTCGTCGACGATCAGGAGCGATGGCCGGCAGTAGAAGCGAAGCCGCTCGCGCAATGTGCCTTCGCGTTCGGCTTTGGCGAGGGCGCCGATCAGATCGGCCAGCGTGATGAAGGTGACGCTTTTGCCTGCTTTGACGGCTTCCAGGCCAAGAGCACTGGCCAAGTGGCTTTTGCCGGTACCGGGCGGGCCGAGCAGATGGACGACCTCGGCGCGCGCAACGAAGTTGAGTTCGGCCAGTGCCATGATCCTGGCCTTGTCGAGCGAGGGTTGGAACGAGAAGTCGTATCCGGCCAGCGTCTTCACGGTATTGACCCTACCCATGCGCAGCGCCGTACGTATGCGGCGCTCCTCACGGAAGGTCAGCTCCTCGAGCAACAACTGCTCCACAGCCTCAAGGGCTGTGATCTCTCCACGGTCGAGACGCGATACGCAATCATCGACGACTTCGATCGCGCGCGGCATCTTGAGGCCAACCATGCTGCATTTGATGCGGTCGAGCACGGACGCTGACGGGTCCGGCAGCAGCGAGTTCATGCTCTTGCTCCTGCTAGTTGCTGACCAATGGCGGCATAAATGTCGAGAGAGCGGCGCGCCACTTGCTGTCCGGTAAATCCATGCGGCAACGGCAGATCGTCGTTCCGGCGCTGATGGCGCCGGTGTCCATCAAGAAGGGAACGTTGCCGCCGCCCTTCCAGCAATGGATGGCGTGCGATCAGGCGATCATCTTCAAAGATCCGGATTTCGTCAGCGAGGCTGTGGACTTCGACAACGCGGCGTCGGGTTGCATCGGGGACCGAGTAGTAGTTGCCGCCGACGCTGACCATTCCTTCATGGCTGATCCGGCGCTCCAGCTTGAGGACGGCACCGAACGGCACCAGGGGCAAAGGCTGCAACGCAGGCCGTTCCTCGGCGAAGGCCTCGTTGACGACACGCCCTGTAGATGCGTGCAGGCGGGGATTGGCGACAGTGCTCAGCCAGCGGTCGAACTGCGCGTTCAGGTCGTGCAGATCGCGGAACGCGCCGCCCAGGAAGAAGTCCTCGCGAATGTAGCGGAATGGCCGCTCGACCTTGCCTTTGGTCTCCGGCCGATAAGCGCGGCAGGCCTTCGGCAGATAGCCGTAATGCTTCGCAAACTCCCCCAGCGTGCGATTGTAGACGACACGGCCATCCTCATCTTCACCGATAACGGCAGTCTTCATGCGGTCGTACAGGATCTCGCGCGGCACGCCGCCGATCGCCTCGAATGCCGCACGATGGCATGCCAGCACGCTCGGCATAGTCTGGCGCATGACGAACCGGCCCCAGATCAGCCTGGAGAAGCCCAGAACCATGGAGAACAGCCAGACGATTTGCACGCGATCGGGCGCGTCGGCAAAACGCACGCGGAATTGTGCAAAGTCGACTTGAGCCTGCTCGCCCGCAGGCGTCTCGAAGCGCACGGCATATGGCTTGCCTCCACCTGCCGGTCGTAGCGTGCGCACCACGTCGCGCACCGTGCTGTAGCCACCGGTGTAGCCGCGTTCGCCAAGCTCACGCGCGAGCCGCTGCGCGCTCAATCCTGGATAGGCTTCCAGACGCGCTCGCAAGTAACCCATGTGAGGATCAAGCAGGCGTTCGCGCGGTTGGCGAGGACCGTAGGTCGGCACCTCAATGCCACGGCCAATGTATTTGCGGACTGTCTTGCGGTCGATGCCGACTTGCCGGGCTATGGCGGCAATCTTCACGCCTTGGCGGTGCAAATCCAGGATCATCATCAGATCTCCAAGCTTCTTCATCGCAGCACCGCCTCCCACCGGGGAAGCTATGCCGGATTTTTGGAATTTGACCCTGTCCGGGGCGCGCCCCGGACAGGGTCAACGAGAAGAAGTGGGGAATTTTCAAATGTCACTTCTGGGGCATTTTACTCCGCCATCAACACACGGTGGTTGTTTAGATACCATTGGTACGTATCGCGGATACCTTGCTCAAGGCCGGTCTGAGCTTGCCAGCCCATCTGCCTAAGTCGGCTAACATCCATTAGCTTGCGCATCGTACCATCTGGCTTGGAGGGGTCTATCGATATGGCGCCATCAAATCCTATGATGCGAGCGATAAGCTGGGCAAGCTCAAGGATCGAAATGTCCGTGCCGCTGCCAACGTTTATGTGGCTTAGCATGGGCTGCGTATTAGCCTGATAAACATCGATGGTGAGGTCTAGCACGAACAAACTGGCCGAGGCCATATCATCGACATGCAGAAACTCGCGACGTGGGGTCCCCGTCCCCCAGATCACAACCTCATCAAGGCTTTGCTCTTTTGCCTCATGGAAACGGCGGATAAGTGCAGGCAATACGTGGCTATTCTCAGGGTGAAAATTGTCACCCGGGCCATAGAGGTTGGTGGGCATTACGGACCGATAATCAGTGCCGTATTGGCGGTTGTAGCTTTCGCACAGCTTGATCCCAGCAATCTTGGCAACGGCATAGGGCTCGTTGGTGGGCTCGAGCGCGCCGGATAGCAGCGCCTCCTCGCGCATGGGCTGCGAGATAGCCCTCGGATAGATACAAGAGGATCCTAGAAATAGCAGGCGGCGCACACCGGCAAGGAACGCTTGATGGATGACATTGCACTCCATCATCAGATTTTCGTATATGAAATCAGCGGGGTAGGTGTTGTTGGCATGAATGCCGCCGACTTTAGCTGCCGCAACGATCACCGCTTCGGGCCGTTCTTCTTGCATAAACTCCCGCACAGCCGCTTGGTCCGTCAGGTCTAGTTCGGCACGGCTGCGCACGAGTGGCGAAATCCCTTGAGCTTTCAACTGACGGACGATAGCAGAACCCACCATGCCTCGGTGCCCGGCAACATAAATCGTCATTAATAAGCCTCAGATTGCAAGCGCTACGGGTGTGTCGAAACCATGTGCCTTCAGCAAAGCATGGCGGCGGGCAGTCTCAAGGTCCGCTGCGACCATCTCCTTGCACATCTCGCGGACCGAAATTTCCGGTACCCAGCCGAGCATTTTCTTGGCCTTGGCCGGGTCCCCTAGCAGCGTCTCAACTTCCGCCGGACGGAAATAGCGGGGATCAACGCGCACGATGACGTCCCCAGGCTTAACCGCCGTGGCTATATTGCCGGAGACAGTGTCGACAATTCCAATCTCTTCAATACCATTGCCTTCAAAGCGCAGTTGAATACCCAGCTCTTCAGCCGACCAGCAGATGAAATCACGAACTGAATGTTGTTGCCCAGTGGCAATAACGAAATCTTCCGGCCTGTCCTGCTGCAGCATCATCCACTGCATGCGTACGTAGTCCTTTGCGTGGCCCCAGTCACGGAGGGCGTCGAGGTTGCCCATGAACAGGCCAGGCTCGATCCCCTGACTGATATTTGCAAGACCACGAGTAATCTTGCGGGTGACAAAGGTTTCACCACGCTTCGGGCTCTCGTGATTGAACAGAATACCATTGCACGCGTAGAGGCCATAGGCCTCGCGGTAGTTGACGGTAATCCAGTAAGCGTACAGCTTGGCAACGGCGTAGGGAGACCTCGGATAAAAAGGTGTCGTCTCGGATTGGGGTATTTCCTGTACCAGGCCGTAAAGCTCTGACGTCGAGGCTTGGTAAAAGCGGGTCTTCTTTTCCAGCCCCAGAAAGCGGATGGCTTCGAGTAATCGCAGGGTGCCGATGGCGTCGACGTCAGCAGTGTATTCTGGAGCCTCAAAGCTTACTGCGACATGGCTTTGTGCACCGAGATTGTAGACCTCGTCAGGCTGCACCTCCTGCAGGATACGTGTGAGGTTCGAGGTGTCTGTCAGATCGCCGTAGTGCAAGCTGAGCTTCGGATCGGGCGCGTGGGGATCTTGGTAGATATGGTCGATCCGCTGGGTGTTAAACGAAGAGGCACGGCGTTTGATGCCGTGGACTTCGTAGCCCTTCTCGAGCAGGAATTCGGCAAGATAGGAGCCGTCCTGTCCGGTAATGCCGGTGATGAGGGCACGCTTTGTCATGGTCTTTCCTTATGATCTGATTAAAAACTGGCTGAGTTTGCCCAAGTTCTTGCCGGCCAGCGCGCCGATGCCTCCAACCTTGTTCCTGCGAAGTGCGCTGAAATCCTCACGGCTTTTGCGCAAGATCCGTTCGATTGAACGGTTGCTCTCCCCGCCAACCCGCATCTTGACGAGAACCTCGGGGAGCCAGGCCGCTGCAATTTGCCCTTTGGCAAAATAACGCAGGATGGAATCGTAGTCGGCAGCGATGCGGTAACTGGTGTCGTATCCGCCCCAAGTCTCGATCACCTTGCGCCGAAGAAACAGCGCGGGATGCGGTGGCATCCAGCCGCGTCGCAGTTTCGCCGGGTGATATTCGCCGGATTTCCAATGTCGGATTACCCGGGAGGTATCGCTAGCCGAAACGTAGTCAAGGTCGCCATAGACGGCATCGGCCTTGGTCTCCTCGAAACACCGCTCGACGCGGGCCAGCACTTGCGGGTGTGCCAGAAGATCGTCTGAGTGCAAAAGGCCGATGACATCGCCACTAGCTCGCGCCATTGCGCGGTTCAACGCGTCATAGATCCCGTCATCGCGTTCAGAAATCAACTTGCGCCGGCAATCGGGCCGCCCTGCCAGCAGAGCCAAAGTGCCATCAGTCGAGCCCCCATCCTGCACCAGATGTTCATAGTTATCATAGCTTTGCGCCGCGAGGCTGTCGAGCGCATCGCCTAAGGTAGCCTCGCGGTTCCAGACGGCGGTAATGATTGAAAATTTAATGGCCGTCATTTCATTACGTCTATACCAAGCACATCGCGGATCGCCGTTGGCGCATCGACCTTTTTCCGTATCATATACGCTGTGGCTTCCGCCAGTTTTGCATCGACAAGGAAGCGATACCAAAATCCTTGCAAGACATGGAAAGCAAGTCCTTCGCGCCCATCAAGAAAGCCAAGCCGCAGGACGTAACGCCAGAAGAAATAGGCGAAAGCCCGCAATCCACTGGGCAACCGAACATAAAGCCTTTCTTTCAGCCAGCGCTTGACCCCTGCTTGACCACCAGCAAGGCCCGCCACGCTGTCATGGGTCATGAAACCATGCTTTAGATTCAAAAGATCCACAACCTCGCGGCTGGCATAGGAATTGTGCTTGGCGGTCCACCAGGACAGGGAGTTCAGATTGTCGTCAAGAATCTCGCCCTTAAGCCAGGCAACCGGACCCGACACTTTGATATGTTCGTCCATCCAGCGATCCTCGCAGCGGCCCGCTCCATGGCGGAAGATCCGCAGAACGCGGATCGGAAATACCCCGCCGTGGCGGATCGGACGCCCCATGAAACTCATCCGGCGACCGATCGTAACGCCTTCGATATCGTCGGCAAGGCGCGGCAGTTGCTCCGCGATTTCACGGGCAAGGCTGGGACTTACCACCTCATCGGCATCAAGTCGCATCACCCAGCCGGTGCCGTTGGGCAAGAGATCCAGCGCATGGTTAAACTGACGCGCATAGTTCGTCCACGTATTATGCTGAACCACTGCGCCTAAGCGTGTGGCAATCTCAACCGTACGGTCTGTTGATCCTGAATCTAAAACAAAAATATGAGAAGCGAGCTGGCGGACAGATTCTATGGCGCGCGCAATGTGCCGCTCTTCGTTATGCGTTAATATCACGACTGTCAGCATGACAATTCAACCTGGTCGCTTCATGATAGCGACCATCGACTTCGCCAACACCGGAATTCGCCCCACTCTTCTAAAGCGGATATCGCGAAATCCCGCTTCCTCTAACAAAATGGTCAAAGTTCTGATCGACCAGAACTTGATATGCCCATGATCCCACGTCGCAGTGAAATGGGCATCCATTTTACCCGTCATTGCGAGAACAAGGTTCTTCAAATAGCCATGATAAGGGGTACTTATAATCGCTGTTCCACCCGGCTCAACCAAACTAAAAAGGCTATTTAGAAAATCACGCGGTGCATACACGTGCTCTATTACCTCAAGGCTAGTGACAACAGGAAACCGCCCAAATCGCCCCACCAAATCGTCGTACGCTGATCCCATCTCGAGCCGAAGTTCCGGATATTTTTTGTTAGCCTGTGCTATTCCCTCCTCTGACGGATCAACGCCCGACACTTCCCAACCAACAGTGCTTAGAGCGGCCGCGATGCTACCGTTGCCACAGCCAAGCTCAAATAAACGTTTTTCCTTGGTCAATCGAAGCCCTGCCAGCTCTTCGGACAATGTAGGAAGCAAATAGGCATGGGAGCTATTAGGATAAGCATTCTCATAGCTATACCCGCTTATATCAACTTCGACGGTCATTTGCGCTCCTCTAAGAAGATGTCGTGACGATATTTATTAGATACCGAGCATATACCGTCAATCGAACCCTTTGTCTGATTGCGCCCAGTTAATTCAACGCCCGTCATTGAAATATATAGTTGCCTTACATTCTCGGCAACTTCGTTCAGCGTCCAAGGCCAACAGACTAGGCTTCGTCTCCGCGCTTCCTAATTTCCCGTGCGGGATTGCCGCCAACCACCATCTCAGCGGCCACATCTCGCACAACGACAGAGTGTGCCAAAACGACGGCACGCGAACCAATCCGTACACCCGGGCCAACAAATGCACCTGCCGCAACCCAAGCTCCGTCACCAATGACAATTGCCGCCCCTGTCAAGGGAAAAGTCGGATCGTCGAAATTATGACCTGCTGTGCATAGATAGGCCTTCTGACTAACAATCGCACCCTCACCCAGCTCGACACAAGCAACGTTATAACAATCGACTTCGGGGGCTAAGCAGCTTCCTCTATACAATTTGAGGTTCCAAGGTGCCCAAATTCTTGCGCTAGGATAAGGGTGCACGTCCGCATCTACAGTCGCGCCAAACAGGCGGAGCAATAAACACCGCCACCGATGAGCGGCCACCGGAGTGGGACGAAAAAATAAAGCGCTAACTACGCGCCACAAAAACCGTCGAGCCCGATTACGAAAATTGATCGTGGGCAACGGAACAATTTCAGCGCGTTTAGACATTATCTTTGCAAGCTCTCAAGCTCAAAGCGTTGACTCCACCGACCGTTGGGCAATCGCGTCATCATACACTGACAGCATCCTGTTAGCCACAGATTCCCAAGAGTAATCACGAAGCATCCAAGCGCGGCCGCGTTGCCCCATTGCGTTACGTTTATCTTCAGGCAAACTCATCGCTGCGTCGAGCGCAGCGACCAGTGGGTCGACGCCGTGTTCAATCCACCATCCGCATTTTTGGTCGACCAGACCCGACCATGGTGCTCCGCGTGTAGCAATCACAGGCGTCTCCATCATTAGGCTTTCCGCAACTGTAAGTGCAAAGTTTTCGGATCTTGAGGGAAGCACGAATAGGTTAGCGGAGGCCATCGAAACATTGCGCTGATTTCCATCAACCGCCGCCCTGAACGTTACACGTTGCAATTTTAGTTTTGCGACCAAATCTTGCAATTCAGACCGGTGCCCGCATTCATCTGGCCCTACGATGTGGAGCGACCAAGCCGTGTGCTTGCTTTCGAGAAGCGCCCACGCTTCGATGAGGGTGTGGAGATTCTTGACAGGGTGGATTCTCCCCAAGGTGAGAAGGCTCTTATTTTGCACATCGAAAGTAGGAGGCACGGGAGAAACATGAATGCCGTGAGGAACAATCGAAACTCGATCGTTCAAGCCGAACAACCGTATGTCATCAGCTTCTGCTGCCGCAGATGCGACAAGCGCGGCGGCACGTTTTATCACCTTATCCTGAAAAAGAATTCGAGCAATCCGTTTCTTATGTTTGGAGTAGGAGAGCGCGACGGGCGATAGCATACCGTGGGGTGAGTAAATGTAAGGATTACCTGTCCTAAGATGCCATTGCAGGACTGCTACAGACGGATACATCCACAGACCATGAAGATGTACAATATCCGGCTCAAAGCGCGACAAAGCCGTCCTTAAACCTGGCGAAAGACCGAAGGAACGCGCCCAACTAATAACTTTCAGCGCTTCGACTGGAGCACCCTCCCACCTAAATCTGTCAACCCGTGACCAATCTGAGGATTCAAGTCCAAAAACTCGCACATCATGGCCAAGAGAAAGTTGCTCCAGCGATAGCGCCTCAACTACAGCGCCAACACCCGCAGCTCGACGGTCAAGGCCAGAGGTTACATGAGCAACACGCACTATATTTTCCTACATTGCCACCGCATTCAGAAAAGGTCTTTCTAAGGTACCGCATTGTGGCCCCGCCATGGCACTACCGCCACACGCGACGTGCCGGACATTACCGCTCGTAAGATAGTTTCGAGATACTCGGCACCAGCATTTGCTCCAAGAGAGCGAGCCCACTTTCGCAATCTTTCTCGGCGCGCGGACGTGACCTTCCCTTGCGCTAGCACAGAAGCTAGCGAGTTACGCAAAGCGGTGGGATTATCAGTTGGGAAAATCCCACCAGCATTGCTGGCAGCGACCACATCACGCGCGCCACAAGACGAACTACATATTACAGGCGTCCCTGCCATTAGTGCTTCGGAGACAACTGCGCCCCAACCATCATGATCGCTTGGAAGGACGAGGCAATCCGCCCTCCCCATGTAGTCGGTTACGTCATTCATTGGCACAACACCGCTAAATGTGGCGCGATCATAAAGATGGTCCGCCGCGAGACGCATCAGGCTTTCACGCATAGGTCCATCGCCAATCACCTCAATCTCAAAAGATTGATCTGAAAGCTCAGACAAGCACCGCAATAAAAGATCGACTCTTTTTCGAGCCACCAGTGCGCCCACGAAAAGAAAACGAAAAGGTGAACCGGCCAATGTGGGTGCAGAGACCTCAGAATCTTGCAAAAAGTACGCGAACGGAAAAACTTTCAAATTTGCAGGTGCCATTTGTGCCACCCAGGTCGTTGTGTCGGCTCCAATTGCCAACACGGCATCCAACCCGGTTCGCCACCTATTCAGGTGCCAGGCATACAGCGCACGTCTAAGTGCCCCAATAGGCCCTCTCCGATCCACAGTCTCCATGATCACGAAGTGACGTCGACCGCGCGCCTTAATCGCCCTCTGAGCAAGAGCTACAGATCCATTCGACCGGAAGCCCTGTGTTAAATGAACGGAACTCGATAACGACAATGATACGAGCCGCTCAACCTCGTGCGCTGTCGAGGCAAAATAAAGCGACACATTGGGAAGATCGGGAACTTGCCATCCAAGCGCCTCCCGGTCCTCATCGAGCTTTCGTTCCGCTACATAATTAACTTGATGACCACGATCAGCAAGCGAAACTGCCAAGAAAGCCATATGCGGTGTAACCATCCGTTGCCAGAACCAAATCGAGAGCGACGTCATGCCAATGACTGCCTCAAATCCAGGAAGGATGCGAGGGACGCCCCAACAACGGATGGCCCAAATCGGCGCTGTATACTGAGCTGACCTGCTGATGCACGCCGGAGAATCTCAATCGGATCAGCCGCCATTTCCATGATTATGCTACTCAACACGTCGGCGTTCGCACTCTGCATGATCCACGCTTCATCTTCTTTGAAAATGTCTCCAACGTCACTAACACTAGTTGCGATGAGTGCTAAACCAGCCGAAGCAATCTCAATCACTTTCGAAGGGAATGTAGTCCCTGCAAGCTCTCCTTCAGGACACTTCAAGGATAAACTTGCGTGGCAACTATGAAAAAGCTCATAGTAACCAGCGCGCTCCACTCCTTCATGCACCTGGATTTGCAGGCGACCAGACCGTAGGGACGCGCTTAAACCGCGCACCCTATCAAGATCCCCCTTTCCCGTAACAATGAAAATAACGTCTCGCGCCAAGCGACGAGAGTGACACTCCAGATTCATCACTGTGTCGCAAAATAGGTCTAAGCCAGTGGACGGCAGAATTGACCCTCCGAAATGTACGCGTAGTGCACCACCTGAGGAAAGCCTAGCCCAACGAGGATCGACGTGCGTACTGACGGAGGGCGTCGCAACTCCGTGCACAGCCAAAAACTCACCTATCTCGAGGCAACGACCAATCTGGTTCGATACTGTAATCTTGTGGGGAGACGTCAAATTACACATCACCCTATAACATAACACTTCGATAAGCCAACGTACTCCAGCCTCCTTTCCTGTTGGAACGTCTTCTATATCTTGAAAAACTGAAATACCGCGATACTTCAAGATGATCAAAGCAAGCAAATACTCCAATGCGTGATTGTAAAACAAGACTGTATCGCCCTGCTTTATGACACAAACTGCAAACCGGGCAAGTGCAAAGGTGCCGCAAATTTTCCGAATTAGTGCGAAGCGCCATACCGGCAAAAAATAACTAGGGAAGCCGTCACCCCGAAGAGCCCGGCCACGCTGTCGCAAGGACCCTTTACCAACAAAAGGAAGCGACACTAGCACAGACCGCTTACCAACTTTTCTCAATGCAGAAGAGATTGCAGTCATCTTAGCTGCTGCCGCTGCAACGTATGCATCCTCGCCGATTGCCGCAACGTAGGCCTCAGTACAGACCATGCCGATATAAAACAGGCGGGGCTTTCTCACGGTCAATTTCCGACCTCTTCATCCACAATTGAGATCACTTTCACCACCCGAGCGGGAACTCCAGCAAGCAGAACGTGCTCTGGGTAACTGTCTGGAAGAACCACCGCTCCTGCCGCAACCACACAACCCGATCCGATATCAACACCCCCAAGAATGACTGCTCTAGCCCCGATCCAAACCCCGTCACCAACAGAGATTGGTTTTGATAATCCTGCACCAGCTCGCCTGCTGCGCCCCCCGATTGCATGACTACCACAGTTGAAAAGAACCCCCGGACCGATATCGCAGTTCGAACCCACAGACACACCCCCTCCATCAGGGACAATAAAGGTTGCATCGATTCCAACCCATGTGCCCTGACCGATCGACACTGGCCCCGAACCCACAACACGGCAACCTTGGTTTAGGCTGACACCATGGCCCAAATATACACCGCAAATCCGCCACAAGGCCCGCTTGGCCGCAAAGAGCCGAGTAGGGGGAAATATCATAAACAAAAGATTCACAAAATGCCTAATCGAAGATGTCATTGAAAAAGCCCTCCTGCCACAAGCAACGCTTCACAGAGAGTGTAAATCCTATATCCTCACGCCCCTAATACTTGAGCAAATCAAATAAATGGCAAAAGCGTAGAACAACGTTAAAACTGTGAATGCACTAAACCAAAAGATCCCAAGTATTGAATATGCACTACATAGGATCATCATGCTTCGAATGGCGTTTCCTAAAAAGACCATTCTAAATCGATAGACGCTCCCCCATTGAGCCAAAGCAAAAATCGGAATAATCGCCACCCAATAACCTGCACCGAAATCTGCTATGAGACGCGGAATCATATTCGTTTGTGTCCATGCCCACGGGGCCGGTGTGTCACGATAGAAAATATGTCCAAACACCTCACTCGAATCGACCAAGTTTGTGGACAAGATCGGGCCAAATAACCTATAAGCCGCATCAAAAGTATAATATCCATACGGAATACTGGCCTCGGAGGCGTGCATAGCATGGACAGAGATCGAAATATACGTGTCAGAGACATACATCGGAATAGCAAACATGGCATTGATAATAGAATCGAGGACGCTAGATTGGTAACTCATGCCGTCCGTTGGGCCACGAAGAAGACGAAGCGCCGTGAATACCGTCATTATGAGCGCTGTCACGACGACTAAGGTTCTTTTAAGCTCTCCAATTACATCTCTATTTTCTTTTCCGCTTGCGCTCACTGCATAGGAAATTAGATAGAGCGCGGGCCCTACAATGACGTTTATTCGTCCACCTAGGGACAAATTGTGGAAAACCAATCCTGTTGTTGCAGCAAAGGCTACCAACTTGCTTACGCGAGCCCTCGTTCCGTCACTAAATCCAAGGAAAAGAAGGAAGGCTTGTGCAAAATAGAAAAACTGTACGCTGGCTGAGCCGTAGGTAAGGTCTCCAGTGACAGCCGCATATCGAAGAGCCTGCAAGTCCGAAAATTTGTTCCGGTTCAATATGAACTCATACGCTCCAATGAGAAGGATTGATAAAGCAATAAAATTTTGCTTTCTGCCGAGGAACGATATGAAGCCCTCTTCGACCTTTCTATCGCCGCGCCCTCCTGGCATTCGCCTATATATATATGACCCAATAAGAAATCCAACAAGTGCGGACAATAGCGTTGCTAGAACAAGCTCCCTTGTCCCTTGATCTATCGGGTACTGAGAATAGTATTCAAAAAATGGAAAGCTTGTCACGATTTCTGCAGACCAGATTAGAAATAGCCATGCATACCAAAACGCTTTATCGGCGCTAAATTTGTTCTGCGTAAGCGCAGAGTTAACTCGCATTGAGAAGAGAGCAATTACTGTCACAATCACAAGAAAAGGAAATTTCTCGAACATGAGATCGCGTCCTTTTAGGTTACGACACCGATGATCGTGCCAGTACCAACTTCAGTGCTCTCTTTAATGAAATCGGCAATATCTTACTTGCCGAGTCCTTAAAGCTCGCCTTCATCAGATTAAGTCCAAGAAGGGATAGTAGCTTTATATAGACATATAGGCCAACCGAGTGAATTTTGAGATGATTATGCATGGACAAAAAGATCGCGAAATAGGGCATTCCGTTTAAATAGCCATCAGAAATTCGTGGGCCATTATGGAGATGATAGTTGTAAAGCGCCTTGGGGACATAGACCCAAGTTTTTACTGTGGCGAGATATCTAAGCATAAAGTCAAAATCTTGCATCCGCTTTAGTGAGACGTTCCATTGCATACCTTTAGGTATGGTCTCTCTCCGCATGATTATTGCTGAATTTGAGGGACTCTTCAATCTAGAAATGAACTGATGGGGTTTCAATTCATTTCTGAATAGTTCGCAGGATCCTGCATGCTCATCGATTACTCGATAATCACTAATACAGCAATCCGCATTTTTGTGATTCAGTGCGGCGATTTGCGTAGATATTTTTTCCGCTGGTATTGTATCATCCGAGTCAAGAAACAGTAGATAATTCCCGGTAGCAAGGCTCATTCCAAGATTTCGTGCGGCGCAAGCGCCCTGGTTTGGCTGACTTACAAAGCGCACTACTGTCCCAGGACGGTGTTTCATCTTCAAAAATTTTTTACAGATTTCTACACTTTGGTCCGTTGATCCATCGTCCACCAAAATCAACTCAATCGCTGCGTGCTCTTGGGTGAGGCAACTCAATATCGTTCTCTCGACCGTGCGCTCCCTATTAAAGATTGGAATTACGATCGAGCAAACGTCTTTTGACGAAGCTTGGTTTTCGGATTTCTGCATCTTGGCCATTACTTTCTCAGTCGGCGACGGAGAATACAAAGAACCTATGACACGGATTTTCGAACGATCGAAAAGTCCGTACCAAATCCAGCTTACGTGATTTGAGAAACGCGCTTATCACCTTTTTAGTTTCATACCCACGCTTGTTAAGCTCCCAATAATGCTCGCCGTCAAATTTGTGGATACTTCTTGAAAGGCGAGGTCGTGGCAGAAGGATGGCTCGCTCTCCGAATTTTGGAAGATGAATGATGAACCGCCAGGTGCGTTCTGCATCCGGCAGGCTTATTACTACGTAATTTCTGGCTACTCTTGCGAGTTCGTCTAGAGCCTTCAAGGCGCCATCGAATGGCAAATGTTCTAATACTTGGAAAGCGCAGGTAACGTCGTAGCTTGAATCGTTCAGTGGTAACCTGAGTACGTCACCCAAATGGTCGGGCTCGAGCTCGGGATCCTGATCAACAGTTTCAACGTGAAAGCCAATATGGTTTGCGACCGTCTTAAATAGCCCTGGACCTGGGCCGACTTCCAGTATATTTTCGCCTCCTAGTGTCGAGACTAATGTTAGCTGTTGCCAGATGCTGTTCCAACGAGGAAGGCTCATATATCTTCCGAACTCGTAGTGTCCGGCTTCAACCTGCTTTGTCATTTTGATTCCTTCGGCGAACTTTTGCGCTTTTACGTATTACCCACACGATCAGCAGAGCGTAGGCAACTGCCCCAGTGATGGAGAATATTCCGACGGTCCATCTCGCACTTCCAAACACCCCGTATCCCGCAATAACCGCTCCAAGTTTAGCGATTGTCCCAATGACCTCATATAACAATAAGCCTCCTTGAATGCCCAGGATCGGAATGGCCGAAACTGCAGGACGGTTGGCGAGTCCGAGCCAGAGCCAAAGGCTTAAAAATGCCGAGTAGACCCCAGCTTCCTGCCATTCCGGCCCCATCACGGTGGCGAAAAGCCAAGGCCCAAGCATTGCAGTTACAGCGAGAAATGGGCTCCCGGCAACGAGCAGGCAAACTGTCGATTTGATTAACAGCTTTGTTGTGTCACCTCCTGCAAGGCTGATCTCGTTGAGACGGGGATACAAGACTGCTTGCACGGCGTTTCCGATCAGCGAAACCGGCGCGGTGGCCAGTGCCGTTGCTAAAGCATAATAGCCTGCGGCTTCGGGTCCGAAGCATGCCGTTAGTCCAATGATTGGTATGGATTGCGATATGGCAACGAGGAAGTTTTGCGGTGCCCGAAGAAATGCAAAATCCCAGTGAGAACGTGCGATGGTCCACAATTGGTCGGGCGCCTCGTAAGCAATCTTTCTCGACCGATGGACGCGCAAACGTAGTGCTAGCAGTGGTGCGATGAGGTATCCAACTGCGTTTCCGATCAGCAGCGAAAGGGTGTTCGGCCAAAAACCGCCTAGTACCAACTTTGTTACGTTCCCAATGAGGGACGCCCCAACCGTCGCGCATGCTGAGAGATTGAAGGAACCGCTTCGCGTCATTAAGTAACCTGCGGACATGTTGATGGTCGTCAGGACAGCGATGACTGGAACTAGAAGAGCGTACTGGCTAATGGATTCCAAGCCAAGCTGCTTGAGCGCCCACATGTCATTAATTACAAGGAGTGCGGTTAAGAACGGCGCAAAAATGAGGCTGCCCATGAGAGCGAGTTGGGAGAGCGCATGCGCTTCTTCATCGGTGCGCGCTATTACGATCGCAATGGGAAAGGCCATCGATGTCAGGGTGACCATCGGTCCCGCGACAGACAACACAGTGGCCTGTTGTCCAAAACTAAGCGGCCCAAATTGCCGAGCTATCAATGGCGCCGCAATTAATGTAATAATCTGGCCAAGGCCAGCCCCTAATACTAGTTTACCAATATTCCAAATCAAGGGATTGCGCGTCATTATATTTAGCATTATTTTGTCTGTTATTGATCTAACGGAGTTGTTCACGTAACAAGCAATGCATACTTATTTGCCAATATTGAACTCATCCAGGCGTCTCACGTTGCGAGAGCTTTTTGGTTTATGGTTCAACCACTTGGTTTAAGGGAAACTCTGCCAACGAACTCGTCTACGATGGCTTTAAGTTATCCAAAGCTACCGCACGGAGGGTGCCTCGGCATCCTCCCCATCTTCGACAATCGCCTAGACCGCTTACTCACGATGGTCCCTCTAGGATAACCTGCCGGATTCGGAAAGGACTTTCCTGCATGGCGCGGAACGGCCTGACGCGCTTCACTGCGCTGTCTAATGAGGCGAAGCTGGACGCCTCGAAAAACTCTGGCGTCTGAAGGTCGGATTTGATTCACTTCGCCGACGAGGCGTCGGAGGCGGTGATGGCAGGGCAGCCGGGTTTCTTTGATCTTTCGGACCGGTACGAGGCGCTGAGCGCGGCGGGCGATCCGCTGGAGCGCTTGGGTTCGGTGGTTGATTTTGAGGTGTTCCGCGGTCCATTGATTGCCGCCTTGCGCCGGAGCGTCCGAGGTAAGGGCGGGCGCCCCCCCTTCGATCCGGTCCTGATGTTCAAGATTCTTGTGCTGCAGGCGCTTTATTCGCTGTCGGACGAAGCGACGGAATTTCAGATCAAGGATCGGCTGTCGTTCCAGCGGTTTCTCGGTCTTGGGCTAGATGGCACCGTGCCGGATGCGACGACGGTGTGGTTGTTCCGGGAGCGTCTGGTCCAGGCCAAGGCGATCGACCGATTGTTTGCCCGCTTCGATGCCGCACTGACCGACCGGGGCTATCTCGCCATGGGCGGCCAGATCATCGATGCTACCGTTGTGCCTGCCCCCAAGCAGCGGAACACCGACGAGGAGAAGGCAGCGATCAAGGACGGCCGGATCCCGGAGGCATGGAAGGCAAAGCCAGCCCGGCTCCGCCAGAAGGATCGCGATGCCCGTGGGAGCGTGAAATACACCAAAGCCAAGGTGAAGGAGGGTGCCGATCCCAAGGCCTTCAAGCCGGTCGATCTCGCGATCCCGATGTTCGGCTACAAGAACCACATCGGCATCGACCACGCCCATGGGCTGATCCGCACCTGGGATGCCAGCGCCGCCAATGCCCATGACGGTGCACGACTGCCGGACTTGGTCAGCAAGGCCAATACCGGTTCGGGCGTCTGGGCAGACACGGCCTACCGGTCGAAGAAGAACGAGGCTTTCCTGGCGGCAGGCATGTTCAAGAGCCACGTCCACCAGAAGCGCAAACCGAGGCAGCCGCTGCCCGAGCGGATCGCCAGGGCCAATACCAGACGATCCAAGGTCCGCGCCCATGTCGAGCACGTGTTCGCGGGACAGAAACACCGGATGGGGCTCGTCGTGCGCACCATCGGTATCGCCCGCGCCACCATCAAGATCGGCATGGCCAACCTCGTCTATAACTTCCAGCGCCTCGTTTGGCTCGAAGGGCGAGGTACGCCCGCATAGCGCGAAAACATGGCGCTGAACGGCGCTCCGGACCAGAAAACCAAGGAAACCCGGCCGAAAAGGCCAACCCTCACGTCTCAAAAGCCGCCATCAGACCCCTCGCGGCGCCGTCAAGCCAAAAACAGCCGGTTCTTCGAGGTGTCCAGCTGTGATAGGGGGGCAATCGCTTCCTTGTGGCTTGTGATCGTTGCGAGGTTTAAAGCGGAGCGGCTTGTCGGTTGAAACTGTTAGCCAGCTTTTGTGGACCCTAAGGCCCTCCAGTGTCGATTGATTGGCGCTCGGCGCCGCAGCTTGCGCAATAATTGCGGCCGATCACTGTTTGACCCGCTTACGATGTCCCGGAAGCCAGTGCTTGAACCGCCCCGGCTTTCCCGGAGCATTTTCAATTGAGTCATGCAACCATATCGAGGGTCTCTTTGGCTGCATGGTAATTTGCTTCTGCCTCGGCGGGCGGAATGTAGCCGATGGGGCTGAAAAGGCGTTGGTTTTTGCGCCAGTCGACCCAGCGCAGGGTTGCCATTTTGACTGCCGATGCGCTTGGCCACGACCGCTGTCGCCAAATGACCTCTGTTTTGTAGAGGCCATTGATAGTCTCGGCCAAGGCATTGTCGTAGCCGTCGCCAAAGATGCCACCGATGGCGCGAGGTTGGCCTCGGCCAGGCGCAGCGTATAGTTCATTCCAAGGTAGTGAACGCCCCTGTCGCTGTGGTGGACCAGGCCATGTTGCGGTCCTGGCCTGCGGGCATGGATGGATTGATCCAAGGGGTCGAGGACGAAGCCGTCGGGGGCCGACGTACTGACCTTCCCGCCCACGATCCGGCGGGCATAGGCGTCGATCACGAAGGCCACGAAGACGAACCCGGCCAGGTGTGCACGTAGGTGAATTCGACCACCCACAGTGCGTTGGGCCATTCGACGCGGAACTCGCGGTTGACCTTGTCCAACGGGCACGCAGCTTTCGGGTTGCTGACCGTGGTGACCGTCCTATTGCCACGCCGAACGCCCGCCGGCGCCATGGCGGCCATCAGGCGCTCCACGGAGCACCGGGCAACAGCCACACCATCGCGCAGTAACTAATGCCAGACCTTGCGCGCTCCGTAGAGCCTCGAACTGGTCTCGTGGACGCGCTTGATCTGCGTCTTGATCCCGTCATCACGGCCTGCACGCGTGGGGCGCCTGCCGTAATCGGCCAAGCGACGTGCATGTTTATGGTAGGAGGACGGGGCGATTGCCAGTTCCCGGCAAACCGTCTCGATACCCAGATCCTCGCGATAGGCGTCGATGAACGACATCATCATTTCTCGCGGCGGTCGAGCTCCGCCATCACAAAATACGCTGAGGCCTTGCGTAAAATCTCGTTCGCCCGGCGCAATTCCTTGACCTCGCGCTTCAGCAATTTGAGCCGGGCCTGATCATCGGCGGCCCGCGCCGCTGGTGCCGTTCGTCTGCTCGCCTCCTCCCGGCACCAGCGGCGCAGCGTCTCGGCCGTACAGCCAATCTTGCTGGCGATCGAGGTCATCGCCTCCCACTCCGACCCGTAATCGGCGCGATGCTCGCCAACCATGCGCAAAGCACGTTCGTGGACTTTAGGACAGAACTTGTTCCGGTCTTGCTCATAACGAAAGCTCCTTCTCACAAATTGGAGCCTCCGGGAAAGCCGGGGCGGTTCAGATGCTGGCGCCGTACTCGCTGTGGGATAGATGACGAGTTCCAAAACAAGGATTGCTTGTCGTCCAAGCGGCTTGTTAGGCTTTGGTGGTTAGAACGGTGACAGATGCGGCAACTGTTTGGCTATCTCACGGGAAACTTGTGCAGAGCAGATCGACCAACATTCGCTCCTTCGCTTCGATGCGGCTCTAACGGATTGTGGCTATTTCTCGACGGGTGGTCAGATTGTCTATGCCACTGTCCTGCCTACCCCTACGTAGCTAAATACCGAGTTCTAACGCGAGGCGATCAAGGCTGACAAGCACGTGAAGGATCTGCGGCCCGATGAACCGAACGGGATCGGGTAAAAGCACGTTGGACGCTCAAGACCGGCTGCAAGCTAAAATGGCGCGAGGACGGCACGTCATTGCCCGTCATAACGCTGCCAGTCTTCGGCTACAAATCGCCATCAGCATCGACCGGAGCAATGGCTTATCGGAGAGTTGGCGTTGACGTCCGCATCGACTGATGACGGGCGCCTCCGTCGCCGCGTCGTAGGAATTGCTCACGAGGTTGGCAGAAAATGGATGCGCGGTAAATCGGAGTTCGATTCACCCTTGGGATGGCCCCCCCCGCTTCATGTGCTGAGCGAAGCAGCCATTGCGGCACGGATGTGACCGCCTAGGTACAGCAGTGCCGGCAGCGCTACGATCATGTCGACCTGCCCCCGATCCGTCCATCGTCACCCAGGTGGAGTTGTGGGGCGGGCTGCCGTTGCTGTGGCCGACACTACAAGGCACAGGCGCCTGTGGGCATACCTCCCCGGTTCGCCCTTCGGCCCCGGCACAAGTGCGCTCATGGCTTTCTGCATCATAGCCATCACGTGGACTTCGAGCGTCTTTCCCCGATTGCTGGCGAGCCGTTTGGTCTGACAATCTTCGAAAGTGCCATCGCCAGCATGTTCCGCCGCCTGCGCACCAGCATGGGTGGCCCCGACCGCGATCCGCGCCAAATTGCTCAAGGCGCATATCATTGCTTCAGATGAGACAACGACCAGGACCAACGGCTTTATGCAGTGGCAGTGGGTGTTCCTGTCCAGCGACGCTGTCCTGCACAAGATTGCCTCGCGCCGGGTCCGCTGCGTTGCCGAAGACGTATTGAGGCGGCATCGGACCGATGTCTCGGCCTCCGACCGCTATTCGGGTCAGGAGGAGTTGAGACGCGAGCACCAAGTTTGCCTTGCCCATGTGCTGAGCGATGTTCAGTACGCCATCGACAGCGCCAACACTGTCTTTGCCCCGCATATCCGTGACCATTTGCGCTGCGCGACCAAGGTCGGGCCACGACGAGACCAGCTCAAGGACAGCACCTTGGCCGCCTATGCTGCCAAAGCTGACATCATGCTCGATCGTCTGGTTACCAGACCTGTCGCTCATCCCGCCGGGCGTGCTCTGCTCAAGCAGATAAAGGCATGGCGAGGAAAGTTCTTCGTCATCCTCACAAACTGTGACGTGCCGGTCACGAGTAACATCTCAGAGCGCGAAATCCGCCCCTCAGTCGTCTTCCGCAAGGTCTCCAATGGTTTGGGATCAGACTGGGGCGCTCAGATCCATACCGGATACCACTCCGTCACCGGCACCGCACGCCTTTCTGGCCAGTCCGCACTCAGCGCAATCTGCGACCTCGTCGACGGACGCTTCGCCGTCGCTTGATCGGCCTCAGTGCCAACTACCTCAGCAGTTACGCGTCGTGAGCACCGACAACGCTGGCTCCGATGTCCCGGCAGAAAGCGGCTATGGCTAAAAGGACAACGAGAAGTGGCTGCCGGGTCGGATGCTCACATCCCGAATTTACCGGCGGAAACCCAGGGGCAAGCACGAGCCTAGGGCTGTCACCAGAACCGACGCTGTCAATTGGCGTCAATCGCGACCTCCTATCGGCGCGGAAAAGGCCCTCCGTGCAGTTCTGGGGGCTGTGAAAATGGTGATGGCAGGTTTCGCGCTGCTGGCGGCGCAAGGAAGGCGTAGCCCGACCGGAGGCGGCAGCAGCGCGAAGGAGTTTTCTCTGGACTTCCTCAACTGCGGTGCGTGAAGCACCGGCTGTCGTTGCCTGTCTCAACGATATCAATAGTAGGTGATGCGGTCGCGCGGGGCGGTGGTGATCTTGGGTTTGCCGATGATGCCAAATCTTCGGTCCGGTAAGCAATGCCAAACGCTCTAAGCCAGCCTCAGCACAGATCACCCACTGGATGCCAGATCCGAGTTGACTTCGTGACACCTGCCAAGCAAGCCCTTGAGCATGACCGCAATTCCTCTTCTCACTGCCAGCCCCCGGATGACCGTTTCGCAACCTTGGTTCGTGGTCCAGGTAAAGCCCAACGCTGACGCCATCGCCAGGCGCAATCTTCTACGGCAGGGCATACAAATCTTCGCACCTTTTGAAGAGGCGACCACCCGCAAGGTGCGGAGCTTTATTCGAACAAAGAAAGCTTTGTTCCCGGGTTATTTGTTTGTCAGTTTTGACCAAGAAGTCATCCGATGGCGGACCGTTAACAGCACATTTGGCGTGAGTCGAATTGTGAGCTTTTCCAAAGATCAACCGGCGCAAGTCCCGCTCGATTTGATCTCTGACCTCATGCTCCGTTGTGATCACACCGGAAGGTTGCTCCCCTCACAATTATTGCAGATCGGAGATAACGTCTCCATAACAAATGGCCCTCTCTCGGAATTTATTGGAAGTATAGAGCAAATAGAATCGGATAGAAGAATCTGGATTCTCTTGGACATAATTGGAAAAAACACACGTGTAGCATTAAGAGCAGCCGATTTGCGTCTCGAGGACTAGGCTTATGAGTCGTTCTTCATAGCCGGTCGCTGATGGCGACTGACGTGATGTCGTGGACGACCTCCGCACGAGCGTAGCTGTGTAATCATGTGGTCGTTGTAGGTCCATGTGTGGACGACCTCCGCTGCGCAAGAGCTTTTCGGCATTAATGACCTCGGTCGGGTGCATCCATGTGTTCGGCCTGTTCGCGCAGCACCGCATGGCTGCTGGCCCTGATGAAGTCCGCAGGCTGGCTCCCTAATCACGTCATCGCGCTCGAAGCGCTGTGACCCCCTGGGTTTCACCAGCCCCCGGTCTGACCGGTTCGTCATCACTACTAAGCTGCTCCAACGCATCCCATCACGCGATTATCGAGTGACGGAGATCTCCTTATGCGGCGGCGGCGTAGACCTCCTTCCGCGTCATCACGGCCCAGGCAATTCTGGCTGTTTTGTTGGCGAGCGCCACTGTCGCGATCTTCGTGGGCTTGCGCTCGAGTAGGCCCGCCATCCAGGGTTGGCGAGCAGGATTCTTGCGCGTCATTCGCATGACGGCGGTCGAACCGACCACCAGAAGCCGGCGAAGATAGCCATCGCCCTGCTTGGTTATTCCGCCGAGCCGCTCTTTGCCACCCGAGCTGTTCGCGCGAGGTGTGAGTCCAAGCCAGGCGGCAAACTGACGGCCTGATCGGAACAGCGATGGATCGGGCACCGCCGCTGCAATAGCCGAAGCTTTAATCGGGCCGATTCCAGGGATTGTACCCAGCCTGCGGCTCGTCTCGTCGTTACGATGCCAATCGAGGATTTGCGCCTCAAGCCGATCGATCTCGCTCGTTAGTGCCCTCAGCTGAGCGGCAATGCCATGAAGGGCCGAACGGGCGTGTGCAGGAAACCTGTCCTGCTCTTCGTGCAGCGCCTTCAAGGAAGCCACTACGCCGCCGGCGCCCAGACTTGTCACGATCCCGTACTCAGCTAAGTGGCCGCGAAGCGCGTTGATCAGCATGGTGCGCTGCCGGACCATCAGGTCGCGACTTTTGTGAAGCATGAGCACCGCTTGCTGCTCGACCGACTTCACTGCGACAAAACGCATCGTCGGCCGGGTGACCGCTTCGCAGATCGCTACGGCATCTGCTGCATCGGTCTTCCCACGCTTTACTAATCACGAGGTCCCCATAATGCGGAGGAACGCGGCCTGATTGGCGGATTTTCGCCTTTCTTGGATCGACT
>NZ_JRVC01000036.1 GCF_000807925.1 Novosphingobium subterraneum | reverse complement strand
TGAAAGACCCCCGTGACTGCAAGCCTTTCGCCATCACACTGGACACAGTTTACATGGACAGTTATGGTATCGGTATTTACATAATGTAAATTATCAGTTTTGCGTATAAGGAGTTGCGCAAGTTATGATATGCTTCTTCTGCCATGCAGAAGCGCTGGCAATGGGGCCTTGCTTCGGTTGCCTTCCTAAGCGAGGGGCGACGTCGCGCTCGTGGCGCCAGAGTCTGGACATTGCTGGACTATCGGCCCTGACCGAGGAAATCGAATTAGCTCGATTTCAATTCCGTCCGCCACCGGCCGAGCCGGTCCACCGCTTCGTCGATCATCGCGGCGTTCTTGCAATGGCACAGCCTGACGATGTGATCGGGCCGTCCTTCCCCTTCCCACAGCGCCGAGATGGGAATCGAGGCAACGCCCGCTTCCCGCACGGCCCTCTCGCTGAACGTCCGGTCATCCAGTGCAATCCCGGAAGCATGCAGGTCGATGCAGGTGAACCAAGTCGCCACGTTGTCCAGAACGCAGAAGCCCTGCTGCTTCAGCCCGGCAATCAGCCGCTCGCGCGTGACAGACCATTGCGCATGGCAGCCTGGTGCAATCGCCGGATCGTCAAGCGCTTCGGCCACGGCCCATTGCAGCATCGGCGGGGTGGTGAAGGTCAGGAACTGATGCGCTCGGCCAACCACCGCGGCCACTTCTGGAGCGCCTACGATCCAGCCAACCTTCCACCCGGTTGCGCCAAAGATCTTGCCCGCAGAGCCGATCTTGACCGACCGCCGCGCCATCCCCGGCTGTGCCAGCAGTGATGCATGTGCCCGGCCATCGAAGCGCACGTTTTCCCAAACTTCGTCGCAGATGGCGAAAAGATCATGCGCAACGCACAGTCCCGCCAGCAGGGCGAGGTCGGCTGGCGACGCTACCGTCCCGGTGGGATTGAGCGGATCGTTGAGGACAATCACCCGCGTCCGGGGCGTGATCGCCCCGGCGATGGTGGCAGCGTCGAATGCCCAGACCGGCGGCTTGAGCGCGACGAACACCGGCTTGCCGCCTGCGCGGCGGACCAGCGGCGCATAGGCATCATAGGCAGGCGCGAACAGCAGGACTTCGTCACCCGGCGCAACCACCGCCAGGATTGCCGAAGCGATCGCCTCGGTCGCGCCCGATGTCACCACGACACTTTCCGGCGCAAGATCGAGACCTTGGATGCGAGCGTAGAAGCCCGCCACAGCCCTTCGCAGTTCCGGCAATCCGGCCATCGGCGGATACTGGTGCGATTGCTCCATCGCGGCGCGGGTCAACGCGCGCAGCAATTCGGCAGGAGGAGGACCATCGGGAAACCCCTGCCCCAGATTGATCGCGCCCAGATCGCGGGCAAGGCCGGACATGTGCTCGAAGATTGTCACCGGCATTTCGGCATAGATCGGGTGCAGGTGCGAGTGCGACATGGTCATCGCTTGCCAGCCTAGCCAGCAGCGGGCCATGCTTGCAATGGTTGCTGACAATCAGATGCGCGTGGCCATTTGGGTGGTTGAAGTAAACTGATTTCAGGTGCAATCACCCGCCGCATAGGAAGCGCACTCGGAGAGCACGCAATGGCAGGCATGGTACCGTTCGATTGGGAAGACGCACTGGGGCTGGACGGCCTGCTTACCGATGATGAACGGATGATCCGCGATGCCGCACGCAGCTTCGCGCATGACCGCCTTGCCCCCCGGGTGATCGATGCTTTCGCCAACGAGCATACCGACCCCGAAATCTTCCGCGAGATGGGCAGCCAGGGCCTGCTTGGCGTGACGTTGCCCGAGGACTACGGCTGCGCCAACGCCGGTTACGTATCCTACGGCCTTGTCGCACGCGAGGTGGAGCGGATCGATTCCGGTTACCGCTCGATGATGAGCGTGCAGTCCAGCCTCGTGATGTTCCCGATCTACGAGTACGGCTCGGAAGAGCAACGGCGCAAGTATCTGCCCAGGCTGGCCACCGGCGAATGGATCGGCTGCTTCGGCCTGACCGAGCCTGACGCGGGGTCGGACCCGGGCGGGATGCGCACGGTGGCCCGGAAGGTCGATAGCGGTTATGTGCTCAACGGCGCCAAGACCTGGATTTCCAACGCACCGATTGCCGATGTCTTCGTCGTCTGGGCCAAGAGCGAGGCGCATGGCGGCGGCATTCGCGGCTTCGTGCTGGAAAAGGGCATGAAAGGCCTGTCCGCGCCCAAGATCGAGAACAAGGTTAGCCTGCGCGCCTCGATCACGGGCATGATCGTGATGGACGATGTCTTCGTTCCGGACGATGCGTTGCTGCCGAACGTGCAGGGCCTGAAAGGTCCGTTCGGCTGCCTCAACCGCGCGCGCTACGGCATCTCATGGGGCGCACTGGGAGCGGCGGAGTTCTGCTACCACGCGGCGCGGCAATATGGGCTGGATCGTCATCAGTTCGGCCGCCCGCTGGCGGGCACGCAGCTTTACCAGAAGAAACTGGCCGACATGCTGACCGAAATCACGCTGGGCCTTCACGCCTCACTGCAAGTCGGCCGTCTGATGGACGCCGGCAGGTTCGCGCCCGAAATGATCTCCATCGTCAAGCGCAACAACGTCGGCAAGGCGCTCGACATTGCTCGCATGGCGCGCGACATGCACGGCGGGAATGGCATTTCCGGCGAATATCAGGTGATCCGCCACATGGTGAACCTCGAGACGGTCAATACCTACGAGGGCACGCACGATGTCCACGCGCTGATCCTCGGCCGCGCCATCACCGGCATCGCTGCGTTCTGATCAGGAGTTGACCATGAACGCGGCGCTGCTTGTGGCGGTCACGCCATCGCGCCGCGCCATGGCCTGACCGATCAGCAACAGCGCCGGGCCATCGCCCAGCGCCGTGCGCGCGACAAGCGGCAGCAAGTCGAGGCGCGTATGGAACTGGCGCTCTTCCGGAAGGCTCGCCGCCTCGACCAGGGCAACCGGCGTGTCGGCGGGCAGCCCGGCCTCGATCAGCCCGCGTGACACCGCGCCCGCCGACGACTTGCCCATGTAGACGGCCAGCGTCGCTTCGGGATCGGCCAGCGATGCCCAATCGAGCGAGAGCGTTTCGCCCGCACGGACATGCGCCGTCACGAAGGTCAGCTTGCGAGCGAGGCCGCGCAGGGTGAGCGAGGCGCCGAGGCTGGCTGCGGCGCCACTGGCGGCTGTCACGCCGGGACAGATCCGCACCGCCACGCCTGCCGCGCGGCAGGCGTCCAGCTCTTCGGTGGCGCGGCCGAAGATCGCAGGGTCTCCACCCTTTAGACGCACCACGCGATGCCCCGCTAGCGCAGCTTCAACAATCAGGCTGTCGATCGTCTCCTGCGCCTTGGAATGCCGCCCGGAACGCTTGCCAACATGGACCAGCCTTGCACTCGGCGCGGCCAGCGCCAGAACGCCGGGGGCAACCAGCGCATCGTGGAAGATCACACTGGCCGATGCAATCAGCCGCTCCGCCTTGCGGGTCAGCAATTCCGGATCGCCCGGCCCTGCCCCGACCAGCCAGACCATGCCCTGCGGAAAGTCGTTCATTGCGCAGCCTCTTCGCATGTCTCGTTCCATTCGCGCAGCAGCCGGGCAATCGCCGGGCGGCACGAACCGCAATTGGTCCCCGCGCCACACGCCCTGCCCACTTCCGCCACGGTCCGCGCGCCCTGCTCGGCATGGGCAAGAATCTGGTTGGTGCCGATGCCGTGGCAGACGCAGACCACCGGCCCGCGATGCGGCGCAGGAGCGCTGGGCCGCGCGGCCAGCAGTTCGGGAAGGTGCGCGCCACTCGCCCCCAGTTGCGCCGCGATCCACTCACGCGGTGGCAATTGCCCGATGCGGGTGATGAATAGCGCTCCGGCCATCGCGCCGCTGCCATCGACCACGGCGAGACGGCGCATGCCACGCGCCAGATCGACCGCCTCGCTGCGATTGCCTGCGGGCAGCAAGGCATCGGCATCGACAGCGCCGTTGCCAGCGAGCTCATAAAGCCAACCGCCAGCTATCGCGGATCGGCTCCACCAGACAACGCCCTGCGGGCTGACCGGTTCACGGCGGACAAGGAAGCCGCGCCATTCGCTGCCGACCGGCTCGATCCGGCAGGCGTTGTTCTTGAAACCAGGCTGGCCGGACACCGGATCGACCGACTGATCGGGCAGAAGGTTGCCGCGCCCGCCACTCGCCATGGCATCAGTCCAGTGCATCGGCACGAAGACCTGGCCGCGGCCTTGCGCATCGGTCACGCTCGCGCGGAACACCGAACTGCCCGCTGCCGAGACGACGCGGGCAAGCGCGCCATCGGCAATACCTGCCTCAGCGGCATCGGCAGGATGCACCTCGAGCAGCGGTTCGCGCCGGTGCTGGGCAAGCGTGGGCGAAAGGCCGGTGCGGGTCATCGTGTGCCATTGATCGCGGTAACGGCCGGTGTTGAGGCGCAAGGGAAAATCCGGGTCGACCGGGCGGGTGCGGGGCTCGACGGGCACGATCTTCATCTCGCGGCCCTGCAGCGGATGGCGTCCTCCCCAAACGAACGGGTCAAGCGCTTCGTAATCCGCGTCGGAAATCCCGGCATGGGCGGTCAGGTCAAGAACCTTGCCGTGCTTTACCGAAAGCGCGGTCATTGCCGCATATTCGCGGAACACGGCGGCGGCGTTGGTCCAATCGAACCCTGCAAAGCCCATCGTCTTTGCAACGTCGGCGATGATTGCCCAATCCGCCCTTGCCTCTCCCGGCGCAGCAAACAGAGCGCGCTGGCGGCTCACGCGGCGTTCGGAGTTGGTGACGGTGCCGTCTTTCTCGCCCCAAGCCAGCGCGGGCAGGCGGATGTGGGCGAGCCGTGCGGTGTCTGTATCGGCGATCACGTCCGACACGACCAGCGTTTCGCACTTGGCCAGGGCCTCGCGCACGAAACCGGCATCGGGCATCGAAACGGCGGGGTTGGTGGCCATCACCCACAGGAACTTGACGCGGCCATCGTGCACGGCGCGGAACAGGTCCACCGCCTTGAGGCCGGGGGCGCTGCACATGCGCGGGGCCTGCCAGTACGCGGCGACATCGGACAGTTCGCTTTCGGAAAAGCCGAGATGGCAGGCCAGCATATTGGCAAGCCCGCCGACTTCGCGCCCGCCCATGGCGTTGGGCTGTCCGGTCATCGAAAACGGCCCCATGCCCGGCGCGTTGATGCGGCCCATGGCAAGGTGCAGGTTCATGATCGCGTTGCCCTTGTCCGTTCCCGCAATCGACTGGTTCGCGCCCATCGAGAACACGGTGACCATGCGCGGGTGCGTGGCGACGAGATCGGCCAGCGCGGCAAAGGTATCGGGCGAAAGGCCGTGTTCGCCCATCGCCGGGACCGTATCGGCAAGCCCCCGCCGGACCATCTCTGCCAGCAGCGTATTGAACAGCGCCACATCTCCATCTGGCTGGACGGGCACGTGAAGGTCAGCCTGTTCCGCCGTTTCGGTGCGGCGCGGATCGATCACCACGATCTTCGTACCCCGCGCCTCGCGCGCCGCCTCGATCCGCTGCCAGATCACCGGGTGGCACCAAGCCGTGTTCGAGCCGACAAGCAGGATCAGGTCCGCCTCGTCGAGATCATCGTAGGTGACCGGCACTACGTCCTCGCCGAACGCCCGATTGTGCGCGGCGACGGCGCTGGCCATGCACAGGCGCGAATTGGTGTCGATGTTGGCGCTGCCGACAAAGCCCTTCATCAGCTTGTTGGCGGCATAGTAGTCCTCGGTCAGAAGCTGGCCCGAGACATAGAGCGCAACACTGTCCGGACCGTGCCGTTCAACGCAGTCGCGCATCTTGCCAGCAACGAGGTGGAGCGCCTCGTCCCACCCGGCGCGGGCGTTGCCGATCATGGGGTGGAGCAGGCGGCCTTCCAGCCCCACCGTTTCGCCCAGATGCGTGCCCTTCGAGCACAGCTTGCCCAAGTTCGCCGGGTGCTGCGCATCGCCCCGGATGACGACCGCGCGCTCTCCCGTCACCTCGGCGCGAATGCCGCAACCGACGCCGCAATAGGCGCACGTGGTGCGAACCGCCCTCAAGCAGCACGCCTCCCGACAACGGCCGAGCGCAAAAGGTACATGCGGCCTGCGTCAACCTTCATCGGGACGGTAGGGACGCACCCATTGTCCTCCCCCAGCGCCTCGCCCGTCTTGAGCGAGATGTTCCAGTTGTGCAGCGGGCATGTGACGACATTGCCGTGAACGATGCCCTGCGAAAGCGGCCCCTGCTTGTGCGGGCACTTGTTCACAAGCGCATAGAACTCGTTCTTGAGCGTGCGGAACACCGCAATCTCGTCCGATCCCACGACCGGGAGCGTACGCGCAGTGCCGGGGGTGATCTGGTCTACGTGACCGATGTCGAGCCAGTCTCCGATCATTACAGGGCCTCCAGCTGAAGGGGACGCACCTCGGCAAGGTGCTGGTGCAGGTCCGCGTCCTTGCCGGCCACGCGCTCGGCCCAGGGATCGTCCTGACAGAAGGTCTGGGAATAGCGGAACCGCGCGGCGAGGCGGCGCACGCTGTCGGGATCGTCAAACAGGCCTGCCTTCACGTGATCGAGACCCACCCGTTCGATCCACGGCGCGGTGCGCTCAAGGTAATGCGCCTGTTCGCGATAAAGCTGGATGAAGGCCGCGCAGACGTCCATCGCCTCTGCCTCGGTCGCAACCTTGCACAAGAGGTCAGTGGCGCGGACCTTGATCCCGCCATTGCCGCCGACGTGGAGTTCGTACCCGCTATCGACGCAGACCACGCCGAAGTCCTTGATCGTCGCCTCGGCACAGTTTCTCGGGCAGCCCGACACCGCGATCTTGAACTTGTGGGGCATCCACGAACCCCAGGTCATCCGCTCCAGCTTCACGCCGAGGCCGGTCGAATCCTGCGTGCCAAACCGACACCATTCACTGCCGACGCAGGTCTTTACCGTGCGCAGGCTCTTGCCATAGGCATGGCCCGAAACCATCCCTGCGGCATTGAGGTCGGCCCAGACAGCAGGCAGGTCCTCCTTCCTGATCCCGAAGATGTCGAGCCGCTGGCCGCCGGTCACCTTGACCATCGGCGCGTTGTACTTCTCCACCACGTCTGCAATCGCGCGCAGTTCCCGCGGGTTGGTAAGCCCGCCCCACATGCGCGGCACCACCGAATAGGTGCCGTCCTTCTGGATATTGGCGTGAAGGCGTTCGTTGACGAAGCGGCTCTTCTGATCGTCCTCATACTCGCCCGGCCAAGCGCAGAGCAGATAGTAGTTCAGCGCCGGGCGGCATGAGGAGCAGCCATCAGGGGTGGTCCAGTGCAGCTCCTGCATCACCTGCGGGATGGCCTTGAGGCTCTTGTCGACAATCAGGCGGCGAACATCATCGTGGCTGAAGCTGGTGCACTTGCACAACGTCTTCGGACCCGACTGCACCTCGCCGCCCAATGTGAGCGCCAGCAGGCTTTCGACCAGACCGGTGCACGATCCGCAGGAGGCCGAAGCCTTGCAGGTGCTGCGCACCGCATCGAGGCTGCAGGCACCCGCGTTGATCGTCTCGATCACCTTGCCCTTGGAAACGCCGTTGCAGCCGCAGATTTCTGCGTCGTCCGAAAGAGCTGCAACGGCGGCATTAGGGTCCAGCAGGGCGCCTCCGCTGGCGAAGGCCTGGCCGAAAATCAGCGCCTCCCGGATGTCGGAGATATCCTCGCCCTTCTTCAGCAGGTCGAAGTACCAGTTGCCATCGGCGGTATCTCCATAGAGCACCGCGCCGACGAGCTTGTTGTCCCTTACGACAACGCGCTTGTAGAGCCCGCGCGCGGCGTCTCGCATGACGATGTCCTCCGCGCCATCGCCGCCCGAAAAATCACCGGCAGAGAACAGGTCGATGCCCGAGACCTTGAGCTTGGTCGAGGTGACCGAACCTTCATAACCAGATGGGTCCGAGCAAGCCGCATCGGCCAGCGCGCGACACATGTCCCACAAGGGGGCAACCAGACCGTAGCAGGCACCGCGGTGTTGCACGCATTCACCCACCGCCATGATCGCCGGGTCGCTGGTGACCATGTGGTCGTCAACGACAACACCGCGCTCGACTGCGAGGCCTGCCGCCTTGGCAAGGCCGGTGGCTGGGCGGATGCCGACGGCCATGACCACGATGTCGGCAGCAAATTCGCGCCCGTCCTTGAGCCTTACACCGGCCACATGGCCATCCCGACCGATGATTTCGGCGGTGTCGGCACCGGTCACGATGGTCTGGCCACGCCGTTCAAGCTCGGTCTTGAGCAGGTATCCCGCCGCTTCATCGAGCTGACGCTCCATCAGCGTCGGCATGAGATGAACGACGGTGACCTTCATGCCGCGAAGCGAAAGGCCATGCGCTGCCTCCAGCCCGAGCAGGCCACCGCCGATCACCACGGCGCAGCCGCCCTTTTCGGCGGCGCTCAGCATCTTGTCGACGTCATCCAGATCGCGGAAGGTGACGACGCCCGCCAGGTCCTTGCCCGGGACCGGGATGATGAACGGATCGGAGCCGGTGGCGATCAGCAGCCTGTCATAAGGTTCGACCCGGCCCGACTTTGCCACCACCGTCTGCGTTTCTCGGTCGATCGAGACGACCGGATCGCCCGAGACCAGCGTGATGCCGTTGTCGGCGTACCAGTCCTCGCCATTGATGATGATGTCCTCGAACGCCTTTTCGCCCGCGAGCACTGGCGAAAGCATGATGCGGTTGTAATTCACCCGCGGTTCCGCGCCGAAGATCGTCACGTCGAAACGCGCAGGATCGCGGGCAAGGATTTCCTCGACGGCGCGGCACCCGGCCATGCCGTTGCCGATCACCACCAACCGCTCCTTCACGGGCGCGGTCTGGTCCTTTTCCATCAGGGTAGCAGGGGCGTTCACGCAAACGTTCCTTCGCAGACGCGTGAACACAAAAAAGCCGCCCGAACGCATCCCGATTGGGAAGGTCTGGGCGGCGACGTTGCCACGCGATGTTGATCTTTCAGGCCTTGCGATTGATCCACCCGACTTTGGGCGGCGCTTGGCCTTCGTTCACTTGGCTAACCGATTCGGGGGCTGCACTGCAAGGGTTATTTTGCAGTGCAGCACGTCACTATCAGAACGCCACCTCGGCCTGCAACCACAGGATCTGGCGATCGACGCCAAACTTGTCGGCGTTGTAGTTGGCGTACTTGACCAGCCAGCCCACCTTCTTCGTCTTGAAGCCAAGGCTGGCATCCCATTCCGTGCCGAATTTCACGTTGCCCACATCGCTGCGGAATTCGTGATAGGTGACGTTCGCGTTGAGGCCCTGCACCGCCTTCACCTTCGGGAAGACCTTGGCCAGCGTGACGTAATAGTCCTCAATCCCATTGCCGGGCGTCGTCAGGAACAGGTCGGCCCAGCCGTTGAACTTGTGCAGCGTTGCCAGCGGCGTCTGGAACGACTTGCCCGCAGCCTTGTCCGCGCCCAGCTTTTCATAGCCGCCGGTCAGGGTGAAGCCCTGGTACGCCAAGCCAAGCTCGCCCACCACGAAATCTGCCTCGTAGTTCACCGGGTTGCGGCCGATGTCCATCTGCCGCGCATAGCTGGCCAGCACATTGAGCTTCACCGCCTTCGACAGCGGGATGCTGCCCGACACGCGCCCGCCATAGGTCTGCGAGGAATTTGCGAACGCGAAGGCCTCGTCATAGTCAATGATGTAGGAAAAGCCCTTCACCTGCAGGGGACCAGCCTTTACCACAGCCTGTGCGAACACGAAGTCCCCGTCCATCGCGCGGCGTGGCCCTGCCTCGGACCCGAAGATCGAGTCCTGCTGGATCGCATAAGTGGCATCGATGCTGACCGGGCCAATGGTGGCTTCGGCGCGCACTGCATCGAAGGTCTGCTCGTTCTGACGCCAGCCGACCGAGCCAACGAAGCGCTGATCATCAAGGTTGATCCGCTGCCGCCCGACGGTCAGGGCGAAGTCCTTCACCTTGTACATGATCTGCGCGCGGTTGAGGTCGATGCTCTCGCCATCGGCGACCACTGCGTACTGTGGGCGGCGCTGCGAGCTGCCGGGCAGCGCGAAGGGAAAGGCGTTGTAGTCGTTGACGAGGCCCAGTGTGCCTTCGGCCTCGACCAGCACCGAGAGGTGCGACAGCGCGTGCTTCAGTTCAACGCCTGTGCGCAACCGCACGGTCAGCGCATCGGCATCGACCGTTGGCTGGTCCACGCCTTCATAGCGAATGCGCGCATCGATGATCGGATCGAGCGTCAGCCCCTCCCCAGCCGGTATGGGATCGCCAAACGCCGGCTTGCCAGCGGCAAACGCCGGATGTGCGAAGGCGATCGACGACGCGAGCAGCGTCGCCGTGATTGCAGTCTTTTTCATGTTTCCCTCCTGAACCCCTCAAAGAAGGCCGTTCAGGCATCCCCTCAATTTCAAGTCACCGCTCAGGCGGCGCGGGCCTTCGGCCCGTGATCGTATTCGGCCAGGAAGCGCAGGACTTCCTGACGGTAGGCGTAGAAATCCGGGTGCTTGAGCAGCGTCTTGCGATCGCGCGGGCGCGGCAGGTCGACCTTCAACACCTTGCCGATGGTGGCATTGGGGCCGTTGGTCATCATCACCACGCGGTCAGCCAGCAGGATCGCCTCGTCAACGTCATGCGTCACCATGATCGCGGTCACCTTGGTGCGGTTCCAAACCTCGACCAGCACGTCCTGCAAGTCCCAGCGCGTCAGGCTGTCGAGCATGCCGAAGGGCTCGTCCAACAGCAGCAGGCGCGGGGAGAGCGCGAAGGCGCGGGCGATGCCGACACGCTGGCGCATGCCGTTGGACATTTCCGCCGCCATCTTGTCCTTGGCATCGGCAAGGCCCACGCGGTCGAGGTAATAATCGATGATCTCGCGCCGTTCTGATCGCGTCGCGTGCGGATAGACCCGCTCCACCCCCAGTGCCACGTTCTGCCGCGCGGTCAGCCACGGCATCAGGCTGGGCGCCTGGAACACCACCGCCTTGTCCGGCCCCGCCACGTCGATCTCGCGGTTGTCGAGGATGATGCCGCCCTTGCTGATCTCGTTGAGGCCTGCCGCCATCGTCAGCACGGTAGACTTGCCGCAACCCGAATGGCCGATCAGCGAGATGAACTCGCCCTTGTCCATCATCAGGTTGAAATCCTCGACCACGGTCAGCGGACCCTCAGGCGTGGGGTAGACTTTGTGGAGCTTCCAGAACTCCATGTAGCGCCGCGTCGCGCCCTTCCTCGCCGCGTCCTGATAAGCCTTGGGCGGAGGCGCCAGATCGAGCGGGGTGACGTTGGGCAGATGCCCATAATCGCTGCCCTGCGCGGCTTTCTCGCCAGCCAGCTCGCCAAGGTAATTGACGATCTCGGTGCGCAGCTTCTGGAACTCGACACTGTCGTTCACCGCCTCGCGATCCCGCGGGCGCGGCAGGGTCACCGGGAAGATCCGGCCGATCCTTGCCGCCGGAGCTGGCGTCAGCACCGCCACCCGGTCTGCCAGCAGAAGCGCCTCGTCCACGTCGTTGGTGACAAGGATGATCGTGCGCTTCTCTTCCTCGCGAATGCGGTCGATCTCGTCTTGCAGCTTTGCGCGGGTCAGGGCATCCAATGCCGAAAGCGGCTCGTCCAGCAGCAGGATCTCGGGCTCCATCGCCAGCGCGCGCGCCACCGAAACCCGCTGGCGCATCCCGCCGGAAAGCTGCGCGGGCTTGCGCTCCATCGCGTGGCCAAGGCCGACCAGTTCGACCTTCTGGCGGACCAGCGCGGCGCGCGCTTCCCTGGTGCGATCCTTGTGAACCGAGTCCACGGCGAGCGCCACGTTCTGTTCCACCGTCAGCCACGGGAACAGCGAGTAGGACTGGAACACCAGCCCGCGATCCTTGTCCGGCCCGTCGATGGCCCTGCCCCGCAGCAGGATCTCTCCGGCATCGGGTTCGACCAGACCCGCGATGGCCGAGATCAGCGTCGTCTTGCCCGCTCCGGAGAAGCCGAGGATCGCGATGAACTCGCCTTCCTCGACATCGAGGTCGATGCCGCCAAGGACTTCGGTCACGCCACCGGACTTGCCCTCGTAGGACTTGCGGAGATCTTTCAGGGAAAGGATCGTAGCCATCGGACAATCTCCTCAGACGGTGCGGTTGCGGCTGACGAAGGACTGCAGCGCCATCATCACCCGGTCGAGGCCGAAGCCGATCAGGCCAATCACCACCACGGCAACCATGATGCGAGCGAGCGACTTTTCCGAACCATTCTGGAATTCGTCCCACACGAACTTGCCGAGGCCCGGATTCTGCGCGAGCATTTCCGCCGCGATCAGCACCATCCAGCCGGTGCCGAGCGAAAGGCGCATGCCCGTGAAGATATAGGGCAGCGAGGAAGGCAGGACGAGCCGGGTCAGCTTGGCGAACCAGCCAAGGCGCAGCACGCGGCCCACCGCGATCAAGTCCTTGTCGATGCTGGCCGTGCCGATCGCGGTGTTAATCAGCGTCGGCCAGAGCGAACAGAGCATAACGACAACGGCAGAGATCACGAAGCTCTTGGGCAGGGTCGGGTCATCGCTGCTGACCGAGGCGGAAACCACCATCGTCACGATCGGCAGCCAGGCCAGCGGGCTGACCGGGCGCATCACCTGCACCAGCGGATTGATCGCGGCATTGACGCGCTTCGACATGCCGGCAACCAGACCGAGCGGCACCGCGAACATTGTCGCCAGCACAAAGCCCGCCGCCACCGTCTCGAGGCTGGTGAAGATCTGGTCGATGAAAGTCGGCGGGCCGGTGTAGGCGTACCCTGCGGCCACCGCTTCGGCCGCGGCAACGCGCGAGGCATCGGCTTCGTCCAGCAGGCCTCCAAAGGCTGACCAGACATCGCCCGGCCCAGGGAGCGTACCGAGCGATGTCTGTACCAGCGGCGCCAGCAGCGCCCACAGCGCCAGGAACCCGCCGATCCCTGCCAGCGGTGGCCAGAGCGCGTCGAACGCGGCGCGGCCCGTGGGCAGCTTGATGCCGAACGGCAGCGCTCTTTCGGGTTTCGCAGCGTTCTCCGCGTTCGTCTCCGCCTCTGTTTCGGGGAGGAGGGACCCGCCCCCCTCCATGACGTCCGCTTCGGTGCCGACGAATTCGTCCTTGCGCAATGCAACCGCGTTCATCGTAATCGCTCCTGTCTTACTTCACGCCTGCCGGTGTCACCTTCTGGCCGGCCTTCAGACCGATCGAGAAGCTGGCGACATAGGCAGCGGGTTTCTTGGCATCGAAGGGCACGCCGTCGATCGCCTCGCGGGCATAGACGCGGAAGCCGTCGGTGGCGGGGAACTGGTCGGCACTGGCCTTGCCATCGGCGACGAGCGACTTGGCCGCTTCCTCATAGATGTCCGGACGATAGACCGACTTGACCGTGTCGAGATACCACTGATCACCCTTGTCCTCGGCGATCTGCCCCCAGCGACGCATCTGCGTGAGGTACCAGATGCCATCCGAATAGAACGGGTAGCTGGCCTGTTGATCGAAGAAGAGGTTGAATTCGGGCGTATCCCGTGTGTCGCCCGCGCCGAAGGTGAACTTGCCGGTCATCGACGCCATCAGCACCTTTTCATCGGCGCCGACGTACTTCGGGCTGGCGAGCATCTTGACCGCTTCGGGCCGGTTCTTGCCGCCTTCGGCATCAAGCCACATCGAAGCGCGGATCAGCGCGCGGGTCAGCGCCTTGACCGTGTTGGGATTCTTCTTCGCGAAGTCTGCCGTCAGGCCGAAAACCTTGTCGCCCGTGGTACCCGCAATATCGGGATCAACGATGATCGGCACGCCGATCTTCTTAGCGACCGATGCCTGGTTCCACGGCTCGCCCACCGAATAGCCGTTGATCGTGCCGGCTTCCATCGTGGCGGGCATCTGTGGCGGCGGGGTGACCGAAAGCTGCACGTCGGCTCCTGTCACGCCAGCGGTATCGCCCGGCAGGTAGAAGCCGGGGTTCAGACCGCCTGCCGCCAGCCAGTAGCGCAGGATGTAGTTGTGGGTAGAGACCGGGAAGACCATGCCCATCTTGAAAGGCTTGCCCTCGGCCTTGAACTTGGCAACGACCGGGGCGAGCGCCGAGGCTGAGATCGGCATCTGCACCTTGCCATCCGGCCCCTTGGGCAGGCTGGGCGCGATCATGTCCCACACCTGGTTGGAAACCGTCACGCCCTTGCCATTGATGTCCAGCGAGAACGGCGTGACCAGCGGCACCTTGCTGCCGATCCCCGCGCCCGAGGCCAGCACCTGTCCAGCCAGCATGTGTGCGCCATCCAGCTGCCCGCCGGTCACCCCATCGAGCAGGACCTTCCAGTTCGCCTGGGGCTCGAGCGTCACGGTCAGCCCTTCCTCACGGAAGAAGCCTTTCTCTTGGGCCACGACCAGAGGGGCGATGTCAGTCAGCTTGATGAAGCCGAGCTTCAGCACCGGCTTCTCAATGCCATTGGCCGAAGCAGCAGGCTTTTCTGGTGCATCCCCGCCTTTGCCGCAGCTTGCCACGGCCACGCCCGCCAGCAATGCCGCAATCATGCCCCGCCGATTGAAACCGCCCAGTCCGACCATACTCGACCACCCCTCGAATGCGGCGTGGCAAACACGAAAAAGCCGCCCGAACGCATCCCGATGAGGGAGGTCTGGGCGGCGACGTTGCCACGCGATGTAAACCTGAGACCGTCCGGATCACCGCCGCCCGTCCTTGGGTGGCACCGTGTCGGCCTGAATGCAAAGCTATGTGATTCGCCTGCTATTCGGCAAGCTTTTTTTGCACCGCAGCGAAACTTTAGCTCCTACGCTGACTTTCAATGTAGGATTCGAGCAGTTCGGGATCGAACGGCCGACAATCAAAGAAACTGTTGTTTTCCAATGTTATGACGCCCTGCTGCATGCTGACTGAAGTGGGCTTGTGCAGGCTGCCTTCGACCTTGGAACTGGCCCCCGGCAAGGGTTCGCCGGTGCCCAATAGTGCGCTGCGATAAACATCCGGGCGGAATACGCGCGCCGCCTTGGCCGCGTCAGCCGGATCGAAGGTCAGTCCATCCCACCGCACCATCTGGCTGTAGAGCCATTCGGCCTGGCTCACCCACGGGAAGTTCGCCGCCTCGCGATGCTGGAACATGAAGTCGGGGTAGTGCAGCACCTGCCCCCCTTGCGCAAGGAGCAGCCGATCGGAGATCGCGCGGCCGATCAGCGTGGCATCGCCATCGAGGTACTCTGGCCGTGCCAGAATCGCCGCATTGGCTTCAAGGTTCGCCGGATCCACGAAGTGCTCGCCCGCCTTGCGCAAGGCTCGTACCAGTGCCTCCGCCTGGCCACGGCGCTCCTCCATGACCCGCTCACGGAAAGCCAGAACCTTCTCCACACCGCGCCGCCAGATCTGCGCCGTGACCAGCACGATCTCGCCGGCGCCGCGTTCCACGGCGACGCTGTTCCATGGCTCGCCCACGCAGATCGCGTCGACCTCGCCATGCTCCAGCGCGTCCGCGCAGAACGGGGGGGCGACGGTGGTGATTTCAACATCCAAGTCGGGCTGTACACCGCAGGCCGCCAGCCAGTACCGTAGCATGTAATTGTGGCTGGAATAGCGGTGCACCACGCCAAAACGCAGCTTGCGCCCCGCCTCCTCGACATGCGCTTTCAATGCCGCGCCCACGGTTGCCGGGTCACCCAATCCTCCGCCGGGGTTCACTGCTTTGGCAAGATCGGGCCGCATCGTGATGGCGTTGCCGTTCAGCCCCAGCACGAAGGGCACCGACAGCGGCTGCGCCGGCCGGCCCCGTCCGAGCGTGGTGGCGATTGCCAGCGGGGCGACCATGTGCGCAGCATCGCTGTGGCCATAGAGCAGCCGATCGAGCACCGTGGCCCAGCTCATGTCCCGCACCAGGCGTAGCGACAGGCCTTCCTCCTCGGCAAAGCCATGCTCGCGCGCAAGGATCGGCAGGCACGCGTCCACCAGCGGCAGGAAGCCGATGGTCAGTTCGCCCGATGCGGCTTCCTCCGATGCGGCTTCGCCTGCCATCACTTCCCTCCCATCAGCTGGTGCGCCGTGACCACGGCTTCGGCAATGTCGGCAATGCGCTTGCCCTGGTTCATCGCCGTCTTGCGCAACTCGCTATAGGCCTGCGGTTCGGAAAAGCCGCGGCTGTCCATCAGGATGCGCTTGGCCTTGTCGACCAGTTCGCGTTCGGCCAGCTTGCCCTTGGCTTCGGCAAGGTCAGCCTCCAGCCGCGCGAAGGCGTTGAAGCGGCGCACGGCAAGATCGAGGATCGGCCTGATGCGGTGCGCCGAAAGGCCGTCAACGACATAGGACGAAACCCCGGCATCGACCGAGGCAGCGATCGATTCCTCGTCGCTTTCATCGACAAACATCGCGATTGGGCGGCCAAGCACCCGGCTGACGGCGAAGTATTCCTCCAGCACGTCGCGCGAGGGGTTTCCAAGGTCCATCAGCACGATGTCGGGCGCGATCTCGCCGATGCTGGCTACCAGCCCTCGCCTTTCGGTGACCACGAAGATCTCGCAGTCTTCCAGCGTCGCAAGCCCTTCGCGGATCACCGCGGCACGGCTGGCGCTTTCATCGACGATGGCAATCCGCATGGGCACGCCTAGTGCGCGGAGGACAGTCGAGTTTCAAGGCATTTCTGGAACGGCGTGAACCTCGTCCGCGCAAGGGCGATCTCCGATTCGAGCGCGAACACGCCGTGCATGATCGCTCTGAAGGTTCCTCAGATGCACCCTTGCGGGCTATGTCTTTTGACACGATCCGTCGCCTATGTTGCACCGCACAACGCTGGAGGAATGCCGACGCGACCCCACGGCGCGACGAGGTGAAAGGTTCGTAAAAACAATTAATTAGGCATTAATCACCAAGGCTCGACCGTTCCCTCGCCCCATGCAGAAACGCTGCAAGGGCGAGCGAGAGTCATCACTACAGGACACGCATCGTCCGGTTGCCGCAAGCGTCGCGGCCGCCGTCGGCTCTCGCTGTCCCAAGTCCACGCAAGGACGGAAGTCCAAGGAGGTCGACATGCGAAAGACCGGAACGATATCCACGATCCTGACCGCTGGCGCAGGAGCATTGCTGCTGGCGGCGCCGGCATTTGCCGGCACACGGCCGGACAACGGCAAGGCTTACGCCAGCACCGCCGCCAAGCCGCAATTGAGAACCGACGTCGGCCCGAAAAAGGGTTTCCCCGACACGCCCGGCCTCTCCCGCGCCCGTGACCGGGCAAGCGAGAATGCTGCCTTCAACCGCTACAAAAGCGGAGGCGCTGCCTGAACACCACCAACCGAAGCCGAAAAGAGGCCCCCGCCCCATCTGGCGGGGGCCTTATCGAGCTATAATGGCCAGAACCACAGGATCAGTGGCGTGCCGATCAGCACCACCAGCAGCGATAGCGGCGCGCCAAGCCGGGCATAATCGCCAAACCGGTATCCCCCCGGCCCCAGCACAAGCGTATTGCACTGGTGTCCGATAGGGGTGAGGAAATCACAGCCCGCGCCCACCGCAGTCGCGATCAGGAAGGCCTCGGGGCGGTAGTGGAGCTGCTGGGCGAATACTCCGGCAATCGGGGCCATGACCAGCACGGTCGCTGCGTTGTTGAGGAACGGCGTCACCGCCATGGCCGCGACAAGGATCAGCGCAACCGCTCCCCATGCCGGAAGCTTCACGGCGAAATCGGCAAGCAACGTGGCGATAACGTCGGATGCCCCGGTCGTCTGCAATGACGCGCTGACGGGAATCAATGCGGCCAGCATGATGAGGATTGGCCATTCGATGGCCTTGTACGCCTCATCCGCAGGAAGCGCGCCGGTGATCACGGTCAGCCCCGCAGCGGCAAAGAACGCCAATGCAGCGGGCATGAAGCCGGTCCCCGCTGCCACCATCGCGGCGGCCAGGATCGCGAGTGACAACCACCGGGTCCGCTTCGAGCCCAGCCCGATCTTGCGTTCGGCCAGCGGCAGCGCCCCCATTTCGGCAAGCCGCGCCGGCAGGGTATCGAGCGGGCCTTGCAGAACGATCACATCGCCTGCCTGCAGCACCGTGTTGCCGGGCTTGTTGGCGATCGTCTCGCCCTCGCGCGAAATGGCAAGAAGGTTGATGCCAAGCCGCTCGCGCATCTGCAAACGCCCGGCAGTGCGCCCGATCAGCCCGGAATCGGCATGTACCACGGCTTCGATAACGCCGATACCGTCGGGCTTGTGGCCACTGCCATCTTCGTCGTCACCTGCCAGCGCCAGCCGGTCGGCGCCGATAACCTGTTCGAGCAGGTTGGGCTCGCCGCTCAGGATCAGGACATCGCCTTCGCCGATATGGGTTTCCGGCGTAACCTCGCCGCGCATGTCGCCGCGCAGCAGGCCTGCAACCTCCACCTCACCCTCATGCCGTTCGACAAACTCGGCAACGCTCAAGCCTGCGATGGGCGATCCCGTCGTCACGGTAGCCTCGATCACATAGGCAGAGATGTTGATCGCTTCGGACATGCCCTGTGCTGCATGCCGATCGGTGGGCAGCAGGCGCCAGCCCACCGAAAGGAACACCAGGCCGACCGCCAGCAACGCCAGGCCCGTTGGCAAGTAGTCGAACATGCGAAACGGCTCGCCCGTCATCTCCTCGCGCACGCGGCTGACGATGATGTTTGGCGAGGTGCCGATAAGAGTGGTCAGCCCGCCCAGAAGCGACGCAAACGCCATCGGCATGAGATAGAGCGACGGCGATGCCTTGTTGCGACGCGCCATCTGCACGGCTCCCGGCATCAACATGGCCAGCGCACCGACGTTTTTAATAAAGCCCGATGACAGTCCCACCGCCGCCGAAAGAACCAGCATTTGCCGCTGCGGCTTGCGGATGCGCTGGGCCAGGGATTGCAGCAACCGCTCGATCATGCCCGATCGTTGTACTGCGGCGGAAAGAACCAGCGCCGAGCCGACGATCACCACGATGTCATCGGAAAAACCGGTGAACGCGGCATCGGGCGAGACCACGCCGATCGCCACAGCGAACAACAGCGCGATGACGGCGGTCACGTCGTATCGGAAGCGCCCCCACAAAAACAGGGCCATCATCCCGCCAAGGGTGGCCAGTGAAAGCCATTGGGGCTGCGTCATTGCAGCACCTAACGCTTAACCGATATTCAGGTTCCGGCTCGGGCCTAGAACCGCAGTTCGCCCTGCACCGCCACGCCGCGCCGCGGGGCCTGCACAGGGCGGACTTGCGGCAGCAGGCAACGCGCTTTCCCCTGCAGGACATAGACCGCGTGGCGCTGTCCGCCGCGATTTTCGTGGTCGATGGCATAGCCCTTGTAATAGCGGCGCAGCAGGCCCGCCCCGACGAGTTCCGAAACCGCGCGGCTGAGGTTGCTCTTGCCCGAAGCCCGCACACGCGCGCGGACTTCATCCTCGATCACTTGCGCCGCTTCTCCCGGGTCTTCGGGCATGCGGCCTTCAAGGATCAGGTCAGAGCGTACCCGTTCGGTCAGGGCCACACGACGAGGATCGCGCCCGCCCATCGGGGCAAGGCTGTCGCACAGCCAGTCCCGCAAGGTGAAGGCCTGCCTCCCGCGCCGGACGAATGGCCCCGCCTCACCCTTCTCGTCGGCAACCTCGGCGATCAGGCTCAGCACCATGAACGCATAGCGCGGCCTGGAACTCGCCTGCGAAAGGCAGTTCAGCAAGGAGGACATCGCGCCATGGGAAGACGGGCCGGAAAGAATGGCAGTCTGGAACATTCAGGGATTCAACAAAGCACATAAGGTGACTCCTGTGAATCCCCGGCGAGTCGGGGCGACGTTGAAATCCAACTTTTGTCCCCTGTGACACTTTGCCCGAAGGCAAAGTGTCACAAGCTAACCTTTAATGACCGGCGGTGACGTCTTCTGGCTTGTTTTCGCTCAGCGCGGTTCCGTTATGCACATAGGCCGGTGCTTCGATCAGAATGAACGCGATCCGGCAGATCTCATCAGTGGTGTTCCGCCACAGATGGACAGTGCCACGCTGGACGATGACCCCGCCTTCTCGGATGGTCTTCTTCACACCATTTTCCAGCTCCAGCTCCACTTCGCCCTTCATGACGATCCCATAGTCAATGGAATTGGTGCGGTGCATCGGACTTTCCTGGTGCGGCAGCATGTCGCAGATGCGGATGACCGACCCGCCGTTTAGCGTAAGGCCGGTCTCGCGATCCCGGCCATCGGTCTCGTCGTTGTTGTCTGCCGGAACCGTGGCTGTCGACCAGATGGTCAGCATGGCAGCATCGCCCGTGGGAATCAGCTCCAGTGGCGTGACGTCCTCGGACTTGAATATCGCGCGACCATCGCTGTCATGCCCCGTCACCACCCGCTGAACAGGCGGCAAGCCGAAATCGTAAACTCTGCTGGTCATGCTCTCGTCACCTTCTGCTCAAGCTCGCCAAACGGGGCGCGCCCATTTTCATCTGTCGCATACATGCGAACGCGGTCGCCAAACTTCATGAACTCCGTCTTCGGCTGCCCGAGGTCGATCACCTCGATCCCGCGACGTTCTGCAATGCACGACGAGCCGATATCGCGGAAGTTGGCATTCGACACCGTGCCCGATCCGATCACCGTGCCGGCGACAAGATCGCGGGTCCTCGCCGCGTGGGCAACCAGTTCGTGGAAGCCATAGCCCATGGGCTCTCCCTGCGCGGCCCCGAACTGCTTGCCGTTCCATTCCACGTTCAGGGTCAGGCAGACCCGGCCATGCCGCCAAGCATCACCGAGCTCGTCGGGAGTGACAGCGAACGGTGCCATACCGCACGGCGGCTTTGCCTGAATCCAACCGAAGCCGGTCTTCATTTCAGGTCCTGCGAGAGTGCGCAACGACCAGTCGTTGATCTGCACGATCAGCCGGATATGCTTAAAGGCATCGGCCGGAGTCGTGCCCATGGGCACGGCGTCAACAACGACCCCGAATTCGCCCTCAAAGTCGATGCCCAGCGATTCGTCGGAAAACGGCACGTTGTCATACGGCCCGTAGAACCTGTCTGAGACACCTTGGTACATCAGCGGCAGATCGGTCTTCGGTTTTGAAATGCCCAGCACGGCATCCATCAGGTCGCCGTGGCTTTGATAGGCAGATCCGTCGAGCCACTGCCAGGCACGAGGCAACGGGGCACAAAGATCGGTCTTGGCGAGCTCGTCCGGGAATTCCCCGACACCGGCGAGCAACTTCAGGGCAAGATCCCAGTTCTCGAGCGCATCCTGCAAGGTCGGAATGGGCGCGAATGCATATCGCAATCCGTCCGGAGATATGACGACGAGCCGCCCGTCCTTCGATCCATCTCGCAATGTTGCCAACCGCATTGGCATCCCTTCCCTTTATCTTCCCTACGCTCAAGTCGTCTATTTCCTGGCAAATCCCGAAGCAAAGGCGTTGGATCGATATGATGGCATCGAAAGAATGCGATGGTGTGGGTCTGGCGGGTCCTGCAGTT
>NZ_JRVC01000035.1 GCF_000807925.1 Novosphingobium subterraneum | reverse complement strand
GGGGCTCGGATCATGTGTCCTGCTTGATTGGCAGAAGAGGACAGAAAGGACACGTTATGGATGGGACCTACCACGAGCTGTCGCACTGGACCGGCCATGCCAGCCGTCTGGGGCGTGATCTCAAAAACCGCTTCGGCACGGCGGCCTATGCCGCCGAAGAACTTGTAGCCGAGCTATCGAGCGCCATGCTCGGCGCCGAGCTGGGCCTGCCCGTCACACATCTCGACAGCCACGCGAGCTACATCGAGCATTGGCTCAAGCTTCTGAAGGATGACGATCGCGCCATTCTGACCGCTTCCGCCAAGGCTGAGGAGGCGTCGACCCTGCTGCTGAAGCTTGGCGGAAGGGTCATGCCCGAACAGTTTGACGACGCGTCAGACGACGCTGCGCTTGCGGCCTGAGGGAGCATGCCATGGGCCGATCAGTCAGCTATCCCAGCGGCGCAATCGTCGCCTTCACAGTGCTTGAGGTCGAAGCCGAGGACGACTGGGAATTCGAAAACGATTGGCTGCGCGACGACCTGCGCGAGCGGGCCGGCCGAGCCTTCCCGTCGCTGATCCCGCATGACGGCTGGCGCGGCCGGGAGGACCGGATCCTCATGCGCAATGCCTATGCGGATTTTGGCGTATCGGTCTACGGCGGGCTGGTGGCCGTCTGGATCGTCGAACGCGATGACGGCGCCTATTGGGACGCCGATTGGCGCACGGCCCGCTCACCGCGGGCACAGCGCTGGCTGTCGCAGATCGCATCCCGTTTCGATGCCATGTTCGGCGAATATGACTGTCTCGGGCATATGTCGAACGGCGAGGGGGTTTACACCAAACGCGCAGCTTGAACCCCGCGAGCATTGGACAGGCGTGTAGTCTTGGGTTGCCATTGCTGGCGGAGTTTTGCCGACCGCTCACGGCTTGTCGCCGTGCGAGAGAGGCCTTGGGCCAGCCGCCAGTCTTGCGCAACCCGGCTTGGGCGAGCCCGTGTTGGCCTTCGCCCTGCGGGCTCAAGGCCTGCCCGCGCCAGCCCGCCAAGCCGGGTTTCCCCTGACGGGTGCGCAACCCTGCCTGAATGCTGGCCCTGACGGGCTCTCGCTGGCGCAGCCATGAACGGGTGCGTCGGCCTCACGCCAGTCAGGAGGACACCCCATGCACACGTCATTCGCCGATCAACTCGCCGGGCTCGATCTCGCCGGCTTCTCGATTGGACCCGCTCCCGTATCGACCAGCGATTTCCCGGTCCGGGAGGCTGTTGTCCAAACCCTCGAAGCAGTCTGGTCCGATCTTTTCGCCATGGTGTCCGGGACCGCTCTTGAAGCCGACGCCGAGGATCTTGGCTGGGCCTTCGTCAACATCTTTCACCGCTCGGCGGAACGCAAATCGACGGCCTTTGACCGGGCGACCGACGAGGTCCGCGCGCTGATTGCTACGGCCGATGGATCCGAGGTTCACACCCATGACCTTGAGACCCAGGTCGAGCGGGCGCAGTGCGCCGAAAGTGCGATGCTGGCGCTTGAAGAGATGCGCGAGGTCGCAGCAGCCCTGTACCTCAACGAGTTCGGGTCATCGTGGAAGCCGGTCTCCAGTTCGCGCTTCAATCACAGCGCCATGATGACTTCTGCGCTCGTCGAAGGTCGCGATTTCCTGCGCGCCCGTGCCGAGGCCAAACGCCGTGCAGCCGTGCCCGAAGGAACCCCGGTCGTCTTCGCTGGCGGGCGCACCCGTCATGCGACCGAAGACGATGCACTGACCTTCGGCAACAACGTCTGGGCCACCCTCGACAAGGTCCGCGACCGCGTGCCCGACATAGTGCTCATCCATGGCGGCGACACCAAGGGCGTCGACCGCCTGGCATCGAGCTGGGCTGAACGTCGAGGCATCCCTCAGGTCACGTTCTCGCTCGACATGCGGCTGGGCGCCCGGGCCGGCTTCAAGCGCAACGAGCGGATGCTCTCGCTTGATCCGCGTTACGTCATCGCCTTTCCAGGCAATGGCGTGCTCGAACGTCTGGTCATCGAAGCCAAGGCCCGGCGGATCACCGTGGTCGATCGGCGCGGGCCCCTCGGTACCAATCCGAAGAACTCTTCGGTCAGGACCGACTAAGGCCCTGTCGGTCTTCGCGCCAGCGCCGGATCGGCGCTGGCGTCGTCCTTCAGAGGAAAGGCGCGCGCCTGTCAGTTTGAGCCAGCGGAGTTCGTTGGCTCCTTTCTACAGGAGGCAGTTCATGATCGATATCGAGGCTGTGATGGCCGATTTTGCCGTTCGCCAGGCCGAGCGGCAGACCCAGGTGGTCGAAGAGATTCAGCAGCTCAAGGTCGCCATTCTTCCGCGCTTGCAGGAAGCCGGCATCGCCCGTGTCGAGATCCGCTTTGACGGCTGCGGCGACAGCGGTGTCGTTGAAGAATGTGTATGCCTCGATACAGCCGGCGCGGGGATCCCGTGCCCGGAAGTCTCCCTCATGGAAGGCGAAGCAGACAGCGTTGATCGTACTGGTTCCGCAGAGCCGCAATCACTCGGGCAGGCACTCGAACAGCTGACCTACCTGGCGCTCGAACGTCACCATCCTGGCTGGGAGATCAACGACGGTGCCTGCGGCGAACTGGTGATTGATGTGGCTGAGGCGACGTTCGTGTTGGCTTGCAGTCTGCGCTTCACCGCGACCGATGATCACTCGACCGAGCTCTAGGAGACTAGGCATGGCCCACTGCTTCTACCACGCCCTCTCGTCGGTCCGGAAATGGGGCGGCACGGTCGATGACTATCTCCCGCTACACCAGTGGTTCGACCAGTCCAAGGCAATCCTGGCAGACCCACGACACCGCGCGCTGCGGCACCATGCCGAGGGGATATTCATGCTGGAGGCGATCTTCGGCGAGACCCTCGTCAATGCCGATGGCCGGGTCGTTCCGGTGCGTCTGGTCGGCGAACAGCACGTGCGCGAAGACCTGGGCTCGATCCCCTCCTTTGCCGATTGGGCGCGCTTGATCACGCCGCAGGCCTGGATGCTTCGCGGCAACCCTTTGGACGGCGCTGAAGGGGTGACGATCGATATGCCTGGGCGCGGTGAAGCAGTTGCGCCCAGGAGCGTGCCACCGGGCCATGCGGTCGGTACCGTGATCTAAGAGGGGGTTCTCCGGTGGAGGGGCGGGGTGGATGATCCGGCAAAGACCGGAGGGAAACGGGGCAGGGCAAACCTGTTCAAGGCATCCAGCTCCACCCGGCTTCGATGCAAACCTGTCCCTGAATCACCCCCCGTCGAGACGCGCAACCCGGATCAGGTCCGGCCGAGTTGCCGGGCTGTGCCCGGCTGCCCGCTCCACCCGAACCAGTTCCGGGTTCCCCTTCGGTGCGCTTCGCCATGGGGCGCTTCTGCTCGGGTTTGCAGCCGGGATGGACCCGGATTGCTCGATCAGGAGAAAGCCCATGACCAATCTCGTTATCCTCGTTGGCCGCATCGCTCGCGACCCCGAGACCCGCACCACCCAGGGTGGAACCAGCATCACATCGATCTCGGTCGTGACCGACCGTCCCGCCCGCAAGGATGGCAAGACCTACAAGGACGAAAACGGCTACACCGCCAAGGACAGCGAATTCCACCGGATCACCTGCTTCAACGGCCTGGGTCAGAACGTCGCCAAGTATTGCACCAAGGGTCAACTCGTGACGGTCGAAGGGCGCATCCACTACACCCAGTGGGAAGATCAGAGCGGCACCAAGCGCTACGGCTGCGAGATCATCGCCGACAAGGTCGACTTCCTCACCAAGGGCCGGTCCGGCAGCAACGAAGGTGCTCCCGATATCGACGAGGACTGAATGTCCTTGCCTCACGACAAGGCCCCGGTGGCAGACGCCATCGGGGCCTTTTCATTTGCACGCGTGCGATGCGGCGGCGCGGGGCATCGAACCCCTTGCCGCCGCCGGATGGGTTTTACGCGGGAGCAATCCGCTTCAGCGTCTCCTCGATCCCGAGCGCCATCGATGCGCGAACGATCTGGCGCAACTGCGCCGGATCGATCGTCTCCGCGCCGCACTCGATCAGCAGCTTTCCGAGTTCGGTCGCTGCTTCTTCGCGAAGACGCGCCTCCTCGTTCTCGAGTTGGGCACGCTGTTCACGCAGCTTCTTCAAGGCATCGCGGGCAGTAGGTTTGGACCTGGCCATAGTGCTTCCTTCTTGCTGGCCGTTGGTCCCCTCCGCTGCCGATCTTGGCACTGCGGGCGCATGTAGGAAAATGGTTTGTGGGGCAGGCGTTGGAGAGGTCTCTCTCGCAGAAAGACCAAGTGTGATGCGGGCTTTGGGGCTGCGTCAAGGACGACGGGGCCCCACCATTTTTACCGGCCAAGCCCGGCAAAAATCGTTGCCCCCATCGCCGCTTCGCGGCCGCTATCGCGGTCCCTGACCCAGCCCGTCACCCACATCCTTCGCAGCTCCTGATGCGACGCATCGAACATCAGGAGGAAAGATCATGTACGCTTCACTGAACATTGCCGCTGCTGGTCCCGCCGCCGATCAGGCAGCCTTCGTTGCTGCCCTGGATCAGGCCCATGCCCGGTCCCTTCACAGCTACTTCACACAGTACGTCCTGACCGATGACGAGGCAGGCTATATCGCGGTCGATGAAGGCGACTACGGCGCCTTGCCCAAGGCCATGCTGGACCGTGTCATCGATACTGTGCCGGGCCGTCTCAGCGATGAATTCTGACTCGCCGGTTTGGGAGGAAGTCCGTCAGGGCTTCCTCCTTTCTTTTTGCTCGTAGACCGTTTCGGCATCCCTCGGCCGGTACGGAGAGGCGGGTTACCAGCGTCAGTCGGGGGTATCGGGACGGTCGAGATCGGCGAGCCGTTCCGGCATACCCAGAACCTTCATCGCTGCGGCCTCAATGGCTTCTGCCTGTGTCGGGAAAGCCTCGGAAGAACTGATCGACACCCCGTTCGGGTAAGTGACTGTCGCCTGGAAGCCGTTGCCCTTCGGTGTCGCACTCAATGTGACCTGGCCCATGCGGCGCCTCCCTTCTACCCGGAATATTGGCTGCATCATAGGCGTCGATCCCGTCTGTGCCTATCGCGATCCGCGGATCGGCTACTTGCCGAGGACCCTGGGAATGGGGATCGTAAAACGCATCATCCGTTACAGGATCAATAGCTGGTTCCTGTCCTCGCAATTGGGGACAGTAGGGCACACCCTACGCGACGGGTCGCAGGAAAGGTGGGCAGAAAAAATATGGAATCACAAAGGAATAGAGCGAATTTTGTGAAATGGCAGCTTCTCCTTCAAAATTGACGGGGGCGAGGGGAGTTACGTGGATTTGACCAAGGTCAGGCCGGAAGTGGCGGGATTCCGCAGTCCTCTATGTTCTTGACATGTTCTTGAATCTGACTTAGCTTCGGTCGTGCCTTTCGCAGTGTGAATCGGGCTCCTGACCACAAGGAGTCCGTGGATGACACGGCCAATCTGTCTCCAGGTTTACATCTCCAGCGAGCTCAGCTCTCTGATCCGCAGGGCTGCCAAGGCCAAGGGGATCAGCATGAGCGAGTGGGTTCGCGCCTTGCTCGCCAATGCCTGCACCGAGGACGAGCTTACCTCGCGGCTCGACGCTTCCATTGAGCGCATTTCCCGCCGCTCGGTGTTCCTCATGGTCGGGGTTGATGCGCTGTTGGCAGGCCACCCCGACCACGCGCTGCGCGGTCGGGCTCACCAGGCGTACGTGCGCAAATGCAAGGAACTCGGTCTTTCCACAGCCGCTGGCGAGGGAGGCTCCGATGAAGCGTAATCTCGTCAACTTCACGCGTGGCAGCCAGCTGCTCGGACACTTCAGCTTCATGTTCGCGGCGGGTCTCAAGGGCCCATTGATTGTCGCCGCGCTCGTGATCTCATGGACCTCATGGTGGACCATTTCGGCAGGGCTCACCGATCACGAAGTCTATCTCGTCTGGATGCGGATCTATGCCGCCATCTACGGCTTCATGGAGTTCGATCCCGACAAACGGATCACCCTGGAAACCGCCTTCGGCACGACCATCCAGTTTCCGATTGCCCTGCTCGAGCACTACCCCCCGGTGGTCCATGCGTGGGAGAGGCTGATGGCGCTTCTGACCAGTGCCTTGTGGCGTTCCGGGTTCTTGTTGGTGCCTGCGTTTGCCGTCTTCTACTGGTTCGCCGAGCGGTTCGGTGGCCGCTCCAAAGAACGCAAACATGAGCGCGGCGCGATGCTCGTCACGCTCCCCGAGCTCGTCGATGAATTGACCGCACACAACCGGCGCGAGCGCACCCGTGAGCTTGATACCGCGCTGGGCTGGAAATGGCGCCTCAGTCTGCCGCGAGAGATCGCCCGGGTCTTTCCGTATCGGCCATCGCACATCGCCACGGTCTCCTATCCCTGGCGGCTCGAACAAAGCCATGCGATGCTCATTGGCACCACCGGTATGGGCAAGACCGTGGCGATCTCCGACATGATCGCGGAAGCAAGAGCCAAGGGTCAGCGCTGCGTGGTCTTCGATCTGACCGGGGCCTTTATCGAGCACTTCCATGCTGCCCATTGCGACATCATTCTGAACCCGCTCGATGCGCGCTGCCCCCAGTGGAGCCTGTTTGACGAATGCCGCTCCGAAGGTGAGTTCTGGGCCGCCGCGGACGCCCTCGTCCCCCATGACGGGGGCGGAGAAGCCCAGTTCTGGGTGATCGCTGCCCGCGCACTGTTCGTCGAATTCTGCCTCAAACTTGTGGCCGAAGGCAGAGCGACCAACGACGCCCTGGCGCGGGAGCTGATGACCGCGGACCTCTCGCGCGTTCATGCCATGATGCGCGGAACGATCGCCGATCCGCTGACCGCGCCGGAAGCCGCCCGCATGGCAGAATCGATCCGCGCCGTTTTCAACGTGAACGCCAAGGCGCTCAAGCTGCTGCCGACTGCCGGACCTCGTTTCTCGGTCCGCCAGTGGATCGAGGATGGGGCCGATAGCGCCCGAAGCGAAGGCTCGATCCTGTTCATTTCGGCTCGCTATGTCGACATGAGCGTCTGCGCGCAGCTGCTCACGCTCTGGCTCGATACCGCCATGAACACGCTGATGACGATGCCCCGCACCCGCGATCTCAAGTGCTGGTTCTTCGTCGATGAGCTGGGTGCATTGCACCGCCTGCCGGCGCTCGAGAAAGGCTTGCAGACGGCGCGCAATTTCGGCGGCGCGATTGTCCTTGGCCTTCACGCCTATGCCAAGCTCAAGGAGGTCTACGGCGAGAACATGGCGATGACGCTGGCATCGCTCGCCCGGACCAAACTGATCCTTGGAACCGCCGACCGCGAGACCGCCACCTGGTGCTCCGACTTCATCGGCCATCGCCAGGTCAGGGACATGGAAGAGGGCTACACCTATGGCTACAACAATGCCCGCGATGCGGTCAGCCTCACCCCGCGCAAGCACATCGAGCCGCTCTTGCTGCCCGACCAGCTGATGAACCTTCCGCGCCTGTCGGGGTACATCAAGTTCCCCGACGGCTTTCCCGCCGCACCGGTCAAGCTGAAGCCCGTCGACCGACCCAAGCGGGCGGAAACCTTCATCGCCAGGGTCAAGGACAGCCCGAAGGCAAGGGTCACGGAGATCCATCCGGCGGCGGAGCAGGCAGAGCAGAAGGCAGCGCCAACTGGCAGCGAGCATCCCTCGTCCAACGATGACGGCGCCGGCAAGCCGGTCGTCCCGAAGCAGGGCGAGCTCGCCTTCGACCAGGGTGCGCGAGCTGCCTCGAAAAAGGAGCCTGTAGCGCCTGCCAAGGATCTTGGGCGAGCAGTGGAACGCACACCCGGCAAGACGTCGAAGGAGCGAGAACCGGCAACTCGTTCCGGGCAAGACAAGGCGGGCAAGGCCAAGACGGACCGGTCGAATACCAGAACCGATGCGCGTGCGCGAAAGGCTAGACCATCCGCCCGCCCAGTTCTCCCGACAGGCGAAGCCGCAGCGGCGCGGGATCAGTCGGCTTCGCCTAAGGGCACGCCTCAGGCCTGCATGCCCGGAACGGAAGGGCTGCAACAGGGCAAGCCGGATAACCCGAAGAGCCAAAGCTCGAGTGATGCCGCCGCGCGCAAGCTGATGATCGAGGATGGTTTGCGGGAGCACGAGCCTCCGCCGATCACTGGTCCGGATCTTGGCGACATGGAGATGTGAGCATGTCGCCAACTGCCTTGGCGTTGGGGACCGATCGATGCTGTCGGTAGCCAACGTCCGCACCGCCGGCGGCGCGGCCAACTACTTCGCTGCCGACAATTACTACACGCGGGCGGATGCCGATCGCTCGGGTGAATGGCTGGGGAAGGGCGCTGCCGCGCTCGGGCTTATTGGTTCCGTAGACGCACGGCAATTCGAGGCGGTCCTTAAGGGACTGCTGCCCGATGGTAGCCGCGTGGGCAGTGACAACCGGGCGCACCGGGCGGGGACCGACCTCACCTTTTCGATGCCGAAAAGCTGGTCGGTCCTTGCTCTGGTCGGCGGCGACAAACGGATCCTCGATGCCTATGCGTCGGCCGTCCGGGAAACCCTGCGCTGGGCCGAAAAGAACCTTGCCGAGACCCGGATGGAGGTTCGGGGAAAGGAGCGTACCGTCCAGACCGGCAACCTTGCGATCGCGCTGTTCCAGCACGATACCAATCGCAACCAGGAGCCCAACGCCCACTTCCATGCCGTCATTGCCAATGTGACGAAAGGGGCCGATGGGAAATGGCGGGCGCTGCGCAACGACAAGCTCTGGCAGCACAATACCTTGCTCAATGCCATGACGATGGCGCGGTTTCGTCTGAGCGTCGAGAAGCTGGGCTACGAGGTCGGGGAGTTCGGCATGCATGGCAATTTCGAGGCCGTAGGTGTGCCCAAGGCGGTCCGCGATGCCTTCAGTTCTCGGCGAGCGGAAATCCTGGAAGCGGCCGCCCAGATGAACTTCTCAGGGCCAGGCGTGCTCGATGCTGCAAACTTGATGACCCGGGCCAACAAGGGCCGGATCGAAGATCGCGATGCGCTGACGCAGCAGTGGCAGGAAGCGTCCGCGAGGCTGGGCTTTGATCCCGCCACGGTGATTGCCAGAGCCAATGCTCGCAGTGCCCAGGATCTTGGCAATGTGACCGGCTTGAGGCCAACCATGCGCGCGCTCGTCCGAAATGCTCAGGCCCTTGCAACCTCCTTTGCTCAGCGCCTCGGCCTGCGGGAAGGTGACCCGCTGACACCCGCCCGGCTGAACAATCGGAGCGTCGAGCAGGTCGCCGCAATTCATGCAGTCGCTTCGGCTGTCCGGCATCTGGGCGAGCGGGAGGCGGCTTTTACAAGGGCCGAGGTCTACCGCGCAGCGCTTGGCTTTTCGCTGCCGACCTCGCTTGCAGACATTGAGCACCGCGTCGACCAGCTGCTCCGCCAGGGACATCTGGAAAAGGGCAGGGGCGCCGACCGGGAACTGCTGACGACACGCGACGCCATAAGCCTCGAGCAGCGCATTATTGCCGGGGTCGAAAACGGGCGCGGGGCCGCGCCGGCGATTGTTTCTCCCGACCTTGCCGGGTCGCGTCTGCAGTCCCTGTCCCAGATCAAATATGGCCTGACCTTGAACGCGGGACAGGAAGGGGCAGGGCGTTTGCTGCTTGGCTCGAACAACCGCATCGTCGCGATCCAGGGCGTCGCCGGGGCAGGCAAGAGCACGGTCCTCAAACCAGTTGCCGATATCCTGCGCGAAGAGGGAAGGGGCGTGCTCGGGCTCGCGGTGCAGAACACGCTGGTTCAGATGCTCGAGCGCGATACGGGTATTCCCTCGATGACGGTGTCGCGGTTCCTCGCCCGACACCGCGATCTCCTTGAAGGGACCGATGCGGACCGTCTCGCCGAGGCGCGGGCCGACATGCGCGGCACCGTCGTGCTGCTCGACGAGGCATCGATGGTCGGCAATGCGGACAAGGAAAAGCTGGTGCGGCTGGCAAACCTTCTCGAACTCGGCCGCTTTGCGAGCATTGGCGACCGCAAGCAGTTGGGCGCCGTCGATGCCGGTAAGCCATTCGATATGATGCAGCAGGCCGGGATCGAGACTGCGGTGATGAGCACCAATCTCCGGGCACGGACAGAGGGCCTTCGAGCTGCACAACAGGCAGCGCAAGAAGGTCGGATCCAGGACGCCATGCGCCATCTCGCACCCCAGGTGATCGAGGCGGGGAATGATGCTGCTGTCGAAGCTGCCGCGGCCTGGCTGTCGCTTTCCGCCACCGATCGCGAGGCAACCGCAATCTATGCCTCAGGCCGAAACCTGCGCACCGCCGTGAACGATGCGGTGCAGGCCGGCCTAAAGGCCAGCGGCGAGCTCGGTCCTGAAACCATGCGGCTCCAGACCCTTTCGGGCGTCAATGTGACCCGCGAGGAGCTGCGCTATGCGAGCACCTACGCCCCCGGCATGGTGGTCGAGGTCGCGCGGCGTCAGCGCAGCCAAGGCCTTTCAGCAGGCGAATACCGGGTGGTCGGAACCGATGTGGTTCGGGAGCGGGTCACGCTGGAGAACGCGCGTGGCCGCCAGCTCGAGTTTCGTCCTGGTCAGATCCGGCCGCAAGGTGAACAGGATCCGCTACGCCTTTTCGAAGTTCGCGCCCTCGACATTTACACCGGTGACAAGATCCGGTGGACCGAGACCGATCACCAGCGGGGCCTGCTCAATGCCGACCAGGCCCGGATTGTCGCAGTCGACAAAGAGGCTGTCGTGGTGAAGACATCCTTGGGCGCAGAGCACAGACTCCAACGCGACGATCCAATGCTGCGACGTCTCGATCTCGCCTATGCGCTCAATGCCCATATGGCGCAGGGGCTTACCTCTGATCGCGGCATTGCGGTGATGGACAGCCGCGAGCGCAATCTGGCCAACCAGCAGACATTCCTAGTGACAGTCACGCGGCTGCGCGATGGCCTCACGCTCTATGTCGATAATGCTGGCAAGCTCGAGGCGGCGGTCGAGCGCAATGCCGGCATGAAGCGCTCGGCGCTTGAAACGGTCGATCTCCTCCGCGATGCGGCAGCCAAAGGGCAGGCCAAAGATCGTGTGGATCTTGCACCGGAGCGCAAGCCGCCAGAGCTTGACCGGTCGATCACCAAGCCATTCGAGATAGGTATCTAGCGTCCCGCTGTCCCCATACGTCCGCACATTGCTGGTTGACGTGAAGTTCTTTATTTGTTCTCATTGACCCATGCCCCGAATCTCCGACGATATCCTCCTGACCCATCTCGAAGTCGCGCTGGCCGTTGCGCCGGAGCGCACGCTCGTCCGGCTCAATGCCGATGACCCACGCGCCCAGCGCAGCGCCAGGGTCGATCTCGCTCGTCATCTGGTCGAACGCATGCGCGGTTTCACCATCGAAGGCGACAGCCAGGGCGGCCAGGTCGTGCAATCATGTCTCTTTCCGGGCGATCTCTCGCCGATCGGATGAACTGTTAGCCTTGTCGATGAGGTTTACTGGAGTGGTCGGTCTTGGGCGTTGGAGCTCAGTTGGACAAACGGCTCGGCGATAGCCTGCCATGTCCGAATGCCAGCCTCATCGCCAATAAGTGCGAGAGCCCCAATCTGTTCGGTGACGTGCAAGGGTGCCTTGTCCCCTGACTGCTTGACTGACCCCCCACTGAGAATTGCAGACTGTCCATGGGGCGGGGAGGGTTGAGCTGCACCATTCCGTTTTCGGGCCGACAGGATCGGTCGTTGGCGAGCGCTGTGGCGAAGTCGGGCGCTGAGCAGCACTGTTCATCGGCAAGTCGGCCCTTTCCAGTAGCGCTTCCAGCGCAGGACCGTGCCGGGTGAGAGCATGGCCCAGGAAAGAACTTCACCTGATGACTGACGGCATCAGGCGGCCTTAGTAGCGCCGGCTGGACCACCGAAGCGACAGTTCATGGCTTGCTCGCCTAAAAGAATAGGACCGGTCGGCGTCGTCCGCCTCCCACCTCCCACCTCCCAAAAGCAGCACGAGCGCATCACGAGATTGTCGCGCTGAGTCTTTAGGGCAAGGCTGATTCTTCCGGAAGAATCCGTCCATTTCGCGAGCCGCGACACCCGCAATCCGAATATGCGGTCGTTAAGCACACCAAACCGGAGCGTCACCAACTCGGACAGGGGTAGGCGTGCAGGTGAAAGCATATCCCGAGGCAACAATCGAAGTGGCAACCAATCCTGGCATCGCAATGGCAACTCAGACCGCTCGCCCGAACCAGAGAACCCGCCCAACGATATTGAGCATGCGCTTTTCGATACCGCGCCAGCTCGGATAGGCAGGATTGTCGCTCAAGACCGAGGCGCGTTTGCCCTGAGGCTCGAGCGCAATCCGTTTGACGCTGAGCATTTCATCCATTCGGAGCACGTAGATCCCATCTCTCAGTCGCGACTGGCCATCCCCGAGATCGATCATGACTTCGTCACCATCGTGAAGAGTGGGCTCCATGGAGTCGCCATGGACTGCGATAATCGAAAGGTTCGAAGCGTTGCTCGCCGTCAACCGACGCAACCACTTCTCGTCAAAACCGAACTGCGCTGATTTGGTCTCCATACCGGGCAGGGCGCCGTATCCCGCCGATGCTTCGACATTGAGCACAGGCACTTGCACCAACTCGGCAACTGCGCTTGAATAATTGGCCGGAACTCCGAGCACCCTTTCGTCGACCCCGAAAAAACGCGCGAGAACCGAACGATCCTGGTCGTCGAGTTGCTTGGGGCTGCCACGCCGAATGTATTGCTGAATGTAGGCGGCATTTCGTCCCAGAAGGCGCGAAACGGAGGAATAGTTAACCCCCCGCTTCTGGATCAGTTCGTCCAGCGTCCTGCGTGCGTCATCCATGACTGACCATCCTGCCGTGCAAGCTTAGGAAATAAATCCTAGCATTTAGGATGCCTTCCTAGTAAGAACATAGCAGGAACTCAAGCGCGAAGCGAGTCTTTTGCCATGGAGCTTCTTGAACAGATTGAACGATATTTGAAGGAGACTCGGACCTCCCCGAGCACGTTTGGCCGATTGGCAGTCGGAGACCCGAGGCTCGTTGCTGACCTAAGATCGGGCAGATGTCCCCGTCGGCAGACCGAGACGCGTTTACGAAGTTTTTTGGCTGATGATGGACACCCGCCGATTTAAGCTGATGCACCGGTGCGACAGCGTTCGGCGATGTGGAACAAATAGGGAATATCTTCTACTGATTCTTGCTATGTTCCGTGTTCAGCGATTCTTGCGGCGGTCGTTAGCGCTGGTTCGAGAAGAAGGCATGCCGCCGTCGAGGCGTGCTTTTAATCGATTTCGGGCGTAAGCGGATGTCACTCCACGAGCAATGGAAATTGCCAAATATCAAATTTAACTTACAACGTCGGGCGGGGGCACTTCTAGTTCAGCAATTCCTGCAACCGCGCGACATGCGGAGACCCGGAAAGAGCCTTCGTCGACGGGATAAGCAAGCGCGGGTGATCGTGGACGTAGAAGCTTGGGACGGAAAGGAATGGGAGGCTCACGTCCTCCGTCTCCTCCAGGATCAGTACGGGCACGAGAATGTCCAGAAGGTCCCTGCGAAGCATAAGGGCGACTGCGGACTCGACTACTTCTGTCTGAACAGGCGCGTCGTGTACCAGTGCTACGCAGTAGACGAGCCCGTCGGCGTGGCGGAGCGGGCGACCAAGCAGAAGTCGAAGATCACCACCGACATCAGCAAGTTCTGCGACGTCTCCAAGGGGGCCGCGGAGATGTTTGCCGGCTATCAAATTAAGCGCTGGATCCTTGCGGTTCCGCTCAACGACAGCAAGGACGTCGTTCAACACGCGCTCAAAAAGACCGCAGACGTAATCGCAAAGAAGCTCGCGTATGTTGATGAGGGCTTCCAGATCCTCGTACACGACAAGGAGGATTTCGACGATGCATCTTGGGACCGGCGCGTCCAGCTTCGCAACCGCATCCGCCCCGAGATCGTCGGACCGACCAGCGAGGACGTCGCAGAACTGGCCGACGGCAACCGGAACCTGACCGAAAACCTTCGGCGCAAGCTTGAACCCCGCTTCGAGCATCTCGGGGAGCTGGACGAGGCTATCGACGATGCGCTCCGCGTCTTCATGGAATCTCAGATCGTGGTGTCACAGCTTCGCAACATGGCGCCCGAGGCTTTCGAGCAGGTTACCAGGCTCGTCGCCGAACGCCTCCGGCGGCTCCGGCTAGGTTCCAAGGGTGGAAGCGGTGGCGACCGGCTCGAAGCTGAGATCGACGCGCTGAAGGCCAGCATCCTCACCTCGGTGCCAAACCTCGATCATGGTACGGCAGAGACCATTGCCTTCGGCTCCGTGAGCGACTGGCTCATGCGCTGCCCACTGAAGCTTGACTGACATGGCCGATATCAAGACGTTCCGCTCGGTCCTGACGGGCGACTTCACCGTGACGGCGCGACCAGCGCCGATCCCTGGAGACCTGCGCGTGTGGTGGGGGCAGTCGCTCCTCATCATGGTCCTGGCGTCGGCGCGCGGTCAGCGCTGCTCGATCCAAAAGGTGCATTTTCTCGCCCATCTCAGCCGCACCGGTGACCTTCGCGACAAGACGCGCGAGGTGCTCGCACGAAAGCGCGATCCGATCGAACTCGCGGTCCGGATCGAACCTTGGGTCAATCGGGCGGCAGCCTTCGCCAAGGCTAACGGAATCGTCGAAGTACGAGACGGCAAGGCACTCGCGCTCAGCGGCCAAGGCAAGGCCGCAGCCGAGGCGATCCGCAAAGCGGGCCTGCTCGCCGAAGAGACGGCTTTCCTCGACGAAGTGGGCAAGCTGGTTACCGAAAAGGTTGTCGACAGCATTATGAAGATGGAGTCGTTCTGATGTCGCTCAGGATCAGCCATATCAGGCTCCGCGTGCAGACCACCGCCGGCCTCTACGGCACAGACGCTTCGCTTGGATCCAAGCTTACGATCCTCTACGCGCCGAATACCTCGGGCAAGTCCACACTGCTGCACGCCTTCCTTTACGCTCTCGGTCTCGAGCAGATGCTGAGTCCTAAGCGCGAGATTCCGCTATCCTACGCGATGCGCGACTATGTCGAGGATCCGAGCACCGGAGTGCGCGCCGATGTCCTCGAATCCTACGTCGCAGTCGAGATCGTGAACGCTCGCGGCGAGCATATGACCGTTCGCCGCAACGTCGTCTCGCAGTCCGACCGGAAGCTGGTGTCTGTCGTTGAGGGACCGGAACTCTCACAGGGGCCGGGCGAATATCGGCGCGGGGACTATTTCGTGCTGGATCCCGGCGCGGCTCAGCGCGAAGCTGGCTTCCATCGCAAGCTCGCGGGGTTTCTGGACTGGGATCTTCCCATGGTGAAGCGCTACGACGGTAGCGACTGCCCTCTGTACATCGAGACCGTCTTCCCTCTGTTCTTCGTCGAGCAGAAGGTAGGCTGGACCACGATACCCGGCGCCATTCCGACGCAGTTCCGGATCCGCGAGGTGCACAAGCGGGCGGTCGAGTTCCTGATGGATTTCGATACCCACGAGAACGAGCTGCGACGGCAGGACCTCGAGCTTCGTGCCGCTGCCGCCCGCACGGAGTGGGTCAAGGCGGTCGAGGCGGTCAAGGCGCTCGCCACGGCTTCGGGACTGCGTGTAGTCGCACTTCCCGCCGCCCCGGCAGCGATCGAGACGGACGTTCGCAACGCCTATCTTGAGGTCTCCACCAGGGACGGCTGGCGTCGGCTACCCAACCGCATCGCGGAACTGGCGGCTGAACTGACAGCGCTCGAGGAGCAGCACATCCCCGAGGTCGAGACGGTCGCCGAAGGTGCAGCCGCGGAAGCCGACAAGCTCGCAGCTGAGATCCAAATGATCAATGCTGAGCGGGCAACGATCTTCCGTGCGCGCCAGACCGAACTGATCCAACAGGCGTCAACCGCCCAGCGCCTCATTCAACTTGAAGAAGATCTGAAGAAGAACAAGGATGCGCTGAAGCTGCAGAAGTTCGGCTCCACCCTCGCGCGGGAACTCGACCCGAACCAGTGCCCCACGTGTGAGCAGGCCATTGATGACGCACTTCTGCCGCAAGGCACTCTCGATGCCGTGATGTCGCTCGAGGACAACATCCAATACATCGACGCGCAGAGGAAGGCGTTTAAGCGTATCGCCGATCGGTCGGTCGCGATCATCCGCGATCTTGACCTCGAGCTCGTCACGACCGGCGAGGAACTCCGTCGGCAGACTTCCCGTCTGCGCGCTCTGCGCTCGGACCTGATCGCGCCGTCACATGCGGCATCCGCCTCATTCATCGAGGAGCGGCTCCGCATTGAGCAGCATCTCATCCAGCTTAGGGACATCGACGCGCGCTTCGCCGAGCAGATCAACGGTCTCGCCGAACAGGTCGTGCGCTGGGCCAGCCTGCAGGCCGAGACGAAGCAGCTCCCCGCCGAGCGCCTAAGCGCGGCCGACGTCGTCAAGATCGATGCGCTCCGAGGGTCTATACGACGTCAGCTCGTCCGATATGGCTTCAACACCTTCGGGGCTGCCGATCTCACGGTCTCCGAGGACACATATCGCCCCGAAAAGGAGGGCTTCGAGATCGGCTTCGAGCTTTCGGCCAGCGACAGCATCCGTCTGAAGTGGGCGTATCAGCTTGGTCTGCTCGACGTGGCTAAGGTTGGTGATACCAACCACCCGGGCCTAGTCGTCTTCGACGAGCCGCGGCAGCAGGAGGCTGCGTCGGCGAGCGTCGCCGGGCTGATTTTCGAGGCCAGCCGGATCGCGTCGACGGGCAAGCAGATTCTGATCGCCACGAGCGAGGATCTGGAAAGTGTCCGCAAATTCGTTGCGAACGTTGATCACAAGCTCATTGAGTTCGGCGGCCGTATCATTGATCGGATTAGAGACGAGGCCTGAACCCAGCCGCCTCTTTCGAACGAACGAACCCGGCACGTGCATCGATCAAGGCGCGGTTCGGATACTGGTTCTTCGCCTGCAACCGCACAAGGTTTCAAATGACCAGCGACGCAACAGAGGCTCTCGATCCGCTATGTGATTGGGCGCCAACCAAGTTTTAAACAGCTTTGCGCGGCCGAATGGCTGATATCTGCAAAATCTGACGTCCAGATCAGCGATGCTGAAGTCTTGAACTAGTCGGCAGCGACCGCTGCGGAGAGGCCCAGCTGACTGGCTAATGCCGCCGCAAACCCGGACGCTCACGCACCAAATGGATGTGATCCATTCCTGCCGTAGGTTCAGCGCGCAGTAGCAACACGGAAAAACCTGGCTAGGTCGATCTCAGAGTCACGTTCAGGGAGTAAAACGATCAAGGTCATTGGCCAACACAACGTCGCCGTTGAACTGGCGGTGGATGTCGCGCGTGAAATTTTCGATGTTGTCCACTGCTTCGGGGGACGGCACGAAGTGGGTCAACACGACCTTTTTCACTTTCGCAGCCTGGGCGATGCGGCCAATCTCGCCGGGGACTAGGTGATTATGCGTCATGCCATTTATGATGGACTCTCTGGCGGCTGCGGGGGCTCCAACCATCAGGGCAGAGAGTTGTCGGGCGATTGCAGCGGGTTCGACGACCTCGGTTACGAAGAGGTCCGCGTCTCTCGCAACAGCCACGAGTTGATCGGTCGGACCACTGTCGCCTGAGTATGCGATGATTTTTCCACCTACCCTGATGCGGTAAGCAACAGCTTGGGGCATTCGCGGCAGCGCCACTGACGGCGCTACCTGAAAGTGAGGCACACCAATCGCCTCGACTTCAATGTTTTCATCGCGGAAGACGACCACTGGCACAGCCGGAGAACCTGTTTCAATGGCATGAACCGACTGAGCCACGCTCGGCCGTTTCGGGCCGCCGGTAGGAAAGGAAGCAAGCTCTGTCGGCTGGTTGGCTTGAACGAGTCCCGCAACGAGCGTTGAAGTCCCCTCGGGACCGATGACGGACATCACCCCCGAGCCAAAGGTCTGGTGCGAAATCATCACCGGACCGACGTCCGCGTTGTGGTCAGGGTGGTGGTGGGACAGGAAGATCGCCTTGATCCGTGCTTCGGGTAGACCGGCGAAGGCCATCTGGCGGCGCACCCCGTCTCCTGCATCAAACAGATAGATCGCATCGCCAACCACAAGAGCATTGGCGATTTGCGAGCGCTCGACATGGACGGGAGGACCACCACTAGTACCTAGCGTCACCCATTGCCCAAGCGCATTCTCCTGAGCCTTGGTATTCGCAACTGAGCAAACAAGCGCTCCAACCAGCAATGCAATCTTGTGGACGAGAGACATCCCCAAAGCCCAATGAATTAGAATGAAGGTTCTTTTTAGTATCATAGTCCGCGGAATGAGCAACTCTTCATTGCCGATTGGCGGGTCGGGAGTGGGAGTGTTCACGAGCAGGTTGCGGCCGACGACCAGACCTGGGCGTTCGGGCCACACATGCTGAGCGCCCGCTTTTGCTGAAACTTACAGCTCGGCTTTAGCTGAGTTTCTTGGCCGAGGCCGCCTTAAAATTTGCCATTCTCATCAAACATGCACGATGCCGTAAACGGCCATCCATTCATCCGGGAACGTTAGCCGCGCCCGTACTGTGTGACTGGCTGTGCATCTTGCGAAGCGCGCAAGGGATGGAGTTTTCGATTGGCCTGAAATGTCGCTAGAACTGTTAATCAGCAAGAGTTAGCATGGGAGCAAGGTGAAGCGGAAAAACATGGACGCAGCGCGGTCTGACCAGGGTGAGCACCCTCCCTTAAAAGACGCCTCGTCGGATTTCGATGACTTGGTGACGGTGAGGCGCGGGAACGTCACTGTGACAGGCCCGCGGCCCTCTCCTGACCAGGTCATGGCCAATGTCAGGCGCAGCACTGAAGCGCTCGTCCGCGTTGCAGATCGTCTGTGCAAACCCGGCATTACACTCCGGCCGCGCAAGGGCGTGCCACTTTACTCTTTGGACCGCGACGATTCCAAAATCATCATTCGAAAGCTTGATGGCTGCATTACGCGCGGCTTTTTCGCGGATGGGGGATTCAAGGAATTCGATTAGTTCAAGGATTTCGTAATAGCTGCGCTCGCCTTTCAACCCGGTCATTCCAAGGTCGGTTTTAGAAAATTGATTTCTGCCATCCGTTCATCGCTTTTCGTGCCAGCCGATTGCTCGCAGGCCTCAATCTCCGACGCCTAATTCTCGTCCGCTCTGCCAGTGGTGATTGCATCGTCAACGTCGACCCAAACGAGGCGTAGCTTCCTCGGGGCAATCCATAACGCCACTACCACGTGCGGGCTCAAATGCGTCCACGCGGCCTAGTTAGCTCGAAGATCACGAGTGAGTTGGACAGCGTCAATGTCGAGGTAGGCTGAATTCCTCGTCACTCCTTATTGCTATTCTGGACGATCGACTTCCTTTACTGGGCGGCAAATACCATATGGCAAGTAAGCCCTTCAGGGTCATAGCTTGCTTTTGCCGCCTTTAGACCTCCTCCCGGCCTCAGAAGATAGGAGCCCAGCCCTTCGCGAGAGGGCTGTTGTACCGGCGGCCCCCCTGTTTCCTGCCAGACAATCTGCAATAACCCATTCTTGTCGGCCCAGGTGATCGCCACTTGACCGCCTTCGTCGCTCAGGGCCCCATACTTGACAGCATTTGTGGCCAGTTCGTGCAGGATCATGGCGAGACGCGTAACGACCTGCTCTTGGACCTCGTAAGCCGGTCCAAGTAACTTGATTTGCTGGATTGGGAATGGCCGCAGCACCGCCTGCGCCAGAGCCTTGAGATCGCATGACTTAGCCATGCCGAACTTCAGTATTTCGTTAGCCGCAAACAAAGCCGTTAGCTGAGCCTCGAACTGGTCGAGTTGGATGCTTTGCGGTTGGGATTTCCTTGCACGATGCAGCAGGGCACGCACCACTGTTGCAACGTTGCGCGAGCGATGATGCAGTTCGCGATTGATGCTCTTCAAGGCAGCAGCATTCTCGTCGGCTTCGCGCATCGTCGCTCTTAGTAGGTGCCCGAAAAAGGCGATAAGCGTGCAGCCAAAGGCATAAAGACCAAGAATAACCAGATCGGGTATTGAAGCCCGGAGCGTAAAAGCCGGGTCGAAGAACAGGACAACCGACAAGAAGCTGGACAACGCGCCAGCGACGACAGCCCATCGGCCGCCGAACGCTACAGCGACCAATATGACCAGGGGATAGTAGAGCGCAAAGGGCGCGCCGGACCTGCCTCGATCGATATACCAGCGGATGAGCGTTGCGGCTGACAAAGTCAGGACAAGCATCGCCGCCTTGACCCAAAACGGGCGCGACTTGGTCAGGCTTCGGATGAAACCACTGCGGCGCAACTCTTATCCCCAATCTAGGTCACTAGTGGACCTTCTCGATTGCTTGTCAACCTTGGTGCGACTGAGACCGATTTTACACAGTTGTCGGATCCGAAAGCCGAAAAACTCAATATGTTGACGTGTTATTGCGAATAGCTTGCATTAGCATCGGAAGGTTGCTAGCCGGCTCTGCGTCCAGATTCCGAGGTCAGCCCCTTGTCCAATTCCGCAACCTACGTTCTCCTCCTGTCAACTGCAGCCTGCTTGTCGAGCGCTCCTGTATTTGCTCAGCAAGCCACAAAGCCTGAGTATTCCGCGACCCAAGCAGAGAGTTCAGATGAGATCATCGTCTCTGCGGCGCGATCAATCTTGCCAGCGAACGCCCTACCCTTGACCGTTGACGTGATTGGCAAAGAGGACCTCGACCAGCAGGTGGCGATATCAGGGTCAGTGACAGATGCCGTAGCCACGCTCACGCCCTCATTTTCGCCAACGCGGCAGAAGCTTTCAGGTGCTGGAGAGACGTTGCGCGGTCGCTCTCCGCTCTATGCAATCAACGGTATCCCGCAGTCGACGCCACTTCGCGACGGCAGTCGCGACGGCTTCACGATCGACGCATTCTTCATCGATCGGGTCGAACTGATCTTCGGGTCGAACGCGCTCCAAGGGATTGGTGGCACCGGCGGCATCGTCAACCAGGTTACCGTCGGCGCCCCCAGGCAGGACGGGATCAGCGGTCGCGCTCTGATCCAAGGAACCGCTGCCGATGGATTTGAGAGTGATAGCATTGGCGGCAAGACCGCGGGTCTGGTCCAATACAAGAGCGAGCGCTTCGACGCCTCCGTTGGTGCTGCATACGAACGCCGAGGCGTCTTCTACGACGCGGAGGATCGCCGCGTCGGCATCAACCTGACGCAAGGCGAAACGCAGGACACCGCCACACTCTCACTGTTCGGACGCTTTGGCTACGCACTGAGCGACAGCGCACGCCTTGACCTCATCGCCAGCCGCTTCGAACTCAAGAGCGATGGCGATTATGTCGCAGCCAACGGCGATCGCCTCAGGGACCTGCCAACCAGCGCCGTGATCGGGACGCCCCCAGGCGTGCCAGCAGCCAACCGCACCGAAAGCGTTGCCCTTTCGTTGACTGACAGTGCGCTGTGGGGCGGCAATCTGATTACGCAAGTGTTCTGGAACCGTAGTCGCGACACCTTCGGTGGAGAGATTGCTCCGGTAGCAACCTTCCAGGACCCGCTCATTGCGCCTGTCGGAACGCTCTTCGACCAGTCGCAGAACCGTTCACGCAAGTATGGTGGCAAGATCAGCTACGAGCGCTCGGTCCCCGGCCTTGAGGCGCTGACGACCATTGTCGGCATCGATGCGCTCTGGGACAAGACCGAGCAGCGCCTGATTGCCACCGACCGGGTCTGGGTGCCGCCAACCGACTTCCGTAGCCTCGCCCCGTTCGCCCAAGCCAACCTCGCCCTGTTTGACAAGGTTCTGCGATTTGCTGCCGGGGTGCGGTATGAAGATGTGCGCATCACCATCAATGACTACACCACCCTTGCCACGTCAAATCGTGTGAAGGTCGCCGGCGGCAGTCCGCGTTTTTCCGATACGTTGCTCAATGGTGGCGTAATCGTCGAACCGGTGCCAGGCATTCGCGCCTATGCCAGCTACGCCGAAGGATACACGGTGCCCGACGTCGGTCGCATCACTCGCGCGGTGAACCGTTCCGGGGTCGATATCGATACCTTTCTCGACATCAGCCCGATCGTTTCGAACAATCGCGAGCTTGGCATCGAGATCAAGCGTGGACCACTTGATGCATCGGCCACGTATTTCTGGTCGTCCTCGGACAAGGGCCAGCTGCTCATCGCCCGTCCAGATGGCATCTTCGATGTGCAGCGCCAGCGTGTAAAAATCGAGGGCATCGAGATCAATCTCTCGGTCATGACGCCGATTGAAGGTCTGAAGCTCAGTACCGGCTATGCTCATCTTTCGGGACGCTTCGACAGCAATGGTGACGACGTCGTCGATACCGATCTCGATGGTGCCAACATTTCGCCGGACCGACTCAATCTTGCCGCAAGCTATGCCAAGGGGCCGCTCTCGGCGCGCGTCCAGACCCAGGTCTACTTCTCGCGCAAGTTCAGGGGGCTGGTACGAGATCCTCGAAACGATTTCGGCGGTTATACGCTGACCGATGCCAGCGTCCGGTACCAGACAGGCATCGGGGCGCTGACGCTGAGCGTTCAGAACCTGTTCGACCGGCAATACATTACCTATGCGAGCGATACGCAGAGGCCGACGGACAACACTTTCTATTTTGCGGGTCGAGGCCGCAGCTTCACGCTGGGCTGGGACTACCGCTTCTAGGATGATCAAGCTGCTGGACCTGTTGCATCGCTGGTGCGGTGGATTGCTGGGGCTGATCCTCACGATCTTGGGCCTGAGCGGTGCGATCCTAGTTCACAAGGAAGAGTGGATCGGCCTACCCCATGCGTCGGACGTACGGGTAACGGATCCCTCGCAGCTCGGCCGGCTCGCAGAACAGCTGCTGGGCGGTGCGAAGGGGGGCGAAAGTCTCGTTTTCGCCAGCGACCGTTTCGGCTTGGTGCAGTTACGGGAAGGGGCGCACGGCCTCTATGCCACACAGCGCGGTGAAGTCATCGCCCGTTGGTCGAGCCTGTGGGAGCGACCCGAACTGTGGCTGTTTGACTTGCACCATCACTTGTTCACCGGCGATGTCGGCGAAACAGTCGTGGGCGTCGCCGGGCTTGCCGCTATCGTTTTTGCCGTGACTGGAACGATACTGTGGTGGCGCACGCGGCGCACCTTCAGGTTCCGGCTTTGGCCATCACGCATGACCGGCCCGGCCATCCGGATGCAGCACCGCGACCTTGGGATAATTGCCGCCCCCCTGCTGCTGCTCTTGGCGCTCACCGGCACGATGATGATCTTTCGCCCGGTCGCCGGTGCCGTGCTGGCGCCGCTTACTTTTCCGGCAGCAATCGAAGCCGATCTCAAAGCTCCGAAATTCGCGGTCGAGCCGCTTGCGCCTCATCTCGATTGGCAGGCGATCATCAGCGCCGCGCACGATGCCTTCCCGACTGCCGAATTGCGCATCCTTGCGGTACCGAAAAAGCCGGGGGATCCGGTCACCATTCGCATGAAGCAATCGGCCGAATGGTTGCCAAATGGCCGTACCATGCTGTGGTTTGATCCCGCTGACGGACGTCTACTGGGCAGCCGAGATGCAACCAGGATGCAAGTGGGCACACAGGCCTTTAACATGGCCTATCCCATCCATGCGGGAAAGGTTGGAGGACTTGTCTATCGGCTGCTCCTCACAGCCGTCGGTCTGGCCCTCGCAATGCTTGGATCGTTTTCAGTGTGGAGCTTCTGGTTTTGCAAGAAGCAAAGGCAAGCAGCATCGCGGCCATTGCCTCGACGGGCTCGTGGCGGCCCGGAGCGGTAGCAAAATTGCCACAGCTAGCCAGAGCAAGGCAAAGAAAGTTAACACGCCCCACTCCACAGCGTGGCCGACATCAATCACAGCGCCGCGATACCGACCCTAAAGGTAGCCATCCGGTGAAGGCCGCGGCCGCCTTATACCCGGACGTTCGCGGTTCAATCTAGCGTCATCGCTTCCCGCCTTTCGTTCAGCCCGTTTCAGCAACGGCGAGAAGACCTTGGCTTGGGACTTTTCGGTCATTCTTAGTCCGCGGATTAAGTGCCGAGTTTGTCGCCGAAATCTCGTTGACCGCACCTCTGGGCAGGAGTTGTCATCGCAACCTGGCCCTAACCGGAAACGAGGGAATTGTCTTAATTTGGTGAACTCTGCTATTCTGTAACCGACCCCAAATTCGCTAATGACCTATACGATACCGATTTTGATTAACTGGGCTCCACGGGATCAAATTGCAGCGAAGCGCTCAATATCTTTAATCTTACCCGATACTACCAGTTCATCGTCCGGGAAGATCAGTGTGTCGGGGACGGCGTGGATGAAAGCCTTACCCGCACGTTTCACGCCCACGACAGTTACGTCGTATTTTCTACGGCAGGCACTCATCTCCAGTGGCAGGCCGACGATCGGCTCGGGCGCACACAGTCGGGCGATTGCGAATTCGTCGCCAAAGGCAATGAAATCGAGCAACCGTTCGTTGAGCAGGTGCGCGACCCGCTCACCCATCCGCTGCTCCGGGAACACCACATGGGTCGCTCCGATCCGCTCGAGGATGCGGGCATGGCGATCATTATTTGCCTTGGCCCAGATATTGGTCAGACCCAGTTCCGACAGTGCCAGCACAGTCAATACGCTGGCTTCGATGTCAGAACCAATGGCAACCACCGCGGCCTCGAAGTCGGCCACGCCCAGTTGCCGCAGAACGTAACCGTCAGTGCAGTCTACCTCGACTACCTTGGTCAGATCAGCAGCATATTGCTGCACTTTCTGCCGGTTGCTGTCGATACCAAGCACTTCGGTGCCCATCTTGCTCAGCGTCCCGGCGACTGCGCCGCCAAACCGACCCAATCCCACAACGAGAACTGGTTTACGCTTGCTAGCCGACAATGAGATTCTCCTTGGGATAGCGATAGGGCCGCGACGGTCGCCCTACCGCGAGCGCTGTTGCAACCGTGATGGTTCCAACTCGGCCAATGAACATCAACAAGACAATGACCACCTGCGCGCTTGGTGGGAGGTCAGCAGTGATGCCAGTGGACAGCCCTACGGTCGAGAAGGCCGAGATGCATTCGAACAGGATGTCCGGCAAGGCAAGGCTGGTGATCGAGGCGATATAGGTCGTCGCCGCGAAAACAAGGGTGGCCGCCAACACCGTCACTGTCAGTGCCTGTCTTTCGACCTCTTTTCCGAAGCGGCGGTTGAATAGCCCTGCATCTCGCCGTCCCAGCACCTCCGACAGCACGATGGCGAACAGCACGACAAAGGTCGTCACCTTGATCCCGCCGGCAGTCCCGGCGCTGCCGCCGCCGATGAACATCAAAAGGTAACTTACCAGCAGCGTTTCGTCACGAAACGCGCCGACGTCTACGCTGTTAAAGCCCGCAGTGCGGGGCATGACCGACTGAAACGCGGCGTTGAGCAGCTTGTCGCCAATGCCCATCGGGCCGAGCGTGGCAGGATTGCCCCATTCCATTGCGAGGAGCGCGACGAAGCCCAGCACCAGCAGCGCTGCGGTGCCGTAGACAGTCGCCTTGGAATGCAGCGACCAGCGCCGCCATTGCAGCCGCTTGTCCCGCAAATCCTGCATCACCGGAAAACCCAGCGCAGTCAGGATCACCGCCAGCATGACCGGCATCAGGATCACAGGGTCGGATTGATAACCCATCAAACTGTCGGCGTTGGTCGAAAAGCCTGCATTGTTGAAGGCGCTGGCCGAGTGGAACACGCCGTTCCACAAGGCGGTGCCCGCGCTCATCCCGTAGCTCGCCCCCATGCGAACGGCTAGAATGACGGCCACCGCGGCCTCGACTGCAATCATAATGGAAAACACCAGCTTGAGGACAGAGAGCGCGTCTCCGGTCTCCAGCTGGCTACGCTCGACCTGTGTCGTGATACGATCGCGCAAACTAAATCCACGCCCGGCGATAAGGCCAAACAGGGTTGCCGCAGTCATTATCCCGAGCCCGCCGATTTGGAACATAAGCAGGATCGCTGCCTGCCCGAACGCCGACCAGTAAGTGCCGGTGTCAACCAGCACCAATCCGGTCACTCCCACAGCTGATGTGGAAGTAAACAGCGCGGTAAGGAACGGCGCGCGGCTCCCGTCAGCGGTGGCTATGGGCAGGCTCAGTAGAACCGTGCCAATGGCGATGGCGAGCAGGAACAGGCTTGGCACCAGCCGGATCGGATTGCGCAACATCTTCATCGACTTTGATTGCCGAACCACGACGCTGTAGGCAACAGTGCGTTAAGCCTGATGTTGCACCGACAGCAGCTCCACATTGGCAATGATGCAGTGCCCTGCAATGTGATGTCAAATGCCGACATCAATGCAGCAGTCAAAAGACCGAATTTGACAAGTGCGGCGAAGGACCTTCGCAATCGGGATTAGGAGCACTTCGCTAACCTTCCACGTAGGCCACTGCGATGCACGGCTTTAAAATTAGACCCGACGTTCCACGTCGCCAATCCGCGTGACTGGGTCTGATCGGCAGGAGAAATGCCAAGTAGGGTGAGGAGTTCTGAGGATTGGCCCAGTGCCGACCTTGTCATGGTTAAACGTCGTAATTCGATGATGTCCAATCTTCCCGACTATGCCGGATGCGTAGTATGATGACCTCGCCCTCATTTCCTACATCATAAATCACCAGATGGGCCTTGTAGGTATGCCCGCGGACAGGCGGCGAGATTTCCTCTCGCAAGCGCGCAGCATGGGGATAGTCTGCGAGAAACGCGAAAATCGCGCTCAGCCCTTCGTGATAGGCGTCAGCCTGCGCCAAGCCAAACTGCTCGATGCCTTCGAGAAATATGGCTGTCAGATCGTCGGCTGCGGCGCGCGTTAGGCGGAAGCGAGGCACGGTCAGGCTTGCAAGCCTGCCTGGCTGATCGCTCGCGCCCGGATGTCCGCCATCGTCTCATCACTCAGGCCGCCGGCTCGGGCTTCATCGACAAGGCGCTGCATAGCGGAAATCTTGTCAGCGCGTTCTTGGTCACGACGGATAAGATCGCGCACATAGTCGCTGGCATTGCTGTACCGACCGGTGCCAGCTTGAGCTTCCACCCATTGCTTCATTGGATCGGGCAGAGAGATGTTCATCGTGGCCATGGCAACCTCCTCAACCCTCAAATAGCAAAGATTGGCAAAGATTGTCAATTGTCGCTCGGCTATGGCCTATCCCCCAAGAACCGGGCCATTATGCAGCCGCCGCCTCGCAGCATTCCTCCTTGGGCTATATCAGCGCCCGCTAATATGCCCCGCTTGTCGGTCAATGGGTGACCGGGGTGGGGCTGATGCCAAGCGAATATGGCATCCACTCGCTGCGCAGGACGAAGACGTCGATCATTTACCGCGCGACCGGCAACCTGCGTGCCGTTCAGATTTTGTTAGGCCATAGCAAGATCGAAAATACGGTGCGCTATCTCGGGATAGATGTGGAAGACGCGCTGGTCCTAGCCGAGAACACCCAAATTTGAACAAGTGGCTCTTCACTGTATGCGGGGAGCCAACTTTGACGGCTTGGGACTTTCCGGCCATTTCCGCATAGCGGGTTCAGCGACAGGTTCATTACCAAAATCTGCCGCTCACTTGGCTGAGCTATCGGCAATGATTGCAACCGCTGTTGGGCCAGTTGATTGAAGACGGTCTCCGGGCCGCAAGTGGTGAGACGCTGCCGTGTAATCTGTCCTGCCGCTTCCCATCATGTCGGCTATCTCTTGCGACGCAAGATTACGCCTTGCAAATTGCTCTCGTCCGGCACGGGTCCGCTTAAGCAAGTGACGTGGGCGCCCGACGTTATCCTACCCATGCGGCGCGATGGCATCTTAGCACTACTTTGGCAGAAGTGCATTTTTGAGATTCACAAGAGTCGCTTATCGTGATTCAAGATCGTCAGCGTGTGGAGGCTGGCGATGGTGGAAGCATGGCGGGATGAGCTGACGGAGTGGCTCGCGCCCTTTGTGGGGATGTTGGGCGATCGGCGCAGGGCGCGGATGTGTCCGGCATATGTCGAGGGGTTGATCGGCCCTGGTGACCGCAAAAGCGTGCAGCCGATGGCGATGCGTTCGCCGGGGATTGGCTACGATCAGCTGCACCATTTTATCGGGGGTGCCCTGTGGGACAGCGCGCCATTGGAGGAGGAACTCTGTCGGCAGGCCGATGCACTTGTAGGTGGCAGCGCTGCCTGGCTGATCATCGATGACACGGCTTTGCCCAAGAAGGGGCGTGCGTCGGTCGGCGTGGCGCCGCAATATGCCTCGGCGCTGGGCAAGAACGCAAACTGCCAGACCCTCGTGTCGGTGACGCTGGCATCGAACGAAGTGCCGGTCATGATCGGCTTGCGCCTGTTCCTGCCTGAGAGCTGGACCAGCAATGCGGCGCGGATGGACCGTGCCAAGGTTCCTGCAGAGGTGCGCGCCTATCGCACCAAGCCCGATATCGCCCTTGCCGAGATCGACCGCGTGCGCAGCGCTGGTGTGCGCTTCGGCGGCATATTGGCCGACGCTGGCTATGGCCTGTCCGGCCCGTTCCGGCAGGCACTGACCGAGCGCGGTCTGACCTGGGCAGTGGGCATACCTTACAAGCAGAAGGTCTATCCGGCCGATGTTGCCATGATCTTCCCGGTTGCTGGCCGCGGACGGCCACGCAAGAATTATGTGCCTGACGTTGCTTCGCGTCCCGCCCAAGAAGTGCTCGAGAGCGCCAAGTGGCAGACCGTGAGCTGGCGGCGCGGCACCAAGGGCAAGCTGTCGGCGCGCTTTGCTGCCATGCGCGTGCGGGTAGCAGACGGCCCGCCGCAGCGGATCGGTGATCTCGGCCAGCAGCATCTTCCCGGCGAAGAGGTATGGCTGGTCGGCGAGCACCGCTCCACCGGCGAACGCAAATACTACCTCAGCAATCTGCCCGTCGACACACCGCTCAGGAAGCTGGCCGGCGCCATCAAGGCCCGCTGGGTCTGCGAGCAAGCCCATCAACAGCTGAAGGAAGAGCTCGGCCTCGATCACTTCGAGGGACGATCGTGGCAGGGACTTCACCGACACACCCTCATGAGCATGATCGCGTTCGCCTTCCTGCAAGCCCGTCGCCTCAGGGCAGCGGGTCGGAAAAAAAAGAAGCTCGAGCCCGCCGCCGCAGCCGACCTTGCCTGCCATCAGGCAGGCAATCCTGACCCAACTCAGCCAGCCTCCGCCGCCAACATGCCCGCACTGCCGTAAACGATGGCGACGAATGATCCGCAGAAATCTGCCAAAGTAGTGTTAGGCTTAGGACCCATTGATTGGCTGACGAACGAGCAGATGGTGCGTCTTTCGCCCTCTTTCCCAAGAGCCACGGGAAGCCCCCGGGTCGATGACCGGCGCGTGCTGAGCGGGATCATCTTCGTCAACCGCAACGGGCTGCGCTGGCGTGAAGCGCCTAGGGAATACGGGCCACACAAGACATTGTATAACCGCTGGGAACGGTGGGGCGAGATGGGCGTATTTGGCAGGACGATGGAGGGTCTGTCTGCCCAGAAGGCCGAACCCCAGACCGTCATGATCGATGCGACCTATCTCAAGGCCCACCGCACGGCTTCCAACCTTGGGGTAAAAACAGATGGCCCGCCCTGTCGGCAAGCGGTTTGTGTCGGATGATCTAAGCAGTCTGCGAAAACGTATCCGGCCTTTCGACACGAGGTCGTTGGCCAAGATGGAGATCCGCGCACCCTGGTCCTCATATAGGGCCCGGCATCGAGTGCCATTTTACGCCATAGGGTTACAAGACACCGGTCGACTGTCAGGCCGTCTGTCACTCACCTTCCGCAGACATCACCCAGCTGGTGCGCAGTGCATCAGCGGATCTCCTTCAAGCCGCTTGGGCGAGCGTATTGTAGGTACGTTCATGACGCAACAGCGCCCAGACAATGCGCGCCATCTTGGCGGCCAGGGCTACCACGACAGTGTTAGCATGGGAGCGCGACAGCAAGCTGCGTAGCCAAGCTCCGAGCCGCGTGTCGCTCTCGCTTATGGTGGGTAACGACGAGCGCGCGCCCTGGATCAGGATCTTGCGCAGATAGCGGCTACCACGCTTGGTAATTCCTAGCAGTCGCGGCTTACCTCCCGTCGTCTCCTGTCGGGGCACCAAGCCCAACCATGCGGCAAGGTCCCGGCCACGCCCGAAAGTCCGCGCATCACCCACCGCTGCCACAAGTGCGGTTGCATTAAGCGCACCGATCCCGGATATCGTCAGCAAGCACCGTGTTCGCTCATCTGTCCGCACCGCTTCGGTGAACTCCGCATCGAGATCGGCGATCCGTTCGTCGAGCGCGGTCCAGCGCTGCCGCATGTCGTTGACTAGCCGAATGGATGCAGTGGCCAAGCAACGGCTCGTCTCCATCGAGCAACTCAGCAAGCTTGACGGCCAGCTTTGCGCATCCTTGCTGCGGATTCCGACGATGGCGCGCATGTATTCCGATCTGATGCCGCGCAGCGTTCCGATTTGATCGCGCGCAGGTGAC
>NZ_JRVC01000034.1 GCF_000807925.1 Novosphingobium subterraneum | reverse complement strand
CGGCGCCCCAAAAAAGGAGCGGCTATCAGCCCATCAATCCCGCACAGTGCAAGGCGGCCTACAGCCCACGGTTACGCAACTTCCATCACTCAGCCACCCGACGATGATGTCTCGCGCAAAGTCTCCCGGCGATACAGCCTTGTCCAATCCCGGCGGCGTTGCATGTCCATCAGCACCGTTACCAGTGTCATAGCCGTCTTGGGCGCGCCCTATCGCACGAAGTATGGGACGTCCTGACGCCCGGGCAGCAAGAGCAAGCGGTGCTCACCAGACTGTTACCCCAAACTAATCATTCCATTCGGGTCTAGCCGGCGAATTACCAGCAAGTCTTCCGGAGGACATCGCCTCGCGCTCAACCACACCTGCTCAATCTTGACGGGCAACCTTTGCAGGCTGTTTGCCTGAGGTGTTCTTAAGCCCGAATCTGCAACAGGGCCCCGTAAGTGTCCATGGTCGAGTTCTCTTGCCATCTTAGATTTCGCCTTAGCATCCGCTGCTAAGTGCATGGCTACACGCAATTCATTCCGTGACGTCAATTTCGCCGATACCCGAATGCGCGGCCGGGTCGCGCGACGGACGGCTTGTTGCCAGATCAGGCGCCCAAACCTGATCGATGCCCGATAGCAAACCATTCAATAGAGGTATGCTGCTTTGCTTTGTAACCTTGGTCAGATGGATTTCTGGGTCATAGCTCCGCAAGCTCGGTGAAAGCGTTTCAGGGTCGAGCGCGCCCATAGTCGACAGGAGGTTTGCGCGCGCAACATATTCTTCAGCAAGCGCGGCGTTGTAGCGGTTACGCGCGTCGAGTAAATCCCGTGCCAGATCAAGAAGCTCAAGAGTAGTCCTGAAACCAGCGCGCTCTTGTTCCTTTGCGCCTTCATATGCGCTGAGTGATGCTTGCAAAGACTTCCGACTGAACTCGACGGACCCACTGGCTGCTTGTAGCTTTGTCCACCTTGCTGCTACCTCTGCCCTGGTTTCGCGACCCGCAGCATCCAGCAATTGCCAATCAGAGTCATTGGCTTCTTCGGCCCTTCCAATCTCCGCTGACCGTTTGCCGCCATCCAAGAGAGGCATGGCAATCGTCAGTTGCCCGCGCAGCCGCTGCGTGCGCAAATTGTTACCATAATCTAACAACGTCCCATAGTCTGCTGAGCCCTTCAAGCTAAGAGTAGGCCGTGTCTCCGCTTTCGCCTGAGCCACGTGCGCGCGCGAAATGCGCTCGCGCATCCTGGCTGCCTGAAGCAGGGGATTATGCAAATCCGCCAAACCATAGGCTTCCTCAAGCGAGGACACAGGGAGTAGCATGGTTTCCGGAGCACTGAGATCGCCAGGTGCCATGCCTACCGCAGAATAAAATGTGCCCTGCTGAGCGGAAAGCCGAGCCTTTGCGTCGAGAAGATACGTTCGTCCCAATGACAAGCGAGACTCCACTTGCTGGACGTCCGTCAGCGTTATGTCGCGCTCGGCATACCTCGTCCGAGCGTCTGCAAGCTCCTTCTCCAAAAGCGAGACATTTTCGCGAGCAATGGTCACAGCACCAGCCTCACGAATAACACCGGCATAAGAGGAGATTACTTGCAGGAGAACCTCATTCTGGACAACTCGCAAAGCCTCCCGGCGATAGGCTATTGTTGCCTGCGCGGCTCCTACAGCCGCCGCAGAGCGGCCAAAAGTCAGCAGCGGCTGAGACAGGACCAGACTGGCAGTATTTGTAAAGCCTTGGTTGCTGGTCATAGTGCCCGGGAGGATTTCGTCTCGGTTGCGGGCAAAAGCCAAGCTGGCGGTCACGTCGAGCTCGGGGCCATAGGCCGATCGCGCTGCGGGCAGAGCAAAATCTGCCGCTCGCAAGACAGCTCTCTCGGACAGCAGACGCGGATTCCGAGCGTAGCTTGCCGCAATTGCATCTGCGAGGGTTGATACTCGCAAGGGTCCCTGTTCGCCTGGCGCAGACTTCGGACCTAAGCTTGCCTGTGGTTCTGCCAAGGGGATGGCGGTCTTTTCCAGCCCAAAAAGAGGACTGGGCATTGGCCTTGAATTCGAAGAAGTCACAGGTATCTCAACCAGCTTTGCAGAGGTGGTTTCGACAACCGGTCGCTTTGCACCGCTGATACTCCCGATGTCCCGAGCAACCGGGGCCACGTGGAAGACAGCATCATGGAGATATGCGTCGCCGGGTCTTGAAGGCGCCACAAGGCCAGAAGAGCTGCGCGTAACTTCAGTCCCGGGGTGCTTCACAGAAGCAGCGTCAAGAGCTCCACCAAAGTCCGAAGGTTCTGTTGAAATGGTTTCAGGCAGTGCTTTCGTTGGCGCCTCGGGCACCATGTCCGAAAAGCTCGAAGAGGGGCTAACCACAGCAGCGCTTGTGTCCGCTTTTACAGGCGTTGGGGCTGTTACAGACTTTGGGTCCGTCGGCGGTGCCTGGTCAGTCAGGATATCGGGGAGCAAATCAACATCTGTGGAACTCGGCACATCTGCCACCAAGGCCGCAAGTGGCGTCATCTTGGTCCCACTCTGTGCGTTGATCGAGGACACATTTTGCTGAACCGGCTCAGAGGGATGCGGGTCGGTGATCACAGCAACCGGATCGACCGCTACCATTACTTGGTCCCCATTATTGCTGCGAGGGACTTGCGAGAATTCCGCAGAGGCAAGCTGCAGTTGGGCTTTGGCGGCTTGTGGCTGGCCCGTTGTGTCGGAGGTGGCAATCGCCACTTCTGGCGCTCGCGCTGACAAGCTGGCCGACGCCGAGTGGGGCTCAGGGGAAGGCCAACGCAACTTGCTCGCCGTTTCAGCTGCTCCAATGGGATCGGGAATTTCTGGCATCAAAAGCTCCGATGCTTTGGCAGAGCCAATCTGCTCTGCCGAGGCGAATGTCGGAGACGGAAGTGCCAGATTTCCTTGGTCATATTGGGCATGCGTTTCAGCGTCATCTGGAAGACTGAATGGCGTGGCGCTATCTGCTCCTTGCAATTCCTGAATCAGGAAGAACCCGCCAGGAATTGCCGCAGCCGACACCAGCAGTTCTGCAGCACGACGCATCGTCATCCACCTCCCTCAGGTTTTAAGTCGGCCGCTCGATTCGGGCGGCGTACCGTTAATAGCGTCTTTTTGTGGATGTCCAAAATCGGGACACTTCTGGCGCAGTTTATACAGCACGACGGTTACGAGGCTGGTGTTGCCCAGAGCCCTTCAGGATCGAGGAAAATCATTCTGACGTCCGCCGAAGATCAAAACTGTGCATTCTCCGGTTTTTTCCGCACATTCCCGGAAGTGGATATTGCCATTCTTGGCACTAATCATTCAGTTAGGTTTCAGCCGGCAACCTTCAAAAGGGCGGTGGCGCATAATGTCTATCGGTATCAGGATTAAAGGGACGCGGATAGGCTCATCCTGAGGTGAGCCGAACGGAAATGGGAGTGGGTCGCAATGATATGTTCTAGCAAGATTGCAACTGACGATGGATCAAGCGTCGCGCAGTTGCCAACAAGAGGAACAGTGGACGGTTCGCGTAAGTCGAAGAACTACAAGCTGGGTCTCTCGGTGGGAGTATGTGTCTCGCTCATGGGCTGGCTGGGAATCGCGCTTTTGGCGCTAAGATTGTAGAATATTTATTCTTCTTCAGTGCTTTAATGTAAGGGTCGGTGGTTGCCCCTCGTGTAACTGATCCAGTTGAACGCCAACGCTGACTCGTCGGCCGCTGAAGATCGGAAAGCCAGAATTACTCCCCATGACGGGGAAGGCGGCAGTTATCGCCTACCTGCCCGAGGTAAATCCGTGACATGGACCAACAAACCTCAAACCCCCCTCCCGTAGATGATCGGAAACGTCAAGTCGTCCGATGCGGGTGGGTACCCCTGCGAGGAAAGCCCCGGCCGGACCTTAGAGAGTCCTGACCGGGGAAGTTTCCACTTTGACGAAATCTGGCATGATTCGCCTTTGCCAAGATAGGCGCGTTAACCAATTTTCCAATCCATTTGTTAATGATCTCGAAGAACCGTGCGCGGGCTTGTGCTTCGCTCGCGCTCTAAACGCCCGGATCCACTGAACACAGCGAAATCAGCAAGGTGGCGGCTCAGGAGAGCGCGGGCAGAAGCAGGTCGGGCAATGGTCCTGTCGCGCTTCCCCCGTTCTGGAGGCGCGCCCCCCTTTCTTTGCCCAAGGCTTGAAGCCATCTGGTGAGCCTTGAGGCAGGTCGCGTCAGTCATGATTGCCTAAGGTCGCCGGGCCTGCCATCGTCCGGGTGGCCCCATCCGTCGCACACCACCTGTTCCAGCGGTGGCACGATGCCTTGTTCATCCCGATTTTCCTTGGCACATCTGCCAGCGCGGGCCATCTTAGTTGACTCGGATGTTTGTGTGTGAGCTTGCCAGTCATCAACCCGCGGAGTGCCACGGCTCTTGAGAAACACGGCGATCCGGAGCCACTTCTCGTCCGCCAGCCAATAGCTCGCACGTGCTCAATCACCACGCGGAGCTGGAATCACATTCTTTCCAATTGGGTGGACCTGAGGCTTGGTCAAGCGAGGCCCGTGGACCTGAAGAATCGCGCAATCGGCGACATCTACAGGTAAAGGGGACGGTCGAAGCGCATAGCCCCAAAAAATATCATGATAATATTTATTAAGTTAATAATCGAAACAACTTGAAAAGGTCGTCGAATCATCGATTTCTCTACGAATTTATCTCTGCCACAGTTCTGGAATTTCGGCGCAATACAAGTCGAAATTGTAGGCGACAAGCTATGCATTAGGGCACGAGTATTGACATACGGCACAACTGTTGCGTTATACAGCAGGCGCTTGCGCCTTCTCCCGGTTTTTTGCGACTAAGGCCATTACGACATGATAGAGCATGCCTCAAGAAAAGCCGCGAGCGAATTGCGAGAAGCTGAAAGCCATCGAATTCAAGCTCTTGATTCAACTCGCATTTTTGCAGCATCTGCTGTGGTTTATGCCCATGCCGCCGACGCCCCGGCGATGCTGGGGCGCCTTGGCGTAGAGTATTTTTTTGCTCTATCTGGCTATCTGATTACTGGCATCCTCCTTCGTGCTCGTGGTACCGGAAGCAGGGATTTTGCGCGCCCTCTAGGAAATTTCTTCGCTAGGCGCTGCCTCCGCATCTGGCCTGCATATTACCTGCTTCTGGCGTTTCTGCTCTGGCGCAATCACGAACACATCAGGGCCAGTGCAATCTGGCATATTCTTTACAGCAGCAACGTACTGTTTTGGTTGAAGGATCGGTGGAACCCTTGGATTGCCAGTCATTTCTGGTCTCTTGCTGTGGAAGAACAGTTCTACCTGATATGGCCATTTCTCATTTACTGGACTAAGCGCGCCGTCCTGAAGTGGCTGCTTCCTGCGTTGGCATTTGCGTCCTGGGGGATGGCCTTTGCCTTGAGCACCTGTTTCCCTGGGCATTACAACGTCGGTTTCGACGTTCTAATGCCTTTCTCCCTGCTCAGTCTTGCAATGGGCGCAACGCTTGCAGTTTGGCGTTTGGAATGCCCACGGGCCTTGCGGGGCCTTAAACCCCTCGGCTATCTCTGCATAGTAACATTAATCATCAGCATTGCCATTCAAGGGACAGCAGCTTTGGAGTCATTCGGGACACGGCCGCTTACGACAATCTGCTTCGTCTGGTTCATCGCAGTGCTGTCCACCCAGACTTCGGGAACCCTGTCTCGCCTGTTGGCGGCTCGACCGCTGGTATACCTTGGCTCTGTAAGTTACGGTGTCTATCTCTATCACCTGCTAATGCTGTATTATATCGTACAATCGAAGCATGGACCACAACTTCCTTTGGGATTAGTTACATTTATCGCCACTTGGACGGCTTCGGTTCTTCTAGCCTGCTTGTCCTGGCACCTGATCGAAAAGCCGGCTAACGCGTTCAAGGCAAGATTCGTTTTCTAGCGCAATGCTTCTTATTAACGTCCGTCGTCTATCTTGGCGCCAGCGACGGAGCACGTTGAAGGTTTCGAGCGACTATGAGCGACTGCAGCTCGATATGAAACATTAGGAGCACACATGCTGAAGGATGTAGTTGTCCCGACAGCGCTATATCATCTGACCGTTGCTGAGGCGTTGGAAGCTGGTAAACTCGCTTCGCCGTTCATGGCATGGCTGTGGCATGAAGGTCGCCCGATTGCTTCGACAAAGCTCGTTGACGGCCATGGAGTGTGCGACATTGCATCGTGGGCGTCGCAGCAAGCTGTCGCGCCTGATACGGGTTCGCCGGCTGCCGTTCCCCATACCGTCTCGGTCATAATCTGCACACGTGATCGCCCAGAGCAACTGGATCGATGTCTCGCCTCTCTTGCTGGTCAGACCTTTCAACCACATGAGGTGCTCGTTGTGGACAACGCGTCCTCAACGACGGAAACAGCCGAGGTTGTCAGCCGGCATGGCCACATTTACCTGCGTGAAGATCGCGCTGGTCTTTCCCATGCCCGGAATACCGGCATCGCTGCCGCTTCAGGTGACATCGTTGCCTTCACAGATGACGACACAGTCCTGCACCCAGATTGGTTGCTACGACTTGAGGCTGCCTTTGACACTGACCATGTCTGGGCCGCGACCGGACTGGTTATTCCGGCAGAATTGCGCACAGAGGCACAATGCATATTTGAACTGGGATGGAGCTTTGGGCATGGTTTTGTCCGCAAGGACTATGATGCAAGCTACTATCAAAAAACCCGGATGCGAGGAACACCGACTTGGGAATTTGGTGCCGGCGCCAGCATGGCATTCCGGCGGGATATCTTCAACAAGATCGGACTGTTTGACCCCCACTTGGGCGCCGGCGCCTCGGGCTGTTCTGAGGACTCGGAAATTTGGTACAGGATCTTGCATGCCGGCGGCCTATGCCGTTACGAACCCGCTTCTGTGTTGTATCACTTTCATCGCGCCGACATGGCAGGACTGCAAAAACAGATCCGCGCCTACATGCGCGGACATGTTGTCGCTCTATGGATTCAATATCGCAAGTCTTCGGACATCGGGAATCTCAGGCGCCTTCTAATCTCGCTGCCACGCTATTACTTGCGCAAGGTTTGCAGAAGGGTCTTGCATGGCATCACCGTTCCCACCTGCACTCTGGGCGATGAAATAGCAGGGTATTTCTCAGGGCTGCACCACATTGTCAAAAATCACAGAAGTTTGTAAAATTTGCAGCGGCTCGATCTCAAGTCGGTCACACAAAATGACTTTTTCTTGAGATGTTAAGTCTTACCATTCAGAATGTTTCGAGGTCTTCAGCTTCCATCTGGCTGTAAAAGGCCAAATCCCTCAAAGGCCCGCTCTCCGCGACGCGTCCCTGCTCTATCACGATGCCATGAGAACACGCTTGCAACGTGCTTCGGCGGTGACTGACAACCAGCGCAGACTCAAACCTGCGGTGTTCCAGCAACAGTTGCATGATCGTCTGTTCCGAAAGACCATCGACGGCATTGGTCGCCTCGTCCAGAATAAGCAGTCGAGGGCGCACAAGAAGCGCCCGCGCGAGTCCGATACGCTGGCGCTGTCCGCCGGATAGACTCAGCCCCCGCAGTCCTACGCGCGAATCATAGCCAAAGGGCAGCCGCGAGATGAATTCATCAGCATCCGCGATGCGGGCTGCTTCCTCGATCTCGGCAAGGCTCGCCTCGGGGCGACCATAGGCAATGTTCTCTGCGATTGTTCCGTCAATCAAATCGATGTCCTGCCCCGCAATTGCTACATGTCGGCGCCACGCCCCTGCAGATATTTCGGATATGGCCGCATTACCGAGATACAGGGCGCCGGTTTCTGGCTCGATCAGACGGCACAGGAGATTCACGATGGTGGACTTGCCAGCCCCGGATCGTCCGATAAGCGCGGTTGACGTCCCATACGGGATTGTAAAGCTGGCCTCGCTTAATGCTGCACCCGAGCCGGTGGGATAGGAATAGCTTACGTTCTTGAAATAAATGTCATGGTGGGTTTCGGGCATTGGCCTGCCTCCCACCGCTGGTATCGGGTCATCCTCTTGCCCGAGCAGCCATTCGACCTGCTCCACCGATGCCCGCAACGGGGCTATCCCCAATCTCGCTTGGTCTAGTGCAGTTACCCTTGGCTGCATACGATAGAGCAAGACAAGAAAGGCCGTCGTTTCTGGTAGCGACATGGCCATTTCGCTCGCCACTAAAAGCACCGCGACAAACAGGATCGACTGCATCATTTCCAGGCGCGGCATTGACGATGCAGTGGCCTTTTGAACTGCGAGAAGGCTGCCTCGCAGGCGATCCGATACCTCCCTGAACGCCTCGTGTTCACGATCGTGCTGGCCGAACAAACGGATCAGGCGGATGGAGTTGATGATCAGAAGCATTTGCTGGGAAAGAGCGCCATTATCTTCCGTAACTGCCTGGCCGAGTTTGCGCAGTTTGCGCAGGAAGAGCGACTGAATGGCCCGGATTGCCACGACACCTGCCACGACGAAACAGAACAGTTTCCATTGAAGCAGGACCAGCATCACGCAAAACACGCAAAGAGCAGAAATCGAGATTATGACTGAGAAAATCAGCCTGACGACATCGGCGGCGCGCCAACTGTCCGTCGCGATGATATTAACCAGCTTGGTGCCGTCATGCTTGAGGAAAAAGGGGTAGTTTAATGACAGGATGCGCTCAGCCAATGCCGTTCGAATATCATGGCTGATGCGGCCCTCGACATAGGCGATGCGCGCCGCGTTTGCAGCCTGCACCATCCCCTTGGCAGATATCAGCAGCAGAATAGCAAACGCGACAGCGAGCACGCGCTGACCTTCCGGTAACGTGTTGAGCAAGCCGACCGCAGGGTGCAAGAATGTGGGCAGGCCGTTTGGAATCTGGCCGTCCACGACCAGCGAGAGCAAAGGGATGAGAAGCCCGATACTGCCGCTCTCCAGAAGACTGGCGAGGAGGCCGAACAGGACGATCCTGGGAAGCCAGGAGATGTAACGGCGGGCAATCGGAGCCAAAGGACCGTCGGGCCCGCGGGTGCCCAGCGGAAAGACGGTCGTGCTCCATTTTGAGTTGAATGCTACGGACATGCCGTTCCTTCGGTTTCCAATTTGCCGCATTGCCTCGTTGCATTCCTAACGCAACGCCGTCAAAAGAAACGTTAAGTTTTTCAAGGTAAAGACTAACGAAATGGAGAAACAAGCCGAATCTGTTGCCGTAGTGATTCCAACCTACAATCACGCCCGCTATCTAGGTGACGCACTAGACAGTATTCTTGCCCAGACAATCTGGCCGACAGAAATCATCGTAGTAGATGACGGGTCTGACGACAATCCCTCGGAGGTCGTTGCCCAATACCCCTCTGTATTCCTCCTGCAGCAGGCGAACTTGGGCTTGGCAGCAGCGCGCAACGCCGGTGCGGCAGTTGCGCAAGCAAGGTTCATTCTTTTCCTTGATGCCGATGACGTCCTTTCCCCCGAAGCGATTGCCTCAGGCTTAGCCTGCATGCGGAAAAATCCCGGCGCAGCCTTTGTCTACGGAGCCCATCGTCGCGTAAACGAGAAGCTGGAACCCACTGGTGGGTTGCGCTACATGGATGCCGGCACAAACCCCTATCTCACCTTGTTACGCTGCAATTCAATAGGGATGCATGCGACCGTCATGTACGACCGCGAGGTCCTCATGGCAGCAGGCGGTTTCGACCCGCTCTTGCCGCGCTGTGAGGATTATGACGTCTATCTGCGCCTGGCTCGTGCGCACCCAGTCTACAGCCATTCAGCATTGGTAGCGGACTATCGCTGGCATGAATCCAATATGTCCCAGAACCCTCTCGACATGCTGGCATGGGTTTTGCGCGTACATAAACGACATCACCCGCGAGGCCGAGATTTAGCAGCCATCCGCGCCTGGCGCGAAGGGCGCAGGATCTGGCGCGATTATTATGGCGAACTGGCCTGGACCCATTCCACAGGACATCACGGATGGATCGCTAGGAGCATAGGAAGGATCAAGGCATTGAAGGCGGCTCCAACAAGGATTTTGCGCAAGGGCGTTCGTCGCGTCGCAAAGGCCACCCTCGCAGCGATGCCGGAGGGATTTGCCTATCGCATCCGGAAGGCCGCGGGGCGCTCTGCGTCCCCTCCTGTCGGCAAGGTGCGGATGGCTGACCTTCAACGGATCAGGCCGATCAGCCCTGATTTCGGGTTTGATCGCGGCACCCCGGTCGACCGCCATTACATTGAAGGATTCCTTGCCCAACATTCGCAGGCGATTCAGGGACGTACTCTTGAAATTGGCGATGCAACGTACTGTACACGCTTTGACAACGGCATCACGCACCAGGACATTCTGCACATCTCCCCGGACGACCCCAACGCCACCATCATAGGCGATCTTGCACAGGATGATGTTCTGCCGCGTGACACTTTCGACTGCCAAGTCATCACCCAGACGCTACACTTGATCTATGACATGAAATCTGCGGTGCAGCAGCTACATGACGCTCTGCGTCCCGGCGGCGTTTTGCTGCTCACCGTGCCCGGGATTACGTCGATCGATCGTGGTGAATGGGGAGACACATGGTATTGGTCGCTCACGAGGACCTCGGCGGCTCGCTTGCTCGGCGATGTATTTGGTCCCGAAAACATCACCATTTCTGTGTTTGGAAATGCTTACTCGGCGACTTGTTTCATCCAGGGAATGGCGCTTGAGGAGGTCGAACAGTCCTTTCTGGATGTCATTGACCCCTCGTATCCGGTCATAATTGGCGTGCGAGCGGTTCGCGGTCGTGCTTAAACGATTGCATCGCCGGATCATGCGCGCTGCGCAATCGTGGACAGCTCCGCCCGCGCGCCAGCGGCCGGTGATCCTGATGTACCATCGCATTGCGGAGCCTGATGCAGATCCTTGGGAGCTTTGCGTGGCCCCGCAGAGGTTCAAGAGGCATCTGGCATTTCTGCAAAAAGCTTACCATCCCTTATCGGTGGACGAGCTTGTGGCCAGGATAGTGGCCCGCACTGTACCCGACAATGCCGTGGCGATAACTTTCGACGATGGTTACCGAGATAACGTGGTGATCGCGAAACCGTTACTCGAACAGGCTGGCGTCCCTGCCACCTTTTTTCTGACGACGGGAGCAATCGGCAAAGGTCGGCCCTTCTGGTGGGATGAACTTTGGGCGCTGCTTTGTGCTGGTCCACCAAAGGCGGAATTCATTATGGATGTCGCCGGACAGCCTTTGCAAGTGCAATGGTCGGACGACCAGCCGGCCACCAAGATGTGCACACCGTGGCGAGCGGGCGTGGAGCCGCAGACAGGCCGACAGCGAGCTTATGTTCTTTTGTGGCGCAACCTGAAGGACCTGTCACCACAAAGCCGCGACAAAGCTCTGAAAACCTTGCACGAACATCTTGGTGGTTCGGCAACGCCCACTTGGTCGGATCTTGATTTACCGATGAGCCTTGAAGATGCAGGCAGCTTGCCCTCGACTTGTATTTCTGTCGGCGGACATGCTCGAACTCACCACCCCTTGGTGGAATTTGATCCTGCACGACGTTGGCAGGAAATTTCGGGGAGCCGAGCCGAGGTTGCCGAGCAAACTGGGCAATTGCCGACAGGTTTCGCCTATCCTCACGGCAACTGGAACAGCGAAACACGCACCCAGGTGGCCGACGCGGGCTATTCTTGGGCCGTCACAACGCACCGCGCGGCCGTCATGCCCAAAAACTGCGATCCGTTCGCACTGCCAAGACTTGCTGTCGGTGATTGGTCAGCAGAACAGTTGCGCGATGAAATGGAGGCATTGCGGAGATGAGCAATATTCAAGCCGGGAAAATCTCCGTTGTAACAATCTTTCTCAATGGCTTGCCCTGGTTGCACGAAGCCATCGAAAGCGTCCTTGCGCAAACAGGAGTCAATTTCGAATATATCCTGGTGGATGACGGATCGGTAGATGGCAGTTCCGAACTCGGCAAGTCTTATGCAGCCCAATTTCCCGGGATTGTTCGCTACATCGATCATCCAGGACACGCCAATCGCGGAATGAGCGCATCGCGAAATGCGGGGGTCGCAGTAGCAGCTGGAGAATATCTTGCCTTCATCGATGCCGATGACATCTGGAAGCCAGGCAAGCTCGAACGACAATTGAGCATCTTTTCGAGATTTCCCGAGTTGGCCATGGTCGCGGACTCGGCAATTTATTGGAACTCTTGGAACGACGGGACGGACAAGACCATTCTGGCAGGACATCTCCAAAATCAGCCAGTCAATTCACCTGACGCCCTTTTGCATACTTATCCGTTGGGGCGTGCGCATGCGCCATGCCCTTCGGGAATCCTCATCCGGCGCTCGGCCTACGAAGCCGTCGGCGGCTTCGAGGCAAGCTTCACAGGTCCGCTTCAGATGTATGAGGATCAGGCGTTCCTCTCGAAGGTATATCTTCGGTTTCCCGTACTTTTCGCCGACGATTGCGACTTGCTGTACAGGCAACATCCGTCATCGTGCGTCGCCGAGAATGTTCGCTCTGGCAACTACGGCCAGGTACGGCTTCATTTTCTCCAATGGCTGGGCGCATACCTTGAACGCGAAGGCACAAACGATCCGCGTATTCGCGCCACATTGCGTCGCGCCTTGTTGCCCTTTCGTTTCCCCAACCTCTATGCTTTCCTGCGCCAATTGATCAGGCTGTCTCGCAAAGTGGCAAGGCCGGTGTTGCGGCAGGTAAGGCAGACGAAGCCAAGGCCAGTTTGATGGGAGCAAGCCCACCCTTGGTGAGCGTGATTCTTCCCGCTTACAATGCACAGACGACCCTCGGCGCAACACTTGCCAGTGTCCAGGCGCAAACCCACGAGAATCTAGAAATCATCGTTGTCGATGATGGCTCAACCGATACGACCCATGATCTGGTTGTCGCGGTACAAGCCAGCGATTCCCGCGTGCGCCTGATTCGCCAGGCGAATGCCGGCGTTGCCGCCGCTCGTAATCGCGCCTTGCTCGAAGCGAGAGGCGATTGGATTGCCCCTCTGGACGCCGATGATCTTTGGCACCCCCAGAAGCTTGCGCGTCAGCTTTCACGGCTGACACTCAATCCCAGTGCAGGGGTCTGTTATTGCTGGTCGGTTGATATAGACATGGCATCCCGTGTAACTGAGAGGCGCCTCCTCGTTCCCCTGTTCGAGGGATGGGTTTACGATGAACTGCTTCTTGACAATTTTCTGAGCAACAGCAGTTCACCTTTGATCCGCGTCGAAGATGCAAGAAGTGTCGGTGGGTGGGATACCGCGCTTCGCGATGCCAATGCGCAAGGGTGTGAAGATTGGGATTTCTATCTCCGACTCGCACGCGTAACCCCCTTCCAGCTCGAACCAGGTTTCTTGGTGGGCTATCGCCAGAGCGATACTGCAATGTCGCGAGATATCCGCCGGATGCGACGGTCGCACGCTCTCGTCATGGCACGACAGCCTGCTTCCTGTACCGAGAGTTGTCCTCATGCTCTCCGTCGCTCAGTTGCGCTGAATTCGCTCTATCTGGGTAAATTGGCGCTCGCGTCGGGGCGCCCCTTTGCGGCAATCGCGTTGTTTCTGGAAGCTGTGGCGCACGCGCCGAGGCTGATCCTGACGCGCCCTGTGCTTAGGGATCTCAAAACACTTGTGCTTTCGCGAGCACGTTGCTCTTCAGCTGGTCAGTCGCGTGGAGATATTATGTTCGCGGATCTAGATCCGAACCTACCAGCGATGGCGCGGAACATTATCGCGCTGCGAGGTGCGTGATGTCGTGCAAACCAGTAGTTTCGGTTATCATTCCGGCCTACAACGCTCAGGCCACCCTCGGCGAAACTCTTGACTCGGTTTTGGCTCAAACCTTCGCCCTGATCGAAGTCATAGTCGTCGACGATGGGTCGGTCGACCAAACCGCACAATTGGTTGAAAGATATTGTGCTGCAGACGATCGCGTCCGCCTGATCTCGACGGCCAATGGGGGGGTCGCCAAGGCCCGCAATATCGCAATTGAGGCCTGCCGAGGGGAATTTATTGCTCCACTTGATGCCGATGATGTGTGGCACAAACGCAAACTGGAGCTGCAGTACCGAACCTTTACCAATTCCGGCCCGGAAACCGGGGTCGTCTATAATTGGTTCCGGACCATTGACGACGCTGGTCGTATAACAGGGCAAGCCCCAATGCCGCGCGTCGAAGGTAACGTCCTGCACCGCCATCTGCAATGGAACTTCATTTCCAACGGCAGTACTCCGCTTATTCGCAGATCCGCGCTTGCAGACTTGCGCTATGACCCGAGTCTACATCTGGCGGGAAACCAAGGATGCGAAGACTATCTATTGCAATTGCAGCTAGCACTGCGCACCAGATTTGCGCTTACACCGGCTTTCCTCACCGGATATCGCCGTCTGCCAGGGTCTATGTCCACCAACGCTGGCACAATGATCCGTTCTCATATCCAGGTGTTTGAGAGCTTGCTTCCGATCGTACCTGAAAGCGCGCTTCAAATCATCGAAGACAGACTAGCCGGTTTCCAGATCGAGTATGCCCGCAACCGTGCCCGGCGAGCGGACTTGTGGGTGGCAGCGGCGGCAGGATTAGCCGGGCTCCGGCGCTCACCGGCGAGCGCGATGGCACAAGTCGCACAAGAAATGCGTCGAGCAGTTCGGCAAAAACCTGCGATTACTGCGACCGGTACCGCCGCCTTCCAAGACATTCTGGATCCCTTCCAGGCGACAGGTCGTGAAATATCCGGCCCCCGTCTACTCAGGATGACTGAACTTGAAAAACTTGACGTCGGCTGACACCCCAAAGAACGCAAGCTTGGCCAAGGAGAAGTCGGCCGTCACGAGGCGTGCATCGAAGTCAAACGTTCGACCAAAACATCGCCCCATTTAGCCCAGTTCAGCCGTTTCACGAAAGCATCGCGTGCGGCGTACTGCATTTTGGCATAGGCAAGCTCATCTTCCCAAACATCAAGGATGGCAGCAGCATATTCCTCGGCAGTCGCTTCGAGCGGCAATAGCAGACCATTACTATGATCAGTGATAATTGTTCCTACTCCACCCGTTTGGGTGGCGACAGACGGCAAGCCGAATGCCGCGGCCTCGCAATAGACCAATCCGAAAGCTTCCTGCCGGCTAGGCATGAAGAAAAAGGATGCCCTACGATATAACTCCTCCAAGGCAGACTTGGCCAAACGACCGTAAACTGTGACGTTCCGCTCAGTTATTGCGGGATTACACCCAACAATATGCAGCTCAGCGTCGTCGTAGCGTTCGCGCAGCAGGCGGAACGTCTCGAGAACAAGCTGCCCACCCTTCCGGTTCCAGTCATATCCGGCAAACAGCAGCTTCAACGGTGCCGTGTTGGCCCTAAGGACCGGCGGAGCGGGAAAGCTGTCAAGGTTGGCGCCGATGGGCGTCACCATGACCCGCTCTGGGGCAACAGAATAGTCATTGATGGCACAGTTAGCGGCCCAGTCCGAAGTCGGCATAACCAAGGCGCATCGTTCAAACAGTGCGCGCTGTATACGGTCTCCCAACCTACGCGCGCGTTTCCCCAAAGGCTGATATTTAGGATAGAAATCGATAATCTGACGGTAAAAACCATCAGCGACATGCACTATCGGCCACGATCGGCGCAGATAGGCTAGCTTGTGCGCTGCACCAATTGAAATAACAAAGTCCGGCTTAGCGGCGTCGAGCTGCCGGGCAACGTAGAGTCCGAACAACTTGCTGACAAGTGGCTCCCGGCTGAGCAGAATGCCCAGCCTCGCTAGCCACGACAGCCTTCGGAGCCACTCGTCCACGATCGGAGTGTCGATGACGTGGACGTGTTCGAAGCGGCGCTCGACTTCCTTCAACGCAAAATAGGGTATCCCACTCCAACTTCTGCGAACGTAGGGGCTGCCGAGCGCGACGAGTGCAACACGCAAAGAGGATTTCACCATATACTGATCAAGCTTAGCGCTGTCGCTGTCCAAAACTTGGCTCCTTGCTGATCGCATCACTACTTTGGAAACGATTTGGCGCAATGGCGCCAAGGAGATGCAACGCCGTAGTCAATATCACGCCTATTTCACCTGACAGCTGCTTATCTATCAAGAAACACGGGAGCAGGAGCCAGCGGGACTGCTTCGCTGGTCCGCACGATATGTTTGAACCATTCGAGAGTTTCACGTACACCAGTTTCATACGGAATACTGGCAGACCACCCTGGAAGCACTTTGCGAGCGAGCGTCAAATCTGGGCACCGGTTGGTCGGATCCTGCGGGACAGGCGGGAGGTATTCGATCCGCGTGCCTGGCACCAGCTTTGTGATGTACTCGGCCACGTCAACAACGGCAATTTCTCGATCATTACCGATATTGAGCGGGCCAATGTAATCGATATGATCACGCCAGAAGAACCGTTCGAGGGCATCCGCAATATCATCGACGTAGCCCCAGCTGCGCGACTGCCGACCGTCGCCGTACACCGTAAGCACGCCCGAAGTGAGAGCTTGGCCGATGAAATTGCTGACGGCTCTTCCGTCATCGATCCTCGTGCGCGGACCGTAAACATTGAACAGACGCACGATACGAATATCCATGCCATAAACGCGGTTGCATTCGAAGAGCAGGGATTCCGTGCACCGCTTGCTTTCATCGTAAGACGATCTTGGCCCCGTACAATCGACCGAACCTCGATAGCTCTCGGGTTGCGGCGAGATGAGAGGATCGCCGTAGACCTCAGACGTCGACGTAAAGCAGAACCGACCACCTGGCTTGAGAAGGTTCCGCAAATTTAGAGCGCCATGCACATTGGCCTGAATGACCCGAATCGGATCACGCATGTACCAAGGCGGCGAGGCCGGCGACGCCAAATGGAGAATTTCATCAAACCGCTCGTCGGTTGCAAACGACTCTGCAGATCCTTCGACAAAAGCCGCCCTTTTGTCATCTATGTGAGCGAGGTTGCCTCTTGTCCCCGTCCAAAGGTTGTCCAGGATGACGATTTTTTCGACGTCATGCCGACGCAACAGGCGATCAACCAAATGGGAACCCAAAAATCCTGCACCACCAGCAATTAAAATGCGCCGCTGCATCTGAGTGCTTCCTGTTAGAGATTAAAAGTGAGCTTCTCACGACTGATTGTCAGATGGGCGACTGGTAGAGTAGAGCAACCCAATCCATTTGATTTACGACCATGACACTGATACCATTAAAAAAACGTTCAAAGCAAGCTTGACGCCCCTGTAGATCGCGTGACCTTGAAGGGAAATCCATCAGCGGTTGGCGGTGCCTGATGTCGGGAAGCGGTGCACGATCGAAAGTGCCCGCCGACGGGCCGTTCGAATACTTCCGCGGGATCTCGATCGATCTGATGACGCGGGGGGCTTTGGCAATACGCTTGCATCGATTGTCAACCAGCTCTTGGCGGGCCCGCTTCGAATGTTGCTCGGACGTGCTGCAAGTTTCCGCTCTGTCACCCGAAAATGCCGATCTGCCTCTGCATATGCCGGCCAACGATCAGGCCTACGCCGCGGCGTAATCCCGTAACAGCCGCCCTCTCCCTTTTTGGAAAGCCCCTCTATCCGGACCGCTACCATCTCGTGACGGCGAAAGGTTAACGGGGGGAACAATGGACATGAACGTATCAGTTCTAGCAATTGGTTGGCCGGCATGGAACCGGCAACACCGTTGTCCGCGGGCGAATGCGGCGCAAGACGGTCAATGGATGCGCAGGTGAGTATCGTGGCCAAGGAGGCTCGCTGCGCGGCCATCACTCGGGTCGCGCACTTGAGCAAAAACGGCATGTCTTATGCTTGGCATTGCCTGAGTATGGCCTCCCCTTGCGTTCTTCATGAGCGCCTCTGTTCGACGAGCGTTTGCCGCTCGCACAGGTGTGGTTACCGCCAGGGGATGACTCAGCATCATCACAAAGCTTCGTTAGGCATTCCAGCAAAGCGTCAATTGTGATCCGCTACACTGCTGCCTACCAGATCGTGATGATGCGTCGCAATCAGACAGTTTGCGTCTCGTGCAAATTCATTCGAATTGTCATACCCAAGCTGTGACCGTCCTGCTGGCCTCATTGCCTGCAGAGACGGTCCCGATCGTACTGACCATACGGCACCCACGGGTTTGTGCTCGACAAATCCTGTTGATATTGGTTTGTAGAGGCTGTGTCAGTTGCCAATGCAAAAGCGCCTACGCTTCGTACCGTGGAACTCGCCCGAGGCATCGCGGCAATGCTGGTGGTCGTTTTCCACGCTAATGCGTCGGCCGACGAATTTGGCGGCCCACATTGGGCCTGGCTTGCCATCGGCGAACATGGCGTGGATTTCTTCTTCGTCCTATCCGGCTTCATAATCGCTTTTGCCCATCGAAGTGATGCAGGCCAAAGCCAGATTGCGCGCAGGTATCTGCTCAAGCGTGCCATTCGCCTGCTCCCTACGCTCTGGATTATCGTTTTTGGTTGGGCTGTATTCCGAATTTCGATGGGCATCCGCGTCGAGCCGGAAATGATAGCTAGGTCAATGCTGCTGTGGCCATCGACAAAGCCCACGCTCCCCAGCGTTGTTTGGACGCTTCGGCATGAAGCGTTGTTTTACGCTGTGTTTGTGTTGATACTCATCAGCCGACGCGTCGGCACTTGGGCTTTTGCGCTATGGGCATTGGCTGCGGCATCGCAACTTGCTCTGGCCACTTTCGGTCGTGCGGTCGAAGGGCTCCCCGCATTTTTTCTGTCGACGTTTACTCTTGATTTCATGCTCGGAATGTTCGTCGCGAGGTTACATCGTGTAAATGCCTTCCCGCCGAGCATGATCCCCTTAATTGCCAGTTGCTGCCTGCTCGCGGGCCTGCTTTTTGTTTACAATCGGCTCGGATTCCATCGGGACGGCACGGCGGACTACGTTTCGCTGGCCGCGACTTGGGGCACGCTGCTGCTCGGCCTTGCATTTGCCGGTATTCTCCACGGGCTAATATGTATCGAGAAGCGTGTTCGCGTGCCGGAAGCAGGCGTCTTCCTGGGCGCGGCATCCTATGCATTATACCTTCTCCACACTATTGTTAACTCATTCAGCCAACGCGTTGCAGATCATCTTTCTCCAACCCTTAAAGCCTTCGGCCTGGGTCACTTGCTGCTTATTGTCGCCGGAACGATTTGCTCTCTGTTTTTTTACAGTTTGATTGAGCGGCCAATCACGAAAGCGCTGCGCCAACGCCTACTCCCTGCCCCTCCGTCATGATGGAGTTGCATTTTTCGTCCTCACGAATGCTGACGCGTCATAACGGCAGCTGACTTTCCCACATAACAGGGGCCATTCCGCGCAGGCACCCCAACGCATGGTGACCGGCCGGCAGCGACATAGATGTCTTTCAGAACGCGATGATCATGCGCTCGCTCACCCATAGCCCCATGGACGACAGCAGCCGCTCGATAATCGACCATTCCATCATCAATCATCAATGTCTGTCAGTTCGCATCGCCGCTGCGACATCCAGCCTCACCACGAGAAAGTGCCTCGCCGAGTTGGCTGCACGACACATCGCCAAGTGTGCGGCGGGCTTCCATGAGACAAGGTCGCCGCCGCTCCGCCGCCGCGGTCAGCGAGCGGCTCCCCGGATTATGCAAGCTGAAGATTCTCGATATCGGTCTGACCACGTACTTTCCGACGGGGTCTGAAGCCGGCGTCCCAATCATCCTAAACGACTGCGGCCAATGGCAGGAGGGGCAAGTCAATCAGCTCTGACAGTACTGCATGGCAAGGCGACGCTTCACACTCTCTGGACCAAGGCTGTACTGGGGGGCGGTCTTGGCCGGGTTGGCTCCACGTGAGGCTACTCAACAATTTCGTATGCCGTTCATGAAGGTCCGACCTCCAAGTTTGAAGCAAGGGTTCGAACGGCAATCGCTATTAGCTCCAACCATCTGTAGAACTATCACAGAGGGGGGACTTCCGCAGACAACGCTTGACAGCCCTTCACTACCGCTTTCAGGGATCACAACAGACTTAGCCACAGGTTAAGACTTCGGCGTTAGAGCCATGCCGTAAACTGCTAAGCTGACGCGGGTGGTGTGCGGGATCGGCGCGCGGGCACGGGTGGGCAGCGAGGAGGCGGCGATGAGAATTTTTGCTTTAATCGGGAACCTATTGCGGTTCGCGGGTTTTAGGGCCCTTGACTGGCCGATCTTGATGCTTCCCGCAGGAACCCCGTCCTGAAATTTTTCTGCGCGAAGGATGGATGAGAATGGAACATTCCAATTCGGCTCCAACAGGGCAGATCGCAGCACTTTCATGCGCGCAGAATAAGCAGCTACCTAGCCAACGAGCGCGGTTGAACCAGCGCTTGTTGGTTTACGCTGCCTTGGCCCTGTGCGACACTGCAGCGATCCGATGCGCCTTCGAGATTGCGGTCAATCTCAAGGGTCACCAATGGCTTAGCCCTAATGGGCTGGAGCTGGGATGGTTAATTCTGCCGCTTCACCTGCTAATCGGGCTGCGAAACGGGGCATATTCTAACGGCGCCCTAGTGTCGCGCCTTGATTCCATCCGCCTCGCCAGCAGATCCCTGCTGGTCGCCACAGCACTAGTCAGTCTACTCATATTCTTTCAGGCCGCCGGCCCGCTGGTGTCACGGTTGGGCTTCGGCACAGGTATTGCGCTATCCTTCGTTTTCATGTGGTTCTTGCGGGTAAGTTTCCTGACCCTCTTCATCGGGCAAGACGTCTCGCGGATGTTCAGCCGCCTTGTGATAGTAGACGGGCCACCCTCCGACCTGCCGATCTCAGGGCACGTCATCTATGCCAGTGATCATGGCCTCAAGCCGGACCTTGAGGACTTTTCACAACTTGCCCGCATTGCGGAATTGCTGGTTCCTCATGATCAACTTTTGATCATAAGTGCTGACAAGAAAAAACGCAGTGAATGGGCGATAATGGCGAAGTCATTCGGGATAACAGCAGAAGTTATGCTGGATGAAGGTAGTCCGCTCGGCGCGATCGCTCTTGGACGTTATTTGGGTAGAGATACCGTAGTTGTCTCTCGAGGCCCGCTATCTCTGCCAAACAGGATCAACAAACGTCTGATGGACTTGGCTTTGGCAAGCCTCGCATTGCTCCTGGTCGGCCCACTACTCTTGTTCGTGGCAATCGCGATTAAGATAGACAGTCCCGGTCCAGTGTTTTTCCGGCAACCTCGAGTAGGCCGCTCGAACCGGCTTTTCAACATCCTCAAGTTCCGATCCATGCGGGTGGAGAGCACCGATGTCGATGGCACGCAATCAACGAGGCCGGACGATGAGCGGGTCACCCGCGTCGGGCGCTTCATAAGGGCCACAAGCATTGATGAGCTTCCGCAGCTTATCAACGTTCTCAAAAGCGACATGAGCATGGTCGGACCCCGACCCCATGCGCTGGGATCTCTGGCGGGCGACGAGCTGTTTTGGAAGGTCGATAACGCATACTGGCGCCGCCATGCTCTCAAGCCTGGCATCACCGGCCTCGCTCAGGTCCGCGGCTTTCGCGGCGCCACTCACCGGCGCCAAGATCTGACAAACCGGCTGCAGGCAGATCTCGAGTATGTGAGCAACTGGAGCCTGTGGGGTGATTTCAAGATTCTTGTTGCTACCGCAAGGGTCCTGATTCACCCACAAGCCTATTGATGTGGTGCCCGTTCGCACGGAGGATTTTCACGATTTATTAACCAAGCTTCGCGATTTTGCCGCCGCCACGAGAGAGTCAGAGACGGCCTGGAGTCTGTGAAAAATGATGTTGCAACTTCAAGGTGAACTCGGACGTGCAATTGAGCGGTACAAGTCCGCATTTGTGGCTGTGGCTCTGCTCAGCGCATGCCTCAACATCCTGCTGCTCGGCGGCTCGATCTACATGATGATGGTCTACGACTCCGTCCTACCAAGCCATAGCCTGGCCACTTTGTTCGGCCTCTTTGCAATGTTGGTGACCGTCTATGGTTTCCAAGGCATGTTCGAGATCCAGCGCGGCCGCATTCTCTCGTCGGTGGCGACTGGCCTGGATCGCGCAGTGAGCATGCGGATCCAACGCGCCGTCAGTGAGATGCAGTTGATGCAGGGAAGATCTCCAGGAGATGGCTTGATGGCCATGCGCGACCTCGACAACGTCCGTACTTTCCTGTCCGGAAGCGGGCCCGCTGCCTTGATCGATCTGCCATGGATCCTGTTTTTCTTGGTCGTCCTGACGTTGCTGCATTATTGGCTTGGCCTGACCGCACTGATGGGCTCACTTGTTTTGGTCGTTCTCACGGTCCTTAATGACCGGAATACACGCAAATCCAGCAACAATCTCGCTGAGCTGACCTCACGACGCAACGGGCTGGCGGAAAGCAATTTGCGCAACGCCGAGGCGATCACGGGGCTGGGTATGCGCGAAACGATGATAGCCCGGTGGGACCTGCTCAATCGACATCTTCTGGGTCAGCAGGACATCGCGGTTCGTTCGGCAAATGTGTTTGGTGGCATCACCCGCGTCATGCGCCAGGGTCTCCAGTCACTGATCCTGACCGTTGGCGCCCTGCTGGTCATTGATGGAGACGCCAGCGGGGGCATCATTTTCGCCTCGTCCGTCCTGTTTGGCCGTGCTCTGGCCCCAGTCGATCAGGCAATTGCGAATTGGAAGGGGCTTTCGGCTGCCCGGGAAGGATGGAAGCGACTGAATACAATTTTGCAGCAATACGGCGATCAGCGCACGCCTTCGGTTCGGCTTCCTGTCCCCAATGCGATGCTGACGGTCAACCACCTCGTGCTCGGTCCTCCTGGCTCAGACAAACCCACGGTCCAAGGGGTAAACTTTTCGCTCTCGGCCGGCGATGCGCTGGCTGTGATTGGTCCGAGTGGATCCGGCAAGACCTCGCTAGCTCGTGCGCTTGTGGGAGCTTGGCTGCCCATGCGAGGCGATTTGAGATTGGATGGCTTTTGCTACGACCAGTGGCATGAAGAACGCTTTGGTCAGCTCTTCGGCTACCTTCCGCAGACGGTGGGCCTCCTTGACGGGACGATCGCCGAAAACATTGCCCGTTTCCAGGAACGCGCTCCTTCGGAAGCTATTCGGAAGGCCGCACGGTCAGCGGGCGTCGAAGATCTTATCTCTCGCCTTCCGAAAGGATTCGACACGCCCGTCGGTCCAGAAGGTCAGTTCCTGTCGGCCGGGCAACGCCAACGCATAGGTCTTGCTCGGGCGCTCTATGGAGACCCTTTCGTCGTTGTCATGGATGAACCGAACTCCAACCTTGATGAGGCCGGAGAAGCCAGTCTACTATCGGCGATGTCATCGGTCCGCGCTCGGGGCGGTATCGTAATTGCAATCACGCACAGACCTAGCTTGCTGGAAATGACTAATAAGGTCCTGTTCATTGCAGATGGGAAAATGGTCCGCTTCGGATCGCGAGAGGCTGTCTTAAACTCAGTCGTTCACAATGCCCCACGCTTTGCTGCAACTTCCACGTCGGCTTCGGTAACGGGATAAATGGCCAATGAGTTTTATGCCCCACAGTGCCGACTTCAACGATGCTCCTGACGAAACCATCTCTACGATAGACCCGGATACACGTCGTGACGTAGCCCGAGCAGCCAGGGCAATGGCGTTTCTTGTCTTTGGACTAGGCGCAGCCGCGGCATTCTTGCCGATCGGAGGCGCAGTAGTAGGGGCTGGCCAGCTTGTTGCCGAAACTCAAATCAAGCACATTGCCAATCCGCTCCCAAGCACTGCGATCGTTGCCAAGACATTCGTTCGCGACGGCGATCACGTAAATGCCGGGGACCCTCTTGTACAACTCGATGCGACCAACAGCAGCCTCGAGGAACGTTTCGCATCACGCACGGTACATCAACTTCTCGCTCAGCGCGCAAGGCTCGAAGCCGAACGTCTCGGCTCACCGCAGATCGCATTCCCCGATGAGCTCAAGCGCTCTCCTGATCAGGCCGCGGCTCAGGCGATGGCAGATGAGTCCCAGCTGTTTCGGTTGCGGCAGGCCGAAATGCGTGGAATGCGCGCTCAGCTGGCTGCACAAGTCGAACAAAATCTGAGGCAGGAGCAAGGCCTGCGGGCGCAGATATCCTCTCTGAAGAGCCAACGCGAACTGTTAGAACCAGAACGCGCCGGGATGGAGAATCTTTGGAAACGGGGTCTTGTCACGATAAGCCGAAAAAACCAGCTCGAAAGACAGATGCTCGAAACCCAGGGCTCAATTGGCTCACTGCAAGCTCAGATTGCACAAACGCGAGCCCGCAATCGGGAAGTCAGCGAGCAATTGCAACAGCTCGGGCGCGTAAAAATCGCTCAAGCGGCCGGTGATCTGGCTGCTGTGGATATGGCGTTGAACGAACAGAGGCTTCGGAGCTCCACCTCGGCCAAGCAAGTGGAGCGTAGCGTGGTGCGTGCTCCGAACTCAGGCGTAGTCGACAAGCTCGCTATCACAGCTGTGGGAGACGTGGTCTCTCCGGCACAGCCGATGCTTGAGATTGTGCCCGACAAGGACCGTCTCATGGTCGAAGTTGCCATTTCGCCGGCGGATATAGACCGCATCCGGCTCGGAATGACAGCACGCGTGCAAGTGGCGGCGGGATCCGGGAATGCCAAGCCAGAAATGAAAGGCAAGGTCGAATACGTTTCGGCTAGCCGCTCGACCGATGCTAGCAAGCAGACGAGCTTCTTTATTGTGCGTGTCTCGATAGATCCACAAACGGTGCCCTCATCTGCAAGGTCGGCCTTGAGACCAGGCTCCCCGGCAGATGTCTTCATAGAAACGGGTTCTCGCTCGATGCTGTCTTACCTTACGCGGCCATTGCGTGACCAGTTTGCCAGAGCGTTCGCGCGGGATTGACGATTTCTGTCGGGCGCTTCACAACCATGGCAGCAGGCTTGCCTTGCTCCACCGATCCATGTGGCTTACAGGCCCTCCACTGGATACTTGGAGACGGTTTCCGCCGACACGCCATTTCCCAATTCGGTAGGCAAGGGAACCTCGTGAATGACAATACCTGAGGATCGTGACGTTTGCATGCGTCCGTCGCCTAGCGCCCCGGAAATTACCGTCATCATTGTCAGCTACAATACGTGCAGCTTGACCATCAAGGCGGTTGAAACACTGCTGCAATCCTCACCTGACTTGCCGATGCGCATCGTCGTGTTTGACAATGCCTCTCAGGATGGAAGCGCCCAGGCCCTCTCGCAGTCATTCCCTTCTGTGGAAGTGATTGCAAATCAGGAAAACATCGGCTTTGCGGCTGCAAACAATCGCGTCGCGCAGACCGTCACGACACCTTTCATCTGCCTGCTCAATCCGGACACGGAAACACATCCCAACGCAATTGCAAACCTGTTGGCTTTCGCCAAGATGCACCCGAATGCGGGAATCGTAGGCGGCCGCACAGTATTTCCCGATGGAAGTCTCAATCCAGCATCCGCATGGCGAAAAATCACGCCTTGGAGCTTACTTTGCCAGATTCTGGGCTTGCATCGCATGTTTCCCCAGAGCAATTTGTTCAATTCCGAAGCTATTGGAGGCTGGAAGCGAGACAGCATTCGAGAAGTCGATATCGTAGTCGGCTGTTTCCTCCTGACTTCAACCGAGCTTTGGAAGCGTCTCGGAGGTTTCGATACCCGTTACTTCATGTACGGTGAAGATGCAGATCTATGCCTGCGCGCCCGGGCGCTAGGATTCCGCCCGATGATCACGCCCGATGCCCAGATCATGCATCTGGTCGGGGCTTCGACAAAAAAACGTGCGGACAAGGTATGCGCTGTGATGCGGGCCAAGGCGACGTTGATCAGGGATCATTGGCCTAGCTGGCTCGTCCCTTTGGGTATTGCTCAACTGTGGTTTTGGGGCTTGACGCGTCGATTGGGAGCCTTTGTCGCCAAGACAGAAGAGGATCGCCTGCGTCTGACGGATATATGGCGAGGCAGGCGTACCTGGCTCTCGGGATACTGAAATGGCGACCGCTGGCCAGCCGACCATCATCCACATCAGTGCTGATTTTCCTGATGCCGTATCGCAGTCGAAGACGCGGGCAATTTCGGCACTTCTCGATCGCACCGATGACGAATTTCTTCATCGGGTCTATTCGATCAATCGGGTTGGTCGCAGCGCAGATGCCTGGCTACGCCCTGGCAAGATATGGCGTGTGGCGGACGATGGCAGGCTCGCAACTTGGAAGTATGCCGCCCCACCCAACAGCGTATTTCTGGCAAGGAGTATGCGCGCACTCGCTCGAGAGATTTTGCATGATATCCAAGCCATGCAACTCAACCCCCAGCTCGTACACGCTCACAAGTTATCATTTGAGGGACTGGTGGCGCGTGATGTCGCAAGCACGCTTGGCATCCCATTCGCCCTGACGTTGCAAGGAAACACGGATCAGAAGCTAGTCCGGATCCGGAGAGATCTGCGGCAAAAGTACCGTACTGTCTGGCATGAAGCCAGCATGGCGATTGCGTTCAGCCCATGGATAAGAGATTGGCTTTCCGGACCATTGGGTCAGCGGGAAAAACCCGTCGAGCTTATTCCTTGCATTCCTGTCGCCGATCGGATCATCGAGCCGCGCGAAAATCCCGGCACGACCATTGCGACGGCTTTCAACCTGGATGACTGGCGCAACAAGAATATTGCCACCCTCATCTCGGCATGTGCTCGAGCAAGGGACTCGCAGCCAGAGTTGCGGCTCGAAATCGCTGGCGGCGGCAGCAAAGCTTCCCTGGAAGCGGTGGACCGGCTGATCGCTGAAAACAATGCAACCGGGTTCGTCCAGCGGATTGGACGGCTAAGCGCTGGAGAAATTCAAGCGTGGATGAACTCAGCGTGTCTTTTTGCCCTGCCATCCCGGAGAGAGAGTTTCGGAATGGTTTTTATCGAAGCCCTGCTTGCAGGTACGCCCGTGATCTACCCGCGGGGCGCTGCAATTGACGGATGGTTCCCAACGGCACCCTTTGCCCGCGGAGTTAGCGCCAAATCGGTCGACAGCGTTTCGCGCGCAATTGTCGAGATAGCCACCCATCAGGAAGCCGTGCGCGGCGCGCTCAGGGTCTGGCAAGCTGAGCAAGCGGAAAGATTCCGGGAGACCTCCATTATTACTCGCTATCGTAAAGCAACAAACCAGGCGCTTGCGCCATGTATCTAAAGCGTTTGTCGGCAGGCTTGTTGCGTCATTCAAAAGCCCTGACGGGATTGGCTGCCCGCGCCGGAGGTGTCGCCCTCGGTTTCATTGTGACGGTGATAATAGGCCGCTGGTACGGACCGGCGGCTAATGGCCAGTACGCGCTTGTCACCCAGACTGCCATGTTCCTATCCGTCATGGCCGTTGGTGGCCTTGATCTGGCTGTGACCCGCGAGTTTTCGCGCGGTGCGGCATCGGGTTTGCGCGTGCAGCGCCAGTCCTTGGCTCTGGTCTACCTTCAGGCATTCCTGATCGCTGCAGCAATTTCAGGTGCTCTGTTTCTGGCAGGCAACAGCTTACTGGATCAGCTGGGGCGCCAGGCTGTTCCACAGACCGCGCTTGCCACGCTCGTGGCAATTCTTATGGCCCGTACCTTCACGCGAATTGCGGCAGCTGTGCTCAGGTCACAGCGTCGTTACATATTCGCCCAGGTGGTTGAGGTCATACTCATTCCCGCATTCACCCTTCTGGTCCTGGCAGCCGGAATTGTGCGGACACTTCCTGAGATTCTTTGGATGACCGCAGCTGCCGGCCTTGTGGCAGCGCTGACTGGTGCCGCCACGTCATTCGGAAATACAAGCTCAGACCAAAGCGCAGTCCGTATCCCCATGAAAACCTTGTGGGCTACCGCACTTCCCTTATGGGGAGTCGCAATCGCCCAGAACTTTGCGGAATGGTTTGGTCTAGCAACGGCAGGTGCTGCGACCGGCCTCTATGGCGCGGGCCTGTACCGTGTCGCCAGCCAAGTCTCTAGCGTGCTTGGTATAGTGACCTTAGGCTTGTTCGGCACATTTGTCGCGCAAATGAGCGAGGCGCATCATAATCATGACCGACAGCGTATCGCACAGCTTGCCGGCGCAGCTACACGTCTGTCAGTCGTGATCATAATTCCATTCGCCGCGGCTCTCGCTGCTGCCGCCGGCCCCTTGCTGAGTTTAGTGGGGGCAGAGTTTGTCGCTGCACGTCCATTGTTGCTGGTGTTGATCATCGGGCAAGTTGTCTATGCGGCCACAGGTCCTTCAGGGCTAGTGCTCGCCATCACCGGCCATGCCCGCATCAATCTTGCGATCACCATATCGACCACCATGGCAATGCTTGGCCTGGCACCACTGGCAGCAAGAGAGTTTGGCGTGATTGGCGTTGCAACCACACTTTCGGCACTTCTGGTCGTTCGAAACATTGCCTCGCTCTACGCCGTGCGTCACCTCGAAGGCATTATGGTCTTGACCGGCCGCTACGCTGCGCTGCAGTGAAAGCCTCATGACGCTGCTCATACACCCCGGATTTCACAAGACAGGCACAACGTGGCTGCAAGAGCAGCTGTTCAGCGACAAAGCGCTGTTCAATATGATGATGTCGCACGTCGAGATCGATTCATTGATCGTCAGGCCGCACGATTTCGATTTCGATGCAGGGCCTGCCCGTTTTCAGGTGGCAGAGAAGCTGAGCTCATCTCAGGCTGTCAACGTCCTCAGTTCCGAGATTCTGGTTGGCAACCCTTTTTATGGATCGCGCGATGCTGTGGGATTGGCGCATCGCCTCCACGCCATTGCCCCCGACGCCCGCATACTGCTGACGATCCGTGAGCAAGGTGCGATGCTGCGTTCGCTTTATCAGCAGTACGTCAAGCGGGGCGGAAGCTTGCCGATACGCAAATTCCTGAACCAGCAATGCGAACCGGGGTATTTTGGGTTCGCGCCCGACATATTCCGGTATGAGCGCCACGCTGCGCTTTACGCCAAATTGTTTGGTGCCAAGAGCGTGCTGGTGCTACCGCAGGAACTGCTCGCGAGGAACCCAAGGCGTTTTGTTGATCTCCTTCTGAGATTTTCCGGCCATCCCGGCCTGCCGGATGATCACAAGCTATCTGCAGACCGGCCCGGCAAGAGTTTCCCGCCCGGGGGCACGCCGCTAATTCGCCTTGCCAACCACCTCCGTCCGTCAGTCCTGCATCCTGGCGGGCCGCGGGCATCGCGCTGGATTGGCGAGTCCCTGCTCCGGCTTGGGTATTTCTGTAACATCGGCAATAACAGGCAGCGTCGCCAGTGGTCTGCGGTCGTCAATCCCTTGCGCGATGGATACGCCGCTTCTAATCGGGCGCTGCAGCCTTATTGCCCTGTTTCGCTCGAGGAATTCGGCTATGTCATGGAGGACAACACAGAAGGGTAGAGCCATGATCCAACGCGCCGCGCTACCAGCAATTTTTGCTGCATGTACGATCGCGTCTTGCAGCCCCGCTGTCGGTACCGTATGCCCTTTACAGGTCTCTTCCGCATCCGAGTTGTCTCGGGCATGGACATGCGCCCCCCCAGGCGCCGTGATTCAACTGGCAGCCGGAGACTACGGAGAACTCCGTATCGCAAACCGCACCCGCGGAGAAATCACCATTCGAAGCGCTGAAGCGGAAGATCCGGCAGAGTTCACATCTCTGACCATAGCGTCCAGTTCGGGGGTCACGATTGAAAATCTGCGATTTACGCGGCGCCCCCTGAAGCAAGCTTACGGGCTTCTGGTTGTTGGCTCCCAAGGCGTGCATGTTCAGAATTCCGAATTCGCTGGTCCGGGTACGGAAGGCGAAACCCGACCCTTGGCGGCCGTCATGCTAAGAGATTCTACAGGCTTAGCCATTCGGCGCAGTCACTTTTCTCGCTACAGGCACGGTATTGCTCTTCTTAACGTCGGCGAGGTCATAATCGCAGACAACCGGTTCGCGGACTTGCAGACAGACGGCATCCGCGGGGGCGGCGCGTCAAACATTGTCATCGAACGTAACAAATTCACAAACTTCCATCCCGCGCCGAAGGATCACCCCGACGGTATTCAGCTCTGGTCCACCCAGCAAACTAAATCGGCCCATAATATCGCGATACGCGACAACCTAATCTACAGAGGAACAGGCGCTCCTACACAAGGAATTTTCGTCCGGGACACCTTCGGACAAGCACCTTTTGAGAATGTTTCTATCACAAATAATATAGTTTTGGGAGGCCTCTTTAACGGTATAACTGTCGCGGGGGTCAGACAAGGAAAGATTTTTGGCAATACTGTAATCCCTTTCCCGGATCAGGACAGTCGTATCAGGCTTGAAGCGGCAAACGATACGGAGTTAGCCGGAAATGTCGCAGGTCGCTTCGTTCTGCGCGGAGACATTCGCAATATCGACAACAAGACCGTCCTGCCCAGGATTGCCGTTGAGGACATTGTACGGCGATGGCAGGCTGAACGAGATACCAACCAATAGGGTGCTCCAAACGGCACCAATGGACCCAGGCCGACCGCAGCGGAGCCGGTGATCTTACCTGTCGGCAACAGTACGCAGTACAACGCCGACCTTAACGGTGGTTTGGCGGGCTCACCCCCCTGTCGGACCGGTTGCGGCTACACTGGGTTCGGGATCGGCTTAGAGTTAAGCGCCTGTGAGCCCCACGCCCACAAACACGAGCACCCAAGCGGACGGCTCCGGGGCGCCGAAGAAACTGAGGCCGGAACTGTAGCTCAAGAGTAAGTTTAAGGACACGCCCAATGTCAGCGGCCCGTCGGGAAATTGACACCTGATAATCGTGGGGCAATATCTGCGATTGTAATCATCGAACTTGTAGAAGATGAGCTTGGCGTGAGCGAAGCGTCTAGACCGCCGGCCTCGGCATGTTTCATGATAGTTTCGCAATAGCCCGTGGCTTTGACGCGATCGACCCGATTGTATAATGCTCCACAATCCAGAATACTGATGACAAGACGTTTAACGCAACTCGCGTCAGGACGGTCTGATGCCGAGCGGTGTCACTAAGAACGATCGGGTTGGGGGGCTCCAAGGTGCGGATTCCGAGGTCATCGCGCGCACTGTTCCGATTTGATCGCGCGCGGCATTCCGAGGTGATCGCGCGCAGCGTTCCGAGAATTGTCCGCGCAGGATTCCGAGATGATCGCGCGCAGTTTGAGGTGTGGGCAGCCTGATCGTTGGGCCATTTCTCCGGTCGTCAGTCGACTGGAGGAAATGGATGCCGACGAGGAGGTTAGCGATGCGCCATGTGCGCGAGATTTTGCAGCTGAGCCTGGATGCCGGGTTGTCGACGCGGGTAGTTGGCGAACGGGTCGGGATCGGGCCGACGACGGTGCGCGACACGCTGCGGCGTTTCGGGTGGTCCGGGCTGACGTGGCCGGTGCCGGCCGAGATGACCGACGCGGAACTGGAAGCGCGCCTTTACGGCATATCCGGGGTGAGGCCCGGCCGTCGTAAGCAGCCAGAGCCAGATTGGTCGGTGGTGGCGCGCGAACTCAAGCGCAAGCACGTGACACTCCAGGTTCTGTGGGAGGAGTATTACGCCGCAAACCCGGATGGGTATCGTTACAGTCGCTGGTGTGACCTGTTCCGGGGTTGGCAGGGGCGGTTGCCGCTTGTGATGCGGCAAAGCCATGCAGGCGGCGAGAAATTGTTCGTCGACTATGCCGGAGACAAGGTCCCCGTCGTTGTCGACCGGCGTACAGGCGAAGTTCGTGACGCCCATCTGTTCGTGGCGGTGATGGGCGGATCGAGCCTGTCGTTCGCGTGTGCCACCTGGACCGAGCAGTTCGCTGACTGGATCGAGGCGCACAATGCGGCCTTCGCCTTCTTCGGCGGGGTGCCGCAGTTGCTGGTTCCCGACAATGCCAAGGTCGCGGTGATCAAGGCTTGTCACTTCGATCCAATGCTTAACCGTAGCTACAACGACATGGCTCGTCATTACGGGACCGCAGTGCTTCCGGCGCGCCCAAGGCGGCCGCGGGACAAGGCGAAGGTCGAGGCTTGCGTTGGCATTGTCGAGCGCTGGGTGCTGGGCAAATTGCGCAACCGGATTTTCTACAGCCTTGCCGAATTGAATACGGCGATCGCCGGCTGCTTGGCTGACCTCAACGATACGCGAGTGATGCGTCAGTTCGGAAAGACGCGGCGCCAATTGTTCGAGGAAGTAGACGCGCCGAACCTGAAGCCGCTGCCGGCCGAGCCTTGGGTCCATGCAGAATGGAAGCGGTGCCGGGTCGGGCTCGATTACCACATTGCCGTCGACCGCCATCATTACTCGGTGCCCTACCGCTTCGCCCGCCGTGAAGTCGAGGTCCGCTGCACGGCCCGTACTGTCGAGATATTCCTCGGCGGTGAGCGTATTGCCGTTCACATGCGTGGGTCTGGCAATGGCCGACACACAACCATCCCTGAGCACATGCCGTCCAGCCATCGGCGCTACCTCGAATGGACGCCGGCCAAGATCCGCGAAGAAGCAGCGCGTGTGGGTCCTATGCTGTCCTTGCTGGTCGAGAAAATCATCGAGGACCGGCCACATCCCGAGCAAGGATATCGGTCCTGCCTCGGAATAATCGGCTTGGCCAAGCGCTTTGGCGCTGTCCGCCTGGAGGCAGCGGCACTGCGTGCACTGGAAATCCAGGCTCGCAATTATCCCAGCGTCAAATCGATCCTTGAGAAAGGGCTCGACCAGGTTCCCGTGCGCGAAACCCCGGAGCGCACGCCGATCCTTCACACCAACATCCGGGGCTCCGGATACTATCACTGACAGGACCCATGAATGCTGAAACATCCGACACTGGACCAGCTGAACCAGCTGGGCCTCACTGGCATGGCCCATGCCTTCTCAGAAATGGAGAGCAACGGCGATGCCGCCGGCCTCAGTCATGCCGAATGGCTGGCAATGCTACTCGACCACGAAGCCACTTGGCGAAACGACCGCCGCCTTGCCCTGCGCCTGCGGCACGCGAAATTGCGACACCACGCGGTGCCCGAGGACGTTGATTATCGCAGTCCACGTGGATTGGACCGCCGTATGTTCGAAATGCTGCTCAAGGGCGACTGGATCGGCAACCATGAGAACCTGGCCATCATTGGCCCGACGGGCGTCGGAAAGAGTTGGCTCGCCTGTGCAGTCGGCCACAAGGCCTGCCGGGATAATCGCTCCGTCCTCTACACCCGACTGCCGCGGCTGATCGACGAACTGTCCCTCGCCAAGGGCGATGGCCGGATCGCTGCACGCATGAAAAGCCTCGCCCGGGTTGACCTCTTGATCCTCGACGATTGGGGTCTCGAGCCACTCGATGGCAATGCAAGGCACCACCTCCTCGAGATTCTTGAAGACCGCTACGGTTGCCGCTCGACCATGGTGACCAGTCAGCTTCCAGTGGCGCGTTGGCACGAGCTGATCAATGACCCCACTTACGCCGACGCCATTCTGGACCGCCTCGTTCACAACGCCCATCGTCTCGAAATGAGTGGCGAATCCATGCGCCGCCTGTCCGCCACAACTCCGGCTTGACCAAGCCGAGAACACAGTGACATCATTACCCAACGATCAGGTGGTCACCTGCGCGCGATCAAATCGGAACGCTGCGCGGCATCAGATCGGAATACATGCGCGCCATCGTCGGAATCCGCACTCCAAGGTTGATAGATAAAGTCACCGCCGACGCCGGTACACCTGCGAAGCACAGCCCAGCACGGCAGAAAAGCCCCGGCCAGAAGTAGCCGGACTGGCCGGGGAGTTTCCACTTTGGCGTCGATCTGCGAAAGGCGCCCCGGCAAGTATACACCTGTAAAATATTCCGACAAGGTATTCGGTCTCGCAGGTTTCTGGATCCTAGCAGGCGTGGACAAATTCAGCGAAGCGTTTCTAAGCTCACCAGTTTGAGGTCGCGTCGAAGGGCTCGACGTATGCGCAAATGCTGTCCGAGAACTCGTCCATTAGGTTAGGCCCTTCGGGGTCATGGTCATTCTCGGCGACCAGTCTCAGCTTGCCGTCCACAAAGGTGCAGATGACGTTGTGTTCGTGCGGATTATGAAGGCGAAACGCTTCGGTGATGTCACGCGCCGCTTCGTCTCCCGCTGCGGCGGGAACATCATGACATGCTAAAGTGATGCGATACATGTGTCGATGCTCCGGGTTTTGCGAACCTATCGCGAAACAGGACTGACGGAAGCCGAAATGATTGACGAGGCGTGCGGGGATTGATCCAAGGCTGCTTTTTGGAGGCAGGCCGCCCGAGCAGAACCGCTCAATCGTCAACGGTGTCCGGTGGCGGCTCCGCTGCGGCGCTCCGTGGCGCGAGGTGCCACCCAAACATGGTAGCTGGAACACCTATGCCGGTTCCGGCGATAAGTGAAGCCGGGGTCTGGGAGACCGTTGCCGTGACGCTGGCCGAGACCATGGCGGAGAGTGGCCATTACAGCATCGACAGCACCACCGTTCGCGCCCACGTCTCGGCAGCGGGCGGAAAAGGGGGACTCATCGACGCGCTCTTGGCCGCTCGCGGGGCGGGTTCACCAGTAAGCTTCACTGAGGATCGGATTTGCGTCGCTTCGTCGTGATCTCACTCCAGATAAATAAGCAGAAGGGCACAATGGACTGAGCTACGCTCGTTGTTGAACTCCGGTGGGTCGTCGAGCGGACGCTGGCACGGCTGAACCGAAACCGGCGCCTCGCCAAGGATTTCGAGCAAACCATCGCATCAGAAACACATAGATCTTCATCGCCTCGATCCAGCTCTTGCGCGCCGCATCGCAGGGCTATGAATTTGCGAGGGATAGCTTTGAGTCAAGTTCTCACCAGATAAGTAATACTATTTCCGAATTTACTGTAAAAAAACATTTCCCGACCGGAACCGCCTTCTTGAAACAACATTTAGGGCAGTGCGGCTCGCGTTAACCATAATCATCAGTCGGGCGAACGTTCTGGCTTTTGTGAACGTTCGAGACTCTCACGATTGAATGGTGGGCTATGGGATCAAGTTTGGCGGAGCGTGCAGCGCTCTATCGGCGGTTAGCAGAGACGCTGTCCAACGCAGACGATGTCGAAATGGTACTGGAACTAGCCGAACAGATGGACGATCTTGCGCGTCTCGAATTTCCGATGCACGTCGAAAGCAGTGAATTACGCTATGAACATCAGTGGCTTAAACACGCTCTTAATAACGCCTATAAGCTTCGTCGCTTCGCCCCACCGCTAATCGAAGTCTTATTTCATGAAGTCCTCTTTGGCGCGCCGAGCTCCACTGAGAAAGGCACAGACAGCGCAAAAGGCTAGTAATTTATCTTGTTCCGAAAATGGACCCAGGAGACCACTTCCTGGACCCGCCCGGCCGCGTCGAGCTTCCCGTAACCGGCACCACCATCGGCCTGGAGGAGGTCGGCAAATGCCGCTGCTGCAAGTTGTGAACCTGTACCAGACCAGCGCCGGAGCCGCTGGCACGATCATCAACGACACATGTTCAAAGCCGACCGCGTGTCGCCTTCCGTTGCCAACCCCCGCACCGGCCTGCTGGATACAGTGGCGAACTGGTGATGATCGATTCCACCTGCATGCGCGTCCGCCAGCATGGTGCGACGGGCCAAAAGGGGGAAAACTGCGATCGTGGCATGGGACATTCCCGGGGCGGCCTCACAGCTGAGTACACGCTCTTGCCGATGCTGACGGAAGTCCTGTCAGCCTGAGGCTGACAGGCGGGCAGGTTCACGATGCCTGTGAGGCGGAAGCGCTAATCGTGGCCATTCCCGAGGGCGTGATCCCGCTCTGCGACAAAGGATATGATAGCAACGCAGTCCGTAAGGCCCGCTGAAGCCAGGATCGTCTGGGCCCACACTCCCAATCGATCCAACCGCAACCAGCGCTATGCCTTCTCGCCATGGCTCTACAAACAGCGCAACCTCGTCGAGCGCTTCTTCAACCGCATCAGGCAGTTCCGTGGCATTGCAACGCGCTACGACAAGGATCCCGCGAACTTCCTTGCCGCCATCAGGCTCGTCTGCGCTCGCCTCTAGTGCTCCGCATAATGAGTCTACGCGCTAGGGGTTACTCATATGAAATGAACATGTACCGGCTCACCAACCAAGCCTGAAGAATATCGGGCTGCGTTGGAACTCAAGCACGGCTCGAATCTGCAGTTGGCGACGCCGAAGGGACCTGATCTCTATTAGATATCAGAAGCACAAGCGCTAGAGTGGCACCGAGAAATGCAAAAACCAACGGATGATTTTCAAGTTGGCTGAAAATCGACTTAATAATTACAAAGTTGATAATCGCGATTACAAGCGGAAAGATAACGGCCGTATCGCTGTCAAATTGGCGAAGAGAAACGCGTATTGCACGCAAGCTAGCGCCAATGAAAATCGCATAGAATACCACAAATCCAACAATGCCCAGCTCAAGTGCGATCCCGAGATAGTAACTATCGATCGTCAAGACCCCAGCCCCGTTCCGAAATCCAAGTGTTTCTGCGCCCTGTCCTATGCCGTGTCCCCAAGGACGCCCCAGTATTTTTGGTATGCCGGAAGCAATCTGGATCTTTCTGCTCTCGGTACTGGCAGACTGCGCACCGCCTCCCCAAATCAATGCCCGCAGTCGGCCGACAAAAAACGTCGACAAAATGAATGCAACAAAGATTACGGGATAGGCGAGGACTGTCGCAGGCCCGAACAGACTCTTGGTCGAACGCCGCCATCGTAAAGCCGCCCACGCAATAAGGTAAAGCATGAACGTCATAAAGAATCCGACCATACCCAAGCGCGAGTCAGTTCCTACAATAGTCGTCCAAATAAGAGGAAATGTTGCCAAGGCTGCAATACGCACAATGAAACGCCGGGTCGTCAAGGCAATGTGCAGAACAAAAGGCGTGGCATATGCCAAAAATTCGGCGAGTCCCAAGGGCGTGGTAAACTTGCTTTGGACGCGGTACAATTTGCTCGCAGCGCGCGATTTCGCCGACAGAATTCGCTCTACCGCCGGATCCTCGATCTTCAGAAAACTGGGGATGTGCCCTGCCCACGGTACTGACTGGAGGCGTTGCTCCCACAGCCCTATCACGCAGATACCGACTAGGATCATCCACAGAGCAAACGCGAGGAATGTGGCCCGACCGGGTTTCTGGAAAACCCACGCGGACACGAAGAATATCATTACCCAGTAGAGCATCGCCACGATAAATTTGCTCGTGGAGCCTGACGGATCTGATGAAAGTGGCACCGAAACAAGGGCTATCAAGGAGAATAGGACCACAAGACGCAATGTGATCGGTGAAGCCTTCAGCGGTCGGGCCATGTCCGCCCGGAAAGACGGTGATTGCGACAGAGATATCAGGAGAACAATGGCAAGTGGTACGGCCACGAGGCGGAGCGCTGTAAACCAGGGCAGGCCGGGAATCGCTACGGCGAGATAGTCTGGCCAACATAGCAGTGCGATCAGGAATGCAGCAAACAAACCCTCCAGCAAACGTTCAGGCGCTTGGCCAGTCTCCGGCAAGCACCAGATGATCAAAAGTGCAAGCACCACGAATGGCACCGACAACTGCATGAGAAAATAAGTCTGCGTCAGCGCAAAAATCGCGCCGTAAGCAAACGAGACCAATGCCAGCAATCCGAGCAAAAACAGTCGCCGGCGCGAGCGCCAACCAACTTGGTGATAAGCAGCAAGGGTCGGGCCGACGTACTGTCTACCTCGTGGCATGGACATCCCTAGGTGGCGCTTCCATCGAACATATCATCCTGAAGTCGCGCCGGGTTCCCGACAACCGTCGAGTTTGGTGCGACATCTCGAAGCACAACCGCTCCAGGCGCAACGTGACTGCCGTGGCCGATGCGCACCCCGGGAAAAATTATCGCCCGCGCTCCGATCGTGCAGTCATCCGCGATAACGGTGTCCAGATAGAGGCCGCGGGTCATGTCGTGCGTGAGAATCACTGCATGATGATCAATGATGCAGCGCTCACCGATGTGCACCCCGCGTGGCCACGTTCTATCGATCAAAGCCGATGTGGCGATCCATGCAGTGGGCGCGATATCCATTTTCCAGACACGGGTCTGCACAAAGCGCTGCAGGATTTGCTTCAGGGTTCTGGCGGGCGGGATCATACCCCTCGACTCCATCATGCAACTCCAATAATTGAGAAATGTCTGGCTGTGCAATGGCCGATGTCGAGGTGCCAAATGAGTGTATGGTCGTTGAACCGGTTACGCAAGGTGCGCTATCTGGTGACAGGTCTGCGGCGGCGATGGCTGACGCTACGCCACGGCGTTGTCATGGACAAATCCGTCAGCCTTTCTTTGTCTGCAACGATGATTTCAGGCGCAAGAGGCAGCATAGTCGTGGCCGAAGGATCGCTGATCGCCTTTAAGACCTTGCTCATAACGAAAACTATCTCCGGCGATGTCAGACCGATCCGGATCGGGAAGAATTGCTTCATCGGCGGCAGCTCGACCATCCTGCCCGGGGTTACGATCGGCGATGGCTCCATCGTAGGGGCCGGCGCAACGGTATTTGATGACGTCCCCGCAGGATGTGCTGTCGGCGGAAATCCAGCACGCATCCTGCGCAGTGATCTCAAACTCGGTCGTTTTGGACGCCTGCCCTATGCAGATGAAAACACCCGAAAGCTATACCGCCCTTAACCGCCATCTTGGCATCAGAGATTTACGTCTGAAGAGGACAGCGCACTCAGCCCCTGAAGCATCACGCGAAAATCGGCAATGCCGTCGCCATTGACGTCGCCCGCCAGCATCATGCCGCCACTTACCGCCTTCACCTGCAGTTCGCCCGCATGTTTTGTGAAGTTGCTGCTTCCGATCCAGGAAAATGCATCGTTCGTTGCCGACGAAGCAATTGCGTCAATGGCGCGCAAGTCAATGCGATCGTAACCTCTCGCAAAGTCTGTGATTACGGTCACATCGCTCCCCGACAAAGCATCGGCGCGGAAACGGAAGACATCGGCTCCGGCACCGCCGGTCAGAATATCGGATCCAGCTCCACCTTCGAGGATATCGTTGCCGGCTCCGCCGAACAGGACATCGCTGCCCTCGCCGCCGAAAAGCTGGTCATCCCCAAGTCCACCTTCCAAGCGATCATTTCCGGCATCGCCCCGTAACACGTCGGCACCGTCGTCACCGAAAAGCCGGTCGTTGCCATCTCCGCCCTGCAAAGTATCGTCGCCTGCCAGTCCTCGGAGGACATTGTCCATGCCGTTGCCGATGATACGGTTGGCAAGCTCGTTGCCAGCACCCTCAGTCGCCGTACCCGACAGCCGCAAGTTTTCCACGTTTGCGGTCAAGGTGTAATCGCTGAACGCGTTCACCGTGTCAGTCCCCTGGCCGGCCAGTTCGATGACGAGATCACCAGGACCCTTAACGATAAAGGTATCGTTTCCTTCACCGCCGGCGAGCTGGGCGTGAACTCCATTGCCAGTAAGGGTGTCATCGCCAGCGCCGCCAAATACAAAAGAGTTCAGGGTTGAGTCCGCGACGAGCTTGTCGGAAAGGCCTGTTCCCTGAACGGTAACACTTGTTGGCAATGCCAGAGCAGCAGTCAGAAAAGATCCCTCGTGACCGAAAAAGCCGAGAAAATTGGCAAGGCTGCCTCCGAATGCTTTCGGAATATCGTGCGACTTCAGCCACTGCGTAAGCGCAGCAGCACCGTCGTCCGTCGAGTATGCGATCGTCGTGTTTCCGGCGGGCAGAGCTGCATCGAGGTCCGAGACAAATCCGGTCACCACGTTGCCCTGCAATGAAAGTCCGGGCGAGTTCTGGACGCGAAGCCAGCTGGTCTGGTCGGCAAACCCGGCAACGATGTTATTAGTGATCGAACCGCCCTTGACGCCATCGGCGGTAATTCCGTTGTACAATCCGCCGATGACGGCGTTGTCGGAAATCGTCACGTTCAGAAATGGCAGGTTTCCAACTTCGTCGCGAAAGAAAATCCCCTGGCTCGCGTCGCCGTTTCCGCGTTCTATGACATTCCCGCTGACGACAATGTTGCTGGCTGAGGAAAGCGTGTTCTTTGTCCAGAACTGAATGGCATCGGCATGGTCATCAACCGCGGGATGGAAGTCCGTGAAAGCATTGCTGGTGATGGTGACATTCGAGTTCCCTCCCCCGCGGATACCGTCAGTACGGATGTCATGAAAAAGCGATTGCGTGACGGTGACGCCGCTATTGTCGAGCATCGAGATGCCAAAGCGCAGATCATGAAAATTGCTGTTTGTCACCGAGATTGACTGACTTCCCCGGATCATCAGCCCTGTGCTGACAGCCTCCGATCCCAGCGGCTGACCGCCGACGTCGAGCCGGGAAAATGCAATATTGGAGGAACTCATCACCGAGAATGGTGTTAGATTAGCGCCCCCGGTGATGGCAAAATGGAGATTGTCAAAAGCCAGATTGCTCGAGTTCGTCACCTTCAATCCGTTGAGCGCAACAGGCGCACTCGGGTCCGCGGACGTAATCGTCACGGTTCCTGTGGGGTTGATGCCCTTGATCGTTACCGACGAATAGTCGCCTGGCAGGAGCGAAATGACGTCTCCGGCTCGCGCTTTAGTAAGAGCCGCAACGAGCTGCGAGCTGGTTGAAACGGTGATGACTGACATTCTTTAACCCCGTGGAAGTGCTTATCCCCAAGCCCGGTTATCCGTTCGATTTGTTAAAAGGGCACTGGCTAGGCGTGGTTAACGTTGGCGCAGGGCTTTCGAGCGCGGCTCAAGGCGTCCAGATCGTCCCGATTATGCACGGCGCGAAATTGCATTCGCGCTCAGCCCGGAATTGCGCTAACTGCCGGTCCGGTTCACCGCGACAACCCAGAGAGCGCCATGGAAACAATCTTTGACTGGCTTACAGTCCTCATCTTCGCAGGCCTTGCCGTGCTTTACCTGCAGAGGTCGGCAGCCGAGGAGCCGAAAGATACGCCATGGCATTATCTCCCTCCTGCAACTGCCTGTGCCGCAGCCAATTATGCGGGCAACAGTGGTTATGTGCTTCTCGCGAGCGTCTTAATGCTTTCGACCCTGGTCTACCTCTATTACGTACTGAAGCCCCGGTTTAGGGCCTGAAGCTTTCTGCAAACCACTCTTCTGCTCAATACGGTGTTCGATCAATGCAGTCCAAATCCTGGTTTCAACGATTTTTCGGTTCCAAGTCGACGAAGAAATCAGGTCCGCGCGCTGCACCTAATATTCCAGCCGGCACCTTCAATCAAACTCGAGACACCGCGTCTTTCCCTCGTTTCAAGGGACTTTCGCGTGAAGAACGCCTGCGCTCGCCACGTGGCGCTGCGACGCGCACCTTGTTATCACGCGCGTTCACGCCTGCTCAGCCAGTTTCCGATCTAGGCCGATTCGCAGGCCGCACAAAGCTGCTCAACAGGATGATCAGTGCAGTCGAGGATCAGGGCATGCATCTCGTCGTCTTCGGCGACCGCGGGATAGGTAAGACCTCGCTCCTCCACGTGCTGGCCATCCTGGCGAAAGACGCCCGTTATCTGGTTCGCTACGCATCCTGCAGCGAGAGCAGCACGTTCGACAGCCTCTTTCGCGCGGTCGCGCGCGATGTTCCCCTGCTTTATCACGCCGGATACGACCCATCCTCGCTTGAAGTCGAGCGTGACCGCAGCCTGGGTGACATTCTGGGTGAAGACCCCGTGACACCCGCATCCCTGAGCGAAGAGCTTGTAAAGCTCACAGGCACTAAACTTTTGATCATTCTCGATGAATTCGACAGATCACCCGAGCAGGGATTTCGTGACAAGGTTGCAGAGCTGATCAAGAGCCTCTCTGATCGGTCGGCGCGCGTGCAACTAGTCATTGGCGGCGTTGCGCTTAATTTGTCGGAGCTTGTCGCACACGTTCCGTCCATCAGGCGCAATGTCCTCGGGATTGCGGTCGCGGGCATGGCGCCTGATGAGCTCGGCCAGATCATAGCAAAAGGCGAGACGATCGGTAACTTCAGCTTCGAGAACGCGACGCGCGACCTGCTCATTGAGATGAGCAATGGTTCACCTTATCTTGCCAACCTTCTTGGACAGTATTCGGCTCGCACCGCATTGGAGAACGACAGGCGAGTCATTTCAAGCCAGGACCTCCGAGTAGCAGTCGAACTGGTGCTTGATGACATGCATTCCCGCTTATCGCCCACGGCGCAGGCACAGCTGAACTGCCTGGAGGCAAAAATAAAGCCGACCTCGCTGTTTGCAGCCGGGCGGTTTGCGCAAAAGAACTTCGGCTTGCTGCCGGAAGACATGGTGAAAGAAATCATCGCGACGCTGGGAGCTGACTCTCGCCAATGGCAGGGGACTGATGGCCAGTTCCTCTTCTGTGACGACAGCATTCCGCAGATCTTGGCCCTAAAATATTGGCCAGACACGGGCATGGCGCCCTCAGACGTGACCACGGCGGCCCAAGACTAGAAGGGGAGACACCCGACGACTGAGGGGGCGACCCGTCACAACGTTGTTCGCGTTCGTCTCATCGATTCGACATACGCAGACCTTGCCCGACTACGACTCCCCAGTGCTGACAAAACGGCCCGCATATACTCGCAGCATGCTCTGACCGGCCACCTCGCCGAGCCCGATCCGCGCCAACCGTATGTGCCACAAAGCAAGGTTGTGTTGGCCAAACCAGAACGAAAAATCTAAGCTTAACGTGGCCGCGGCAGTATTGTTCCTTGCAAAAAATTCATCAACAAACACTCCCGTTTTGGGACGGTCGACGTGATTCCGTGTTGCGCTGCAGCGTGCTTAACACTACATTTACCAAACAAGCCAAGTGACTGGATTCGATGGCGGGTCCGGCTTTTCTTGCTGCTTTTTGTCAGGAGTTAAGCTATGAAGAAGGCATTCCTTACTGCGATTGTTTCCGCAGGGGCTCTTGCGTCTGCCCCGGTGTCTGCAGCAACCTGCACATCGACGGGCACCAACTCGTGCTTCATCAACTACACCGCTAACGTCGGGGGCACGTTCGGCAACACCGACCCTGCAGAGTATCCCGCCCACTTCAACGACGTGTTCACGTTCGTCACCAATTATGCGCGAAATGCGAGCGTCGTGATCGATTCGACTCGCGCAGGATTGAATCAGTCATACAACGTCAACTTTATCTCGAATGGGGTGAAGCTCAATTCCACCGTGATCCCGGCGACATCCACCGGCGTCACTGAGCAGCGGGCGTTGCTCAACTTCCGCATTCCGGCCGGCGCGCAGCAGATCCTCGTCACCGGGTCTTCACAGCCCAATGGTTTTTACAACGGCATCCTTTCGCTCTCTGGTGTACCCGAGCCGTCGACTTGGGCACTGATGATTCTTGGCATTGGCTTCGCGGGCGTCGCCCTTCGGCAACGCCGCCGTCAGGCCGCTACTCCTGCATTTGCCTGAGCAGTTGTGGAGATCTGAAAAGGGCTGCCCTTGGCAGCCCTTTTTTGCATGATGCTTCGGCGATCCAAACTTTGTTCAGCGCGCACTCAGTTGTTCTCTTGCAACCCAGGCGCGCAAGAAGTCCATGAGTTCGGCAGGGTCGGTCGTCGCGCCCACTGCAGGCGCTCCACGGAGTTCGTTAAGCGCCTTCTCTAGCTCGACCTCATCATCGGCCATTCTGACCAGCCCGCGCTGCACGAACGCCGCTGTTATTTCCTCCTGGTGATTGTCATAGTGTTCGCCAAGCTCGAACCGGCGAGGCACTACAATAACATGGCAAAAGTTCTGCAGAGCGGTGACGATCGATCCGGTTCCGCCATGACAGATCACGATCGACGCGCGCGCAAGAAGGCCCTTGATCTCGTCGAAAGTGAGCTCTTCCACTGCCAGGACGCCGCCCGGAACATCAACGGAGCCACCCTGACCAACTTGCAGGATCACCTCCTCATGAAGGAGGCCTTTTCTTTTCGCTTGCACCACGAGGTCTGAAAGGCGCGGAAAAGGCAATGTCGCTCCGACCGTCGCAAATACCAAAGCCTCCTTCTCCGGGCCTTGCCCCTCTATCATCTTTAGTGGGTTGAAAACTGCGGCACCGCCCCATTTTTGAGCCGCAACAGAAGACTGTGATACTCGAAGATGAGCGAGCGGCCCTGCCAACCTGGCAAAGGCACTCGGCGCATCGAAACGAGCGAAACTGTCAATCAAGACGATTCTGGAGCCGTGGAGCCTCGCCCACAACACAATGAAAACCTGAGATCCGGCGCCAGTCGTAACGACATAGTCTGGCCGGTGTCGGCGCACGATGCGTAAGGACGTCCAAATATTCTTGAATGCTGAACGCAGCATTTTCAAAGGTGAGCCGAGCCGCGCCTGGCCCAGAGCGAAGTGAGGGACAAACTCCACTGTCTCGTCGCGCGCTATCGAGCGACCAAGCGCGGTATCTTCAGTCACGAAGAAATGGTCGTATTCCGCCCAAAAAGGTTTCAAATCGAGTAGCTGCCGCACGTGCCCACCGCCCGAGGCAGCAAGACAGAATTTCGGGTCGCGTGCCATAGACAGCCTCGATTAAGAATTTGGCCCCGACCGGCGCATTCAAGCCAAATTAGGGAAATGGTGATTTGCCCCTATCTCAGAAAATTTCGATTGTGTAGAGAGTTCCTCCGTACTTCCCGCCCACAGAAGGCCAAATGGACTATGATAAGATTTACGCTGGTGATCTCTTGCCTGGCCCTTACCGCCTGCGGCGCCGAGAAGGAAAAAGCCCCCACCGGCCAAGTCGTAGCACGGATCGCTGGAGCGGAAATCACTGCTGCTGAACTCCGGCTTGAAACCCCCTCTTTGCCGGATGATCCTGTGGCCGTGCGAGAAATTCAGCAACAAGCGCTCGAAGGGCTGATTTCCCGCAAGATTCTTGCCGCTTATGCACAGTCAGAGGGAATGGACAAGACACCGGAAGCGGCCATGGTACTCAGCAGGGCTCGGGATTTGGCTCTCATGCAACTTGTCAGGAGCGCGCTATCAAAGAATGTGCCGAACGTCTCAGACGATGAGGTTGCCGCTTACGTCACAGCCCACCCTGCCAGCTTTGCGCAACGTAAACTTTTGACAGTCGACCAGTTCATTCTGCCGCCCGTGTCGACTTCGATCGCCAAGCAGTTGGCCGCATACCAAAGCTTGCAACAGGTAAAGGATCTGCTTGAACGATCAGGCATAAAGTATGTCCGGTCTGCCGCGATTATGGACACGCTCAGTCTCGAGCCCGAAGTTGCCGCTACAACAGCCGGACTGAAAGAGGGAGCGCTCCTGATGACACCCGGCGGAGATGGTGGATTCGTGATGTCACAGATCACAGCGATCCGCGCCGAACCTCTTGAGGATGCAGCCGCATTGCAAGCCGCGCGCTTTATCCTGACCAACCAGCGCAGCACCACGCAAGTCCGGAATGCGCTTAACACTATTGTAAAGCGCGAACGGGCCAAAGTGATGGTTAATCCCGCTTTCGTGACAAAAACGGGTCAAGCCACTACAGCTGAGCCTGGCCCCGCCAAGGGAGATGCACGCTGAGCCCCTTGCACATGAAAATCGGATTGCTCTGGCACTCGCTCGCCTCGGGGAACCTCGGCGTCGATGCCCTCACCCTTTCGAACATTGCCATAGTCCGTCAGGAATTGGAAAAACTGGGTCTTGACGCGCATTTGATCGTCATCGGCATGCGCGACAATCACGACGCTTCAACCTTGCGGAAAAACAGTGCTGACGTTTTCGTGGTCGACGGTCGAAGCATCATATCTCCCCGTGGATACTGGTCGCTTCTCGCGTCACTGGATGCGATTATCGATATTGGGGCTGGGGATAGCTTTGCGCAGATTTATGGGCCGAAACGTTTTGCCTATCTATGGGCAACTAAAGCCCTGGCTTACGTGCGCAAAGTGCCGCTTGTTCTTGCTCCACAAACGATAGGACCGTTCACCGGTACCATTTATCGCAAACTTGCAAAAGCAGTTATGAATCGCGCACGCTGTGTCGTCGCCCGAGATATTCAGAGCTTCGACGTAGCGCGCGAGATTGCGCCAAGTGCACGCGTTGTCCTGGCAACTGACGTGGCTTTTGAGCTCCCCTTCACCCGCGCTCCGACCACCAATGACTCCAAGCCTGTTCGCATAGGCTTGAATGCCTCTGGCCTGCTCTATCGACAAGCCGAAAGTGGAGAGAACAGGTTCGGCCTCTCCTACAATTACGCCGGCTTCATTCACGCTTTGCTTGAGACTTTCGCGACTGACCACAGCGTACAAATAGAATTGATCGCGCATGCAACGAGTCGGACCGACCCTGGCGATGACGATGGCGCTTTGGCCGACCGTCTCGCCGCAATGTATCCGTTTGCAAGACGTATCCCGGATTTCTCAGGCGCCGAGGCCGCAAAGTCGCACATCAGCGGGCTGGATGTGCTTGTGGCTGGCAGAATGCACGCCTGCATCGCAGCATTTTCGGCGGGCGTCCCGGTAGTACCCACAGCATATAGCCGCAAGTTCTCCGGGCTGTTCGGTTCTCTTGGCTATGACTGCATCCTGCCTGAAACCGGCTATAGCGTGGACGAGGCTTTGCAATTCGTTCTGGCACACATTCAAGAACGCGAACGACTAAAGGCGCAGATCGCGACAGCCAGGACAAATGTCGATGCTCGGCTTCAGACCTATCGAGGCGAATTGCAAAAGCTGCTCACGTCCGTGTCGAACGCACGCCGATGACAACCGACAACCGGCCTTGTTTAGTCACTGAGAACTCCGCACGGCTTACCGGCGGCAGCCTCAATCTGGTACTCTGCCCAACTGTTTCTCGGCCGACGCCGAGCACCTCGGCTTGGATTACCGGGCCTATCGATTCGACGCCTCAATCGAGCTGCGTCCCATGGGCCGCCAAGCGGACGAACCTCTGCAATCGCCTTACAAATGCAACTTTTGAGCCGTTAGGGCGATCGGGATCGCCTCGTTGCGTTCCAATTTGGGGCGCGCCGGACGTTGGCTCGCAACGTCATTGGCCCGGACCGAGGATTACGGTAACAAGCCGATCAAGATAGCTGAAAGTCTTGCCCAATGCGCCATCAATCTGTTTGCATTCTGTTGTCTCCGCTGGCGTGGACCTTTGTCCCTTCATGCGCCTCTGCGCAAGAAGCGACACAGGTTACGACTGTCAGTCTGACCAGCGCCCTTCGGGCAGAAAGCAACGTGGCCAAGGCGAACCCTGACCGCGCCTTGCAGCGTGGTCTCCAGCAGGCCGATCAACGCCTCACCGTCGGGGCTGAGCTAAGTCTCATTCGACCGCTAGGCCGGAACAGTCTCGAGCTTACCGCCTTTGCCGGATATGACTTCTACAATCGCAATGCGAGGCTGAACCGTGAGCGGATCGCGCTGGATGCCGACGCCGGACTATACTTTGGCAACTGCCAACTTCAATTGAATCCTCGCTTTGAGCGTCGCCAGAGCGACCTGGCGCAACTTGCTGTCCTGAATGTTCCCGGGATCGACAGCGTACGAAACACGCAGACCGTTCAGAATTATGAATCAAGCCTCCAGTGTGGGCGCGCAAACGGTTTGAAGATACTAGGGTCGGCTGGATACACCCAAGGAAACAACAGCAACTCGTTGCGCCGCTTCGCCAATTATCGCGGCCATCAGCTGCAGGCCGGAGTGTCTTATCAGAATCCCGTGCTGGGTGAATTCACGGCGACGCTCGGTCGTGACCGCATCACATATCCCGAACGGTCAGGCACGATCGGCCTGTCAGGCTACCGGATCGATCAGCTGAAGATTACAGGACGGCGAGAAATTGGCGCAATTCTGACTGCAAATGCGTCTCTGGCATACAGTAATCTCGACCCTGACGGTCCGGCGGGAGGAGGCTTCAAGGGTTTGACATGGACCGCGGGTCTTTCTGCCGTCCCCAGCACCGATCTTCGCGTAACTCTCGACTTCGCCAGATCGTTGAATCCGTCCTTGGGCGGCGAAGCGCTCTATAGCCGTGACACCAGCTACGCGCTTGCTGCGGAATACGCCCTGACGCCGCGCACATCGGTCTTTTCAGGCGTGACGCGCAATGACCGGCGTTTCGCCAATGCCAGGTCGACGCAAACGGTTCTCCTGACCAACGACCGGCTTGATCAATTGAATGCGGGCTTGCGCATGCAAGTCAATCGGCGCTTGAAACTGTCCCTCGAAGGAGGGCATGAACGCCGCAATGCGAACGGGACATTTCTCGATTACAGAAACACTTACGGCTTGCTTACAGCCTCCATCACGCTCGGGAATTTCTGACATGGACCACAAAAAGCTGATTGCGTCTGCCTTGGGCACAGTATTGCTGATCGCTGGGTCGGCAGTGGCACAAGTCGCCCCAGCTGCTTCGGGAAATACCCCTGCGAGCACGCTAAACCAAGGGTACCTGCTCGGTCCTGGCGATGTCATCGAGGTGAGCGTGCTCGGCCAGGCCGAATTCACCACTCGTCAGCCCGTCCAGGCCGACGGAACGGTCACCCTGCAATATATTCATGCAGTGAAGGCCTCGGGGTTGTCCGTGCTGCAATTTCGCGATCAGGTCGCCCGGCTCCTCAAGCAAGGGGGGTTCTACAATGATCCGGTCGTGATTGTCGGTGTGGCCCAGTACGCCAGCCGCTATGTTACTGTGCTCGGCGAGTTTGGCACACCCGGCATCCTTCCGGTAGACCGTCCTTACCGAGTCTCGGAAATCATTGCGCGCGCCGGCGGCGTCCGTGCAACTGCAGGGGACACCGTCATTGTGCGGCGGAGCAACGGCGATGAGCTTTCGCTGTCAATCTCCGCCGTCGCCAGCGGCGGGCCTCTGGAAGATCCGTACGTCAGTCCCGACGACAAGTTGTTCATTGCAACAGCGGCAAATTTCTACGTTTCGGGTCAGGTCGGTGCCCCTGGCGTCTACAAGCTCGAAAAGAACATGACCTATCGGATGGCGCTCGCCCGCGCCGGCGGTGTCACGGATCGCGGATCGATGGGCAAGGTTTCGGTCTATCGAAATGGGAAGAAAGTAAAAGTCGACCTCGATGCGCCAGTCGCTGCCGATGACTCAATCTTCATAGGCGAGCGGTTCTTCTGATGAGCATGCGCACCGGAGACAAAGCATGAGCCTGACACAATTTCTGCGTATCTTCTGGGCGCGCAGAGGGATCATCCTGATCGCTCTCGTGGCAAGCCTGTCTGCAGCGCTTTTGGCAGGACGCGTGCTACCTCCCCGCTACACTGCACAATCCCGCGTCCTCATGGACGTTGTGAAGCCTGATCCGGTTACCGGGGAGATGATCTCCTCGGCATTTGCTCGTGCCTATGTGAAGACTCAGATCGAGCTGATCCGTGACTATCGCATCGCCGGACGCGCTACCGACCTTCTGGGATGGGCGGACTCTCCTGAGCTTGCGGCACAGTATCGGGCACGCGATCCGAATGATACCAGGGACTTCCGCAGGTGGCTTGCGCAAAGGATAATGGACGGCACCTCTACTCAACTTGTCGAGGGGAGCAACGTTCTCGAAATCTCCTATTCATCGTCCAACCCCGAGATTGCAGCTCAGGTAGCCGATGCAATCAGGCGCGCCTACGTAGATCAAGCGATTGCGTTCAAACGGGAGGATGCTGCCAACAACGCCCGCTGGTTTCGTGGACAGGCAGACGAGATCAGGGGCCGTCTGACCCAGGCGGAATTGCGCCTCTCTAACTTCGAACGCACGAACGGTATTGTTCTGGACCAGGATTTGATCGATCAGGAAAGCAAGCGTCTCGCTGCCCTTTCCGCGGCAACGCCAATGCCAACCATGAATATGCCTGCTGTAGCTCCAGCCAATCCCATGGCAGGTCAAATCGCCGAGGCAAACGCAGCTATCGCTGCCGCCGAGAAATCTCTTGGGCCGAACAATCCACAATTGATCGACCTCAGACGGCGGCGTGACGCGCTAATTGCGGCAGGTGCCGCAGCAACACCCCGAGTCAGCGGCGGATCGTCAGGCCCTTCCCTGCAGGCGCTGGTGGGATCGCAACAGGCCAAGGTTCTCGCGCAACGTGGCCTCGTCGACGAGGCACGTCGTTTTGCGAGTGATGTCGCGGTCTTGCGTGAACAATATCAGAAGACGTCCGCACGAGCGGTTGATCTTGAGCAGCAGGCTCAAGCACTCGACAGCGGCCTTACTTTGCTCGGCAGTGCGACTACGCCAACCCAGCCGACGTTTCCCAACTGGCCATTGCTGATTTTCGGCTCTGCTGCGCTCGGTCTGGTCATGGGTGTGCTGGTTGCGCTTCTCGCAGAGCTGACGGCGCGTCGCGTACGTGGCGTCGAAGACATGCGTTTTGCCAATGTGCCGGTTCTGGGAACGATGTCGGGCGCTTCGGATACCGGGGGCGAACGCCCGACATGGAGAAAGATCTTGGGTGACATACGCATACTGCCGCTGAAATCTGCAGGGAGAGCGTAATGGCGACCATCGAGCAGTCAGAGACGACCGACCCTGACAAGAAGAGCAGCGAGAAGTTTGCATTCTCGCCCAGCGTCATTATTGCTTCACAACCGCAATCGGTGGCCGCCGAAGCGCTTCGCACGCTTCGCGGTGTGATTATGACCCAGCACGTTCAAGCCGGGCGCAGAGCTCTTGCCATCTGCAGCCCATCGGCAGGGACCGGCTGTACTTTCATCGCTGCAAATCTTGCTGTCGCCATGTCGCAAGCCGGAGTCAACACGCTTCTGATCGATGCCAACCTGCGCAACCCTGGCATGTCAGAGTACATCCGAGGGCCAAAATCCAACGTGGGTCTGGTCGAGCTCCTGCGAGACGAGACCCTACCGCTAAGTGAAGGCGTCCAGCTCGTCCAGGATAATCTGTCAGTGCTCCATGCGGGCAACGTGGACGATGACGGCATTCAAAACCTGGGAGGCCAGGCTTTTCAAAACCTGATTGGAACCTGCCTGCGTGAATATGATCTGACCGTGATCGACACGCCGGCAGCGAACCGGTTTTCGGACTGCCGCCGGATCGCGTCGGTGACCCGGTATGCCCTGGTCGTGGCCTGCCGCGAACGCAGTTATGTGAACGATGTGAAACAACTGGTGAATGAGTTGCAGTTCGAAAATACGGCTGTCATCGGCACCTTCCTAAATGACTTCTGAGGCTCGCGGCGCGATCGAAGGACAACGACCGGAACGCAGCACCAAGCTGCCTGTCTACCTTCCGCTCCTGGCCGGGCTGCTGGTGCTGGCCATTCCGACGATTGGCAATCTGGGTAGGCAGGTCTGGACAACCGACCTCGGCGCGCACGGCCCAATCGTGCTCACAACAGGTCTCTGGCTGCTTTATCACAACGGATTGCGATTAGACCGCACAGTTCTCGGCGGTTCATGGGTTCAAGCCATCTGGCCTTGCTTGCTCGGGTGGCCCTTGTATGTGTTTGGCCGCGCCTACGACTTCATCAGCATAGAAGTGGCAGGTTTTTACCTTGTATCGCTCGGATTCTTATGGCGCCTGGTGGGTTTTTCGGAACTGAAAAGGCATGCATTTCCGCTATTTTATCTGGGGTTTCTCATTCCACCGCCAGGCTGGATGTTAGACCGCGCTACTGCCCCCCTGCAAATGCTGGTTAGCGAACTCGGCATGAAGATTTCGACGCTCGCGGGTCTGCCGGTCGCACGCCAGGGTGTGACGCTCCAGGTGGCGCAATATCAGTTGCTCGTCGAGGATGCGTGCTCGGGAATGAATTCCCTTGTCGGCATGACAGCAGTGAGCCTGTTTTACATCTACCTTCTGCGGCGCGCATCCTGGCGCTATGCTGCATTGCTAGTATGCCTGATTGTACCGCTCGCCGTGGCCGTTAACGTTCTGCGAGTCGTCACCCTCATATTCATCACGTACTATCTAGGCGATGATGTTGCGCAAGGGTTCCTGCATGCAACGACAGGCGTCATCCTGTTCGGCTTGGGTCTTGTCCTCATATTTGGAGCAGACATGGTTTTCTGGCGCATACTCAACCGATCTGCGAAATGATTGACCGGCGCAATCTTCTCGCCGGTCTGGCGTGCGCGGGATCCTTGGGATTGGCAGAGGCTCTGCGGCCGCGTCGTACGTTGGCCTTTGTCCCAGCAGACGCAGAGCTCGGAACCTTGATTCCCTCTGACGTTGCTCCCTGGATCGCTGGCGAGGGAGGAGAAATTGTCATTCCGCGAGTCGAAGGCTCCCTGGCAAGCCGCCTCTATTCACAGCAAGTCGCGCGGTTCTACCGGGATCCTGCAGCAACTTTGCCAAGCGTGATGCTACTCGCGGCGTACGGCAAGGCACAAAGCGATGTTCTGCAGCTGCATCGCCCCGAAGTATGCTATCCGGCCATCGGCTTTGAGATCGTCGACAGGTGGTTCGTCGACCTCGACGCCGGGCGAGGCCGCAAGGTTCCGGCTGTTGCTTTGACTGCACGGACAGGCGCGCGCACGGAAGACATCGTTTACTGGACAAGGGTTGGTCTGGATCTACCCCGAACGACAGCTGAGCAGCGTTCTGGCCGCCTCAAGGCTGCATTTGCAGGATATATCGGTGACGGGCTCTTGGTCCGCGCATCGGCCGTGCGCAATGCACAAGTGCCGCTCCACCGCACCGTGATCCGTTTCCACGAGACGCTACTTAACAATCTTGCCGATGCGTCGCGCCTCGCAATGATCGGGCCCGAGCCCAAATCCAGCTGACGCTCGCCACGCTCGCGACATCTTCTCAGATGCGGAAGAAGCACTCGATTAGATTCCTAAGATCGACCTTCTTGCGACGCATCACCGCAAAATGGCCGTGGAACTACATGATGGAGAGGGCGACGAAACCTGCAGCGATAACCAGGCCCCACGAAGCCAACGCCAGCAGAGCGATAATCCCAAGCTTAGGCGGCGACTTCGTTGCAGCTTCACCGTTGTAATGTTGCGCCAACATCATCTGAAGATCGCGGGCCATCCAGCCGTCGCGCTGGGCCCGGGTTGCCCCGTGTTCGCCCGAGATATCGATCACGGAAACCGGTTCGACCCTGGATCTGGCCGCCCTGGAAGCGACCGCATCGTGAAAAGGCATTCCGGGCGTTCTAGCGGGTGCACTCTTGGCCATAGAGAATTCCTTCTGATCACCCATCCGGACGAACCGTGCAAAGAATGAGCCAAAAAAGACAACAAACAGTTAACACCGAGGTTCGGAGTTGCCTTGAAGAAGTGGCAAGTGGTATCCCCATCCCCAGCTGCCGGAACATGGGATCGAATGACAGGATCCCATTTTCAAGCCATAGACATATTACGCAGTCGACCAGCTTCAGGTACAGATGCGGCTGAAGGCGGCGTTGCCGTTTTCAAACCATTGATGGCAAAACGCCGCTTTTGAATTGAGCTTGTGGGGACAGCGGCCAGGAAGTTTCGCACGCGGCGGCCTCGCAGATGGCGGTACTGTCACAGCCCTTGTCAACCAGCAGCGTGGTGCCTCAGGCATAGCATCAAGCAGTGCCTGGCTTCTGGCCGCGAGACTCTCCCGCCCCGGCGGTCGGCTAGCGGCGACTGTCTTGCACAGCCAATCATCCTGCGTGAGAAGCACCTGACAGGGTCAAGACCCAGAAATCGGGCGGAGCTCCAATGCGAAGCGGCAATGAACTCGTCGACAATCCGGAAGTCACGATGATATGCTTGTCGCCGATGCGAATTGACCCGCATCGAAGTTTATTCCCAAATATCTGCGACACCCGGACTGGCGCCCCAATCAGCGGCAGGACAATCTGACCGCAATGAGTATGCCCGGCCAGCAAGACCGCAGGGCCTTGAGGCAACCATTTCAAGATATCCGGCGAATGGGCAAGGTAGACAATTGCTCCATCCGTTTTTGCCCTCAACCGCCGCACCGCAGCGAGGGTCCCTCCAAGACGAGCATGTCCTGATACACTGTCGCCTGACCCGGCCAGGATCAAAGGGCCGCGACGCACTGCTCCATTATCCACCAAGGTAACACCTGACTGTTCCAGCTGATTCCGGAGCAGTAAAGTGTTGCTTCCATGATCGTGGTTTCCAAGCACCGCTACAGTGCCGTAGCGCGAACGTAACCGCTTCATCTGCGCCGCAACTTCGATGATGTCCGCAGAGTCCGCAGCCCAATCGGTGAGAAAATCGCCGGCGACCAGAACGACATCTGGTTGGACCGCATTGATGCGGTCGATAATGCGCGAAAGCCTTTTGGCGGTCATGTCAATACCGCCGAGGTGAATATCAGCCAGCAGCACGGCGCGAACAGGCCGCCGACGCGCAGGCCACTCTGGCAACTCCAAGGTGGCCTCGCGCATGAGCGGAGGCTGTATTGCTTGCGACACTCCAAGGGCGCTCGAGCCCAGGACCAGCACGGCCAAGGTAATCCTTAACCACCGACACCTGCGTTCGGACGTTTTCCCGACGATCGTCCACATTGTCCTGCGCCTGTGAGGCCCGTCACGCAAAGTTTCTTCCTGACCTGTATTCTGGGTTGATAATGCGTCGGACGGATCAAAATCAAACGAGGAAAATCCTTAACCGATTTGAATTTAAAGGTGTAACGTTCTGTCAAGCCGACTCTGGGCAGTATGGCGTTGCTGGGATTTGAGGAGCTTGAAACTCGTGCCTTCATTTGCGCCTTTTCGGCAATCTCTCAGTCTGCTTCGCGGGCGCCGCCTGATGGGCATCGCGATGGCCATGCTGGTCGGGCTGGCCGGAACCGCTGCGCTTCAGCGGAGCATCGCCGGTGCGGGCGTCCAGGCCACGGCATCCAGCAGCGGTCCTGCAGGACTTAGCGCCCTCGAACTGTTCGCACAAAGATCGCCTGGCCAACGCTTGGCAGCAGAACTGGCGAAGGGCAAGGCGCTGGCACAGGTCGCAATCGGCAAGAACGTCGATCCCGCCTCATCCCCGGCCAGCCCGAACGAACGTGCGCTGGGCAAGATATTTTCGCCCGAGGACCTTGTTGACGATCCCGCTATTGGAGCTCAGGACGGGCTTGGCAGTGCTGCACCTCTATCCTTGCCTGCTGCTCTTGCGGCGGTGACGCCAGGTCCTGCGGGTTTCAACGGCGTTGGCCCGTTGCCGGGCAGCCTTCCGGGCAGCGTGATAACCCCTCCTGGACAAGGTGTCCTCCCTCCCGGAGGGGGTTCCGTTGTCCCGGAGCCTGCAACATGGTTCATCATGATCATCGGGCTCGGCCTCACCGGAATCGTTTTGCGCAAGCGACATCGTTTGGAACTTATCGCTTGCTCAGACTGACTGGCTGCATTCTGAAATCAATCGTTCTGGCCTTTTTCCTGCTGATCGCGGCGTGCAGGAATGAGAGCGATACCGCATGGCAGGACGCGTCACGTTCCGCCATGACGCCTCCAACGGCAATATCCCGGTCGTTGCATGAACCACGAATCTTCTTAACACCGCAACAAGCGCGTCAGTTGTCCTCTCGGGATGGTTGGCCCGCGATGGTGTCCTCGTTGTTGGAAGTTCCCGCCGCGATGGCCTATGGCGAATACCGCTGGCAGGATGTCCTGCATTCCTCGCCCGGTGGCTCAGGGGCAGTCATGGTCCGCGTCGATCTCGATCGGCAGATCATATCGGTGTTCAGGGGCGGCGAGGAGATTGGCACGGCTGTCATTCTGCATGGCGTAGATGAATATCCAACGCCTCGAGGCTCCTTTCCCGTGATCGCCATGATGCGCGATCACGTGTCGGCAACCTACGACTCCGCCCCGATGCCGTTTACCCTTCGGCTGACGGACGACGGCGTCTCCATTCATGGAAGCGACGTGCAGGCCGGCTTGGGAACGCATGGATGCATCGGCATTCCTTCCGAATTTGCCAAAAGATTGTTTGCAGTGATCCATGTGGGCGATGTGGTCCACATCGTGTAGCATACCAGATGCGTAAGGCATATGCCGGTGGCGAGGTGGTCTCCGGGCACTTTTCGTGACCAGTGGCAAGCTCCGGAAATGCTTGATGCGCTCGGACAGCACTCGAACAGGTTGCGTAGACGACCGAGCCAATCCGAAGACGGTCAGCGCTGCTTGCGATTGGAGCGCGACGGGTTCCATGTCTCGGTCTCCGTGCCCCTTTCTTACCCGTCGCACTTTGCTGGAGGACGCGGCCCCAGGCGAGCCCAGCAACACAATCTGCCTTCGAAAGTCGCGGGAACAGCAGCCAGAGCCGATTTCGCACTCCGGCTTGGCGCCAGCGAACAAACCGATTGCAACACGTCGTTGAGGAGCCATGGCGCCGGGGCCCATCCGGCCGTAAAGAAGCAGGCCGAAGCCGGGCGGCAATTCCGTTCAGAAACCGACGATGATCTACACCGGGAATCCTGCGCGGCTTGTTTGGCAGAGAAAGCTCGATGATCGGATATCCTCTGTCCGTCAACGCAGACCATCACCTCCATGGCCTTGGCCAGCTTTAATCACGCCAGCCAGGAAACCTTAAGCCGGTTTACGAGTCGCCGCCGGGATCGCACACTCCCGAGCCAGATGACATTTCCCAAGGCGCGCCGGAATTTCATCGCGAGCGCCTGCGCTTGCTGGCGCGCTGCCAGGTCTACGCGATGATCGATCAGCCTCGCAGGTATTGCTAGAAAGTTAACCAAGTCGCGAAAGTGCTGGTCAATCCACCTTTGCCACGATGCCTCCATTGGAGGCGATTGTGTTCTTTATAAAAAAACTCTCAAGTACCTGCTCCGCTCTCGTACTTGCCATCCTTCCGGCAGCGGCCGGTGGTTCGCCGTTTAACGATGACTTTGCGCAAGAAGTGCTGGCAGCGCATAATCGCGAGCGTTCGACCCTTGGCGTACCGAGTCTGGTCTGGAACAGGGAGCTGGCGGACGGTGCCCAAAAGTGGGCACAGCATCTTGCCGACACAGGGCGCTTCGAACATTCTCCAAATGTCCAAGGTGAGCCAGCACTTGGCGAGAACATCTGGGGCGGCACTCCGGGCGCTTTCCGGCCTGAGTCCATGGTCGCATTATGGATTGCGGAAAAGCGCAACTACAAGCCTGGTGTATTCCCGAACAATAGCGAGACAGGCAATGTAAGGGACGTCGCGCACTACACGCAGGTAGTTTGGCGCCGCACTTTGCAAGTCGGCTGCGGTCGTGCAGCAAGCCGGGGCGAGGAAATCATGGTCTGTCGCTACAGCCGACCAGGCAACGTCATCGGAACCTCTCCCGTTTGATGTGTGAACACGCAGTTTCCTGGCGTTTCGCTCACGCGGTTCAAGGGATGATTGCGCGATTTGGCTGACGGAAATCCCGTTAGCAATGCGCTTTACCAGTACGGCTGCTCACAATTAGCTGAGACCGTGGAATTGCCCGCCGTGCCATTGAGAAGTCTTCACTAGGCGTTGACAGGCCGGCCTAGACGAGCCACCAACAAACGAGGTGAGGTCTGTGCAGGTTCTGCTTTTGCCCTCAATCTAAGCACCTTATGTTGCGTCGGATGCCGCGTGCACCGCTTGGGACGCACACTAGCAGATCAGGATCTTCCATGAAGATTGCAATTATTGGATCAGGATACGTTGGCCTGGTGTCCGGCACATGTCTTGCCGACTTTGGGCACGACGTCGTCTGCGTCGACAAGGACGAGGCTAAGATCGCAAACCTCCTCGCAGGCGTCATGCCAATCTACGAGCCGGGTCTCGCGGAACTTGTCGCAGCAAACGTCAAAGCGGAACGGTTGTCCTTCTCCTCGTCTCTGGCCGCTTCAATCCAAGGCGCGCAGGTGGTGTTTATCGCCGTCGGCACCCCTGCACGTCGCGGCGACGGTCACGCGGACCTGAGCTACGTCAAAGCAGTAGCGCACGAAATTGCCGCAAACATCAAGTCGCCGACCGTTGTCGTCACGAAATCGACGGTACCCGTCGGGACGGGTGATGAGATCGAGCGGATCCTCGCGGCGAGCGGCACGCCGGTAGCATGCTCAGTCGTCTCGAACCCCGAATTCCTGCGCGAAGGAGCGGCTATCGGCGATTTCAAGCGCCCTGATCGTATCGTCATAGGCGCCGAGGATGAATGGGCCCGCAACGTGATGACTGAAGTCTATCGGCCCCTGTTCCTGAACAAGGCGCCCATCTTGTTTACGTCCAGGCGAAGCGCGGAGCTGATCAAATACGCCTCCAATGCCTTTCTCGCGACGAAGATCACTTTCATCAACGAAATGGCCGACTTGTGCGAGAAGGTGCGGGCGAACGTGCAGGACGTGGCACGCGGAATGGGCCTCGACAACCGGATCGGCACAAAATTTCTACACGCAGGTCCAGGTTACGGCGGTTCGTGTTTTCCCAAGGACACCCTCGCCCTGCTCAAGACAGCGGAAGAGTTCAGCAGTCCTGTGCGGCTTGTTGAAGCCGTGGTGAACGTAAATGAAACGCGCAAGCGGGCAATGGGCCGCAAAGTGATCGAAGCACTTGGCGGAAGCGCACGGGACAAGCGCGTCGCAATACTGGGCCTGACATTCAAGCCAAACACCGATGACATGCGCGATGCTCCGTCGATCGCGATCATTCAGACGCTTCTGGATGCAGGCGCAGACGTGGTCGCTTATGATCCGGAAGGCATGGAAGCGGCCGCGCGTCTCATGCCTGATGTAACTATGGCGACCAATGTATATGACGCGATCGAAGCGGCAGACGCGATCGTGCTGGTAACCGAGTGGGACGCGTTTCGTGCACTTGATTTCGGACGCATCCACGACAGGGCCAAGGCTCCTGTGCTTATCGATTTGCGAAATGTCTATGATCCGGCTCAGGCGCGCGAGGCGGGCATCATCTATACCAGTGTTGGCCGCCCCTGACAGCACGTAAAGCTATGCCTGTGTCGAGAAGGGTTCAATGGCTACCCGCTGTGGACATGTCTGAGCCAGTAGCTGGGGGTGGTGAGATGGATCATTCCGCGGGAGCTATTGTTCGGTGTGTCCTATCGGGTCGCTGTTTCTGAGAAGGTCGAGCAGGCGCTCGAAATGGATACACTGCACTGAAAGCGCACAATCATGCCCGATTTTCCCCCGGCTTGAACGTCCCTGGAATGGCGGCCCTGATGGTCCATGGGCAGAATTGATGCGGATCGCGTCGGTATCAGGGCCCTTCTCGACGAGCAACGCGACAGGTGCGTGCTCGGGCACGCCATCCGGGCGTCGCAGGCGTCGCTATCTGCCCCTCGCCGACCGTCAGGTGGAATAAGAGCAGTAGTCCGAGAGCAACTGCCAATGGCAGTAGAGCTTACTGGCGAACCCACCCACACGCGGCTGGGAGCGGGTCAAAGACTCCCCGTTTCCCGTCCGCTGTCGACGCGGGCGCTGAATGTTGCGCTCTCATTGTCTGTCAGACCCCGGCTTCGCGCCAGCGCCTGAAGCCACGATTGATGGCGCCCCAACGCCATCCTGGGGTGCCACGTCGCGCCGCAGAGCGCCGAAACATTGCTGCCGAAGGATGCTGCTGATGACCGAACGGTACTGCTCGAACCATCTCCCTCGACCGCGCTTTCCAAGCTCGATTGATAGCAGGCCCTTGCAATACAACATTTTTCTTCAGTCAATCCGCTTATCCCCAAGCCTGCCACCCAAAAGCAGGCATAGGTCAAGCCGAGCAACGCGCGACAGCCGCCATTGCCGTCCTTGGGCACCGCGTAACACTGCAGAGTGCCATTCGACTTCTGCGAAGGCTCGACTGGCTAATGTGGTGCGATTCCTCCGAACCCTTGCCCACGCCGCCGAGCCCTCCGTCCGACGAACCCGGAAGACCTCACAAGATTGAGCGTCCGGTCGCCGATAGCGCGGGCGAACTCGCGCGCCACCCTATCCGCACAGATTAGATGCACTTTGTGAACTAACGCATTAAAGGATCAACAAACTTTCCCCTGGCGTTTGCGCTTACATCTTCCTGCCTTTCGACGGAATGACCGGGGTACAAGGCGGCGTAGGTGCCAAATGAGCGTGCGAAGATGCCGAAACTCGGATCACATTCCGTAAATGAGACAAGGACTGATTGTACGCTTATGTGATCGGGATAATCCTCGGCACGTGGCAGCTGTGCCATGGCTTTTCTACGGGGGAAAAAGAAGTCTTGCCGAAGCTTCGCTTCGTCCCCGCGCCCAATGCCGGACCTTCAACCTGCGCGATGGCGCGCCGCGCAGTCAGGGGGAATACTGCAAGCCCATATCAGGGGCCGCAGCACCGCCCCCGGGTATTGGATATGATATAGGTCTGGTTGCGGGAACCAGATGAAACGCCGGTTCTTGAAGCAGGGCCAAGACATTGAACTTGCTGCAAGGGATGCTCCTTGACTTTCAAGCCAGTTTTTGCCCTTTGACTGTTGCTCTGCGGAAGAGCGTGCGCTGCTACCGCGGTGCAGAATGGAGCGTCTTCGAAACGTGACGAAATCCTGTAAAAGCTCTCGCAAGGGCATCATCCTTGCTGGTGGTTCTGGAACCCGCCTCTATCCGTTGACGCGCGGGGTATCCAAGCAGCTCATGCCGGTGTTCGATAAGCCGATGATCTATTATCCACTCAGCACGTTGATGCTGGCGGGTATTCGCGACATCCTGATTATCACCACTCCCGAGGACGCGGTTCAGTTCCAGCGCGTTCTTGGTGACGGATCCGCATTTGGAATCGCATTGTCCTATGCCGTCCAGCCGAAACCTGACGGCCTTGCACAGGCCTTCCATATCGGCGCGGAATTTGTCGGCGGCGCGCCCAGCGCGCTGGTGCTGGGGGACAACATCTTCTACGGTCATGGCCTGCCGCAGCTGCTGCAGAATGCCAATCGGCGCGAGACCGGAGCGAGCGTGTTCGCATATCGCGTCAACAATCCCGAAGCCTATGGTGTTGTAGCCTTCGACGAGGCTGGCCGCGCACGTTCGATCGAAGAGAAGCCGGCACAGCCACAATCCAACTATGCTGTGACTGGTCTTTACTTTTATGACGAGACGGTGGTGGATCGTGCACGCGAGCTCAAACCTTCGCAGCGTGGCGAACTGGAGATTACCGACCTCAACCGGCTCTACATGAACGAGGGTGCGCTTTCGGTCGAGATCATGGGGCGGGGTTACGCTTGGCTGGACACCGGCACACACGGATCATTGCTGGATGCAGCAACTTATGTCCGCATCACCGAGGAACGGCAGGGCCTGAAAATCTGCTGCCCCGAGGAAATCGCGTGGCGACAGGGGTTCATCAGTGATGCCGAACTTGAAGCAATTGCCGAACCGTTGCGCAAATCGGGATATGGCGAATATCTATTGCAACTTCTGACGCAAAAAGGTTCGCTGTGAAAATTATCGAATGTGACATCCAAGGTCCACTTATCATCGAACCCAAGGTTTTTGGCGACGAACGCGGCTTCTTTTTTGAGAGCTGGAACAGCGCCGCATTCACTGCGGCGGGACTTGATCTGACATTCGTGCAAGACAATCATAGCCGGTCGCAGAAGGGCGTTTTGCGCGGCATGCATTTCCAGAATCCCCACCCGCAAGGCAAGCTGGTGCGCGTGGCACGCGGCGCTGTCTACGACGTCGCGGTCGACCTGCGCCGCTCGTCGCGAGATTTCGGGAAATGGACAGGAGTCGTTCTCTCAGCAGAGAACAAACGCATGTTCTGGGTGCCAGAAGGCTTTGCCCACGGCTTTCTGACACTCGAGGATGACACGGATTTCCTCTACAAGTGCACCGCGCATTACGCGCCGCAGTTCGAGAGCTGCCTCGCCTGGGACGACCGTGCGGTGGGAATCGAATGGCCACTTGACGGAATTACGCCGAAGCTTTCGGCCAAGGATGCCGTTGGCCTCTCGCTCGATCAGGTGACGCCCTTTCCATGAAAGCCCTCGTAACCGGCATCGACGGCCAGGTCGGGAAGGCCCTTTTGGAAACTGCTCCGGAAGGATGGACTTGCATCGGATATCGTCGCGCAGGACTCAATCTTGGCGATGCCGATGCAATCGTCCGCATTGTTGGGACCGAACGGCCCGATGTCGTGATCAATGCAGCTGCTTACACAGCTGTCGACAAGGCCGAAACTGAACAGGTCTTGGCGCATGTCATCAATGCCAAGGCCCCACGGGTCTTTTCTGAGGTTCTCGCACGCACAGGTGGACGGCTCGTGCAGGTCTCGACCGATTTCGTGTTCGACGGAACCGGTGGTCATGGCTATCGCCCGAGTGATGTGCGAAACCCGCTTTCGGTTTACGGCGCCAGCAAGGCCGCCGGCGAGGATGGCGCAGGCTCGGATGCAATCATCGTGCGAACAAGCTGGGTCTACGCTGCGGGTGGCGCCAATTTCGTACGGACCATGCTTCGACTGATGCGCGAACGCGACGAACTGCGCGTTGTGGCCGACCAAATCGGATCGCCGACCTGGGCCACCGGACTTGCGCGGACGCTTTGGGGCTTGGCACTGCACAACCAACCGGGCATTTTTCATCATCGCGATGCAGGTGTTGCCAGCTGGTATGACTTCGCAATCGCCATCGCCGAAGAGGCACAAGCTCTGGGCATGCTGAAGCGCATTCCGAAAATCGTGCCGATTGCTACAGCCGATTTCCCAACGCCTGCACGACGCCCGTCATTCTCGGTCCTCGATGTCAGTTCTACCAGGGCCGTACTTGGTGATGAATGGGTACATTGGCGCAGGAACCTGCGGACCATGCTCAAAGAGGAAAGATCCCTTGCCTAACCTGCTTGTCACCGGAGGTGCCGGATTTATCGGCGGCAATTTCGTCCATTATTGGAGCAAGATGCACCCTGACGATGCGATCATCGTCCTGGATTGCCTTACCTACGCCGGAAATCGGTCGACCATTGCTGACGTCGAACAGGCCGAACTGGTCGTAGGCAACATACGCGATACCGATCTGGTCCAAAAGCTGCTGCGCGAACGCAATATCGCAACGCTCATTCACTTTGCTGCCGAAAGCCATGTAGACCGATCGATAAGCGGACCCGACGCGTTCATCGACACGAACATCCTTGGCACAAACAGCCTGCTCAAGGCCGCGCGACAGGTCTGGCTCGATAGCGGCAGTGGACGCGCGCATCGTTTTCATCATATTTCGACAGACGAGGTTTACGGATCGCTTGGGCCCGATGATCCGGCGTTCCGTGAGACCACGCAGTTTCAGCCGAACTCGCCCTACTCGGCATCCAAGGCGGCCTCGGACCACCTCGTTCGGGCCTATCATCATACCTATGGCCTTGATGTTACCACGACCAACTGCTCGAACAATTACGGTCCCTATCACTATCCCGAAAAGCTTATTCCCCTGTTCTTACTCAATGCTCTGTCAGGACGCCCGCTGCCGATCTATGGCGACGGTATGAATGTCCGCGACTGGCTCTACGTCGAGGATCACTGTCGCGGTATCGAGGCAACACTGCTGAACGGCAAGGCTGGCGAAGTCTACAATATCGGGGGTGGCGAGGAATTGCCCAACATGGCGGTTATCGACCGGATCTGCGCGGAAGTCGATCTTGCCTTCGCCGAGATCGAAGGCCTGGCAGAACGTTATCCGGACGCTCCGGCGGCAAAGGGGCGGGAGACCAGTGAATTGAAGACATTCGTCGAAGACCGCAAGGGCCACGACCGGCGCTACGCCATCGACGAGACCAAGGCGCGATCCGAGATCGGTTACGTACCGCAGCACGATTTCGAAAGCGGCCTGCGCAAGACGGTCCGTTGGTATCTCGAGAACGAGGCTTGGTGGCGGCCATTGGTGGCAGCTTAGCACCAAGGCGGTCAGATCAGGCCGGAATGCCTGCGACAGATGCCAAGGATTGGCCGAGCCCAGGTCTTGATGACAATGATAGCTCATGTCATTCTGCAAAGCCGTCGGCTCGCTCAGACAGGCTGAAGATGAGTTTTACGCGGGCCGCAGCCAAGCCTGCCAGCAGTGCGCCAAGCCATCCCGGATCACTTTTGGTGCCCTCCCCGTCCCATGTCTTTGCTTCGGGTGCTCACAGGGTACGACGCCGATCGCACTTTTATCGAAATCGTGCTTGTGCAGCCCCTGATGCCGGTTTGCTTCGTCCAGCCGAGACCTGTATCGAGCCTTGTAAAAGAGCCTCAATGATTGCGCAGAAAGCTCGCTCTTCACGAGCGGCCGAAGCATGTTCGCATAGTCAGTCCCATGGCAGTGACCATGCGGTTTTTGCTTTCAGATAAACGCTTGGTTTCTCAGGTTTTTCCAGAATCTGAATGCTTGGCCGGGACGCCGCATGCCCCCACCTCACGCGATCACTTCAATCTGCACCCGGAATCACACCACGAGCGGTCCCTAACCCTGCCCGGTGCAGTTTGACCTGCATCTGAGGTAAGAACTTCTTTGCGCCCGCCGGTGCCGCAACGCCTGATCGACAGGCGGTTGCATAAATCAGGCAGCTTTGCTCGACCACTTCTTGCCCCGCCTCTTCCCCGGCTGCAAGGTCGAGGAATATTTCCCTTAAGCAATTGGGACCAAGATGATTTTGCAGCGATACACGCGATTTGCGTTCCTCACCCTGTTCTGCCTCACCGCCACTGCTATCGTTGCTCTTGCCCTCACTCCTTCCCCTCCGGCATTGGGGATTGGCGACAAGATTGAGCACGTAATAGCGTTTGGATGCCTCTCGTTGCTCTCACTCATCGCCTTTCCAAAGCAGCGCAAGTTGGTGCTTGCCCTGGCTCTCGCTACGCTTGGGGCCCTGATCGAATGTCTTCAGCTGTTGCCTGCCCTTAGGCGCAGTTCAGACGGGATCGACTGGATCGCTGATTGTGCTGCCATCGGGATTGTCTTCGGATCGGCTGCCGCGATGCAGCGACTGGAAGGCTGGAGATCCGTAGCGTAGACACGGGAATAGTCGTTTCTTTCTAAATCCTTGGAGCTGTTCGTCCGGCGATGGTATGTCCATCGAAGCGTTGGCCTGAACTGAAAGCAAATTCCTCCACAACTAGTCGGCACTTGGTCGCCACGGATTCGGTGACTGTTCCGGTGATGTCCTTGCCCGAGCTTTCGGATGCTACTTTATGAGCAATCATGTCCACAATCCGGGTTGGCGCGGAGTGGAGCGGGGGACTCGAAGACGGAGGTCGGTTTGATGCAGCGGCGGTCGGCAGGGTCCCGTCGCGCGCTTGCCATTCCGGGTTGGGAACGACAGGGTAACTTTTGTGATGCGACGCGATCTTGATCATCTTCCCGCCAACAAGCGGCGCGAGCTGGAGCGGGTGCTGCAGTTGATCTTCGAGGAGTTCGAAGACGTGACTGCCTGCGCCAGCGAAGCGCGCCGCAAAGCCAGGCGGATACTCAAGGTCGTTCTCTATGGCAGCTACGCGCGCGGAGGCTGGGTCGATGAACCCCATACTGCCAAGGGGTACAAGTCGGACTTCGACCTGCTGATCATCGTCAACCACAAGGACCTGACCGACCGGGTCAAGTACTGGTCCCGGCTCGATGACCGCCTCATGCGAGAGTACGGGATCACCGGAACATTGAAGACCCCGGTGAACTTCATCGTCCACACGCTAGGTGAGGTGAACGATGGGCTCGCGCATGGCCGCTACTTCTTCATGGACGTCGCCAGGGACGGCATCGCGCTTTACGAGGCTGACGATACCGAACTGCACAGCCCCAAGCCCAAGACGCCAGAGCAGGCGCTGGCAATGGCGAAAGAGTATTTCGAGGATTGGATCCCCAGCGCCCAAAGTTTTGTGAGAGGTTTTCGTCATGCAGTGGGTGACGGCGATCTCAGAAAGGCTGCGTTCGACCTCCACCAAGCGGCTGAGCGCCTCTACCATTGCGTGCTCTTAGTTGTCACATTCTACACACCGCACGTGCACAACCTTTCGTTTCTACGCACTCAGGCGGAACGGATTGATCGTCGCCTGACCTACGTCTGGCCTTCGGATAACCGGAAGCAGCGCGCGATGTTCGAGAAACTCAAGGAGGCCTACGTCAAGGCCCGCTACTCCAGGCACTATCGCATTACCGCCGAGGAATTGTCCTGGCTCGGTGAGCAGGTCGAGGAACTGGGCCGCGTGGTGCACACGGTCTGTGTCGAGCGCCTGACCCTGTTGGAAGCAAAGGCATCAAAAGCATGATCCTTGGCGGCCAAGCATCATTTCCCCGGAAAGGCCGGTTTTCGCGCGTCCAGTGGCCGGACCGGCCAAAATCGGGTTCTCAGCAAATCAAAGAGCAGTGCTACGCGCACTGGAGGATAACGCACGATTTGTCCGGTCGATGCCGCTGGACGACGGTCGACGGCCTGCGCGGGTTCGGCGAACCGAAGTCATTATGACGCTAAGTCAAGCTGTGCCTTAGCCAGAACTCGAACATCCGGAGCGGATCCAGGGATGCACAATGGATTAAGGAAGCACCACATCGTTGCCATTGTGGCAGCGCTTCAGCTTGCCAATCCCACTGCAGCGCGCGCGCCATTGGAGAGGGCAAACACGCTTGAGCCCTTTTATGCAGTCAGGGAGCAAGATCTGCGACTGTCGATGATCATGCGCAGGCTGATTACCGGTAACGCCGCCATTTGCCGTAACCAGATGCCGTTCACGGGACTCATTCTGCATGCGCAAAGTCAATATGACAGGCACTTTGCGGCATCGTTGGCCCAAGCGGGGTACTTCCCTGCCCCGGTAGCAGTCGAACTGGTTTTATCTGATAGCCCGGCAGCATCTGCAGGCTTGAAAGTGGGTGATGGAATAGTCGCAATCAACGATATCGCACTGCCCTTGGACGGCTCCGCCAAACGTAGCAGCATGGATCGCGACAAGGCAGAGCGATTGCTGCTTATGCAAGCTGCCGATGCGCCTATCAACATCACGATACAACGCAATGGGGAGACAGCACCGAGAGTTGTCTCGCTGCAACCTCAACGGACCTGTCGAGCTCGCTGGGAAGTAACCTTCGACAAGGCGGACCTCGGCCTCTCAGACGGAGAAATTGTTCAGCTTTCGGCGCATTTCCTCGATGATCAAACCGACGATTTTGTGGCCGTCATTGCGGCCCATGAACTGGCACACGTGGTTCTCGGGCACCGCCAAAAGCTCGAGAGCCTGAATGTAAGATACACTGCTCTGTCTGCCTATGGGAGAAGCGGCAAGCTTATCCGCGCTGCAGAAGATGAAGCTGATCGCTTGAGCGTCCACCTGTTGGCCAATGCCGGTTACAATCCCGAGCTTGCAGTACAGTTCTGGGAAGGACCAGGAAAACGCTACAGCGGGGGAATCCTGCGAAGCCCGACGCACGCTTCTGCCTCCGCAAGGGCGACGGCGATCCGGCGCGAGATTGAAGGACTGGCCCCATCGTCCGGAAACAATACGAAAGCTCACGCCCCATAGATCCTTGCATCGGCACGAACCCGTTCTGTCTCCCCGCATCGTCGGCGCGTAACCGGCGAGTTGAGTTTTCGTTCTTGTTTCGGACTTCTCCGTGAGGAAATGGGCTCTGACACATTTTTGGGGGCTGGACCGGCCTGCATCAAGCAAGTTCCTCGCCTGGCACGCCCTCATCTAAGGGGTGTCAATTTCCGGATTGGGGATTAGAGAGCGACTGGTCCATACCGGCAACGGGGCAGTGAAAGCGGCCTGCGGCAACACCAAAGCCAAGGATCGCGCGGCCAATGTGCCGGGCGTCCATGTGACGTAACTCTTATGCGAAAGCCCATCCCCAAATGTGCGGAATCATCGGAATCGCCGGCAAGGAACAGGTGGCAGACCGGCTGGTCGATGGCCTGCGGCGGATGGAATATCGCGGCTATGACTCGGCGGGCATCTGCACTGTCGAAGGCGGTCAGCTCGTGCGGCGGCGGGCCGAGGGCAAGCTCAATAATCTTGTGGCGGAACTGGCGCGCAATCCGGCCTCGGGCCTGATCGGCATCGCCCACACCCGCTGGGCAACGCATGGCGCGCCGACGACCAGCAATGCGCACCCCCATGCCACGGGTGAAGTCGCGCTGGTCCACAACGGCATCATCGAAAACTTCAAGCCGCTGCGCGAAGCGCTGATCGCGCGCGGCCGCACGTTCGAAAGCGAGACCGATACAGAAGTCGTCGCCCACCTCGTGTCCGAACAGGTCGAGGCGGGGCTTTCGCCGCAGGACGCGGTCAAGGCCGTGCTGCCGACCTTGCGCGGGGCCTTCGCCCTTGCCATCGCCTTCCGCACCCATGACGACATGCTGATCGGTGCGCGTCTCGGTTCGCCGCTGGTGGTGGGCTATGGCGTGGGCGAGACCTATCTTGGATCGGACGCGCTGGCGCTCGCCCCGCTGACGCAGCGGATCACCTATCTCGAAGAGGGCGACTGGGTGGTGATCACCCGCGATGGCGCGCAGATCTTCGATGCCGAAAACAATCCGGTCGAGCGTCCCATCGTCGCCTCGGGCGCAACCGCAGCCGCGATCGAGAAGGGCAACTACCGCCACTTCATGCAGAAGGAGATCTTCGAGCAGCCGGTGGTGGTGGCACAAACGCTGCGCTCCTACCTGCGCCGGGTGGAGCAGACCGTGGCGCTGCCGCAGATCGACTTCGATCTCGCCAGCATCAACCGCGTGACCATCGTCGCCTGCGGAACGAGTTTCTACGCCGGGATGGTCGCAAAGTACTGGTTCGAACAGTTCGCGCGGCTGCCGGTGGACATCGATGTGGCATCGGAATTCCGTTACCGCGATCCCGTGCTCGAGCCGGGCGGCCTTGCCCTGTTCATCTCGCAGAGCGGTGAGACGGCAGACACGCTGGCGGCGCTGCGGCATTGCAAGGCCGCGGGGCAGACCATCGCCGTCGTCGTCAACGTGCCGACGAGTTCGATGGCCCGCGAGGCGGACCTGCTGCTGCCGACCCATGCCGGGCCGGAAATCGGCGTAGCCTCGACCAAGGCCTTCACCTGTCAGCTCGCCGTGCTGGCGGCGCTCGCGGCGCACCTTGCGGTCAAGCGCGGGCGGCTCAGCCGTGAGGAAGAGGCCGAGATCGTCGAGCAGCTGGTCGAGACTCCGGCCTGCCTCAACGCTGCGCTTGCCCACGACGAGGAGATTGCCGGCATGGCGCACCTGATCGCGCCTGCGCGCGACGTGCTCTATCTTGGCCGTGGGCCGGATTATCCGCTGGCGCTGGAAGGAGCGCTGAAGCTCAAGGAAATCAGCTATATCCACGCAGAGGGCTATGCCAGCGGCGAGATGAAGCACGGCCCCATCGCGTTGATCGACGAGGCTGTGCCGGTGATCGTGCTGGCGCCTTCCGGACCGCTCTTTGAAAAGACCGTCAGCAACATGCAGGAAGTGCGCGCGCGCGGCGGCAAGGTCGTGCTGATCTCGGACGCCGAAGGCATTGCCGAAGCGGGCGAAGGATGCCTGGCGACCATCGAGATGCCGAAGGTCCACCCGCTGATCGCGCCGCTGGTCTATGCTGTGCCGGTGCAGTTGCTCGCCTACCATGTCGCCGTGGCCAAGGACACTGACGTCGATCAGCCGCGCAACCTGGCGAAGTCGGTCACTGTCGAGTAAGCGGACCGGCACCGTTTGACCGGGCACTCGTATCAGGCGCTCCTTGTCTCACCAACGCAGAACGAACAGATTCCCGCCTTGCATCAATCCCTCATTAGCCTGCGCGACACTCGATAATAAAGGTGCTACTCCGGCTCGACCGATGCGAGCAAAATCGGAGAATCCTTAAGAGACCGAAACCCGGCCGACCTCTGTAAAGGCTGAACTGAAATCGGTGCTGCATCTCGAATCTGCGAGCACCATACGTTCCGTGGAAACTCAGCCAAACAATCACTTGTCTCTCCCGGTTCGAGCAACGGCTGCGCTCGACGGAGCGGGACATCTCCTCAGTTAGCCGACTCTCCCCGTAGCTCGACTATTAACGAGTTCAATTGAAATATGCCGGTAGCTTCGTAGTGGTAGCCGCAAGCAAACTTTACCACGCCGAGCTAAAAGGATCACGAACCTTTGAAGTGGATCTCCTGGCTATGTCAGGCCTGTAATGGAGAATGTGAGCGTGAAACCCGGATCTGGATTCTTACGGTGGTTTAGCGAAAGCCCCTTGCCACCAGAGGCCGAAAAGACATCGGAGACTCTCGCGAGCCACGCAGATCGCGAATTGCTCGAAAGAATCTCGGATTTCCTCCTTGGAAACAGGCTTGAAGTAAGCCAGGCAAATCTGCTCACGGCGCACGCCGCGTTTTCAGGCGCGGTAGTCGGCTTGGCGCGCACCATCTCGGCAAAAGTAGCTGCAGGTGAAAAAATCACCCAATCGATGATGGACCATTATGCCGTCTCCGCACTTCCTGGGAAGTCAGAGGAGTTGGACAGCCTTGCCGCCAAGGTCGAGCGCACGCTTGCCGTCTTTGAGCATACGTCCAGCTCTGCAAAAAAGAGCACCAAGGAATACGGCGAGGTGCTCCATGCCCAAGCCTCTAACCTGTCGGCAAACCTGACTCACGACCTTGTTCTGCAGAACCTCGTTGAGATCACCAAGACAATGATCGAACGGACGGATCGCATCGAAAAGGAGATGGAGCGAAGCGAGAAGGAAGCCTCCTCTTTGCGGGCAAGTCTGGAAAAAGCCCGAAGGGAAGCCGATTTGGATCATCTGACCGGCCTGGCAAATCGAAGAGCCTTTGAAGGCGTGTTTGAGTCACAATACCGTATTGCTCAATCCGAAATTGAGCCTTTAAGTGTTGCGTTTTGCGATATTGACCACTTTAAAAGTATTAACGACAAACACGGTCATGATACGGGAGATCGTGTCATACAATCTATCGCACAGGCTCTGACTCGAATTTCAGACGACAAGTGTCACGTCGCGCGGCATGGCGGAGAAGAATTCGTTCTGTTATTTCGGGGAATCTCTCTGGATGAAGCTTGGCAGAAACTTGACGATACACGGAAACAGTTTGCTGCACGCAAACTAATAAACCGGCTGACCGATGAACCGATCGGGCATGTTACCTTTTCAGCGGGCATTGCGAATGTATTTGCGTTCGATGACCGGCGCGAGGCCCTCCGAGCAGCTGACCTTGCCTTGTACAAGGCCAAGGATAGCGGACGAAATTGTATCGTTAAGGCATAAAATGGAGAGAAAGCAGACAGGCGCCGCAGAGTGTGTCAAAGACCATCCGGCTCCCGGCGCACGCTTTTTCCGATCTGTTTTTAAAAGCTGACCACAGCTTCTGCCACAGAAAAGCGGTTGTGCCGGGCAGATCGTCTACACATCGACATTCCACAACCGCATAATGCCCCGCTTCGCGGTTGCGGAGGCTGTTCAACACTTCGCAGCAGTTCAGTTGTATTGAACCCAAACCTGCAAGCTTCCCGAGAATATGCCAGCTGCCGTGCTTGCATCCAGGACGATCAATCCGCCAACGATGACGGCGCTTTGTCCACTGGACCCGAGATTCCCAGGTAGAGTGACGTTACCGGCACCGATCGATGTCGTGTTGACGATGAGCGACCCGCTTGGTCCGGACAACGAAAAATTCTGAGGGACATTTACACTGATGGCCTGCCCTCCTTCCCCTGTGATGGCAAATTGGGCTGTAGTCGGCGTTAGGACAGGCAACCGCCGTACACCGGTGCCGGTTACCGATACTGTCCCCGTGCCATCGATTGAAACTGTACCGGATCCGGTTACCGGTCGGGTGATGCTCCCGAATTGGAGATCTGCAACCTTGCCAATGGTCACCGGTCTGATCACCGTGGCAACGACCGTTCCACTCATTGAGCTCGAGCCTCCGGAACTGGGCCTTGATGCTGTAACAAGCAGACTTGCAGTTGCGGATCCTGTTGAAGCGGAGGCCTCGTTGCCGGAAATTGAGATAGTATAACCGAGTTGCAGTGTCTTGCTGCCATTTCGGCCAATTGGCCCAATTACAACTTCGGTTGAATTTCCTAAAGGTGTAGTACTCATGACTGTTGCCGACCCGGCTGATGCCGTGACAGCAGAGATGGACCCAATCCGACCCTGGGCGCTTCCTGACGGCGTTAACGTGACAATCACATTGCTAGTGTCGCAATTTGGATTGCCATTACAGGATATTGAAACAATGAAGTTGGCAGGACTATTGGTGAGCCTTACTGCGCTCCCTGAGATCAAAGCGGACGCTCCGCTCCCCGCACTGATTTCTATCTGGCTCGAACCGGAAGTTGCCGAGACAATGGTGCCGAGGTTGCCGCCGGAAACGGAATTCACCGTATAATTCTGTGCCGATGCCGGGACATGTCCGTAGAAGATGATCGTGATCGCAAGGAAGAGATATCTTATCATCTCGTCACCATCTGTACGTGTTCGTTGAACGCGACTTCACCGTTGACGTCAACGACACTCCCATCCGCTCCCACTGTCGCAAATATCGGTTCCTTCAGCCGCATGCCGAGGCGGGCAGCCTGGTCAGCGTCGATCTCGATTGCGTACTTGCCTGGCTTCACCCCGTCGAACACGACCGTGCCATCGAATTCGGTCATGCCGGATGCGACATCGCCCTTGGGCGAAACAAGCCGCACTTTCACCGCCGAAAGGCCATTCAATGCCCCGTCCCGGCCACGGAAGCGGATGCGGGTGACCAACTCGGACGTCGGCACAAGCGGATAGTCGATCCGCGCAATTCCCCCTGAACGCGCAGCAAACGTGATGTTCTGTGGCGGAGGGGAAACAAATACGGTGTCGGTCCCCGAGATGTCGGTGCGCAGTGAAGTCATGTTGCCATCGCCGAGGCCAGTCACGAACGCCCGGCCCTGTCCATCCGTCACGGCCTTCAGTCCGCCACCCTGCACGACCACGCCGGGCACTGCTTCCTCACCCTCATCGCGCCGGCCGTTGGCATTGGCGTCGATGAAAGCCAGGAGCGCTGCGCTGGCCCCATTGGCCGGGCCCGGCGGCGTCACGCGATAGCGGCCTTTGAGCGGGTCGCGTGCTATCCCGAAGTTGAGCTGTACGCCCACGCGCCAGCGGTTCTGGCTGGTGGACCAGTCGCCGCCCAGCGTCGCGGTCACCATCGGCAAGCGCGCGGTCAGCCCTGCCTGCAGGGCCGCATCATGCCCGGCAAAATTGCGTGTCGCACCAAGGCGCAAACTGTACCGATCGCTAATTGCCCGGTCCGCGGCAAAACCCAGCGTTTCCAGCCGGGTGCCTGGCTTGATCCCGAAATCGGCAGTGGCGCGCAGTTGCCACTTGTAGTCGATCAGCCGCATCGCACCGAGATTGGCGTTGATGCGGGTGTCGGCGAAATTGCCCTGCGTGCGGTGGCTGTAGTCGGCGCCTATGGCGAACAGGGTCTGCCCTACGCTCGCGGTGGTGCGTGCCCGGGCCGAGAGGGTCTGGCTGCCGTCGACGAACTCGGCACGGTCGAACCGCCCAGAGACTGGCAGGCCAAGCGAGCCGGGCAGCGGTACCGCCAGGTCGAAGACGACTTCGCTGTAGCGGCGCATCGGGCGCGACGGATCGAAAGCGGTGTTGGCCTCATCGGCAAAGCCCCCGCCGTATTCGACATGGCGGCCAAGGAAGCTTACGCCGGCGATGCGTCCGGCAAGGCCCAGAGACATCGCCCGCCCGCCTGTGAAGTCGCTGGCAAGGTCGGTCTGCACGGCAAGGCCGAGCAGCGAATGGCGCGCGCCAATCGAACCGATGGCGTGTGAAGTGCCGCCGAAGTCGGTGAAGCGCGAAAGACCGGCCGCGACAGTCAGGTGTTCGCTTATGCCGTGGGCGATGTTGAAAGTGGCGCGCAGATCGCCCTTGCCCTTGGCAAAGCCGCTGAGGTTGGCATCAGAGAGGTCGATCACGGTCCGGTCCTGCGAAACGATGCCGAGATCAACCGTCGTCTTGCCCGCCGCAAGCTGGCCGCCTCCCACGTTGATCACGCGGGTGCGTTCGATGCGTTCTCCGCGCGGGCCATAGAGCACGACGCGCAGGGCGTTTCGGCCGCGCACCAGCGGGATGTCGTTGAATTCATAGCGTCCCTGCACGCCCGCACCGCGCTGGGCGGATCGCAGGATATCGTTGACGTAGAGCTCGGCATCATATCCCAGCGGCAGTTCTCCGCGCAGGTTGATGCGCTGGAACACGCTGGCCTCATCGATGCGCGACGATGAGAACGTGAAACCGGCCCCGCCAAGACTGCGTGCGCCGACGACCTGGGGGGGCGTGAAGACGTCGCCCAGCGCGGCAGACGTGCCGCCGAGCGAGCCGAGCAGTCGTCCGTCCTCGGACCGGCGCGTGAAGGCAAGGCGGGCCGAAACCGGATCGCCGTGGTCGTCGGTGGCGATCCAGGCGTTGAAGCCTGCTTTCAGCAGATCGCCCGCCACACGGCCTTCAAAGCGCGTGACAGAGCGGCCACCGCCGTTGATGCCTTCGCTGTTGTAGCCAAGCTCGGTCGTGAAATCGAAAGCGGGGGGACCGATCCAGCGGTAGGGCGTTGCGACGCGCATGGCATCGTCCTGCGATTCCGGCTGGCCGGCAAGCCCTGCCATGCGGGCAAGGCGTTCGCGCTGGGCCTGCAAGGGCAGCTTTTCCGAGGCTTCGAGGGTGAGGATCATCTCGTCGGCAATCGACGTGATCTTCAGCGGCAGCAACTTGGCCACCAGCGAGGCCCGCAGGTAGATATCGGTTTCGGAGATCAAGCTGTCGGGCGGAATCAGCGCGACAACCTTGCCGCCAATAAGGGCCTGACCTGACCGCAGATCGATAGTGATGGGACGCTGGCTCTCGCCGATGCGGCCCGATGCAACGCCATTTGTAACGTCGATATCGAGCGGAAGTTCAAGCAGACGGGTGAGTTCACCGAGCGGCAGCAGCGGGTCTGTGGGGTCGCCGTACGCCGTCAGCGCCTCGCTGATGGTGGTGCCGTCAAGCTGCACGGAAAACAGCAGGAGGTCTTGCCCGTCCGCACGGATGGTGCCGAAGGCAGGTTGTGGCAAAGCCGTGCCCGATCTGCCGCTACTCTCGTCGGCAGGGCTTGCAGATGCAGCCGGTCCCGCTGGCGCGCTGCCGTTGGCAGCGGCCAGGGCCAGAATGGCCAGTGTCGTGGTCATGTCAGGAGGCGGTGTAGCTTCCGCTGGTGATCTCGACCGGCTTCTTGCCGTCGTCGGCGCTGTATGTGGCGGTTATCACTTCGCCTCGTTTCAGCGGGCGGAGCAAAGGCACGAGGGCCTGGCGTTCATCAGCTTCCGGGTAGACGGCAATACCCCGCGCCACGCCGACCACTTCCTTGGCCGTGCGCAGTTCGAGATTGCCGTAAAGCGAAGTCGTGCCCTTGCGCTGCAGGGTTACTGCAAGCGCAGGGCCATCGCGCGTGGCGGAAGGCGTTATTGCGCCAATTCCGCCGGTTGCATCGGGCGTGCCCCCCCGCACGATCAGCGGGATCGAGATGCCGAAGACGGACTGAATGCGAAGAACCAGCTCGCCCTTTTCGGCGGCAGCAGCCTGTTCGGCAGTCAGCCCCGTATCGGCGGGAGGCACCGTGGTGACGGTCAGGTGCGTGCGATACTCCGCGGTCGTGGCGGTGTCGGCCAGGGTGGCGCGAACACGAACCGTCTTGCCTTGGCCCGGTGGCAGGATCAGGCGGCTGGGTGCGGCAAGCACGAAGGGTTTGGCGGAGCGCACTTTCGCGCCAAGACCTTCGGCACCACGCTCTGCAAGGCGGCTCATCGGCACGATCTCGCCAGAGGGCAGCATGGCGTTGTCGACCAGCGCCACGTCAACCGTAACCGGCGTGGTGCCTTGGTTGAACACGTAGACCGCTTCGGTACGCTTGCTGGAATCGAAGATCACGCGGCGTGGCGTAATGTTGATATTGGCTGCGGCTGCCTGGACCGGGACGGTCACCTGGGCGTCTTGCGCCTTGGGAGCGGCGATCGGGAGCGGTGCCTGCTGGGCAGCCACCATTGCCGGCGCCAGCAAGGTCAGGAGGCCTGGCATCATCACGAGGTTGCGCTTCATGGCTCGATGACCTTCAGTTGAATTGTGCGAGGAACAGGATGGAGCTGTCGCCTGGAACATTGCCGCGCCCAGAAACACTGCCGCGCATTGCGCCGCGCAGGCGTGCGTCCGATGCGGCCGGTTGCAGCAGGTCAATGCGGTAGACGCCGCTTGCCATGACCAGGACGCCGCTGGCGTCACGGGGCATGCCCTTCTTGCCTGGCTTGCGCGGTGACATCAGCACCGAGACCGAATCTCCCGCATCGCCATTGAGGAACACCGCAGAAACGGCATCGCTCAGGATGTCGAACGAGAACCCTGCGCCAACCGGCTCGAGGATGACCACGGCTGCTTCTGCCGATGCGGGTGCTGGTGCAGCGTGGGCAACCGCCGGCGAGGCCATGATCGCGCAAGCGGCGAGGAGCGCCCTGGCAATCTGCCCGATGCGAACCTTCGATCCTGCGTCCATGGCTTGTCCCCCTCTCGCCGACGGTTGCCGTCTGCCTCGGGGAGGTGCCGCGCAGTTGCGGCAACGCTCCCCGAAGTTCCATCACTGATAGGTGACAGTCACCGTGAAGTTGCCGGTGTAGGCGCCTGAAGCCTGTGTGTCAGGCAGGCTGAACGAGCCGCCGACGTTGAGCGTGGCGGATCCTGCGGCCGCCAGGGCGCCAGAGAGAGTCACCGTGCTGCCGAAGTCGGGCAGCAACGTTACCGGGATGGTGTTGGTCCCGCTGGTCAGGGTGACCGTCGCCGGGATCGAGGTGGTGACCGATTGGCCTCCCTCGCCATCGACGGTGAACTGTGCGCGGCTGGTGGTGCTGGCAAGTGCGACGGCACCGCTGGCGGCGACAACCGAGTTGCCGGTGTTTGCCAGCGTGACCGTACCGGTGCCGCCCGTGCGCGGACGCACGATGCGGCCAAAGGCAAGGTCGCTGTTCTTGGTGATCGTCAGCGGGCGGACGATGGTGACCGACCCCGACGCAGTAGCACTGCTGGTATTTGCGGCGGTCTGGGCGAAGGCGGAACCTCCGGCCAGAAGCCCGGCGGCAATTGCCGCGCTGGCAAGATAATGTCTCATTTCAAGTCCCCTGGTACGCCGACTAGAGTCGCTGATCTTGGGTCAGCACGTCCGAACCGACCCGCGAGAAGACCTAAGGGAAATTACATAAGCAAATCTTAAAGGGTTTAAGGTATCGATTAACTATCTGAAACCTCTTCCGAATTTTTGACCCAAGCAGGCGCGCTTGGCGCATTTAGCACCGCAACTCTATGGGAGTGGTTGCCGAAACCCGGCTGCTGACTTTGTCAACACCATCTTATCGTAGGGGCAAGGAGCTAGGAAATAGAGCGGTTTCTACACGTTCTACATCGATCTGGATTAACTTTTCGGGCTCGTTGTAATTTGTCGTGATGTCGTGGACGACCCCCGCTGCGCAGGAGCCTTTCGGCAATGAGGACCTCGGTCGGGTGCATCCATTTGATCAGCTTTTACGATGCTGGACAACGCCGCGCTGAAGGATCTTCTCTCAAAAAATGTATGACCCGCCCTGTCCATGCAAGGGTCGATCGGTGGTGACGGTGCCAGTCTGCACAAATGTATCCGGCCTCTCGCGAGTGGACCGCTGTTGCGGCCAGGCCTTGATGAGATCCGCGCGTATCGTTCTCGGATAAATGCTTCGGGCTGGTAGCCCGTTTTTTTGACGGAGCTTACGATACGCAGGTCAACTGTTTCGTCATCACGCTCACGAACCTCGCAGTCTGTAGCGGTCCAGATCAGCCGAAGGCTGGATCCCTCCGCTCGTAACTGGCACCGGGCTTCGTCAGCACGACCCACAAGATGCGGGCGATCTTGGCTGCCAAGGCGACGGTGACCTTGTTCTTATGCATTCGGCGTTCCAGCCCATCAAGCCATGGCCCCAGGCGGTCCCGGCTTCGGTCGAGATGCGTCACGCAGGATCTAGCTCCGTGGATGATCATGCGCCGGAGGTACTTGTTGCCACGTTTGCTGATGCCGAGCAGCCTCGTTTTGCCCCCAGTAGAGTACTCCCGTGGCACGAGCCCAAGCCATGCCGCCAGATCGCGAGCTTTGCGGAACTGACGCCCCGTGCCGGCCGATGCAAGCAAGGCGGTGGCCCCCAGTGGGCCGACACCGGGTACAGTCATTAAGCGACGGGCCGTATCGCTGCGCGCTGCGATAGCTTCGATCTCGCGGTTCATGGCGGCGATGCGCTGTTCGAGATCGCCGAGTTCCCCGAATACCTCAGTCAGCATTCGGCGCATGGCGGGCGTGAGCTCATTGTCCATATCCCCGAGCACCCGTGGCATGTCGGCTTTGAACTTGCCGGCACCTTGGTGGATTGCGATGCCGTATTCCAGGCAAAAGGCGCGCATCTGACTGATCAGTCGCGTGCGATGAGCGATCATCCTGTCCCGGACGCGGTGCAGAGCCTGCAGGTCAATCTGTTCCGGCGACCGGATCTCCACGAAGCGCATCGTCGGCCTGGTTACCGCTTCTGCGATGGCTTCGGCGTCGATGATATCGTTCTTGTTCGACTTCACGAACGGCTTCACGAACTGTGCCGGCACGATCCGCACAATGTGACCCATCGCTTGAAGTTTGCGCGCAAGCCACTGCGAACCGGGACACGCTTCCATCCCCACCAACACCGGCGACGCACGCTCAAAGAACTGCAGCAACGTCTCCCGTCTGAAGGTGGCTTTCTGGATCGGTGCGTGAGAAGCATCGAGGCCGACGACGTGAAAGACCGTCTTGCCGATGTCGATGCCGAACACGGCTGCATCTCTTGGCTTGTTCCGTATGCTCATTGCATCCTCCTTCTTGATCGCTCGACTGTGGATGGAAGGACAGGGCGGGTCATCCCATTATTGGTAACGCCCGCTGTCAGGCGCAGAGCGGTTGCTCATCTCGCGGATCATCATGGGATGAGCGAGCGGCGGGTGTGCCGTGTCATTGAAGCTGATCGCAAAAGCGTTCGCTACCAGTCCCGGCGGCCGCCGGAGACGGAGTTGCGCGCCGTTTGCGCGAGCTTGCCAACGAGCGGCGCCGGTTCGGCTATCGCCGGCTGCACATCCTGCTGCGGCGGGAAGGTGAGCCTTCGGGCATCAACCGCGTCTACCGGCTCTATCGGGAGGAAGGTCTTGGCGTTCACAAGCGTCGGACACGGCGCAGGGCCGTCGGCACACCGGCTCCGATCCTCGTCGAGGCCCGGCCCAATGCGCGCTGGAGCCTGGACTTCGTCCATGATCAGTTCGCCTGCGGCAGGCGGTTCCGCGTGCTCAACATCGCCGATAACGTGACCAGGGAATGCCTCGCCGCGATACCCGACACGTCACTCTTCGGGCACCGAATGGTGCGCGAACTGCCCGACATCATCGGCGGGCGCGGCAAGCCGGGCATGATCGTCAGCGACAACGTCCTAGGTCGGGAAGCAGCGGCGGGAAACAGCCAGCAGGTCTCGTTACGCCGATGGTGATCGGCGCTGATTGCGTTCTGATTCAGTGGCTTCCATCGTCAAGGTATGCGCTCTGGCCATAGCAAACACAGGATCCAGCGGCCTCGGCGGTCGTGATCCTCACCGTCCTTAAAATGAGATGCGGATGCCGGATGCAAGCCACGAACGTTATCTACAAGGTCGTCGTAGCGCCCTCACGGCACGATAGAGAGGGGTCCTTCCATCAGGTGTCCGCCCCTTCGACGAACGGGCGGTACTCGGCTCCCGTCTTTATGACAGCGTGCGCGACGCGCCATCTTGGCCGTGAGTGCGATCATCGCCTTGCGGCGGCCATCGGGGTCATTGCCATGGCCGGCTACATAGCGGCCAAGCTTGTCACGGAAGCTGTTGTCGCGCTGGCGGATGGCAACCTGGGTTGCCATCCAGAAGGTGCAGCGTAGCCGAGCGTTGCCGTAATTGTACAGCTTGGTCCGCCCGCGGAATGTGCCCCACTGGCAATTCGCGAGGTCAAGCCCACAGAACTTGAGGAACTGGCAGTGGTGGGCGAACCGGCGAGGGTCGCCGGCCTCGGCGACGATCGTCAGCGCGTGATCGGTACGATCCCGGGGATCATTCGTAGGAGCTGATAATCTCAATTCACGCAGAGCAAGGTGTGAGCGGTACGCTCAATCTCATCGCGCTGCCGGACGAGGCTGCGTGCTTGCGCGATGACCATCCGGAACATGGCGATCGCTACCGAATCCTCGTCGACCCGCAATGCCACCGAGACGCAGGCGGTCTCATCAATATCGTTGATTAGACGGGCCTTGAAGACCTTGCGACCGACCAGCGACCAAGCCTCACGCGCGAAGCCTCCCTGCCCCAGTGCAATCATGCTGGCTGGGGTGGGAAACCGCTCCAGCAGGGCTAGGAACCAGTCCGACCGGCTATAGCCGGCGAACCGCTCAATCTCTGGAAGGTACAACGGCAGATAGTGCGTCAGGATCCGGTGCCAGGTCTGGGTCTTGGCCTTGGAGATGGCGTCATGGGTCGTCGGCATCTCCTGCAGGTAGTCGATCTCGACCGCCAGCGGATCGACGTAACGCTGCGTGGCACCGATCAGCAGCATGTGCAGGATCACCAGCGCATCCTTGGAATCGTTCTTTTCTCAACCATTGTGCAGCGCCCCACGGGTGCGCGCAGGGCAACCGACTAAATCAGTCGCAGCTCGAAACCTGCGGAAAGCAGCCGGTGCGCCAAGGTGCGATGGTAGTTGCCGGCCGCCTCAAAGCCGACGACGATCGGGCGCCCTATGCTGCTGAGCTCGTCGGCGAGGCAATCGTAGTCAGCCTTGGTGGCCGTGATCGTCATGCGCCGCTGGCGGCCGCTTTCGGGGCGTTCAACCAATACCTCCTGCCGGTGCTTCGACATATCGATGGCTACCAATGCGGAGTCGACGGAGGGTAGAACTGCGCTTGGTCATGGTCGGTCCGTCTCCAAAGGGTTGAGTCGACAACGTCACTTTGGAGACCTGTTGGCCGATCATGGCGCCGCTTCCCAATGTGCTAAGGCACCGAGTTCATCGCCAATGCGATCCTCGCTTGGTACAAGAACAACGAGATCGAGTGGCACCACATCTCGCCGGGCAAGCCAACGCAGAACGGTTACGTGGAATACTCAACGAGACGCTGTTCTACGGCATCGATCATGCCTGTGCCGTGATCCGGGAGGGGGCGGAGGATTGCAATATTCGCCGTCCCCTCTCCTCAATCGGATACCAAACCCCAGCCAGCTACGCGAAAGCGATCTTTGCAATGGGGCCAGGCAAGCCTGACCCCATTGCAAACAAGGCGCCGAGCTAGAAAGATAGCAGATTTTTAAAGCAGGAGGCGTCCAGAAATCTAGGGGCTACTCACTGATCCAATGAGCACCATCAAGCGCGGGCCGCACGGTGTCAACGGCACTGTAAAAATCCCCGGAAGTGGCAAAGTAAAATTCCCCACTTTGGGCTTTGGGCGGTCAGTTGG
>NZ_JRVC01000033.1 GCF_000807925.1 Novosphingobium subterraneum | reverse complement strand
GCCCTGGCACTGGACTTCCAGCCAGCAGCCGCTGATCGCAGAGGCCGCCTAACCGGCGGCCTTCAGGCCACGCTTACTAACCAGCGGCCTTTAGGCCACGCTTACTAACCAGCGGCCTTTAGGCCACGCTTACCGGTGACACTCGTCGCCTTCGTCGCAGCCGCTTCGGCCGCTAGATCGTCTTCGGCAGCGTGAGCTTCGAGGTCTTCGAGCAGACCATCGCGTCAGCGACAGCTTGGCTGTAAATCGCCCCGGACCAGCTCTCTCGCGCGCGGAGCAGCCGGGTCATGATTTTACACAGGATAGTATTGAAACACGCTCTCTAAAGCTTAGCGACGCCAAGAAGTTTTACCTACAAAATTCAAATTTCTCCAGTAGGCGGTCAACAGCAGAAAGCAAAAATCTGATCACTCAACGCGCGAGCGGTTTTACACCCATTTCACCAGCTGCCATCAACAACGCTGGCATCTGTGCATCCGGAGCCGAGGCCTCTATCACCCAATCCTGAATCCGGCAGTCCGGGGAAAAAGCCGGGTTAAGGATTAGTGTACGGGTCTCATTCGGCTGGATCGATGCCAACATCTCGACAGAAGCCCGCGAATTGGCCGGCAAGCACCTCAACTGTATGGAAACCGACACTGGTTCAGATCCAGACCGCACCGGGACTTCAACACGATATTGTCCTTCAGCGAATGAAGTCGTCCGTCTAAACAACCTTGCTCGCCGCCCAGGTTCGATTGAGGCTGCCCATTGACCTTCCGGTTCCAGCTTGACCAGTGCCACTTCGTTGTCCGCGACATCCCAGGTTAACGGAACGTAGTCCGGGTTTGAGTTTGCTTTCGTTGGGGAGAATGCATCGAGCTGACTTGGCTGCAACTTCCCGTTCTTAAGCACGAACTCTCGCGCAGACTGAATGTTGCCGGAGGAGACCAAGGTTCGAATCACTACGGGCACAAACTCTCGGGGCGCTCTCCCTTCATCCGCACCAAGCTCCCAAAACAGTCGCGCTGCGTTAACATGTCCCCCGGGCGCGGCGGCCGCCATCCTTCCGAAGTTCCACAGCCAGGTTCGTCCCGCTAAAGGCCTCAAAGCTATCCGAAATTTTGGGTCCGCAAGTGCGGGAATCAATGGCGGGAGCAATCTGCCCTCCAAGGACGGATCCACGAGAAGCGCGCGATCGAAATGCACAAGCATGTCGGTAAGATTTCCCGATTGCGCGGCGAGCGTAGCAAGCTCAAGCTGCACCTTGGGAACCCGACGAGAAACCGTTTCAGCAAGCCTAAGAGCGGCGACTGATACGCCGCTTTCGGTTGCATTGCCTGCCGGGCCGACGGCCACAGGGATAGCGGCGGCCGTCAACGGCTCTGCCTGGAGCCATTTCCTTGCCCGTATTTCGATGTCTGCTTTTCCGCCGAGAGCCGTTGCGACAGGAAGGTCCTCTAATTCTAAAAACGCCGCGCGCCTGAGCAAAGCCGGTGCCGAACTGCCAACTTGGCTTGCGACATCAACTGTCGCCAACCATCCCAAGGCTGCCGCCACAGTGCTAATGCCGACCGAGCAAAGAACAGAGTTCATCAGTTCCTGCTCCTTACTCCTTGCATCCGCCCAATCACGACTGCTCCTTGGTGATCCCATAGCCGTAACCATAGCCGTAACCATAGCCGTAGCCGTAGCCGTACGAATGTTTCGAGAAATCGACCTTGGTCACAACTAGGCCGAAGACGTGCACTCCAACTGCACGGAGCCTTTGCAGGCTCGCTCGAATTGCACGGCGCGAGGTGCGCTCTGCTTGCGCAATGTAGACAACACCCTCGGTTGCCCGGCCCATGAGCGGCGAATCAGCAAGACCGAGGATTGGCGGTGCGTCAACAATCACATGGTCAAAGCGGTCAAGGAAAGTTGTGATTAGCTGACCAAACTTGTCCGAACTCAGCAACTCTGCCGGGCTAGGAGGGATCGGACCTGTAGGAAGCACCCACAATCCCCGGTGATCCGTTTGCTGGATCTGATCAGCGAGGTCTTCTCCAGCAAGCAAGTTGCTTAGCCCTGACTTGTTCTCGATCCCCACGTAGCGATGCACGGATGGGGAACGCAAGTCGCCGTCAATCAGGAGCACGGACTTGCCGGTGCGCCCGATCACCTCCGCCAACGCAAGAGCAGAGGTCGACTTGCCCTCGCCTGGCTGCGTGCTGGTAAGGACGAAGGACTTAGGGAGTCCGTGATTGGTCGCAAAAGCCAAGGTAGAGCGGACGCTGAAGTACGCTTCGGACATGCCCGTCTTCGGGTCCTGAATTTCCGAAAGCGGCGATTCCTCTGTCATTGGGACGTTACCGAGCAGTGGAATCTTGAGAAAATTCCTGACGTCCTCCGGATTCCGAATGCCTTCGTCAATCTGCTCGAGCGCAAACACGACTGCTGCGGCGAGTATCAAGCCGGCCAGTGCAGCAACCGCGAGATTGAGCAACATTTTTGGCGATGACGGGCCGCTTGGCACTTTCGCCGAATCGACAATAGCTATGTTGTTGACCCCTACCGAGCCAGCTACGCCAATTTCCTTGTAGCGCTGCAACAACGCATCGTAGAGTTGCCGGTTTGTATCGACTTCCCGCTGGTAGATGTTCTGCTGGATCGAGGCCTCTCGCTGGCGCGTCAGTTCCGCTTTGAGGGCGTTCACCTTGGCCTCAAGATCGCGTTCTCGCTTCAACGCTTCCGCATAGGACTGCCCCCGGCTCCCTGCCGCCCGCGCCGTCTCTCTCTGGATTGCTGCATCGAGCGCATCCATCTCCTGCTTGATGGCGCGCGCCGCTGCATATCTAGCGTCGAATTGGACGAGGATCTTTGCATAACGCGCCGCCGCTTCCGCCCGTTGCGTGCGCAGTGCCGTAATTGTCGGGTTCGTAAGCACTTCAGGACTGTTGTCAACGGAACCTACGGTCGCTCGGCTCTCAGCAGCAATCCGCTCTGTCCTAGCCTCTATGTACGCCTGGTTAAGCGCCTCCAGATCGGCAGACGCCAGAGTTCGCTGGGTATAGGTACGGCCGTCCGCATCTCGCATGGCGTCCAGAGTGACAATGCCTTTGCCCGAAGTGTAGGTGACGAGATCGCGCTCGCTTTGCTCGACCTTCTGACGCAGTTGTCCAAGTCGTTCTTCAAGGAACTTGCGTGCGTCTGCAGTCGAGGCGAATTGCCGGTCCATCGACGATCCGATGAACTCTTGCGCCCAGGCATTGGCAATTCTGGCCGACAATTGCGGCGATCGTGACGTATAAGAGACGTCTACCAGGCGGGATGCTCGAATTGGTGACACCTCTATGTTAGACAGCAAGATCGAAATCGCCCGGCGTTGCTCGGCATCTGATCTCTGTCTTGCACTATTCGGCCCACTGACCTGCAGCGGCTCAAGTCCATGCGCTGCCAGGAACGCAGGGTCACCGGCTAAGCGCAACTTGCGCACAACACGCTCGGCCAGGGACTCAGCCTTGAGCAACGCATATTGCGTCGCGTAGAATTCGATATCCCTCGCCTCAGTATCGGACTCAATACCGCGGACATTTGTAATCTTCTTCTGTTCGCGGCTAATCTCGATCTGGGTTTTTGCGGTGTACCGTGCCGGCGTCATCAACGTGATAACCATTCCGGCTACAAGCGCTGCAGCTATGATGGCAGCGATAATCCATCGCCACCGCAGGACCGCCTGCCAATATTGCATAAGCAGCGGGGACAGCCAAGCTTCATCATACTCTGCCCCCTGCATCAAGTCCGCCGACCGGCTGGGATCATTGCCACGATCGCTGGCAATGGGAATTTGGCTATTCATCATGTCAATGGGTTCCGATAGCTCAATTTGCCAGGCGATCGACCGCAATGACGATCGGCGTAGCAAGCGCCGGGAATACGGCCAGAATGTCCTTGAACAGGCGCCGCGAGCGCGAGTCCCCCACAGTCACCACATCGTTGGCGTAGATTTCAGGATCGGGGTAAGCCCCGTGCCTGATCGCATCGAGGTTGTAGAGGGCCGCGTAACGCTGCCCCGCAACCGTGCGGAAGATGACGACATCATCGAGCTTTGAAAATTCGTTCGTCCCTTCAGCTCTGGCAATGACCCGCAGAAGCGACATGCGCCCCACCACAGGGTAGATACCCGGTCTTTTGACTTCGCCATCGACCGTCACCACCCGGCTGACCATCTCCTTGATGTTCACGGTTACCTGAGGGTCGCGTATGTACGACGCTTTCAGTCGCTCTGTGAGTAGCTTCTCGACATCGCCTGCCGTCTTGCCAGCAACGTCGATCACACCGACCAGGGGATAGGAAATCTTGCCGTTCGCGTCGACCTGGATATCGCGTTGCGCAAGCTCGTCGATGCCGAATACATCAATCGTCAGTCGGTCGAACGCACCAACGTAATAGGGCTGAACGCCGCCGGACAGATCTGCCCCACGAGGTACAGGAAGCTCCGTTGCATCCAGCACCGAGAGCTGCGGGTCTCCGCCGAGCACAACTTTTCCGCCGCACCCTGCAAGGCTTGCCATCAACCCAATTGCGAGAATGAACCTGCTACGCTGCATATGAGTGTTTCCGTCGGTTTTGCTGTGTCATTACCTGCACTGTCGCTCCGTCGGATTGCAATCGAGGGGGCCGCAAACAAACAAGACCCAAGGCCATGAGCACCGCTATCGCCGGCACCCGCACTGGATAGTCGCTAAGCGAGCCAATCGCGCAAAGCAAGAGCAGGATCAGCCCGGTGCCGCAAAGCAGACGGTCTGACCCGTTCCTTCGAGCAAGGGCAAAGACCTGAAAAACGACGATTACCAGGAGGGCAATGAGCAGTAGTGCGGCCGGAATCCCCCCGGTTGCAATCGCCTCGAGCCAGTCGTTATGCGCATGATTCATGTACACTGGCGATATCATGGCGTCGCCTTCGTAAATCTGGAAAACTGGCTGGAACGAGCCGATCCCGCTCCCCCACGGAAAGACGTCCCGCAACATTTCCACCGTTGCCGGAAGGTTGCGAATGCGCGCATCATCGACCAACTCCGAATTCATCAACCTGCTGAACACAACCGCCCGGTCAGAGGAAACGGCAGAAGCGATCAGAAAAACCAGCAAGATGGCCCCTCCCCCCCAGGTCAGCCAACGCATAATACGATCTTGAGCGCGCTGCTCGACAGGATGAGCCGAAAAGAGGGACAACGCCCAAGTCATGACTGCTGCGCAAATTCCCATCACGAGACCGGACCTGGATCCATTCACTAGCAGGGATGCAATGATGAAGAGCGCACCAGAAATCCACGCTACGCGAATGAGAAGTGCATTTGTGCGTCGCCTGGCACTTAGTTGTGCGAGCCAGAGCCCAAGCACGGGAAATCCTGCCGCCAAAAGTAAGGCTTGGTGATTCCGGTTCGCAAACAGACCTACCGCACTTCCATTGTTGGTTACCGCATAGAGATACAGGGGCCCTTCGGGGTCGGACGCCAGCTGCGCTACGGCCAAAATCGCGCTCAGAACGACCACAAGGCCGACACTCGTCAGTGCCAAGCGCAATTCGCGGGCCGACAGTTGTATCGCGAACAGGATTACGGCCAATGGCGTGGCGAGGCTCCAAAGCGCATTCCAGGTCCACTTCGGCGCCATCGATAGCGGCCGCCAGACAGGGCCAATGCCTGTCACCTCATCAATCTCCACAATTATCTGCCGTCCGGGCAAGCTTTGCCAGATTTGTGGGGGCAGCGGCACAAGATGCGAAATCACGAGAATGAGGATTGCTGTCGACCACGCAATGATCGCCCAGTTTTCCGTCAGATGCTCGCGCTTGAGCGTCAGCAATGCGGCACCACATGCCAAAATGGACAATGGCCGCAAAAGCAACAAAGAGAGCACATCGGGTCGCGCGCTACCGCCGAAAAGGAAAGCGATTCCTACGATGCACAACAGTCCCGTTAGCGGGACTGAAACCCGCGACCTTTGTGAACTGGCCGACACTCGTGCAACCCTTCTCGGCAAGCGTTCATCCATTCTTGACCCCTTATGTTCGTGTTGCCGGGGCCACTGAGAGTCAGCCTGATTGCTCAAGCCAGCAGCGTTAGGATCCGCAGGTTCGGGATCCTAACGTGATCCAAATCCAGTCAAGACGGTTCGAATTGTCTTGAGAACGATCAGCACGTCCAGCCAGAACGAAAAGTAACGGATGTAGAAGAAGTCGAACTCCAACTTCTCTTGTGCAGCCTCCAACATGGCAACATTGCCTTGGTGCACAGCGGCCCAACCGGTAATACCCGGCCGCACGGCGTGTCGGTAGCCGTAAAACGGCACATGGCGTTCATAATGCCGTGCAAGCCCTATGGCTTCCGGACGAGGGCCAATCCAACTCATTTCTCCCAGCGCCACGTTCCAGACCTGGGGCAATTCATCAATTCGCCACTTTCGCAGATAAGCACCAAGGCGCGTCACACGCCGGTCCCCCTCCTCCGTGAATGCCGGCCCGTCCATGGCCGTGTGCATGGTGCGAAGCTTGAAGCAGACGAAGGGGCGACCTCTATGCCCCATCCGTACCTGACAAAAAATTGCTGGCCCGGGGGATTCAAGCCTGATCAAAACGGAGACGAGCGCCACTATGCAAGCAACAAATGGAAGTGCGAGCAACGCCACGACCACGTCAATTACACGTTTGATCTTGAGGTAAAATAATGACGGAAGCAACGCCCCGAACTCGTTATCCGAATGCTCGGTAAACTTGACCCGGCCCGTCAACCCTTCTTCCATGTGCGCGAGGTGATAGACTGGTACGCCCTGCAGCACGAGCCTCGTGATGAAGGAGGACCAGCGCATCGACAAGTTGGAGTGGGGATCGAATGCTACTGCGCTGATCCCTTGAGGCAGGCGGGGCTCGCGCAGGATCTGCCAATGAATTCGCTCGGAAAGCTGCGCCGCTTCTGTAGGCGAAACTCCTACCAGGCCGACAATCGGTCGGACATACCTCGCACGCATCACCGACGCAAAAAAGTACCATGTGCAGGCCGTTACGAAGCTGCCTAACAAATGCGGCAGTCCTAGGGGTATGCGCAGAATGAAGAGAACGAAGAAGCCCACCGTGAAACTTGCGAGAAATGTCGGAAAGATCAGACTGGCGCCGGAAACGAGGGGAAGCACCGCAATCCGGCGTAAGGACAGGTGCCCGAGACACACTGCTCCAAAGGACGCGATGTATGTCGGCAACAATGCAATGTCGGTCCGGACGCGGGACCGAAACGTGTCATGGAGCGCATCAAGAAACAGCGGCACCAGCGCGACGAGGATTAGCGCAATGCCCAGGAGATAGCGGTTCGAAACCAACACTACCCGGACAAAGCCGGGAGCTGCTGGCGTGGGAACAATCCGCACCGTCGACTGGGCGGCAATGATTGGCCTGTATTCCACAATTTCTGCCCCTCAGGTTTGGTTTCTACCAGACCAGCACAATCGCCGCCAAGGGATACGTAGAACCCCGGACTCTAACGAAGACCTTTCGCACTTGCAAAATGTATCTGCTCATCAGGCCACTCTGCTCCCGCTCCTCAACGACCGTTGATCCTGCAGCATGCGCGAAATCGCCTTTTAACCCAAGGATTCGAGAACGTGCATAGGCCGTCCAACCAACGAGCTATGCTAGCAAGCTATATCTTTAGTTTAGGCGACGAACCGTGACTCGCCTGCGGCGACCAGACTGACATTTCGGTGAGCGGGCGAGACAAATGCCAAAAAAAACGCCCCTTTCGGGGCGTTTCCTTGGATCTGAAGCGGCAGGTGCGCTTCAGGGGCTCGCGGGGGCTCCCTCGACAGCCTTGGCAATACCGTAGGCAGCTGCACCAACAGCCAGTGCGCCCACAACGATTACAGCCGTATCAACTGCCTTCTCGCCCTTCTTGATCTTCGCTGACGTGCGAACATCCGATGGGGCCGATGCAGGCTTACGCTGTGCCGCCGCAGCCGGAACGGATACGAGCAAGCCCGCCACTACCAAGGCCGAACACGCCTTCTTGAGAACTGCCATGTGTATGCTCCTATCTTTCGTTGTACGCTTATGCACGATTCGGATTATATTGCAACGCACATGTTGCCGATGCGAACGACCTCAGCATTTCACCTCTAGGCGGAAAAGCCGCCGGGGCGGATTTGTCACGCACTGACGAAACAAACGCACTCGCCGCAATTGGGTTTCCGCGCCACTGTATCCACTAAAGTGTAAACAACTCATGAGCTCTTGCCCGACGCGCGGCTTGGCGATTGGACTCCACTGTCCCTGAAAATCGGTGTCGATGTCGAACCGCTCGCGTCTGGAAAAGGCGTAGCCCACTGACAGGCGTCGCAACAAGTGCTGGCCGGCATCACGCCGACGTCCTTGGTTATGGATGCACGACCGGGGTCTGCCGTTTCCCGCGTCGCTCCTGCCGGCCACTGCGATCACCTCGCCGTCACCACCAACAGAGCCCGGTCGCGCGGAACAGACTGACGCTCTTCTCAAACGGGTTCCTTCCCTGCTGCGACCATTGGGTCAATGAAGCCACTGACAAGTCACGAGCGATAAGCGCCTGCCCCGCAACGCACCCTTCTGGCATTGCGACGGAAAGTTCTGTCAGGACTACGGTTACAGCGGTCGAAGGCCGCAAGCTGGTGTCTTTTCTGAACAGACGCCGGGAGAAGAAGCGACACCAGCTGTCACCTGACATCGGGATCGGAACCCTGCCGACTGCTTCGGCGAGCGCAGGAACATCCGGATGGCGCCAACAGCGAAGCCTAGTTCGACGGGCTATCTTGGAGATCAATTCCTGAGGAACGCCCAAGGCTCCACGATGTCGCCGCTTCTGGGTGAAGCCGCGAAGCGATCTGGAAAACTGGCTCAGTGCCACATATGGATCTGGCAAATTCGATCGCGAGACGCTTGGGACGATCTCGCATACGCTGCAAGATCGTCGACCTTTGCAGCTCTTTATTCTTCATGCCATAGCGCACCGATGAAGACGCTCGAAATTTCCAGACTGGCTCGCATTGCTGTCTGCCGGCGATCTCGAGGGAAATGTACGGCCGACCAAGGTAAAGCCTTGCTGGCAAACTTGCACATATTGCTGCTGGAGATGCTCTAAATGTCGAAGGTTCCCGTTCTCGTCACTGGCGGCGCAGGCTACATCGGCGCCCACGCCGTGCTGGCGCTGAGGGACGCGGGCCATCCGGTCGCGGTGATCGACAATCTGGTCACCGGCTTCCGCTTCGCCGTGCCCGATGGCGTGCCGTTCTACGAAGGCGATATCGAGGACGCCGACCTTCTCAAGCGCATCTTTGCCGAACAGGGTACGCGCGCGGTCATGCATTTTGCCGGTTCCGTGGTCGTGCCCGAATCGGTTTCGAACCCCCTCAAGTACTATCACAACAACACCGCCAAGAGCCGCGCACTGATCGCCGCGGTGGTCGAGGCGGGCGTGCCGCACTTCATCTTCTCCTCCACCGCAGCAACTTATGGCACGCCCGAGGTTTCGCCCGTTACCGAGGACACGCCGCAGCGCCCGATCAATCCCTATGGCATGTCAAAGCTGATGACCGAGGCGATGCTGTCCGATGTCGCCGCCGCCCATGCGCTCAACTACTGCGTGCTGCGCTATTTCAACGTCGCCGGCGCCGATCCGCAGGGCCGCACCGGCCAGTCGACCGCGGGCGCAACGCATCTGATCAAGGTCGCGGTCGAGGCGGCACTGGGCAAGCGCGCCTCGGTCGGCGTGTTCGGCAGCGATTTCGACACCCCCGACGGCACCGGCGTGCGCGATTACATCCACGTCTCCGATCTTGCCGCCGCCCATGTTCTGGCACTGCAGGCGCTAATTGCCGATCCCGGCGAATCGCTGACGATGAACTGCGGCTACGGTCGCGGTTTCTCGGTGCTCGAAGTGCTCGACGCGGTCGATCGCGTCACCAACCGCAAGATCATGCGCGAGATGCAGGGCCGCCGTCCAGGCGATCCCGCCGCGCTGATCTCCGACAACAGCCGCATCAAAGCCACGCTGCCGTGGGTCCCGCGCTATGATCATCTGGACACTATCGTCACCCACGCCCTGGCCTGGGAGCGCAAGCTGGACGAGATTTGCGGCCAACCATCGGCTCGAGGCCCCAGCACGAGCAGCCATTCGACGTAATCCCCGCAATCCGTTAACATGGATTTTACATCGAGCCCCGTTCCCCCTTTTGGGCATTTCTGTTAACCATACTGAATGGCCACACGTCTCGAAATCCCCGTTTCCCGCGACGATGACCGCTGGTCCGATGATCTCGCCGGTCTTTCGGCCAAACAGTGCGAGGTTCTCGACCTCCTGCTCGAGCACAAGAGCAACAAGGAAATCGCGAAAGCTCTCGGCATTTCACCATCGGCCGTGGACCAACGCCTTGCTGCTGCCCGCCTGCGCCTCGGCACGACCCGGCGCGGCGACACCGCACGTGTCTATGCGCAGCTCAAACTGACCTGTGTAAATTCCACAGGTGGCTTTGCACAGGTCGCCAGCGACACACCAATCGCGGATGAAGGTGGCGAGGACGAGACGGAGCGGTTGCTCATGTTCGAGGACATTGGCCTCTTCCCCGGTCCTGCCCAGGGAGGAGCGTCACCATGGCCCGAGCCGCAAGCGCAACGCCTTGCCCTTCGGGACCTTGCAGTTCCGACGAGCCCTCTGGTGCGCTTAGGCCTGATCATAGTCTTTGCACTGCTTATTGTGGTGGTAGCCCTGATCGGCATGAGCGTAACCCAGAGCGTCGTAGCGCTCCTCGGATAGTAAAAGGCCTCGTATGTCCACACGCTTGCGCCGCTACCAAAGCGGCAGGGGATTTGCGATGACCATGACCAAGACCGTTGCCGCCGCGCGGCTCGCCCGCGAAGTTCCGACTGCTGAACTGGCAATCGACCAGGCACTCCAGGCAACCACTGCCGTGCTCCAGACCTTGCTTGCCGCACGCACCGGCGGGGATGTACCCGCCCACGCCGGGCAGATCGCGATCGCAAAGCTTATCCAAAGCCAGCAGGCCCTGGTCAGCGCCAGCAGCGACTTTCTGCGCGTCCATCGCGAGCTTTCCGCCCTCGGTCGCGAAATGATGGCTGCGGACTATGGCGAATGCCCCCCGATCAAAGGGGCCATCGACACTGGCCGCAACGAGGCCATGGCCGCCTGATCGCCCTTGACCTGCAAAAGCAGACAGGCACTCTGGCACTGTGCGCTACGCTTTGCAGATTCTCATACTGACACTGATTACGGTCTACGCTTGGCGCCGTGCCGGCCAGACCGAAAAGCGAGGCGCGCTGGTCATGGCCTGCCTTCTGCTCGCATCGCCGCTCTACGCCGCTCTCGGCGCGAAGCCTATGCGCTTCGAGCAGATGGATATGGGTTATCTCGTGATCGACGGGTTGGTCCTGATAGCCATGACCGCCCTCGCCTTGGTGTCCGGAAAATGGTGGCCACTATGGTTCGCAGGCGCACAGCTCATTGCTTTCCTTTCGCATTTCGTGCGCTTGCTCGCAACAAGCTACGCACCCTTTGCCTACGCCTTGATGATGCGTGCGCCGTCCTGGATCCAACTGGCCATCCTCGCCCTTGGTACATGGTTTGCAGTGCGCGACCGAAGAGTCACTGGTGCAACCGCATTCTGAGCGGCAGGCTCACATTCGCACGTCCCCTCGACATCCGTACCAGCCTTGCGCAAAAACCGCTTCTATATCTGCGATCACTGCGTGAGAAGGCTGGAAACCGTTCGCGCGAACAGTCTGCATCTGCACGCAGGACAGACGCTTGGAGCTCCGTACCAGATGCTGGCATCTCGCCCGTTCTTGCCAGCTTCCTCAAACAAAGGCTCGGCACCGCACCTCTCGAACAGATGCTTGTCCTGTTCTTCGGCACAGACGGGACCTGCCTCGGGATCGATGTGACCGCATCGGGGAACCGGTCCCGCGTTGCCATCCAGCCAAAACGATTGCTGCACCAAGCCCGAAAGCTTCACGCCAACAAGATTGTCATGGCCCACAATCATCCAAATGGCTCTGCTCGTCCCAGCGCGGCAGATATCGGCGCAACAGCGCTTCTGCATCAGATGGCGGTCAACCAAGGACTTCATCTTGCTGAGCACTTTATTGTCGGATCCGAAGGAATCTTCAGCATGCGGCGAGCGAGGTTGCTCCCATGATAGAGCTCGCCTCGACCATGGCCCTTGCTTCTCTCGCGCAAGGCGCCGACCAGCGATGCGAAGCCTCATTGATCTGGGTGGCCACTGCGGAGTTGAACATGCGCCAGCAGCTTGCCGCCTTGTTCGCCAATGTCGATCTTCATTGCGACCCCACTTTCGACATCCTTCTCGAGGTCTATGTCGGGCTCAGATCAGGCAAGCTTCGCACCCCGGGGGCCATCGCAAACACTACCGGCGTGCCGGGCTCGTCAATCACCAGGTGGATCAAGTTCCTCGAACGGCGCGGGTTTCTGCAACGGCACAAGGACGAAATTGACGGGCGTCGGATCTTCCTCACCCTGACCGCGGATGCCCATGCACTCGTCGAGCAAGCACTAGCGACTATTGCATCGTCCCGCCCTCCTGCAGAAGCCGCGCAAACACCGACGCCAAGCCTGTTCTTCTCGCGATGACGAGGCCGCGTGCACTGTGCCAACCGACCGCGTTTGCGCGGCCCAGCCATAGCTGCAGGCTGCGCCAATCTTGTCGCCATCCCTCGCCAATCGGGCGACGTCAAGCCTAACCTCGATTGCAGGGGGAGGCGCGCCTTGGTGCCACTTGCCTGAGAGAGCCCCGGTCGCACGCTCACGCCAGCTTGTTTTCGATCAGCTGAAATACCGGCGCATGCCCGCAGCCGCTCTATCGCTGATCACGACCCATTGACGGCGCTTATCGTGTGGGTCCTGCGTCCTTTCGATCAGACCTAGATTTACAAGGTATCCAAGCCAGCGCAGCGCCGTGGACTGCGCAATGCCGGCCTCCAATCCCATGGTCGAGGACGACACGCGCTTACGATCCAGCCGTGCCGCATAAAGCTCAAGCAGAAGATCCCAAGCTGGGTCGGAAAAGAGGTCGCGCGAGATACCCAGGAACTTGTGCCGCTTGCTCCGGCGAACCTGTTCGTCTCGAACTCTTGCAAGGAGCCGCTCATCACTCGCTCCCCCACCCGCAAGTGCGAGCTCGCGTCCTTCGGGATCTTCATCGGACAAGCGCAACAGCATCTGCGCAATTCCCGCGACCGTCCGGCGATCAAGCTGCTCCATTCCGCCGCCCCCTGCTTAGTCTACGCATCAATACTAAGCCCCATTCCCAAGCATTACTCCATAAGAATTCTTTTCCGTCAAGGACCTCGCGAGTTCTGTCGCGATTTATGCGCCCGTTTCTTTTGCGGGCTTCGGCATAAATCTGCGCCTCAGGCGAAAAGCGAGGACGCTACGTCAAATTCTCTGGCGCATCATGTTGAAGCCGCAGGAGAATCCCTCACTCCCTGTGATGTAAGAAGTTTCCTGGTTCTTAGTATATAATTTGAATGGGCGAACCGAACTCGCATGTTCATTCTATCGGAGTAAATACTGTCTCCGCCCTGTCGCCCCTATCCTTGCACGGATTGTTGTCGGCGTTGGAGGGACCCCTTTTGCCCAACAGCAACGCCGGCAAACATTCACCCGTCGTCCACCCGGCAACTCAACTTTGAGGCTCCAAAACCATGCGCGGCAATATGCACTTTAGAGCTATGAGCTGTTCCGGATTTACGCCATTTTCACCAAACTATTCCAATTCGGGTACATTGACGCTAGTAGTTCCAAATTGGCAGCGTCTAGACTGGCCGCGGGCCAATTGAGGGTCATGTTTAATGTTGTCCGAAGCATTCGCCAAGTTGCAGGAAGCTCTTGATATCATTGACTCGCACGGCGCATACCTGCCGGGCATCCACGTTGCATCGGCCCTGGAAGCGCTGGCCGACCTAATTGAAAACGATTCTCTTATGTCGGCCGAAGGCCAGACCGACTGACCGCCATCTCGAAGCGCTCGATTGCCCGCGTTGTTTAGCTAAAGACTACACTTCATCCCGAACGCAGAACCGAATCTAACATATCGGCCTCATCATGAGCGGCGACTACAGCTTCCTTTCGCTAGCCCTCTTACCCACCTCTTTGAGCGTTTTCCACCGCCCTTGAATCGCGAAGGATTCCCGCGGCATTGGATTCTGGTTCATCCTTCTTGCTGGTTTGGAGGCCAGCCTGGATGGCTCTAGATTTATCTCAAGATCTGCGTGACCGCGCCGTTGCGGCGACACACAGGGGTATGAGTTGCTGAGCGGCAGCGGCTCGTTTTGGGGTTGGCATTGCCACGGCAGTTCGCTGGCGGCACATGTCCCGCGAGCATGGCCGTGCGATTGCAGGCAAGCTTGGGTGGTGATCAGCGCTCGCCGAAAACCGATAGTCACGCGGACCGTATCGCGGCGCTGCTGGCGGAGAACGGGGACGTCACGCTGGTATAGGTCCAGTCGGACCCTAGCCGCGCAAGGCCTTCACATCGGGATCGGGACACTCTGGCGTTCTTTGATCTGCCGGGAGATCACACGCAAAAACGGGGCACGCGATCAAGCAAGACCGCCCCGACATCCTCAGCCAGAGCCGGGCTTGATCCAACGGTAAGCTTAATCTGGATTCCGAGCGGCTCGCGTTTATCCACGAGACCTGGACCGCCACCAACATGACCCACAGTCACGAGCGGTGCGCCAAGGAAATGGGGTTCCCTCCCGGCCATCGCAAGACCGTAGCACTGGTCGCGGGCCTGCACATGACCGGCATGATTGCGCCGATGGCGCTCGATGGCCCGATCAATGACGAGTGGTTCGAGGCCTATGTTACGCAAGTCCTTATATCGGAAATGCCGCTCGGCGACGTGGTGATCGTGGACAACCTGTCGAGCCATAAGCGCGCATCGGTGCAGTGCTCTTTGAAGCGGCCGGTGCATAGCTGAGCTTCCTGCCACCCTGCAGCCCCGACTTTAATCCCATCGAGAAGGCGTTCTCGCGGCTTCAGGCCATGCTCTGCAGGGTTGGTGAGCGAACCGTCTCTTCCCTCTGGGGCCACAGCGGAATGATGGTCGACATCTTCAAACCCGATGAAAACGCCAATTACTTCAGCCCGGATATGATCCAACATAATCGGAAAACGCGCTAGCTTGCGATCCAAACGTCATGGCCTTGCACTCAACAAGAGACTGTCTGGAAAGGAGCCAGACAGACCGTCAATGAAGGAGCGCCCAGAACCCTTGTCGGGATCTATTCGTTAGCCGCCTCAGGGAGGAAATAGCGGGCAACTCTCAAAATGCCTTCGTCGCCGATCGTGACTCCGCGTTCAATCGAACCCGGTTCAGGATCGCTTACACCGCAAGCCGCACCGATGCCTTTGGTCGCAACTACCAAGACCAGCCGCTCACTTTCCAGGGCAAGGAGGTAGCGCCTCGCAATATCTGGAGAGAGGACCAGATCCTTCGCAAGCCCATGCACCGTGACTACACGACCCTGCAAGGTATCGACAAAAATTCGCAGCAACATACGCCAGGCGTCATTGGTGAGCGGCATGGAGACGCTGAGGTCAGCTAACCGCTCGAGCGATGCAAGCTCACGCCTGGCACGACTGAGCAGTAACCTGCCGTGGGGATAGGAACTTAGAAGCTGCCGTGATCGCGACGCGCCGTCATGCCTCCTGAATTGCGTTATATTGCCCCCGCTGGAACTCAAGGCCCCCTCCAAGCGTCCTAACTCACACCCTGAACGATTGTTAACGATCTGTTCGGCCGCGTCAATCGCACTTCCTGCCTAGTGCTTGAAATCAGACGAGAATGGGCAGTCCGCCTACCAATTCGACACTCCCCTTTGGCCTTGGGGCATATATCTATGGCAGCTATCAGAACAGGGGCGGCACCCACAGCCTCATTCTGTCTACGATGCGCAACTATCTGCCTTCGGACCCAGGGCAGCGCTTGCGATCAGCTACCCACATCCGCACCCATTCGATGGCCTCGGCAAGCCCTGCCGGGCTGTCCTGACCAGTTGCACCTGCCGACACTATGCCTCGCACATCTTCCTGGGTGCATGGACCATATCGATCAAGGACCTCCTCGATCGCGGTCACCGTACCGGATCCCGCAGCGTAGCTCTCGAAAGCAGCCTCTAGGTCTCGCTCAAACGCCTCCATGACGGTCGCGCCGGGCGAGGTGGAGCGCCTCTGCATGGGGGCCTGTACAACTTCTTCCGCTTTTTCCTCTTCCTCGCCGTCCGTGACCGTCAGACGGATGTCAGGCGACCCAATGTTTTCAGGAACTCTCGGCATTGGCACCTGACCGCCAGGTGCAATGCAAGTTTCGCGGTATTGGTCAATTTCATCGGTTCGCCGCTGATTGGCCGTGTCAGGTTCGCACACGAGGGAGCGGCGTTGCCTTTGGTGACCGGCATTAGCCATTGCCTGGCGATCTGCCCTGCGCTTTCGGATTGCAACGAGCAGGACAAGCGCGGCCAGGACCGACATGAAAATGAAACTGGCCAAATGCTCAGAAACTTCTACCGCCATGCAACTTGCCCCTGTGGTGCCCGCGGAGCAGCAAAGATGGCAAGTTCTAAGAACGTCAAGGCCCATGGAGCTTTTTTCATAAAGGGCCTGACATGTGCTTGGCAGACGCTCGCACAGCACCTTGCCGCCAGTGCGGTGATGCCCGCTTTATCCTGTGAATGGTGCATGATGCGGTTGCGGAAGTTCCGGCGGTAGAGCACCCCTTCGTTTGCGCGCCCGCGTCGCCAATGGTCCTGGCACCCGTCGAGGAGCCAGGGTTTCGACGGAGATGCACTAGGCCGAACCTTGCACCAGACGCTGCCCCGGCAGACGCAAGGATGGGCTTGGAATCATGGCACAGCACGATCAGTATCTCGGCATCGAGGCGAAGCTGGGCTCGGACCAATACCCGTCTGTGGTCAAACAGTGAGGCGCGCGCTGTCGCCAAGGTCCGGATGGCCTTCGTGCGCTCGTCCGGTAGCTCTGCCGCCGTGCAGACGACTGAGGCTTCAGATGCGCATGAACCTGCTCTGCTGGCGTTCTGTGCGCGGCAGATCTATCCGCCTCAGGGGTCGCACCCCATGCACGTGCACGAGTTGGCCCGCGCCCCAGGATTCCTGGCCAAGAACGACCGGTTCGATGCAATAGCGATTTCGCCTGCGCCTGCCTTGGCGAACTCGTCACAGCACGCCGGCCGTTGTGCGAAGTTCGCCGATTGAGCCACCCCGGCCGAACACACTTCAACAACAGTAATCAGACGGATCGCGGCCCAAAGGATCAAACGGCTGTTGGCGGAATTCGCGCAAGTTGAAGCAGGGATCGCCAGCCCGCTCGCATAGTCCCGAGCTTGCAGAATGCAGTACGATTATATGCTCGCCGCCACGCATCGGCTGCACAACTGCGGCAAAGCTACTTGCCTCAATGCCACAGCTCAGTGCAACATGGCGTCTTGGCTAACCCGATCGCTCCTCGGTGGCACAGCTTTTGGCGGATAGAGCGTCGCCTTCAGCGACAAGCGAAGCATGGCCGGATGCTGCAGACCTCCCTGCGAAGGGCTCGACGTTGCCGCCTTGGTGCAAGTCAGCGCATTGTCGCCACGGCAGCACCGTACTAAAAACCGCGAAACGCCGGAGAACCCGCAGGAGTCATTTTCGGCGCCGTCAGGCGAAAACTCGCCAATGCTCTCAACGCCACCTTCGACCAGCAAAAATGTGCCGTCCCTGAGACAGTTCTCCCTGCATGTGCCATAGGGATGCTGTCCCATTTGACCTGAATTGGTTTGTGGTTTGTACGTTACCGCATCAATAGCGCTGGTGAAGCATCCCCAGGTCGAAGGTCGCCGCCGCTTTCGTCAGCGGCATTGCCGTACGAGGCAGAACTCGGCATGCCAGACTTTAATCTACAACCTCCGTTCTCGCCGGCCGGACAGCGCCCAAAAGCTCGCGCTTTTGGTTCCCGCGTCACCTATCCCCGAGTTCCCCGCACCCCTGCATCCTTTTCAAGACATCAATGGCCAGCGAGACACGCAGGGCTGCCTCAACCATCTGGTGCGCATCGAGAATCTGCAAGGATTCTTCGAGCAATTCCAAAGCCCGGGATAGACCTTCGTTCCGCCCCTCACTCTTGCCCATAAGCTCTCCAGTCCCACATAGGGTGCTGAAGAAGCTCAGTAGTCCAGTTACCATTTCTTCTTTTAGAACATGCGATCAGGGCGCCTACTTACGAAGAGAAGAGGCAGACCAACTACCGCGGTCCTACCACGACGGTCTTGGCGGGGCTTGCTTATTTATTGTGAGCGACTGAACTTCGGATAGAACTTCAGGCAGGCCTTTTCTGGCAGTGCGCAAGTTGCCTCGTTTGAAATGCCCCTTCCGAACACGGGCGGTGAAAGGCGGAATTTCGAAAAACGAGAGATAGCCATTAATTGCCATAGTGGACACGCTTCAAATCAGGCTCTGTGTACCGACACTGACGGAGCAGCTGGTGAACGACAAACAGTCAAATTACAGGCGCACTGATTTGGCATAAGAAACGGCAATCCTGACATTTTTTCCTTTTGGACAATCCAGTGCTAAAGCGGAATTTCTGCACTTTGGAAAAAAACGATTTATATTTCAATTCTGCTCTGAAAGGTCTGATCTCACGTTCGCATGCTGGGAAAAAATGTAACGAGCCTTTAATGACGTGTCGTTTAAAAGGCATAGTTTAGTCGGAGTAATTGTAGAAATTGTGAGATATTTCCCTTTACGTTTATGACTCCGAAGCTTTGTGTGGCGAAACTATACCTGCAGAGAAAGTTATTCTCGAGCGGCAGTTGGTTTTCGCTCGATTAAAAACCAGTCGTGGCGAAGGAGTAATCAGGCGGCGATAGCGGTATAAGCCGAGGCTTCGACCTTGAGACGCACGGCGTCTGCCGCATTTCTTGCGCCAAGCTTGCCGAGCATCTTGGTCCTGTGGATCTCAACTGTCCGTGGGCTGATCGCCAAGACTCGCGCTATGGCTTTCGAACTCTCGCCCGAAACAATCCCGTCAAGCACCTGCCGCTCGCGATCTGTAAGACGGGCAAGGCTCTGGTGAGCCCGAACTGCCCGCTCGATCAGATCTCTGCGCAACTCAGCTTCTGCTGCCACAGCGGGGACCACGGCAAGAAGGTCGTCCGTTGTCCCGGGTGTGGCAATAAAGGAAAGCGCACCGCCTTTAATGGCCTGGACCACGTGGTCGACCTTCGGGTGATCAGCATAGCCAACAAACGTACACCATTGGCCTTGCAATGCAAGGTGTCGGACCAGCGCGGGAATGGCGCTGCATGATCCATCGTCCCGGATCAGCACCACGCCGTTGCGCGGAATCGCTTCGAAAAGCTCGCTGATGTCTTCATAAATTTCACAGTGAAATCCAGCTTCATAGCCAAGCCGGGCCAGCGCTGTCCGGAAACGATCCTGTGGTTCGAGGATGTGAAGTGCAATCTTTTGTGCCATGCGCCATTCATTGGCGAGCCGTGCAATGGTTAACAGAAGAATTAACCTTAACGTGGCAGCGATTGACTGCCCTCGAGGATCATCTGTCTGTTTTCATTGAATAAAGTTCCGCCAATTTGGCGTCATTTGATCGCAAGTATGCCTCACTTTAGCGCAGAGGCGGGTCATCTAAGGTCAACGGAAAGACCATTCCCGGTAACTGCCAATCGTACCGCACCGAGAGCGCCTCGCCAATGCCGCCGCCTATACCAGCACCGCCTCCGGGTTTTTGCGCTCCAGCAGTAAGAGGACTGAGTGGCAAAGCAGCCGAAAACAGACGGGCGCTAATCGGACGGTATTTTCGCGCCGGGCCAGCACGAAGGGGACATAGCGCGCTTTGCACGGCGATGCGGGATTACAGTCGGGATGGCGCTCGGCGCTGCTGATCAGCGCGGTGGCGGTCAGTCCAAGCAATATTACAATGGGAGGGCAGCATGGCGCTTGGGTCCGTGTGGCTTTTGACGGCGTAATACCGGTAGTGGAACCTATTCCCCCCCCGTTCGTAAGAGCGACGTTGCATGCAGAAGGCGCGGATCCGGAAACCGACGCTTACCCTGACCGGGAATGGAAGGATTGATGCCACAGGAAGATCCTCATGATCTGCGTAGCGTCACGGCAAAGCTGGACACTTTCTGGATGGCGCTCGCTGAGGGTAAGGACGAGGACGTCGGTAAATACCTTGCCCAATTCGGTTTCACCGACGTCTTCGACGGCCTGAACGACTTGCTCCAAGCTGTCGGAGGGTGTGCGCAGGACTTGCGGGAACGGCACGAGATCGAAACTGCCGTCGAAATGGAAAAGCTGGCGGAGGAGATCGCCGGCTACTTGAGCCTTCAGTAATCACGCATCCTCCTTCGCGCCAGCCGTTCAGGCGGCCACTTCCATCGATCCGGGCCTTCAGATCACCGGTACCGTCCATCGAGCGTACGCGAGGCTGTACTGGATCAGGCGGCAAAAGGGAGCGCCTTTCATTAAGGGGCCGAAGGCCACGACAGACAACAGCGGAATGGTCTTAGTTGGTTGTCCTTGAGAGGTAATTGTCTGGACGGGCTAGGCCGCGTTGACAAAAGACTTGAGCCATAGCCTTGCGGCGGCGAGGTTGAGGAAGCTCTCGAACGAGAGGACTTGTCGCTACAAACCCGCTCGACAACCGCAAGTGGGTTCGGTTCCTACAAAGGCATCGCTGGCCAGCTTGCCGGTCCTGGTTTAGGCTTTTTTACCTCGGACCGCTTGGTGACTAATGGCACGTCCAGCATGCAAGGCGCGCCTGCGTCTTGCTTGGACCCTAGCATAAGCATCTACCCGAATTGTCCAGCCAGCTCGGCTTTGCTACGCTGCGCCGGGAAGGCAGCCAGAGATGAAGCGAATGCTCAAGCAAGCCAATGGCAGATCGTTGTCTGCCACCGTGCGCGGACCGATTTCGTCGTGTGCCCATCGGATTTCGAGCACAAACGAAATTCCGCAACTTCATGAAGAAGCGCTGCAATGGGCCGAAGCCAGCGTTAGAACCGCACAGCCTGCCAATGATGCGCTTGATTAAGGCCAACACCAAACCCGGCGCGGTCACCCGCTCGCTGAGCAGGTGAGGTCTCGGAAACGTCGACACCGATGCCTTGTTTATGCTTGGAAACGAAGTCGAACCACCGCCCCCAGACTCTGCACGGTCTTAGCCGAGGATGCTATATCTCACACACTCCTGCGGCCATCCCCGGGTTCCAGTGCTCGTGCTCCTTTCCTCATTGTCCGTTTGCCTGGCATTTTTGCCCTTTGTCGAACAATGTTCGTGAACGGCAATATACCCCTGAGCGGCACATCATAACCTTGCCAAACCGAACCAATGCCAAATCGATAAATTTCGGGCGGCCAAGCTCGCCTCAAGGCCCCCCGGCACGCCCCCGAGTCAGACCAATCCAGGTGTCAGCCACCTTGGTTGCCTAGACCGCTGGGGAGCCTGGGCCCGGACGGATCTTCATCAACCCGCACGGTTGCGAGGGGTTCTACCCCGCACGCGCAAGGAAGGGAACGAAGATGACGTGTCAGGCTGTGTTTGTCGGTATCGATGTGAGCAGGTCAAGGCTCGATGTGTGCCTGTGGCCGGATGGAGAGGCGCTGGAATTCGCCAGTGACGGCAAGGGCATCCGCGCGCCCTGGTGTGGCTCGGCCCCGCTGCAATCGGTCTGGAAGCCAGTGGCGGCTACGAGCGCGAGGCGCTGGCAGCGCTGTGTGCGGTGGAGCTGACCGCACATCGGCCCAACGCCTTGCGCACGGTGCATGGTGTGCTCAAGCGCATGGCTGCGCGGCGGATCGCAAGCCTCAAGGCGGATATCCTGCTGATCGACCAGGCCATGGCCGAAGCAGTCGCCGCAGACGAACGCATGGCCCCCGCAACCGCCTGCTTCGCTCGGTCCCGGGCGTCGGGCCAGTCTTTGCCCATACCCTGCTGGCGCTCATGCGCGAGCTCGGCCAACTGACCCGCCGGCGGCCGCGCCACTGCTCGGCGTGGCTCCCCTCCACTGCGAAAGCGGAACATTCCGGGGGCAACGACGCACCATCGGCGGCCGCAAACCCCTGCGCGATGCCGCCTACATGGCAGCCCTTATCGCCAGACAGCACAATCCTGTCATCAAAACCTTCAGGCAGCGTCGCCGAAACCGGCCAACCGCCCAAGGTCATCCTTATCGCCATCATGCGCAAACTCATCTGCGCTCTCAACGCCATGATAAACACGATGAACCATGGGCCGCCTGACAAGACGGCTGCTCCCATTGTCGTTCAAATTGTATGACTTCTCACGAAATCGTGTGAAGCCCCTTTTCGATCAAATCTATTTTTTCCAAGAAGGTGCAACCAGATCCTGAAGACAGTGTTCACGATGTCGCTTCTGCGATTGTCTTATCTGGCCTCTTACCCAAGTTGGACAGTGACGTTGGAACAGGTGTCGAACATTGCTTCGTAAGTGATTGAATTTGCGTGATGTGGATTTGGCGCGGAGATTGGGTGTAGTAACAACATTTGCGCTGAACGTGGTGTTTCTGTGGAGTATTGTGCAGGTCGGCGATAACAACACATGCATGTTTGTTGTCGAACGAGTCGCCCGGGGCCACCGCTACCTCTATCTCGTCGAAAGCGTGCGCGAGGGTAAGGTCGTTCGTCAGCGCACCATCAAGGCGCTGGGCCGCAAGGATGCTCTTGCCGCCAGTGGCGAACTGGACAGGCTGGCAGCTTCGATTGCCCGGCACGCCGAACGCAGCATCATCCTTTCCGACATCGATGATGGCAAGATAACCGCCCACCGCATCGGCGGCCCCTTGCTGTTTGGCCGGTTGTGGCAGCGGCTTGGTGTCGATGCCGTGCTGGCCGAGGTGCTGGCAGGGCGTGGATTTGGCTTTGATGTCGAACGCGCGGTTTTCGTTGCCATGTTGCACCGGCTGTTCGTGTCAGGCTCGGACCGGGCGTGCACCGACTGGATGAAGAGCTATGCCATCGACGGAGTTGAGGATCTGGCGCTCCATCACTTCTACCGTGCCATGGCCTGGCTGGGCGAGGAGATCGAGGAGAAAGCTGAAGGCGCGTTGGCACCCCGATGCGTGAAGGACGTGATCGAGGAGAAGCTGTTCGACAGGCGCCGGGACCTGTTCACGGATCTGAGCCTCGTGTTCATGGATACCACCTCACTATCGTTCTACGGCGCAGGCGGTGACACGCTGGGGCGGCGTGGTCATTCCAAGGATCACCGGCCCGAGCTTGCGCAGATGATCCTGGCCGTGGTGATCGATGCCCAGGGGCGGCCGATCTGCACCGAGATGGTGCCGGGCAATACGGCCGATGTGAAAGTCCTCCTGCCCATCGTCACGCGCCTGCGTACGCGCTTCGGGATTACCCGGTCCTGCGTCGTGGCCGATCGCGGCATGATCAGCGCCGACACTATTGCCGCACTCGAAAAACTGGGCATGGAATACATCCTCGGCGCCCGCGAGCGATCAAGCAGCGTCATCCGCGATGTCGTGTTGAACGACACTGCTCCGATGGTTCCGCTCGTGCTCGAGCGGCAGGCAGGCGAGACCCAGCTGTGGGTCAAGGAGGTCCGTGTCGGCAGCGGCAAGGACACCCAGCGTTACATCGTCACGCTGAACGAGGCCGAAGCCAAGAAGGACAAGGCGGACCGTCAGGCCATCATCGACGGGCTCCAGGCCCAGCTCAAGAAGGGCGACAAGGCGCTGGTCGGTAACTCGGCCTATCGGCGTTATCTCAAAGCCAGCGGCAAGAGCTTCGAAATCGATCTGGGCAAACTCGCCGACGAGGCCCGCTTCGACGGCATCAGTGTCCTGCGCACCAATGCCCGGATCACACCGCTCCAAGCCGTGATCCGCTATCGTGACCTGCTACAGGTCGAAGCCCTGTTCCGCGTGGCCAAGGCCAGCTTCGATACCCGGCCGATCTTCCATCAGTCCGATGCCGCGATCCGCGGCCATGTCTTCGTCTCGTTCCTTGCCCTGACGCTCGCCAAGGAACTGACCCGGCTATGCCAGGACAAGGGCTTCCAGCCCGAATGGCAGCCGCTTCTCAACGATCTCGATCGTCTCCAGCAGGCCACCATCGAAAAGGATGGCAAGGCCATTACCACACGCACGCACGTCACAGGTGACGTGGGCAACGTCTTCAAGGCTGTCGGCATCGCTCTCCCAGCCAACATTGCTGAGCAGCCCGCAACGTAAGCTCCGCCGCGCGTTCGCGCGTCCCACACATCAGCCGCAAAATGTAGTGGTAACACCCGCGCACACTCGCGTATCCTATTGATATAAAATCCGTTCTATGAAGGCACTGTTCAACTTGGGTCTTACTTTTGAACCTTCACCGCGATAGATGACCGTCCATCGAGAGCTGTAATTGGCTCTGCTAACTTTAGTTATAGGTCTATGAACCCAGAACTGCCCCCACCTGTGAATTTGCGCGCAATTGCCACAGCTTATCGCGAATCGTTGCATTCCAGGCGGTCAATTCTGCCAATGGGGCCACCTGGCAGTGCGCCTTGGAGCATTCTGCTCGAACTGTACCTCAATAGCGACAGATGCATGCCACTGAGCCTTGGCGACATAGCCTTGCTGACCGGAATCGCCCCCACCACCTCGCTGGGTTGGCTTGACGCGCTGTTAACGATGGACCTTGTTGCCAAGGAGTCCGATCCGGGCGACAGGCGACGGATCCATGTCACACTTACACCGCACGGAACCGAGGTTACCGAACAGCTCTTGTCTGACCTCGGACGGGTTTTCGCACATTCGTGCAAAACGCAATGATCTCGGTTCCCCGCAACAGGTTTGGGGAGCAAATGCGTCGCTCGACACCACCGAAAGCGGTCATGTCCCGCCGACGCAGCTCCCAGCCACTTCCGCCCCCCTGCCCGCTCTTGCTGCTCGCAAGACCCTGCGACGCGGAGGCCGCCAGATTCATGCGGCATGGCCTTTGCCATATCGTGATGCTGCGCGCCCGGGTTGCGAGCCCGTCTCGCACGATGCATGCGGCATCAGCGGCACAATGGATACGTTCGCGGTTGCCGACAGGCTTTGGTTCTTGCAGCACTTTGATCGCTTTGCGTGCTTGGCCGATCGTCCCTACGATCCTGCAACGCCCGCTTGTCCTTCTGCCGCCAGCGGCATCGCCGCGCCCTTCCAATACCGAAACCACGGCGGCCACCGCCCGTCCAATGCCAACCGCGGTTCTGCACCCGCCTTACGAACCCGCCGTAAGGACCGATAAAGATGGAAAATGACGAAGACCTCCTCAGGATGGCGATAGCCTACCGGGCACACTTGCGTCTGCGCGAACGCGTGATTTGCCGCCAAGCCTCGTGCAAACCTGCTTGGTCCATGCTCCTCGAGCTTCTCATCGCGCAGTTAAGCAAGGAAACGATGCATATCAGGACGCTGACCCGGGCAGCACGAATAAAGGATACGACAGCGCTTCGATGGATAGATTGGCTACACGGCCATCAGTTGATCGAGCGACATCCTGATCCGCACAACCGCTTGCGCGTTATCATCAGGCTTTCGATAGAAGGGCGTAAGGTCGTCAAGGCCATGTTGTTTGACATGGCCGCCAGACTCAATGGGCTGTAACAAGCGGCCGATCCAGACCCGACATGGACCACAAGGCGGCCATAGCAGAGGACCCTTTTCCAGTGGCGCCACCCCCTCTCGGCCCTCGTCCTTGGCCGGCATCGAGAGGCGTCCTGTGGCGACCTGACGCAGTCCGGAGCTTGCGTCGGGACCGGCTTTTCGGTCAGCCCGGGCCGCTAGCAAAGATATCCGGGACCTTGTATAGTAAAACATCTTTAGCTTAACATGTCCAATAACACGCTGTAATATATGGAGGATTCTGCCGTAGCATGGCAATGCTATATCCTGATTCGGGTTTAGCTATCGATCCGGCCACTCAATCTTGCGAGCTCGAGGCCTGCCTCGAGCTCGGGCGCCTCGATGGGTCGGTGGCCATGTGCCCGCCTTCGGTTCGACAGCTTCTGGCTCTGCGCAGCTTGCGCAATCTACTTGTTTCGGCGCTGGCCGGTGAAGGCCACGAGTTCACCGAACATCGCTTTCACGCCTGGTTTGCTGGACTTGCGACCCTAAGTGACGAACCCGCATTGGGGAAGCGCGACCCGAGAGCCATCTGTGAGACCATCCTCACAGAATTTGGCCATAGCAGTTGGCAGGAGCTGGCCGATATTGCACCCCGCTTTAAGAGAGCACTGCTCGCCCCTGTTGCCCTTTGGGGGGTTGGGGGTAGTTCAGACACTGACCACATCGACATCCGCACAATTGTTGATGGTGCGCACGGGCTGGTCAGCCAGCTGCCGCCCTCCCCACACCCCTTGGCTGATTTGCGTGAGCTCCACGTGTCGCTTGGCGAGAGCTTGCTGTTTGCACCTTCGGAACCTCATTACCAGACCGTTATGCTAGGTCCGAGGAGCGTTACTGTCGAGCGGCATGCCCCCCCCTCCCCCCGTTGGGCGGTCGAAATGGTTTGGGGCGAGCGATGGCAGAGGTCTGGCAATTTGTCCGTGGCCCTCCCCTTCCCCGGACTTATTCGTGCTGATGCTGTGAATACGATCGGATCAATCGATCCCTCGGACCGGTGCGCGGCGCGAGGTATGATTGCCATGGCATTGCGGGACGTCACGCATCGTCTACGGCAGAATATCGTCGATGCAGGAGCGGCGTGTGAACGCATTAAGGCCCTTCAGGCCGGCAGGCGTGCGAGCTCAAGGGCCCCTGCCCTGATAGAGTTGCTGGACGGCTTTGGTCCCTTGCGCTCTTCGCAGATCGAGATTCTCCTGGACGCGACCAGGCTCGGTGTACGCGCCATTCTGAGCGGACTTTTGGACAGCGGCATTGTCGCGCGCACAAAGCTTTCGGGTGTGTGGTTATTCGGGACGACTTTGCCGACGCAACAGCTTTACCCTGTTTCGTGTGACGCAAGCGGAGGTTTTGCTTTTTCCCCGGCTGCGATCGGTGAGTACGATGCTTCCATGGCTGACATCGACAGGCTCCTGGCGCGATACGAGCGTGGTGCAGCCGACACCGATTAGCCAGTCCTGCGGTCGCGCCGGGTGGTTTCTGGTCTGGTCGTCGTTTCGTAGCACGGAGTGGTATTTCGACTCCGGCATGAGAGCCTTGGTATCTATGTAGTTTTGGGGGACGGTGTTTCGCGATCAAGCTTCGAGGGCTTGGCGAGGTTGTAGCCGTTCGTGCACCGTATGATGGGATTCTTGATGGGCCGGTGCGGCTTTCAGGCCCTAGCGTACTCTTCCACTTCACTCGAGATGCGTTTGTGACAGTTTGCCTGGTCGGTTTGGACTTTGGGGGATTGCCTTAGGCGATGACTGGTTGTTCTTCGCAGGCATAGGCGCATCTTCTAGCTGGAGGTGGTTGCTTGTCGGACGATACCTACGACGTGTCTATTGTCGGCACTTTTCAGCAACTAACTGAAAATATACGCCTTTTTATGCTTGTAGCACACCTCGCCCCGTGTCACGCTTTGTGCCGCGCATAGTGCCGCGCGGCACATTCTGCACACGCTTGCAAACACAACATCGCATCACCAATTGCAAGCGCGCTTGGTTTGTATCGCGCTTGTATAAGCAATCTAGCGTTGTACGGCACATGCACATGTAAACATGCGTGTAAGCTTGGAATCACACCCACCAGCACGTGGCTCAGCGAGCTCACACGCGAGGTCCACATCACGTGTCAATTCGAGTTACACAGTGACCACGCAAGCGAGCGCAAGGTTGCACGCATAACCCAATGCGCATTGCAAAGCAGTCGGTGCCACGCTAATGACATCGAACAGCAGTGCGCCAGTGCAAGCGAGCGCAGGGGCCGGAACGAGAGGCAAGTGTGCCAGTAGTTACAATCGCACAAAGCAAGGGCGGAGCGGGCAAGACGACGTTGGCGCTCGCCCTTGCATCGGAGTTCGACGCACTGGGCGGAACCGTCCACATGTTGGACGCCGATCGCCAGAACAGCCTGATGAACTGGCATCGTGACCGCCAAGCCACGGGCAAGGGGGAGGGGAGCCGAATCGTCGTCGAGGATGCCTCACAGCTGCGCGATGCCGACATCGGCAATGCCATTGCCCAAGCCAGAAGCCTTGCCCAACTGGTTATTGTGGATTCCGAAGGGACTTCGAACTTCAAGACGGCCTATGCCGCGATGGATTCAGACTTCGTCGTCATCCCAACGCGCTCGAGCCGGCTCGATCTCGAACGCACCGTAGAGACAAGCGACATGCTCACGCGCATGTGCCGGGGCGTCCCATTCCGGGTCCTCATCACCCAGACAGGGCAGGTGGCGCGATCCAAGGCGGAATGGGAAATCGATGCCCAGATAGCAAATGCACTACCGACGTTTCCCGAGAAAATGCATATGCTCGATGCATACCGAGCAATGTCAAATTTCCGCCTGACTCTTGCCGAGGTGGAAACTGCGGGTCTGGCCCGCGCCGAGAAGGCAAGGCGTATAGCCCAAGCCATCCTCGCGCAGATCCTGACGGCAATTCAGACGAAGGACAGCAACAATGGCTGACGCTGGACGCGACACACCAAACCCCCTTGGCGACATCATCGGCCAGACCCGCCAGCGTCTTGCGGGCGAAGACCCGGCAAGCTTGCTCAAGTCGCTTGTCGCGGCAACAGCGCCAACACCTGTCGCTACGTCGCCCGCTTCCGTTCACCAACCCGTGCGGCCCCAACCGTCATCGCCAAGCCTGCCTGGCAACTATTTCCCGCAGATTCCGGCCGATTTGAGCGTTACGCCAAAGCGCAAGCCGGTCAGGGGACCTGCGCGAACGCTCCACATCAGCATGCGCCTGTCTCCGCCTGAGCGCGATCGCCTGGTGCGGTGGTGCGACGCACGCAACCTCAGCCTTCCGGACGGAATTGTTGCATTGCTCGATTTGGTCGAAAGCGAGACGCAAGGGGAGGGCTGACACCAGCCGGATGTCTCCTGAAGGGCCTGGGCGTGCCGATCGCACCCCATGGCTGGCGCTTTATGTGAGGGAAGGGGGGGTCAAGCCTTTCCACGGACCCTGACGAAACCGCGGCAGAAGCCTTCGAAGGACTTGTACAATGCCTCGCCTGCAAGTTTCTCCAGTCGAGCCCCCATTTGCTCACGATAAGCCTGCGCCACCAGGTCCTTGTCCCAGCCCCCTCCGAAATCACCCAGGATCGCAAGCAGGCGATTGTCCCCGCAGAAATGCAGCGAACCTTCCGGGAAAAGCTGCCGGTTTGCCCGCGGCAGCGGAGCCTTCCTTGGTTCACGGGACTTTGCAGGGGGAAGGGGAGGTGCCAAGGCTTCCAGAGTCTCGGTTGTCCCTTCGCGTCTGGCACGCCGACCGACCTTAGGCCGGTCAAGCTCACGCGCTGCTTCCTCCTGCGCCGAGGAATCCTTGGGCATGAATGTCATCTTCACCGATTGCACAGGACGGCCACGCCCTGAGCCACGAATCTCCTCCCACTCGACCGTGAAATCGGCAAGCTGATCGATCTCGGCCTTCGACTTTGCCAGGACCTCCCGGCGCAGCTCGGCGAAGTTCTTGAGACTTCCCTCAGGCACGCCGATCCTGCGACGCAACTCCTCGACGCTCATGCGCACCGTGCGATTCTGGCGATTGATGATCAGGCAACCCAGATCATAGATTGTCAGCGAATAGCGTGACTGCAGCGCCAGCATCACGCCCAGGTTCACCCGCGCATAATAATCGGAGCGCTGGATGACACGCTTGAAGTTCTCCGAGAATTCAAACTCAACGACGCTCAGGCCATCTTCGGAGACTTCCTCAACACAGCTGGCAAGCAGGGACTGCGACATGATCGCCGGCTTGCCCTTGCGCGTCGTCGTGCGAATGCGAACGATAACCCGCAGCAGCTCGTCCATGACCGGCTGAATGCGCTCGTTGCCCTTGTGCGACCCGCGCAACTCCTTCTTCGTGATGGTGAATGTCTTGTCAGACCCGGCGTCCGGCCCAGCCTTGCGCAACATCAGCGCAAAGGCCTTGCGCGCTGCCGCGCTGAGCGAACCGGTTTCAAATTCGGATTCGACAAGCTCACCGGGCTTGCTGACAAACTCGAGATCGCGCCTGCGGATTACATCGGCAACCCTGAGTGTCCGCCCGAGACCCTCAAGATCCTCTTGCAGCTGCAGCTCTTCCGTGGCCGAATCGACTTCCATATGAGGAGCGTAACATCACCTCCTCTCAAAGAGAACATCCCCCCCGATCCCTCACATAGACACCCCGGATCGAACACGGCCCTGTTTTGCATGTCAGGAACGAACGTGCACGCCAGGCATCCCCCAAGAACCCTGGAGGATCACATCTGCTACCAAGAACGTGCCCCCCGTAACCTCATGTAGTCGCCGCAACGCTCATGACCCATGAGCCCTGCGCTGAGGGTAACGCCCTGTTCTGTCTGCATCAAACCAGCACTGGGGTCAGGATCGTGTCCATCCCCCAAGACCTCACATTGTCAGATACACCCCCGGTTCCTCACATAAACCTTTCTGCTCAAGGTCCCCTGGGCTCGGCATCCCATCGCACAGTCGCGGTCACAGGTGCAGTCCAAGCCCCCGCGTGCTCATATAAAGACCGCCAGCACGATGGCTTCCCCCATAATTCATGGGAAAAAACGTTTTCAGGCGAGCTACGGACAAAAATCGACGTGTTTGAAAGCGATACCTCGCACTTTGGAGAAGGCAATTGCAACTCCCCCAAGACCTCACACAATCCCCCGATTCCTCAAGACATCGCCCCCACCAGCACATGCTGAAGCCCCCAAGGCCTCATCCAGTCGCCCCCGCAATCTCACAATGACTCGGACAAAAGCACGATAAACCGGGCTTTTTGGAGCTCCGAATCCTTGAATCTGGAATCAGGAGAAGACTCCCCGAGCAATGCTCGGGCATCTTTATCACTGGATTCCCGACAGGAGACAGTACCGTAAGGGACGTAATGCTGCCGCGCACAAAGCCGATCAGCATCGCAGGGCAAGCGTGACAAGGTCGGCACATAGTTTGTCAAAGCCTGCCGTCCCGGGAACATATGACAGCCTTTCACCGCCAGGCAAAGCCGCCAAGCTCGGTTCGAGACGATCGGCGTCGCAGGGCAGGCAGGTGAGCTCGAACTCTTGCTTGAGCCCGTCGCGGCACAGACGGCCAGCAAAAACCTGTGCTGGACCATCTGCACCAAGCTGTCGAGCAATCTGCAGTGCAGTGCCGTGGCAATCGAGACGCTCCATGATTGCAGCAAGACAATCCAGCATATCCCGCTCGTGACTGCAGGCGAGGGGGGTGAACTGGTCGCGGCGCCAAACAGGCACCACGGCAGCAGACTTCGGCTGCGGGATGCCCGACCAATCGAATTCTGCGCATACCAGCACCAGAAATGGCCCTTGACCCACCGGCATCTGACCCACCGGCATCGCGTGCGAAACCGATCCGCTGACACCATCGCGAAGATCAATTCGTCTGCCTGAACGAAGATACAAAGCGCGGGCGTTTGCTGCCTCGACCACGATCAGCACGAAAAATCGCGGGGCGCGCGCGCCGATGGTCGCCCAGAAGGCGCCAGACAAGGCTCTTGGACCGATGAACAGGCAGTCACGCAATTGAACGCTGCCCGCAAGATAGAACGGTGCAGCAGCGCCAAGCAAACAGTCCATCTGGAGATGCGCCCCGCGTTCGGCGAGAGTTTCGATATCGAGCCGACCCATCCTCGCGCTGGCCAACAGGTCCATCAAGCGCAGGTACAAGGAAGAACGAACCGGTTGCCTAGCCGCGACAAGGTCAATTTCGGGTCCGGTCTCAAAAGGGTATCGACCGCACGCCATTGCAACACACTCCGTGCCGACCCATCCTGGCACTGCCAAGGCAGCACGACGATGCCATTTTCACCAAGGAAAACAAGCAGGTATGTACCTGTCAGGTCTGGCAGGCTTAAGGTGCCATGCAGGCAAGCTCAGGGCACGCCGTCCCGGGCAGGCAGGTCCTGATCAGGCAAGGAAAACGATGCCGATCTTGCCTTTCAGGATCATCGCACGGCCTGCCCTGCGGGATTACGCCAAGGATGGCAGTGGTATAGCCTGGGGACCCAGGATGCCGCCAGATCGATCAAACGATATGCCACCTGGGCAAAGGCGAGTGCGAAAATCAGACCGAACTCCACAAAGAGCAGCAAGTTGCCTTGGCGAGCACACCTGCAGGTGCACGAACGTTGGGAATTGGACTCTACCTCGCGAGCTTTCGCAGGTGTAGCTGGCAGAACTGGAGAATCTGCTTCGATCATCGGTACTCTCGCAGTGGAGATTGCACCTGCTTTAACCCATCAGCATGCTCGCACAGGCCGGCCAAGTTGGCAATACGGTGTCGTCGCAGCACTTGATGCTCGATCGTCTATCGCTAGCGAGCGGGCGATGGTCGGGTAGCGATGGACTGCACCGCTCGAGCGCTCCTGGTGCGCTAACAAATGGGCATTGCCGACACAAAAAATGCCGCAGCGACACGGGAGGACGCTGCGGCCAAACTCCGATCGGCCCACCTTACAATAAGGATTTGGGGCGGGTGGGGCGCCGATCGCTCGGGTCGTTATCTACACTCCGCTCATATCTTGCCACAACTTTCGCCCCGAAACTGGTTGAAGGTCGAAGCAACCGGATTCGCTCCGCCAAGGGCTCACGACCAGCCTGGTTCGTAGTCCCTAGTTCGTCGGCCTGATTGGTCGGCATTGCCGTTTACATGAGAGATCGGGGGCACGCTCCGCCAGCATCGCCGCTCGCTGCGGCGCAGGGCTGGAAGGGAGCGGCAGAGCCTGTCACGGCAGGGGAGGAGAGGGGGGTGGCAAAGGGCATGAAACGCTTTGCTCCAACGCCACGCCTTCAGAGCCTCGTCCAGCGTCTTGGCGGGCGATGGTACGGTGACTATGCGATGTGTCGCTGTCCTGCACACGATGATCGCATCCCGTCCCTCTCGCTCCGCCAAGGTCAACGTGCCATTCTCGTGACGTGCCATGCCGGTTGCCCAAGAGAAACGGTCGTGCGCCTTCTAGGCCTTGACCGCGCCCCAGTTAGCGGTGTCCCGGCCACGCCCCTGCCGAACGTCTGCCATGTGACGAGCAGTGCCGCGCTAGCCCTCTGGAGCCGCGCTGGGACTGTCGAAGATACGCTTGCAATGCGTTATCTTTGCGACTTGCGCGGCTTTCCCCGGACGAGCGTGAGGGCCCTGCACGATATCCGCTATCTCGAACGGTGTCCGCTCGGGTCGGGCAAGTCTGCGTCATACCGTCCGGCCTTGCTTGTCGCCATGCGAAAAGCGGATCGGGTATGCGCCATGCAACGCATCTTCCTCGACCCGCAAACCGCTGCATGTACCGGCAAGTTCGTTCTTGGCCGGGCTGTCGGCGCTGCCTGGTCCAATGGCCACCCGAGCTCGGTGATGGGTATCTGCGAGGGCTTCGAGAGTGCAGCTGCCTTCACCTGTCTCACCGGAATTCAGGCCTTTGCTACCATGGGAGCGGCGCGCTTCCACCAGATCGACTTGCCGCAAGGTCTTGAGCGGTTGATCCTGCTGGCAGACAATGACCGGGAGGGGCATCGCGCCCAGAGGAGGGCATCTCGCACGCTTGCCCGGCCAGGCCTCGACATCGAAACCTTATGGCCGTCACGGGGCCTGAACGACTGGGCTGACGCCTTGAAGCAGTAGGCAGCATACAGGCTTGTGTTCGCGCAGGTCGTGCGAGTCTTTCGCGCCCGTTGCAAGAAGCGATCGTCTCTATGTCAAAAGGACAATTCCCCGGTTCCTGGAGGAGGGGCGGTGGCGACATGGTCGCGACGGCGCATTGCCGTAACCCTCTTACAGGTTCAGCCACTGGTCGACGATCAGGCTGATTGGCAGGATGATAGTACGGAGTCAGGAGCAGGGAGGCCCATGGCCGGATCGAGGCACCGCTTCCTGGCATTCTGGGACCATCGAATCTGCTGAATCTGCCAACGTAAAAATGGCCCTGCTTCCAGGCTTCAGGAAGCAGGGCAAGGCAAGGACAAGGCCAGTCGATGCTGCTCTTGAAGTTGCAGATCCCGGTCTGTCCCCCGCGCAAGCTTTGCGTCCCCTTTCCGAGGATTTCGGCATGCACTGGGGCAAAAAGCAAGTATCCGTGCGGTGCGTGATCTGCAACAACTGGGCTACGAACCCCTGCTCATGGCCGCGAGCTCGGTTCAGGGCACGAAGCAAAAGTCATTCTGCCACCATACGGTCTCAGGACGTTTCGTGCTCGGTTGTCGGGCGACATCGTGCATTGTCCGCGAGCGCTTCAAGGGCATGCTCGATATAGATCGCAGCCATTTTCATGCCCATGGCATCGAGCTGGCGCTGAATCGCCTGCAGGGCCTGTGCAAGCTCTTCAGGGCGGTTTGGCTCATTACATGGCGTAGGCAAGGTCGAATACCGGATTGAATTGCGCTGCCATGTTCTCCAAAACCTCTGAAACAGTGCCCAGCCCCCGATCGGTCAGGCAGAGCCAAAAGCGCCGACGGTCGTTGATGTCAGGCTGGCGAATGACCAGTCCTCCATCGTCGAGCAGTTTCAGCCAGCGCAGCGAGGTTGCGCCAGCAAGATTGGTAAGGAGGGTGATGTCAGTAATGCTGACCCGGACCCTTTCGCGTCTTGCGATGTAGAGTTCGATAAGAATGCGCCAACCAGGATTGCATGCCGGCAGGATTGGCAGGAGCTCCTCCCGCTTGGCAAAGTTCTCCTTCAAGGCTCGCGCGATCGCAAGGGCGTCGAATTGATGCGAGGTAGGGACTGCCCGTGGCACGTGCTGGGGCTCGAGCAACTGTGTCAAGATCTTGCTTGCTATCCCGATCTGCACTTTCTCGGCATGGTTCATGGCGAGATGCTCTTCCTCTTCCCGTAGTTCTGGCAAGCCTGCTCGCACACCATCGCAACCTGGTCATTGCGATCGATCAAAGTTGGCAAGGCGCAGTGTCGGCACGGCAAAAGGCCAATACCGCTGCCACGTGCCCGATGACGATCGTGGACCTGCCTCCCGCACCGTTGCGAAATCTGCTCAAGCCCCGGACGAATGTCGCCCCTTCCCAGTTTCGTATTGGCACGCGCGTTGGTAGCACGAGCAGGTGCCAGCGGGCTTCACACACTGCTTGCGAGAAGCTGACTTACCGCCTAAGCGACAGGAATGGCCGTTTATTTCCACGAAGAAGACCTTCCCGAAGGCGTGCTTGCGCCCGGTGCCGTCGCCGTCGATACCGAGACAATGGGGTTGATCACGCCGCGTGACCGCCTTTGCGTCGTGCAGATTTCGGACGGGCAGGGCGACGAACACCTCGTCCGCTTCTCACCGGGCAGCAGCTATGCGGCGCCCAATCTGAAGGCCGTGCTGGCAGACCCTTCGCGGGTCAAGCTGTACCACTTTGCGCGGTTCGACCTTGCCGCGATCGAGCACTACCTCGGCGTGGTCGCGGCGCCCGTGTTCTGCACCAAGATCGCCTCGAAGCTGGTCCGGACCTATACCGATCGCCACGGCCTCAAGGACCTGGTGCGCGAACTGCTCGGCAAGGAAATCTCCAAGCAGCAGCAGTCGAGCGACTGGGGTGGGCCGGTGCTGTCCGATGCGCAGCAGGAATACGCCGCATCCGACGTGCGCCACCTCCATGCCATGCACGCGATCCTCGTCGAGCGTCTGGAGCGCGAGGGCCGCACCGCGATGGCGCAGGCCTGCTTCGATTTCCTGCCGATGCGCGCCCGGCTCGACCTCGCAGGTTGGGCAGAGCGTGATGTGTTCAGCCACGAGTAAAGTGGCAAAGGACAAGGGCGGGCGATGACTGTCGCGGCAGACACGATTCGCACACAGCGTCGCAGCTTTGCAGCGCCGGGCGGCTTTCATGACCGTCTTGTCCATTTTCTCGCGCGCGGCTTGCCAGCGCTGGTCGGCGCTCTGCTGGCTGTCATGATCATTACGCCGCTTTCGCCACGCGGCGAAATCAGTTTCCTGCTGGATCGTCGCAAGGTTGCGATGGTCAATGAACGCATGCAGGTTTCGAGTGCCATGTATCGCGGGCAGGATGATGACGGTCGCAATTTTTCGATCACCGCAGGCTCGGCAGTCCAACGAACCAAGGCGCAGCCCATGATCGAGCTGGATCAACTGACCGCGCGGATCATGCTGGACAATGGCCCGGCCTTGCTCACTGCGAGCAGAGGCAACTACGATTTCGGGAAGGAGATCGTGGATATCGCAGGCCCGATCAATGTCCAGACTTCGGACGGCTATCGCATGACTGCGACGAACGTCGACATCGATCTTGGCAGCAAAACCCTCAAGAGTCGCGGGCCTGTCGAAGGGCGCATTCCTGCCGGGACCTTTTCCGCCGATCGGATTAGCGCCAATCTGAACGAGCGTACGGTTGCGCTCGAGGGTAATGCCCGCCTCCGCATGGTACCGGGCAGGATGCAAATGCCATGAGCAGGACACCGATGACCAAGTATCCCCTGACAACGCGCGAGATCATTCGTTCGGCCCGTCCGCTGCGCTGGGCCGCTATCGGTTTTGCCGCGTCGGCCGCGCTCATGGCGGGTGGTCAGCATCTTTGGGCGCAGGGCATCTCGGGACATGACAGCAATGCGCCTGTGAACTACGCGGCAGATCGCATCGAGGTGCAGGACAAGACAAAGCGCGTCGTCCTGTCCGGCAACGTCGACATCACCCAGTCGGATTTGCGCATGCAGGCCGCCCGGACAACCGTTGCCTACAGGAATGCCGGCGACATCCAGATCGACAGGATCGATGCGACAGGAGGTGTCATGGTCAACCGTGGAGGTGAAAGTGCGCGCGGCGATGTTGCCGTCTACGACTTCAACCGCAACATCATCACCATGACAGGGAACGTGGCGCTCCGTCGCAACGGCGATACGTTGAACGGCGGGCGCCTGGTCATCGATCTCGATTCTGGCCTTTCGAGCGTCGACGGGCGATCAGGTGGCGGTAGCGGCGGCCGCGTCAGCGGAACTTTCAACGTCAAACGCAGGAACTGATCAGCTTCATGCTCCACGCCCGACGACCGGAGGAAAGTGCGAGACCATGTCCCAGAAGATCTGGTCCGGTTCGGAGCGGCGATTGAAACGGAAGGCAAATTCTCCGAGATAGAGCCACAGGTTGCCTCTTGCGAAATGGCCGTGCCCAGCTGCCATGACCCTGCGGAAATGCATCCAGAAGACAAGTATGGCGTTGTCGATCCCGGAATACCGGGAGGCGGGCTCGATCGCGAACGAGCGTGCCAGTCCCCAGTTCGACCGAAACTGGTTGAGGCGCGCATGCTCGATGCGGTCGCGATAGACCAGGATCGACCCGGGCCGCACCTTTGCCCGGACGATAGGATGGATCGTCGAGGGCCTGCGATCTGCAACAACGACCGGTACGACATGGGATGCGTCGTGAATTGCCATGACCAGCACGCTACGCGATTGGATACGACTGCCTCGCGCCCCTTTTATCCGCTGGAATGACAGGCCGACGGGTTCGCTCGGCCCACCCACTTGCCTTTCATCCTCGAGCAGAGCCATGTGCTGTCGAATGCGTTTGCAGATGATATGGGCGCTGCCCCCGGTCAGGCCGAACATGGTTTGAAGGAAGGCGCGGGAAATCCCGCTACGGGAGTTTGCGAAGTAGACCATCGCCATTATCCATGACGTGAGAGGCCAGGTGCTGCGTTCGAACAACGTGTCCATTGTCACGATCCGGTGGAAGGCCTGGCAGCACGTGCCTGAATACGTGCCAATTCTTTTCGTGGGCACGAGTTTGACCGGCCTTGCGCATGTCGGGCACAGGCTTAGCTCTTTCTCGCGACACCTGAACAGATGGGCGACTATTGCCTCCTCGCTGCCCAGGCATTGCTCGACCTGACGAAAACTGGTGCCGCTGCGGTGGCGAGGTGCGCTGACGGGGCGCAGCTCCGCGATCCCCTGTAAAGATGGGCAAGCCGCTGCTTGTGCCACGTCAATGGCCCTCGTCGAGTTGCAATGCCGGCATCAGGCCGAGTTCGAGGTCCATCTCCAGATAGGCCCTGGGATCGTCCGGGAAGGCAGGAAAGTGCGACACTGCATCCCAGAAGGTCTCGCGGCTCCTCGTTCGCCTGTTATAGACAAAATTGAACGCGTTTATGTATTTCCATGCATTCTCACGGTCTATTCGCAGGTACGTCAGGCGCAAGGTGCGCTTGAGATGCCACCAGTAAGTCTCGACCTGGGCCTGGCAGGCTCCGTTGCTATTGACCCAGATCCTGCGATGATGATTGACGACCTCATGATGCCACCCTCGCCGGTGCAGGCCGCGATAGCCGGCAAAGCCGTCGGTCACGAGTATGGATCCAGGCCTGACGACGTGTTCGATCAACGCGACGAGCGTCGCTGCGCGCCTGTCAGGCACAATCGCCGTCAACAGGTCCTGACGCGTACACAGGGCAACCAGACTGGCCTTGTTGGGCCGGTTGCCCGTGGTCAGGACGCCGCGCAGCAAGGCCTCGTCGATAAAGACCTGCTGGCCAGGACCGCCGATGCGGTTGCGACCGGTCAACATGGCGAGGTGGCAGCGGATCCGGTCGCACAGCGTGAAAGCGGCGGGATGGGAAATGCCGAGCAGGCGGCGGGTGAGCGATGCGGAAAACCCGACCTTGGAATTTGTGAAATGCAGGAGGACCAGGAAGAGATCGCGCAAGGGTAAGCGACTGTGACCAAACAAGGTGCCCGCCAAGGGATAGATCTCCGCGTTGCTGCAACACCGCGCGGTGAAGCACGAGCGACCCTTGCGTCTTGACCAGCGGGCGGGCCGACCGCACTTCGGGCAGGGATGGCCCTGGCCAAAGCGCATGTCGAAGACATGGCGGAGACAGGCAGCATCATCGGGAAAGACCTGATTGAACAGGTCGAGGCTTGTCCCCACGATAGTCTCTTTGGTCGAGGAAATCACCAGCGGACGCCAGCCAAACGGCACCTGTCCGTAAAGGTGCTGATCCGTAGTGTCCGCGCGGCCGCAAGCCTCGCGACATTGCCGAAGAAGCATTTGCACGACTCGTCCTCGCGACGAGCCGGGCGGTTCGTCGCGCGTGAACACAGGGAAAACGCGCCCCGCGTATTCCCCATGGGTGTTGTATTTCGCAGGCCACCCGACGGAGTCGGAGCCCGTGTTCGACCGCCGGTTCTGGCGGATCCACTCTCACGACGAAGATCGAGCAGACACTTGACGATAGCTTGCTGGAGCAGGATTTCAAGTTCTCAGGGGCCGCCGCTTGCCGCGATACGGCAAGGCCGTTCGCACTTGGCCCTTGCCCGGCTCGCGTAGTCGCACGAGGATCGCAACGTCGCATGAAAGGCGATGCCAGTTCCGATGTACCGCGTCATTCCGGCTGCCCCGCGACCGACTTTGTCGGCAGCGTCAGGCATTATGAGTATTCTGACGCCAAGCAATAGCAGAAGCTTCGGCCGTGGCAGGGGGTGTTATGGCGCTGGCACGCAATGATAACAGGTGCGCCGCCCAGGTGCTTCGACAGACATCGCCGCTGCGCGGGGCCAGTGCCTTCCTGGACCTGCTCGATGGCCAGCCAAGCCCCCGCTAGTACGGCAGCCGTCCTGCTCGGCGCTCGAAATATCGGCAACCCGCGTGATCAGGGTGCCGGTCATATCCACTGGAACGCCCATCTCAGGATGATGTTGAAAGAGGAAAAGCTCTTGGCTAACATGCTTGTTACTGGCGGTGTCGGCTTCATTGGCGGCAACTTCGTTCGCTATTGTAGCAAGCAAAATCCCGACGATACGATCATCGTGCTCGATTGCCTGACCTATGCCCGCAACCGTTCGACCATTGCCGATGTCGAGCAGACTGACCTCGTCGTCGGTGACATTGGCGACACAGCGCTTGTCGAGAAGCTGCTGCGCGAGCAAGGTGTGGCAACGCTCGTCCATTTTGTCGCTGAAAGCCACATCGATCGCTCGATCACGGGGCCCGACGCCTTCATCGAGACGAATGTGATCGGCACCAGCAGCCTGCTCAAGGCCGCGCGCATGTTCCGGCCATGGGATGCGCACGCTCGCCCAACCCTTGCCACACGGCGTGCCGCCCAGGTGGTTTGGCGTGCCCAGTGTCTCTTTACTGTCGAGATGCAGGCACCCTGTCGGACCCGGCACAATGCCGGAGACCATGCCCCCAAAACCTCACATAGTGGGGTTTGAGCTTGCCGTTTGGGCGTTGCAACTGCCTGACAAGCAAAGGCGGGTGAAACCAGCCACTTCATTCGCGCAGGCCTGAGGGACGCACCCGAGACAGACGCCCAACCGGGACATTACGCGCAAGGCGGAGCGAGCCAGGATTACACGCTGCGAGCGCGCGTTCCTTGCCCCAAGGTCCTCCCCCGAAGGCTTGCCGCGGTCAGCTGGCGCAGTTCGGGCCCGATGTGACACACCTGGGGCTCGGACACTTCTGCTGTCTCGCGAAACGCAAGAGAACAGGGCAGCTATCTCATCCGTGAGCCCCGACAGGCAAGTCGCCTGCTTAGTGCGTCAGGGCTGTGCCGCTTCAGGCTTCGCAGGCTTGCGGCCACGCTTGGCCACCGGTTTGACGACCTTGGTTCCGGGCTTGCGCCCCAGCCCGATCGCCTTGGCGAGTTCCCGGCGCTTTTCGGCATATGCCGGCGCCACCATCGGATAATCGGCAGGCAGGTTCCAGCGCGCACGATATTGTTCGGGCGTCATGTTGTAACGGTTCGCCAGATGGCGCTTGAGCATCTTCATCTTCTTGCCGTCTTCAAGGCACACGATGTAGTCGTTCTTGACAGATGCCCGAACCGAAACCGCAGGCTCAGGAAGGGATTCGTGTACCTCCTCAGGCTTGTCGAGACCTGCAAGAGCGTTGTAGACGTTGGCGATAAGCGCAGGGAGGTCGCCCACTGCGACGCTGTTGTTGCTCACGTGAGCGGAGACAATATCCGACGTCAGTGTGACAAGCGTTTCGCGATTGGCAAGATCATCTTGCATTTCAGTCAGCTCCCTTTGTGCATTGCAGCCCCGAATAATTCGTGAACTTCTAGCGCACGCTGACTTGCAGGACCAGCCCTTCCTTATCCGCAAGGATGATCGGCTGCGGATTTATTCAAAAACCGGAAAAACAAGGTTAATAAATGGTTGGACAATGCGCGAGTATAAGCATGTCCACGATATGATCATGTCGTCAGGAGACCGAGAAATTCAATAAAATTCGGAAATTGCTTCCGCTCATGCAAGACCCTGAAAATCGTCGTACCCAACCACAACCATACCCGGGGACCGCGATTGGTGTCTGTGCTTAACTGCTTGCAGATTTGGCAGGAATGGGTTGCGCGGTAAATCTGGTCCCGATGCATCCAGTGGATGGCTCCATCACCCTTTTTCATAGCCGCCGCGAAGTTGCCTGGAGCAGGCCTTTGCCTGCGCATCGTGCGCCAACTGCGCGGATGTCAGCACCGATACCCGCGATCGAGGCGCTGGTTGGCAAACCGCGCAAGACACCACCGCAAGCCTCGGTCCCGCCAGCGAAGGCCGGATTGGGCAAGAAGGGCGGCAAGGGTCGCCAGTTCATTGTCACCATGAGTGTGCGGACCGAACGGCGGCCGGAGGGCGCCAGTCCACAGGATGCCGCCCAGGTCCCAGTATTCGGGCGGGATGCAGGAAACCGGTTGGTTACCGGGAACCTGGCCCGTCTGTCGCTCGAGGCCGTTCAAGTGAGCAAGCGCACATTTCTGCGACCCTGGTGTGATTTTCTCGCAAGCAGCTTTCGTGTCCCGATGGCATCGCGATTTTTGTTGCATTGCGGCAACACGTTGTTTTTTCGCGACATCGCATGCCCCACTTTGCGGTTGTCCCAGCCGGACAATCCTCAGATGGGCGCGCCGCCGCGGTCTCGGAAAAACGCAATCAGAACCGCGATATGCAAGAATGGGGAACATCATGAAGAAGATCACGATCGCGCTCGCAGCCGTTGTTGCAGCTTGCGCCACGCCTGCGTTTGCCGAGGCTCCCTCGGGCGTCCGCACCGAAGTGCTTGTTGGCTGGGATCGCGTCTCGCTCGACCTGAATGACTTGGGCCTTGGCACGTACAGCGAAGACGGTGTCGGTTTTGGCCTGGCTCTCGGCTATGACATTCCGACCACCGGCAACGTCGCCTTCGGCGTTGACGCTGAAGTCTCGGACTCGTCGACCAAGTACGTTTATGACGATGGCGTCGATCGCGCGGTGATTTCGACCGGCCGTGACCTCTACGTCGGTGCTCGCGTGACTGCCGCGGTCAACCCGAAGCTGAATCTCTATGGCAAGGTTGGCTACACGAACGCCCGCATCAAGGGTGAGCTCAACGGCTTCAAGGATGGCGAGAACGGTGATGGCGTGCGCCTTGGCCTGGGCGCTCAGCTCGGCCTCGGTGGCAACAGCTACGGCCTGCTCGAGTACCGTTACTCGAACTACGAATCCAACTTCTCGCGCAACCAGGTGCTCGCAGGCGTCGGCCTGCGCTTCTGATCACTCCTGAGTGAACGGACTGGGGAGGCCAGCGGCGCTGTCCTCCCCATTTTCTGTGGTCTTCTCGGCCCGATCTGGATTTATCTGCAAGGCTTGAGGCTCCTGCCACGCGTCGGGCAGATTGCAGGATTGAAACCATGATCAACCAAGCAATTGCCCTTGCCAGGTTTTGCAAGAAGTCCTTGCGAGGCGGGTGCAGGGCATCTCTGGGCTTGCATTGAGCATGACCGCCATCGGCCAGCGAAGGGTGCGCCACCGGCTATGGCAGCCAGCACACACGGCCCTCTGTCTCGGTCCATTTGCGCGCTTGCTCGCAACATAGGCCTTGAAAACCGCCGCAGATGGAGCAGCGACCCAACCGTTGCGAGGGACGCAAACCAGTGCGGTAAATCATCATGGCGGTCCACGGTGCAGCAAGAAGAGGATGGCCTCGTTGATCTGCAGTACGGGCTATTCATGCCGATGCGCCAAACATGAATGGCGGTGAAAAGAACGGTTCGAGGAGCCGCCGCCGGGCATCGGTCAAGCGCCTGGTAAAGCCAAGTCAGCGCAGGTCACACCGCGCCTGAGCAGGAACCGCCCCTATCGTTCAACTCCCGAAGTCTTTAGCCAGGCCATGCCGATGAACGACCCGGGGCTGATGTCGGATTGGATGATCGATAGCACCCAGCCTGGTGGCGAATTCGGTTCTCAGGCAGCCACCAGCAGCACTGCCAAGGCAGGAGTTTATGGTTGCTGCATCGTTAACGCGATCTTAGGGGCACTTGCCTAGACACGGTTGGCAGGAGGGCATTGCGGCTTTGCCGAACGCATCAGCGCTGCGGTTCTGCCGAATGCCTTCCGAATTTCGTTTGCACCTGCGGCGTGATGACCGTCGTGTCCCGCAAGGTGGCGCAAGGACTGTCGCTTCACGCCGGGACCGGGTTCGGGTCAGGCAGCCAGAGCTGGCAGGCGGACAACGCGATCACGGCTCGCAGAGCCGAGAATCTCCAGCGTTATGGAGCGGCGGGATACCGCCTCGTTGTCATTGTGCTCCAGCATCTGCTCCCCGATAACGCGTATTCATCTTGATGCCGCCATCTGAGGGAACAGCGCGGCAATGCCCTCATCGCATCGCGAGACAATGGCAGCCTCAGCAAGTTCCTCGATGGGCGCTCGACCTTCGGCATCCATCCGCCTCCCGAGCTCTGCCATCTGATCCTGGTGTTTGAATGGCGTTGTCCGGGCAAAGGGCAATCTTCACAGCCCATGCAGCCTCTTGCACGATACAGACACACCTGCGCTCATCGGGAAAGTGCGTGCCAGATCATGCGATGGAGCGGCGCGTTGTGATCCAGCACACGGACTTGCCAGCCTGGGTCCAATAACCGTCTTGCCAGGATCTGCCCGCGGTAAAAATGAGCTCCTGGAAGAGTTTAGCTGATTGCATCGTTCGCAAGGGCAAGGGCAGGGGCAGGGGCGGCAAGGCCTCACGCAATGTGACCTTGTCCAACGAAGTGCAGTGGCGCTATTCGCACGCTCAGAGCGGCCGGTTACACAAGCGCCCGGGCTGCTCAGGCGAAAGGCCATTGCCCAAGCGTTACACGGTGCCGGAATTGTCAGGCACGCACCTGTCGCTCTTCTCGGCGCCACCGAGTGCCAGGAAGGTATCGAACGCTGCCAGCCGCAGGCAGATGTGCTCGTGAAGACTGATCCGGATTGTGCGGGCGCTTTCATCGTTACATTGCAGGATGGCACCCTGATCGGCAGGATCGGCGCAAAGAGTGCACTTGCCAGGGCTATTGCCGACGCCGACGCGGTGCTTGCTGCCAGGATCACCAGCATTGGCGCAGAAGACGGCAAGGGGCAACTGCTGGCGCCTCGAATTGCAGTGGTCACCGGACCAGGCGATGCCCGACCGGACATGGCCTGGCTTGAGAATCACCATGTCCATTCCGTCCAGTTGTCAGGGGAACAGCACTTCCAGACTGCAATCCGCAAGCTTGCTCTGGGCGAAGGTGTCACCCTCACGTCGGTGACGGCACATGATCACGGCGAAGGTGCCACTGTTGCCGTGAACAGGCGCGGTGAACCGCTCGGATACCTGCCAGCCGACTCCAAACTGCGTGATGGCGTCAACAATCTGAACGAGGTCGAACGGGCAGAAGTCAAAACTGTCTGCATAGGCAGCGGCGGTTTGAGGACTGTTTTCCTCGCTGTGCACATCGGTGCCCTCGACCGGACACTGCGTGTTGCGGGAAGCCGGCCGAAGCGACAGGTGTGCCCATGCTGATCGGGCTGGACAGCGGCAGCGAAAAGCACAGGGCCACGGACCTGACGCAGATGCCTGGCGTCTCCGGCTAAGCCACAGATGCTGGCGTAACGCGCTGCAGGTTCAGCCTGACATCAGGGAGATTGCGCCTTTGCCGATTGGCTCTCAATACTGGTGCGCCAGGTTGCCATGCTCGAGGCTGGCGGCTCATCGGTTCGGGGATCTCCCAACGGCTCTGCTGCCCATCTGGGCATCGGCAAAGCGTCCTTTGCATTCAGCACCCTTCTTTCAGGCGAGCTGTGTCAAGCCGTCGCGTCCCGGTCGAATCTGCAGGCTGAAGCGATCTGCCAGGGATTTGCCCGGGTAAGGCGCGGGGAGGGGAGGGGGAGCGGGCAGGTATGCCGCCTTGTCGGCTTCAGGCCTTTGCAGCAATTCCCGGAGAAAACCATGACCCTAACTCATGCTCGCGCCAGTGCCATTATGGGCGCAGCGCGCACCCTTGCCGATAGACTGCTTCTTGCGGGGTCGATCAGCAGGGCCACTCTCACCCAAGCCATGACCAAAAGCGCAGGCGGCAGCGATTTCCAGGGAGCGTGGCAGCAGCGCGACAGTTTCGAGGCCTTGGAAGTCGCACTTTGCCTTGCCATTCCGACGCTCGTGGGCCGGATGGAGGTGGCAGCTGCAATCAGTACGCTCGAGGCGATTTCCCGAGCCTTGCCAACGCACACGGTGCGCAGCGAGGACCAGATCCAGTTCCAGCAGTTCTCGACGCCGCCGGCGCTGGCCAGGCTCGCGGTTCATCTGGCGCGGCTTTCCGGCGATGACGTGTTGCTGGAGCCGAGCGTGGGCACCGGGATCATCGCTTCGCTTGCCAAGGGCACGGTCAAGGACCTGATCCTCAACGAACTCGAACCCACCCGCGCGGACCTGCTCGAGACCGTGTTTCCGGGCACGAAGGTCTACCGCCACGACGGCGCGAAACTCAGCGCGCTGCTCTCCGGGACAGAACGGCCGAGCGTCGTTCTGATGAACCCGCCGTTCTCGGTGTCGCAATCACGTGGGCAAGATCAGAACACCGCCGCCAGGCACTTGCGTGCTGCGCTCGACCACATGCTGCCGGGTGGCCGGATCGTCGCGATCATCCCGGACTGGTTCTCGCCTTCGGCCAAACACGGAGAAACCTTTCGGCGCACCCTCGAAGGCGGACGGGTCGTCCTGTCGCTCCGCCTCGACAAGGGCGGCTACGTCAAGCACGGCACCGGTATCGCGGTCCGCATGCTGGTGATCGACAAGGTGCCAGGCGAGATCAGCGTATCCACGATCAATCGCGGCTCGGTCGGCGAACTCTTCGCCGCGCTGCCAACCGTGCCACCTCGGGCGCCATTGCGCGACCCGACGCAGGCGGCAGCGCCCCGACCCAAGCTCAGCCTCTTCCGCTCGGTGAAGACCGGTCCAGCCCGGCCCGTGATCGTTCGAACTCTGCAGACCAACGACGTCCGCCCTGTCGCCTACGAAGTCCTGGACGAACCGGCCGCGATGGGCGAGCAGCGCGGGGTCTATGCCGACTACCGGCCATCCCGCGTGGTGATCGCGGAAGCGGGCGAACATCCCACCCACCTCGTCGAATCCGCCGCCATGGCTTCGATCGCCGCGCCGAAACCCAGCTACGTGCCCTCGCTACCCGAGCGGACCGTCACGGCGCGGCTGCTCTCGGCCGCCCAGCTCGAAACCGTGATCTACGCAGGCGAGGCCTGGAGCCGCGATCTCCATGGCCGCTTCAGTCATCCTGACGGCGAAGTCGCGCTCAAGGAGGATCCCGAGGGCCACCTCTACCGGACCGGGTTTTTCCTTGGTGACGGCACCGGGGCAGGGAAGGGGAGGCAGGCGGCGGCCTGCATTCTCGACCAATGGCTCAAGGGCAATCGCCGTCACATCTGGATATCGAAGAATGCGCCGCTGCTCGAAGACGCGCAGCGCGACTGGACGGCGATCGGAGGGCTGCCGTCCGACATTCTCGACCTTGCTCGCTGGAAGATCGGCGAGGAGATCACCGCGCCCGAGGGCATCCTGTTCGTTCCTTATGGCACGCTGCGCAGTTCGAGGGTGGAGGATACCCGGCTTGACCAGATCGTTCGCTGGGCCGGTGAAGACTTCGAAGGGGTCATCGTCTTCGACGAGGCCCACGAAATGGGCGGCGTCGCCGGCGGGGAAGGGGGCTTTGGCCAGAGATCCGGGGGCCAGAAACAGGGCTCGCTCCAGGGCATCGCCGGGGTGCTGCTCCAGAACATACTGCCGCGCGCCCGGGTGCTCTACGCTTCGGTCACCGGCGCATCGGACGTCAACAATCTTGCCTATGCGGTCCGACTTGGCCTGTGGGGACCGGGCACGGCGTTCGCAAACCGCGAGCAGTTCATCAGCGAGATCCGCGACGGCGGCATTGCCGCGATGGAACTGGTGGCGCGCGACCTCAAGGCCTCCGGGCTCTACCTCGCCCGGGCATTGAGCTTCGCCGGAATCGAGTACGACATCCTGCGCCATGACCTGACCCCTGAGCAGATCGCGGTCTACGACACCTATTGCGAGGCCTGGACGATCATTCACCAGAACCTCGAAGCGGCGCTTGAGTTCACCGGCATCGTCGATGGGCTTGAGAACAGGACGCTCAACAGCGGCGCCAAGGCGGCCGCCCGCAGCCGGTTCGAGGGGACCAAGCAGCGCTTCTTTGCGCAGGTCCTGCTCTCGCTGAAGCTGCCCTCGATCTATCCCGCGATCGACGAGCATCTGGCAAACGACGAAAGCGTCGTTGTCCAACTGGTGAGCACGGCAGAATCGATCCTCAACCGGCGTCTCAATGAGCTCGATCCCGACGAACGCGAGGCGCTGGAACTGGACCTGTCGCCCAGGGAATACGTGTAATGTTGAGCTCAACATTACACGTATTCTTTGCAGTCGCAGTTTATGTCGAGCGTGGCGGCGGTAGGCGCAGGTTTCCTTCGGTTTTCCATGATTTCACTCCAGATAACTACGGTTCCGTCGACCTCAGCAAGTCGAAGGAGCCAACATGCGAACACGATCATCACTGCCGTTTCGGACTACCCCGCTCCGGGTCGAAGACCCGCCCAGTCACGGCGCTCTTCTCACCGCATTTCTCTCCTCTCTGTCCCTCGACGAGAAGTCAGGCTGTGCGGTTCTGTTTGGCGCGGCGGTCCGCCATTTCCTGCATTGGCTGGAACGGCATAGGACCGCGATCCGCACGATTGACGATCAGGCTGTCCGACGGTTCGAGAAGCATCGGTGCCGGTGCCACCGGTATTCGGCGCAGCAAGCGCACTACAAGGCTGACCAAGCAGCAAGGGTGAGGCGCTTCGTCCGGTTCCTCGAAGATCAAGGCTACGTCGAAGTCGACGACGGGATCGACGATCTGCCACGGCACCTCGCCGACTATTCCGATGCGATCGGCCGCCTGCAACTCGCCGAGGGACCCGCGCAGGCCTATCGGTCCGAGGCCGAGCATTTCATGGCCTGGCTTCGCATTACGCGACGCCAATGGATCGATATCGACGACACGATCATCGACCAGTACGCTGCGCATGATTGCCGATGCCCGGTATGGCGCAAGCGCGGCAAGCTGGTCGCCACGGGCACGAAGCGGCGGCGGCGATGCGCACGGCACTTCGTCGAGTTCCTGCGAGGCCGCGGTGTCATCCCATCGGTTGAACCGGTGGCTGACGATGACCCGCACATGTCGGCTTACCTCACGTGGCTCAAGCAACATCGCGGCGCCACCGATGAGACGATCCGGCGCTACCGGACCGATATCAGACGGCTCATGCCGATGCTGGGCGAGCCTTCGCAATGGGATGCCGCCGGACTCAGGAGCGCATTCCAACGACGAAGCAAGGAGACGCCGGGCTCGGCATCGCTGCTCGTCACGATAATGAGGAGCTACATCCGGTTTCTGGTCGTGCGTGGCGAGTGCCGGCCTGCATTGTTGCATGCAGTTCCATCAGTGCAGCGCTACCGCCTTTCGACGCTGCCGCGCCACGTCGACCCGGCAACGATCGAGAGGATCATTGCGGCCTGCCCGACAGATCGTCCGGTAGAAGTCCGGGACAAGGCCATCATTCTCCTGCTCGCCAGGCTCGGCCTGAGGGCTGCCGATGTTCAGGACATGCGTCTCGACGACATCGACTGGCGGTCCGGCCACCTGACGGTCAAGGGCAAGACGCGTCGACCGGACCGTCTGCCATTGCCGCAGGATGTCGGCGACGCGATCTTGGCATATCTTGCGGCAGCCCGCCCGGAGGCCGCCGAAGAGCATCTGTTCCTGCGTGCACAAGCACCGTTTCGGCCATTCCGCTCGTCCGCCGAGATCGCGGGCATCGTCGCTCGAACGCGCGACCGCGGTGGGATCGAAGGAGTGCCGACCGGGTCGCACATATTCCGGCATTCGCTTGCCACCAACCTGCTGCGCGCGGGCGCAGGCCTGGAGTCCGTTGGGACCATCCTGCGTCACAGCTCGCCTGAGACCACTGCCATCTACGCCAAGGTCGATTTGCCGATGCTCATGAAGATCGCGCAGCCCTGGCCCGGAGATCTGCCATGTTGAACACACACATCTCAAGATACGTCGCTTTGCATCGCAGCCTGGGTCGGAAGTATTCCGAACAGGACCGGATGCTCCGTCAGTACGCTGGCTACGCCGAGGGTTTCGGCGATCGGCACACTCAGGTCCAGCGCATCTATGACTGGTGCTACACGTCGAGCTCACAATATGTGGCCCGTCGCAGGTTCGACACTGCGCGCAACTTCAGCCTTTTCGCTCACGCCGAAGATTCAGACCACGAAGTTCCGCCTGCCGGCGTCTTCGGCCGGGGAAAACGGCCACGCCCGACGCCGACCATCATTGAACCGGACCAGGTGCAGGCGATCATGACTGCAGCATTGGGCGTTCCACCCCAAGGCACGATCAGCCCATACACATACCATTACCTGTTCGGCCTGCTCGCTGCGACAGGTCTCCGGATTTCCGAGGCCCTCGCGTTACAATGCGCCGATCTGGTCGAGGATGGCCTGATCGTCCGCAACGGCAAGTTCGGCAAGCAGCGGCTTGTAGCGTTGCAGCCATCGACGCGCCAAGCACTTGAAGCCTATCTCGCCCTCCGCGAGAAGCACGCGGCCAGGGGCCGCGACCTGTTCGTCACTATCCGGGGGCGGGCACCGCACAAGGTGCGCGCCCACGTGGTGTTCGTCAGATTGGCCCGGCTTCTCGGATATCGTGGGCCGACCGGTACGGCGGGCATGCGACTCCACGATTTGCGGCACACCTTCGCTGTCCGTTCACTGGAGTCATGTCCGCCCGACAGGGAAGCCATCGCCCACCACATGGCCGGTCTCAGTGTCTATCTGGGGCACGCGTCGGTCGCCAACACGTACTGGTATCTCGAGGCCACCCCGGTGCTACTGCGCGACATCGCAGCTGCCAGCGAGCAGCTTTACCTGGGAGAAGCGGCATGACGGCGCTCGCTCCGCATCTCTCGGCATACCTGCGTGAACATCTGCCACGTGAACGTGCTGTTAGCCCGCACACGGTGAAGACCTATGCCAACTGTTTCGTCCTCCTCGTCCAGTTCGCCGCCGGTCGGCTGAAGCGCCGGCCGACCGATCTTGAGATCGAGGATTTCGGCACCGACATGATCATGGCCTTCCTTGACCATGTCGAGAACGGTCGCGGCAGCTGTGTTCGGACCCGCAATGGTAGGCTCGCCGCGATCCGGTCGTTCTTCCGCTACATCGAGTATCGCATTCCGGCCTGCCTGGATCAGGCCCTTCGCGTCAGATCGATCCCTACCAAGAAGACCGACAAGGCGCTGATCGACTACCTCGACCGGGCGGAGATCAAGGCTTTGCTCGACGCCCCGGATCCCCGGACACGCCTTGGCACCCGCGATCGCGCAATGCTGCATCTGGCCTATGCTGGCGGGCTGAGGGTGTCGGAACTCGTAACGCTACAACTGCGCGATTTCCCGGATCGCTCGCTTTCGACCGTGCACATCTTGGGCAAGGGTCGGCGTGAACGGGTCCTCCCGCTCTGGAAGGAGACCCAGTTCGCATTGCGCGCGTGGCTTGCGATCCGCCCCGAAGCCGAGGTCGCCGAGATATTCCTCAATGCCAACGGGCGACCCATGACCCGCGACGGATTTGCGTTCCGTTTGGCCGAGCACGTCAAGACCGCGGCAACGAAGCAGCCGTCGATCCTTGGAAAGCGCGTGACACCGCACGTGCTGCGCCATTCCTGCGCAATGCACACGCTCGCGGCGACAGGGGACATTCGCAAAGTCGCATTGTGGCTCGGCCATGCCAGCATCCAGAGCACCGAGACCTATTTGCGCGCCGATCCCGAGGAGAAGCTGCAGATTCTCGCGGCGCACGGCGCTCCTGCCATCAAGCCCGGGCGCTTCAAGCCGCCATCCGATGCCCTGATCACGATGCTCACCGACGTTCGAAGGCGGGCCTAGCCCGTCTCCGGACAACCCCCTGGCACTCATATTATCTGGAGTGAAATCATGGAAAACCGAAGGAAACCTGCGCCTCCCGCTGCCACGCTCGACATAAACTGCGACTGCAAAGAAGCGATCGTGGATTACCTCACCCGGGCCTTCCCGACCCGGCAAATGGAGGAATACACCGATGAGCTCGGCGATGTACGCTCGCGGCCGATGTGGGACGAGGAGGGCAATCCGGTCCACAACCCGCAGGCCGAGGCCGCGCGCGCCGACCTGATCGAGCACATCTGCGCCATGCCGCCGATCCCGACCGCGCTCGATGCGCTGCTCGAGCACTACGGCGTGACCGCAGTCGCCGAGGTGACAGGGCGCAGCAAACGCCTGGTCCGTGATGGATCGGGCCGGCAGCGTCTCGAAAGCCGCTCACCCCGGACCAACCTTGCCGAGACCACCGCGTTCATGACCGGGGCCAAGCGCATCCTCGTCTTCTCCGATGCTGGCGGCACGGGGCGCAGCTATCATGCGAGTCTTGATGCCAGGAACCAGCAGCGCCGGGTCCATTTCCTGCTCGAGCCCGGATGGCGCGCCGACCGGGCGATCCAGGGGCTGGGGCGCACGCACCGCACGCACCAGGCCTGCCCGCCGCTGTTCCGCCCCGTCACCACCGACTGCAAGGGCGAGGCCCGGTTCACCAGCACGATCGCGCGCCGTCTCGATGCCTTGGGCGCGCTGACCCGCGGCCAGCGGCAGACCGGTGGGCAGGGGATGTTCGATGCGTCCGACAATCTCGAGAGCATTTATGCGAAGCATGCGCTCCACGACTGGTACGGCCTGCTGGCGACGGCCAAGCTAAAAAGCACCACCTTGTCCGAGTTCCAGCAGATGAGCGGACTCGAACTCACCGACAAGGACGGCGTGCTGCGCGAGGACCTGCCGCCGATTCAGCGCTGGCTCAACCGCATCCTCGCGATGAAGATCGCCGTACAAAACGCGATCTTCGACGAGTTCCTGACCCTTGTCGAAACCTGCGTCTCGGCCGCCAAGGAAGCCGGGACCTTCGATATCGGCGTCGAGACCGTAGCGGTGGAAACCTGCGAGGTGCTGTCGGACACGGTGATCCGAACCGATTCCGTGACCGGCGCGACTTCGCACCTCCTTGAACTGTCTCTGACCCAGCGGCGCAAGGTCCTCTCGCTCGAGCGCGTGCTCAAATTGGCATCACATGAGGAAGAGCCCCTGTTCCTGCGCAATGACAAGTCGGGCAAAGTCGCACTCGGCATCGCGGCGCCCTCGCACATGGACGAGGAGGGCCACATGATCCGCCGCTTCGAACTCGTGCGACCGCTCCGCAGCGAGTACCTGCGCGCTGACCGCCTCCACGAGTCCGCCTGGGAGCCCTTCACCAAGTCCACGTTCAGTGCGCTATGGGAGGAAGAATACGCCGCCGACGAGAGCCAGCTTGTGACCGAGACCGTCTATCTCGCAACGGGACTACTCCTGCCAATCTGGGGCGCGCTTCCCAAGGAGGATCTCACAGTCAATCGCATCGTCGACAAGTCCGGCGCCTCCTGGCTTGGGCGGCATGTTCAGGACCTCTACGTCGATGCTACCCTCGAGAAACTCGGGGTTGCCCGCAAGGCGCAGACCGATCCCGCCAAGATTGCTGCCGCCATTCTCGGCGGGGGCACATGGAAGGCCCCGCACCCCTTGGGCTTCACGATCCGCACAGCCCGCGTGAACGGTTCCCGAAGGATCGAGATTGTCGATGCCGAAGCTGCGCGCATTCCCGAGCTCAAGTCTCAGGGCTGCTTCACCGAAATCATAGCCTACAAGACCCGCGTGTTCGTGCCGATGGACGGAGCAAGCGAGATTCTTGGGAGGATCATCGCTTAGTCGTTGGCCTGCGTCACTGCAGGTCAGATAGATTCGGCGTGGCCGCTCAGGATCGACGCGGTGACGAACAGGCCATGTGCCTCCAGGGAGCGCAGGTAGTCCTCAGCGGACATTTCCGGCCGCTTCAACCGAATGCGCAACGTCCGGATGGCGGCAACCGCCTTGCCCTCGTCGAGCGCGATGGTGTCCGCGATGAACTCGTCTGCGGTTCGCGTTTCGATGTTGAGCGGTGCGAGAATCGCTGCCGGGAAATCGCTGATGTTTTCGGTCACGACAGCCTGGGCCTGCGTCTGGACTGCAGCGGCCAGCACATGCTCGTCATTGGCGTCGGGAAGTCCGAATTTCAGGGCCGCAACTGAAGCGTGCGCCTCAACGAGAGCCTCGGGAAAAGCCTGGTGTATGGCGTCGACGGATCGAGCGGCCCTTGTCGGTGCGTCAGCGAACCCTCGCTCGGCAAAGATCTTGTCCAATGCCGCACGAGTCTCATCAAGGATACGTTGCGACCAGCGCACACGAAAGAATTCTGCCTCGGCGAGAGTGAGCAGCAGATCACGACGCGGCGCGCTGACCAGTGTGCAGGCATCGACCAGAGCGGTGTAGCGATTGGCGAACATGGCAGGTTCAGATCAATACAGGTCCGAGCCGTCCGCAATCAGTTCGTCCATCGCCTTCGAACGGATCTTATCGCGCTCCGCCTTGTACGCGAACACGTCCTCGGCCTTGAGCCGCCGATGCCGTCCTACCATGCTGTGCGGGATGTCACCCTTCTCGATCAACCTGATCAGGTAAGGACGGGACATGTTAAGCAGATCTGCTGCCTGCTGCGTCGTCAACATCTGCTGGATCGGCACGAGCGTGACGGCATCCCCGCTCCCGATGTGACGCAACAACTCGAGGAACAGGTCCGACATCGCTGGTGTCAGCGTGATCTCGACCGGTTTCCTGGTCTTTGGATCGGGAACGCGCAACTTGGCCTCGCCGGCCTTCTGCGAGGCAAGGATGCGCCGAAGCTGGTTGGCGATCTGGCGATCGTCGGCAGAGGGCAGCCTGTTGCCGAAGGGCAAGGCATTGGCTGGCAGTGTCATCGTGTCTCTCCGCTGATGGCGATATTCCCTAGCGCATATTCGCAATAAACGCAACCAAGTTGTGCAATCTGGGTTCCGCGGACGATCCGGGCCGTGAGGCATAAATCTAAAATCTATGCCTCACGGCATCGAGCGAGCCACCTTGGGACGCGCAGTCTTTCCCGCGAAATCGGGCATTCCTGAAATCGTGAGGGGAGGGGGGCTGGAAGGGGTGAGCCGAAGAGCTCGGCCAAATCCGGCTTTCAGGAGCACCCCCATGAACGATATCGAGTTGATCCCGCTCGGCAAGCTGCGCTTGTCCGAAGCCAACGTCCGCAGACAAGACAGCAACCTCTTCATCGAGGAATTGGCCGCCAATATCGAGGCCAAAGGCCTCCTCCAGAACCTGATCGTCGTGCCCGCCAAGAAGCGAGGGCTTTTCGACGTGACCGCAGGCGGTCGCCGCCTGCGCGCCCTCAACTTCCTTCTGACGGCCGGCAAGCTCCCCAAGGACCACCCCATCGCCTGCCGGGTGCTCGACATCGATGCCGCCGAGCAGTCCGAACTCTCGCTGATCGAGAATGTCATTCGCCTCGATATGACGCCGACCGACGAGATTCGCGCCTACAAGCACTTCGTGGGCGAAGGCGCGGACCTCGACGCGATCGCCAAGCGGTTCGGCCGCACCCGCCGGTTCATCGAAGGCCGCCTGCGGCTTGCGGACCTTGCCGATCCGATCTTCGCCGCGCTCGAAGAGGGCAAGATCACCCTCGACGTCGCCAAGGCCTATGCGACCACGCCCAATCACGAGCGCCAGATGATGGTCTGGAACGAGCTGTCGAACTCCTGGCAGGGCAACAATCCGGACTCGATCCGCCGCATGGTCACGCACAGCGCGATCCGCTCATCCTCGCCGATGGCCAAGCTGGCGAGCGAGGCCGACTACCTCGCGGCCGGTGGCAAGATCGAGCGCGACCTGTTCACCGAGGACGGCGGCGAGACCTGGATCGATGCCGACATTGCCCAGCGTATTGCCGGCGAGAAGCTCCAGGCCTTTGCGGCCGAGATCGCCCAAGCCTCCGGTTATGCCTGGGTGCGCCCGATCCTCGAGACCCGTGTCACCTATAACGCGACCGAAAACCTCCACCAGGTCCATCTCGAACCGGCACCGCTCACCGAGGAGGAACAGGTCGAGGCCGACAAACTGCTCGAGACGATCTCGGCGCTCGAAGCGGAAAGCGAAACCCTCGACGAAGACGACGAGGCCGCTGCCGCGGAGTTCCAGGAGCGCTGGGATGCCGCAAGCAGCGCCTACGATGCGCTCCACGACAAGCCCCCGGTGATCCCGGAGGAAATGAAGGCCAACGTCGGCTGCTTCGTGATCATCGGCGCCGATGGCCGGCCTGCGGTTGCAAGCGGCCTCTACAGCGACAAGCCGCTCGAACGCCGTAAGGCACGTGGGTCCAACGCGAGCGAGGGTGCCAGCGGAGCAGGGGAGGGCGGTAGCGCCGCTACGGCCCCCAAGCTGTTGTCGCAGAAGCTGGTCGAAGAGCTCGCTGTCCAGCGCCGCGACATTCTCGCGATCAACCTCGCCTCAAACCCGGCGATCGCACTCGACTACCTGATCTTCGCCATCGCCGACTCCCGTGCGCTCTACAGTGCGCAGGCCCTGGGCACGACGCTCCGCGCGCCGTCGCCCTCGCTCACCCTCGCCAACTACCCGGAAAGCCCGGCGCATACGCTGATGGCCGACATGCGCGAGACGCTCGACCTGTCCTGGACCGAGCACTGCCGCACGGTCGACCGGTTCTCCGCGTTCAGCGCGCTCGACGACGATGCCAAGGCAAGCTGGCTTGCCTTGTGCATGGCCAAGACGCTCGAGGCCAGCATGGGGATCGACAAGAAGGCGGGCCAGCCCGGCCCTGAGCCGATCGACCTTCACGACCATCTCGCCGCCCTGATGGGGATCAAGGTCGCCAGCCACTGGCGGCCGACCTCGGCCAACTACTTCGACCGGGTAGCCAAGCAGACCCTGCTCGGCCATGTCCGCGAAGTCGGCGGGCCGGCCATGGCAGCAAGCTTCATGGGCTCGAAGAAGAGCGACCTCTCGGCCAGCTGCGAGAAGCTGTTCTCAGGCGAAACAATTGTTGCCCCCGAGATCAGGGAAGCAGCACTCGCCTGGGTGCCCGAAGCCATGCGCTTCCGGGTGCTCGCCGCGAGCGCGCCCTGTGAGGAGGCACCGGTCGAGCACGAACCTGCCCAAGAGGAGGACGTCGCAACCAGCGAGACCGTCGACGCCTGAACCAGCCTTGTCGGCACGCTGGCCAGCGCCCACCGTCGCTCTGGGGCAGCGTGCCGGTCCCTCCAGGACACGACACCATGACCATGAACACCAGGCCAGGTGCGCGGGTCTCGCCTGAGGCGACCTCCAGGGTTACCTTGTATGCTAGGTCTGCAATCTCGAACTGCCAGGATGAGGCTGAAGTGCGGGCAGGGGCGGGGCAGTCTCCGCGCCGACACAAGCAGCTGGCGGTGGCTGGAGCGTCGGTTCATTACGAACAGAGCGATCTATCTACGGTCTGGCGAGATACATCACTTGCGATCACGAGATATCCGACAGCCACGCATGGCTTCATGCCGACGAAATCGCAAATGTTGCTGCAAGGCCGGGGCGAGCTTCAGCCCTTGTGCATGCCGACCTCGTAAACGCTTGCAGGCGCGACCGAGCTGCAAGCTGTCTCTCCTTGACGCACATCGCTTCCAACCACACCTCGGATTGAATGCCGCGAGGAATGACGCTTTATAGCGGCAAAATTTCCGGAGCATTGCAATGGCGATACAGAACTACGCTGACAACGGTGCGTTCGCTCCGCGCAAGGTCGTCGATGTGCTGCGCACCACCAGCGACGAACTGGCACGCTCGCTGGGCCTCGGCAAGAACGCGATCCAGCGCAAGGACCGGATCGCGTCGACACGCACCCAGCGCCGCCTTCGCCAGATGGTCGAAGTGCTCAACAAGGTCGAGCCGCGCTTCGGGTCCGCGTTGCTGGCCTATGCCTGGTACCGCTCCGAGCCGCTGCCGGGCTTCTCGGGCCAGACCGCAATGCAGCTCGTGCAGAACAACCGGGCCGATGACGTGCTGGCCTATATCGACGCTGTCGACGCCGGCATTCACGCCTAGCCTCATGCACTTCGCCGGGCTGCTCTACCGCGCCCACAATCCGGTCTGGTCCCGCGAACCGTTCTCGGGGGAAGGGGGCTGCCCGGTTTGGCGGACGGTTCAATCGCATGTGGCGCGCGGCGCTCTATACTTCGCTTGCGCCTCAGACGGCACTGCGTGAGGCCAATCAGGTCGGCACGTTGCAGCCGACCACCCTGGTAGCCTATCGGGCCGATATCGGGCCTTTGCTGGATGGCCGCGATACAGCCGTACTCCAGCCCTTCGGCATGGCGCCGGCGGAGCTTGGCGGCCCAAGCTGGCGGGACCGGATCCTCTCTGGAAAGCCCGTGCCCACGCAGGACCTCGCCGAGGCCGCGATTGCGCAAGGCTATGTCGGCATTGTCGTGTCGAGCTACGCCCGCGGCGCTCCCGCCGACGCTCTCAACCTCGTCCTGTGGGAGTGGGAAGGGCGCGTCACGCTCGTCGATGACGACGACCGGCTTGGCCTGCGCGCTCCGTGACTTCTGCCGCCGAGCCGAGATACCACGAGGGCCCCTCGAGGCAGTCGGCCGAGCATGCTCGGACAGGCCCTTCGGGATCGCTCGCGGCCACAGGATCGACGGGCGGTCCAAGCTGATGGCCCGGGCGATGAATCTGTTCCCTGCATCGCGCAGTAAGGGACGCAGGACAACGAACAGCCATGCAAGGTCATCCAGTGCCTGGACGATGCCCAAGCCCCGTCAGCTGTCGAAGACAGCCCCGACAGGGCTCGCAAGCCGGTATTGGAGCTTTCGGAGCTATGCCGGCAGTAGCCGGTCCGGATTCCGGCGAGAGATCGAGGTTCGGTGCGCAGTCGCCCAGATCGGGGACCCTTGTCGACCTTGACAATCGCAAAGCGGCACGCGTCATTGCGCACCTGCCGCACGATAGCGGGCAGCCTTGTGCGGACACTGCCTGTCGGCCCGCTCGCCGACGGAGGCCCTGATCTGGCCTACTGCCGTTGTTCCTCGACATGCTTCTGGAACCCGACGCGAGGGAAACCAAGACGTCAGGGTCCGGTCGGTCAGCTGCCTTACGCCAGCATCGCTGAACCGCATCGCCCGGCATGGCAATGCGGGGGCTGATGAGGCGCGGCTGACGCTGCGCGAGAAGAGGCCTTGCAGAACCGCAGCAGGTGATGCCTCAGGGCCAGGTTGCGAGCATCGAACGTTTCCCTGGAACAGCCCGCACAGGAGACTGCCACAGCTCTCGCTGGTGTGACAGGAGGGAGAGAAAGCGGGTGTGGGGATCACGGGCTGAAGGAGGGGAGGAGAGCTCCTGTCTGCCCGTCGTGAAAGGTCCGCCATGTCCCGAACCCACCCTTCAACGCCGCGAGCCGATGTCTATTCGCGCATCACCCACGAAATTGTTTCTGCCATCGAGTCCGGCGCCGGCAATTGGCGTATGCCTTGGCATCATGATGGCGCTGCCACGGCCCGAGCGCAGAACGTTGCCTCACGCCGCCGTTATCGGGGTGTCAACGTGCTGGCGCTATGGATCGCCGCAAGGGCGAGCAGCTACTCCAGCGGTCTTTGGGGGACCTATCGTCAATGGGCAGCGCTTGGCGCGCAAGTTCGCAAGGGAGAGCGCGGAACGACTGTCGTGCTCTGGAAGCAGGTGGCCTCACCTGCCAGTGACGATCATGGCGACGACCAAGCCGGCCCTGCCTGCATGTTCGCCCGGGCCTTCACAGTGTTCAACCTCGCACAGGTCGAGGGCTATGAGCCCCTCCCGGTCGCGGTCTTGCCCGAAAGCGAGCGGCTCGCACATGCCGAGGCTTTCGTGGCAGCCCTGAACGTTCCGGTTACCGAAGGCGCTTACGATGCGCATTACCGGATCGATCTCGATCACATCTTCATGCCGCACTTCTCCCAGTTTCGGGATGCGTCGGCACACATGGCCACTCTTCTGCACGAGGTATGTAACATCGCAAGTGTCCTCATTTCGAGGACAGTCGATGGCCTTTGCGCGCTGCTGTTTCCCAACCATCGTACGGCCTGCTGTGCGATTTCAGGACGGGAGTCCTGATCATGCGCAGCAAAGAACGCACCGATATATACACGCGCGTCACCAACGAGATCGTTGCCGCCATCGAGGCAGGGGCGGGCTCGTGGACAATGCCGTGGCATCACGATGGATCAGCGACCTCGCGCCCCATCAACGCCGGCACCGGCAAGGCTTACCGGGGATCCAACATTCTCAGCTTGTGGATCGCGGCGCAGGCTGCAGGCTACAGTTCCGGACGCTGGGCCAGCTATCGTCAGTGGCAAGCGCTGGGAGCCCAGGTTCGCAAGGGCGAGCAGGCCACCACGATTGTCTTCTGGAAGGTCAACGATCGCGGCGAGGATGCCGATGACCGGGATTCCGAGCAGGAGGGGCGTGGCCGCGCTCGCATGTTTGCGCGGGGGTACAGCGTTTTCAACGAGGCGCAGGTAGAGGGTTATGCTCCACCAACCATCGATCTCCTGTCCGACGATGCGCGGATGCGGAACGCCGATATCTTTTGGGGCAACCTTGGCATTGAGTGCCGGCATGGCGGCAACGAGGCGTACTATATTCCTTCGGAAGATCGCGTGCAAATGCCACCCTTCGCACAGTTCAGGGAGCCTGCCGCTTATTATGGCACGCTTTTCCATGAAGGTCTGCATGCCACAGGAGCGGCGTCCCGCTGCGACCGTGATCTGTCCGGCAGGTTCGGATCGGACAGATATGCAGCGGAGGAGGCCATCGCAGATCTGGGAGCCGCCTTGGTCATGGCAGATCTCGGTATCGCGCACCATCCACGGCCGGACCATGCGGCGTACATCGCGTCCTGGCTACGCGTGCTCAAGGCCGACGCTCGCGCGATTTTCACGCTGGCGAGCAAAGCGCAGGCGGCAGCTGACTGGATGCATACGCAGCAGCCCGAACAACTCAGCGTGGCTGCATGATGGCACCTGCGGTGGATGCCTCAGGCATTCGCCGCAGGAGCGCCGTGAGCCGATCCTCTGCGCTTCGGGCGCGGTGCAACAGCGTCAGGTTCTCGCTGGCGAGTTCGCGCCGCTCCTCGGCGTGACGCCGGGCATCGGCCCTGAGGTGCGTCAGCTCGGTCTCGAGCGTGGCGATGCGCGCTGCCAGGTCGCGTGCGGGCGTGCCTGGTCCTGCCGCAGCTTCGATCTCGTCGAGGATGTCCCGATGGCTCGTATAGAGCGGATTGCGACTGCGTCCCGCTTCGCGCGCGACCGAAGTCGGCGTGATCTTCACGCGTCCCGCATGGTCGGCGTGGCGCCCTTCGCCGCGCACCAGCCTCGCCAGCGCCGCCCGGTAGCTCCTTGCCGCGGATTGCCAGCGCTGCCCCTGATCATCCTTGCCCATCGTCATCTCCGATTTGCGTGAGCACCCGCTCGCATTGTCCGATCGCCTCATTGAGCACGGCCGCCGTCATCGGATTGGCCTCCGGCAACAGCGCAGCATTGCGTCTCCGGCGATCCCGCCAGTAGGCTCCGTGCTTCGCTTCGATCACCATGTTGGCGCATGAGAGGCAGACCGCCGGCGCTCGTCCGACCTCATTCGGTTGCAGTTCGCCGCCGCAGCGGGAGGTCTCCTGCTGGAACACGCACCAGCCATAGTCGCAGGCATGGATGCGAAGATCAGTCTCCTTGAGGATAAACGCAACATAGTCTCGGCGTACCTGTTCTCCCGCGCGGCCGCGGAACCGGGCGTTTCCGGCGACGATACGTTCGCCCATCTTGCCGCCGAGCCGTTTCGCGGCGAGCAGGCGATCGAGGGCGGCTGCGGTTTCGGCGCGGGCTTCGTGGTCGATGAGGCCATGCAGGTCGAAGTCGTTGCCGACGTAGCCCCGCGCGGTCATGGCAACGGAAGCATGCTTGAAGTGCTCGGCCAGGCCCAGAAGCTGGGTACGGTCGCGCCTGGCAATAAACCGGGCAAAGGTCTTACGGAACTGGTGCGTGCTGAACCTCCAGGGTTTCCCATCATGATCGGGGATGCCGACATGCCGCGCAAAGTCATTGATGCGCCAGGCGATATGCATGTGCGTCACCGGCACGATTTGGCCATACTGCGTGTTCTTCACCAGGAACAGATCGTCGCGGCCCGAGGCTTCGCGCAGCGGCGCGCTCAGCTGCTCGAGCAGCTCCACCGCGCGCACGACCGGTGCCGGGGCAACCCAGCGCTCCCTACGGCCATCGAGATCATCGACAGTCTTGAACAGCCGGGACACGACATATGCCTGATTAACGCCGGTTTCGCCGATCGGGTGATGCTCGATTGCCCCTGTTTTCATTGACAGGATTTCGCTGGACCGCATCCCGACGAAGCCCGCGATCAAGATATAGCACGCCTCGACGAGGTGGACGGCGGCGTGCCGAACTGCATAGGCGCCATCGAACCGTTCGCCCGATGGTCCGGCCAGCGATGCGAGCCTCAGCGCCGCTCTAACATGATCAGATGCCTGGCGCTTGCCGCGCCGCAGACCCTGCGCTCGCGCTTCGCGGCGGATCGTTTCGGCTGCGACGATCGTATCGCCATGCTCCTCGACCCACCGCAGGGCTTCGCTCAGGATTGCAACGGCCACGTCTTCGGGGATGAACGGTATGACGCCCTTGGTCGCCCTGGTGTGGCCGGCGGCCTCATAGGTCGTTTCCAGCGGCAGCGGATCGACCAGTGGCGCATCGTTCAGCTTTTCCCGCTGACGATAAAGGTCTTTGATCACGAGCAGATAGTTCGTGATTGTGGCAGTTGAGATATTGCCTTTGCCTCCGCCGGCGCGTGCAGGACGACTGCGCAACCATTTGCAAAGTTGTTCGACCGAAGCTGGATCGATCCCGGCAAAGCGCGAGTGTCCTTCGCATGCCATCCATTCCAGCAGCGCGCGCAGCAACATTGCTTTGTGATGGATCGACGCCGGAGACGAGCGTTTGCGCCCTGATGGAGGATGATAGTGCATCGACCAGAGGAAGTGCTTGGCGGCGCGGACAAGCTGAGCATGATCACTGTTCCCGATGCGCGTGTGCTCCGGCATGGCCAACGCCCAACTGAACCGCTTCTGATCCGCGCGGCGACCCGCAGTGCGGATATCGAGCCGCCATTCATCGTCGCCGAACCGGCTCCACGGGGAAAGCCGCGCATCCTCCCAGGATGGCGACGACTGCGTGAGTGGGTGGGGGTGCTGGTTCATTCGACTGGCGGCAGCTGTGGCAGTGACATCCTCGAAACTGCTTCGAGCATCGCCTCGCAGAACCGGGGCAGGATATCGCGCTCGAGGATTTCCAGCTTGGGTGCATAAAGCAGCCGCCAGCGTTCGGGAGCCATGGCGGCACGCGCGTCGGTGAGCGCTGCCCGCGTCGCCAGCAGGCGAACCAGCACGTCCTCGTTGAGCGGGATCACGGCATTGGGGCAGGTGAAGCATCCGAGCCAGGCCGTACACAGCTCGCCCTTGCGCTGTCCCTCGGCAGCGCCGGCAAGGGGATCGCTACAGATAAATCCGCCTGCGGTCGCGTGGCGCAGATCGGGAAGCACCTCCGTCCCGGGCGGGGACTCGACATCGCCCCGGACCATTTCCACAAACCGGGCTTGCAACCTGCCGATTGCCAGCGCTTGCGCCTTTCGGACGCGGGGCCGGTCCACATAGCGCTGTGTCGTGTCTGGAGTAGCATGGTTGGCCAGCACTTGCGTCTTCAGGATATCATGCCCGAGCCGCTCGTGCGCTAGTGTGAGCCCCGATGCGCGCAGCGCCGCCAGCGTCAGTTTGAGCGGCTTGCCATCGTCGCCCAGCAGGCCATGGCGCTCCACAAACCGCCGGGTAAGTTTCGTGGCCAGATAGCCGGGGATCACACCGACTCTGCGAGACCCGTGTATCATCCCGGTGAGGAAGAGATAACTCTGGTCGCGGCGTGGCGTATGCGACACCAGCCTTTCGGTCATAGCCAGAACCTGATCGATCAGCACGGGCACCGAGGAGCTTTTGTCGCGCAGGAAGCTGCGGCGCTGTTCACGTCCCGCGCGCCCCTTGCGCCAACTGACCAGAACCCTGCCTTCGAGCAGCAGATGCTCGCTCAGGCAGTCGCGCCGCATCAGCCTGAGGGCCTCGGCATTTGCAAAGGTTTGCGCGCCGATGGCGATCATATAGGCAACGATCGTATCCGGCAGCGCAAACAGCCGCCCCGCGATTTCGCCCATGCCACCATGGCGGATCATGGCGAAGTGGAGATGCGAGAGGCCCGCGCCCTTTCTCAACATGTCGCCGACTTTGGGTGGCACGCCGCCGAACCGACCGTCGATCACCGCGAGCATGACCCCGATATCGTCGAGATCGAGCTTGGCGAGGTCGGGTTCGGAGACAATGGCCTTGCGATCGACCCGAGCCAGCGCAGCGCGGCCTTCCTCGAACAGTGCCCAGGCTGTTTCGATGTCCCGATGGGCCGCCGTGAGCACGCGTTCCATTTCATCGCGGCTCAGTGCCTCACGCTGGCGCGCTTCCGCATTCTTGCGGGGGAACGGATTGAACGGGATTTCGAGTTCGGGGTGAACCAGGTCGGGCCGGTTGCGCTTGAGCCAGGCCATGTGCTGCTTGATGATCGACCAGACAGTATACCGTGACCCCTTGCTCCAGGGCCTCGTGCCGAGCCAAACGATAAACGCATTGAGAATGCCGCTATCGACGTCGCGCGTGGCTAAGATGGCGGAATCGTATTCGGCAAGGAACGCAAACCAGAACTTCAAAGTACGGAACGCTGAGCCTCTGTTGGCCGGTTGTTTGGCAGCATAGTGATGCCGGAACGCGAGCGCCCACTCGGCAGCCATCGTCGGCCGATCGAAGATCGAGAAGTCGAACGCGCATTCGAGCTGGCCGTCGGCATCTACGACATTGACCAGCAATGCGCCCGGATTGCCGATCAGCGGCTTCGGCGATGGCTCGACCCGGTAGTCCTTTTGCCGACGCGGCATTACAGCAGCGCCGCATAGAGATCGTCGACCGAGGTCTCGATTGCCGAGAGGTCGGTTTCGACAACGCGCAGGTATACCGCGGTGGTTGCCAGATCGGCGTGGCCGAGCAGCACCTGCAACGCGAGCAAGGGATTGAGTTCGGGATTGGCCCGGGCTTCGCGTTGCAGGAACCGCAGCATGGCGGCGGCGAAGGTATGTCGCAGCGCATGGAACGTCGCCGTCACACCCGCTGCCTCGGCGGCAGCCGTGAACATCGCGCCAACCCTGCGCGGTTTCATGGGCTGCCCCCGACAAGTCAGGAACAGAGCCTCGGGATCGCGATCTGCCCGTTTTGTCGCCGCACGACGGACGAGGACCGCCCGCTCTTCCCGCACATAGGCACGGGTACGATCGACCAGCGGGGCCGGTGGATATATTATTCGCGACCGCCCACCCTTGGTTTCGTCGATCTGCACTGGCACCATCGGTTCACTGCCGGCCCCTTTCAGATGACGCACGGTCAGGCCCGCCACTTCCATCCGACGGATTCCCGTAGTCACTGCCCATTCAACGATCAGTCTGTCGCGTGCCGGCATTGCGGCCATGATGCGCCGGATCGCTTCCGGCGCGAGCGGGCGCGGCAACATCGGCATATGCCGCACGGTAAGCTCGTTGGCCCGGATTCGACCGCCGGTGGCATCGACATGGGCCAGGAACGCCTGCGGGCGACTGCGCGACAACGCGATTTCCTGGCTTGCGAACGGGACCTGCTTCATCAGTCCGGTCGCCACGCTCCAGCGGTAGAAACGCCCTATGGTCCTGAGCCGCCCGTTGATTGTACTGCGTGCCAGCGGTCTGCCGCTGTCGCCACGGGGCCGGAGCATCTGATCGCGATAGGCGGCCAGTTCGCCAGGACCGACCTCGTCCCAGGCCCAGCCATTGGCCTCTAGCGTCTGCCACCAGTCGTAGAGAGCTTCAGCGTAGGTTCGCCAGGTCTGCGGGCTGCGGGTCCTGCCGCGCACCAAAGCAACGTGCATCAGCCATGCGCAGGCCGGTTCGACGAGCCGCATCCGGGCGTCGAGCAGCATCGGGACATTCTCCACCGATGATCCGTCGGGCCGGAATGCAGGCGTCGAGAACAACAGCTGCGCCATACCCACTCCCAAGATTGCAACCGGACAGGAAGGGCCCTCGGGCCCTCCCTGTCCGGCAGAGAAGAGGGGGCTCGGATCATGTGTCCTGCTTGATTGGCAGAAGAGGACAGAAAGGACACGTTATGGATGGGACCTACCACGAGGCAGCCCACGCCACAGGAGCAAGGCACCGGCTCGACCGCAACTTCTCCGCAAGGTTCAAGCGCGACAGCCTGGCAATGGAGGAGATCTGTGCTGAACTGACAGCATCCTTCGTGCTTGCCGACCTCGGAATCGCCCACCATCCGCGCGCCGATCATTCTGCTTACGTTGCATCGTGGTTGCGCGTGCTGAAAGACGATCATCGCGCCATCTTCTCTGCCGCCAGCAAGGCTCAGGCTGCTGCTGACTGGATGCACGCCCAGCAGCCCCAGCCTGAGGAGTTCGCTGCATGACCTGCGCTTTGGAAGTCTACGCGGGAAGGCACATGGCGCTGGCATGTCAGGAATGTGGAAGCGCTCTGTCCGGCAATCTTTGTGTCCAACAGCGCCTCCCCGATAAGCGCCACGACCGCCGCGCCTGCGCCATCAGTGCTGGTGCGGCCAGGTCGGGGGTGAGCAACCACTCCTGCCTCGTCGTCGTCCTTGCCATGCCGACGCGTTTCCCCGCGCTTGTCGTCCGCAAGGCCGCAAACTCAAAAATCCGCGCCAAAGGGCGCTAGTTGAGGAGAAGAGACCATGGGTTGGCTATTCATGTCACGCGATGGCATGGCTCCGTTCGCCACGCCGCAAGCCTATCTCGACAACCAGTGCACCTATCCGCCCGACCCCGACAGGGGCCGGACGACGGGCCTGCGTGTCCTGAAGTCGACGGTTCGTTCAGGTGCCTACTACGCCGCCTGCCAGAGCTACGACGCTGATGGCCCGCGCGAGACTTTCGCGATCATCTGCCTCGTCAAATGGAAGCCCGCCGCGCGCAGCAGCGAGGCGTTCGGCTACAAGGATCTCACCGAAACGATGGGGCCGTACAATTACGACTGCCCGGCCTCGATCCTCGACCTGCTCGGGCCACCCGGCAATGAACATGCCGCGCAGTGGCGCGAACACTGCCGTCAGCGCCTTGCCTTGACCGCGCGCCGCAAGCCGTCGCCCGGCGATATGCTGGTTCTCGCCGAGCCGCTGACCTTCACCGACGGGCAGAGCGAGCGGAGCTTTCGCGTAGTCCAGTCGGGCCACAAGACGATCCTGTGCCGCGTCAGCGATGGGGTCGGGGTGAAAATCAGCAGGCTGATGAGCAGGGCCTGGACGATCGTGCCGCCGGCCATCGCCCCGTCTGCCTCCTGACCTGGCAGCAAGCGGGCAGCGCCATGACGGATCGCGCGCCGAGGCAATGCTCGTCCAGCCGGATCGCCACACAGGTCGCCGAGCATGTCCAGGACCACTTAAGATATAGGAATGCAAGGCTCGACCAGGTCACCAACCGCGCGTTCCCGCCAGCGCTTCGCCACCCGCGAAAGCAGTACGAATGATCTGTCGAGCGCTTCAGAATGCGCCTGAGACAGATTGACTGTTCAGATAGCTGCTCGAAGACGCGCAGCGCGACTGGACGGCGATCGGCGGCTTGCCGTCGATATTCTCGATCTGGCTCGCTGGAAGATTGGCGAGGCAATCTACGCGCCCGAGGGAGCCCCGGGGCTGGGCATCGCCTTTCACGCTCAGGCTCGACGCTGCCGATGTCGCGGCGATAGATGGTGCGGCGAAGGGGAGGGGGCACCGGCAAGGCTCTCAGCCAGGCCATGAGATGCACGCCGCATGTCCAGCGCGGCTTGAAAAAGGGCTAGCCAACGGTGCCAGTGCCTCGAATAACGGTGACCAGGGCAAGCGATCAAGCTCATGCCTCACAATGCTATCGCTATGGGCAAGCAGGGCGTGTCCCGGCCAACGCGTTACAAGCCCTGCGAAGAGTCCGCTCGCGCGCATGGATTATCGTCTCTTGCCGCGCCAAACCCGAGCGCTGCAAGATCGGCAAATGTGGTCCTGCTTCTGCCCGATCACCGAATCGTAATTTCTTGAATTCTATGGAGGTTATGCGATTTGAACCGGCAAAGGAATGATGATGCGCAACTGGATCGCTGCCCTCGCCCTGGTTGCAGCCTTGGCCTTTCCGGCACACGCTCAGGTTATAACGGGCAGTGCAACGGCAGCAGATGGCGATTCCCTTGTTGTCGCAGGCCAGAAGGTCCGCTTGTTCGGAATCGATGCGCCCGAACTTGCTCAGACATGCCAGCGCGATGGCGAGACCTGGGCCTGCGGCCAAGCGGCCAAAGAGCAACTTTCCGCCTTGATTGCAGGTGCCCAGGTCCATTGCAGACGCTTGAGCACAGACAGCTATGGCCGGGCGGTGTCTATCTGCAAGGCCGGTTCGGAAGACCTGAACAGGGTTCTGGTCGAGAATGGCTGGGCTACAGCCTATCGCGAGTACAGTCTCGACTATGTCGATGCGGAGCTTCGGGCCAAACGCTACGGCCTTGGCATCTGGAGCAGCACCTTCCAGATGCCAGCCGATTTTCGCCATGCAGGCCAACCTCGAGATCGTGCCGCTACCGCACGAGCCTCCACGTCTCGCCCGTCGCGCGTGTCCGGTTGCGTGATCAAGGGAAATCGCAACAGGCGCGGCCAGTGGATCTATCATCTGCCGGGGATGCCCTATTATGAAGCCACCCGCCCGGAGGAAATCTTCTGTAGCGAGGCGGAGGCGCAAGCGGCAGGATACAGGCGGGCCATCGTCCGGCCGTGAGATGCAGCGCACGCTCGAACCGTCAACGGCCGTGTTCACCCGGCGATCGACGGCCCGGCCATCTCCGCCGCTAAGGCACACCCGCAAAACCATTGCCGGAAAGTCGATGGCACGCTTGCATTAATCATGAATGGCAAGCCTTGCTTGCCATCGGTCAGATCATCCTATTGCCGGTGCTCTATCGATGAATTGCCGGCTGCTGGCATCCCTGTGGCACCGGATGGCCGTCAAGGTCGGCATGGCGCAGCCAGATGCGGCAGCCCGGTTGTGTGGGTTCGGCGATCATCGCCAAGGTGACTTTCGTTTCGCGTCAGGCCCGGTGGTCGGTCATTGGCGGGAATTGCGGGGCGACTGCCAATTTGCGCATTGCGCAGCGGCTCAAGTTACGGCTCGTAACTGAACGTAGGGGTTGATCCAGGACGACACACAAAGATCGCCTGCAAGGCCTGGAAGGGAAGAACGGTCCTTCTCAGAGGAGCGAGAAAAGCTTGTCCATTGTGAAGGGTTTGCGCAGAAACTTCTCTCGATCGGTCAACGCCGCCGGCATTTCGGCATACCCTGTCATGTAGACTACGCGAGCATCCGGATCGCTGTCGAGGGCATGACGGCCAAGCATCCAGCCATCGACTTTGCCAGGCATCCTCAAGTCCGTGACGATCACGTCGAACCTGTGATCCGAACCCAGCAGGGCCATGGCAGCATCACCGTTCGAGGCACTTTCGACCTTGTAGCCGCCAAGTTCAAGCTCATCGACGAGAAGCTCGAGAAGCAACGGCTCATCGTCAACAGCCAGCACTCGCTTCATCTGCCCCTCCAACACGTCGCGGAAAAGAAAGCTTCACGCTGGTTCCAGTTCCCGGCTCGGACTCGATCTTGACCTGCCCACCGCTTTGCACCACGAATCCGAAGACTTGGCTCAAGCCAAGGCCGGTGCCAGAACCGACAGGCTTGGTCGTGAAGAACGGTTCGACCGCCCGTGAAATGGTCTCGCTGTCCATCCCGACGCCTTGATCTTTCACAAAGATAGCAACGGACCCACCTTCCAGGGCAGTGGTGATCCGCAAAAGACCACCTGCCGGCATCGCGTCCCGGGCATTGAGCGCGAGGTTCAGGATCGCTCCGTCGAACTGGTTCTTGTCGATCGCGATATCCAGGGACGCGGGCCACAAGTCCGTCTCGATCGTCATTTTCCCATTGGTCGTCTGTTCGATTAGCGGCACAAGATCGCAGACTGCCTGATTGACGTCGACCGGGACGATCAGGAGGGGCTGCTTGCGGGCAAAAGCGAGCAACTGACCGGTTAACCTTGCCGCCCGTTCGCTGGCTGAAAGGGCATTCTCGATGCTTCTTGCGGCCTTGTGCTCGTCATCAACTCCGCGCTTCAGACGCTCCAGATTGCCATTGATGATCGTCAAAAGATTATTGAAGTCATGTGCGATCCCTGCAGTCAACTGGCCCACAGCCTGCATTTTTAGCGACTGCCGCAGCATTTCTTCCGCGCGTTGGCGCTCGGCCACCTCTTCATGCAATCGGTCAAGTGCGGATTGCAGCTGGCTCGGCGAGGGTACGGCAACCAACTTTGGTAGAAGTGGCCACAAAACAATCGCTGTCACGATCGAGGCGCCAGCCGTGATGACCTTGACGAGCGCTTCGATACCGTATGCCGGAACCCACAACACGAGAATGCTGATCAGGTGCGTTGTGCCACAGGCCAGGATGAAGAGGGCGAAAAGGCCCAGGACCCAACCGAATTCAAGGTCCGGACGACGCCTCAGAAACAGCCAGAGAACCACTGGAATTGAGTAATACGCCATTGCAATGAGCGCGTCGGCGATGACATGCGTCCAGACAAGACCCGGATCCCAAAGGAGGCAAAAGCCATGGGGCGGCAAGCCTGTCTGCAGGATAAAGCGCATTAACCTGTCGAGCATTTCCATCGATCGCTCCTAACAGGGTCGAGCATCGTCGCAATCGCCATTGGAAGCAATCGGCCTGCTTGCGCGGGGTGGCTCAATCCTGAGCCCCAATACAGGATTCTCCTCACGGACGTGATCGAGACTGTGTTGGATTGATCGCAAGCGCACTGTCGCCCTGTGCCGCCAAGCGGCTCCGCGACTGACGGGCAAGCACCCCTCGCCAGTAGGGCTCCCTGGACGGATTGCCAAACTCGGTGAGTTATCACGGACCCGTTGAGTTCGTTCTTTATGCGGGCATTGGCCTAGCCTGCCTTGCCATAGAGGTTCAGCTTGGAGTTGAAGGCCGCGGTAACTCGAGCGCCGGCGGTGAAGGTCGCGGCCGGTGGAAAAGTCACGGTGCTATTGATGCCGTCGTCGTAAACGCTTCTTGCCCCGAAGACCGCGGATCTGCGGGTTTTCATGTGTCATGGATCCCCCTCAGCGGAACGCGGTTGAAGAAGGCGAAGCCCTGGGCTTGGGCGTCAAACACCATCTCGTGTGTCTCGCGGGGATAGGCCTGACATAGACCGGAAGATACCGCCACTTGCGCCTTTGAGTGTCGCTGGTCGAGCTAATTCAGCGCGAGACTCAAATAAATCGCGCTGTAAAAATGGGGGCCGCAGCCCCCACCTTATTTGGTGCAATCAAGTTGCTTGTTAACAACCAGACCTGCAATTTCTGAGACTTGAAAATACCATGTCGCTTGCAGTCGTCAATATCCCTCGTCAAAATCGGATATCGGCTTACAGCAGGATTTGCGATGGGTACGCGTCTCGGTCTCGACATTGGCACGAACAGCATTGGTTGGTGCCTTTTCAATCTTGATGGATCAGGCAGGCCGATCGGTATACGCGACATCGGCGTTCGCATTTTCTCGGACGGGCGCGATCCCAGGTCAGGAGCGTCTCTTGCGGTTGAGCGACGAGTCGCACGCGCAATGCGGCGGCGGCGTGATCGCTATATTCGGCGTCGGTCAGCTCTGCTGGAGGCCCTGATAAACACTGGCCTCATGCCTGCTGACGTTCAGGAATCCAAAGCCCTGACCGGGTGCGACCCTTATGTTCTGCGCGCGCAAGCGTTGGATAGAGCGTTGGATGCCCACCTTCTTGGCCGAGTGCTCTTCCATCTGAACCAGCGGCGAGGCTTCAAATCGAACCGTAAGGCTGAGCGCAAAGCAGGGGATGACAAGGAGGGGGGCAAGATCGCAGACGGTGCAAAGGCGCTCGATCTGGCGATGCATGAAGCAGGCGCGCGCACCTATGGGGAGTTTCTGGCTGGCAGGGATTCAAGACGCGTGCGGTTGCGCGCGGAAGGAGATGGCTATGACTTTTACCCCGAGCGCCGCCATCTGGAAGCTGAGTTCGATGCAATCTGGGACGCGCAGGCCGCATATAATCCTGCGTTGTTGACCGATGTTGTCCGTGACCGCTTGCGGCGCATCATCTTTTTCCAGCGACCATTGAAGGCACCGAAAGTCGGAGGCTGCACTTTTTTCAACGAAGAGCCACGCCTGCCCAAGGCCCACCCGCTGTTTCAGGAACGGCGGTTGTATGAAGAGGTCAATCAGCTTGAAATCACGAGAGCGGGAGCACCATCTCGAAAGCTGACGCTCGACCAGCGCGACAAGATCATCCGCAAACTAAAATCGGCGAAGACCGCGAGTTTCTCAGGCCTGGCGAGACTGCTGAAGCTCGCTGATGGTGAGAGCTTCAGCAGGGTTACCGAAAACCGCACTGGTCTTGCCGGCGATGATATCTTCACCTCATTCAGCGACAAAAGGTGCTTTGGTGATCGTTGGGCGCATTTCGATCCCGGCGTTCAATGGTCAATTATCGAGACGGTGACAGAGGAGGAAGATCCGGTGCGCCTGCGCGACTGGTTGATGGCCACGCACGGTGTCACTGTGGAACAGGCGGAAGCAATTGGGCGTGTGCGCCTGCCAGAAGGCCATGGGCGCCTCGGCGAAACGGCCAGCCGATTGATTCTCGCCCAACTCAAGTCGGGGTCGAAAGATGGACATCCGCTGACATACAACGAGGCAGTGGAAGCCGCGCTCGGAAAGTCGCACAGCGATTTCCGCACCGGCGAGATACTGGAGCAGCTGCCTTACTACGGTGAAATCCTTTCACGGGAAATTCCGCCCGGCTCGCTCGATCCGGACGACGACGACGAAATACGCTGGGGCAAGATCACCAATCCCACGGTCCATATCGGCCTGAACCAGCTCCGCCGCTTGCTGAATGCCCTTATCAAGGCTCATGGCCGCCCGGATGAGATTGTTGTCGAACTGGCACGCGAACTGAAGCTCAGCGAGAAAGACAAGGCCGAACACAACCGGCGTATCGGCGCTAACACTCGCGCTGCTGAGGCCAGGTCGAAGAAACTACTCGAAAGCGGACAGCCTGATACCGGGGCGAACCGGTCGCTCCTGAAATTGTGGGAAGACCTCAATCCGAACAATCCGCTCGACCGGTGCTGTCCGTTTTGCGGACGTCACATCGGGCAAATGGCGCTGTTCTCAGGCGAAACCGAGATTGAACACATCATTCCCTATTCCCGTTCACTCGACGATAGCGCCGCAAACAAGGTCATCGCGCATCGCAGCTGCAACAGGGAGAAGGGCAACAGGACGCCTTGGGAAGCCTGGGGACACACGGAGCGCTGGGCGATCATCGCCGAGCAAGTGTCACGGCTCCATAAATCAAAGCAATGGCGCTTTGCCCCGGACGCAATCGAACGCTTCAATCAAGAGGGCGGCTTTATTGCGCGTCAGCTGAGCGACACGCAATATCTGTCGCGGATGGCACGGACCTATCTTTCGAGCCTTTATCCCGACACTGCCGGGGTTTATGTCATTCCCGGTCGCATGACCGCGATGCTGCGGCGCCTATGGGGTTTGAACGAGCTTCTGCCCGATCATAACTATGTCGAGAATCCCCATAGCGGCGCGCCCAAGAATCGCCTCGATCATCGCCACCATGCGATTGATGCCGCCGTTGTCGGGGTCACGACACGGGGTCTGTTGAACGAGATTTCGAGGGCGGCGGGCCGCGCGGAGCGTCAGGATCTCGACAGGCTTTTCATCGATCTGCCTAAACCTTGGGAAACATTCCGCGAAGATTTGCATGAGTCTTTGGCGCGCGTTGTTGGCAGTCACAAGGCCGATCATGGCCGCAAGGGCGTTCCGGCAAAGGGCAAGGATGCCACCGCCGCACGGCTGCACAACGAGACTGCCTACGGACTGACCGGCCTGACCAGCGAAAGCGGCTTGCCGATTGTCGTCCACCGTGTGCCTCTGCTCAGCCTAAAACCGGATGACCTTTCCAATCCCATCCGCATCCCGGACGCTGCTTTGCAGCGGGCACTGCGGGAGGCCACTGACGGCAAATCGGGTAAGGATTTCCAGGAGGCGCTGGCCCAGTTCTCCAAATCAGACCCTGTGTTCAAGGGTATACGGCATGTCAGAGTGCGGGAAACATTGAAGGTCATCCCGATCCGTGACGCATCGGGTCATGCCTTCAAAGCCTACAAGGGCGATGCCAACGCGCGATATGACGTGTGGCGGATGCCGGACGGAAAATGGGTATCAAGCTGGAGGGACAGGGACGGGAAAGCTCATTCGGGCATCATAACCATGTTTGCAGCGCACCAGGCCGGCCAGCCTGTCCAGCGCCCACACCCAGCGGCGAAGAGAGTTTTGAGTTTGCGCCAGAACGATTTGGTAGCGGTCGAGCCGCAAGGTCAGCCGCGCAAGATTATGCGGGTCGTGAAATTTTCCAGTGGGGGTCAGATTACCTTTGCAGAACATCAGGAAGCAGGACCCTTGAAAGCGCGAGACGCGACTTCGCCCGATATTGATCCCTTCAAATATTTCTATTCTTCTGCTGGCGGTTTGCAGAAGGCTAGAGCTCGGCAGATCCGTATCGACGAACTTGGTCGTATCTTTGATCCGGGACCGCGTTAACCAGTCATTATCCATGGTGTGCCAGCCTTCAACCCCGAAAGGCTGGCCATGGATCGCATTGTTGATATTGCCACGGATGATCTTCACCTGTCCGCGTATCGCGGATTTCTGGTTGTCAGTCTTGATCGTCAGGAACAGGGGCGGGTGGCGCTCGACGATATTCAAGCGGTTATTGTTCATGCGCACGGCGTAACCTGGACGACCAGCCTTGTCGTGGCGCTCGCAGAACACTGCACAATCCTGGTGCCTTGCACTTACACCGATACGGCGGTCGCCTTCATATCACCGATTGACGGCCACCATCCCCGGGCAGCGAGAATACGGGCGAAAGTGGATGCGGCTCGCCCGCTATTCAAACAGCTTTGACAGAAAAGCCTTGTCACCAGGATTACAGTGCACGCGTGATCGCTGGCAGCGCGAGGCAGGCAGAAGCCAGAGCACTCATGCTGATGGTGCGGCGCGTCCGCTCCGGCGACCGCGACAATCTTGAGGCGCAGGCGGCACGAAAACATTGGCCGGCTCTGATGGGCGCTGACTTTCCCCGTGATCTGAACGCCGGCGGTGCCACTGCCCAGTTGAATCATCGCTGCACTGTCGTGCGATCCTGCGTGCCCGGGGCGATCATCGGGGCAGGACTGCCCCCTGTAATCGGCCTGCACCACCAAAAAATCGGATAAACGGTTCGCGCTCGCTGACGATCGTGTGGAACTGTTTCGCCCTCGGGTTGACCGGCTAGTCGGCGGATGATCGACGAAGATATCATGTCCGGAACTCCAGAAGCAAAACAAGGGCTTTCCCGGCTGATCGGGCATGATTTGCGTCTGGGCGGAACTATTTCGCCTGTGTCTGTGGCGATCCAACGCCTTGCTCAATTGCTTGCGAGGCGTTTCGAAGAACGCGAGTCGGCACTCGCCATTGAGATTAAGCGCATTTTCGCTGTGACAGATGGGGTTTTTCCCAATCCCAATTCAACTGGTTAGACGCCCATCTGTCACAGCTTTTCCGAAATCGCAGTCCAGCTGCGACCCCGGCACTTCACTTCGCTCTGCTAGCCATCAAAGCATTTCAGAAATCGCGGTCCAGCTGCAACAACGCCCTAAGCGTCAAGCGAGCGACGACAATATAGCACTCTGGAAATCGCGGTCCAGCTGTAGCGCGATTCGGACCCAGATGGGACCCATTTGGAGGAATGTTAAATCCCAGAGTCGCGCGACCTTTATCGCTTGCATCTGACCAGCCCAAAGCCCTTCCAAGCAGCCAGACAGAGTCTTTCGCTGGCCACCCAGTCGAAGGCTGCCCGGCTTCCTGCACGTCGAGATTAGCGTGTTCTGGCTTGCGAAAGGCACTCCTCAATCAGCACGTGTTCACAACCGCTGGTTCCTATAGCGTTGAACCTCAATGAAGCTTCCCAGATCTCTTCGCGCCGGATCAGGTTGGGATAGCCTGTCAACCAGCCAGCGCCCGGCATGATCCGCTCGCTTTGGACTGGTGCGTCACTCTTGTGGCATGGGCAGCACGGGAGCCTTCGAAGCAGCTTTCAGGGCCATTTCCAGCTCGGTGACCACCTTGTCGGGCCCGCCGGCTGCGTCGAAGGCAAAGTCGATCGGCTTGGATGAACACTGCAGCAGTTCGCCGGCGCTGCCTTCCTCCACCGCGTGAAGAGCAAAATAGTGACCGTGATCGATGATGCGATAGGACCAAGCCATAGCCGCGCACTCCACTATCCCGTCCAACGGCGCAACGGCGCAGGGGGCCGCTGGTTTCACGGCGCCGGGATTCAATGCAACGTCCCCGTCAGTGCCGCAGCCTGGACAACCTCCGCCGGTTGGCCACCACGGCCTTGCGATAGTGCACAAGGCAGGCGCTCGCGGCCGAGTATGGCGTCCGTCCAAGCTGCCCAGTGATTGCGCGTTGTTGCAGTTCCAGGGCAGTACCGATCTTCTCGGAAACCATCAGCAGCGCTTCGTGTTGCGAGCGGGCATCCCAGGTGGTGAACCTCGCAAGGCGCAGGGCGATCACCGCAGACGCTTCTGCCGCCAAGGTCCAGCTTTCAAGCCCGAGGCTCATCCAGTTCGAAATGCGCATATGGGTGAAGCGCTTGGTCCGGTCCATCGTTCCCGGCAACTGTTCGCCGCGCTCGGTTTCATCGGGCATTGGCTGTACGGGCTTTCTGGCCATGCCGCGTGAAAACCGCTGAAATGAGCGCTATGCGCTCGACAGCGGCATAGGCGTCAGTTTCTAGCTCCTCGCCGAAGACGTCCGGATCGATCTCCCGATAGCGCAAGTCGCAGTCGTAGCCCGATGCCATCGCGCCAAGCGCTTCGCGCAGGTGATCCTGCCCGCGAAGGATCGCACTGCCGGTATAGAGGATGAACTTTCCTCCGGACGACAGGCGCTCCACTGTTGCAACGGCCATGTCATAAGCGACCTGACCTCCGTGCATGTCGCCGCCGTCACGATAGGCACGCGCTTTGCGGTCGATCATGTAGGGAGGATTGGCCAGGGCAATGTCGATGGGCCCGCGGACGCCGTCGAGGGTCTCCCCCTGGACCGAACGAACCCTGATGCCCGCTGCGCAGGCGTTGATCCGGGCCAGACGCAAGGCGTTCGGGTTGATATCGGTCATGGTTAACTGGAGACCCGGCTGTACCTGCGCGGCCGTGATGGCGCCCACCCCGGACCCGGTGCCGATGTCTACGAGGTGGCAACCATCTGCCAGGGCAAGCGGTGCGAGTTCGCGCTGGACGAGGCTTGCGAAACGATAGCTGTCCGGCCCGAAGAAGACGGCGTCTTCCGAAATGGTCGGGTAGGAAGAGTGGAGATACAGGTCGGTGCCGAGACTGGAGACGCGCAAGGTGCACTTCCATCGCCCGTCCCGAAACCTGTCGAGCGCGCCGGCTGCGTCGAGGAGGTCGCGGATCTCCGGATCGAGCAGGTCCTTGGCGAACGGCATGTTCCATCCCAATGCGTCGCGCAGGTCTGCGGCATCGCGTGTCGGCTCGCGGGCACGGATCCGCGCGTGCGTCGCCGGAGTTGGCGTGACGAAGACATAGCGCCGCGCCTTCAAGGCACGCAGCAGCGCAACGAGAGCCTGATCTGGAGCGGACAGAGGGTTTTCTGGTGTCGGATCAAACATCAGCAATCAATGTCTGATCCATGGAATCGTTGCGGCAGGAGTGCACCGCAGCGGCTGGAAGTTCCCACTCAGCCTCCATGCTTGTTCGCCAGCTGGCGGGCAGCCGCGGCCAGCCACGCACGAGCGTCGTCCGCCCTTGCTGCCGGCAACATGATCCGGGCTAAGCTCGTCAGCCCAGCGGGCGTATGGTGGCGCCTCAGCCCTGAACGTGAATGATGGCGCGCTTGGCCGCGCCGAGAATCTCTTCCAGCGAACTGATGACTGCCGCCTTCATCAGCTCGGGATCGACAGCGCCTGAGGCCTCGAATGCGGCGTAATCGGCACTTCGCAATGCCAGAGCTTCAAATTGCGCGATCCAGAGTGACGGATCATTGGCATTCTTCGCTGCCATGGGCAGCAAGCATGAGATCAGTGTTCTTAAAGTATTGATATGTATGGCCATCGTCGCCACAGAATATTGCTGCTCGTCTGCATTTGAATTCACGACCATTTGACCCCCCCGGTGCAAGTCATGCGGGCCATACGTATGCAAAGCTTATTCGCCAAGCGGATAAACTTTATAGAGGGTGAAAAGGGTGTGGCGTTTCACCCTCGGCACTGCGGCCCAGGTGTGCGAAATGCGCCATGACCGATTTTACCGGGAGCGCAGCTCATGCGGGATCGGGGCGCACCGGTCGGGCCAACCAGTTCCAGCCTGCTCGTGTCAGCGCTGCGGCCATCATCGCCGGGTTGAGCTTTTCGCTTTCAAGCCGGCGAGATGGCCCCGTGCAATCCTCAGCCCTCTGTTGCGGCCGGTTCAAGCGCCTCGAGGGACTTCACGACGTAGAAGGACTTGAACGCATCGACGAGCTTCTCCTCGTTCGAGTAAGGGCCCGGCTGATAACCGTCGGTCTTGATCCCCGCGTGGTTGTTCTCCGCAAGACGGCCATCCTGGGCGTTGGTGGCGCGCCACACCTCGGTGAGCTTGTCCACGTCATAGTCCACGCCTTCGACGGCATCCTCGTGAACCAGCCAACTGGTGCGCAGCAGGGTACGGTCGGCGGCGAGCGGGACGAGGCTGAACGTCACCACATGGTCGCAGCAGAAGTGATGCCAGCTGTTGGGTTGCGTCCACACCGACAGGCTGGTTTCCACCTGATCGCCATGGGGCCAGATCAGTTTGCGCGATGCCGGCTTGCCGCTCAGGGTCTGGGTAACAGCACCCGGAGCAAGGCCGAGGCGGGCGACGCTATGCCACCAGCCGTCCGGAAATTCAATCAGGTCGCGATAGATGCCCAATGCTTCCCATTCGGCCCGCTGTGCCTCGACCGCCCGGTCGGCGTCGGTCTTCACGCCGCAGACGTTGTCCTCGGGCAAGCCCTTGCCAAAGCCTGATCCATCCAGTGACTTCAGCAGTTCGGGGGTGATTGCTTTCGCAGTGATAGCACTCCCGGTTGTTTTCCATCACCAGCTTCCAGTTGGCATGGTCAACCAGCTCTTCAGTGGCTGCGATCTTGAGCTTGTCCAACTGATAGAGTGCGATCTGGGGAACTAATGTCCTCCTTCACCCGGTCGATCGGCGGCGGGTTTTCGGAAAGGCAGAGGAACAGCAGGCCGCCGACATTCTGGATGGCCACCGGTCGCAGGGCGTGGGCTCCCGTGTCGAAGCCCTCGGGCATGTCGCGCACGGCAATAACAGCGGATGATCAGTCGCCTTCTGCTTCCGCCAATTTGGCGGGTGGTGGGCGAAACAACCACCCCCAGTGCATCCCGCATTGCCGCCTTCGGCTTGCCGTGTCGTACGCCTCGGTGGGGCTAGAGATCGTTACCGCCGTCAGATTGACCGATTGAGCCTGATCTTGAACTTCTCGACCAGCCCGTTGAGAATTTCGTCCTGGCTTGGATTTCTCATTGCGCGATCGCCTGGACGATTAATGTCCGCCCAATGGGTAATACCGTCAATAGGGTCGTCGAACCCGCCGCTCCTTTCCCAATCGTCGGCATTCCAGCTCGCTACCACTGCGCCGTCAGCATCCCAAAGAAGCAGGTATCGGCCATCTTTTCGGTTGTCAGGCATGCTTTCAATGGGGCGCCACTCGATCATAGAAACCAACCTCAAGTTCATTAGACCCGACTCCACTAACACCGAAGTGCGAAGAATGAGTTGAAAACTGAAAGGCTTACCTCTTTTTCAGATCTTCAATCACCGCACGGCGCATGTTTATGAAAGCAGCGGACGCGAAGCCCTTTGACGCTGATACTTGGACGGCTCGAAAAACTCTGGAGTTTGGTGACCTGACCTGATTCACTGCCCTTGCGGATGAGCGGAGGCGATGATGGCGGGACAGCCCGGTTTCTTTGATCTTTCGAACCAGTACGAGGCCTTGAGCGCAGCGAGTGATCCGTTGGAGCGTCTGTCCGGGGTGGTCGACTTTGAGGTTTTCCGGGGGCCATTGATCGCCGCTCTGCGCCGCAGTGTTCGTGGCAAAGGCGGGCGGCCGCCGTTTGACCCGGTGATGACGTTCAAAATTCTGGTGCTGCAGGCGCTCTATTCGCTTTCGGACGAGGCAACGGTATTCCAGATCAAGTATCGCTTGTCGTTCCAGCGCTTCCTGGGCCTTGGGCTCGATGGCACGGTGCCGGATGCAACGACGGTGTGGCTGTTCCGCGAGCGCTTGGTGCAAGCCAAGGCAATCGACAAGCTCTTCGCCCGCTTCGATGCCGCACTGACCGACCGGGGCTATCTCGCCATGGGCGGCCAGATCATCGATGCTACCGTTGTGCCTGCACCCAAACAGCGCAACACCGAGGAGGAGAAGGCAGCGATCAAGGACGGCCGGATCCCGGAGGCATGGAAGGCAAAGCCAGCCCGGCTCCGTCAGAAGGATCGCGATGCCCGCTGGAGCGTGAAGTACACCAAGGCCAAGGTGAAGGAGGGTGCCGATCCCAAGGCCTTCAAGCCGGTCGATCTCGCCATCCCGATGTTCGGTTACAAGAACCACATCGGCATCGACCGGGCTCACGGGTTGATCCGGACCTGGGATGCCAGCGCCGCCAATGCCAATGACGGCGCCCGGTTGCCGAATCTGATCAGCACGAGCAACACCGGCTCGGGCGTCTGGGCCGATACCGCCTACCGTTCGAAGAAGGACGAGGCCTTCCTTGAGAAGGGTATGTTCAAGAGCCACATCCACCAGCGCAAGCCGAACCGCCGTGCCATGCCCGAGCGTGTCGCCAGAGCCAATGCGAAGCGCTCAGCCATCCGCTCGGCAGTCGAACACGTCTTTGCCGGGCAAAAGCACCGCATGGGCCTGATCGTGCGCACCATTGGCATTGCCCGCGCCCGCATCAAGATCGGCATGGCCAACCTTGCCTATAACTTCCAGAGGCTCGCCTGGCTTGAGGGGCGTAGTGCGCCTGCATAACGCGAAAACCTCGTTCGGAAGTCGGATCCACCAAGGAAATCAGCGGATCAGCCAACCAGCACCGAGGCTCACCATCTCCTCACAGGCCATCGCGTCCCTATCATGCCGGAATCAGACGGTTCTTCGAACCGTCCACTTTTGTCGCCGCATTTCTGGACCTCGTTCAAGAGGTGGCAATAGCAGTGGGATTAGGCGACAAGATTGACCGTTTCGACATCGAATCCGGCTACTATTTGAAGGCGTCTGGGAAACTCGACGAGGCAGCTATTGCTGATGCTGAGCGAAAGATCGCGGTGAAAGCGGAAACGCAAAACAGCTAATGCCCTTGTAAGGTTCGACACTCACTCCAAACGAGTGTAGGAGATCGATGTCACCAGCCAGTTCGCCTGCTGGTGCTTGAGAGACCACCGCGCTCCCGGCATGCAACGGGACGCGTCAAATGCCTCTCCTGCCTGTAATCCTGATCGTTGTTGTCGGCCTGGCTGTGGCCTTGTTCCTGGCGGAAATCTTGTCTCGGAAATTCGTGTCGCGCGACCGAACCGAGGATGACGAATTTCCCAATTAATCAATGGGAAAGAACGCCTTGGTACACTGTTGAGACTCACATTTAGGTGAGCCGTCTGCAAGGCATTGTTGGCCTTGCAACTCGCAGTGAACGGCTAGGGACCCCATGAAGCTGCCAGATTGGAACGCTGCAGAGTGGGTGCTGGTCCTGACGCTTGCAGGGCTTGGTTGCTTACTCGTCGGCATGCTTGCAGGCTTGGGGTTGTATTCCGATAAGCTGCCCTAGCCCTTGCTGGATCACCCAAGGGCTAGGGCATCACGACCAGGCGACTCAAGCCCTGTCGTGATGGCAAGATATTACCTTCGTTGAAGAACCGGGCAACGTTCGGCCTTCGCAGCATGTTTGCCATCCAAAAAACTCCGATCTGATGACCAGACCGGAGTATTTTGTGCAACCGGTAAAAGGGGCCGGATAAGGGGCGTCCGGCCTCTTCTACCAACAGCCCAATCGACCCTTCGTTCCCGTGGAGACAGGGGGGGCTTGTCATAACTAAAGTCAGTAGGCTTTAATGCGCCGCTCCAGAGTGACGACTCGCCGGAGGGCATCGTAATGCCGATCATACCAGTTCTCGCAATAGTCCTACTTGGATTTATCGTCGCATGGGTAATCGCCGACATGATTTGCAAACGCTTCCGAAGCTCCGGTCAATTGGACGACGTGCGCAAGGGCGATCACAAATAATTCCAGCCACGTCCTATGCGGGGCTCTGACGCAACGCTGCACAAGCAGGGCCGCAGCCTGATGATGATGTTCGTCGAGCCTTTGCTTAGGTGCTCGAAATGACGGGTGCAAGGATGTGCGGTGTGGGCCGATTTGGAAGGACTAGCCCGGTTCGGGTTCACCTTTGAGCCTCGCCAGCTTGATGCCGACCTCGTTTAAATCCTCCCAAGCCTGCTGCTCTTCGATGCTGGCTTCGTCCGGATCAACTTCCCAGATGTCGCGGGCCTGTTTGATCAAGGCTAACATTTCTACCATGTCATCCATTGCGGCCACCTCCTACTTGCGTTGACGCAACTAAGTCATTGCTCCGCATAGATTTTACCGAATCACACGCCTTGCAACCAGTCGCCCATGTCTTGGGGCTGAGTATCGCCTGCGAGCACGTCGACGAAGAACTGCGCCGATGCCGCGCCTTGCCCCGGCACAAGCCCTGTCATGTAGCCAGCAGCTTCCAGAGTGTTACGGGTTGCCCTCTTGGTTTCCCTGCCCTCAGCGGCCTTTCGAACGTCACCAGCGACACGCTCAAGCGATTCCCGGAGGCCTTGGATTCGCGAGAAGCGATAGCCGTAAGACCGATCGCCTGCGAGTTTGCGGCCGACCACAGGCACGATATCGCGCGCCAACGGGATAGGAGCCGCCAAACCATACACCGAAGTCTTGGCCGCCCATTCGGTCCAACTTTCCTCGTTGTCATCGTCAGGCCCTTGCCCTGACAGCAGCGCAGGCAGGATAGGAGCAACGACAGCCAGCAACAGGCCGCGCATCGCCAGTTCCGGCACCATCTCCCATTGCGGCTGCGAACAGCCTCTCCGGCGTCCCAAGCCAACTCCAGAAACCGCTGATAGTTCGCGAACTGGAACGAGTAGAACATCGTCAGGGACTTGCCCATCTCACCGGCAGGACCGCTCCCGCGCTGGATTGCAGCCAGATCCTTGGCAGCGCCCGCACCTTGGCTTTCACGGACGGCGGAGTCCGCTTCGTGCACCGCTTGGTCTTCGTCCATGCCCGCCGCGATGGCCTTGTTGTACGCGCCGATCCAGGTCGGAATGACGACGAGGCGATCGAAGAAGCTGATGCCGGTGAACCTGTAGCGCTGCACCATTGAAGCAAGGTCAGTCTTGCCAGCGAAGCGGCGCACGTTTTCCCTGATGTCGCGGTCCAGCGTGTCGAAGCGGCTCTTGAGTTCAAGGCTACGATCGAGAGCGAAGGCACTGGCCTCTTTAGGATTGCGCAGCGTCGTGTTCATGCCCGCCGCGAACCAGTGAGGACCAATACGCTCCACCGAGCCGACATAGCCACCAAGCTGAGCGAACATCGTACCTAGGCGGTAAGCCATGCCGACGAGCGTTGTGTCGCCCGCATGAAGGCTTCCAGCTTGCTCATGCCCGCACGATCGTAAACCCATTCATTCGCGATGAATTGCAGCCATGGACGGAACAGGCCCGCAACGTCCGACCCCATCGTTTCCTCAACCGTTGCCAAGTTGACATTACCCTCGATCCCAGCAGTGGGTTTTTCAACACTATTGGTCGGCTGCTGTCGCAATGGATCAACGGATCGTGAGACGAAGCGGTCATTTGCGACGGACTCGGATTACGAGCAGTGTCGCTGTTGGCCTCCCTTCGATCGGTCGCGGCCCAGTGCGATTTAAAATCGCACAAGGCCGCAACTTCCTCGGCATTGGGAGCACTGACCTAAATCGCCGGGAAGTTCACTTCCGTGCCCGCAACGTTGTTGATCAGGTTGGTGAAGAAGATCTCGGCCAACACGGCGACGATTTCGATGATCTGGCCTTCGCTGAACCCGGCTTCCTTCACCGCCTCGATATCCTCTGCCGAAACCTTGCCTCGAGCTTCGGCAACCTTGCGGGAAGGCGGAAGCGGCTGCGGCACGGGGATCGTCCGAGGTGCCCCGGCCAAACCCCGGCCAAGGCCGTCGAGCAGATGCGTCTGGTTGCAGCGCGGCTGATGATCGAGGAGACCCGTCACCCGATGGACCAGATCGCGCTGGAATCGGGCTTCATCGACATCCGTCGTATGCGCGAGGCGTTCGTGCGCCAGTATGGCCAGCCACCACAGACCCCGCGTAGGCTGGCCAAGGCGGCTTAGATGCTAAATCTGGCTCGGTCGTCAAACGTTCGGCTCGCCCCTGTTGTATCACAGCTGAGCAGATCATGGTCTAGTTTTGGGTCGAGCTGCCATTTAGATGTTCATGGCCCTACGACTTTATTTGGTCGGAGACAGCACAAAACACTTTTGAAATTGTCAGGGCACCCTCGAGTATCGGCGGTCCAAGTCTCGTTGATAAACTTCACTGCTATCGGTGACACGCGCACTTATTCTGTAAAGCTCCGCCGGCCGAAACGGCGTGTCGCTCTCGCGCTGCCCTGTTGCTTCGATCCAGCCAGTGTCGAGCATGCGGCGACGGAAGGCGGGCTTGTTGAAGGTGCTGCCAGTGATGGCCTCATGCACGGCCTGGAGATCACGCAGAGTGAAGAGGTCAGGCAGCAGAGAGAAGGCAAGGGGAGCGTAGTCGAGCTTGCCGCGGAGCCGCCCATGCGCTGTTGCAATGATGGCGGTGTGGTCGAATGCGAGCAGCTCGCCAGGTTCTGTGACCGGGCGTAACGCAAGATCTGCTTTCGAAGTAACGGCCTGTTGTAGAACCGCATGTGGCAGCAGAGCAAAGTAGGCGACGCTCACTGTGCGCATCCGTGGATCGCGCTGCGGATCGCCGAAGGTGTACAGCTGCTCCAGCCAGGCGCTGTCCTGCGCGGCAACGCCTGCCTTGCCCACCAGCATGCGCCTTGCAGCATCGTCCAGCGTCTCCTCAATGCCAACGAACCCGCCCGGCAGCGCAAGCGCGTCGACGTAAGGCTCTTCGCCCCGGCGCTGCAGCAGGACCGACAGAACAGCGTCGACGACGGTCATCAGCACGAGGTCGACAGTGACGGCGAAGGGTGGATGGCTCATGACGTCCGTCTTATATCTTGACTGGATATAAGTCCAGTGTGTATAAGACTGGTGCGAGTCGGGGAGTCCGCCTCGCTACGATCATCTGGGGGAGCCTCGGATATGAGCAAGTTCGATTTCGGCGTCTTAATAGGACGCTTCCAGCCACTGCACGTCGGCCATGAACACGTCATCACGCGCACGCTCGAACAGGTCGAGCGGTTGTTCGTGCTGGTGGGGTCGGCCAATGTCGCGCGCGATCCGCGCAATCCCTTCACCTATGCCGAGCGGGAGGCGATGCTGCGTTCCGCTTTCCGGCACGAAGTGGCACAGGGCCGCCTGATCATCGCCCCCATCGACGATCACCTCTATTCCGACACCGCCTGGGTCACACAGGTCCAGCGCAAGGTTCGTTCCCTGGTGCTCGAGCATGGCAACGGTCACGGCTTCCAGAACCATGGGCTGAGCGATTTCCGTGTCGCTCTGGCCGGCTACGGCAAGGATGCCTCGTCCTATTACCTCAAGCTGTTCCCGGAGTGGGAGAACCTGCAGGTCGAGAGCCAGTACGGCACCTTCTCGTCGAGCGACGTGCGCCAGCGCTATTTCCAGCGCATCCCTGAAGTGCCCGCCGCCATCCTCTCTGCAGGTGTTGCAGAGTTCCTGCGCGAGTTCATGCTGGGCGAGACCTTCAAGGCGCTGCTTGAGGAAGCCGAGTTTCTGGCGGCTTATCCTGCGCAATGGGGGAGGGGGCCCTTCGTCACCGCCGATGCGGTCGTCGTCCAGTCGGGACACATCCTGCTGGTCGAACGGGGATGGGCACCGGGCAAGGGCCTGCTTGCACTGCCGGGTGGCTTCGTAAATCCGGCCGAGCGCATTCGCGACGCCGCGATCCGCGAGCTGCGCGAGGAAACCGCGATCAGCGACGGCAAGGGCCAGATCCCGCCGGCTATGCTCGCCAGCTTTATTGAGGATGCGCGTACGCGGGTGTTCGATGCGCCGAACCGTTCCTTGCGTGGTCGTATCATCACCCACGCCTTCCTGTTCCGCCTGCCCGAACGCCGCAAGCTGTTCAGCGTGAAGGGCGGTGACGATGCGGCGCACGCGCAGTGGTACCGCTTTGGCGATCTGTCGCCTGAAATGCTGTTCGAGGACCACTGGGCCATCATCGAGGAAATGGCCGACCTTTGAAGACGGAAGCGCCGCGCAGGGGAGTCCTGCACCCGGCGAAAATGTGAGGAGTTCACATCATGACCAACCTGCTCCTGGCAACCGACAGCTACAAGCACAGCCACTATCTGCAGTACCCGCCCGAGACCCGCGCGATCAGCGCCTATATCGAGGCTCGCCCCAACGACTTTGCTGACGAAGTGCTGTTCATGGGCCTGCAGCCCTATCTCATGGACTATCTCGGGCGGCCGATCACCCAGGCTGACATCGAAGAGGCCGAGGCAGTCTGCACCGCGCATGGCGTGCCCTTCAATCGCAAGGGCTGGCAGATCGTGCTCGACGAACATGGCGCCTACCTGCCGATCGAGATCCGCGCTCTGCCTGAAGGCATGATCGTGCCGACCGGGGTGCCGATGGTGCAGGTCGAAACGACAGACCCGCGCCTGCCGTGGCTGGCAACCTTCATCGAGACCGCGCTGCTTCGCGCAATCTGGTATCCGACTACGGTCGCCACGCTCAGCCGCCAGTGCCGCCTGATCATCCGTGCAGGGCTCGCGAAGACCAGCGAGGATGTGGAAGGCCAGCTTCCATTCAAGCTGCACGACTTCGGCGCCCGCGGCACCAGCAGCGGCGAGAGTGCAGGCCTTGGCGGCATGGCCCACCTTGTCAACTTCATGGGCACCGACACTATGGAAGGGCTGATCGCCGCCCGTCGCTATTACGGAGCGGACATGGCCGGCTTCTCGATCCCGGCGGCCGAGCACAGCACGATGACCAGCTGGGGGCGCGAGCGCGAGGAAGCGGCCTATGCCAACATGCTCGACGCCTTCGAGGGTGAAGGCAAGGTCGTCGCCGTGGTCTCGGACAGCTACGACCTCGATGCGGCGCTGACTGGAATCTGGGGCGGGAGCCTGCGCGACAAGGTGCTGGCGCGCAAGGGCACGCTCGTCGTCCGGCCCGACAGTGGCGACCCGGTGGAAACCCCGGTGCGGGCAGTCAAGACCTTGTGGGAGGCCTTCGGCGGCACGGTCAACGCCAAGGGCTATCGCGTGCTCGATCCCCACGTCCGCGTGATCCAGGGCGATGGCATGACGCCTGCCACGATTGCCCGTCTGATCGATCGGCTGATCGAGGAAGGCTTCGCCATCGACAACATCGCCTTCGGCATGGGCGGCGGCCTGCTCCAGCAGGTCAATCGCGACACCTTGCGCTTTGCGATGAAGGCCAACGCCATGGGCGATGCCGAAGGCGTGTGGCACGACGTGTCCAAGGCGCCTGCCACCGACCTCGGCAAGGCCAGCAAGGCGGGGCGGCAGGCGGTGGTGCTCGAAGCAGGCCACATGGTGGCGCGGCGGATGGACGACGTGGCCGATGCCGACAACCTGCTCCGCCCGGTCTGGCGCAACGGGACCATGCTGGTGCGCCACAGCTTTGACGAACTGCGGGCGCGGGCGGCTTGAGACTTGCACAGGGTGCGTCCGCGTTGGCGCCCCCTTTGCATTCTATGATGTCGCTTTGGCAGCTCTCGAAAGTAGCCGCCGTTCATAGATGGGCACCGAAGTGACTGGATTTGTGAAGGGTTTCGGGCGCTTGCGTACGAAAGCCTCCAGTGCAGGAACCCGCGGGCCCCACGCGCTGGTCTATGTGT
>NZ_JRVC01000032.1 GCF_000807925.1 Novosphingobium subterraneum | reverse complement strand
ACACATAGACCAGCGCGTGGGGCCCGCGGGTTCCTGCACTGGAGGCTTTCGTACGCAAGCGCCCGAAACCCTTCACACTTTAAGCCGTTCCGACGTTGCACGGGGAACGTCAGGTAACACCAAAACCGGCCATTCTGCGCGCCGCGATCCGTTGATCGCTGTCGCCGCAATGCCGGTCACTCAGCGCCGGCGGTCGCCCCAATCAAACCGGTCCTTCGTTAAGGCCGCACAGTGTCGAAAGACTCGGCCTTAACCAAACCCCCGTCGTCGAAGTAATCGCCGAACGTTAGCTCGAGCTAACAGGCGGACAAACCATCCCCGTCCACAGGGCCTCCGATCATTCGAGAACATCCCTTCTGCGTTGCGCGATTGCATCGGCCAGAGCAGTGTATCTGTAGGGACCCACCGTGAAGGTTTCGGTGAATGTTCTTTTGATACCTTCGCTAGGATCGGAATCAGGGCGCAGCTCTCCGCCTTCGTTCTCCCACGCACCAATTTCGCTCTTGGCAAAATCTGCTTCACGCTGATCATCGGGTTTGCTGCAAAGGCTCGCACCGATCAGCGCAAGCTGGTGGGCAATGTCCTCAAGGGCGAGAACCATCCGTTCCTCAACGGTTGCGTCGGCGCGGCGTTGGTCGCGGGCCTGGACTTCGGTCGGCGTCATGTCACACCTCTTGAGTTCGAAAACGATCGCGTCACAGCGAATGTCGCCGTTTGAACTCGCGCTCAACCAGCCTTATGACTTCATCTTCGTGGCTTTCGCTGTCTAGCGGAACCTCGTTCGCTCGCGCAGCGCGGTTCTGTACGATCCTCGCCTTGAGCTGCAGGATTACCTCAGGATCAGCATCAGCAAGAAAGCCGATCAAGGCCCGCAAAATCTGCTCCTGCGCCTCAACTTTGCGCTTGACCAAAGCAAGGTCATTTGTGTGATCGGCATCCACCCTGTCATTCTTCCAAGCTCTATCCTGCTGCTGATCGGAAGTGACGGGCCACTCGCGAACCTCGTCACCCGCAGACGTAAATGCCGAGAAAGACGGTGGAGTTTTACCGGGGGTTTTGGGCATAGTCGCCTCCACATGAGCGGGAGACGCTATCTCTCAGCCAGGTCATGCCCATGGATGCGGATCTGGTCATTGGAATATGGGTTGAAATGCGCAGCAAACAAGGGCCCCGGCGAGGTAGTGGCTGCGCGAAGTGCCATGCTCAGGAGGTTACGGCGCGCGATGCAGCAAGGTGCTTGATCATGACGCTGGTGCCTGGATGTGCAGCCGTCACAATGACCGTAGCTTGCAACTGCTTTGCCAAGGCTTCGACTATGCTGGTCCCGAGTCCGGGCGGGGCGTCCTGTGACTTGCCGACCCCATTGTCTGTCACTTGAAGCAACCAGCCTTTGGCCAAGGAGCGGAAGGTGACGTGGATTTCGCCCCCAGCTTTGTGATCGGGGAAGGCATGCTTGAGCGCATTGATCACCAGTTCGGTCACGATCAGTCCCATGCTGACAGATGCTTCAGCGCTGAAAACTGTATCGTCGACCGCAATCGATAACTTCAGGTGCTCAGGCTCTAGGATCATCGAGGCACCTATGCTTGCACAAAGGGTCGTCAAATATTCTGCCAGGGCCACCCCTTCCGCTGTTGATGTGGTCAGGTGCTTTTGCAAACGCGCAACGGCCATGACCCGTTCATGGGCTTCCTTGAGATGACTACGTGCCTCCTCGGACTGCACCCGGCGCGCACCCAGCATCAGGACGCTCGCTATGATCTGAAGGCTATTGGCGACCCTGTGCTGAAGTTCCTGAAGAAGCACCTGTTTCTGCTTGATGAGATCGTCTTTCTGATCAGTCAGCAGTCGCGACTCTGAAACGTCCGCAATCGCCAGCAAGAGGCCGACTTCGTGGTCCGCCCCATAGGCAAGGCGCTGTGCGTTCAGCACGAGATGATGCAAACGTCCTGGGCGTTGAAGATCAAGTTCGTACGCTTCGATAGCAACGCTTCCCGCTATTGTGGTGGTCAGCAAGGAGCGTAAGCGTGGAAGGTTCCACTCCCCCGCCCCCAAATCCAGTAGCTTGCGCCCGGAAACCTCCTTGGGATCGAGATCAAAGAGGGTGCAGAAAGATCCGCTGGCCGCTCTTACCGTCAGGGAAGGATCCATCAGCACCAACGGCGTGCTTGACGCAAGAACGATCGCAAGCCCTAACCCGTCCGGGGCATGCATCGAAAGTGATTGGGCAGGTGCCATTGACCGGAATCCTCGCAAGGCCGCAGAGGCTGCGCAGAAACTTGGCTGAGAGATTGCAGCGCAAATGCAGGCCAAGTGGCCACAGAGCGTCGGTCAAGACTGGTCATAGCACGAGACGACCTTGGAAAACTAATGCTTTGTTTGGCTTGTGATGTGCGATGGACACGCTGGTACGAGCAGCTGCCTCCATTCTTCGGCCAGTTCAGCCGGATGCCAGGTTGCCAATCAGCCAAGCCAGCAAAACGATCAGGGCCAGAGCTTGGCCCAAGACTACGACCGCTAATATAGCTTCTGCTAAGGAGTATTTTGGAGGGCGAATGATCGTTCCGTTCAGCAGATGATCCTGCGACAGGAAATTGCCCCGGGTTCAACAGCCTCAATGGCGAAAACGCAATGAAGGTCCGTTTTCCTTATATCTGTTGAATTATCCCGCTCAAACGCCGTGTGAATTGGTACGCACGGGGAGTTGTTTATTCATTTGGGTTGAGTCGCTCTCTCCTTGTAAACGACCACTCTGATCACCATGTTGGGCATACCGGCGCTGGGCGATGCATGGCCCGGCTGAGAGACCTCCGTGCTCCCGCAAAAACGGAGCACCGCCATGGATCTCAATCAGCTACTTTATCATCATCAGGTGGCCCTGATAGAGGCGCAGACCTCTGTTTCTGCAAACTGCTTTGATCTTGTCGCCCACTATCGCTCCCGGATCGCGAAGATGAGAAAGAGCTTGGACAGTCCCGATGTCCCGCTGTGGGTACAAGCCATGCTCGGAGGCTCAAGTTCTTGCCCCCCCTTTGGCCTATTGGAGAATGCAGATGCGCGCTTTGACAGAATTCTACCTCGAACGCGTGGCACAATGCGCCGATGAGGCGAAAACGAGTGGCCTTGCCAATCAACGGACTAAATTCCTGCACGCCGAGGCCGCCTGGCAAGCTCTGGCCAACCGCAGCGCCCGCAATGAACGGGTGCAAGCGGAACGTGAGCTAGTTTGACTGCGTTCGCTGCACTGTTGCGGCGGAAGACATGGCTTCGCGATCGGAAGCCTTGAGTGCTTGGGTGCGCAGGTGGTCAAAATTCCCGGTGGAGACTTTGTAGGTCACGTCGCAGCTTGTGTACGCAGCTTCCCTGCATTTACGCCAAGGCGGGCGTCTCAAGCCACTCGGCGCTGGTTGCCCTGTTCCTCAATGACTTGATCGATCCAACGTTGATCCAATCGCGGGAGAAGACACCGTGAGGGAACATCACGAGTGCCGCGCCTGACCGGCAAACCTTGGCTGGGAGCTACTAGTTGATCCCGGCTGGCGAATGTCCGCTATCCCGCTTCCACAGGTGCCGCCTTTCCGGTCAGTCCGCAGACCCGGCCATTGTAGGGGTAGCTTACCCCGTTCCACGGATGACGGGTTTTGGCGTAGCCAGTCCTTCACGCAAGCGACGCTGAAAGGCAGATTTGTCCCAGACCAAGCCTTCCACCGTTCCCAAAAGCCCAATGAACCAACGGCAGGAATCGATCACGACAAACTGATGCTCGAACGTCCAGAATCGAGGCGACAACTGCCACGCCTCTGTTTCCATTTGCACCTGCGGCAGCTTCCTAACCCAAAGCACTCAGCCAGCAATGCCGAAAGTAATCCGGCGACGTTCGGACTCCTGATCAAAGGCATTGTGCATCGCCATTTCCCGAACAGTTAAGCAGCATGCACCATTGCTACCCGCACATGCTCGGGCTTCAGAGGCATCTGTCGTATCGGCTTCCCGGTTGCGTCCATGACCGCTGCGGCGATGGCGGGCGAGGCGAGAGCGTTGGCACTCTCGGAGCCTTGGCCGTAGGTGCCGACGCTGGAATTGTCGGTGATCACAACCTGCAGTTCCGGCTTCTCAGCCATCGTGAGGATGGGGTAGCCAGACCAGTCCGTTGCTGTCACCGCGCCCTTATCGAAGCTCAATTCCTCATGTAGAGCCTGGCTTACACCCATCAGGCACCCAGCCTGGATCTGTCGGCGCAGCTGGAGCGGGTTGATCACGATGCCCACGTCGGCAACGATCGTCATGCGCTCGACCCTGACTTCGCCGCTTGCGGGAATGACCGTCACCTGTGCAGCGCAGGCCCAGTAGCCGTTGTCGCGCAGCATGATTGAAACGCCTTGCCCCCTGACCGGATCGCTGCCCTGGCTTCTGGCCTGCGGTGAGGGCGATGGGCGGTTCTCCCACTTCGCTTCGGTGCGCAACCGCTCAAGGATGGCCACGAAACGCGGGTCGCTGACATGGTCGAGCCTGAACTGGAGCGGGTCCTTGCCTGCCAGCATCGCCGCTTCACTGATCGCAATCTCGCGCGGGCAATTCTGCTGGAATTGAATGGGGGTGCGCATGGAATGGCTGCGCAAGCCCACCATGCTGCTGGCTCCGGTCTGGCCGGGATGCGCGCCTCCCTTGGCTTGTTCGTGCACTGCAGGCACTGCGCCGTAGACCCAAGTGTCGTTGACGGTCAGGACCGTGCTCTGGAAGCCGTAAGTCGTGTCAGACGAGGGTGCGGGGATAGCCGGCATGCCTGCCAGCAACGCGCCGACTAGGCGATCGTCCTGCATCCCTGGCCCTGTGTGCGATGCTTCATAGGCAGAGATCTTTCCGGCATCATCAAGAGCGATGCGGATGTCCGAGATCATCGCCGGTGATTGCGTCGACCATTGCATGTCGTCAGCGCGCATCCATTGCACACGCACAGGCCGGCGCAATTCGCGCGAGAGCAGGACCGCCTCGTCTTCGCTTCCGGCGCTGCCGCCGTTGGAGCGGCCATAGTGCCCCGCGCCCGGATAGGTGCGCACCACCACCTTGTCTTCATTGCTGCCCAGCATCAGTGCAATCATCCGTCGCAAGTGCTGGGGATTCTGGCTATGGGTGTGAAGCCAAACCGAACCGTCCTCGCGATAGTCGGCAAGGCTGACCATCGGGCTGATCGGGGCGTGTTTCTGGTATGGCATCAGATAGCTGGCCCGAAGTTCGCGCGTTGCCTTGACCGACGAAGCCTCGCCCTTGTTCGCGCGACCATCTCGTACCGGTGTGGGGTCTTCAGCCGCCAGCGTTCGCAGATGGTCTTCCAGGCGCTCGTTGCTGGGCAGTCCTTCCCACTTTGACCACCCGCTACCGTCTGCGACCGACTGTGCAGCCTGAACCGCCTCCCATTCGTCGGGAGATACAACGGCAAGCAGGTTGCCGATCCTCACCAGTCGTGCGCCGGGGAACTGCGAGTGATCCAGCTTGCCCGGTGCGATCAGCGTCGATCCCAGCGTTGCCGGGTGGATCGTGCGGGCATGGAGCATTCCGGGCAATGTCACGTCGCCTACCCACACGGTCTTGCCCGCAACCTTGGGTGCGATCGAAGGGTTGAGCACCGGCTTGCCGATGATCGTGTAGTCCTTCACTGGCTTCAGCGGCGGATCGGCATCAACGCGCAGGCCCGTGGGCATGGTCAGGTCACCGGCAATTGGGATGACCAGTTGCAGGTCTTCGCCCTTCAGCAGGTCGCCGTAGCTGATCTTCTTGTTTTCACCGGAGATCAGGCCATCACGAACCGTCAGGCTGGCGCGTGGCACCGCAAGCCGCCTCTCGGCAAGTTCAAGCGAAGCCTCGCGCATCAGCGCTGCGACCTTGCGCAGGTTCTGACCGTAGCGAAGCAATCCGAAGGTGCCGCCGCCGTCGGGCGTGCGATCGGTGTCGCCCGAGACCACTTCGGTCATGGCATCCAGCGGAACGCACAGTTCCTCTGCCACGATCTGGCGATAGGCGGTGTAGACCGTGCTTTGCCCGAAGTCACACTTGCCGGTGCGCAGCAGGACGGTGTTGTCGGCGCGGATTTCGATCCAGCCCTGAACAGTGGCTGCTGAGCGCGTCTGCGTGCGGGTCAGAGCGCTTGCCGCCTGTGCCATGGCGCCTCGGCCCGTCATGGCAAAGACAGCGGCCAGCGCGCCTCCTGCAGCCAGGACGCCCCGCCGGCTCACGCCAGTCAGCCGGGCACCGTGCACGCTCATGTCGTAGACGATGGCGGTTGAGTACTTGCCTGGCGTCTCGGTCATTCCGCTGCTCCTTGCGCCATGAGCTGTGCCGCACGGTGAACGCCCTCGAGTATCGCGGCATAACTTCCGCAGCGGCACAGGTGCGGCGACGGGCCTGAAGTGGTCAGAGCGTCGCGAATGTCCTGATCAGACGGCTTGGGATTGGCCTCAAGCAGTTCGGTGACCTTGATCATCATCCCGAACTGGCAGATCCCGCACTGAGGCACCTGTTCGTCGATCCACGCTTGCTGCACTGGATGAAGCGTGTCTGCGGACAATTTGCCCTTCTGACTGGCCCAACGTTGGGGGAGGCCGTCCACGGTGGTCACCGGTTTGCCGTCCAGCGCCGAAATAGGGGTCACGCAAGCACGCACTTCCTCATCGCCCAACAAGACCGAACAAGCGCCGCATTGGGCAAGTCCGCATCCAAATTTGACCCCCATGACTCCCAGTTCATTGCGCAGGACGTAGAGGAGCGGGGTGTCAGGCGATGCCTTGACCTCACGCTGCTGACCATTGACCACGATGGTGCTCATGTCGCTACTGCCTTTCCATTTGCCTGCCAGAATTAGAGCCTGTCAAAGACCAGTCGCTGCCTCACCAGCAGGAGTGTAGCGCGCTCCTTCCACGCTTACGGTCGCCAGGAGAGCTTCGATCTCGGCAAGATCCTTAGGCGAGAGGGCAATGTCTGCTGCGCCAAGGTTTTCCTCGAGCCGATGCAGCTTGGTCGTGCCAGGGATCGGCACGATGAAGGGCGCTTTGGCCAAGAGCCATGCGAGCGCGATCTGCGCAGGGGTCGCGCCCCGGTCGGCCGCGATCTTCTTCACAAGGTCCAGCAACTTCAGGTTGTGGGCGAAGGCTTCTGCCTGGAAGCGTGGCAGGGTGCCGCGGAAGTCACCTTCCGCCACCTGCTCGGCGCTGGCGATACCGCCAGCAAGGAAGCCTTTGCCGAGCGGCGAATAGGGCACGAGACCGATGCCGAGTTCGTGGCAGGCATCGAGAATGCCGTTTGTCTCTACCTGCCGCGTCCACAGCGAGTATTCGTTCTGCAGCGCCGCCACGGGCTGCACCGCGTGGGCGCGCCGCACCGTGGCCGCGCCCGGCTCCGACATGCCGAAGTGCCTGACCTTGCCCTCTGCGATCAGGTCCCGCACGGTGCCCGCCACGTCCTCGATTGGCACCTTGGGATCGACGCGGTGCTGGTAGAACAGATCGATCGCATCGACACGCAACCGCTTGAGCGAGGCATCGCAGACGCGGCGGATCTGTTCGGGGCGGCTGTCTACGCCGCGCATTGCGCCACTGTCGGGGTCGATATCAAAGCCGAACTTGGTCGCGATCACGACTTCGTCGCGGAACGGTCCAAGCGCTTCGCCGACCATGTCCTCGTTGGTCCAAGGGCCATAGACTTCGGCAGTGTCGAAGAACGTGACGCCACGTTCGAAGGCTGCGCGGATCATGGCAATGCCATCAGCGCGCGACAGCTTGCTGCTGTAGCCGAAGTCGATGCCCATGCAGCCATAGCCGAGGGCGGAAACGGACAGGCCAGATTGGCCCAGAGTGCGATTATGCATAGCTCAACTCCTTGAGAATGAGGTTCAACCGGGCAACCGGATCTTGCCCGCAAACATTGCGGCGATGACGCCGCCATCGATCAGCAGATCGGTGCCGGTCACGAAGCCGGCATCCGGTCCAAGCAGCCATGCGCAGGCGAGCGCGATCTCTTCAGGCGGCGCCATCCGGCCGGCAGGCGACGCATCGACCATCGCCCGGTAGCCATCGCCGATCGGGGATGAAAGTTCGTGGCGCGCGAGCGGGGTCACCACGATGCCGGGACTGATCGCATTGACCCGCGCGCCCCGGCTGCCCCATGACAATGCCGCCGCCCGCACCCGCAGCGCGTTGGCGCGCTTGGCGAGGCAATAGGCGACCATCGAATCCGGCACGGACTCACGCCCGAGGAACGGCAAGGCAAGCAGGTCATCGACGGGCGTGAAGGCCAGTGCCTGTTCCTGATCAGCTGGAAGCTGGGGCAGCATGTGGCCGGCCATGCTCGAGACGAGCAAGCCCGCCCCGCCGGGTGCAATCACGCTTTCGAACACCTCGAACACCAGAGCCGAGCCGTATAGGTCGACTTCAAGCACCCGCTCGGGCCCAGCCAGGTTGGGTGATACACCAGCGGTGTTGACGACCTGGACGACCGGGCCAAGGGCGGCTGCGCACGTGGCCAGCGCTTTAACCGAGACGCGCAGGGTGGTGTCTACCGGCTGTGTTTGCACCTGATAGCCAGCATCGGCGAGGCGCTGTGCGGCGGCATCGAGGACGGCCGCGTTGCAATCTGCCAGCAGCAGCATGCGGCCCAACCCCTGCCTACGTGCGATTGCCTCGCCGATACCGCCCGCGCCGATGATTACTACAACGTCCATAGATCACTCTTCCTGCTCGAGACCGGCATTCATCCGCGCGACTTGCCGCCAACGGCATTGCATCTTGGAGAGGAGCATAGACCAAGTGATTATTGCCGATTAGACGTGTCTTTCTGCATGAACCTATATCGAAACGAGATAAATGATGCGCGATGAGCTGGGCGATCTGTCGACGTTTCTGGTCGTCGCCGAGGAGCGCAGCTTCAGCCGTGCGGCGGCGAGGTTGGGAACGTCGCAATCTGCGATCAGCAATGCCGTGCGCCGGTTGGAAACCCATCTCGACATCAAGCTGCTTGCGCGCACAACGCGCAGCGTGAGCCCGACCGAAGCTGGAGAGCAATTGCTTGGCACCCTGCGGCCAGCACTGGGCGACATCCGGCAGCAGCTCGCCTCGCTGGCCCAGCTACGCGAGCGTCCCTCGGGCATGGTTCGCATCACCACCAGCCGTCACGCCGCGCAAACGGTCTTGTGGCCGGCAGTCGACGCGGTGCTGGCCCGCTATCCCGAGATTCAGATCGAACTGTCGATCGATGGTGCTTTGACCAACATCGTGGCGGACAGGTTCGATGCCGGTGTGCGCTTGGGCGAGAGCCTGGAAAAGGACATGATCGCGGTGCGCATAGGCCCGGACCTGCGCATGGCCGTGATCGGTGCGCCCGACTACCTTGCAAAGCATGCGCCGCCGAAAACGCCACGTGACCTGATTGCGCACCGCTGCATCAACTTGCGCATGGCGACCCGCGGCAATCTCTATGCGTGGGAGTTCGAAAAGGCGGGGCAGACGCTGAACGTGCGCGTGGAGGGGAGTGTGATCGTCAATGACAGCGCTCTGGCAATCGAGGCGGCACTGGCTGGTCATGGCCTCGCCTGTGTGATCGAAGATGACGACCTGCGCGCACACCTTGCATCTGGGCGACTGGTGCGCTTGCTTGCAGACTGGTGCCCGCCTTTTGCCGGCCATCACCTGTATTATCCTGATCGGCGCAATCTCTCGCCTGCGTTTCGCGTGCTGCTGGAGGAGTTGCGTGCGAGGGCTCGGCAAGAAGGCTCGCAGCGTCGCGAGCAAACAAGGACGCGTATGTAAAAGATGGGCCAAGTGATGCCACATTCGCCAAGTTTCGCCCTTGGCTATTTTGCTAATGAGAAGCTCAACGGAATGACAGGTGGGCTTGGATCACGTTAATCGAGTGAAGCGTTACAAACGTGAATGAACGACCGCTCTCGACCCCATGCTTCGGCCCGCTGAACGTCGCTTTTCAAGGCGGCTTCTGCCTTGATGTTGAGAGCCACACCAACGGGAGGTTTGGGCGCTTACAGTCAAAAAGCCTCTCGCCCCTCGGCAATGTTGAGTAGTTCAGAGAAAACGAAAGTCGCCGGTGCGCGTCCTGAAGCTGGAACCAGTTCGCGCAGAAGGCCATTATCACGTAGGTCACGGATGATCTTTCGCGCCGTTGCCGGTGGAATTTGGGCCGAGGCTATAAAATCCGGCGTTTGGAAGATCGGGCGCTGGAAGATCCAGTCGAGGGCGCGGACCGCATATTGCGAGTGGGTGATCTCCACCACCCAATCTCGCTTGTCCTGATGGAGGGCAAGGATCGCCTGTGCTTTCTGGGTGTTGGCATCTGCCTGGGTGATTATGCCGCGCAGGAAGAAGGCCGCCCACCCGCTCCAGTCATCGTCACGGGAGACGGCGAGCATGCGGTCGTAATATTCGTCGCGATTGGCTTCGAGATATTCCGAAAGATAGAAGTTCGGCCGCGAGAGTAACCCGTGGGCGTAGAGGAACAGCGGGATGATCAGCCGCCCGATGCGCCCATTCCCGTCAAGAAACGGATGGATCGACTCAAACTCGGCATGGACGATGGCTAGTTGCACCAGTCGGTCTGGCGCGTCGGCGTGAATATAGGCTTCCCAGTCTGCCATTGCGCCGTCGAGGCAGTCAGCACCGGGTGGCACAAAGCGCGCCTGTTCAATGGTACAGCCTTCTGGCCCGATCCAATTCGGGATGCGGCGGTATTCGCCGGGATCTTTGTTGCGGCCGCGAACGCCATCCATTAGCACACGATGAGTGGCTTTTATCAGCCGCTGCGATAGCGGAAGTTGTTTCATCAGACTTTCTGCCTCGCGCAGGGCGGCGCGGTAGTTCAGCACTTCGCGCGCGTCGGCCTTCTTCGGTGTGCTCTCGTCAAACAGATGGCCCTGGGCTTCAAACTCCAGGACTTCACCCAACGTCACCTGCGTTCCCTCGATCTTGCTGGACAGCACAGCTTCGCGGGCGGTTAGAGGTGACAGCAGGATATCGGGATTTGGAATGCCTGCGAGGACACCCTCATACCGTGCAATCGCGGCATTTGCAGGTCCAACCAGCGGAAAAAGTGCGCCAAGATCAAGCGCGGCTGGCGGAAATCGTCCTTCGTGATAGGCAATAGGCAATGGCGTCTCCGTCAGACCATCATGGACTGGCGAGCGAATCACACGCTCGCCGCTTGTTGATCGTCTATCGACAGTTACATCACTTGATGATCGCAGAACACGGTTTCGCTCACATCAAACTTTACTGATGTTCGTAGGCGATCATCAAACCCACTGGCAAAATCCACATCCAGATGGCGAGAGGATTCGGTTGGACGCTCACGTTTCTTGATCTGGCCGTCATGGGGCCGACGGCCAGCACCCAGTCCCCGAACGATCAATGAGCGCGAAGGCCTCCTGAACCTACGGCAAGTGCCGCCGGACAATTCTTTGCCCGGAACGGCAGCAATGGACGGCGGAATCTGCTGCACCAGAAAGAACCGACACAGCTGACTTGAATTTGGTGCAGAAGGCATTGCTGAGTCCGTCCTGAGGGCTGCCTCAGCTCAACAACGTCTGGTTAGCCTCCGGCACCCGTTCCTGATGTGTCAGCAACATCTCGTAAGCGCGGCCTAACACGGTATGAATAATCGCCGGACGCAGGTCGACCTGAATTGCGCCCCGTCTGCCCGATGCGGCTTCGCAGTACAGCCCTTTCAGCGCTTCGGCAGCCAGGAAAACTGCTTGATCGTGATAGACCGCTTCGCTTTTCAACAAGGAGACCGCAATCGTCGCGCGGGTATGGTCGATCCCGAGTTGCGCGAAGAGTTGATCGCGAAGCTCCTCGGTCAAAAATGCGCCTTGGCGAAGCACCTTGTGCAACTTGGTCCGAAGAAGTCCAAGCCTGTCCGCCATATGCGCCAGGGGGATAGCCTGGCGGGCAAGCTCGGCGTTGATCAGGCGCTTGTAACGTGACTGCTCGGTTTCCGGTTCAGCAACTCCTACGGCATCCACGTTCCGTATGACAGAGGACGAGTTGAAGACCGTCTCTGGTGTCATGGCCCCATGCAGCATCGAAGTTCCCCTTTGATCGCATGGCATCATATCCAGCCTTTTACGGTCAACATTATAATCGGCTTATCTCTCTGCATTGAATGCCAAACCCTTCGGCACGGTGCGTACCAAGCGCGACTCGCCACTCGGCAAATTGGTGCCAAGAACCGGGATCAGCATTTTCCGATCTTGGTCCTGGAATCCCTGATCTCGGGAATCTCCGTCCCCCACCGCCGCAATCCCCGACTCCAAGTTACGCAAGATCGCGCGCAGCGCGTCCCCACTTCCTGGAATTCTGCCATCAGCCGGCGCCTTTCCCATTGCTCTCGGCCCATCGTGAACGCTTCGTGAATTCGCCTGCGGACAACGCGGCGACCTTTCACGAATGGAGCCAAAGACCAATGACAAGCAGTTGGAAAGGAAAGGGCACGGTCCTCCTCCAGGGCGCAGCGATCGTGGCCATTGCCGCCGGCCTCGGAAACGAGATGGCCATGGCCGGCAACGATCAGACATTCAACACGGCCCTGCTCAAGTTCACCGGCTTCCTCCAGGGCTCGGGCGGTAAGATCATCACCGTTCTCAGTCTGGCGGGCGGCGTCGTCGGCCTCGCCGCCGGGCGCTTCAGCCTCGCGCAGATCGCGATACCTGTCGGCGTGGGCGTGGGCGTCGGCACCGGCGTGCCGATCGTGACCGCCGCGATCACCGCAACCATCTGAACTCCGATCGGCTCTGGCTCGCGAACCCCTCGGGACGTGACAGCTACAGCCGGAGGGTGGCGACGTGACCATGCACAGCTACATCGTGCCTCAGCACCTCGACGATCCGGAACTGATCGGATTTTGGACTCTCGACGAGTTCCTTGGCCTGATCGTCCCCTTCGCCTGGGGAATCCTGTCCCAACATATTCTGATCGGTCTCATGATGAGCGTGCTGGCCTGGTGGGGATTGCGCAAGTTGAAGGCAGGTAGGGCGGTGTCGTGGATTGTTCACACGGCCTACTGGCATCTGCCGGGCGCCTTCATCGGGCTCAAGGCCACGCCACCCTCACATCTTCGCATCATGGCAGGGTGAGGCAGCGGACCATGGATCTTGCGATAACCCACCAGCAGTCGCAGCGCCTGCTCAAACAGCGCAACCTGCTTGCCGCGAGCTCGCTCGGCTTGTTCGCAGCGTCGCTGCTGCTGGCCTTTGCAGCAGCCGGACAGAGCCGCGAGATCGTCCTCCAGCCCGTCCTGTCGCGACCGCTGACCATCACTTCGGGCAAAGTCAGTCGCGATTATCTCGAGCTTGTAACCCGCGACGCGGCCTTGCTCATGCTCAACCGCTCGCCGTCCAATCTCCAGTACTGGATGGACGCGGTCCTGGCCCTGACCGACCCCAAGGCACACGGGCGCATGAAGGCGGAACTGCTCAAGGTCGTGACCGACCAGAGCGGCTCGAGCGTCTCGCAGTATTTCACGATGGAGCAGCTCACGGTGGATCCTGCGAGCCTCACCAGCGAGGTCAACGGAACCTTGCACACTGTCGCCGGCTCCAAGGAAGTGAGCGCGGAGGCACGGACGTTCCGGTTCGTGTGGACCTACAGCGGGGTGTCGCTTCGCTTGGTTGCCTTTGGCCAGGTACAGCCCGACCAGAAGCAAGGCGAGGACGCATGATGCGCGCGCCTTCCACGCACCGCACTGCCGCTCACTCCGCTGTTCCCACCAGCACGCCACGGATCCCGCCGTCCAGAGCAGCCTTCCGCGCGCGCTTGTCGGGGACTGTGTTGATCTACATGTGCATGGCAGCAAGCCCGGCCGTTGCCGACCAGTCCGTACTCGCGGCAGACAATGGCACGATTGGCTGCGTCGCCTCGGCCAAGGACCTCACCCGGATCAGTCTTGCCGGCGACCAGTTCGCTTCGGTATCGAAGATCTCCACGGGAAACGCCGACGACGACTTCAAGATCGTCAACGAACCCACGCGTGGTGACATCTACCTCTCGGTCCCGGACGGTTATGGGAAGCCGAAGCTCTCGTTCTTCGGCACGACCCGCAAGGGCTACGTCTACAAGTTCGTCTGCGACGTCAGGGGAGATGAAGCCGAGCAGCTGTTCGTTGCCAATAGCGCCATCCAGGCGGAGGAAGCGCGTCAGACCGTAGGATCGGTATCGCCCGAGGAGGAGGCGACGCGGCTCGTCCAGGCGATGTACCGCGGCGAAGCCCTCGAAGGCTTCGAGCAGGTAGCCGATGTGCTGGCGCCGGTGCGGATCGGCAAGCTCGAAGTCCAGCAGATCGGACAATATCGCGGAGAGGACCTGCGTGGCTTGGTCCTTCGCGTCCGCAACACGTCACGCGAGGTTATCAGGATCGACGAGCAGGTCCTCTCGGCCCGCGGCGCCGTCGCCTTCATGGCTCCGGTCAGCGACCTCGCCGCGAACGCGAGTTCGGCGGTCTACCTCATCCAGAAAGCGGGAGCACGCTGATGAAGCTCGCCGGTCTTTTTCGAAAGAAGCAGCGTGCGCTCGATGGCGCGGCAACAGCCGACACGACCCCGGGCGATGTCTCCCCGCTCGGCGATGCCAATGCGATCAACGAAGCCGAGCGGCGCAAGCAGGCCTTGCGCTTTACCGGCATCGGCCTGTTCGCGCTGGTGGCAGGATCACTCTACATTTTCTCGGGCGAGGACTCTCCGGACGGTGCGTCACCTGACGCTCTGGCCTCCGGCGTGTCGGTTGACGAGATGGTCAACGGCAACATGGCCGAGAAGGAGTGGCGAGCGCAATCCGAAGCACAGATTGCCGCGATCGAGACGGAATTGCGCACGCTTGGTGCCCGCGCCGAGCGTGCAGACCAGCTGGAACAGCAACTGGCGGACGGAGCAGGGGAGGGCAATGGAAGTGCCGTTTCGGCGGACACGCAGCGAATCCTGTCGGCCTATCAGGCCGAGAACGATCAGTTACGCGCGGCGCTCGACGCGGCGCGCCAGTCTCCGGTAACTGCGCCAGCAGTTCCCGGAAGCCTGTACGGGCCGGGCGCCGCCTCGTTTGCCCCGAGTGGGACGACGCCAGCAGGCGAAGCAGCGGCCGCGGCCGCCGGGTTCGGTCCGCAGCGCAAGAGCGAGGTCAGCCTGGTCACGTTCGGGGAAGGCGCCCCGGGAACCGGATCTCCGGTGCCCAAGGGCAACACCGTCTATACCGACAGTGCCAACTACTTGCCGCCCAATTCCATTGCGGTAGCCCGGGTCATTGTCGGCGTCGATGCCAATGCCGGGGTGCGCAGCGAGACCGATCCGCTCCCGGTTGTCCTGCGCATCACCGGCCCGGCGCGCTCGGTCTATGACCGGGGACGTCTGCTCAAGACCGAGATCAGCGGCTGCCTGGTCAACGGCGCGGCGCGCGGCGACCTCTCCTCGGAAAAGGTCTACGTCAAACTCCAGCGCATGACCTGCCCCCAAAAGGGCGGTCGCTATGCGGTGTCGGACGTCAAGGGCTTTATCGCGTTTGGCGGGAAGACCGGCGTGCGTGGCCGCGTGGTGAGCCGCGAAGGTGCGCTCGTCGGTCAGGCGTTCCTGGCAGGCCTCGCTGGAGGCTTTGGCCGAGGCTTTGCTGCCAACAGCAGCTCTCTGCTCACTGGCAGCACGGTCAATGTCAATGGCGAGCGGCAGAAGCTCGGCACCGGAGACATCCTGCAGGGCGGGATCGGCGAGGGCGTCGCGACTTCTGGCGACATGGTCTCGAAGTACCTGATCGAGCGGGCCGAGCAGTACCAGCCCGTGATCGAGATGCCGACCGGCATCGATGTCGAAATCGTGTTTCTCGAAGGCGTGTTCATCCAGGGCTGAGGAGGCCGCAACCCATGTTCGCAGACGCTACCACCAGAATTGCGCGCACCAGAATTGCTGCGCCGGCGGTCAGGATCCTGCTGCCGCTCACCGCAATTCTTGTCGGCAGTGGCACTTCGCTGGTCTGGGCCGAGGCTGGCTCGCCAAGCGCGGACCAGACCGCCGACATAGAGATGCGGGTCAGGCATGCCCTCGGACAACGCCTGCCACGTACGCCCGTTACCAAGGTCAACTGCACTTTGGTCGATGGTCTTTGCGAAGTGACCGCAGGATCGCAGCTGTTCTATGTCGATCGCTCTGGCCAATATCTGCTGGTCGGCCGGGTCTACGACATGGAAACGCACCGGGACCTGACGGCAGCACGGTTACTGGAAGTGAACCCGGATCTCCTGCTCGGGGCCGCCGCCACCAAGGGCAGTGGGCATGGCACCGACCTGGCATCCGATGACCCCAATCCCGAACGCGGCGCCCCCGCTCAGGCCGCGAGCGGGGCGCCCCGGACAATGTCCCTTGCCGGACTGCCCGCCGCTGGCGGCATTGTCTGGGGCAACCCTGCAGGCCCGACCGTCACTGTCTTCAGCGATTTCCGCTGTGGTTATTGCCGCTCGCTGTCGCAGACGCTCGAGACGATGAATGTGCGGGTCATCGAGCGGCCGATCTCGATCCTTGGCAGCCGCGCGCTAGCGAACCAGGTGTTCTGCGCACGCGATCGGGCCCGGGCGATCAAGGCCGCTTATGCCGGAATGGCTATCGAGCAGGCCAAGCCCTGCAATACCTCGGCGCTCGATGCCAATGAGCGCTTCGCACGGGAACAGGGCATCGCCGGAACCCCCGTCCTGGTTCGCAGCGATGGTGCGGTGATCGAGGGTTTCCGCCCACGGGCGTTTCTCGAGAACTGGATCAAGGGGGGGCGCTCATGAGCCTCCAATTGCACATGCTTTGCGTGTTCCAGTCCATTCCCAGCGCCCGCTCGGTCATGGTCCTGCTATCCAGCGCCGCCCTGTCATCCTGCGGCGTGCTGCTTGGCGATAACGTCAAGGGGAACTTTATCTGCAGCGCCCCGGGGGGGACCTGTGCGCCCTCCACGCTGATCGACGACCAGGCCCTGGCCCTGATCGAAGGTGCCCGGCCTGAGGTTTCAGGGTCCCAGCAACCGATTGGCTTCAGCCAGGCCAAGGCAAGGGCAGAGACGTTTCGGTCGGTATCGCGCAGTTCGCAGGGAGGGCAGTTTAAAAGTCCGGCACGCGTCCGCGACAATCTGCTCCACCGCGAAACTCGGACCTTGCGCCTGGTCTTCCCGGCCTATGTCGATGATGCAGGCAACCTGCACGAAGCCCGCGTCGTTCACACCGTTGTCGATCGGGGTGGCTGGATCGAACTGACGGACGGTTCTCTGGCGCCCCTAGCCGGAACGTACCCGAGCCAGGATGAGGATTTACCCGCCACTCCAGCACCTGACCCGCCAGAAACATCCATATCGGACCAATCGCTTTCAGCGCCGGCTTTGGACAAGATCGAAGGACCAGTGAGCCCCGGAGGGGCGCCGCCGACCAGCCCTCTCACAATCGATGCTATCCGGGCCCAGGTCGCAGAGCGCCTTGCCACAACGCGCAAACCGCCAACCACGGTGCAGCCACAAGCAGATGGACCGCGCGCAGGGGCTTCCACGCCATCGGAGAAGGGACGCCCGCCCGAATCCTCCGCGACAATCTCAGCAAGACCCGGGATGCCCTTAGCCGCAAATCCGCCTGCGTCATTCTCAACGCCAGAAGTGGATTGATCGTCATGTCGACCAGCGCATGGAACCGTTTTCTCGATCTCGTCTTCGGCGAGGGGGCGCGGGCTGATGTTGCGCCGCAATCAACCGGTATGCCGATGCTCTCGGACTGGCTGCCCTATCGCAGTTATGACCCCGAGACCCGGCTGTTCATCAATACGGCAAGCATGGGTTTCATTCTCGAGCTTGCGCCGATGGTCGGGGCGGACGAGCGCACCGGCGAAATTTTCACCCAGTTCCTTTCAGACGGTCTGCCGGCAGGCTGCGAAGTGCAGATCATCCATTGGCAGAGCCCTGCGGCCGGCGTGCGCATTGCCGACTGGGTAATGCCAAGGGTGCTCGCCAAAGGCGTCTATGGCCGCGCGGCACAGCATCGCGCCCACTACCTGAGGCGTGCGGCCTGGACCTCGCTGTCGCGTGATGCCCCGTTTTGCCTGCGCCAGCATCGCGTTCTCGTCAGCATCGGCGCATCGCTGGGGTCTTCACTGACTGCAAAGGACCTTGCGAGCGTTCGCGAAAGCCTAGGCGGGACCTTGCAGGCCCTCAGCATTCCGTACCGCGACATTGCCCCTGCCGAGTTGATCGCGTTTCTGAACGATCTCCTCGTTCCGGGCATAGACAATGCCGAGAGCGCAGACCTCTACTCTCCACTCGACCCCATCCACCAGCAATGTCTGCGACGCGACCTCATCACCGAAATCTCACCCGACCGTATCGTGCTCAAGGTCAGCCGCGACGGGCGAAACGGCCAAGCAAGCGGGCCAGCTTCGGGGCACACCTTGCAGCCGACCAGCGAACCCGAAGCCTTCGACTGGCGCTTCTTTTCGGTCCGGCAAATGCCGCGGCAATGGGCACCGTGGGATGTCCAGAAGCTGATTGGCGACGTGCTCAACGACAAGCTGCGCTTCGGCTGCAACGTGCTCACAGTTCTCGGGTTCGTCCTGTCCGATGAGGAAGCAACGGCTTCGCGGGCCGGCTTCAAGGTGCTGCGCACCACCAGCCTTGCCGACTCTCGCTCCGCGCGTTTCCTGCCGCAACTGGCGCAGCAGCGCGACGAGTGGCAGCAGGTCCAGGCGGAATTGCGCGAAGGGCGCAAGCTCGTCCAGGCCTGCTATTCCGTTGGCGCACTGTCGCCGCTCGGCAAAGGCGATGCCAACGAACGCCTTCTCAAATCGGTCTACAAGGCGGCAGGCTGGGACCTCGTCGAAGAGCGCTACTTGCAGACGATGGCTCTGCTGGCGGCCATGCCGCTCACGCTTCCCAATGGCCTGTCGGGCGATCTCAGGCGGATGAAGCGTCTGCGCACGATGCTGAGCAATACCGCAGCAGCAATCGCACCGCTCCAGGGCGAGCATGTCGGCGGTCCGATCCCGCACATGCTGCTGGTGGGACGGCGCGGCCAACCGTTCTTCTGGTCGCCGTTCCAGAATGCGGCCGGCAATCACAATGTCGCGGTGTTCGGGAAGTCTGGCTCGGGCAAGTCGGTCTTCCTCCAAGACGTCTGCGCTGCACTTGCCGGTGCCGGCGCCAAGGTCATCGTCATTGATGATGGGCGCTCCTTCGAGCACATGGCCAAGGCCTTCGGCGGCGCCTTCGTCGAGTTTCGCCTGTCGTCGGGCTTTTCGCTCAATCCCTTCGACATGATCGATGCGCAGGCGCTCGAAAGCGATGCCGATGGCGAGGACTACGAAGTCGAGTGCCTTGCCATGCTGAAGTCCATCGTCGGGCAGATGGCCCGCCAGCAGGACCGCCTGTCCGATACCGAGCGCGGTTTGATCGATTCCGCGGTCAGCCGGGTGTGGAGCGAACACAAGCGCGCAGGTACGATCGATGCTATCGCCGCTGCCCTGCGCGCCATGCCCTCTCCTTCCGCGAGCGATCTTGCCGATGCCATGGCACCGTTCCTGTCGGGCGGCACCTACGGACGGTTCTTTGCCGGATCATGCTCGATTGACCTGACGGCAGATCTCACCGTTTTCGAGCTTTCTGACCTCTCGTCGAAACCCGAGCTGCGCTCGGTCGCGCTGACCGCGCTGATGTTCCTGACCTTGCGCGTCATGCGCGATCTCGACCGTTCGGTCCCCAAGCTGACGATGATCGACGAAGCCTGGCAACTGCTCGGCGGCGGACAGATGGGCCAGGCGATCGAGACCTATGCGCGCACCTGCCGCAAGTACGGCGGGGCGCTGGTCACAGCGACACAGTCCCTCAATGACTTCTACAAGTCGGAAGGCTCGCTGGCCGCGCTCGAGAACAGCGACTGGTCGGTGGTGCTCCAGCAGAAGGAGGAGACGGTCAGCGATCTTGCCCGGCACCAGCGCTTCGAAATGGACAGGCACACCGAGGCGCTGATCCGCTCGCTGAAACGCAATGGCACGGAATACTCCGACGTCCTGATCAAGGGACCCGAAACACTTGCCGTCGGCCGTCTCGTGCTTGATCCCTATTCAGCAACGCTCTACTCTTCGAGCCCCAAGGTCTTCTCGGCGATCGAAACGCTGGTCGGCCGGGGCGTGCCGCTCGCAGATGCGATCGAACAGGTTGCCTTCCCGGATTGCGCGGAACCCGCAATAGCGGCGGAGACCGGAGCATGATCCGCCATCCTGCCTTGGCGCGCTTGGTTCCATCTTGCGTCCAGGTCCAGGACACCTGCCACATGGGCCTGTGCCTCGCCGGGTGGCTGCTCACCAACATCTGCTGCACCGGCGCTATCTGGCTTGGGCTGTTCATCGTGCTTGGCGAGTTCACACTGACCGGCACGTTGCTGCACCTCGACAATTTCGCGAGCCGCTATCTTGCGGCCGAGGCCGCACATCAGGCGCACTTGCGCGACCGGTTCTGGATCGCGAGCGCGGTCCTGTTCCTGGGGCTCGCGGTGCTGCGCGCCGGATCGTTGCCGCGCTGGCATGCAGAGCGCGCGCAAACACCTTCCAAGGAGAGGTTGCATGGTTGACCGCCGCGTGGCCGAGGAGGTCAGCCCCGGACCTTTGTTCGAAACGGAAACTCCGCCAGTGCCTTCGACGACCATCGCCGCCCACGCGCGACGCCGCTCGGTCGACTGGAAGTTGGTGGGACTGATCGGGTCTATAGTCGTAGCCGGACTGTGGGGCGCCTGGGTCACGCGTGAACTGCTCAGCACCCCGACAGCGCCGACGCTGGTGCGTGTGCAATTGTCCTCGATCATCGGCGAATATGTCGCAGCCCAGGCGAGATCGCAGACACCCCCCGATGTGGTGACCGCCGAGACGAAGGCCTTCATGGGTGCCGTGCAGCGCAATCTCGAAGCGCGAGGCGCGCGCGGGCAGGTCGTGCTGGTCGGCGAGGCCGTTCTGGCCGGCAACGTTCCTGATGTGACGATGGCTGTGCGCCGGGAAGTCTACGCGAAGGTCCCTTCGCCGGGCTCCAAGGCCGGTACCAATAGCTCGGTCATCGACGCAATGCGCCAGGTCATGGCGCCCAACCCCGCAAGCGTCGTCCAAGGTAACGCTGTCGATAGCGAGGTTGACGATGCTAGAGCTCGCTAAACGCTTGCGCGCAAGGCGGCGCTGGCTCGCCATCGGCGCCCTGGGCCTCACGCTCATGACAGGATCGGCGCTTGCGGACTGGCGCGACGATCATGCGATCCTGATCAACACCACCCGTTCGATGCCGGAGTGGGCCTTCTTCATCGACAAGGGAAGTATGCCACAGCGCGGTGACCTGATCGTCTTTGCGCCGCCCGACATCCCCTTGATCCGCGCCCATTTCGGACAAGAGCCGGCTCCGTTTGCCAAGCGTGCGCTCGGCATGCCAGGTGACGTTGTCACCCGGCAGGGCGAGACCGTCCTCGTCAACGGCAGGCCAGTTGCCCGGCTCAAGGCGCGGACGACGCGCGGCGAAACACTGACCCCGGGGCCAACCGGCATTGTGCCTCCAGGCTGCTTCTATGCGGGCACTGCGCACAAGGATGGCTTTGACAGCCGTTACGCCGAGATCGGCTTTGTCTGTCGGCGCCAGATCATCGGCTCGGGTGACGCAGCCTTATGACGCGCCGGACGAGCACGTCGTGGGTCCAACGCACGAGGGGCATTCCCGGTGCGGCCCGTCTCGCTGCGGGCTTTGCGGCCATTGTGGTCGTGGGCTTTGTCGGGGGATCTGTGCCCGCTGCCGCAAGTGATCATGGCAGGATGGGCGAGATCTTTCCGATCATCGAAACCGACATGCTGACCGTCATTGCCACGCGATTACACACGCTCGAGGCCACAGGGAGCATCGCGCAACTACAGGCCCGAATGCGGGACACAGCGATCGCGAGCGTGCGCCGGCCAGCGCTCGTGGCAGGCTTGAGTCCCGCGCAGGAGCGCCGCGAGTGGCTATTCGATCCATCCTTCGTGCTCCAGCAGGACGTGATCGGCGCCAATGGCGAACGCATTGCCGCCAAGGGTACGCGGGTCAACCCGCTAACTCTTATTTCCCTGCCAACGGATCTGGTCTTCGTCGATGGTCGCCGAACGGCGGAGCTCGACTGGGCCACGCGAAACTGGAAGCCGAACGAAGCCAAGGTCATTTTCGTTGCCGGTTCGCCCTTCGATGCGATGAAACCCTTCCAGCGCCGCTTCTGGTTCGATCAGCGCGGTGCCTTGGTTGCCCGCTTCGACATCCGCCATACGCCTGCTGTCGTCACGTCAGCCGGCAGCCAGCTGCTGGTTGCCGAGATACCTGTCCCTGACACGACAATCCACCGGAGCCCGGTGTCGTGACCCGAAGCCTGTGCACCCTCCTTCTCGCGGTGTCGATCCTGCTGGGGACGATGGCTCCGGCCAAGGCAGCAGGCGCGCCGTGCCATGGCAGCTTCGTCAATCCGATCACCGATGTCTGCTGGTCCTGCCTCTTTCCACTCTCGGTGGGCGGCCTGGCCATCTGGAAAGGCTCGCGGCCCGACCCGAAAAATCCTTCGTTTCCGCTTTGCGCCTGTGGCAGCCCGATCCCGCGCATCGGAATTTCGATCGGCTTCTGGGAGCCGGCGAGGCTGGTCGATGTCACTAACAAACCGTGGTGCTTCCCGAACCTCGGCGGCATACGCCTCGACCCCGGTTTCGACATCGGCGGCGGCCATGTCCAAGGTGCAAGCCAGGTCGGCGGGAAGGCGCAGAACAGTTCGCAGTGGCAGGCACACTACTACGTCTACCCGCTGCTCTACTGGATGGAGATCCTGACCGACTTCCTCTGTTTCGAGCAGACGACCTTCGACATCGCCTATATCACCGAGCTCGATCCGCTCTGGCAGGATTCCGCGCTGACCTCGATCCTCAATCCCGAGGTCGCTCTTTTCGCCAATCCTGCTGTCACGGCGGCTTGCGCTGCCGACTGCGTCGCATCGACCGCGAAGCTGCCGATCGACCAGTTGTTCTGGTGCGCCGGCTGCAACGGCAGCATGTATCCCTTGAACGGTCATGTCGCTGCACATGTCACCCCGGTCGAGGCCTCGCGCCTGGTTGCCACGCGGATGCTCTACAAGATGCACCGCAGCGGTCTTGCCTGGGGCACAATGGGGTCCAGGGCCCTGTGTTCGAAGTACCTGATGCCGGTCATGCGCAAGCAGCAGTACCGCCTGCAGATGACCAATCCCACGGCAACGGTGAAAGGCCGCTACGCCTGCGCACCGCTCGGTGCCACCACGATCAACCCGCAGACCGGCAAAAGTTACCCGGTCAAAGGCGAGGATTTCGGCTACCTCGTCTGGCGCAAGCGCAACTGTTGCGCTTTATGAAGTCGCAGCGCGTCCCTCTCGAACGCAGCACGCTGCGGCTGACGGCTCGCGTTGTAACCCGTCTTTTCGGACTTGCGATGCTTGCTGCCATATCGGGAGCCACAGCGCAGAGCATTGACGGGCTTGATCTCGGAGCCATTCGCGCAAGGAACAGGGCCGGCACTGACGAGCTTGAAGCGCTTGTCGCGGCGGCGCTGAAACGGGCCGAGGCGCAGAGTGGTGCGGCACAAGAGGTCCGCGCGGACACCGACCAGACTTTCGCGCAGGAGCAGCAGGCGCGTAGTGCCCGCGCTCCAGCTGGTGTGGTTGATTTCGACGCGATCCTCGGTGGTACTGCCGCAAACGCGAGAGTACCGATGGGCGAGGGGCCCTTGCTGCTCGTCTTTGCCAGCCTGTCGATGCCGCAAGCCTCGCTCCGGCACCTGGTGCGCGATACCACGCAGGCCGGGGGTATCGTTGTCTTCAGGGGCTTTCCGGACAATAGCGTCAAGGCTTTTGCCCGAGGCCTGATGCGCGTTGTCACAAGCGAGCAGGAAGAGGCGCACATCGCGATTGATCCGCGGCTGTTCCGCGCCTTCCGCATCGACGCCGCGCCCACCTTCGTCGTGGCAGAAGGCGGCTACGAGCTCTGTGACGGTCTCGATTGTACAAGCGCGGTGCCGGCCCACGCACGCATGACCGGCAATGTCAGCCTCGCTTACGCGCTCGAGAGCTTTGCCGCGGCCAATGAATTTGGTGCGGTGGTCGCGCGGATTGCGCTGGACCAGTTGGAGAAGAGGCGAGGGCAATGAAGGGCCCGGCTCTGTTCGCCGGTCTGGCCGCGCTAGGCTATATCGCTGTCGCGGCGAACGCCTCTGCGCAGGTCTATATCCCGCCCCCTGACGATGTGATCGAAGCTCTCCCGGCACTGCCAACCGCGCCAGCCCCGGCGTTGCCGGAGGCGGGTCCACCCCCGGGAAGGGCGGAAGGCCCGACCTCCGCTGCCCAGGCAGAAGCGGAAGCGCGACAATTGGGCAGTGCGTTGCGGCAGAGCTACCAGGGACTGACTGCGGCTCCGGGGGCAGCGGCACAGGTCCCGGGCTACGCCCCGAACTATCCGCAAGCGACCCATTACTACGGCCATGCCGATGCCTTGGCCCCGGACGGTGCGGTCGCCGCTAGCCAGAGCGAAGCCTGGCGCACGGCCAATTCCACGTCGCGCCCGCGTATCGCGGTCAAGCGCGAGGACATGGCACGCGCCGCCGCCATCGCCAAGGATCCGACCCGCTTTGTCGACGGTGTGGAGACCGGCGGGAGCGCCGGGGCCTGTACACCTCTGCCGGCGGGATCGAGTGCGCCCGGCAGTGTCGAGATGACCTGCAACATCGGGGAAAGCATCGTCGAGCATGAGCAGAGCTGCAAAACCACGCTCGAGGTCAGGCCCTGGGAGGCCCTCGAATATCAGTATGTCTGCGTCTCCTCGCCCACTTATAACGGCTGCGGAGCACTGGTAGTTGCGGGACAGTGTCGCAACACTGGCACCGCGCCAGTCCCCGAGTACGGCCTCACCGTTACCTCCTATACTTGCAATGCGGCCGTTTCCGATCCGGACGCTTTCCTTGTGGGCACAACGACCGCGCCGCCACCTGTCGGCGCCTTTGAAGCGGGTGGTCACGTCTATCGCTGCAATCGCGCAGGGCTTGTACAAGCTCTGAGCGTCGATCCAGCGACCGGGGCACCACACGGATACCTCACGGGCTTGCAGCAATGTACGCCAGATCTCGGCACATCCTCGTGCACGCGCACAAATGCCCTATCCGCCGGTCTCGTCGAGCGCGACCTCTGCCTATCCTGGGACTTTGCAGGCGATCCCATCAACGGTGGCAAGCTGCGCTGTATCGAGACGGCGCCCAAGGAGGAGGTCTACGCTTGCAACGCCCTGGTGCCCGGCCTCCAGCCCGAGCGCAGCGACACGCGGTGGTTCACCGCGCGATGGACCGCAAGTCCGTGCACGGTCGATCCGGAAAATTGCACGGCGACCAACGAGATCTGCAGCGTGCCCGAAGAATCCCGGGTCATCGCCGGCATTCCGGTGCGCCAAGCCTGCTGGGAAAAGACACGCACCTCGGTGTGCAGCCAAGCCATCGGTGGCAACAACGACTGCGGCGCGATCGAAGCCACGCCCGAGTGTCGACAAACGGGCGAAATCTGCCTCGACGATCCACCCGATCCAGATGGGTCCTGCAAGGTCACCGAGCGCAGCTACTCCTGCCCGGTTCCGGGCTCAGTTACCGAACCTCAGCAATACCTCTGCTCGGGCGACATCTATTGCCTTAATGGCGAATGCGAGACGGTCGAGCGCGAGGCATCGGACGAGTTCAAGGACGCGCTGGTTGGGCTCCATGCCCTGGGGCAGGCCAATGCCGAATTCAGCGAGAATGACCTGTCGCTGTTCAAGGGCAATCGCGAGACCTGTGCCAAGAAGATTTTCGGCATTTCCAACTGCTGTACAGGCAAGGGCGCTCCGATCCTGACGCCCTGGCTTTGCAGCGCCGCCGAACAGCAACTCGACAAGAACGACGATGCCGGCCTGTGCCACAAGGTCGGGACTTATTGTTCCTCCAAGGTGCTTGGCGTCTGCGTGACCAAGCGCGACGCCTACTGCTGCTTTGCCTCGAAGCTGACCCGCATCCTGCAGGAGCAGGGCCGGGTGCAACTCCGCAAGCCCTGGGGTCGGCCAAAGAGTGAAAGCTGCGAAGGCTTCACTGTCTTCGAGTTCCAGCAGCTCGACCTGTCGGTCATGAACTTTACCGAGATCTACGCCGACTTCACCGAGGCTGCGCGCCTCCCCGAGGAGGCCGCGATGCTGGTCGAAGTCCAGAACCGCATTGGCCAGTTCTACGGCCGGGCCCAGCCATAACCCGTTCGCGAGTGAAACGAAAGGAGCACGCCATGCCGACGTCGACAACAATCCTCGGGCCTCTTGGTGTGATCGGTTTGGCGATGGCTCTCGGACTCTCCTCCCAAGTTCATGCAGCGCCCAGCGAGAGCAGCGAAATTGAGATCCGCCGTGACCCGGATGCGCTCTATTGCACCGAGCGGCAGCTCGGCACCTGGTTCTACTGCGATCCGCCGGAGGGCAAGCTTGCACCCGCACCGACCAGGACCTCGCCCCGGGCAACGCTTGCTGCCATCGGTGCCGAACTCGAGGAGCTCAAGGCAAGGGCGATCCTCGATCCCAGTCCCGAGAACGTCACCTCCTACATCCGCTTCCAGCGCGCGCAGCTCGATCGCTCCTCGACCTTTGCCGATGTCTGGCAGCGGGCACTGTGGCAGGACCCCGGGCTCGACTACACCTTGCAGCGGCCGGTCTCGACACTCGGCAAGCGTGCCTGGATCGACCAGCGCAAGGCCGATCGCGATCATGTCATGGCCGAACTCGGTCGCCGCTACGGCGTCTTCTACTTCTTTGCTTCGAGTTGCGGGGCCTGCGACATCTTCGCTCCGATCCTCAAGGCCCTGAGCGATCGCTATGCCTTGCCTGTGCTGGCAGTCTCGATGGACGGTGGCCCCTCGGCCACATTCCATGACTACATGGTCGACAGCGGACAGTACGAGCGGCTCGGGCTCGGCAGCGACCGGCAAGTACCGGCCCTGGTCCTGTTCGACAGCGTGACCCGGCGCCCCATGCCGATCGGCTACGGCATTTTAAGTCAGGACGAGATTCTCGACCGCGTGTTCCAGCTGACCACGGTCAAGAGCGGGAGCGACTTCTGATGAATGACCGGTTCTCTTGGCGTCGTGTCCGGGTCAGGTACCTGACCAGCATCGTTGCGGGCAGTGCCCTCCTTCTCGGAACGCCGATGCCCGCAAGCGCCGGGGTTGAGGGCGAGATGTCGAGCTTCATGAGCGAGATGGGCGCTGCCGCCAATGTCACTGGCCCCAGCGCCTATCGCGGGCAGTCCGCAGGCTACTACTCGATGGGCACGGTGTGGTCGCGCTTTCCGCAAAAGAGCATTCAGCCCTTCAATCTCCAGTTGCCCCATGCCCGCGCCGGCTGTGGCGGCATCGACCTGTTCTCAGGCTCCTTCTCCTTCATCAACACCGCCGAGCTCGTCGCCATGATGAAAGCCACTGCCAACAATGCTCTGGGCTTTGCCTTCAAGCTCGCGATCGACACGATCTCACCCGAAATCGGCAAGGTGATGGATGAGCTCGCGCAAAAGGTCCAGCAGATGAACCAGATGAATATTGCCAGTTGCGAGACCGCGCAGGCGCTCGTTGGCGGCCTGTGGCCAACCAGCGATACCGCCTCCTCAGTGGTCTGCGAAGCGATCGCCAATAGCCAGGGCGCGGTTGCCGACTGGGCGCGTGCGCGCCAGCAATGCAACAACGGCGGGCAGCGCGAGAGCCTCAAGGCCGCGAACTCCGATCCCGCAATGGGCGAGCTTGCCGGCATGCCCAACAATTACACCTGGAAGGCGCTCTCCCGCAAATACGGTGGTTTCGACACGCCGTTTCGCGAGTTCCTGATGACACTGGTTGGCACGGTCATCTATGATCCCGCCGGAAACGAGGGCAAGCCACGGGTCCAGTTCATTGGTCCTGCCGATGCTGCCCTGATCAGCGCGATGCTCGATGGCACAGCATTAAGCCCGCACAAGGTGCTCACCTGCGGCGGTGACAGTACTGCATGCATGCACCCGTCCGAGGTCCAGATGGTGATCGGCCCCAATGCGGCGATCAAGGCGCGCGTCCGCACCCTCATGGAAAGCATGGCGCGCAAGGTCCGCGACCCGGGCGCGGCGCTCACACCTGCCGAAATCCAGCTGCTCGGCATGGCGAGCGTGCCCGTCTACAAGATCATCACGGTGAGTGCCGCAGCCGAGTTCGGCATCTCGGCTCAGGAATTGAACGACCTTTCCGAAATCGTGGCGGTCGACCTCGTCACCACCATGACCATGCGCTTCATCGACATGGCCGTGAACGCCCGCTCGGACTTCAACGGGGCCGATGCGGACAGTTTGCGCGAATGGCGTGAGGGCCTTTACGAAACCCGCCGCAACTTCCTCGGCATCGCGGCGCGCACCTCGCAGCGCTTCGACCAGACTTTCGCCCTCATTCAGCGCACGCAGATGCTCGAGAAGACCCTGCGCAGTCAGCTCTCGCCGCAAATGGCGGCGGCATTGCGCTTTTCGCGGTCGCTCGGAACCCAGGTCCAGTAGGTTCCGGAAACGTCACGCCAAGGGGAGAGCGGCACATGCTCGAAGTCTTCACGGTCGGCGGCGGCGAATTTCTCGTCAACACCTTCAACGCGGTGGCGACCTGGACGGGGTCCGGCGGCTTTCGCTCGCTGCTCAGGGTCTGCATGGTAATGGGGCTGACCTATGCCCTCTTGATCACCGCGATGGACCTCGATTGGCGGGTGTGGCTGCGCTGGTTCATTCAGTCGACGTTGATCTACCTCGTGCTGATGGTACCAACCGTGACGGTCAAGGTCACCGATCGCATCAACCCCAGCCTTGCTCCTGCCACCGTTGCCAACGTGCCGATCGGTCTCGGCCTGATGGCCTCGTTCACCAGCCAGATCAGCGACTACTTCACCCGCACGGCCGAAACGGTTTTCGTTATGCCTTCGGCGCTCGACTACTCGACCGGCGGCTATGTCTATGGCGCCCGGCTGTGGGACAGGACACGTGCGTTCGAGATCCGGGATCCGGTCTTCCGCGCCAATCTCGACGGCTTTCTCAAGCAGTGCGCCTACTACGATATCCTCCTGGGCACTCGCAGTCTCAAGATCCTCAGTGAGTCCAGCGATATGTGGGCCGAGTTCGGCCTCAATGCCGCGACCAATCGCGGCATGAAGTTCCTGACCGATACCGGGGGCGCAACCGACATCGAGGGCAAGACTTGCGCACAGGCCTGGCAAACCCTCAATGCGCAGTGGAACGCACAGATCGACGCGGCGGCCATCCCGTTTGCACGCACGCTGTATCCCAAGCTCGCATCGGCCGCAGCGAGCAGCAAGCTCGCAGCAGACTTGCCGGCAATCTCGCAGCTGCTGACGGGCACCTCGGCTTCACGAAACCAGATTCTTCGCCAGAAGAGCATGGTCGATGCGTTCGAAGCTGCGCAGCTGGATTTTGGGAACGTCGATTCCGATGCCTTCGCGCTGCAGCGCGCCGATTTTCAAGCCCGCAATGCAATGACTGCGGCTGCAGAGCAGGGTCTCATCTGGATTCCGGTCCTCAATGTCGTGCTGACGGTCGTGTTCTACGCCCTGTTTCCGGTGGTCTTCCCCCTGCTGCTGTTTCCTCGCACGGGCATTGCGACACTCAAGGGCTACTTCGCGGGGTTCTTTTACCTCGCTGCATGGGGACCGGTTTATGTCCTGCTCCACAGCTTCATCATGGACCGCCTTGCTGCACAGTCACGCGCGCTTGCCGGAAGCGGCGTGACGCTTGGCACCTGGTCCGGCATTGCCGGGGTGAACCAGGACATCGCGACGATGGCCGGGTTCCTGATGATGTCTGTCCCGGTCCTTGCCTTGATGGTCATGCGCGGAACCTTGTCGGTCGCGCACAGCATGGGCTCGATGCTGGCGCCTGCCCAGGGAGCAGCGGATGCAGCCGCCGCCGAACGGACCACCGGCAACTATGCGTTCGGCGATGTCAGCTATAGCAATCTCAACAGCGGCAACGTCCAGGCATCGCAATGGAACACGGCGCCGAACCTCACGGCCGGGGCTGCGCATGTTGCCGCTCGCGGTGAGGATGGCCGGGTCTACCACGGTTACGGTTCCGGCCGGAGCGTAGTCGATACCAGCGGTGCGATTTCGCAACTGCCGTTCAAGGCAACAATGACAAGCGGCTATGCAACGGACTTGCGCAACCAAGGGCAGTGGTACCTCAATGAAGCCGACCGGATCGAGAATGGCGCGTCGACGACGTGGACCAGTTCGCGCGGTCGATTTGGCAGTACTGTCGAGGCAGCGAGCGAGGTGTCGGGACGCCGACGGGAAAGCGGCAGTCGGACCTCCGACACCAACAACCTGACCGGATCTGTGAGCGTTGAGGATGCCGCCAGCCAGTCCACGCGAAAGACTTCCAGTAACGATTTGATCCTTCGGGAGGGCAATAGCCGCAGCTCGGGAACGTTCGAACAATCGGCCACGGGCGTCACGGCAAATGCAAGCGCAACGGCATCGCTTGGCGTTGGCGGTGGGCGGGGAGGCGGTGCAAGTTTGGGAGTTCGCGGTTCAATGTTTGCCAGAACGGAAATTGGTAGCGACGAAAGATCCAGTCGCGAGAGATCTGCTGTGAATCAAGTGACCAAGGGATCGAGTGATGCTAACGAGACCAGCAATCGCACGATCGTCAGCGGATCGAGCAGCGCAACCAGCGCAGACGGGACGTTCGCTCAGCGTTCGCAATATTCCGACGCAAGCCGCTCGAGTACGTCAAGCTCGGGTCGTGACTGGCGCACTTCGGGAGCCGAAGAGCGATGCGAAGCCGCAGCGCGCTACCGCGAGATCGGCAACCGCATGCTGACCGAAGCCAGCTTCGCGCAGTCTCACGGCTTTCAAATCTCGGATGACCTCTCCAACTTGATTCAGGATCGCTATGAGGCGCTCCGGCAGGACCATCCCGAATGGCACCTGCCGGACCTGTCGGACCCGAATCTCGGATATCGTGAACTGGCAAGACGCGATGGCGCAGTCACGCTGGCCATGGACGATCTGATGAGCGACCTTCGATCACACCGGATCGAAGAACTGGCCGACGTGAAAACACTAGCGGGTTCGGCAAGCCTTGGCACACACGACGAACTCGGCGGGCCGACTAATTCGCCCGCCGTCCTCGGCAATAGGACATCGCATGGGAGCGTCCCGCCAGCGAAGATCTCGATCCCGGTGAGGCCTGATGGCAAGGTAGATGGGGCCTTGGCAGCCGTGGCCTTGGGAATCTCCATTAAACCAGGTGCCAACTTGTCCGAGCTGCATCGCGACCTGGTGCCCGCAATGGCTGCTGTGGCTTCAGAAGCCCGAGTACTCGGTTTGCCAAAGCCGGTGATAACGTCGGGCAATGACAGCAATCAACATGTGGATGGTTCGCGCCATTACCAGGATCGTGCGCTGGATTTCCGAGGCAACACAATCTCTGCAGAACACGGGCATGCCTGGGCGCGCAGCGTACAGGAGAAACTTGGAGACAGTTATTTCGTTCAGTTTGAACAGTTCCCTGAAAACGACTCACGGAACCACCTTCACGTCGCAAAGAAATAGCTTCTGGCCTTGTCAGCCAATTACGTTCGATTGCGAAACAAGATAGGCGACCACACCCACGAAGAGGGCCACAAACCAAGTTACTCCAACTTTCGTGGCGCTGACCTGATCCGCGTGAGAGATTTCGACCTGTGGCGTGGAGAGCCCCGTGACAGGATCACTTTCCAAACTACAGCAGGATAGCGGTTCTCCATCAAGCCCGTATCGGTTAGGTTCCATGACACACTCCCGATTAGAAGTGTGTCATAAAGTCAGGATTTTCGCAATGATTTCATTGATATAGGCGTCAAAAACTCAGGGGGACGGGAGAATTTCTGTGAGTGCTCCGGGCAAAATGCTACCCTCAACTGATCTTGCAGCATATTGTATGCGCGCAGCACAACCTGCTCCCCGACCACCAGTCCGCTGTCATTCACAAGCTGAAGGTTGAGTGGTCAGACAACACATTCGTCATCCCGCAGGGGGTGCCATGCGCGCCTGCCTCCGAAATGCCCGAGACGTTTGTCCAGGTTGGGTTCACTGTAATTTCCAGGTGTTCACGGGGAGGGCTGCATTATTCGACCGGGCGCCTCCCAAATGCTCGCCCGGCCACTGTCGGTGACACACGACCACGCCGTTTCGCCGTGGGCGTCGACGACCTTGAAGCGCACATAGACTTCGTCCGAACCGATCGTTGAACTGACCGGCCCGTCACAAATCAAGCAATTGCCTCCAGCCCCTTGCGCTGGATGATCGAAAGCAACCTTAGCGCTGGGCCGCCCGGTCGTTTCTTTCCGCGCTCCCAGTCGGACACAAGATTCTTCGAAACATTGAGATAACGCGCAAACACCGGCTGCGAGACGTGCTCCGCCTCGCGGATGGCCTTGATCTGCTCTGGCTGGAGCGGCGTTGCGGGGGCAAGGCAAGTGTCGTCGAACTCGCGCAGTGTGCGCTTGTCGATGGCTCCTGCATCATGGAGTCCCTCGATCATCTCGTGGACGGCGGCAAGCGCCTCGCTCTTATAGGTCCTGGGCATAGTCATTCACCTCGAACAATCTTTCTTCGCGTACCTCAGTCTCGATCTGCGCCTGCGTCAACGCGAGCACGATCTTCGCAGCCTGCTTGTAAGCCTTGAGTTCGACCGCGTTCAGATTGGACTTTTGGCTCTTGGAAAAGCCAAAGGCGAAAATGGCCCGCTCTTCATGACGAAAGAATACGAGGGTACGATAGCCACCGGACTTGCCTCCGCCTTCACGTGCGACGCGCTGCTTGATCAGGCCGCCACCCAGATCGGCGTCGACCAACCCACGATTGGCCTGATCTATCGCCGCAACAAGCGTCGCGTCGCTTATCCCTTCACGGCTCGCAAATTTCGCGAACCAGCGGCTCTTGTAGATGCGGGTCCGCAGCTTACCGGTCATGACGGCACTCTACTATCATACTTGGTATGATACTTCAAACGGGCGTTACCGCCTCAGGCCCGGAAAATAGCACGGCCAGCTTGAATGGAACGCGGCGAGTCCAGTGGGTCCCCTGTGTGAACCCTGACGAGGAAGGAGTTATCCTCGCCCTTGATCTCCAGTATGGAAAGCATCATGACGATCTTTCTTGAAGAAATCAGCAGCTTCCTGAGCTTTCTGGCAGCCGATCTGAAACGCCATCCCGAAGCGGTGAAGGCGCTTGGCCCCGAATTGGCCGCACGCATCACGTCGCTGACTGCCAATGTTCCTGTCGATGTCGATGAGGCAATTGGTGGCGACGTTGACCTTTGAGCAGGCGCCCAATCCTTGTAGGAATGACCGTCAATGGCTGGACACTGTACACCCATCCTCTTTTCCCTCGAAAAACTGGAGAAGGTGATGCTTGCTGTCGAACGCGCCCGCGCGAATGATCCCAGCGGATATGCATCGACTGCCAACGCGAACTCCTCGCAGCGCTTCGCAAGCTGATGTTTGAGGTGATCCCCGTCGATCCAGTCCGCCACGAATTCCGACAGGGCGGGACGCTGAGCCCTTCCCGCAAGCACCGGTTCCGGGCGAAATTCGGAAATGGGCGATTCCGCCTGTTCTTCCGCTATTCGACATCCGCGAAGATCATCATCTTCGCATGGGTCAACGACAGCGACACGCTTCGCACCTATGGCGCGAAGAACGATGCATAAGCCGTTTTCAGGGCTATGCTCGACAAACGCAACCCGCCCGAGGATTGGGATGGCCTGTTGAAGGCAAGTGAGACGCTTACGGAGAGCTGACCCGGCCTACGTCTGGATAAATTCGACCTCGATCCGGTCAACATCGACAATGCGTCCTCGTACCCGGACCCGCCCGTTGAGCCCGTCCGCCGCGCACTCGTCGGCAAACCGAAGGCGCCAGTAAAGTCCATCGTCGTCGCGCAGGATCGGCCCACGCGCACCGGGTTCGATGGTGCCGTTGTGGAAACTGGAGATATGAGGCCGGGATAACATCATTTGTCCTGGATTGCGCAGTCTGGTTGAAGGTAGACACCCGCATTCCGGACGACAGGCTCGTCCTTAACCTGCCGAGCTGAATTTGCCCAGTGGTGCCTGGGAGAAGAATTGGCGCGGTCCGGTGGGAGGTGACCCGGACCGCGCCGTCTCGCCCTTGCGGGCGGGAGTTGATTGCGCGCGCGGTCCGCAGATCATCACTCCGCGAGGCGATCTAACAGGAACGCAAGGACAGTCAGTATTGTCATCCAACGGTTCAATGGGACTCAGCTGAACACCTAGGTGCGAAAGGCTACCCATGAAGTGAGGCCACTTCACAGGTCGAGCCCCAGGGTTTTCTCCGGACGCATCGTGCGAACTGGGGGTTCGGGGACCTTGCCCAGCACGGCGTCGAGCTTGGCCTTGAGTTCCGGGCTCATCTTGAGTTCGGGCACCTGGCGCGTGTCGATCGGACTGCCGTGCCGCGGTTCGACCTCGATCTTCCCCGTCGCCTCGAGCGCCGAGGTCTTGTTGCCTGGCGTGCGGTCTAGTTGCTGCTTCAAACCCTCGAGGCTGTTGGTGACGACCATCATGTCGTCCGTGGCGCGGGTGTTGAGCACGTTCTGCGTGCGCTGAGTGGCAAGATTGCGCTGCGACGAGGATATAACCTCGATCGCCTCCGGTTTCGTCATGCCCTGCGCCATGTGGGCATTGAGCGCGTAGCCGAGGTCGAGCCGACGGAGCATTGGATCGCCCGGCGGCAGAACCAGCTGGCGCTTGTCGGCGAGTTCAACCCGGACACCATCGGGCCGTGCTTCGAGCACCGTTGCATAGGTCGACTTCGCGATGTCGCGGGCAGAGTCCTTGTCTCGCCAGAACACGGTCTCGCCGTTGTGGATCGTCAACTGGCGTTGCTCGTAGAGCCCGAGGCGGTCGAAGCGGTGGTCGGGATCGAGCCGGTCCGGGTCGATGACCTTCTGTCGCCCGCTGCGTTCGAGTACGACCTTGCCGAACTTGCGGATCTCGCGAACCTCGTATTCCCCGCGCTTCAACCCCAGTTCGCTTACGTCCATCCGCGCCTCGAGAACTTGGCCGGCACGGTAGGTCGAAGCGAAACGAAGCTCTTCACGAGTGGCATTGGCGCTTTGCAGGGTGGTGAGGGCGAGGCCGGAGCCGGAGAGGGTGCCTTCCTTCAGCAGGCCTGCCTGAACCCGCGCGTTGATCTCGGCGCGATCGTCGCGGCCCGCAGTGAAGATCGCGGTCGCTTCGCGCTTGTCGGGCGAGAGCGCCAGCCACAGCTCAGCTGCCTTGGCGACGTGGTCGGGGCCTGCCTCGATCACCCGGCCATGCGCGGCGAGGAGGTCGAGTGCGAGGCTGGCATGGCCCTCGTTCGAGAGCCCGGCCACAGCCAGCAAAAGCGGGGAATTCTTCTGGCGGATGTTTTCGTCCATCCGTACGGTTGCCTGACCCGCGCTTTGCGAGACCGCGAACATCTTGCCCTGCTCGATCGCCGACAATTGCTGGCGGTCACCCATGAACGGGGCCTTTGCGAGCCCCAGTTGATCACCCAGCGTCAACAGGCGCAGCATGTCGCGCGAGGAGATCATCGAACTTTCGTCGGTGATGACGACGGTATTGGCGAGTGCGGCCTTCGCCGCCTCGAACCGCTCACCCGGCCCCGATGCTGCCGCCGGGCCATAGGTATTGAGGAACCGGGCGATGGTGTAGGCCTCGATCCCCGCCTCGCGCATCTGGTCGGCCGACATGCCCTGGCTGCCGCCGCCGCGCAGGTCGGCGACCATCTTGTTCTGGAACGCGAGCCCGACGAGCTTCACGCCGTCGGCGCGCAGGACCTTGTCGAGCGCTCCGAGCAGCGTCGATTTGCCCGCACCTGCGACGCCCTGGACATTGAGAAAGCGATCGGTGCCGGAGAGGATCGCGACGCCTGCGGCTAATTGGCCTTCGTTGAGCTGCCAGTTATCGACCCCGGCGCGGGCCTGCCCAAGCTCGCGCGCCGCCTCCTGCAGCCGCGCTATGGCCTGCTCGGGCGGCATGAACGCGCGGCCCTTTCCGGCCCCGGCATCGATGCGGTCCAGAATCTGTTGCTCCATCGCGAGCGCGGCCGGCGTCGTCACCAGATCGAAGTGGCCGTCGAGCCGCTCCGACCTGCCCGGGGTCAGGTGACCATCGCGAATGAGTTCGCCGATCCGCTCGACGACGGCGCCGCCTTCGAGACCCTTGATCTGGAAGCCCAGCGCGGCGCTGAGGATCGCCTGCGGCGTGAACGCCGCCTCGCGCTCGGACAAGTGGCGGATGGCAGAAGCCGTGGCGTGCTGTGCCTTGATCGTGCCGGCGGGCACGAACAGGGCAGCCGCGCCGCTCACCGCCAGCGGGCACGGCGTGCGCAGCGCGGCGCCGATCCGGGTTGAGACTTCACCAAGCGCGGCGGTCGCGGTTTCACGAAAGGTCGGGCGCGCCTGCAGCTCAGAGCGGGCCTTGGCCTCGGCGATGAGCGCCTTGCCGTCGAATCCCAATGCTGCCGAGCGATCCTGCCAAGTCTGAACCAGTGCTGCGCGGTCCTCGACGGCGAGCTTGGGATCGCGGGTATTGACCGTCACCCGGTCCTGTCCCTGCGGCGATGCAATGCCGAGTTCCTCGACTTTGGTCAGGATGTCTTCGCGGCGCTGGCTGAACTCCTTTATGACCTCGCTTGGCACGCCCTTGATCTCGAACGAGCCGTGCTTACCCGCTGCCTCGGTCTCGTAGCCGAGCTTCTGCAACTGGGCGCGGAAGGCGGCATGGTAGAACTGGCCGATCGTCGTGTTGTTCTTCCAGATCTCGCCGTTCCACAGCGCCTTCCAGGTGCCCTTGGAATCGCGGGTCAGGTTGGCGACGACGGCATGGATATGGCCTTGCGGATCGAGGGCTCGGCTCGTGTCGTGGGCGAACAGCGCATAAACGAGATTGCCGGTCTTTTGCGGTTCGCCGCTGCGCGAGCGGTCGTAATTGCGGCTCTCGGCAAACTGCTTTTCGACGAGCTGAGACATCGTCGATTTGACGGCGGCGAAGTGCGCATCGAGGATGCGCTTGTCGCCGCTCACGAGTGCGAGGATCGAAGCGGACTTTGGCATCGAGAAGGTAAGGTCGAGACCCAGACGACGCCTCTCGACCTGACCCACCATCTCGCCGTCTGGCAGCTTCCCGTTCAGGATCCCCTCGAACTGGTCCCTCTCGACCTGACCCTGAAGCCCGAGTTCGCGCGCACCCTCGCCGCCCCAGACCCCCGCTTCCGCGTTCTCATCGACCGTGTAGTAGTTGTCCTGCGCAAAGTAGGCGGCAGCGCCGCTCGACGATCGGACGGAGGCGATCGAGTGCATGGGCTAGATCTCCGGTCCGTCGTCATGGGAGTGCGAGTGATCGTCGATTACCCGGGCAGCCTTGCTGCCGCGCTCGGCCTGCTTGTCAGCGAGGGCCGGATCATTGAGTTCTCGGGCGACGCCGGCGCGCTGCGCAGCAGACTTTGCCGCTTCTCGATCTGCCGCCTTGTCAGGTGCTTCCTGGTCGCGTGATCCACTCCGTTCGCTCTGCGGAGCCTGCTCGAGCCTGAAAGCCATCTGCTTGCTGACACTGGGGTCCAGTGCTGGCCCTTGAGGCAGGTTTCCGGTCGCGGAATTCTCCGGCTCGCCCTGCTCGGAAGCGGGCACGCCGGGGCCGCTTTCAAGCTCGTCGCTGCGCAGTTCGCGCTCGGGGTCACCGCGCTGTTCACGTCCGCCGACTTCGCCTTCTTCCGTCGCCTCTGCGGGTGGCGGTACGAACTCGATGGGCTGGACATTCTCGCGCAGGACATAGCCTTCGGCGACCTTGGGATAGTCCTTGTATGTGAGTTTGATCCGCGCAGCGTCGAAGCCCTCGGGGAAGACGAGAAAGCCGCGCAGCGAGGGCAGGCGCATGATGTCATCGGGGATGACCAACGGTTGCACTTCGGAGCGCGGGGTGATCGTCGCCGCGTCGCGGATGTTGGAATAGCCGTAGCTGTAGGCCTCATCCATCATCCGCACTTCGCGGTGGCCGATGTAGTCCGAGCAATGCTCGGCGGTGTCGCGGTCAGCCGCTGCCAGGATCAGCTTAGTGCGGGCGAGCGAAGCGAGGTTCTGCGCTCCTTCCTTGCCATAGGTCTCGGCCAGCTTGGCGAAGGAATGAATGCCGAGGACAAAGGCCCCGCCGAACCCGCGCGCGGTCTGGAGGCCGTCCTCGATAGCAGGCAGGCGGTGGAGTGCATGGACCTCGTCGAAGAAGAACCAGGTGCGCAACGATCGGGTTCGGGGCAAGCGCATCAAGGTATGGACAGCAAGGTTCATCCACAGCGACAGCAGTGCCCGATTTAGCACCAACTCGTTGTGGGAGGAGGTAATGAACAGGATCGAACCTGGCTTGTCCTGGTGGCGGATCCAGTCGCAAATCGAGAACGGCTCCTTGCCTTCAGGGAGGAACAGCAACGCCTGGGCATTGGTATTGAGGACAGCGCGGACGGACTCGGCCATGCGCGCAGCAATCGGGGCGGTCAGGGGCTCTGCAATGGTGTTGCGCAGGAGCTCGTGGACCTCTTCGAGATCCGCCATCATCAGGCGATAGGCGAGCGCGGCATTAGTGGCTTGGCCGAGCTTCATCAGCTGGACGCAGGATTGCACGAAAAGGGTTCTTGCCCCCAGCATCCAGAACGGGTCCGAACCGACGCCGTCGCTGGGCAGAATGGCAGCGGCAATAGCGGTGAAATCGGCGTAGTTCTTGCCCTCGTCGAACAGCGACCAGCTTGGGCAGCGCTCGTCCATCGGATTGAGGATGGTATCGGTTTCGGGATTGTAGAAGGCCTCGACGTAGGCCCCGGTGAGGTCGAACACAACCGCCCGGTCGCGCCGCCGACGCATCTGCGCGATCATGTCGCGCATCTGGGTGGTCTTTCCTGTGCCGGTCGAGCCGATCATGATCGTGTGGGCTTGCTCGGTGCGCCACGGGAAGGACACGCCGGCGATGTTGTAGACGTGATGGATCCCGGCTTCCTTGCGCTTGGCGAAGCTCATTCTCATGACGTCCTCAAGCGTCTTTCCGGGCATCCGTTCGCTGACTTCTTGCGCAAGCGCGGCGCGGTTATGCTCAGTGATCACGGCCGAAAGCTCGGCGGCATCAACCAGCATCGCCCCGCGCTGGTGACGCTCCTCGAGGATCGCCTTGCCGCGCCGGTGCGAGAGGTTGACGAACCAGACCGAGAGCGGGATCGCGATGAACAGCGAGATGAACAGCGACCCCCAGATCGCGCGCAGCAGCTTGTTCCAGGCGATGGCCACATTGGGGTGCGAGGCGATCATCGAAACCGGGGCGGGAATGATTTTGCCCGAGGGCAGGGTGAGGTTCAGGATCTTGCTCGGATCAAACTCCATAAAAGTCCATCCGGAGGCGTAGATCCGCATCAGGATCATCTGGACTTCATGGCTCTCGAGCAGCAGTGCGAGCACGATCGAAAGCGCGATGCAGAATGTGAAGCACCACACCAGCAGCGGCATCTTGGCCGAGGCAAACCACATCAGGAATTCATGGGTGATGAGCTGTGAGCCGCGGGTGAAATTGCCGGCATTGCGCGGCATGCTTCCGCGCGCCGAATGGTGCTTGAGTTGACCCGGGCGGGCTTGGTCGGACCAGGTGTCAGGACGCCGCATAGAGCGCCTCCACACGGCGGTCGGCTTCGGCCATCAGGGCGGAATGCGCGTCGGGAAATTGGCGCTGGATGAGGAGGTCGATCCCGAGGAACAGGTACTCGGAAGAGAACTGCCGGCGGCGCTCGGTTTCGGTGCTGCCGGCGATCGTCGTGAGGTAGAGCGTGAGCGCCCCGCGCAGCACGATCGACGGGGTCAGCCCGCGCTCGGCGCAGACCCTTTCCAAACCATCTGCAAGATCGCGCGGGAAGCGGACCGTGAACCGGACTTCATCTGCCATAACCAGACCCTTCGACAGGGCCTGGTGGGGATTGCGCGCCTGCAATTTAGGCCAAGGGCGGGGGCTTGGCAATGGCCGCCACCGGGAGCAGCCTTGTCGGACACTGTCCGACAGGAAAAACGCGGATCTCTGCGGGGTTCAGGCGCTGTCCGACTGGGTCGGACAAATGCCCTTTTTCTCGAAATGGCGGATTTTCGCCATTCTTCAAACGGTCCTGCCGTGTAGGGTGTGCAAATCTTCCCCTTAATCCGATGCCTTGTATCTGGTGGCTGGTTTCTGGTCTTTCTGGCGCATGGATTCGGGCTTTGACCACCTGTCTTTAAGCCAATGAGTACCGCTGATTTCAGGGCGGTAGGTACGGTTTACTTTCAGAACTGGTGGCAAAGGGCTTGCCACTGCAGGCTCTGCTTGGAATCTTCGGCGCGGGAGGTTTCAGCACCAACCCACGAGGTATCATCATGGCCAGGAAAGGAAGCCTTGAAGCAGAACGACAGGCAATCGCAAAGGAGCGTCAGGCGCTGGAAGCGCGCGAGACGAAACTGCGCGAAAGCGAGCGGGCGGCGAGTGTCGAACTGATGCACAAATCGGTTCTCGGCAAGGCCCCAAGAGGGGCCGGAGAGCCCTCAAGAGCCCTCCGGCGCGGTGCTATATGCGGCCTGTCAGAACGGGCAGTCCGCGTCCCATTCGGGATCCATCACCACACTCATGAAGCTCGCGGCGCGGCCGATGTTCGCTTCGTCGAAGTCGTCGGCCATCATACCCGGGACGGATTGGACGATCCGGTCGATCAGGTCCTGGGGCAGGGCGTTGTAGTCGCCCTCGTCGATGGCGAGAAAGCCGCCGAACTCGTCCTCGATGACATGGCTGTCGAAGAAGCTGTGCTGAGCCCGGACAGTCGCGGCGCGTACCGCGGCGTCATAGCTGATGTGGTCGAAAGCCGGGATGTCGAGGGTCTTGGTAAGAGCGTTCATGTGAGCCTCCTGTCAAAGGAATCGAAGAGGTCTCCTCGGGTATGGCCGACCTTGGCCCGGGTCAGGAACGGGCCGCCCGCGGCCCGCCGCGTGAGCGGGGGTGGGGGAGCCGATTTTTCGCCTTCTTCAGGCGTAAAAATTGGGGGAACCGCCCTTCTTGACGCGGGCCGATGGCGACCATCATGCTTGGAATTCTGCGAAAGTCTTTTAATCGCTAACCTGTCAATCAGGCGCAGCGGGCATACCACCCTGATCCACGATGACGCGGTCGCGGATGC
>NZ_JRVC01000031.1 GCF_000807925.1 Novosphingobium subterraneum | reverse complement strand
TGCCCGCCGAGTCATAGCCGCGATATTCCATCCGCCGCAGGCCATCGACCAGCCGGTCTGCCACCTGTTCCTTGCCGACGATTCCGATGATTCCGCACATTTGGGGATGGGCTTTCGTTTAGAGTGTTGTGGCGCTTAGAGCGTATAGGGCACGCGGATGCCGGGCATGGTTGCCGGAAAATCCTTGGTATTTCGTGTAATCAGAATGGCCCCGTTAACCTGTGCAGTAGCCAGGATATAGGCATCCATCAGCTTCATCCGGCTGCGATAGCGGATATCGGCTGCTGCAGTGGCGATCCGCGCATCGATTTCCACGCAATCGAAATGGCTCAAGGCTTCACGCACCAGATCGCGCCTTTCCAGTGCTTCACCGGCCATCACTTCGGTCCACACGATCCTGCTGATGCGGTGGCTGCGATATCGCGCGATCTCCTGCGTGGCATGGGGCATCCGCCGCAGCCAGTCGATCACGATGTTGGTGTCGAAAAACGGTGCCGACACGGTCAGATGTCTTCGTAAGGTCGGCGATCCTCGCGCATGGCGCGCTGATATTCGACGCTGTCGCCGATATCGGTGCGATGGGCCCACAACCCGGCATAGCGGTCAATCCAGTCGTTGCTCGTATCGCTCTGCACGAGAAAAAGCTTCACCGCCTCGCGCACGAGCGCGGCCCGCGACTTGCCCTGTTCGCTGGCACGCGCATCAAGCGCGGCAATGTCTTCATCCGGGATATCGGCGAGGATACGAGTCATTGTGATATCATGATATGATATCGTGCTATCGTCAAGTCCTGAGGAACGCATCCCTGCCCTCGCCGGTTGCCTGTGGAAACCCATCGCAGGAGCACCCGATGAGCATTTTCAGCAAGATTATGGACGCCATCTCGTGGAAGGGCACGCGCCCGACCCAGACCGGCCAGACGCCAAAACCCGCGCCCACCGCAACCCCTGCTGCCCCTTCGCCATCGACGCCGGCGCCGGCGCCCGCACCAACGGCAACCGCAGCCCCCGTTTCGCAGTTTGACGTCGAAGCCAATCTTGCCGAAATGGCGCAGGGCAAGGACCTCAACTGGCGCAGCTCGATCGTCGACCTGATGAAGCTGCTCGGCATCGATTCCAGCCTTGCCAACCGCAAGGAACTCGCCCAGGAACTGGGCTACACCGGCGCCCTCGACGGTTCGGCCGAAATGAACATCTGGCTGCACAAGGCAACCATGCGCAAGCTGGCGCAGAACGGCGGCAAGGTGCCGGCGGCGATGCTGGATTGAATGTGCGTGAGGGTAAGGGTGCGTCCCTTACCCCCGCTTTTCGGCCTTCTTCTTCTTCATCGCATCGTGGAAGCGGTCGGCCCAGCCCGGTTTCACCAGCTGTTCGGCCCGCACCATCCGCAGCTCGCCATCGGCCACGTCGCGTGACACTGCGCTGCCTGCCGCGACGATGGCGTCCGCGCCGATCTTCACGGGGGCGATCAGCGCCGAGTTCGAGCCGATGAAGGCACGCTCGCCGATAGTGGTCTTGTACTTGAAGTAGCCGTCATAGTTGCAGGTGATCGTGCCTGCGCCGATGTTCGCCTCGGCACCCACTTCGGCATCGCCGAGGTAGGTGAGGTGGCTGGCCTTGGCGCCGCGGTGCATGACCGTGTTCTTGACCTCGACGAAGTTGCCGACCTTGACGTCCTCCTCCAGCTTCGCACCAGGCCGCAGGCGGGCATAGGGACCGATGTGGACGCCGGGCGAGAGCGTCGCGCCTTCGAGATGGCAAAAGGCGTGGATCGTCACGCCATCGGCCACGGTCACGCCGGGGCCGAAGAACACGTTGGGCTCTACCGTCACATCGCGGCCAAGCACGGTGTCCCACGAAAACCACACGGTTTCGGGCGCGATCAGCGTTGCGCCATCGGCCATGGCCTGCGCCCGGCGGCGCAGCTGCCAGCGGCCTTCGGCTTCGGCAAGCTCCGCGCGGCTGTTGATCCCGGCCACTTCATCGGCATCGTCGGTGACGATCACGGCACAAGTCCGCCCATCGGCAATCGCGATGTTGACCACGTCGGGCAGGTAGTATTCGCCTTGGGCATTGTCGTTGCCGACGCGGGCGAGCAGGCCGAACAGGTCCGCGCTGCGCACCGCCATGAGGCCCGAATTGCACACGCGGCAGGCACGCTCCTCGTCGGTCGCGTCCTTGTGCTCGACCATCTTCACGATCCGCCCATCTTCAGCAATCACGCGTCCGTATTGCAGGGTATCGGCGGGCGCGAAGCCCAGCACGACCGCGGCTGGCGCATCATTTTCATGCAATCGCGCGATCATCGCCCGCATCGTTTCGGCGCGCACAAACGGCACGTCGCCATAGAGAATCAGCACATCGCCCTCAAAACCGGCGAGCGCGCCCTCGGCCTGCTGCACGGCGTGCGCGGTGCCCAGCTGCGGGTCCTGCACGGCAATCGTCGCAGATCCGCCGAGCGCCTTTTCCAGCTGCTCGCGCCCGTGCCCTGCCACCACCACCTGACGCTGCGGCGAGAGCTCCGCAGCGCTCGCCATCAGGTGCCCTACCATCGGCCTGCCCGCGATCGGATGCAGCACCTTGTGCAGGTCGCTCTTCATGCGGGTGCCTTTTCCGGCGGCGAGGACGATAATGGCGAGGGGGGTCTGTTCAGTCATGGCCGCACCCTTGCCAGACAAATCTTGCGCTTTCCAGAACAGCGCGCCACTTGGGCGCACCATGGCGGATTTTCCTTATGCAATCGTCGGATTCGATCTCGACGGCACGCTGCTCGATACCAGCCGCGATCTCGGCGTCGCGCTCAATCACGCGCTGGCTCTCGCAGGCAGGCCACCTGTGCCGCTGGAGGAGACGAAGCGCCACATCGGCGGCGGCGCGGCGCAGATGCTGCGTTCGGCGCTGACGGAATCGGGCGGGGTGGACGAGGACGCCTTCCCCGGCCTGCAGGCGAGCCTGATCGAATTCTACGGCCACAACATCGCCCACCACACCGAACTTTTTCCCGGTGGCGCAGCGATGATGGACGAACTCGACGCGCGCGGCGTGAAGATCGCCATCGCCACCAACAAGGCTGAAGACCTGGCGGTCAGGCTGTTCGAGGAACTGGGCCTGCTCCACCGCTTCGCCTGCGTGATCGGCGGCGATACGCTGGGTCGCCATCGGTCGAAGCCCAAGCCCGACATGCTGCACGAAATGGTCGCGCGCTGTGGCGGAGGCCCTGCAGCTTTCGTCGGCGATACCACCTTCGACGTGGGCGCCGCCAAGGCCGCGCAAATGCCGGTCGTCGCCGTCCGCTTCGGCTTTAACGACCTTCCGGCTGACGAGCTTGGCGCCGATGCCGTAATCGATCATTACGATGAGCTGGTGCCGACGCTGGAGCGTCTCGCCAGCGTTGCGCAGAGCGTCTAGGCTTTCCCGGATGACCGCTCCCCTAGCCCTTACCATCGGCGATCCGGCAGGCGTCGGCCCGGAACTTGCCGCCGCCGCGTGGGCGTTGCGCGATAGCGAAGGCTTGCCCCCGTTCTTCGTCGTCGGCTCGGCCCGCGTTGTCGAGGAAGCGGCGCGACGGCGTGGCATCTCGGCGCTGGTCTGCACGGTCAAGGCGCCCGATGAAGTGGCGGAATGCTTTGACGGCGCGCTGCCGGTGCTGGACCTTGCCGATCTGCGCTACACTCCGGGCGAGCCTGACGACGCGGGCGCCAGCCTTGCCCTGAATGCGCTTGCCACTGCCACCGGCCTCGTCCGTTCAGGCGCGGCATCGGCGCTGGTCACTGGCCCCATCGCCAAGAGCCGCTTGGCAAGGGTCGGTTTCGATCACCCGGGGCAGACTGAATTCGTGGCGCAAGCCTGCGGCGTGACGGCCGAGAACGCGGTGATGATGCTCGCCGGGCCAAGCCTCAAGGTCGTGCCGATCACCGTCCATGTGGCGCTGCGGCTGGTGCCCGACATGCTCACCGCCGAACTGATCCGCACCCGCGCCGCGATCACCGCTGCGGCCCTGACGCGCGACTACGGCCTCACCGCCCCGCGCCTCGCGGTCGCCGGGCTAAACCCCCACGCGGGCGAGGACGGGCGCATGGGCCATGAGGACACGCAGGTTGTCGCTCCCGCCGTGGCCTTGCTCCGTGACGCCGGGATCAACGCCTTCGGACCGCTCCCGCCGGATACCATGTTCCACGCCGAAGCGCGCGAGAGCTATGACGTGGCCATCTGCATGTACCACGATCAGGCGCTGATCCCGATGAAGGCGCTGGATTTCGATGCTGGCGTGAACGTGACGCTCGGCCTGCCGATCATCCGCACCTCGCCCGATCACGGCACCGCCTTCGCCATCGCCGGCACCGGCAAGGCGCGCGTCGGCCCCACTATCGCAGCGCTGCGCATGGCGGGCGAATGTGCCGCGCGGAGGGCTTCGGCATGACCGACCTCCCCCCTCTACGCGACGTCATCAATCGCCACGGCCTCTTCGCCACCAAGGCGCTCGGCCAGAACTTCCTGTTCGACGAGCAGTTGCTCGATCGCATCGCGCGCGTCCCGGGCAAGCTCAAGGGCGAGAATGTTCTCGAAGTCGGTCCCGGCCCCGGCGGCCTGACCCGCGCCCTGCTGCGTGCAGGCGCAAACGTCACCGCGATCGAAATGGACAAGCGCTGCATGCCTGCGCTTGCCGAACTGTCCGATGCCTTTCCCGGCCAGCTGACCGTGATTCAGGGCGATGCCACAAGGATCGATCCGGCAACGCTGTTTGAAGGTCCGTGGCACGTCGCGGCGAACCTGCCCTACAACGTCGGCACGCAGCTGTTCACCGGCTGGCTATCCGGGCAAGACTGGCCGCCGCAGTGGAAATCGTTGACGCTGATGTTCCAGCTGGAAGTGGCAGAGCGCATCGTCGCCGCGCCCGGCACGGATGCCTATGGCCGCCTTGCCGTACTGGCACAGTGGCGCGCGTCCCCGCGCATAGCGATGAAGGTTCACCGCAGTGCCTTCACTCCGCCGCCCAAGGTCATGTCGGCGATCGTCCATGTCGAGCCCGGCACGATGCCCGAAGGCGTCTCCGCCCGCATGCTGGAGCGCGTGACGGAAGCCGCCTTCGGCCAGCGCCGCAAGATGTTGCGCCAGTCCCTGAAGGGCCTGCCCGGCGCGCTGGACGCGCTCGAAGCGCTCGGCATCGACGCACAGCGCCGGGCCGAGACGTTGAGCGTGGAGGAATTCGTCTCCATCGCCCGCGTGCTGACGAAGTAAGGGCGGACCCGCAGGCCCGCCCCCTTCAAGTTCAGGCCGGCTCGGCGACCTTCGCCAAAGCGGCCTTCTTCTTCAGGCGCCATGCATGCAACAAAGGCTCGGTATAGCCGTTGGGCTGCTCCACCCCGTTGAACACCAGATCGCAGGCCGCACGGAAGGCAAAGCTTTCTTCCCAGTTTCCGGCCATCGGCTCGTAGAGCGGATCGCCCGCGTTCTGCGCATCAACCTTGGCTGCCATGCGCTTTAGGCTGTCCATGACTTGTTCGTTGGTGGCCACGCCGTGCAGCAGCCAGTTGGCCATGTGCTGGCTGGAAATCCGCAAGGTCGCGCGGTCCTCCATCAGCCCGATGTCATTGATGTCCGGCACCTTGGAGCAGCCGACGCCCTGATCGATCCAGCGCACGACATAGCCCAGCAGGCCTTGCGCGTTGTTGTCCAGTTCCTCGCGCACTTCCTCTTCCGACCAGTTGGCACCATCGGCCAGCGGAATGGCGAGAAGCGCGTCCAGACCCGGTGTCGCTTCCTGCGCAACGTCGCGCTGAACCCCGAACACATCGACCTGATGATAGTGCATCGCGTGCAGCGTTGCCGCCGTGGGCGAAGGCACCCAGGCCGTGTTCGCCCCGGTGCGGGGATGCGCGATCTTCTGTTGCATCATGTCGTGCATCATGTCGGGCGCGGCCCACATGCCCTTGCCGATCTGTGCCTTGCCCGAAAGGCCGTGGGCCAGCCCGATGCAGACGTTGCGCTTTTCGTAAGCCGCGATCCAGCCAGATCTCTTGATGGCCCCTTTCCGGATCATCGCCCCCGCCTGCATCGAGGTGTGGATCTCGTCGCCGGTGCGGTCGAGGAAGCCGGTATTGATGAACACGATGCGGTCGCGAACCTTCTCGATGCAGGCGGCGAGATTGGCAGACGTGCGCCGCTCCTCGTCCATCACGCCGACCTTCACGGTGTGGCGTTCCAGCCCGAGCAGGTCCTCGACCGCGTTGAACAGGTCGTTGGTGAAGGCGACCTCTTCGGGACCGTGCATCTTGGGCTTGACGATATAGATGCTGCCGGTGCGGCTGTTGCGGTGGCGGCCCAGGCCCTTGAGGTCGTGCATGCCAATCGCCGACGTGATCACAGCGTCCATGATGCCTTCCGGTATCTCGCTGCCGTCCTGGAGCAGGATCGCCGGATTGGTCATCAGGTGGCCGACATTGCGCACGAACAGCAGGCTGCGCCCCGGCAGCGTGATCGCCTCACCCTTGGCCGAAGTCCACTCGCGGTCCGGCTCAAGCGCGCGGGTCATGGTCTTGCCGCCCTTGCTGAATCTCGCCTCGAGATCGCCGCGCATCAGGCCGAGCCAGTTGCGATAGGCCAGCAGCTTGTCTTCGGCGTCGACTGCAGCGACCGAATCCTCGAGGTCGACAATGCTGGTCAGCGCCGCTTCCATGACGATATCCGCAATGCCCGCCTTGTCATCCATGCCCACCGGGTGCGTCCGGTCCAGCACGATTTCGACATGCATACCGTTGTTGCACAGCAGAATGCCACCGGGTTTCGTGCCGGCAAACTGCATCTCATCGCACAACGGCAGGCTGCTCGCCCCGTCCCATTCGGTCCAGCTCATGCCGTCCAGCGGGAATGTCAGGTCAAGGAACGCGCGGCCTGCGCGGACCACCGCCGCGCCGCGTTCCTTGTCGTAGCCGCCCGGCCGGGCCGGGGCCGCATCGAGCGCGTCGGTGCCGTACCAGGCATCGTAGAGACTACCCCAGCGCGCATTCGCCGCATTGAGCACGAACCGGTCATTCAGAACCGGCACGACCAGCTGCGGCCCTGCCATGCAGGCAATCTCGCGGTCGACGTTTTGCGTGCCGATCACGAAATCCTCAGGCTCTGCCACAAGATAGCCGATCTCGGTCAGGAACGCGCGATACTCGGCAGGATCGATCGGCTTGCCCTTGCGTTCGTGGTGCCAGGAGTCGATCAGCGCCTGCAGCGCCTCGCGCTTGTCCAGCAACATGCGGTTTACCGGGGCGAAATGGCCGACCAGCGCGGCAAAGCCCTGCCAGAATGCGCCCGCGTCAAGCCCAAGTGGCCCGAGCACGTCATTGTCGATGAAGCTGGCGAGGTTAGCGTCGACCTTCAGGCCGCTGCGTTCGATACGTCCGTTCATTTCACCCATGTCCATACGCTCACATAAGCGGCGCCCCGCAAATCTTGCGAAAAGCCGAATCCGATGAACCTGGGGAGGAACGGCTAAAGCCTATGCATGATCCGACATTGCATTGCAATCATGCGAAAGTCGTGCCTCAGCCGAATGCCTCTGCATAGAGCCGCTCGATCTCCGCCGCATCGGGCACGCGCGGGTTGTTGCCGGGTGATCCCGAAGCCAGCGCCTGCCGCGCCATTTCCGGCACCACCTCGAACCATCGCGCCTCGCTGATACCGTGAGAACGCGGGGATGGCACGGACAGGTCAGCGTTCAACGCTGCCAGTTCCACCAGCAGCCGCGCCACCGCCGCCTGATCGCCCTCGTCTGCACCGGCGACGCCCATCGCCCGCGCGCAATCGGCATAGCGCGCAAGCGCGGCTGGCGCGGAGAAGGCCGTCACCGCAGGCAGCAGCATGGCGTTGGAAAGCCCGTGCGGCACATGAAAGAACGCGCCCACCGGTCGGCTCATGCCATGAACCAGCGCCACGCTGGCGTTGGAGAATGCGATCCCCGCATGATGCGCCCCCACCATCATCGCCTCGCGCGCTGCCCGGTTGCCCGGCTCGTTACAGGCAGTGCGAATGGCGGGCGCGATCAGCTTCATCGCCGAAAGCGCCATGGCATCGCTGAAGGCATTGGCCTTTTTCGAGACGTAAGCCTCGATCGCATGGGTAAGCGAATCGATGCCGGTATCGGCTGTCAGCCGCGCGGGCTTGCCCATGGTCAGTTCGAAATCGACGATCGCCACGGTCGGCAGGAAAGCAAGGCCAGCGCAAAGCATTTTCTCGCTGCTGGCCTCATCGGTGACGATGGTGAACTTCGTTGCCTCCGATCCGGTCCCAGCCGTGGTCGGCACGGCGATGATCGGCAGGCCGGGCACCTCCGTCGTTGCCGGAGTCTTCATCGACTGGACCGGCCTCGGCTCCACCGCCAGTGCGGCAATGGCCTTTGCCGTATCGATCGGGCTGCCGCCGCCGAAGCCGATAACGCAATCGCAATCGGCAGCACGCAGAGCCTCCAGCGCAGCTTCAACCACCGCCACGGTCGGATCGGGCACCGTATCGGCGAACACGGTCGCATCGATGCCGGCTTTGTCGAGCACGGCGAGCAACGTCGCCACCATCCCGCTGCTCACCAGGAATGCGTCGGTCACGATGAACGGTCGGGACACCCCGCACTGGGCAAGCGCTTCCGGCAATTCGGCCAGTGCGCCGCCCCCTACCCTGATGATCCGTGGAAGATTGATCGCCGCCATACCTGTCCTCTTGCCAAAGCCTGCCTATCCGACCGCAAATCGCGGCGGACGGCAAGCTGGCAAAAGCACCCGTTCGGGCCGTCACCGCTCAATTCCGTCGGGCATCACCAAGCGGCTCTGCCGTGACGGGAATCACCGCTCCATCGGGATAGGGCATGATCAACGTACCGTCGGGCGCAGCGGTAAAGGTCGTCTGCGTGGGATAGGGTATGCTGATTCCTTCGGCGGCAAAGCGCTCCATGATCGCCACCAGCAAGCGATCGCGCAAAGGATGCGCTACGTTCCAGTCAGCACCAGGCACGTCGAGGATCAGGGTGAAATCAAGCGAACTGGCTCCGAACGCCTCGAAGCCTGAGCGGGCCACTTTCGCGCCTTCCGCCTCGCCCAGCGCCTTCAGCATTGCCGGAATCCGCGCCAGGGTTTCAGGCGGGGTTTCATAGGCAACGCCAATCGCGAAAGTCAGGCGGATGTGATCGCGCACGGTAAGATTGCTGATCTCCTTGTCGAGCAGGTTCTTGTTCGAAACCACCAGCAGTTCTCCGCTTACCAGCCTGATACGGGTGGTGCGCATGCCGATGATCTCGACAGTTCCGGTATTCCCGCCCCAGCTGATCACTTCCCCCACCTTGAAAGGCCGGTCGAACAGGATCGAAATGCCGGCAAACAGGTCGGAGAAGATGCCTTGAGCCGCAAGACCGATCGCAATGCCGCCGATGCCAAGGCCCGCAACGAGCCCGGCGACATTGACGCCAAGGTTTCCGAGGATGAGGACGAAGGCAATGGCGAAGACAAGGAATGTCACCAGCGCCCTCAGGATGTTGAGTGCCGAATTCAGCGCACCGTTGGCGTGTTGTGCTTCACCTGCGCGATGTTCGATCAGGCCGATCGTCAGTTCCCGAACCCACAGCGCTGCCTGGAAGGTGAGGCCGACGGTGAAGAGGAAGCGAATGGTCTTGTCCAGCCAGACCGGTGTCTGCGCGTAGCTGGCTACCGCCTCCGCTGCGACCAGCACGATGAACCAGAATCGCGTGCGGCTTGCCATTCGGCCGATGATTGTCTTCCAGCCGACCAGCGCCTCGCCTTCGGGGCAGAACCGGCGCCCGAGGTTGCGGATGGCGACAAGGACCAGAACGACGACAGCCGCGATGCCGATGGCGATCGAGATGCGCAACCAGTTGTCGGTAATCCAGCCGGTCGTATCGGCAATCAGAACGTCGGGGCTGGATGGAAGAGCGAGCGCGGCGGCCTTCGGAGTAACGATCATGCCTTGTTCAAGCGATGGTCCGCCGATCCGTTCCCTAGCGCCCCTGCATGTCCCGCGCTTCGGCCGGTATGTGCACCACCAGCCCGTCGAGCGCCTCGGTAAGTTCGATCTGGCATGACAGGCGACTCGTCCGCGTCACCCCGGCAGCCAGGTCGAGCATGTCCTCCTCATCGTCGATCGCTGGCGGCAGTTTCGCAAACCAGTCGGCATCGATGACCACATGGCAGGTGGAGCAGGCCATCTGGCCCTCGCAGGTGCCCTCAAGCGGCATGCCCTTGGCTTGCCCCAGTTCCAGAAGTCGCGTCCCCGCTTCGCCTTCTGCGGCGATCTTTTCACCCTTTGCGGTGACGAAGGTGACGCTGACCATGGTTACAAGACTCCCTGCGCGCGCGCCGCGGCGTTGATCGCCTCGGCAGCCTGTTCCAGTTCATCATCCCCCGTATAGCGTCCGAAACCGATGCGGATCGCGGTTCTGCTATCCCTGTCCGAAAGTCCGAGCGCGCGCAAGACATGGCTTGGCCTGCCCGACCCGCTGGCACAGGCCGATCCCGCTGAAATTGCGATCGTGCGGCATTCCGACAACAGTCTCGCCACGTCCAGCCCCGGCAATCGCAGGTTGAGATTGCCATACCAGCGCTCGGTGGCGCTCCCGTTCAGAATCCATCCCTCGAACAGAGACAAAGCCTTCGCCCACAGCTTATCCACATGAAGCCGGTCGGTTTCCGACAGACTTGTGCACAGGGCCGCCGCGGCGCCGAAGCCCGCGCAGAGCGCTGGCGAGAGCGTACCCGAACGCAAGCCGCCCTCCTGCCCCCCGCCATGGATCAGGGGCGCAAGTTCCACCCCGTCACGCACCCACAGCGCGCCGATGCCTTTCGGGCCATAGAGCTTGTGCGAGGACACCGCGATCAGGTCAGCCCCTTGCGGAGCGGCGATCTTGCCCGCCCCCTGCACCGCATCGCACAGGAACAGCGCGCCCATGTCGCGTGCCCGCCGGGCCAGCGCTTCGATCGGCTGGATCGTGCCGATCTCGTTGTTGACCTGCATTACCGCGACAAGACCGGTTCCCGCCGGAATCGCCACCTCAGGATCGACCAGACCCGCACCATCGACCGGCAGCACCGCCACAGCGGGATCAAGAACCCGCGCCGTATCCAGGACCGCCGCGTGTTCAATGGCGCTGACCGCCAGCCGCTTTCGGCCACATCCAGCCAGAGCAAGGTTGATCGCCTCGGTCGCGCCCGAGGTGAAGACCACGCGCCCGCCGGGCGGGAGCAGCGCCGCCACCTGCTCGCGCGCAACCTCGACCGCGGCTGCGGCGGCACGCCCTGCACGGTGGGGGCTATGCGGATTGGCGAATCCCATGGCCTCTTGCCCCGCCAGCCACGGCATCATTGCCTCGCGCGCTTGAGGAGCGAGCGGCGTGGTCGCCTGATAATCGAGGTAGATCACCCCCGGATCTCCTTCCACACCTCGACAAAGCGGGCAATCTCGGCCTCGGTCGTCTCGCGCCCGATGGACACGCGGATGACCTCGCCCGGATGGGCATAGCTCATCGCCGTCAGCACGTGGCTCGCCTTCAACGAGCCGGACGAACATGCGCTCCCGGCGGAAACGGCGATCCCTGCGCCATCGAAGCGGATCAATTGCGCCGCGCTGGATTTGCCCGGCATGCGGTAGGCGGCAATCGTCGGGCTGCGCGGGGAATCTTTCGCGACAATTTCCGCCCCGATTTCAAGCATTTGACTCTCAAGCGATTCCCGCAAACCTGAAGCGCGCTTGAGCCATGCATTTCCAGCCTCCAGCGCTGCCGCCATGCCCAGCACCAGCGGCATCGGCTCGGTCCCGGCACGATAGCCGCGCTCCTGGCCGCCGCCGGGGTGCAGCAGGCCGTAACTGCGCACGAGCAACGCGCCGATGCCCACCGGTCCGCCAAACTTGTGCGCCGAAACCGCGATCATGTCGGCCTCGGGCAGCGGAAGCTTGCCTGCGCCCTGCGCCGCGTCGACCAGCATCAGCGCATTGCTGGACTTTGCCAACGCGGCCAGCGACGCGAGATCCTGCATCACGCCGGTTTCGCTATTGACCTGCTGGATTGCCAGAAGCGCCGGCCCTTCCTCCTTTAGCGCCTGCTCAAGGCCGGAAATGCTGACCAGGCCATTCGCATCGACGGCCAGGCGAACAGCGTCTGGCGTCAGCCGCAGCACCGCCTCATGCTCTACCGCGCTCGTGATGTTCCTGTTATGTTTCCCCGGGGAAACTTTTTTCGTGGCAATCTCCAGCGCCTCGCTTGCTCCGCTGGTGAAGATCACCTCGCCGTCCCAGGCAAGCGCCTTCTTCACCCGCGCCCGCGCATCCTCCAGCGCCGCCCTTGCCGCGCGTCCCGCTGCATGGGGGCTAGAAGGGTTGGCCCAGATGCGCCAGCCCTCCTCCATCGCCGCCAGTGCCTCAGGCAGCAGCGGGGTTGTGGCGGCGTGATCGAGATAGATCGGATTTAGCGGCAAGATTCGCCCCGGAATGCGTGGAAAGATTGCTTTCGAAGGCTCGGTTTCTATATAGCCATCAGCTTAATTCCCAGCCCCGGCATTCCGTGCCGCATAGGGCCAGATCACAGGATTACCGGACAGGCAATGCCCGCAGTCATTTTCCCCGGCCCCGAAGGCCGCCTCGAAGGCCGTTTCCAGCCCGCCAGCCGGCCCCGAGCACCGGTTGCGATGATCCTCCACCCGCACCCGCAGGCGGGCGGCACGATGAACGATCGCATCACGCAGGCGCTCTACAAGACCTTCGTGGCCCGCGGCTTTGCCACGCTGCGCTTCAACTTCCGTGGCGTCGGCCGCAGCCAAGGCAGTTTTGACAACGGCATCGGTGAACTCAGCGACGCCGCAGCCGCGCTCGATTGGGTCCAGTCGATCCACCCCGAAGCCAGCACCACCTGGATCGCAGGCTATTCGTTCGGCGCGCTGATCGGCATGCAGTTGCTGATGCGCCGCCCTGAGATCCGCGGCTTCATCTCGGTGGCGCCGCCCGCCAACATGTACGATTTCAGCTTCCTTGCCCCATGCCCCGCCTCGGGCATCATCGTGCAGGGCACGGCGGATACGGTCGTTACGCCCAACGCGGTGCAGAAGCTGGTCGACAAGCTGCGCACGCAGAAGCACATCACCATCCATCACGACGAAATCCCGCGTGCCAACCACTTCTTCGAGAACGAGATGGATGACATGATGCGCGCGGTCGACAACTACCTCGACATGCGCCTCTCGCCGGATTGCCCGATCCGCTGATGCATTGGAGCCGGCTGGTAGGAATGCCGCCCAGCCGGCCCCCTGATCGGCCAGTACCCTGTCAATTCACCTGGCGTTCGAAGCCAGCCCAGTAGGGCTCACGCAAGGTGCGACGCAGGATCTTGCCTGAAGGATTGCGCGGCAGCGCCTCGATCACATCGACCGACTTGGGCACCTTGAACCCGGCCAAGCGCTCCCGCGTCCAGTCGATGATCGATTGCGGATCGATCACGTGGCCCGGCTTTGGCACGCACACCGCCTTCACGGCTTCGCCCCATGTCGCATCGGGCACGCCGATCACCGCCACTTCCAGCACATCGGGATGGCCATAGATCGCGCTTTCGACCTGCGCCGGATAGACATTCTCGCCGCCCGAAATGATCATGTCCTTGATTCGGTCGTGCATGTAGACGTAGCCGTCCTCGTCAAGGTAGCCGGCGTCGCCGGTGGCAATCCAGCCGTCGGGGGTCATCGTCTTCGCGGTGGCCTCTGGCAGGTTCCAGTACCCCAGCATGTTGTTTGACGATCGCGTCTGGATCTCGCCAATCTCGTTCGGCCCCAACGCCTCGCCGTTTTCGCCGACCACGCGGACTTCGACACCCGGCAGGGGCTTACCGGCAGACCGCATGCGCTGATTTCCCTCGACGCAGTGGTCCTCGGGCGGGAGCATGCAGATCGTGCCGGTCGTCTCGGTCATGCCATAGGCCTGGATGAACTCGGCCTTGAACATGGCGATGCATTCTCGGAGCAAGACCAGCGGGATGGGTGATGCGCCATAGATGATGTACTTCACGCGGGCAAAGTCCACGCTGGCGCAATCGGGGTGATTGAGAAGCATCTGAAGTGCAGCGGGCACGATGAAGAAGCGCGTCACGCCCTTTTGCTCCACCGCATCGAACACCGCGCGCGGCTCGAACTCGGCAAGGATGATGCCCGGCAGCCCTGCCCCCATGGCCATGACGCCAAGGCCGGTGCCGCCGATATGGGCGCACGGCATGGCAACCAGGATCGCTTCGTCGTCCGTCATCTGGGTATAGGGCTGATCCTGCCCGAGCGATTGCTTGCGCAAGCCGAACAGGTTGCGATTGGAAAGCACCGCCCCCTTGGGGTTGCCGGTCGTGCCAGAGGTATAGAGCTGCAGCACCGCATCATCTGGCCCGGCGGCCTCATGGGCGATTGGCTGCTGCGCATCGATCCAGCGCCACGCCTCGTCCTGCGTCAGCGCCATGCGCACGGCAGGGAGCGCGGAAAATGTCGCAGCCAGTCCTTCGAACCCGGCCCCGAGGAACACGGCTTTCGCCTGAGCATCGCTGGCAATCCACGTCGCCTCTGCCGGGGCAAGACGCCAGCCGATCGGAACCATGACCGCGCCGAGGCGGGCAGCAGCGAAGAACAACGTGAAATAGAGCGTGCTGTTCTTGCCGAACCAGGCAATCCGGTCTCCCTTGCCGATGCCAAGGTCGACAAGGCCCGCGACCACCTGTGCCGTCGTGGAATCAAGGCTGCCATAGGTCAGCGTCCGATCGGGTCCGTCGAGCGCGAGGCCTTGAGGTCGATCGGCTGCCCAGAACCGAATGAATTCGTCGAAGGTGAACAGGTCGGCAGTGCGCTCTGCTGTCGTCGGCTTCACGGCGGCGTCGGCCATGTGTTGCTCTCCCAAGCAATTTTGCGCAGTTAATCACGCAATTAAGGCAAGGTGCAAGCCCACCAATCGTGACAGAGTGTATCGCCTTGCTTCTGGCCGCCTCAGGCTTCCGCCATGGCTTTCTTGTACACGCTGTTCAAAGGCCGTTCGAAGAGGCGCATGACCATCGGCTCGAAGAACTCGAGCGGCAAGGTGTCATAGTTCGGGTCGAACGCCGGGCAATCGTACTTCTCGATGAACTCGGCCGTCGCCGCAGCATAAGGGTGATCGGCGAACTTGTCGCGCATGTTGCGATCGAGGCCGATGAAGTGGAAGAAGTTGTAGCCCTGGAAAATGCCGTGGTGCTGGACGATCCACAGCAGCTCTTCCGAAACGAACGGCTTGAGGATCGCAGCGGCAACGTCCGGGTGGTTGAAGGCACCAAGCGTGTCGCCAATGTCGTGCAGCAGGGCCATCACCACGTAAGCCTCGTCCCGCCCGTCGCGGTGGGCACGGGTCGCGGTCTGCAGGCAATGGGTCAGCCGATCGACCGCAAAGCCCCCGCAATCGCCCTCCAGCAGGCGCAAGTGATCGAGCACGCGCGCGCCGCCGCTCTGCGCAAAGGGCCGCATGTGGGTCATGATCGCGTCCCAGTCTTCCTGGGTGCCTTCGGTCATGGTGTGGAACTTGGCGGTAGGCAGGTCGTCCATGGCGATCATCCTCTCACGGTGCGCCTTGGCGGCGCATCTCGTTTCGGATGAGATTATCGCGTTTATGCTGCTTGGGAAGAGGCCTCAGGCGCAAATATCTGCCCTGGCAGGGAAAGCGCCAGCACAAGGCAGCCGACCAACAGCACGAGGATGACGGCAAGCGCTGCGTAGATGCCGCTGCTGCCCATCGCCAGTTCCGGTCCGCCCAGCGCGAAATAAGCGCTGCCGACCAGCGCAATGCCGAACGCGCTGCCCATCTGCAGCACGGTCTTGAGAATGCCGCTTGCAGCCCCGGCGTGGCGTCGGTCGACCCGCGCCAGAGCCACCGGCGAGACCGGGCCGGAAAGGCAACCCATCCCCACGCCCGCCAGCAGAAGCGCCGGGAGCAACAGCGGCAGACCGGGTCCACCCCAGGCGATCCAGGAAAGGGTGGCTGTATCAGCCACAACCAGAGCCAGCGCCGCAGAAACCAGCACCCACTTGCCCATCTTCGCGAGGTAGCGCCGCCCGAGGAAACCCATGCCGAGCATGACGCCAGCACTGAACGGGATGTGGACGAGGCCCGTCTGCAGGGGCGAATAGCCGAGCCGCGATTGCAACGCATGGGCGAACACGAACAGGAAGCCGGTATTCGCGGCCGAGAAGATCAGGCCGATCAGCGCGCCTGTCCGGAACAGGCCGTTGTGCAGCAGTTCCGGATCGAAGATCACCGGTCTGCCAGCCCTGGCGCGGCGGTTGAGCCCGGCCCACGCCGCCCACATCAGCAGCGGCGATGCCGCCAGCAGCGCGAGGCTTGCCGCATCCAGCCCGGCATGCTCGCCCCGCACCAGCGGGAACAGCATGGCCGCCAGCGCCGCTCCGAACGCGAGCGTGCCGATAACGTCGATCTTGGCGCCCTTGTGCGCGATCTCGCGGGGCAGATAGCGCCACCCGGCCGTGAACGCTGCGATGCCGATGGGCAGGTTGATCAGGAAAACCGTGCGCCAGCCGAGACCTGCGATGTCTGCCGAGATCAGCAGCCCGCCGATAATCGGCCCGGCGATCCCGGCAAGCCCGCCGATCACGCCGAACCACGCCAGCCGCCCGATGCGCTCGACCGGATCGTAGAGGATCTGGATCACCGCCATGACCTGCGGCGCCATGATCGCGCCCGCCGCGCCCTGCAGGACACGCGCAGCAATCAGGAAATGCGGATCGGCCGCCGCGCCACACAGCAGCGAGGCCAGCGTGAAGCCTGCAACGCCGGTCAGGAACATCGCCCGCCCGCCGAACAGGTCACCCAGCCGCCCGCCGAGGATCAGCAGCAAGCCGAACGCCAGCGAATAGCCCGCCGCGATCCACTGCGCCGCGCTGCCGCCAAGGTCCTGCCCGCGAGCAGCGAAGTCAGCCTGCATGGCCGGGAGCGCGGTGTTGATGATTGTGACGTCGACGATCTCGAGCACCAGCGCGGTGATCAGCGTGAAGAAGGCGAGGCTCTTCTGCCTCTCGGTCATGCCGGCGATAGTCTGAGCCATCTCCTCAGATCACGCCTTCGCGGAGCATCTTCACCGCCGCATCGCAGGCCCGCGCTGTCAGCGCCATGTAGGTCAGCGATGGGTTCTGGCAGGCCGAAGATGCCATCTGCGCGCCGTCGGTCACGAACAGGTTCGGGATGTCGTGCGCCTGGCTCCACTTGTTGAGCACCGAGGTCTTCGGATCGAGGCCCATGCGCGCCCCGCCCATTTCGTGGATCGCCGTGCCGCCCGGCCCCGGCTTGTCGAGGCCCATGATCACGGTGCCGCCCGCCGCGGTCATCATTTCGGCGGCATCGGCCTTGGCCTGCGCCAATGCGGCCTGCTCTTCCTTGCCGAAGGCGAAATCGACGTGAAGCTGCGGAATGCCGAAGCGGTCGGTCCTGGTCCGGTCCAGAGTAAGGCGGTTGCTGTCGCGCGGCACGCAGTCGGCAAAAGCGACCAGCACCATGCGCCACATGCCGGGCTGGTGCAGCTTGTCCTTCAGTTCCGCCCCGATTCCGGCCTCGCGCTTGCCCGCACCCCAATTGCTCTGCAGCGCGCCGCCCTGGAACGAGAAGCCGCGGGTATGGCCCTCGCCATCCATCGCGTCCATGTTGCGATAGCGCGCGATGATCGCCCCGGTCGGCCGGTTGCCGAACGTGGTGCGATCGTTGAACTGCGGGAACAGCGCGATCGTCGAAAGCGTGTTGGCGTGATCCATGATCTGGGTGCCGAGCACGCCGCTGGAATTGCCAAGGCCAGTCGGCATCGCCTCGCTGCGCGAATTGAGCAGGAGGTGGACCGAGTTGAAGGCGCCTGCATTGAGGAACACCAGTCGCGCCGTGGCAGCCCCCCGCGTCCCGTCCTTCGTGTTGACATAGCGCACGCCAGTCACGCGCTTCGTCTTCGGATCGTAGTCCACGCCTTCAACGATGGCATCGGTCACCACGGTCAGGTTGCCGGTGGCCTTCGCTGCCGGAAGCGTGCTCGACTGCGTCGAGAAGTAGGCCCCGAACGAGCAACCGCGCGTACAGATCGAGCGGTTCTGACATTCCGAGCGGCCCTCTTCGGGCTTGGCGACGGTCATGTTCGCGGTGCGACCGATAGTCAGGCAGCGGCCGAACTTGTCAGCCACGACCTTGCGCACGTGCTCCTCGACCACGTTGAGCTTCATGCCGGGCTGGAACTTGCCATCGGGCAACTGGGGCAGGCCTTCCGGGCTGCCCGAAACGCCGATGAATTCCTCGACCTTGTCATACCATGGCGCCAGATCGGCATAGCGGATCGGCCAGTCGGTGCCATGGCCATCGCGCTTGTTGGCGCCGAAATCGTAATCGGACCAGCGATACGACTGCCGCCCCCAGGTGAGCGAGCGACCGCCCAACTGATAGGAGCGGAACCACGTGAAATCGGTGTCCGCACCGGTCGAGTACGGGTTTTCCTTGTCGTTGACGAAGTGCCCCTGGGTGAACTCGTTGAAGTGCCGGTTCTTCATCTGGACCTGGTATTCGCGGGCATAGAGCGCCGCATCGCCGAGGCCACGGAACGGCATTTCCCAAGGGGCCTTGTTCTCGGTCTCGTACTCGCCGTGGACAATTTCGCGCCCACGCTCGATCATCAGGACCTTGAGGCCGGCCTGCGTCAGTTCCTTGGCCGCCCAGCCGCCGGTGATACCGGAGCCGACCACGATCGCGTCGAATTGCATGTCAGTCAGTCCTTATCCGAAGTCGACCGCGGTCCAGTCGTTGGAAATCGCCCTGAAATCGGGCGTAAGCGGCAGGTCGGGATCGAAACGGCCGGGCACCGGCTCGTAGCGCAGCTCCTGCGCGCCACCGACTTCGCTGGTGTAATACCCTGTCAGGATCAGACCCTTTATGGCCTTCCACGGGCTCTCGCTCTCGCGGCTGGCGAAGGCTTCGGCATCCACCGCCTTCACCGCGGCAAGGCGTTGCGCCGCCGGCGCCTTGAGGAAACTGCCGCCAGTCCGTCCGTCGAGCTCCTTCTCGAGCCAGGCGACGTGCCGTATCGAGCCGTCATTGCGCGCAAACCGGGCATAAGCCGCCGGGTCCTTGAGCGGCGAACGCGACCCATCAAGCCCGTGGGCGAGCGCGAGAATCGCAAAATCCCCTGCGCCAACGTCGCCCGCGCCGGGGGTTGCCAAACGCGGGATCACCAACTGGCTGACCTCCTTCATCATGAGGCGCTGCGCATCGCTTGGCGCCTCTTCCGATTCGAGTCGGGTCAGGCTCACGGCGGCGGCGGGCACGCCAAGCGCCAGGGCGATCAGCGCAGAGGCGCTGACGAATTCGCGGCGATTCCAGCCGCGCTGCGGATCATTCTGCATCAACCGAAGACTCTCCCGGCGCACGGATCACCGCGCGCATTCAATATAGAATGAATACTCTAATTTGGATCGATGACGCAAGACTCTTCCTGCATCCGATCCAGCTTATTGATCAGTGATTAATCTAGCGCTTTTCGCAGATCTCGCAAAGGGCGTGAATGATCGCGCGGACGATCTCGTCCTTCAGGCTGTAGAAGCGCACCTGCGCTGCCACGCGACTGTCGACCACGCCTTCGTCGCGCAGGCGCGCAAGGTGCTGCGACACCGCCGACTGCGACAGGCCGGTCAGCTCGACCAGCTCGGTTACAGAAACCTCGCCCTCGTCCATCCGGCAAAGCATGAGCAGGCGCTCGGGGTGGCTCATCGTGCGCATCCGCCCGGCCATCGCGGCGGCATTCTGCTTCAGTTCGGCAAGGCTGGCAGGCTTCATAAGCTCAGCAGATAACGCCGATTGCGCCACGCACAAGACTGCAAGGCCAATTAAATTACACTTGCCTTATATTAGGTAAAAGTTATATAAAGGGACAAAGGAGTCTTCCGATGTCCGACAATGCCATTGCTACCGCCGCCGCCCAGATCGGCGGCGCCCGCGCCTCCGCCGTGGTGCCCGTCGTCACCACCTTCTTCGACGAGGCGACCTTCACGGCGACCCATGTCGTCCACGATCCCGCCACCTTGCGCGCGGCTGTGATCGACCCGGTGCTCGATTTCGACCAGGCCTCGGGCCGCACCAGCCATGCTTCTGCCGACCGCGTGCTCGCCCACGTCGAAGCCCACGGCCTCACGGTGGACTGGCTGCTCGAAACCCATGCCCATGCCGATCACCTTTCTGCCGCCCCCTATTTCAAGCAAAGGCTCGGCGGGCAGATCGTCATCGGCTCAGCGATCCGCACCGTGCAGGACGTTTTCGGCAAGGTCTTCAACGAAGGCCCGGCTTTCGCCCGCGACGGCAGCCAGTTCGACCTGCTCATGGACGACGGCCACGCCTTCCGCGTAGGCGAGATTGAAGCCGTGGCGCTGCACGTTCCCGGCCACACCCCCGCGTGTCTCGCCTACGTCATCGGCGATGCCGTGTTCGTCGGCGATACGCTGTTCATGCCTGACTACGGCACTGCCCGCGCCGATTTTCCCGGCGGCGACGCGCGCACGCTCTACCGCTCGATCCGCCGCCTCATGGCCTTGCCCGACGAGACGCGCGTGTTCCTGTGCCACGATTACAAGGCCACGGGCCGCGACCAGTTCGTCTGGGAGACAACCATCGGCGCCGAACGCACTGCCAACGTCCACGTCCACGAAGGCGTCAGCGAGGACGAGTTCGTCGCAATGAGGGAAGCGCGCGATGCCACGCTCGGCATGCCCAAGCTCATCCTGCCGTCGATCCAGGTCAACATGCGCGCAGGCCATCTGCCCGAACCAGACAGCAACGGCGTGCGCTACCTGCGCCTGCCGGTAGACCTGTTGTAAGGGGCCGGCGGTGATCTTCGATCTTCAACATCTCCTGGCGAGCCTGTCGGGGGTAATCGTCGGTTTCGTCCTCGGCCTTGTCGGCGGTGGTGGGTCGATCCTTGCCGTGCCGCTCATGGTCTATGTCGTCGGCGTCGCCAGCCCGCACCTTGCCATCGGCACGAGCGCACTGGCCGTGGCGGCAAACGCGCTGTCGGGCCTCGCCAGCCACGCCCGGGCGCGCAACGTCAACTGGCGCTGCGGGGGCATGTTCGCCGCGGCGGGCGTGCTCGGCGCACTCGGCGGATCGACGATCGGCAAGGCCTTCGACGGCCAGAGCCTGCTTGCCCTCTTTGCCTTGCTCATGCTGATCGTCGCCTTCCTCATGTGGCGAGGCCGCGGCAGCGAAGGGATCGAGGGCGTCGTCTGCAACCGCGACAACCTGCCGCGCGTGTTCACCTTCGGCGCAGGCACCGGCCTGCTCTCGGGCTTCTTCGGGATCGGCGGTGGCTTCCTGATCGTCCCGGCCCTTGTCGCCAGCACCTCGATGCCCATCGGCCGCGCCATCGGCACCTCGCTTGTCGCAGTCAGCGCCTTCGGCCTTGCCACGGCGCTGAACTACGCCGCGTCGGGAATGCTCGACTGGCCCCTGGCGATTGCGTTCATTGCCGGCGGCATTGCCGGATCGCTCATCGGCACCAGGGCTTCGACCCGGCTTGCCGCAAGCAAGGGCACACTCAACACCCTCTTTGCCGGACTCATCGTCGTCGTGGCGCTCTACATGCTTGCGCGCAGCGGCGCTGCACTGTTCGGCTAGGCCTCTGATCCGGGGGCGGCCGTCTCGACCAGTTCGGCAATTTCGAAGGCAAAGCTCTTCCAGCCCCGCATCTTCGCCGCCTCCTGCGCCGGAGCCCGCTTCTTGCGCGCTTCGGCCAAAGATCTGGCGTGGCCCCAGAACACCTCGGTCTTGCCGTTCTCCAGTTCGGCGACGATCCGCCAGTAGTGCGTGAAACTGTCGGTCGTCGGCCCGATGGTCTTCACGTAACCATCGGGCATCGTCGCAGTCAGGTATCGGCGCTTGCGCTTGCTCATCGCCGCCCTCTGTGCCGCGCTGCCGTTCATGGAGCAATCCACCAAAGCTAACCGGCAGGGCGTTTCGTCCTGCGCGCAGGGATTGGGAAGAAAGCCGGTTGCCGCGGAACAGTCCGAACGCAAACGACCTGCGCGAGGCACGACGGCTTTCTTACGTCGGGTTCGCATGGGCGCGCCAAGAGGTTCATCTTCTGTACGGCAAGAATGCGTGATCGAGGCTCAGGAGCGGTTCGCAGTCGGAGCGGAAATGTCCGTCGCGCTGCACAGGATGGAGCGCGGTGGCGACTTTCGAGCATTTCTGTGGCAAAGTCCGCCAGTGAGCTGCCAGCCCGATGACAGTCGTTGCTCAACCCGCGACCACTCCTGCCACACCGTTTCGGCGATCAGGTAAAAGAAACAACTCGCAAGAGACGGTCCGATGCGCCATTCTTGTCCAGGAAAGGTCCTGCGAAAGCTTACTATATTATGTCTAACGCACCCTTCACGCTATTGGGTATCGATCATGTCGTAATCCGAGCGGCCGACGCGCGGCGACTGGTCGATTTCTACGTGAGCGCTCTTGGCTGCACGATGCAGTGGGAGCGGCCCGAGCTGGGATTGTATCATCTCACCGCCGGATCCGCCCTGCTCGACATCGTGAGCATTGACGGGCCACTGGGTGTATCAGGCGTTGCGGCACCGAGTGGGACCGGGCGCAACGTCGACCATGTCTGCTTCCAGGTCGATGCAATCGAGCCTGAAGCGCTCGGAAAGCACCTACGCGAGCTCGGCTTGGAAATGGATGAGCCCAAGACCCGTTTCGGCGCACAAGGATTTGGCGTTTCGGTCTACCTGCAGGATCCAGAAGGCAACGGGATCGAACTGAAGGTGGCAGCTGCTGCGCCAGCGAACCGGTAGCTGATCATGCAAGCCAGATCATATTGAACTGACGAAGGAATCCGGGGGTCCGGAGCTGGCATTCGCAGCCCCGGACCCACGTCGCGTGCAACCTCAGAACTTGACCGAGATTTCCGCACCGATGGTGCGGGGTTCGCCCGGGTATGCCGTGTTGACGCCGTTGGATGCACCCAGCGCATAACCTGAAATGTAGTAGGTCTCGTCGGTAAGGTTGCGGACGAAGACTGCTGCGGACACCTGGCTTCCCATGATTTCCTTCCAGTTCAGCCTTGCGCCGACATTCCAATACCCATCGAGGTGCGTTCCGGGCGTGGAAGTGCCGTTGGTGTTCGAGAAGAAGAAGCCGGTCTGGCCGTAGTAGTCGCCGCGCAGGCTGATCTTGCCGATCTCGGCGGGAACCGGGAACTTCACCTCGATGTTTGCAGATCCTGCCCACTTCGGTGCGTCTGGATAGGAATCGACTTGCAGGCTGCCGACGAACGGGATGGGTACGGTACGCTTGGTGTACTTCGCATCGGTGTAGGCCAAGTTGAACCCGACATCGAGCCAGGAGGTCAGACCGGCGAAGGCGTCGACTTCGAAGCCCTTGGTCTCGGCCTGCGGCACGTTCACCGTAAACCCTGCCGGAGCGCCACCCACCAGCGCGTAAAGGGCGCGTTGGGCGTCCTTGACGATGATCTTGTAGGCCGCGACGTTGAACTGAACGGGGGCACCCCCGATACGGCCATTGAACTTGTAGCCCAGTTCGAAGTCGTGAACCTTCTCGTTCTTGAAGAAGTTGGCGGGCTGGCCGGTGAGCGGATCAGTGAACGGCGCCACCGTGCCGTTCAGGTTGCCCGAACGGAAGCTGCCGCGCTGGTTGAAGTAGACCATGTTGTTCGGGTCGATCTGGTACTGCAGGCTGGCGGTCCATGCCGGAGCCGAAAGCTTCCTGCTCTGATCTGCGGCTGGCGAGTTGGGATCGACGCCGAACACGTTGCCGGGTGCCTGCCGGATGCCGACATTCTCCCAAGTATAGCGACCGCCAAGCGTTGCGGTAAGCGCTTCGGTAACCTTGTAGCTTACCTGAGCAAAGACCGCCTTAGATTCCTGACGGTTGCGATAGGCGTAGGAGATATCCGCAATGCCGCCCGGGACCACGTCCGCGCCGATGTTGATCGGGATGATCTCAAAGCGCTTCTGGTTCGAGTAAAACACGCCTGCGGTGTAGTTCAGGCGGTCATCCAAGAGGCTGCCCTGAATCTGCAGTTCTTCGCTGAACGTCTTAGACCGGAAGGTCTGGCCGCCTGGTGCGCCGGTTGCGTTGATCCCGGCCAGCTTGAACAGCCAAAGCGAGCCGAACGGGCCGCCCGCGAGGTTGCCAGGGGTGTTGGACTTGCCATTCATGTAGCTGAAGATGTTCTTCAGCTTGGTGTCGGCACCAATTTCAAGCTCGGTCGTGTTCGAGACGAAAACGTTCTCGGCACTGTGCGGGAGATCGTACTGAAGCCAGACCTTGTAGGGGTTTGCACGGGTGAATCTTGTGTACCCTTCAACGCCGCCCGGGAAGAAGCCAGGAGCAGCTGGACCATCGTTGTTGCCATAGATGGCGGCGAGAGTGTTGGTCAGCCCGCTGACAGGTATGTGATTTGTACCGTCGCTGACGAACTGCGGGTTCGTCGCCGAATTGTACGTGTAGATGCCGCCGACGCCTTCGGTCCCCTTGACGCGATCATACTGGACGATCGTGATATTCTTCAGCGTATCGGTAGGTGTGAGCAGCAGCGTTGCACGCCCGGAGCGGCTGTTCTTGTCGCCCAGCGTGTTCCCGGTGTTGATGTTCGTGACGTAGCCGTTGCCGCGCGTCGCGTCGAATGCGAGGCGCAGGGCAGCCTTGCCTTCAGAAAGGGGCAGGTCAACGGCAGCCTGAATTTGCCCGTAGTCGCGTGAAGCGCCACGGACAGTCACGTATCCGCCAAAGCTGTCCCCAGGCATGGGAGTGGTGTAGAGAACCGCACCGCCAGTGGCGTTACGCCCGAACAGGGTACCCTGTGGCCCCTTCAGCACCTGGATCGACCCCAGATCGAAGAAGGCCGTGGCCGTGTTGCCGGGATTGTATGGAGCTTCATTGAGGTAAGGCAGGACCGCAGGGCTGGTGCCCGAGAACGGGTCCAGTGACTGGCCGCGCATGCTGTAGCTCAGCTGATTGGAGTTCTGGCCATTCTTCACCTGAAGACCAGGGACGAGCGTTCCGATATCCTGCTCGCTGGTAATATTTCGGTTCTGCAGCGCTTCCGATCCGAACGCGACGACCGCGACGGGAACCTTCGAAAGCCGCTCTTCACGGCGCTGCGCCGTGACGACGATGTCCTGGGTGGCTACTTCTTCCTGCGGCTCGGCGGTTTCTGCCTGAGCTGCAGCCACCGAGGGCAGCAGGAAGCACGAAGCGATTACTGCAAGACTTGCGCCGCGGAGATTGCGCGCCCCGTTCTTGATCGCGGCATAGCCATGATGCGAATTGGTCATTGTCCCTTCTCCCGTCTATATTCTCGTTGGAAATCTGGTGCCGGTCGCGAGCGCGCCGGCACCAAGCACTTTTGGTTTCAGGCTGCAGCGAGCGCTTCAGGCAGCTTGACGCGCGGCGCCACTTCCTTCGCGAGCAACTCGAGCGAGTTGAACCACGGCGAGGGGTCGTCGTAGTAGTCGTGCGCTTCCACCTGGAGCGTGCCCCAGCCGCCGCACTTGGCAAACAGGGTGTTGAGCTTGTCGACGATGGTATCCGGCGATCCGACCACGAACACGTTGTCGACGAGGAACTCGAGGTCGGCCTTGAGGGGATCGATACCCGCATCCTTGGCAAAGCCATCCATCATGCCGAACCGGCGCCAGATCGGGATCAGGTAGCGCTCGAAGCAGTAGCCGATCGGCCCTTCCATCACGAGACGCTTGGCCTCGGCATCGGTGTCAGCACAGAAAACGGTCTGCGAAACGGCATGGCGCTGACGGTCGGGCGTGAACCCGGCCTTGATGTTGGCTTCCGAGTAGGTTTCCCAGTGCTTCTTGAGCGCATCGATACCAGAAAAGATCGACACCGGCTTGAAGTTGCGCTCACCCGCAAGCTTCATCGATGGCGAATTGTAGCTGAAACCGGTGACGGCGAATTCGGGGAAGCTGCCACCATAAGGAGCGTAGTTCGCGAGCATGTGCTGCTCATCTTCCTCGGTCTGCGCAGGCTCTTCCTCGGGGAAGCCGGCGCTCCAGAACTTGCCTTCGTAGAAGAACGGTTCGCGCTTCCAGATCTTCTCCATGATGAAAAGCGATTCACGGACCATTTCGTTGAGGAACGCGGTGTCCTGACCGTTCTTGATGCCATGGATATAGGAGGCGAGCGGATAAGCGCCCGCGCCGATGCCCATGAAATAACGCCCTTCAAGGATCTGCGAGAGCCAGCCGACCATCATGGCGAGCTTCGCCGGGTGCTGGTGCGGGAGGATGTGCGCCATCGGAGCAAACTTGATGTTGTTCGTCTGCAGGGCAGCAGCCGCCATGATCAGCTCGGGGTTCGGGATGTTCTCCCAGATCTGCGACGCATGCTCCGAGATCATCATCGAGCTGAAGCCGATCTTGTCGCAGTGGACCGCACTCTGAACGCCCCATTCGAACGTCTGCCGGGCGGTGCGACCGGGACGCATGTAGGGGTGAAAAATCAAACCGGTGTCCATCGCCATGTCATCTCTCCCATGTGTCTTAAAATTAAGCCATGTGGGTTACATGCCCATAGGTGCAGGGTTCGTCAATCCGGAAAATTCATCTCGAAGCTGATGCCGGCGTGCTCTGGCCGCATGCGAAATGCCTGGTTTCTTGACGAAACTGGCGGATTAGCCCAAATGGCTTAAATGCCTACGAAACCTGCCTTGCGGCCGTCCGCTCCGACGAGTTCGATCCTGAATCAGGGGCCTAAAGTGGCCCTCATTCTGGCGGCGGAGGTCCTGTTTGCTCGTGATGGAATAGAAGGAGCGTCCCTGCGGGAGATCGCTTCGCAGGCCGGCCAGCGCAACCACCACGCGGTGCAATATCACTTCGGCTCGCGTGATTCGCTGGTGCAGGCAGTGTTCGATTACCGAATGAACCAGATGGAAGAGATGCGCGGCCTGATGCTTGCCAAGGCGGAAGCGGAAGGCAAGCTGAACGACCTGCGCACCATCGTCGAAGTGATCTTCCTGCCACAGATCCAGCTGATCGACGCGTTTGGCGACCATTCGTATGCCGCGTTCCTGACGGCCTATCTTCAGCGTTATCAGGCGCAGCAGTTCGGGCAGTTCGGCGATCACGTCGCCCCTCAGCTCGCGCGGACGCTGGCCCTGCTACGCGCGTGCCTCGACTATCTGAGCGAAGCAGCAGCGCAGCGCCGCCTTATCACGGCGTGCTTCATGTTCCTCAACATTCTCGTCATCCACACCCGTGACAGCGACAGCCAGGAGGAGCGCTTCGAGGATGCCGTGGAAGACACCATCGGCCAGATCGTTGCCGCATTCGCTGCGCCGGTGCGGGTCGGCACAGAAATCGCCGCCTGAAGATCCGGCTCAGAAATCCGGCAGGATCCTGAGCGGTGAATCGGGGCGGTTCTCGCGCAATTCGGTTCGCCCGTTGATCGTCAGGCCGAAACCTTGCAGCGCGGCAAGCTTGGCCTTGCTTGATGTCAGCAAGGTCATCTGCTGAACGCCGAGGTCGATCAGGATCTGCGCGCCGATCCCGTAATCGCGGTTCGCGTTCTTCTCGTGGTACTCGCGCCGCCCCCCCGCTACGCGACGGGAGATCGACTCCGGATCCGGATCGCGCACCAGCACGAGCGCGCCCGGACCGGAATGATCCGAAATGAAACGGAGGGCCCGCCGCAGGTAATCGGGCGCCGCGGTGTTCCAGCCAAGTACGTCGGTCGTGAGATCGACCTGATGCACGCGGACAAGCGTGTCCTCGTCGGGCCGGATCTCACCCTTGACCAAAGCAACGTGTTCGCCCCCGTCGATCTTGTTGCGATAGACATGAACCGTCATGGGAGAGGGGCAGAAGTGGCTCTGGAAAGGCGCGGATGCCATTTTCTCGACCAGTTGCTCGGACGAGCGACGATAGGCGATAAGATCAGCGATCGTACCGATCTTGAGCCCGTGCCTTGCGGCAAAGACCCTCAGGTCCGGCAGGCGTGACATGGTGCCGTCGTCATTCATGATCTCGCAGATCACGCCGGCGGGCGTAAGCCCGGCGAGACGGGATATGTCGACCGCCGCCTCGGTGTGCCCTGCCCTGACCAGCACTCCGCCATCGCGAGCTGTCAGTGGGAACACGTGGCCAGGTGTGACCAAGTCGTCTGAACCTTTGGTGGGATCGACAGCGACGGCGATGGTTCGCGCCCGGTCGTGCGCAGAAATTCCGGTGGTGACCCCTTCCTTCGCTTCGATCGACACGGTGAACGCCGTGCCGTAACCGGACTGATTGCGCGGGGCCATCGGCCTCAGTTTCAACTCCGCCGAGCGTTCCTGCGTGATGGCAAGGCAGATCAGCCCGCGGGCGTGACAGGCCATGAAGCTGATCTGCGCCGGCGTTGCAAACTGCGCCGGGATGATGATGTCACCTTCGTTCTCGCGGTCGTCGGCATCGACGAGGATGAACGGGCGGCCTTCCACGGCTTCGCGGATGATATCCTCGATAGGGGAGATTTCGGCCTCGATCATTGCGGGCATTCCTTCGATTCTCGTGCAGCCGGATTGCATCGCATCCTCAGACCGCCTTCTGTTCGGCGAGCATCTCCAGCGCGATCTTGCGCAGTTCCGCCTTCTGTACCTTGCCGGTCCCGGTCTTGGGCAGCGCCTCGTCTGTCGTGAACCAGACGTCGCGTGGCATCTTGAAAGCGGGAATACGTTCGCGAAGGTAGGCCATGACGTCCTCGACGGTGATCGCGCTGCCTTCTGCACGCACGACCCAGGCGCAGCCGCATTCGCCGAACTGGTTGTCGGGCATGCCAATGAAGAAGGCTTGCGAGACCGCAGGATTGGCGGTGAGGATCTGTTCGAGTTCCTTGGGCGAGACGAGCTCGCCCTTGCTCTTGTAGAGTTCCTTGGTGCGCCCGGTCAGGAACAGGTTTCCGTCCGGACGGAACTGACCGAGGTCCCCCATTCTGATCCAGCCTCCGTCGAGGAAGAGTGATGCGGTCGCCTCGGGTCGGCGGAAGTAGCCCTTGCTGTTCATCGGGCTTCGGCAGCACAGCTCGCCGGGCGTGCCCCAAGGCAGGTCTGCCCCGGTTTCCGGATCGATCGTCTTGAACTGTGCGATCCGGCCGTCCTGATCGGCCATGCCTGCAATCCCGGCCTCGACGATGCGACCTTGCGTCTCCGATACTATCTCGATCGAATCTCCGGGCGCGGTACAGATCACGGTCGCGGTGACTTCGGTCTGGCCATAGCTGGTGATGATCTCATCGCATCCGAAAGTGGCGCGGATATCCTCCCACACCCAGCTCGGCGTGGGCGCTGCAGCGCTGTGAATCGCGTTGAGGGAAGACAGATCGTAAGCTTGTCGCTTGGCCTGCTCGAGCAGAGCGATTGTCATTGTGGGCACGCCCATCAGGTAGGTGGCGCGATGGCGTTGCGTGGCATCGAGGATCTGGTGCGGATCGAACCGCAGCAATGGAATGATCGCGCCGCCCGCAACCATGCCCGAAAGCAGGCCGACGACGAGACCGAAACCATGGTAGAGGGGAAGCGAGAAGACGGCGCGGCGGCCATCCTCGAACGCCTGATGATAGGCGCCGGCGTACATCGCCCGTAGAAGGTTGTCGTGGGTGATCTCGACCCCTTTCGGAGAGCCGGTGGTGCCCGAAGTGAACAGGATGAGCGCGGTGTCGTCTCCCGCGATATCCCCGCTACGCACGCCGGAAGGGGCCGGGACCGACAGTTGCTGGACCAGATGCTCAGGAACAGCGCGGTCGAAGATCAGCCCGCCACGCAGTTCAGGCAACTCAGCGCACGTGCCAGACTGCCAACCGGGGATAGTTTCGTCGAGCTCCTGCTCCAAATTGCGCGAGCCGAACCTGTCCATGGCGATGAGCAACGCACAACCGGCTTCGGCCAGCGCGAACCTGATCTCATCCGGTCTGTAGAGAGTATTCAGCGGCACCGCGATAGCACCGGCCCGCCAGATGGCGAACAACAGCGGGACTGTCAGGGGATCGTTGGCCATGATCAGGCCAACCCTTTCGCCCTTGGTGATGCCTCGCGCCTGCAGACCGGCGGCAAGCGCAACAGACTGGCGGGCAACGTCGGAGTAGGTGAGCACGTCGTTGTCAGTGATGACCAGCGGACGTTCGCCGAAATCGTTCGTGCTCCAATCGAGATAGCCGTGGAGGCTGCTCCAGACCCAGGCAGGATGGCGAGCGGCAATCGCGTGCCTCCGGTCATCTGCACTCATCGCAAACATGTCAGTCGTCTCTCCCGATGCGCCTTCCGGCAACCAGCCGGTAGAGCGCAAAATGCCCATCAAGGCACGAATGCTGGCCTCGTCGCAAAGAATTCTGTCTAATACGATTTAGGTTTGCCCTAATTTAAGCCACGTGTAAACAGGTGAGGCCGATGAGATGAAACAGAAGTTCGGAGCGTGGCGCCAATGGCTCACGGGCCATTGCCGGCACGGCGACCCGGACCGGTGTCCGGACAGGAGATGACGATGGACATGGATGGAGTTGTCCTCGAGGAAGGCGAGGCGATAGACTGGATCGTCTTCAATCGCCCTAAGGCCGCAAACGCCTTTTCGGCGGCAGTGCTCGAGCGATTCACTGCGCTGGTCAAGGATCGGCAGACAAATGGCGCTCCGGTTCTTGGTATCCGCGGAAATGGCCGTGGCTTCAGCTCTGGCATGGACCTTGGCCAATACAGCGCGACGAGCGGCCCTACGAGCGATGTGATGAGGCTTTCCTCATATGTCGAACGCTGGCTCGACCTCTGGCGGCACCCCAAGCCCATTATCGTTGCGGTGCACGGCTATTGCATTGGCGTTGGGGCACAACTTGCTTCGTTTGCAGACATCCTGGTGGTCGCCGACGATGCGGTGATCAGCGAGCCTACCATTCCAATCGGAGGCGGCTTCATCGCCCCCGCCTGGACCAGCCATGTCGGTTCACGAAGAGCCAAGGAATTCGCGTTCCTTCCGGGCAACCGCATCGACGGGCGTACAGCGGCCGAATGGGGCTGGGCGAATTGCGCCGTGCCCGCGTCGGAACTCATCGCGTGCTGCGAAAGCCTGGCCCAGCGCATGAAACTCGTGCCACCTGCGGTTCTCACCATGAAAAAGCGCTCGATCAACCGGGCCATGGAAGCAGCGGGCTTCCATGCAGCCCTCTCCGCAGTTGCGGAAAGCGACGCGCTTCTCCACCTCGAACCCGAGGTTTCAAGGATCAGGAACCGCCTCAAGACCGAGGACCTGAAGGCCGTGGTCAAGGATTACGCAGGCGAAAGCTCGCAGGAAATCTTCCGCCGCCATCAGGTTCGCGCCGCTGAACAGGGCTGAGGTTACAAAAGAGTTGTCGAGACAGACTAATTTTAATTAGGCTGGCGCTATAAGGAGTCGAACACTTAGACCAGGGTTCGACATTTCGGGACAGGACGATGAGATGATGGAAGGTGAACGGTGGCGCTGCCTCTGGGACGCCAAGGCTATCCTCGGCGAAGGTACGATCTGGGATGACCGCGATGGCTGCATCTACTGGGTCGACATAGAAGCGCCCAGCGTGAACTGGTTCAATATCGAGACCGGCAGCAAGGGCACCTGGGTTCCCCCCAAATGGGTCAGTGCATTAGCGCCCAGATCGTCGGGTGGGTTCATTGCCTCTTCGGCCGACGGGTTCGTGCATATCGATCCCCAAGCGGGAACCTACCATCCGCTCGTCCACCCGATTGCCGATCCGCGCATCGCCAGGTTGAACGATGGCGTGGTCGATCGTAGCGGTCGCTACTGGTCAGGTTCGTGCGATTGCAGCCAGTGGGACGAAAGCACCACGGCCGAGGACAAGGAGAGCACGCTCGGCAATCTCGACGCGCGCAATACGGGCGAGCTTTACCGCCTGGACGCGGACGGAACCGTGTCGTCGCAAGAGCAGAACATAGTGACGGCCAACGGTCCGGCCTTCAGCCCCGACGGCAGGACCGCCTACGTCAACGACTCGATGCCTTTGGTGAGTTGGGCCTATGACGTCGATGCTGACGGCAACCTCTCGAACCGGCGCGACTTTCTCCGTTTCAAGCCGGACGACGGTTATCCTGACGGGATGGCGGTGGACGTCGAGGGTTGCATCTGGATGGCGTTTTACGAAAGCCGGATGCTGCGCCGGTTTGCTCCGGACGGCACGCTCCTGGAAGAGCGCCGCCTGCCGGTAAGGCGCGGCCTTCGCCCAGCCTTTGGCGGCACAGACTATTCGCGGCTGTTCCTGATCACCGGCTCACAGGGGTATGGCGCCGACCAGTTCGCGCAGCAGCCTTTGGCCGGCGGGCTTTTCGAAATTCTTGATCCTCCTGCCGCTGGCGTGCCAAACGTTCCATTTGCAGGTTGATCACAAAGCCCCGGTGCATCAGTTGTGCCTGAACCAAACGAAGATTGATCATGGCACAAGTTGAAAACGGCAAGACTCGCATTCTTGATTCGGCGGCGACCGCCCTTCGACAGAAGGGCCTTGCCGGCGCGAAACTCACAGAGATTGCCGCCGGTGCCGGGATGCTTGCGCCCAGCATCTATCATCACTTTTCCTCGAAGGACGATCTGGTCGAGGCAGTGATGATGGAAGGCATATACCGCAACAATCGCCACATCATGGCTCAGGTCGAAGTGCTTGGCCCATCGGCGACCGCGCTGGAACGGCTGCGGGCGGCGATCGAAGCGCATATCGGCTTTCTGCTGACCGGCGATGACTATTCGTCGGCGGTTTCCCGCGTATTCGACGATCTGCCTGCGGAGATGAAGGGCCGGGTACTGGCGGCCTATTCCAGTTTCGACAACTACTGGCGCGATCTGATTGCCGCAGCGCAAGCCGATGGCTCGGCAAGAAGCAGCCTTGATCCGACGGTCGTCAGGAAGTTCCTGATCGCCATGCTCGACTCCTGCGCCACATGGTACCGGCCGGGCAAGCTGGCGCCTGCCCAGATCGCGGAGCAGGCTGCGGACCTCGCCTTGAACGGTTTTGCCAACGAGTAACGCGGCCCCGCCCTGGGCGCAGGGCCGCGACCGGCATTGGGACAATCAGGCGGCAGGCAGGAACGATGCAACCTTGCCGTAGCTTCCCTTGTGAAACAGCAGGGGATCGCCGTCGCCTGCGACGCCGAAGCTTTCAACAGCACCGAGAACCAGCAGGTGGTCCCCCGCATCGCTTACGGAGTGCGTCGAGCAATCGATCCAGACGAGTGCCCCGTCGATCATGGGAGCGCCACGTGGCGAGGTGGAGTGCGCTATGCCTTCGAACTTGCGCGGGTCCTTCGACGCCAACTTGCGGCAGATATCTTCCTGCGACGCACCCAGCACGTTCACGCAGAACCCGTCGCAAAGGGACAGCGCGCCCCAACTGCTCGACTGCTTGTCGGGGAAGAAGCCGACAAGAGGCGGATCGAGCGATACGGACGTGAACGAACCGACGATCATCGCGGCTGGCGCGCCATCCAAGGACATCGCCGTGATTGCACAGACCCCGGTAGGATAATGGCCGAGGACCTTGCGGAAAGATGCCTTGATCTCGTCCATCATGCCGGAACCTTCTGCCGCTCCCACTCAAGCGGAATGTTCTCGACCGCCGCCACGATACCCGAATGGTAGATCGGCCTCGCCCCGTCCTTGAGCCTGAACTCGGGAATGCGAGCGAGCCATTCCTGCAGCATCACGGTCACTTCCAGCCGCGCAAGGTGCATGCCTGCACAGCGGTGCGGCCCTTGCGCAAAGGTGGAGTGGGTGACGTCCCGACGGGAGAGGTCGACGGTCATCGGATCGGCATGCTGCCGATCGTCAAGGCCATGCAGGGCTGTCGGCAGGAGAATGAGATCGCCCTCCTTCAGTTGCGTGCCATGGAACTCCATGTCGGCAACGACATAGCGGGCATCGGAAACGACGGCGAAGCGACGGAACAGCTCTTCAACCCCGCGCTGCAGCTTGAGTGGATCGCTCCTCATTTCAGCCACCGTTTCCGGATGCCGAGCGAGGTAGATCATCATGAAACCGAGGAAGTTGACCACGGTATCAAGCCCACCGAGCAGCAGGAGCGACACGAGGCCGAGCGCCCGGTCGTCGGGCATGGGCTTGCCGTCGATCTCGACATTGAGAATGCGGGTGATCAGATCTGTCCCACTGCCGCCCCTGCGCTCGGCAATGATGGGCGCCACGTATTCAAAGAAGCCGCGGTTGGCCGTTTCCAGCGATCGGCCCTGCTCCTCGGGCGTCTTGCCTGACGGACGGGTCATCTCGTTTGCGAGAAGGCCAAGCTTGTGTGCATCCTCCATCGGCAATCCCGCCAGTGCGAGGAAGACCCGCACTGGAAAGACCGTTGAAAACTCGCTGCCAAAGTCGCAGCTTCCCCGATCGGCGAAGCTCTCGATGATCTCCACCGCAATGGTCCGGATCTGCTCTTCGAGCTTGCGGATCTCGGCAAGATTCAGACCCTTGTCGATGGCCTTGCGATAGGGCGTGTGCTCGGGCGGATCGAGCTTTGTGGGCACCATATCGTAGGCTTCACCCGCTTCGCGCGGGACCCAGATGACCCGGCTCGAGAAGCGTTCGGGGCTGCGATAGACTTCATCTATCACCACGCCGCGCGTTGCGATCCAGTGCCCACCCGTGAACGGAGTCCAGACCAGCGGCGGGGTATCGGGCTGCTGCACCTGCTTCCAGGCTTCGTGGAAACCTGCCTCCAGTCCGTCAAGGTCATAGGCGTCGATCTCGCGTATCAGGTCAGCGGGAACGTGGGGGGGCGGTGACACGCGATGTTTCTCAAGTGTTTTCGGGGTTTCGGCGTTCATCGGTCCTGTCCTTGAATTCTGGTCTGTCACCCTAAGGTTCAGCTGATCGACGGGTCGATCACCGCCTTGGTAGCGATGCCGGTCTTGGTGGCGTGAAGCGCTTCGGCAGCTTGCGAGATGCCGAAGCGGTGGCTGACCAGTTCGGCAAGCGGCACCTCGTGCTGCACGCGCGCGGCGAACTGCATGCCGTGATAGTAGTTCTTCGGCGCAGGGAACGATGCCCCGCCGACCGTGAGGTTCTTGAGCGTCAGGTCACGCGGCGAGATTGGCTGCGTTCCGATCGCACCCCAGAGCCCGAGGATGATGTAGCGGCTGTGGATGCCACTGATGTCCACGCCTTCGGGAAAGGCGGGCAGTGCGCCTGCCGCTTCAATCACGATATCGGGGCCCTGCTTGCCGGCGCGATCGTAGATCATCCGCTTGCGCTCGTCCTGTGGCAGGCCGAGCGACACCGTTGCGGTTGCACCGAGCTTCACCGCGGCTTCGAGCCGGGCGGGCGCAGCATCGATCACGATCACTTCGCGGGCTCCGGCCTGCGCCGCAACCAGGACCGCAGAGAGTCCGACCGGTCCGGCGCCTTGCACGACTACACTATCGCCGAAGCGCACCGGTCCGCAGCGATCGAAGCCCCGCAGCACGGTTGGCAGCGCGCAGCCGAGCGCAGCAACCGCTTCGGGGATGGCGCCATCCGGCAACCGGTAGAATGGCATCGAATTGGGAAGCCATGCGAAATCGGCATAGCTGCCCCAGTTTGGCTTCGATGCATCCTCGAAGTAGCGGCTGTTCTCGCACGGTGTCTCTTCAAGGATCGTGCAGGAATAGCAACGGTGGCACAGCGCGATGGGCGACCACACGACGAGATCGCCGCGCTTGACCGGCACGCCTGCGTAATCGGTGGATACGCCCGCGCCGAGCTCGATGATCTCGCCGACGCCTTCGTGACCGAGGATGATCGGGAAAGGCATCTCGCCGGCCTCGCCGGTCATGATGTGGACATCGCTGCCGCACACGCCGCCCAGCACCGTGCGCACGAGCGCCCCTCCCGGTTCGGGAGAATGGACGTTCACCTCCCAAGTTTCGAGGCGGTTGGTCTCAACCAGGACCGTTGCCCTGCCCTTCATCCGTCATCTCCTCTCGACATGAAGCCGCCGGAAGCCCTCGCAGCTCTTTCGTTGCTGTGAAGCTATCCAACTAATCACAATTAGTCCATAGGATTGATTCCACCTGCGGTAGGATTGCCTCAAGCGAACAAACGCAAACGCGCAAAGCGGCAAAATACCCGTTTTTACGGCCTTTCTCAAATTCCGCTTAGCGACAAGCGGCGAGATCTCCCTCAACAAAAGCCATTGTCGTTCCGACAAAATTTGATAACATTACCTGAATCGGGATTAGGTAGCGACGTTCGAGAGGAGACGAACAATGGCAAGGCTGGCAGGCAAAACCGCAATAATCACGGGTGCCGCGCGGGGAATGGGGGAATCGCATGCCCGCACCTTCGTAAGGGAAGGCGCAAAGGTCGTCCTTACCGACCTCAGCGAAGCTGCAGGCCACGCACTGGTCGAGGAACTGGGCAACGATGCCATATTCCTGAAGCAGGATGTGACGGACCCCGGCTCCTGGGATGGCATCGTCGAAGCCGCAGTCCGCCAATTCGGGTCCATCGACATCCTCGTAAACAACGCCGGCATCCTTGGCCCCATGGCGGCGACCGACAGCCTTGACGACGACGGCTACCGCAAGGTCTGCGCTGTGAACCAGGACGCGGTCTTCTTCGGGATGCGCGCGGTCCTGCCCGTCATGGTCAAGGCGCAAAAAGGCTCGATCGTCAACATCTCGTCGATTGCCGGAATGGCCGCAAACTACGGCTTTCCCAGCCTTGCCTACGTTGCCAGCAAGTTTGCCGTGCGCGGAATGACCAAGGCGACTGCCGTGGAATTCGGCAAGTACAACATCCGCGTCAATTCCGTGCACCCGGGCTTCATCCAGACGCCGATGATGGTCGAGGCCACAGACGAGGTGGGCGGTGATGCGTTGTCGCAGATCCCCCTCGGCCGCATCGCCGACCCGTCCGAGGTTTCCAACCTCGTGCTGTTCCTGGCGTCGGACGAGGCTTCCTACATCACGGGCGCGGAACACCTCGTCGATGCCGGCATGCTGGCACACTGAGTCAAAAGACTGAACTAGGCCCAGGCGGGAACCGGGGAAGGATAGGACAAATGGCGCTGATCGAAACATCCACCGTGGGGCACGTCGGCTACATTACTTTGAACCGGCCGCAAGCGCTCAATGCCCTAAACGAGGAGATGGACCAGCTTCTCGGCGCAGCGTGGGACAAGTTCGAGACCGAGAGCGGAATCTGGGTCATCGTCCTGCGCGCCAACGGCGAACGCGCGTTCTGCGCCGGGGGTGACATGCACGCACCGCCCACGGGCAGCAGCGGCCTGTCGTTCGGAGGCGGGATCACCGGCATTGGGGGACGGCTGCGGCCGATCTCCAAACCGGTGATCTGCGCGACTTACGGCCACGTTCTCGGGCTAGGCTTCGAGATCGCGATGTGCGCCGACATCATCGTTGCCGCCACGACCTCGAGATTTGCCTTGCCGGAAGCCCGCGCGGGAATCATCGATCATTGCGGAGTGGTGCACCGGGCTGTGCGGCAGTTGCCCCACCATGTGGCGATGGCGATGATCCTCGCCGGCGAGCCCCTGGATGCCGCGCAAGCCACGCATTACGGACTCGTCAACGAAGTCGTCGCGCCCGACTGCCTGGAGCATGCGACCACGCGCTGGGCCGATAAACTGCTTGCCTGCTCGCCCCTTGCGGCGCGAGCGGCAAAGGAGGCCGCCATCGCAGGGCTGGAAGGATCGCTGACCGAGGCTCTGTCTGGCACCTACCCCGGCATCCGCCGCTACGCCGAAACCCGCGACCGGACCGAGGCTATCGATGCCTGGTCGGGACGCAGGAAACCACATTGGGCCGGAACGTAAGCAGCTAAACTAATAGCGGTTAGCTTGAGTTTCACAAGCCTGCGCATCTTCGCGCATTAGATTCCCTGTGAAATGCGCCATGATTTGGAGATTTTTTCGAGAATCTCCCAACAGCCGTCAAATCATGTTGCCTCAAAACCTAATTTTGATTAGGTGTAATTCAGCGATTCAGGGGTACCGTCAGAAGCGCACGCCCCTGCGCCCGAACAAGGCCGAGGAACGCCAATGTCAGATTCAAATAGTCCTATCGTGGTTGATGCGGTCGTTGTCGGCGCGGGTGTCACCGGGATCTACCAGACGTATCTCTTACACCGGAAAGGCATGTCGGTTCTCGGCGTGGACGCCGCCGACGACGTTGGTGGAACGTGGTACTGGAACCGCTATCCGGGCTGCCGCCTTGATACAGAGAGCTACGCCTACGGCTACTTTGCGATGACGGGGATAATCCCCGACTGGAAGTGGAGCGAGCGTTTCGCGGGGCAGGCAGAGATGCTGCGTTACGTGAATGCGGCGGCCGATGCGATGGACGTGCGCCGACACTACAGGTTCAAGACGAAAGTGCTGAGCGCGCACTTCCTGGACGACGAGAAGCGGTGGAAGATCACGCTCGACAGCGGCGAGACGATCCACGCACGCTTCTTCATTTCGGCCACCGGTCCGCTTTCGGCATCGAAGATGCCGGACTACAAGGGCATCGACCTGTTCAAGGGCCAGGCATTCCACTCCTCGCGCTGGCCCCGCGATGACCAGGGCAATCTTGCAGGCATGGACTTCGCCGGCAAGCGCGTTGCAGTGCTGGGCACCGGGGCGACCGGCGTGCAGATCATTCCGATCGTGGCGGAGACGGCGGGCGAGCTGTTCGTGCTGCAACGCAATCCGAACTGGTGCACGCCGCTGGGCAATACACCGCTCAGCGACGAGGACATGAACCTGATCCGCACCCGCTACCCGACCATCCTCGAATACGTGAAAACTACCGACACCGCGTTCCCGTATCACCGCGATCCGCGCAAGGCATCTCAGGTCTCAGCCGAAGAGCGCGAGGAGTTCTTCGAACGACTGTATGACCAGCCCGGCTACGGCATCTGGCTCAGTGGCTTTCGCGACCTGTTGCTGAGCCGTGAATCCAATCAGTTCCTTGCCGATTTCGTGGCCAAGAAAATCCGCCAGCGGGTCAAGGACCAGACGGTTGCGGAAAAGCTCATTCCCACCGACCACCCATTCGGCTCGAAGCGCGTCCCGATGGAGACGAACTACTACGAGGCGTACAATCGCGAGAACGTGCATCTCGTGGATCTGAAGGCCGCGCCAATCGACGAGTTCGTCGAGAACGGCGTGATCATCGGCGGCGAACTGCTCGAGGTCGACGTGATCATTTTCGCAACCGGCTTCGATGGCGTTACCGGCTCGCTTGACCGGATAGACATCCGTGGACGCCAGGGCCAACGACTGATCGACGCCTGGGCCGACGGGCCGACGACCTACCTGGGCCTGCAGACGCGCAACTTCCCGAATTTCTTCGCGCTTGTCGGGCCGCACAACGGCTCCGCTTTCTGCAACGTCGGTGTCTGTGGTGCGCTGCAGGCTGAATGGGTCACGCAGATGTTGCTCTATATGGCGGCGCGTGGCTTCGAGACTGCCGAGCCGAGCGAAGCGGCGGAAGCCGCATGGACCGAGGCAATCTACCGTGACTTCGAACGGACGCTGATGGCCGAAACAAACGCTTGGTGGATCAAGGTCACCCACAAGCCCGACGGCAGCGTGGTTCGACGCACGCTCGTATATGTAGGCGGAGGCCCAGAGTATCGCCGCCGCTGCGAGCAGGTCGCCTATTGCGATTACGAAGGCTTCGAAATGGCCTGAGCCTGCGATTCCTCAGTCTCACCCCTTTTTTCAGGCAAGTCATGATCGATCTGAAAGTCGTCAAGCGCGACGGTACCGAACTTTCCATACAGGCAAATCCGGGCTGTTCGGTGATGGAGGCACTGCGGGACAACGGCCTCGACGAGCTGCTGGCACTTTGCGGTGGCTGCTGCTCATGCGCCACATGCCATGTCTATATCGAGGCCGGGCCAAACGGAACCGACCACGTGGGCGGTGCAGACGAGGACGACCTGTTGGACAGCTCAGACCACAGGCAGGAAAACTCACGCCTTTCCTGTCAGATCATGCTGGACCAGAAGATGGACGGCATGATTTTGCGGATCGCGCCGGAAGACTAAGCGCCACTGCCAGCGCTACTTGGTGCCGCGAGCACTCATCACGAAATGAGATGAGACAAATTGACATGCCCGCTTCAACCTGCCATGCGCCGCCACCTTGGCTGGCCACAGTCGAGGCGATCAAGGTCGCTGCATTACGTCCAGATTACGCCCGACAGGGTGCATATCGTGGCTCTTGCAGCGTCTTGGACGAACCCAAAACCCCCGGAAACAGGGGTTTCTCCCGGTCGGGGAGTAGCGCAGCCTGGTAGCGCATCTGGTTTGGGACCAGAGGGTCGTAGGTTCGAATCCTATCTCCCCGACCACTTCATGTCCGTTTGCGCCAGTCGGTCAGGCGCTCACAGGCTTCCTCCAGCATTTCCAGCGCGGCGTTGATGGACCGCTGACGGACGAGCGCCCGGTCCGCGAGGCCGAAATGGCATTCGCGCGTGATCGCAAGATGGCCTTTGCCGCTGGCGGCAAGGTGGACCAGTCCGGCCTCGTCGCGCGCTCCGCCAGGGCCCGCAAAGCCGGTGATGGCTAAGGCGATATCCGCGTTGCTGTTTTCCAATGCACCTTGCGCCATTGCCAGAGCCACCTCGCGGCTGACGACACCGAACATGGCAATCACGTTGGCCTGTACTCCCAGCATTTCGGTCTTTGAAGCGGCTGAATAGGTGACGAAGCCGCGATCAAATGCGCTGCTGCAACCCTCGATGTCGGTCAGCAACGATGCAAGCAGCCCGCCAGTGCAGCTTTCGGCAGTCGCCACCGTCAGGCCCGCTGCCGAGATCTGCGCCAGAACCTTTCTGGCATGATTTTCGGCACTCTCGATACCGTCAGGCAAGTCGTCCGTTGGCATGTATCATCTCCTGGCCGAACATGGACTGGCGCCATTGAGGAGCGACCAGCCTCTCCCAGCCAGCCGCCCCGGCTTTGGCGTGTCTGTCACGACGCGTTTGCTTGTCACGAAGGTCAATCGGAGGTTTGCCGTTAGGTTCCAGTTTCCATCGCCTTTTCATATGCTTGGAACCTATCCGACTGGCCACCGGTTTTGCCCGGGTGAGTACCAACGCGACTGCAATGGAGCGAAGCGATGCCGGAAAGCCGCACAGAGGATCAGGCATCCCGCCGCGGGATATGGGGCAAATACGCCTACGGCTGGATCACGCTGGCCTTCTTCCTCGGTTCCTTTGCCCTGCACTGGTGGTTTGGCTGGAAAGCCTACGTGGATGAGTCGCAGACGCATGGGCAGATGCCGGAATGGAGCGCCTATCTGGATGAGATGCTGCGCGATACCTTCGAGAACTGGCAGTCGGAATTTCTGCAATTGATGTGGCAGGTGATCGGGCTCGCCTACTTCCTTTATGTCGGATCGCCCACATCGAAGGAAAACGACGATCGCATGGAGGCGAAGATCGATGCCCTGATACGGTTGCAGGCCGGCGAACGCGCGGATGCCCTGCTCCAGGGAATCGACGACAGATACCTGCGTCACCATGGGCACCCCCGCCCCCATGGACACGAGCAGGAGCGCGCCGACGGATCATGAGTGTCAGGGTTTGAGCACGACCTTGGTCCAGGTATCCTGTTGCTCCTTGAAGTTCCGATATCCCGTGGCCGCTTCTTCCAACGGCAGGCGATGGCTGATGAGGAACGTGGTGTCGAGCGTGCCGTCTTCGATCCGCGCAAGCAGATCCTTCATGTACCGCTGCACGTGAGTCTGCCCGGTGCGCAGTTGCAGCCCCTTTTCCATGAGCGCGCCGAGCGGAAACTTGTCGGCCAGTCCGCCATAGACACCGGGAACCGAAACGCGCCCGCCCTTGCGGACAGCCAGCAGCGCCTGACGCAGCGCAGCGGCCCGGTCGGCGCCGATACCGATCTTCTGCTTGGTGATATCGAAGATGTTGTCGATCGCAAAGCCGTGCGCTTCCATGCCCACCGCGTCGATCACCGCATCGACACCAAGGCCGCCTGACATGTCCATCAGTGCCTCGAGAACATTGGTCTCGCGGAAGTTGATGATATCTGCACCGAGACCACGCGCCAGCTCGAGCCGGTGGGGATAATGATCTATTGCAATGACTTTGGCCGCCCCCATGGCGAGAGCGGACTGAACTGCAAACAGGCCAACGGGACCACATCCCCAGATGGCTACGGTATCGTCGGGTTCGATCTGTGCGTTCTCCGCTGCCATCCACCCCGTCGGCAGGATATCCGACAGGAACAGGACCTGCTCGTCATCCAGATGCTCGGGCACGACGATGGGGCCGACGTCGGAGAATGGCACCCGGACAAACTCCGCCTGGCCGCCCGAATAGCCCCCGGTCATGTGCGAATAGCCGAAGATCCCTGACGTCGCGTGGCCATAAGCCTTTTCCGCCAGGTCCTGCTTTTCGGCCGGGTTAGAATTGTCGCAGGCGGAAAACTCCTCACGATTGCAATGGAAGCAGCGGCCGCAGCTGATGGTAAAGGGCACCACCACGCGCTGTCCTCTGACAAGCGTGCTGAGCGGCCCGGTTTCAACCACTTCGCCCATGAACTCGTGGCCAAGAATGTCTCCGGGCATCACCCCGGGGATCACGCCATCATACAGATGGAGATCGGAACCACAAATCGCCGTCGAGGTGACGCGGATGATTGCGTCGCGCGGGTTGATGATCTCGGGATCGTCGACGGTGTCGACACGGACGTCCTGCGTACCGTGAAAGGTCAATGCGCGCATCATGCGTTCTCCGCTGGAGTGGAAGCCTGGTCCTGTTCCTCGCGCGCCTGTCTTGCAGCGCGGGTCTGCTCCTTGCGTCTTGCCGATGTCGCTATTTCCCCTGCCTCCATCAGCATCTTGAACCGGCGCAGATCGCGGCGTGCCTGGATTTCAGGTTCCCGCCCCTGCAGCTTGGCAAACAGTCGCCCCAGTTCACCGGCTGGCGGCTTGTAGGCGATGCGCACGCTGACCCGGGTCCCCCGCTCGCCCGGTGCATCCTCGAACGTCACGCGCCCCTCGGTATCGATGTCCGACCCGGCAACCGAACGCCACGCAATCAGCTCGCCCGGTTCCTCGCGCGCAATCACCGTTTCGATTGCGACGGTCCGTCCCGCGGGCGCGCGGATCGTCCAGACATTGTGCCCGTCCCCGCCGACCGGCCGCACGTCCTCGACGTTCTCCATGAACCGGGCGAGATTTGCAAAGTCGCGCCAGAACGCAAACAACTCCTCGCGCGGACGGGCAATGGTCACGCTGCGGCCGCTTACCGCATAGCTCCCGAATGACCGTCGCGCGGCATAGCCCGGAGCAGAGTCCCCACTCACGTCACGGGGCCGACGCCTTGCTCCGAGCACCAGCCCGATGCCTGCAGCGATCGCCGTCGTCATGGCCACAGCCGCCAATGCCTGTCGGCCCGAGGGTGGTTCGTGCCTGCTCATCCTTGTTCTCCTTGCTTTTCAGCGCATGGGTGCTGCTCGGTGCTGTGATCCATCTGCGTGGATGCGAGCAGGCTTCTGCCGCACAGGTGAACGCAGTTCTGTTCAGCCAGCCGGTGCAGCACGCGGTTCACGTGGACAGGCGTCAGCCCCACGATGTCGGCAATCTCGCGCTGGGTCAGCGGGATCACGACCTTGTCGTCATCACTGCCCAGCCTGGCGCGCAGATCGGCGAGAAGCTCCACGATCCGTTCGGTCGCGCTCTTGCGGCCAAGGCGGGTAATCCATTGCGCCTGCCGCTCCATGGCTTGGACCATGGCGTGAAGGACATTCCTGACCCCGCCCTCGCCAGGGTGATCGATCTGGCCAAGCGGAATCGGCCTCGCGGTGAGGCGGGTCAGGGCCATCACTGGCAGACGGGCCTGGCCGGACAGGAGCCAGTGCGGTTCGCAGTACTCCCCGGGCAGATAAAGCGCCGTGATCTGGCGGCGGCCGTCGCGGAGCAACTCGTAGCGGCACGCCCAGCCATCCTTGATGCAGTATATGCAGTCAGAGCGGTCCCCTGCGCGGGCGAGATGTTCGTACCGCCTGAATTGTCTCCAGGGAACTTCCGATATTCGCTTGTGCATGGGCTGGCATCCAATCGTGCTGCACCCGCTCACTGCGTCATGAACGACTGATGCAGGACTAACCCATTAATGTAGAAAGGTTTTCTGCGTTTGAGGCGTGCCGTGGACAGAGCGCGCCGATCTGTTCGCCGCAGGTGTGGCCCGCACGGCGGACATTGCTTCAACCAGGTTAGCGCAGAGGATCGAACAAGCTGCGTGCGGCCTTTTCCCGATGCGATCCGGCGCTTGCAGCCGGGCACAGAGAGAGGAGGCAATCCCATGGCATCACAGGCTGGCGCCAAGCCAAACGACGAGGCCGCCGAGAATACGGCGAACGCCAAACCGGGCAGTTCCGCTGTCGGGGACGAGAACAAGTCACAGAGCTCATCCGGCAGCGGCGGCGCAAACGGGGCCAAGGCGCAGCAGGCTCGCAAGACCGCTGGCAAGCAAGGTGCAGCAAAGACGGGCGCAGCAAGAACGACTGACCCGGATCGGAGCGCGATTGCGAGCCTGAAGGCCGATCATCGCAAGGCCGAACAGCTTTTCGCCCGCTTCGAGAAGGCTGGCGAGGAGGAAAAGCAGACGCTCATCGAGGAGGTCTGCAAAGCGCTGACCCTGCACACGATGCTGGAAGAGGAAATCTTCTACCCGGCGTGTCGGGACAGCATCCCGGAAGACGACCCGCTGAACGAGGCGCAGGTCGAACATGACAGCGCGAAGGTGCTCATCGCCGATCTCATGAACCTGCGCGATGACGATCCCTTCCGGGATGCCAAGGTCAAGGTGCTGGCCGAACAGGTCAAGCACCATGTCGGGGAGGAAGAAAGCGGCAAGGACGGCATCTTTGCCAAAGCCCAGGCGCATGGGGTGGACACCCCGGAACTGGCTCAACGGCTGAAGCAGCGCCGTGCCGAGCTTGAACAGCGCGATCGTCTCCCCGGCGGAGAGCCGGTGGCGATCCACATTCGATCCACGAACAACCAACGAGAGGAATACGAAATGGCCAGTTATCAACAGCGCGGGCAGGAACGCGACGATCAGGGTCGATTTGCCAGAGGCGGTGCAGGAGGCCGCAACGGTTCGGACGATGATCGCGGATCCCGCCGCGACGGCGGCTCCGGTCGCGAACGCGATGAGGATGGGCGCTTCACCAGCTCTCGCAATGGCGGCGGATCGAGTCGGGGCCGCAACGACGACGACCGCGACTACGGGCGCAGTAACGGGCGTAGCGGGGGCGGCCGCGGTGATGATGATGGACGCGGCTGGTACGGAGATTCGCGTGGCCATTCCGAAGCAGCCCGTCGCGGGTGGGAGGACCGTGGCTCGTCGCGTTCGTCGCGCGATGACGACGACGACGACAACCGTGGCTATTCGTCACGCGGGAGCAGCCGCGACGACGACGACGATCGCGGCGGGCGCCGCCAGGGTGGAAATGGCCGCGGAAATGGCGGCGGCAACGACGGGCGCGGCTGGTATGGCGATTCCCGCGGGCACTCCGAGGCCGCACGCCGGGGTTGGGACAACCCTGATCATGGCGACAGCGGCTGGTACGGGGATTCGCGCGGCCATTCCGAAGCGGCGCGTCGCGGCTGGGACAACCCCGATCATGGCCGCAGCGGCTGGTTCGGTGATCCCGAAGGACACTCCGAAGCTTCGCGCCGGGGCTGGGAAGACCGCGGATCAACGCGCTCGTCGCGCGGTCGCGACGACGATGACCGTGGTTCTTCCCGCTCCTATCGCGGGCGAGACGATGACGACGACGATCGCGGTCGCGGTCGCGGTGGAAGCGGCGGCCACGGTGGCTGGTTCGGGGATTCCCGTGGGCATTCGGAAGCCGCCCGCAGGGGTTGGGACAACCGGAACTGAACTCTGAGCGGAAAGTGTCGGGGTCGGGCGTGAATGCCCGACCCCTTCACTCTGCATCATGAGAGACACAACCCCGGAATCTGCAGGAAAAGGAGAACCATTCCATGCCCCTACTTCCGAAAGGCGCAAGCCGCACCGCAGTCGTCGTGGCGCTCGCCGCCGCTCTTGGAGCGTGCAACGCACCCCGGGGCGATGAAGGCGCTGCAACCGGCCCGGCCACCGATGCTGCAGACGATAGCGCTGCTGCCACTGCAACTCCCGGAACCGGCGCTGTTGCCGGAGAGGCCCTGCCTCTCACCGGCCAGGCCTTTGTCGATGCGGCTTCCGGCAGCGACCAGTTCGAACTGGAAAGTGCCAGGATCGTCCAGTCAAAGGGAGTCACAGGCGATTTGCGAGATTTTGCGCAGATGATGATCCGCGATCACACTGCTTCTGCGAACGCGCTTCAGGCTGCGGCGAGCAAGGTCGAGGGCGTTCAGTTGCGCCAAGCCCCCATCCTCACCGATGCGCAGCAGGGCAAGCTCCAGCAGCTTCAGGCTGCCGATGGCAAATCCGCCCATGATCTTTACATCCGGCAGCAGGTGGAAGCGCACGAGAAAGCCTATGCCATGCTGACGACATATGCGAGCAGCGGGGACGCGAAGCCGTTGATGGACTTTGCCGCCAAGACTGCGCCCGTCGTCCAGAAGCACCTGGCCGAAGTCCGCAACATGCAGCCCTGAGGACAGCCAACGCACGCGCGCTTCAGCTATCGGTATGGACCGCGTCCGGCTTCCTGACCAAGCACTTTTCGGGTCCTGCTTCTGCACCAGACGCAATGAGTGGCATGACGAACAGGCTACGCCCTTGCTGAACGACAAGGCCTTTTTCGGCCAGGCGATGAAGGATCCGGTTGACGTGAACCGGGGTCAAACCCACGACATCGGCTATTTCGACCTGGCTTAACGAGATCAACGTCGGTTGATCGCTTGAGCCAAGTCGCTCGTAAAGATCGGCAAGCAGCTCAAGAATGCGTTCCGTCGCATTCTTCCGCCCGAGGCGGACGAGCCATTGGGTTTGCCTCTCCAGGTTGCGGACGATCCCCGCGAGTACCTGTTTGATCCCTTCCTGATCCTGCCGGTAGAGCAGATCGACCGAGATCGGTTCAGCCGCAAGGCGCGTCAGGGCCATGATGGGCGCTGTGGCATCCCTGGTGATCAGCCATTGTGGCTCACAATAGTCACCGGGAAGATAGAGATCGGTTATCTGCCGCCGTCCATCTGCGAGAATGTCATAGCGACAGGCCCAGCCTTCCTTGATGCGATAGATCTCCGCGCGCCGATCGCCTGCTCTTGCAAGATGAGAGCCCCTGTCGAACAGGCGAGGTGCGGAAGGCTGCCTTGTCTGTGCCATGCCTTTCAGGTTCCACACGGCTTCGAAATCGGCGGCCGCTCGGCGTGGGAAGCGCCTTCGTCGGTATTGAGCGCGGCTTTCATCATTTCTTGGTCTCTTTCCAGGCGAAGAGGAGCGAAGCGTCAGCGGGAAGGCGCGCTTCGAGGCGGCCGTCTTGCAGTTCGAAGGGCAGGGCTCGGCCGTCGGATGTGGTCAGGCGCGGTTCGATGCCGTCAGGCGTGTTGCCATCTTCCATCACCAGCGCGAGCCGCGCTTCGGTCCCGGCCGGGCCATCGATGCGCATGCTGATGGTGGTCGCGTCGATCTTGTGGACGGCGCGGACAAAGACGTCGCACCAGATCAGGAAAGGAACGCCCTCGATCCTGCGGAAACTGCGGGTGGTGTAGATCAGCGCCGCGCCGCTGCCGTAAATCTCCTGGCCAACCTGACCCGCAGGCTGGCTGTCTGGATAAAGGTCTTCCAAGGGAAAATTGAGGCGCCGCAGGATATAGCCGTTGCGGATGTCGTCCTTGGCGACACTCTCTTCCGGCAGTGCATCGGGGTAGTAGAACCATGCCCGATCGAGCGCGTGGCGGCAGTATTCCGAAAGCAGCAGGCGCACGGACGGTATCAGGTCGGGCCCGCCATAATCGAGATAGCGTTCGAACGCCGAATAGCTGTCGAAGCACTCGTAGGCGGCCATGTAGGGCGCGTCCTGCAGGCACGTGACACCGAGAA
>NZ_JRVC01000030.1 GCF_000807925.1 Novosphingobium subterraneum | reverse complement strand
GTCACCTGCGCGCGATCAAATCGGAACGCTGCGCGGCATCAGATCGGAATACATGCGCGCCATCGTCGGAATCCGCAATGCGCTGGCTGAACCCGCCGTTCTTGAAGCCTTTTGAGTAGGATGCATAGATCAAGGTGTCGTCAGTGATCTTGTAGTCCGCCGAAATCGCTGGTGTCCATTCCTTCGCCTTGGCCTGGACTTGCACAGCTGGCATCGTGTGGTTGCCTCCCGGGTTCGTTGCCGAAGGCGTGCATCCGCCTGGAAGCGGGAAACCGGCGAAGGCTTCGAAGCCGGGGACGCCTGGTGGGATCACGCCCGGCACGGCCTGCCCGACGAGGCACTGGCTGAAGGCAATGAAAGCGCCATTGGGATAAAGTGAGGCCAGCACTGGATCGAACCGCGACCTATCATTGTAGATGACTTGTAGCGACGGATCGAACCGCTTGGTTTCGTTGGTGTAACGAATGCCCGGCGTGATCGAGAACCGGTCGGTTACCTTGAAGGTGGCCTGCAGGTATGACGCATAGCTATCGTTGTCGATTTTGCCACCGGAGAAGAATTGGGCGAACCCGAACTCCAACGGTTCCTTATCCTGGCCTTTTTCCTTTAGATAGTATGCGCCCAGAACAAACTTCAGTCGATCATCCAGAACACTACCGGTTAGCTGGAGCTCTTGTGATGCCTGCCACAGATCGATATTGTTGGTGAGCTGCAAAATGTTGTGCGGAGTGCCGTCGAAATCATATTCGAACCTCGATTTCTGATCACGATAGGAACTGATCGACTTCAGGCTGATATCACCGAAGTCATAGTCGAGCGTCAGGTTAACTCCCCATAGATCGAAATCCGAGCGGTTGTTGCCGCCGGCCCAAGTCGTATCAGGATCCCCGGTAATCCAGCGCGTGCTGGCGCAATTAGGGTTGCTGGTCGGGGCCAGCGTTCCAGGAATCGGACCGGTGGGCCCAAACCCGCCCCAAGCCGCGCCGCAGGCGCCCGTAGCGGCCCCGACCGCGGAGATCTTGTTCCAAAAATACATCGAGCTCGGCGCGGCGATCAGACGATTGGTGCCCCCAGGGGGGGCGCTGTTGGGAATCTCCACAAAACGCAACGGAACCGGCTGGTCTCGCAGTTCGATGAGTGAGATTGCTGTCTGCTCTTCACGACGGATATTGATATCGCCGCTGAGGTTGACCGTCAGCTTGTCGGTCGGCTCCCACTTGAACGCCAGCCGGGCGCCAAAGCTATCCTTGTTGCCTTGGCGACCGCCATCGAACAGGCGTCTCTGAAAACCGTCGCGGGTTTCGTAGGATGCAACCGCGCGCATCGCGAGATTGTCACTCAGCGGCACGTTGATCATGCCCTTGAAATCTGCGCGATTGTAGCGTCCGGTAACGGCTTCGAGCTTTAGGTCGAAATCTTTCTGTGGCTGCATCGAGTTAACAACAATGGCGCCACCAATCGTGTTCTTGCCAAACAGGGTTCCTTGTGGCCCGCGCAAAATCTGAACGTCGGAAATGTCGGCCATATCAAGCAGCGCGCCAACGGAGCGAGCGACGTAGACGCCATCGACGTAAACCCCGACACCTGGATCGACCGTGATGTTGAAGTCGGTCTGCCCAACGCCACGGATGAACGCTGTCAGCGAAGCACTTGATCCGGAAATATTCGCGACCGGCTGGATGTTCACATTAGGAGCAAATTTAGCGACCTGTGCGACATTGTTAATCTGCCGTGCTTCGAGCATTCCTGCGTTCATTGCCGTGATTGCAACGGGAGTTTCCTGCAGATTCTCGGCTCGCTTGCGAGCGGTCACGATGATTTCTTCAAGGCCACCCGATGCCGGGGCGTCGGCCTGAGGTTCGCTTGCCGCAGCATCCTGGGCATGCGCCGTCATCGGTGCAAGGCAAGTCAGCCCAATGATGGCTGAAGTGCTGGCGCGCAGGAAGACCTTCCTGAAATTCATCAATTGCTTTGTCACTTGGCATTCTCCCTCTTGTTGATGTATTTTTATTTATAAGCGTGGATAGACTAAACGTAGATGTTGAGGTTCTTGCTCAACATCACATTGTGCTTGAGGATCGCTCGGCGTTTGACCAGTTGAAAGCTGTTGCCGACCTGGCGCCAGATATCGATACGGTTGCCGATCAGCGAATCCTCGTCGCGTTCGTTGCGATTGCGATAGGCATAGAAGTTCGAATAGACCCGGAACTCGTCGGTGTTTTCGGTAAGCTCCACCTCGACGTTGGTGATGATATGGGTGTAGCGCGTCGCCGGATCCTCCGACCAGGCCGTTCCGGTCTCGAGCCGCGAAAGCCGCTTGAGGATTTCGGGCTTGCTGTCGTTGTAATAGGCCATCCGGGTCAGGTCGGTCACCTGCTCGGTCTTGTCGCGGCGATAGCGGGTTTCGATCCCCGGCATGTGGTAATGCAGGTCTTCCGCCAGCATGCTGGTCCAGGCCTTGTAGTGTTCATCGTCGAGCAGCCGTGCTTCGCGATACAGCGTCTGGGTCAGCGCGTGGGTCAGTTCGAGCGATGCGGTAGTCCCTTCGCGCGTGCGCTCGATCGTTGCGGTGTCGGTCATAGCTGTAGTTCCTCTCAGAGCGCGAACAGGCCGGGAAGGTCGCGGGTTTCGGCCACATTGCCCAGCTGCGGTTCGGGCCGTGCCGGCATCTTGCCGAATTCGTCATGGGTCATCATGTCGAGCCAGCGCTGGTAGAAGCCGCGCTGGTTGGCGTCGTTGTACTGGCCGCGATAGACGATGCCCGGCAGGGTATCATGTTCGATCTGGCGGCCGATCCCGCAGCGATAGTGCAGGCGCTCGTGCCGGGTGACGACGCCGCGGTTGACGGTGGTGCAGTTCTCCCAGTTTTCCCCGTCATCCATCTCGAAGGTGCCACCGGGGCCGAAGGTCTGCATCACGCCCTTGGTCACTTCCTCCTTGATGTCGTCGGGCATGTTCTTGTTGACGATCACCCAGGTCTTCAATTCGAACTGCATCGGCCCCTTGGGTTGCCACTGGCGGAAGGTGGAAATGCCCGGCAGGAACGAGACGTTGGGGAAGATCGATGCCGAGGCGACCGAACCGAAGATCTTCGAGCGCATCTCGCCCAGGCGTTCCGCCATCTTCGGGCGGATCTTGTTGTAATAGTCCATCACCTTGGGGCGCCCGAGCAGGAAGAGGTCGCCCACGCCTTCGGTGCCGAATTCCCAGCCGTGGCCGTTCACGCTGGCGTGATAGGAATTATCCATGTCGATCGGCGGGAACGGCTGGCCGTTGTTCATCGACCGAGTGCCCGAATCATGCGTCCAGCCGGCGTGGTAAGCGTCGCCGATGAAGTTCTCGACCCCGAACTTCCAGTTCGCGCTGATCACCGACTTGATGCAGCCGCCAATGAATTCGGTGCCGCCTTCCTCGTTGTCGAGGATCATGTCGAGATACCACCGGAAATCGCCTAGCCAGGCTTCCAGGCTCGGCGCATCGCTGTTGAAGGTGGCGAACACCAGGCCCTTGTAGTTGCCGACCTTGGCGACGTTCTTGAGGCCATGGTTCTTGAAGTCGATATCGCCCGCGTCGTAGCAATATTCCTCGTGCATGCCCTTGAGGTCGCCGGCGGTGTCAAACGCCCAGCCGTGGTAATTGCAGACGAACCGACGGGTGTTCCCGGCATCGGCGAAGCACACCTTATTGCCGCGGTGCGGGCAGGAATTGAGCATGACCCGGATCGATCCGTCGGGCTGGCGGGCGACGATCACCGCATCTTCGCCCATGTGGGTCGTCAGGAAGTCTCCGGAACTGGGGATCTGGCTTTCGTGGGCAACGAACAGCCACGACCGCGCGAAAATGCGGTACAGCTCCTCCTCGTAGATGTCGGCATCCGAAAAGATCCGGCGGTCAAGCCAGCCTTCCTTGAGGTCCATGTAGCGTGAATAATCCGGTTCGCGACCGATACGTTCGAAGCGCATGATTGTTCTCTCCCGTCAGGATTGTTCAGAAAAAGGCGTTGAGGTTGCTGTCCGGCAGCACGGAATGGTCCAGCACGATCTCGCGCGCGGTGAGCAGCCACGCGCCGCCTTCGCTGCGCCAGAGGTCGGTGCGTCCGGCGGTGAGCAGGCGGGTAGTGCCGTCGATCCGGTTCCGGTGCATCACCAGCACAGAATGGACCCGCACCTCGTTATCGGCCTGGGTGGCCAGAACCTCCACGTTGGAGACAGCGCGGCGGATGTAGTTGGGAGGATCCTCGGCCCAGACGAAGCCGGATTTCAGGCGATCCACCCGCATTTTGAGCCGACCCAGATCCTCGTTGAAGATTACCCCTGGGCCAAGTGGTAAAGGCGGCGAACGGTCAGCGCGGAACCTTCGGCTCTTCAGTTCAAGGCGATAGCTGACGTCTTTGCCGAGCATGGCCAGCCAGCCTTCGAAATCTTCGTTGTCGAGCAGCCGGGCTTCGCGGTGGAGTGCCTGGGTGACAGCAACGATCACCTCCACCGGTGGAGGGGCAAGCGGCCGGTCAAGCATGCTCGGCTTCCTGTTCGGTCAACGAGTTGATGTTGTACGTGGGCACTTCGGCCCAAGTTTCCGCCATCATGTGCTCTTGCCAGCGGCGGTAGAAATAGCGCTGGTTGTGTTCGCTTACCAAGCCGGCGGCGATATCGCCGGGGAAGCCCTCGCGCTTGCCCGAGCGGCCCAGCGCCATGTTGGTGTAGACATCCATCTGCGCCGTGCGCCAGCCGCGCGACTGTTCGGTGCAGGCGGTCAGATTGTCGCCATCGTCGTTGTCGAACAGGCCTGCCAGGCCGAAGGTCAGGCACTGGTTTTCGAGGATCTGCGCTTTCACCGCCTCGGGCATGTCGTTTTCGGCCATGGCCCAGGTCCACTGCTCGATCTGGCCGGGACCCTTGGGATGATAGACCCGGAACCAGTTGAGCCCGGGCAGCAGCTGCAGGTTGGGGAAAATGGTGATGTTGACCTGCGCACCCCACACCTGCCTGCCGCGCACTTCGCCCAGACGGTCGATCACCGTCTGGCGGTTGGCCTCCAGGTATTCGAGGATCGGCTTGGGATCGGGATAGAAGGCATAGCCGGAAACGCCGTCGAGCGCGCTCAGGACCATGTGCCCGTTCATGCCGGCGACCGACAGCCCGCCATCGAGATCGACCCCGGAATTGCCGACGCTGAGCCCGGTGAGGTCCATCGACTGGACCGCCGCCATAGCGCCGGCATGGGCCCAGCCCAGGTGATAGCCATCGCCGCAGACGTTCTCGACTGGCAGCTTCCAGTTGGTGCCCAGCACCATCTTCTGCGTCTCGCCGAGCAGTGCCGATCCGCCTGGCATGGCATCCAGCCAGACATCGAGGAAAAACTTGGCATCGCCCAGATAGTCATCGAGGCTGGGCGAATTGGCATCCCAGCAGCCGAACACCAGGCCCTTATACTCGGCCACTTTCGTCACCGGGATCAGGCCGAACTTGGTGCGGTCGAGTTCGCCGAAATAGGCCTCGTTTTCCAGCGGCACCCCGGAGAGCGCGCCGTCCGGGGAAAAAGACCAGCCGTGATAGTTGCAGGTGAAAGCGCGCGCATTGCCGCGATCGGCGCGGCAGATCCGGTTGCCGCGATGGGTACAGCTGTTGAGGAACGCCTTGATCGACCCGTCCTTCTGGCGGATCACGATCACATCGTCTTCGCCCATGAAGGTGCGGAAATAGTCGCCCGGCTTCGGAATCTGGCTGGTGTGGACCAGAAACAGCCAGCAGCGCCCGAAGATCCGCTCAAGTTCCTGCCGATAAATGTCTTCGCTCGCGTAGATCGAGCGCGATTGGCGCCCGGTGCGGGAATCAACCAGATCGGCAATGCTGTCGTTCATTTGATCCTCTCCCGCACAGTATGGCTAAAGTCGGCATCGATTTTTCGTGTCGCGAAAGTTCTAAGCACGAGTCGTGCCAATATCGGTTTCTTACCGGTTTACAGCAGTCCGGGTTGGTCAATCCCACTGCGAGGCAGCTTGCAGATCGACGTAAATGTAAATGTCGAGGCTTGAGTCTGGCCCGAAAGTTACGAATCTGATAGCCTGACCGGATGAAGACACTTCCAGGCTACGCCGACATTGCCAGCAAGCTGCAGTTCTCACCGGAAATGGGCCGGATCTGGCACGATGGTGAACGCTGCGTACTGCTCAGCCAAGCGGCTCTGGCCAGCTGGCGCAGCCGCCTAGTTGCCGAATTGGGGCACGAAGCGGCCAGCCGGTTCTTCTGGGGTGTCGGTTTTGCCGAAGGCGCACGGTGCGCGATCGGCGCGAAAAAATTACGCCCGGATGGTGATTATCTTGAAGCATTCGCGGTCGGACCGCAGGCGCACGCCTTGACCGGGTTTGGCTGGACCCAGATCGAAATCCTGGAAAATGATTCCTCGCGAGGGCATTTCGAAGGCCGGTTCAGGGTCCACGATTCGATCGAGGCGGCGATCCATCTCAGCGCGACCGGGTACAGCACTGACCCGGTGTGCTGGATGCAGACTGGCTTTGCCAGCGGCTTTGCCACAACCTTCGCGGGACAACCGATCATCATGCGCGAAGTGGAATGTGCGGGGCGAGGCGATGCCGCCTGCGTACTTCACGCCAAACCAAAACCCGAATGGGATCAGTTGGACAACCTCGAATTGGCCGCGACGCCGCTGGTCCTGCCCGAAACGCGGCATGATGGGGGCCAAACGGTGATTGGGATCTCGGCAGGGTTCCTCTCAGCCAAGACCATGATCGAACGCACCGCGTCGAGCAATGCGACGCTGCTGTTAATGGGCGAGACCGGGGTCGGCAAGGAAGTGCTGGCCAAGCTCGCTCATCGGCTGAGCATGCGCGAGGCGGAGCCGTTCATCGCGCTCAACTGCGCGGCGATCCCCGAGGGGTTGATCGAATCGGAGCTGTTCGGCGTGGCCAAGGGGGCCTATACTGGCGCGGTTGCCGCCCGGCCCGGTCGGTTCGAGCTGGCCAATGGCGGCACGCTGTTCCTGGACGAGATTTCGACACTGTCGCCACTTGCACAATCGAAGATTCTGCGCGCTGTCCAGGAAGGTGAGTTCGAGCGGGTCGGCGATACGCGGACGATCAAGGTGGATGTCCGATTGATCGCAGCATCCAATGTGGAACTTAACGAGGCGGTGCGGGAAGGCACGTTTCGTGCCGACTTGTTCTACCGGATATCGACTTTGCCGGTCCGGGTGCCGCCGCTGCGCCAGCGCCGCGAGGACATTCCGGTGCTGCTGGAACACTTCCGTCTGCATTATGCCATGCGCCATGGCCGAACGGTATCGGGCTTCACCCCGCGGGCGATCAACGCGCTGCTGGTGTACGATTTCCCCGGTAATGTGCGCGAACTCGAGCGAATGGTGGAACGTGCCGTGCTGCTGGCGGACGACGGGCGAGCGATCGACGTCAGGCACCTGTTCCTCGAAACCGACGGTCTCGAATTGAAGCCGACGATGGGCATGACCAACGATGGCAGGATCAGCGCCGTTGACAATGTCGGCGATCGCGCCGGCTTGGTGCGCCAGATGCTGGATCTGATCGTCGATGGGGGCGGAAGCCTGCTGGAGATGGAAGGGCTGGTGATCCGCGAGGCCCTTGATGCGAGTGGGGGCAACGTTGCGCGCGCGGCGCGCACCTTAGGCTTTACCCGTCGGCAGCTCGCCTTGCGTCTTGAAAAGTTGGAAATCCAGGAATAAACCTAGCGCGGGCAAAATCTCGCAACGCATTGCATATTATGCAAAGGCAGTCTATGGGAAGGGGCGCCTTCTGGCAATAAGCCCCGGAAAGCACGCAAAGTTGGGAGAATTGCATGAAATCGATAGCCGTGGTCGGAGCAAATCTTGCGGGTGGCCGCGCGGTGGAGTCCTTGCGCCAGGCTGGCTTCGATGGCCGGATCACCCTTATCGGCGAAGAACCGTGGCGGCCCTACGAGCGCCCGCCCCTGTCCAAGGAGGTGTTGTGGGATCCGGCCAATGTACCGGACAATTTCTTCCTTCATGACGAGGCCTGGTACGCCGCCAACCGCATCGAAATGCGGCTTGGCACGCGTGCCGAAGCGCTCGACCTGGCGGCGAGCGCTGTGCGCCTGACGGGCGGAGACCTGGTCCAAGCCGACCGCATCCTGCTGACCACCGGTGGTTCCGCCCGCAAGCTCAACATGGAGGGTGCCGACGCCGCCAACGTGCATTACCTGCGCACCCGGGACGATGCCACCCGGATGGCGACGGACCTCAGGGACGGCGCCCGGATCGTCATCATCGGCATGGGTGTGATCGGGGCTGAAGTCGCGGCCAGCGCGGTCAAGCTGGGGTGCCGAGTGACCGCGATCGAACCGCTTGCCGCGCCTATGATTCGCGCGCTCGGGCCGCAGTTCGGGCAATGGCTGGGCGAGGAACATCGCCAGCGCGGCGTCGACACCCGCTTCGGACGCGGCGTGAACGCGATGAAGGTGCTTGACGGGCGGGTGACGCAGGTCGAACTCGATGACGGATCACTGGTGGATTGCGATGCCGTGGTAGTCGGGGTCGGGATAGTGCCAGAAATCAGCCTAGCCCGGGACGCAGGCATCGTCACCAATAACGGCATTATCGTCGATAGGCAGTGCCGCACCAGCAATGAGAATGTCTTTGCCGCCGGCGACGTCGCCGAACAGGACAGCTTCTTCGGCGGTCATATCCGCCAGGAAACCTACCAGAACGCTGCCGACCAGGCCCAGGCCGCAGCGCTCGCGATGCTCGGGCAGGACGTCGATTACTGCAAGCCGGTTTGGTACTGGAGCGATCAGTTCGATCTCAACATCCAGTTCTGCGGCCATATCCCGGTGCAAGCCGAGGTAACCCTGCGCGGAGACATGGCAAGCAACCAGTTTACCGCATTCTTCCGGTCAGGCGAGACGATCGAGGGCATCCTGACTGTCAACCGCGCCCCGGACATGGGCATCGGCAAACGGCTGATCGAGCGCCGGGCCAGAGCCCAGGCGGCGCAGCTGGCCGATGCCGATGTGTCGCTCCGCGAAATCCTCAAGCAGGCTGGTTAGGCTCGCAAGGCGGGCGGGATCAGCCGATCCCGCCACCTGCGACGTAGAGCGTCTGGCCGGTGATGTAGGACGCCTCGTCAGCGGCGAGAAAGCAGATTGCGGCGGCCAGTTCCTCGGGCTCGCCGAAGCGGCCCAGCGGGGTATCGCGCAAGGTCTGCTCCATCACTTCGCCAAAGCCTTTGCGGTCCGCGTCGGAATGCGGAGCGGTGTTGCGCGGGGTGACACGGGTCACGTTGACCCCGCCGGGAGCCACGCAATTTACCCTGATGCCACAATCCTCCAATTCCAGAGACAACGCAGCGGTCAGCGCCGCCACGCCGCCTTTCGCAGCCGCGTAGGGCACGCGATTGACCCCGCGCGTTGCCACCGAGCCGATGTTGACAATCGCGCCGCGACCTGCCGCGCGCATGTGGGGCAGCACTGCATGGCAGCACCACAGCGTCGGCCACAGCGAGCGATTAATCTCGGCGACGATTTCTTCGGTGGTGTATTCCCAATAGGGCTTGGCCCAGATCGTGCCACCTACATTATGGACGGCCACGTCGATCCGCCCGAATTTATCGCTTACAGCGTTATACAGGGCAGCGGCTCCAGTCTGTTGCTCAAGGTCGTGGATGGCGGGGTGCGCGTCGACAGATTCGGCCATAAGTCGCGCAACCGCATCCAGTGTCGCCTGTTCTGCACGATCGGCAACCACGACTGTGGCCCCTTCTCGCCCTAGGCGCTGGGCGGTAGCAAAGCCGATCCCCTGGGCTGCTCCTGTGACAACTGCGATCTTGTCTGCAAATCTGCCGTTCGCGTCTGTCATCCCTGATTTCTCCCAACCCACACCGCATCCGGCCGGACGCGTGCAATCCTAGTGGCATCCGGCCTCATAAAACCGCATTCAACCCTTGCCAAGTCAATAGGCAATGCGTTACACATTGGCTAATGATTGAAGAGTCTTTGGGAGATGTTTCGTGGCGCGTGAACTGCTGACTGCTGCTGATGTGAAGGGTGCTTGGGCGATCGTGCCGACTCCAGCCAAGGAAGGTGCCTCCGACTGGCGCGCCGCTGATACTGTTAATGTCGAAGAAGCAGCCCGCATGATCGACGGCCTGATCGAGGCCGGGGTCGATGGCATTCTCAGTATGGGGACGCTGGGCGAGGCCGCAACCATGACACTTGACGAAAAGCTCGTCTTTATGAAGACTATCGTCGATACCGCCGCGGGCCGGGTGCCGGTGTTTGTCGGGACAACCTGCATCAACACCCGCGACACCATTGCGCTAACCCGCAAGGCAGTCGATATCGGCGCGACCGGGACGATGTTGGGCGTACCGATGTGGTGCGCCCCCAGTGTCGACGTCGCGGTACAGTTCTATCGCGACGTTGCCGAGGCGGTGCCCGACATCAACATCGCGATCTATGCCAACCCCGAAGCCTTCAAGTTCGATTTCCCGCGCACGTTCTGGGGCCAGGTCGCCGAAATTCCGCAGGTTGTCACCGCCAAGTACATCGGCGTCGGCACCCTGCTGCCCGATCTCGCGGCGATCAAGGGGCGGATCAAGCTGCTGCCGATCGATTTCGATTACTACGGCGCGGCGCGGATGGACGATTCGATCGACGCCTTCTGGACCAGCGGCGCGGTCTGCCACCCGCTGGTCAGCACGACCCTGCGCGATGTGGTCGCCGCAGCGCGCGCGAGCGGCGACTGGAGCGCTGCCAAGGCTTTCATGGGCCGGCTCGCGCCGACTGCGGCGACGCTTTTCCCGAACGGCAGCTTCAAGGAATTCTCGACCTACAACATCCCCCTGGAAAAGGCGCGGATGACCGCCGGCGGCTGGATGAATGCCGGGCCTTGCCGTCCGCCCTATCACCTGTGTCCCGAAAACTATCTCGAAGGCGCGCGCAATTCAGGCAGGATGTGGGCTGAACTGGGCAAGGCGCTCGAGGCAGAGCGTTGAAATGAGCTGAATTGCCGCAATCAAACCCGTGGGAAAACGAGGATGGCTGAAACAACACTGACCTGGCCCAAGAACTATAATGAAGTTCCCAAGGCGGCCTTTACGCGGGCGGATCTCTACGCTGACGAGATCAAGCGGATTTTTCACGGCCCGGAATGGCACCCGATCGCGCATGAGAGCGAATTGCCCAATCCCGGTGATTTCAAGACGATGCGGATGGCCGGAATCCCGCTTTTGATCTCACGCGACGAGGCAGGCGTGGTGCGGGTGTTTTACAACGCCTGCTCGCACCGCAGCAATCAGCTCGAAACCGCGGTAATGGGCAACAAAACCGAGTTTGAGTGCCCCTATCACCGCTGGCTGTTCAACGCCAAGGGCGACCTGGTCGGCTGCCCCAACCCGCGCGAATTCCTGCCCGGCTTCGACAAGGCCGATTACCCCTTGGGGCAGCCGCGTTTCGAGCTCTTCTATGGCCTGATCTTCGTCACGTTTTCGGCCGAGACTGAGCCACTTGACGAGTTCCTCGGTGAAGCCGGTGAAACCCTGCGCGAACTGATGGCCGGCGACGGACGGCTGAAGCTGCTCGGCTATCAGAAGGTTCGCTACGACAGCAACTGGAAGGGCTACAACGACAACGACGGCTATCATGCCCCGTTGCTGCACGCGGCGTTCAAGATGCTCAACTGGCAGGGCGGCAAAGGGCGGCAATACACCTGCACTAAGCGTGGGCACGTGTGCTTCGAATCGGCGCTCTCGGTGGCCAGTGGCCCCAGTGTTCTCAAGGACAAGGAACTGATCGCGTTCAAGGGGCAGGACCCTTCGGTGGGGTCGCGGATCGTCCAGCTGTTCCCCACCTTCGTCTCGACTAAGCACCTCGATGTCATCAATCTGCGCTTCGCCACCCCGGTCGATGCAGAGACTACAGAAGTTCACTATGCCTATTTCGCCCACCAGGACGACGATGCGGACATGGTTCGCCACCGCTTGCGGCAAAGTTCTAACCTGCTGGGGCCTTGCGGGCTGATCAGCATGGAAGACGCCTCGATCTTCCACCGGATCCACATCGGCAGTCACACGCCAGGCCACGCTATCTTCCAGAAAGGCGTGCGCGATCCGGGCAAGCTGGAATCGGAGTTTCTGCAGAACGATGAAAGCGGCAATCTGCCCCGCTGGGAATATTACCGCTCGGCGATGGGTTTCGAGAGGGCAGAAGCATGACGGCCACCATTCCCGAGTTGGAAACAGCGATCGACCGATTGCTGCTGGCCGATGCCAACGCGCTTGACAGCAAGGACATGCCGGGCTGGCTCGAAAACTATGCCGAGGAAGACCAAGCATCCTATTATTGCCGCGCGGCTGAAAATACCGAGCACAACCTCGAGCTCGGATTCATGTTCGACGATTGCCGGGCACGGCTCGAAGATCGCGTCACCTATGTGAACGAGATCTGGGCCGGCACCTTTCAGGACTACCGCACCCGTCATTTCGTCCAGCGCGTCAGCCATCGCCAGGTCGATGCCCGAACGGTGGAAGTGGTTTCGAATTTCTCGGTGTTCATGACGCCGATGGATGTCGGCGTCACCCAAGTCCTAGCCGCCGGCCGCTATCTCGATACAATGCGACTGTCAGACGATGGTGGCGCCAAGTTGCTGTCCCGCCGCGCCGAACTCGATACTTCGGTTCTGCCGCGTTATCTGGTCTACCCGATCTGAGCTTCGCATGTCGGGCTTCGGATTCGACCGTGCGCTGGAGCCAAAAAAGGTAAGAAGACATTATAATCGACGCGCACGCACACCTGGTAGCTCCGTCATCGTTATACGCACACAGAAGCAATCTGATTGTTTCCGGGGGGCAGTACGGAAAGAACTATAGAGCGAAAGTAAGCGACGGCGATTTGCAGGAAAGCGCCGAACAGAACGTCAAGATCATGGATGCCGTGGGTACCGACGTCCAGCTGCTGTCGCCTCGGCCTTTCCTCACTCTGAACGGCACCGCCCGGTGGGAAGATATCGTCGATTGGACTTGCGACACCAACGACATGATCGCCCGCACCGTGAAAATGTTTCCCAATCGTTTTCGGGGGGTGGGAGCCCTGCCCCAACAGGCGGGCCGACCCGTCGAATCCCTGTTTGACGAAATCGAGCGGGTTGTTGATGACTTGGGCTTCGTCGGGATTTTGCTCAACCCTGATCCGAGCGAAGGCATGAACGGATCGCCCCCGCTGGGCGATCCCTATTGGTATCCGCTCTACCGGCGTCTGTGCGAACTGGATCTCCCGGCCCACATCCATTCCGGGCAATGTTGCAACGGTCGGGAATCCTACGATGAGCACTTCATCGCCGAGGAGGGGCTTGCGATTACCTCGGTCTACCGGGCTAACGTGTTTGATCGCTTCCCCGATCTGAAACTCATGATCAGCCATGGTGGCGGCCCGATCCCCTACCAGATCGGACGCTGGCGTTCGCATCGCGAGATGGCACGGGCGCAGGGACGGATTGCTGCGGATGCCCCGTCGTTTGACGAAATTCTACGAAAATTCTGGTTCGACACCGTCTTGCACAATCCCGATTCGCTCGATCTGTTGGTGAAAACAGTGGGATATGACCGTTGCTGTTTCGGCACCGAAAGGCCTGGCTCGGGCGACGGAATCGACCCTCTCACCAGGCGGCACTACGACGATCTCAAGCCGGTGATCGAAGGTCTCACTTCACTCGACGACGAAGCGCGGGCATGCATTTTTGAACACAATGCCCGGAAGCTGTTCACACGTCTCGATGTTTAATCCCGGGCGAACCGGCGCGGACCGGTCCGATCGGCCATCGCGATGGCCCAACCTGGTTCACGAAGGAGTGGCGAACAGTGCGACACAGCATTCAAGTAGATGGCTTCCACCATTCCGGTAATCCGATCCCGGCCGCAAGTCGGGTCGGCAGCCTCGTCGCCACCGGAGGCGTTTATGGGCTGGATCCCGAAACAGGGATCGTCGCGGAGACCGCGGAGGACCAGGTACGGCTTACATTCTGGCAATTGGGCCGCATTCTGGAAAAGGCGGGCGGCAGCTTCGACGATGTCGCGAAGATGACCTTCTATGTTGCCTCGGCCGATCTCAAGCCCCTGATCAACAAGTACTGGCTGATGGAATTCACGGACGAGCAATCAAGGCCAGCCAGACACACACTGATGTACAATTCATTGCCTGGAGATATCGTGATCCAGTGCGATGCACTGGCGTTTGTTTCCAGCCATGAGTGAAGACGATGCACCAACCGACGATCAGTCGATTGCGGATCGCCTCGGTTCGTTCGACACTTGCACGATATCCGATGCACTCGATACTCTTGGGCTAACGGGCGCCGTAATCGGTCTGGCTCCGCTCACCATCCCTGGTCGTCGGATTGCCGGAGAGGCCGTAACCGTCAAGCTCGGGCCGCCGCTTGCCGGATTGCCCAAACGCCACCTGTGCGCGGCCGCCGTGATGTCGGCCCGCAATGGCGAAGTCATCGTGATAGAACACCGTGGCCGGGCCGATGTTTCCGGATGGGGCGGACTGCTCAGCAGAGGCGCGATCAAGCGCGGCGTGGCCGGGGTGATAATCGATGGTGCCTGCCGCGACGTCGATGAAAGCAGGGAGTTGGGGCTGCCCATTTTCGGGCGCAATGCGGTTCCGGTAACTGCACGAGGCCGGATTGCGGAGCACGCCTGGGATTGCCCGGTCACGATCGGGACCGTGGTCGTCAAACCGGGTGACTGGGTTGTCGCGGATGGCAGCGGAGTGGTTTTCGTCGATCCGAACCGTCTGAATGACGTCCTGCGGGAAGCTGAGAGGATCAGCGCACGCGAAGCGGCGATGGCGCTGGCGATCGAAGCGGGTTCGCCACTCGATCAAGTCCTTGGGGCTAATTACGAAGACTTGCTGAACGGTGCGGAGAGCAATCATGGATGAAGCGAAGGTTGTGGAACGTCTGAACACCGTCGGGGTCACGGCGCTCTCCGACGCGCTGGACAGGCTGGAAATTGCAGGCCAGTTGATCGGCCTTGCTCCGGTTGCTCGCGGCATGAAATTTTCCGGACGGGCTTTTACGATCCGGATGTTGCCGGTCGGCCTTACCGGTGGGAGCGTCGGCGACTATATCGACGAAGTGCCACCTGGCGCGGTGGTCGCCATCGACAATGGCGGCATCTTGAACCAGACCGTCTGGGGCGACATTCTGACCTATGTGGCTCATACCAAAGGTATTGCGGCGACCGTGATCGACGGCGCATGCCGCGACAGCGACCGCTGCGTCGCGCTTAACTATCCCGTTTTCTCGCGCTGCGTGACAATGCGCACCGCCAAGGATCGCGCCACCGCGGTTGCCAACAACGATCCAATCCAGCTGGCAGGAGTGCGTGTCGAACCCGGTGACTGGCTGGTAGGAGATTCAGATGGCGTGGTTGCCATCCCTGCCCCCCATCTAGAGGAGGTTCTTGCAATCGCAGAGCAAATAGAGGTCGCCGAGAAAGCAATATTGGCTGCCGTGGATAGCGGAAAGCGCCTGGAAGAGGCACGTAAGGCATTTGGCTATCATAGTTTGCAAACCGGTATGGGTAGGACCTGCGCATGAACCGTTCTCGAAAACGGCATCTGGCCTATGGAATGCGATAAGGCACCCATTAGCGCGAATGACACCAGGTTATAGGCAACGGGGGCGCTTCCAGATCATCAATTGACAAGAATGCAGCGATTAGGTTGAATCCACGTGCGCATTCCCAACTAGACTGCACGCCACCCGGAAAGGCGTGTCGTGATTTTGACTTACGCAAAAATAGTCGCAGTCGCTGCGATGGTCTTCGTTGCCCCTGCGAAGGCAAGGGAAGTGGATTTGTCTCGCTTCGCTCCTTCTGCCATTGCGGCCAGTGGCGGAGATGGTCCTGTCGAGGTTGCGCTACGCGCTCATTTGCAAGGTATCAGCCAACCTGTCTATATAATTGATAAAATTGGCAAAGGAGCCAGCGCAAGCCAGAACCCGCTGTCTTGTCCTGGGAATGGTTACCTCCAGACATGGTGGTTGCCGGCCGAGGTGGAGAAACGCCGAGCAACGTACTTTGAAGCGATGTCGCAAATCGCCTGCGAGAATGGCCTGCCCGCCAGCTTGCTGGATGCAGTTGTTGCCCAAGAGTCAGGATACAAGGCTTGGGCAATCAGCAGGGCCGGCGCAATGGGAATGATGCAGGTTATGCCCGGAACCGCCAGGCATCTGGAGCTATGGAACCCTTGGGACGCCTTGGCGAACATGCGCGCGGGCGCGCGATATCTTCGCCAGCAACTTGATCGTTTTGAACGCGTCGATCTCGCCCTGGCCGCCTACAATGCCGGACCAGAGCGCCGCTCCCTCACGCTGGGCTATATCCCAGCGATCCCCGAAACCCGCAATTACGTGCGAACCATCACAACCAACTGGCTCCGCCTTACCCAGCTCAATCGTCCAGATTCCAGCTCTCTTGCGCGAGCGACAGCAGCCAGCACAGCCGTCTGGGCATCAGGCTACCGCGAGGTTTCATTGGTCACCTACGACGGGACGAATTCCGCAAACCCGATATAGTGCGCATAGAGGATCGCAATGGCCAGAATGCACGGAAATCCGCAGAGGTAGCTGAGCTGAAAATGCAGCCATACCTTCGGGAACCACAGCCACCACCGCAGCCCCGAACCGGACGGCGGCGCGATCGTGCCCGCGCGGATATCGAAGATCGTTTTCAGCAGAGCGCAGCCTGAGCAAATCCCGGCCAAGAGGCCGACGGCCGCATAGAGCTGGGTCCACGCGGCGATGGTGTCGGGCCGCATGGAGGGCCGATCAAGCCTGTAGCGTCTGGTTGTTCTGCATGACCCGCTCCTGATGCGAGAGCAGCAGATCGTAGGCTCGCCGCGCCGCTTCGTGGATCACGGCCGGGCGCAGATCGACCTCGATCGAGCCGCGCCGACAGGTCAGGACCTCGAGATAGAAGCTCTTGAGGCTCTCGGTCGCCAGAAAGACCGATTGCTCGATGTAGGCCCGCGGATCGTGAAGCAGTGCCACGCAGAATTTCGCGCGAACATGATCCATCCCAAGCTCGCTGAAGATGCGATCTCGCAAGTCGTCGGAGAGCGGGTTGGTTTGCTTGAGGATCTTGTGCAGCTTCGGCCGCGAAATCTGCATCCGGTCAGCAAGGTGAGCCGGCAGAATGCCTTGTCGTACCAGCTCGTCGTTTATGAGTTGCTTGTACTGTTCCTGCTCGCCCTCGCGCGGTCCAGGACTGGCAAAAGCGAAGACGGGTTCACTGCCCGGTGGACTGCTCGGCTTGAAGACCGTCTCGGGCGTCAAGTTCCTGTGAGGCATTATCCATCCCTCCCAAGGCAAAAGGTCTATGGGATGGCATAACCTGTCAAGAGTCTTAAGAAGCGCGCAACTTGCCGCGTGGAAAATACCTAGAGCAGATTGTATTTTACCGCGAGGTATACCGCGAACGGCACGAGGATCTTGTCCAATCCCGGCTTTTCGCTGATTTCCTTCACCTTGGCGCGGACCGCATCGTAATCTCCGGACCACTCCGGGCCGACCTCGAGAAAGATCCGGATGTCCCCGCCGATCGCGTAATCCGCGAGGAAATCTTCGAGTTCCTGCTTCGATATCCCGTGGGATTTGAGGCGCAAGCAGGCGGCTTGGACAGTCATCCGCATCGTCTGAAACCGGCGGGATTCCTTGGAATAGGCCGCCATCGCATCGACCAGCAGGTCGAAGCACTGCTCGCTTACGAAGATGCGGACGTTGCGCGTTCCTGCGGCCATGGGTGGATATTCCGGTGCATGTGTCGGCAGGCACAATGGCTCCAAATTGTAAATTTGGCGAATCCGGGCCGGTGGAAGTGATTCGGGAAGGCCAATTCCTTGTTCGGCAATCACAATTCCCGATGCAGCAAACCGGATTGCGGAAAACGGAAACTTCAGTTCCCGATCCGGCAATTCCCATTCCCAAATTCGGAAACATAAGGTGCCTCCAAGTCCGCCTTGAGGAAATCATCCGATTCGTTTCCGGGCCGTAACGGACCTTTAATTGCTCCAGGCAGCGCCCCTCTGTTCATTCTGAAGGCCGTGACAATCACGGCGTTTGGAAAGGACATGGCAACATGAAACTCACGATGAAAGGGAAGGGGGCAAGCCTCCTCCAGGGGGCCGCAGTGGTCGCGGTCGCTGGCCTCTTCGGCAGCGAAGTGGCGATGGCGGGCGCCGACACCACGTTCAACACCGCGCTCACCAGCTTCACCGGCTTCCTTGAAGGTTCGGGCGGCAAGATCATCACCGTGCTGAGCCTCGCCGGCGGCATCGTCGGTCTCGCCTCGGGCCGGTTCAGCCTCGGCCAGGTCGCCATTCCCGTGGGGGTCGGCGTCGGAGCCGGCACGGGCGTGCCCATCGTCACCGCCGCGGTCACCGCGACGATCTGATCCAACCAGTCGTCCGCGCATGGCCGCAGGGCTTTGCGTGGGCGGACAAGAGGGTGGTGTCGTTCATGAATCGCTACACGGTTCCCGCGCATCTCGATGATCCGGAGCTGATCGGGTTTTGGACACTCGATGAGTTTCTCGCGATGATCGTTCCCTTCGCCTGGGGCATCCTGTCTCAACATATTTTCATCGGTCTATGTTCAAGCGTGCTGGCCTGGTGGGGATTGCGCAAGTTGAAGGCGGGACGAGCCGTCTCGTGGATCATTCATTCGGCCTACTGGTACCTGCCGGGTGCCTTTATGGGGCTGAGAGCGACGCCGCCCTCCCATCTTCGCCTGATGGCGGGCTGAGGACGGCACCGACATGGACCTCTCGATTTCTCACGGCCAGGCGCAGCGGCTCTTAAAGCAGCGCAACCTCCTCGCGATCACCGCGACCGGGCTGTTTGCCCTGAGCGTGGTGTTGACGTTCACCGCCGCGCACCGCGACCGCGAAGTGGTGCTGCAGCCGGTGCTGGCGAAGCCGCTGACGCTGTCCTCGAGCCACATCGACAAGGATTACCTTGAGCTCGTCACGCGCGATGCCGCGCTGCTGACACTCAACCGCTCGCCGTCCAACCTGCAGTACTGGATGGATTCGATCCTGGCGATCACCGATCCCAGAACCCACGGCCGGATGAAGGCCGAACTGATGAAGATCTTCAACGAGCAGAACGGCTCGAATGTCTCGCAGTTCTTCACGATCGAGAACCTCTCTGTCGATCCCGAGGCACTGACCAGCGAGGTCAACGGCGTGCTGCACACGGTGGTCGGCTCCAAGGAGGTGACCTCCGAAGCCCGGACCTTCCGCTACGTGTGGAGCTACTCGGGCGTCAGCCTCAAGCTCGCCGGGTTCGGGCGCGTGACCAAGGATCCGTCGGGCAAGGTCATCGACGCCAAGGGCGCGGGCAGCGCGCAATCAGACAATAGCGACGGGGGAGAGGCGTGATGGCCGAACTGGGTTGGGGCGCGATCGGGGTGGGCAGCGTGCTCGCCGGACGGCCCTATGCAATCAATGGCCGCCCGGTTGGCGCCGCGCTCATCTGCTTCGGTGCGCTGTGCCTTGCCGCACCCGCCATGGCCGACCAGAGCATTCCCGCTGCTGACAATGGTACGGTCGCCTGTGTCGCCTCGGCGAAGGACCTCACCCGGATCAGCCTTGCGGGAGACCAGTTCGCCTCGGTCTCGAAGATCAGCACCGGCAACCCGGCCGAGGACTTCAAGATCGTCAACGAGCCCGTGCGCGGGGACATCTACATTTCGGTGCCCGATGGCTTCACCAAGCCCAACCTCTCGTTCTTCGGCACGACCCGAAAGGGCTACGTCTACAAGTTCCTCTGCCAGGTCCGCGGCAACGACGCCGAGCAGGTCTTCGTCACCAACACGGCGATCAAGACCGAGGCCGCGCGCGATTGGGAAGTGCGCTCTTCGCCCGAGGATGCCGCCGTGCGCCTCGCGCAAGCCATGTATCGCAGCGAGACCATCGAAGGCTTCGAGATCAGGCAAAGCGTGCTCGAGCCGGTCGCGGTCGGCAAGCTCGAGGTCCAGCAGGTCGGCGAATACCGCGGCGCTGACCTCAAGGGACTGATCCTCAAGGTCCGCAACACCGGCGCAAAGCCGCTCACTCTCGATGAGAACCTGCTCGCCGCGCGCGGCAGCGTCGCCTTCATGACCCCGGTGAGCGAGCTCGCGCCCGGCCAGGCGGCCGCTGTCTACCTCATCCAATCGAATGGAGGCCAGTGATGGACTGGAAGAACCCGTTCCGCAAAGGCCCCAAGGCGCTCGACGGTCCCGCAACCCACCCTGGAAGTGGTGACGCCTCGCCGCTCGGCGATGCAATCGTGGCCAATGAGGCGGTCAGGAAGAAGCAGATGCTGCTGCTCGGCGCTGGCGGTCTTGCCGCGCTTGTCATCGGCTCCTCGTGGATCTTCGCCGGCGATCACAAGAGCAGCGACGCCAGCGTCAAGCGGCAGGTCGCCGACGTCTCGGTCGACGAGATGGTCAACAAGAACATGGCCGAGAAGGAGTGGCGTGCCCAGTCCGAGGCGCAGATGATGTCGATGGACACCAACATGCGCGCGCTCGCTGCCCGTGCGCAGCGGGCCGACCAGTTGGAAGCGCAGCTGGCCCAGGGTCAGGCAGCGCAGAGCACGTCAGGCGGCGGGATATCTCCCGACACCGAGCGGGTGCTTTCCGCCTACCAGAACGAGAATGAGCAGTTGAAGGCAGCGCTCGCAGCCGCGCGCCAGTCGCCGGTCATGGGTGCCGGCGCGACACCGGTCGGACCCAACGCGCTTTACGGGCGGACCAGCCCACCGAGCTACCAGACCGCGCCCAGCACGCCTGCCGGGCAAGCCGCAATGGCCGCGGCGGGACTCCCGGCAGGGCGCGGGAGCGAGGTCAGCCTGGTCTCGTTCAACGAGGGCGCAAGCGGAACCGGAAGCCCGGTCCCCAAGGGCAACACTGTCTTCACCGACAGCGCCAATTACCTGCCGCCGAACTCGATCGCGGTCGCCAAGGTCATAGTCGGGGTCGATGCGGCCGCCGGCGTCCAGAGTCAGACCGATCCCCTGCCGGTCGTGCTGCGCATCACCGGCCCTGCGCGCTCGGTCTACGACAACGGGCGGCTGCTCACGACCAATATCGCCGGATGCCTGGTCAACGGCGCGGCGCGCGGCGACCTCTCGAGCGAGAAGGTCTACGTCAAGCTGCAGCGCATGACCTGCCCGCAGCCCAATGGCCGTTACGCGGTCTCGGACGTCAAGGGCTTCATCGCCTTCGGCGGCAAGACCGGGGTCAGGGGGAGGGTGGTCAGCCGGGAAGGTTCGCTGATCGGCCAGGCCTTCCTTGCCGGTCTCGCCGGCGGCTTTGGCCGCGGCTTTGCCGCCAACACCAATTCGACGCTCACCGGAACAAACGTCAACGTCAATGGGCAGCGCCAGAAGCTCGGCACCGGCGACATCCTCGAGGGCGGGCTCGGCGAAGGCATCGCCACCTCGGGCGACATGGTCAGCAAGTACCTGATCGAGCGGGCCGAACAGTACCAGCCCGTGATCGAGATGCCGACCGGGATCGATGTCGAAATCGTGTTTCTCGAAGGCGTGTTCATCAACGGGTGAGGAGGGTGCAATGAAGCTGAAGTCCTTGAAGTCATTCCATCTGGCGCGGCCCCGCCTTGGCCAGGTCCTGATGCCGCTCGCCGCGATCGCGCTCGGTAGTGGCGGCTCGCTGGTCTGGGCGAACGCCGGCACCGGTGATGCCGCAACTGCCCAACATGCCCCAAGCGAGGCGGACCAGGCGGTGACCGCGCTCCTGAAGCAGCGCCTGCCGCGCACCCAGGTCTCCCGCGTCAATTGCCAGGTGGTCGATGGGGTCTGCGAAGTGACCGCAGGCTCGCAGCTGTTCTACGTCGACAAGACCGCGCGATATCTCCTGATCGGGCGGGTCTACGACATGCAGACCCGCCAGGACCTGACTGCGGTCCGGCTGCTCGAGGTCAACCCCGATCTCCTCGTCGGCGGCGCTGCGGGGAGCAAGCAGGAAGCCCAGGAAGTCGAGACCCCACGCCGCGGCGTCAGCACGCCGGCGGCGAGCGGTGCCCCCCGGATGATGTCGCTCGCCGCACTGCCCGAGGCGGGCGGCATTGTCTGGGGAGCAAACTCGGGGCCGACCGTGACCGTGTTCAGCGATTTTCGCTGCGGCTACTGCCGGGCGCTCTCGGGCGTCCTCGAAAACATGAACGTGCGGGTGATCGAGCGGCCGATCTCGGTGCTCGGCAGCCGCGATCTTGCCAACCAGGTGTTCTGCGCGCGCGATCGCCGCAAGGCGGTCAAAGCCGCCTATGCCGGGGCGCCGATAACAGACACGCGCGCCTGCGACACCTCGCCGCTCGATGCCAACGAGGCCTTCGCGCGCCAGCAGGGCCTTGCCGGAACCCCGGTCATCGTCCGCTCGGACGGCGCGGTGATCGAAGGCTTCCGCCCGCGCGAAGTGCTCGAGCAGTGGCTGAAGGGCGCCAAGTCGTGACCGCGCTCAGCTCCAAGCATCTTGCGAGCCTCACGCGCGCAGTCGCGCGGCGCTCTTGTGGGCGAGTCTCGCTGCCGCGGGTGGAGCTCAGCCGCGCCGAAGCAATCCAGCTGTGGCAGGATCTCGTCCTTGCCACTGCGGTTCCGCGAGGCGTGCTGCTCACGCCTCGCGAACAGGCATTGCTGGGCAAGCGCGCGTGGGCGCGCTCGGCGGGCCATGTCGCGCTTGGTGAGGCTCCGCTGTCGCGCCAATCGGGCCTCGCCATCTGGCGGCTCGCGATCCGGCTTGGGGATCTTGCGGCGCGGCGATCGCCAAACCCCGTCACCCGGGCTGCAAGCATCGCGGCCATCGGACTCGCGGCTACCCAGCTCGCCGCCTGCACCTCGCTGTTCGGCGGCAACATCAAGGGCAGCTTTGCCTGCAGCGCACCAGGCGGGACCTGCGCGCCTTCGACGGTGATCGACGACCAGGCGCTGTCGGTGATCCAGAATGCCCGGCCGATGACCCCGGCAGGGCCGTACATCCGCCAGCCCGCCGCCGCCAAGCCGGTTACTGCGTCGTACACGCCGTCGGGTTCGGGCCGCATCACCTCGGCCGGCGGCGGCATGGTCCACCGCGAGCGCCGCGTGCTCAAGGTGGTGTTCCCCTCTTTCGTCGATGGTGGTGGCAATCTCCACGAACCGCGGATCATCCACGCAGTGGTCGACAACGGCGCCTGGATGGAGCTGTCCTCGGGCGAGCCCAATATCGGCGAGCAGGTCGAGGGCAGGGCAGTTAGCCTCGCGAGCGCGGCATTCGTGCCGGCACCGGTACCCGTCGCCCCGATCGCCCAGGACGCTGGGTCACCCACTCCCAAAGCAATAGATGCCGCGCCTTCCGGGCCGCCGCGCCCCGAGGCCGTTGCGGCGGCGCGCGCCAAGGGTGCCGCGCTCCAGTCGGGCAATGCGATCGAGGCGATTCAGGCTCAGGTGCAGGCGCGTCTCGCGCCCACTGCGAAAGCGCACGTCCCGGCAGCAGCGGTACGTGCGGCGCCCAGTAGTGCGGTGCCGACCCCAGCTCCGGCTTCCGCCTCGGCGGTCAGCGCCGCTCCGGCGGCGACCAAGCCCGCCAATGGCCCCGCCGCCTTTCCGGCCAAGGTCGAGGAGTAAGCGACGATGGCCTCGCACGGGTTCTGGGACCGGTTCCTCGATATGCTGTTCGGCGAAAGCGCGCATCCGGAGGCGGAGCGCCCGGTGCTCGGCGCGCCGATGCTGTCGAACTGGCTGCCCTATCGAAGCTACGACAAGAAGCACGGCCTGTTCATCAACACGGACTCGCTCGGGTTCATTCTCGAGCTGGCCCCGATGATGGGCGCAGACGAGCGCAGCGGCGAGCTGCTGACCCAGTTTCTGTCGGACGCCGTGCCCTCGGGCTGCGAGATCCAGCTGATCCACTGGCAGAGTCCCTCGGTTGGCGAACGCATCGCTGATTGGGTGATGCCGCGCGTGGTCGCCAAGGGGGTCTATGGCCGCGCGGCGATGCACCGGGCGCGCTGGCTGCGCCGCGCCGCCTGGATGTCGATCTCGCGCGACGCACCGTTTTACCTGCGCAACACCCGGGTGATCCTCTCGGTCGGTGCCCGGCTCAGTGGCCCGATCGGGGCCGACACGCTCGCCTCGGTGCGCGACAGTCTTCACGGGACGCTGCAGTCGCTCTCGATCCCGGCCCGCGACATGGGACCGGTCGAACTGATCGCCTTCCTCGACGATTTTCTCTGCCCGGCGGTCGATAACGCCGACAAGCCCGAACACTATTCCGAGCTCGATCCGATCAACGTCCAGTGCGTGCGGCGCGATCTCGAAACCCAGGTCACCCCTGACCGGATCGTGCTCCAGACCGAGCGCTTCCGCCCCACTGGCGAGCGCCAGGACGGCGCGCCGGTGATCGGCGAGGTCGTGCCCGACAAGTTCGACTGGCGCTTCTTCTCGGTGCGCAACCTCCCCAAACAATGGGCGCCGTGGGACGTCCAGAAAATCATCGGCGACGTCATCAACGACAAGCTGCGCTTCGGCTGCAACGTCATGACCGTGCTCGGGCTCGTCTACCAGGACGAGGAAGCGGTCGCCTCGCGCGCGGGCCTCAAGGTCATGCGCACCACCAGCCTTGCCGACAGCCGCTCGGCGCGCTTCCTGCCCCAGCTCTCCGAGCAGCGCGACGAATAGCAATACGTTCAGGCCGAGATCCGCCAGGGCCGCAAGCTCGCGCAGGTCTACTACGGCGTCGGCGCGCTCTCGCCCTTGGGCAAGGGCGACATCAACGAGCGCATGGTGAAGTCGGTCTACAAGGCCTGCGGGTGGGACCTCATCGACGAGCGCTACCTCCAGGTGATGGGGCTGCTCGCAGCGATGCCGCTGTCGCTCCCCAATGGGCTCTCGGCTGACCTGAAGCGCATGAAGCGCTTCAAGACCATGCTCACCACCACCGCGGCCTCGATCGCGCCGCTCCAGGGCGAGCACACCGGCGGGCACATCCCGCACGTTCTGCTCATCGGCCGGCGCGGGCAGCCGTTCTTCTGGTCGCCGTTCCAGAACGCGGCGGGCAATCACAACGTCGCCGTTTTCGGCAAGTCGGGCTCGGGCAAGTCGGTATTCCTGCAGGACGTCTGTGCCGCGATGTCCGGCGCGGGGGCCAAGGTCATCGTGATCGATGACGGCCGCTCGTTCGAGCACATGGTCAAAGCCTTCGGCGGCGCTTTCGTCGAGTTCAAGCTATCCTCTGGCTTCTCGCTCAATCCCTTCGACATGATCGACGGCGAGGCGCTAGCGAGCGACGAGGACGGCGAGGACTATGAGGTCGAATGCCTCGCGATGCTCAAATCGATCGTCGGCCAGATGGCGCGCCAGCAGGACCGCTTGTCCGACACCGAGCGCGGGCTGATCGATTCCGCGGTGAGCACGGTCTGGCGCGAGAAACAGCGCCATGGGACGATTGACGATGTTGCCGCGGCGCTGCGCGCGCTGCCTTCGCCCTATGCCGGCGATCTTGCCGATGCGATGTCGCCGTTCCTAAAAGGCGGCACCTATGGCCGCTTTTTCGAAGGCGCCTGCTCGATCGACCTCTCGGCCGGGCTCACCGTGTTCGAGCTCTCCGACCTCTCCTCGAAGCCCGAACTGCGCTCGGTCGCGCTGACCGCGCTCATGTTCCTGACACTTCGGGTGATGCGCGATCTCGACCGCTCGGTGCCCAAGCTGACGATGATCGACGAAGCCTGGCAACTCCTTGGCGGCGGGCAGATGGGCCAGGCGATCGAGACCTATGCCCGCACCTGCCGCAAATATGGCGGCTCGCTGATCACAGCGACCCAGTCGCTCAACGACTTCTACAAGTCGGAAGGTTCGCTCGCCGCACTCGAAAACTCGGACTGGTCGATCGTCCTCCAGCAGAAGGAAGAGACGATCAACGATCTCGCCAAGCACCAGCGCTTCGAGATGGACCATTACACGGAAAGCCTGCTCCGCTCGCTGAAGCGCAACGGGACCGAGTATTCCGACGTCCTGATCAAAGGCCCCGAGACGCTTGCTGTAGGGCGCCTTGTGCTCGATCCCTATTCGGCGACGCTCTATTCCTCGAGCCCCCGGGTCTTTTCCGAGATCGAGGACAAGGTGCGCGGCGGCCTGGCGCTCCCCGATGCGATCGAGCGGGTGGCCTTCCCCGATTTCGTGCCGCCCGAGCCCGGCGCGCCCGACTTTGCCGAGGGCGAGCTTGCGGAGGCGGCCGAATGACGCCCACCTTGGCCCCAACCGCGCCATCGCGCGCTCCATCCCGCCTGGCGGACGGCTGCTACGTCGCGCTGCGCTTGACAGGCTGGCTCGCAGTCACGCTCGGCTGTGTTGCTGCCCTCTGGCTGCTGTTCTTCGCCGCGCTCGGGAACTTCAGCTTTTCCGGGACCGTGCTCCAGCTCGACAATTTCGCCTCGCGCTACGTCGCGGCCGATGCCGCACGGCAGGACAGATTCCGCCTGTTCTTCTGGCTGGCGAGCGCCGTGCTGTTCGCCGCGCTCGCCTTCTTCCGCCGCCATTCGCTTGGCGATCTGAGCCCGGCGGCAAACCCCACTTGCAAGGAGAGAGATCATGGCAGGTAAGCCCCGTGTCGCCGCAACAGGCGGCGAGAACGCAGCGCCCGGTCCGCTGTTCGAGGCCGATGTGGCAGCGGCGCCCGCGAGCCCGCCGCAGCGTGCGCGCCTCGGTGCGGCCCCGGTCGCGCTCGTGGCCGCCCTTGTTGCGGCGGGCCTGTGGGGCGCATGGGTGACCAAGAGCGTGCTCGGCGGGCCTAAGACACCGGCGATCGCCAAGGTCCAGCTTTCTGGGATCGTCGGCGAATATGTCCAGGCGCAGGCGCGCTCGGCGACCCCGCCCGAGCAGGTCACCACCGAGACCCGCGCGTTCATGAGCGAGATCCAGCGTAATCTCGAACGGCGCGGCGCGGCAGGCCAGATCGTGCTGGTCGGCGAAGCGGTCGTCGCCGGCAATGTCCCCGACATCACTGCCGACGTGCGCCGCGAGGTCTATGCCCGCGTGCGGATGCCGCAGCAGGCGGCGGCGAGCAGCACCGATGTCATGGGCGCGATGCGTGCCGCTATGTCGGGTTCGGGGCCGGGACCGGCGCCGCAGGCTGGAGTTCTCGGGGGTCAGGGCAATGCCCCCGCAAAATGAAACACACCCTGAGCCCCCGGCGGCGAGCGGCAGTCATGCCAAGCGCTGGCTGGCGATTGGCGCGCTTGCGGCGTGCCTCGCGGCGAGTTCCTTGCTCGCGAGCTGGCGCGATGAACATGCGATCCTGATCAACACCACCCAGTCGCTCCCCAACTGGGCGTTCTGGATTGACAAGCACCGCGTGCCTGAGCGCGGCGACTTCGTGGTCTTCAAGGCGCCGCAGACCCCGCTCATCACCGCGCATTTCGGCAAGGTGGCCCCGCCCTTTGCCAAGCGGGTCTATGGCATGCCGGGCGACGTGGTCAGCCGCGAGGGCGCCGTCGTGCGGATCAATGGCGCCGAGGTTGCGCGCCTCAAGCCGGCGAGCTCGCGCGGTGAAAAGCTCGAGCCTGGTCCGACCGGGCGGATCCCCGAACACTGCTACTATCTCGGCACCGCGCACAAGGACGGGCTCGACAGCCGCTATGCCGATATCGGGTTCGTCTGTTCCGGGACGATCATCGGCACCGGGGACTCGTTGCTGTGAGGCCCTTCGCCGCCCTGATCGCCGCAAGCGGCCTTGCCCTGCTGGTCGGTTGGCCGGGCATCTCGGGCCTGCGTGCTGCCGACTATGGGCAGATGGGTCAGACCTTTCCGATCATCGAGACCGATCTTCTCACCACGATCGAGACGCGGCTGAGGACGCTCGAGGCCAATGGCGGGATCGAGCGCATGCAGCGCCAGATGCAGGAACAAGCGGTCGCCAGCGTGCGCCGTCCCAAGCCGGTCGATGGCATGACCCCCGCAAGCGTCAAGCGCGAATGGCTGTTCGATCCCTCGATCGTCACGGAAGACGACATCGTCGATGCCAAGGGCAACCTGATCGCCGCGCGCGGCACCCGGGTCAATCCGCTCGACATGGTGCAATTGAGCCAGGCGCTGGTCTTCGTCGATGGTGACAATGCGGCCGAGCTGGCCTGGGCGGTGAAAACCTGGAGCGATGCGCGGGCCAAGATCATCTTTGTCTCGGGCTCGCCGTTCGATGCGATGAAGCCTTGGCAGCGGCGCTTCTACTTCGACCAGGGCGGCACGCTCACCGCCAAGTTCGGCATCCGCCACACCCCCGCCGTGGTCTCGGCAGCGGGCGCAAATCTCAAGATCAGCGAAGTGCCGCTACCGCCCGCGGCAGCCGCGCCCGCACGCGCACCCGTTCTCTCTGGCGGAGGCAAGGTGTCATGACCCACTCGCTCATCGACTTCCTCAAGACACCGATGGCCGCTCCCGAAACGGCGCGCCTTCGTCACATGCGGCGCTGGTGGATGGCCCTGTGCTGGGCGCTGGCGCTCGCCGTCTTGCTGCTCCCGCTCCTCAAAGCGCTGTTCGGGCTCTGGGGTGCAGGTCCTGCGCTGACCCTCGCCCTCGCCGCGCCGGTCCACGGCGTCGCCTACTTCCGCGCCAAACTGCGGGCGGATGAGGCCTTCGCCCAAGGAGCTCGGCCATGACGCGGCTCGGCCGGAAATTCGCCGCCTTGCTCGCGGCGCTGGCGCTCGCCTTTGCGGTATCGGCGCCCGCGCGCGCCGATACCGCCACCTGCCACGGCAAGTTCATCAACCCGATCACCGACGTGTGCTGGTCGTGCCTGTTCCCACTGTCGATCGGCGGGCTCTCGATCTGGAAGGGCTCGCGCCCCGACCCCAAGAATCCCTCGTTTCCCTTGTGCGCCTGCGGTTCGCCGATCCCGCGCATTGGTATCTCGGTGGGCTTTTGGGAGCCGGTGCGGCTTGTCGACGTCACCAACAAGGCCTGGTGCTTTCCCAACCTTGGCGGAATCCGCCTCAACCCCGGCTTCGCCATCGGCAATGGCCATGTCCAGGGCCGCAGCCAGATCGGCGGCAAGGCGCAGAACAGCTCGCAGTGGCAGTCGCACTACTACGTCTACCCGCTGCTCTACTGGATGGAGATCCTGACCGACTTCCTTTGCTTCGAGCAGACCACCTTCGATGTTGCCTATGTCACCGAGATTGACCCGCTCTGGCAGGATTCCGCGCTCACCTCGATCATCAATCCGGAAGTCGCGCTGTTCTCGAACCCGATCGCGACCGCGGCGTGTGCGGCCGACTGTGTCGCGGCGACCGCCAAGCTGCCGATCGACCAGATGTTCTGGTGCGCGGGCTGCAACGGCGGGATGTACCCGCTGAACGGCCACGTCGCCGCGCATGTCACCCCGATCCAGGCCTCGCGGCTCGTCGCCGAACGCATGCTCTACAAGATGCACCGCGAGGCGCTCGCCTGGGGGACGATGGGTTCGAAGGCGCTGTGCCACAAGTACCTGATGCCGGTGATGAGGAAGCAGCAATACCGGCTGCAGATGACCAACCCGATCTCGACAGTGAAGGGCCGCTACGCCTGCGCGCCGATCGGCGCGACCACCATCATTCCCCAGACCGGCAAGGGCTACCCCGTCAAGGGTGAGGACTTTGGCTACCTCGTCTGGCGCAAGCGCAACTGCTGCATGCTGTGAGGACGCCCATGACCTTCGCGCGCACCTTGCTTAAACCCCACCTCGCAGGAATCGCTGGCTTCCTCGCGCTTACGGCTGTCTCGGCAGCGCTCGCGCAAACGCTAGACGGCATCGACCTCAAGGCCATCAAGGACCGGGCAACCGAGGCGACAGCCGATGCCCAGACCTTGGTCGATGCGGTTGCCGGCAAGGGCGAGGCGCACCGCGCCGAGGCCGAGACCTTGCGCGAACAAGGCCTCGCTTCCGTCGCTTCGATCGATCCCGCGAGCCTTCCCAAGGGCCCGGATGGCGCGGTCGACTTCGACGAACTGCTCGCCGGCGCCGCGGCCAATACCCGCGCGCCGATGGGCGAGGGGCCGATGTTCATGGTCTTTGCCAGCTTGTCGATGCCTGGGGCCTCGCTCACCCGGCTGATCGCCGACACGACCAAGGCCGGCGGCGTGGTGGTGTTCCGCGGCTTTCCCGGAGGCAGCACAAAAGCCTTTGCCGAGGGCCTCAAGCGCGTTGTGACCGACGAGGGCCAAGAAGCCCATCTCGCGATCGACCCGCGCCTGTTCCGCGCCTTCAAGGTCGAGGCTGCGCCGACCTTCGTCGCCGCGGGCCGCGAGTACGAGCTCTGCGACGGGCTCGACTGCACCAGCGCCACTCCCGACCACGACCGGCTCACCGGCAATGTCACAGTCGAGTTCGCGCTCGAGAGTTTTGCAGGTGGCCGCGGGCCCGGCGCCGGCGTCGCGCGCATCGCGCTCGCCCAGCTCAACAAGGGTCATTGAGATGCGCGCGCCGCGCCTTGCTGGATTTGCGCTTGCCGGGATGGTGCTGCTCGCCGCGGCCGGCGCACAAGGACAGGTCTACATCCCCCCGCCCGACGATCTGGTCGAGCCGCAACCGCCGCTCCCGCCCGCGATTGATCCCGGCGTGCCCGCTCCCGCCCCGCCGCCTCCTTCCGCGCCTGCCACCATGACCGTGGACGAGGCCAAGGCCGAGGCTCGGGCGACCGGATCGAGCGTGCGCGGCGCCTACCAGGGGATCACCGATGCCCCGGGTGCGGCCGGGCAGATACCGGGGTATCAGGCGGAATATCCCGGACTCACCCAGTATTACGACAATCCCGGCAACATGTACGCCGATGGGGCGGCGGCCGGCGTGAATAGCAATGCCTACCGCACCGCCAATTCGACCACGCGGCCGACCGTCGATGTCACCCGCGCCGACCTGTCCCGCGCCAACACCGTGACCGACGATCCCAATGCCTACTTGTCTGGCATGAGCGCGGACGGGTCGACCGGCAATTGCGTCCCGCTGCCGCCGAGTCCGGGGACCACCAACACTGCCGAATGGACCTGCAATGTCGGCTCGAGCGTGGTCGAACAGCCCAAGACCTGCACCCGCAGTCTCACCGTCGCGCCATGGAACGAGACGCTCTACCAGTACCTCTGCGTCACGGCCCCTGGCTTTCCGGGCTGCGCCTCGCTTGAGGGCAACGCCCTGTGCCGCAAGACCGGGACCTTCCCTGTTCCCGACTATAACCTCACGGTCGACTACTACGACTGCGACGCAGGCGTCAGTGATCCCAACGTCTACCTCATGGGCACGGTGGCCAAACCGCCGCCGGCGGACGCCTTCCAGGTCGTGAGCAACGTCTATCGCTGCAACAACGAAGGGATCACCGATGCGCTGACCTTTGATCCCGTGACGGGTTTTCCCGTCCAATATGTGAGCGGGCTTCAGCAGTGCGGGGCGATATCGGCGGAGCCGAGCTGTACCCAAACCACCGCCTCCGCGGCAGGCCTCACCGACCGCCAGCTCTGCAAGACCTGGGATTTCATCGGCGATCCGTTCGGGGGAGGGGGCTACCTCACTTGCCTTGAGCCCGCTTCGCTAGAAGCGGTCTATTCGTGCAGCACCAATGTCGCCGGCATCGTGCCCGAAAGCTCGGTATCGAAGTGGTTCACCCAAGTCTGGACCGACAATGCCTGCTCGGTCGATCTTGGCACCTGCACCCTCGCTGCCGAGACCTGCACTGCCCCCAATGAAACCCGCCTGATCGATGGCGTGCCGGTCACGCGGGCCTGCTGGGAGACGGCGAAGACCTACCAGTGCCAGACCGTGGTGGGCGGCGGCAACGACTGCGGCAAGCTCGATGCAACCCCCGGCTGCATGTTCGACCACGAGACCTGTCTCGACGATCCGCCCAGCGGAGATGGTTCGTGCAAGGTCGCCGAGCGTGTCTACAAGTGCCCGATCCCGGGATCGACGAGCCAGCCTGCGCAGTACATCTGCGGGGACGACGTCTACTGCGTCAATGGCGACTGCGAGCCGATCGTTCGCGAGGCCTCCGACGAGTTCAAGGACGCGGTCGTGGCGCTGAACGCGCTCGGACAGGCCAATTCCGAGTTCGACGAAAGCACGCTGACGCTGTTCAAGGGCACCGCCGAGAGTTGTGCGCACAAGGTCTTCGGTCTCGCCAACTGCTGCTCGGGGAAGGGCGTCCCGCTCCTCGTTCCGCTGCTGTGCAGCCCGGCCGAGGTGCTGCTCGATCAGAAGGACGATGCAGGGCTCTGCCACAAGATTGGCACTTACTGCTCGTCGAGCTTCCTTGGCATCTGTCTTTCCAAGCGCGATGTCTATTGCTGCTTCCTCTCGAAGATCAGTCGGATCCTCCAGGAGCAGGGCCGGCCCCAGATCGGCAAGACATGGGGAACGCCGAAGAAGCCCGTCTGCGACGGCTTCACCATTTTCGAGTTCCAGCAGCTCGACCTCTCGGTGATGGATTTTTCCGAAATCTACGCGGAGTTCGTCGATGCGGCGAAGCTCCCCGACGAAGCCGCCACGCTCATCGAAATCCAGGCAAAGATCGAGGCCTATTATGCCGCGCACAAGCCCTGAGCCCGCCACGAATCCTGTGCCCGAAAGCGGCGCGCGCGTGGTCGCGTTCGGGGCCTACGCCGCAGCCCCCGATCTGACCGTGCTGGAGTTCTGCGTCGGCATGGCGCTCGCTCGCAAGGGGCCGCTGACCGCGCGCGGGATCGCTGCCGAAATCTCGGCCTGGTTCGACCACCCGGTTCGCGCGCGCAGCCTCAGCGCGCAGCTCGATGCCATCGTCCGGCGGGGATGGGCGCGACTTGAGGCCGGAACCTACACGATCGCCGATGCCGGGAGCGAGGCGCTGTCCGGCTTCTACTGCGCGCTTGTACGCCTGCTCGATGGCGGCCGCCGGCTGCTCGACCTCGGCGTCTTCATGTCACTGATCAAGGAATTCGAGAGGAGCGGATCATGAACCACCGCCAATGCATTGCCCTGCTTGCCGCCTCCAGCGTCGCGCTTACCGGGACCGCACCGCTGCGCGCCTCCGAGGGCGACGGTGTCGAGGTGCGGCAGTCCGAGGACGCGCTCTACTGCAAGGAGAGGAAGCTCGGCACCTGGTTCTACTGCGAGAAGCCCAAGGAGGAGCCGCGCAAAGCTGCTGCTGCGCAGCCACCAGCGCGCGAGCGACTGGCCGCAATCGGGACCCAGCTTGAAGAACTGAAGGCGCGCGCGATCCTCGAGCCGAGCCCGGAGAACGTCACCGCCTATGTCCGCTTCCAGCGCGAACAGCTCGACCGCTCCTCGATGTTCGCCGACGTCTGGCAGCGCGCGCTGTGGCAGGATCCCGGGCTCGACTACACGCTGCAGCGCCCGGTCTCGACGCTCGGCAAGCGCGCCTGGATCGACGAGCGCAAGACCGACCGCGACCGGGTCATGGCCACTCTCTCGCAGCGCTACGGGGTGTTCTACTTCTTCGCCTCGAGCTGCGGCGCCTGCGACATCTTCTCGCCGATCCTCAAAGCCGTCTCGGACAAGTACGGCCTCGCGGTGCTCGCGGTCTCCACCGATGGCGGACCTTCCTCGACCTTCCCCGGCTACATGGTCGACAGCGGGCAATACGAGAAGCTCGGGCTTGGCACCGACCGCCAGGTGCCCGCGCTGGTGCTGTTCGATTCAGTCACCAAGCAGCCGATGCCGATCGGCTACGGAATCCTCAGCCAGGACGAGATCATGGACCGCGTCTTCCAGCTGACGCAGGTCAAGGTGGGGAGCGACTACTGATGCGCGCCCGTCGCTTCGCCCGCCGCCTCCATGGAGCCTCGCGCCGCGCACTTGGCACAGTCCTCGGTGCCGCGGTTCTGCTCGCTTCGCCCACACCCGCCTCGGCCGGGGTCGAAGGCGAGATGCAGAGCTTCATGTCCGACATGGGCGTCCAGGCCAATGTCACCGGTCCCAGCGCCTACCAGGGCCAGTCGGCGGGCTATTATTCGATGGGCTCGGTCTGGTCGCGCTTCCCGCAAAAGAACATCCAGCCCTTCAACCTCCAGTTGCCCCACGCGCGCGCCGGGTGCGGCGGCATCGACCTCTTTGCCGGGTCGTTCTCGTTCATCAACACCGCCGAACTTGTCGCCATGCTGAAAGCGACCGCGAACAACGCGCTCGGCTTTGCCTTCAAACTCGCGATCGACACGATCTCGCCCGAGATCGGCAAGGTCATGGATGAGCTGGCGCAGAAGGTTCAGCAGATGAACCAGATGAACATCTCGTCCTGCGAGACCGCGCAGGCGCTGGTCGGCGGCCTCTGGCCGAAGAGCGATACGGCGAGTTCGGTCATCTGCGAGGCGATCGCCAACAGTCAGGGCGCGGTCTCCGACTGGGCCCGCGCGCGCCAGCAGTGCAACAACGGCGGCCAGCGCGAAGCCTTGAAAAGCGCCAATTCCGACCCGGACATGAAGGAACAGGCCGGGATGCCCAACAATTACACCTGGGCGGCATTGGGCAAGAAATACGGTGGGTTCGACACCCAGTTCCGCGAGTTCCTGATGACCCTCGTCGGGACCGTGATCTACGATCCGGCCGGTAATGGCGGCAAGCCGAGGGTCCAGTTCATCGGCCCGGCCGACCCGGCGCTGATCAGCGCCATGCTCGACGGCACCTCTTCCACCCCGCACAAATACTGGAGCTGCGGCGGCGATAGCGCCAAGTGCATGGCGCCGAGCGAGATCGACATGGTGATCGGGCCTAATGCAGCGATCAAGGCGCGGGTGCGCACGCTGATCGAGAGCATGGCCTTGAAAGTGCGCGATCCCGGCGCCTCGTTGACCCCGGCCGAGATCCAGCTCCTCGGCATGGCGAGCGTGCCGGTCTACAAGATCATCACCGTGAGCGCAGCGGCCGAGTTCGGCATCTCCGCGCAGGAGATCAACGACCTTTCCGAAATAGTCGCGGTCGATCTCGTCACCACCATGACCATGCGGTTCATCGACATGGCAGTGAACGCGCGTTCGGACTTCAACGGGGCTGATGCGGATAGCTTACGCGAATGGCGCGAGGGGCTTTACGAGACCCGGCGCAATTTCCTCGGGATCGCGGCGCGCACCTCGCAGCGCTTCGACCAGACCTTTGCGCTGATCCAGCGCACGCAGATGCTCGAAAAGACCCTGCGTACCCAGCTCTCGCCCCAGATGTCGGCCGCGCTGCGCTTCTCGCGCACGCTCGGCAGCCAGGTCCAGTAAGGGGCGGCGGAGATGCTCGAGGTCTTCACGGTCGGGGGCGGCGACTACCTCGTCAACACCTTCAACGCGATCGCCGCCTGGACCGGCTCGGGCGGGTTCAAGTCGCTGATCCGCGTCGTCATGGTGATGGGGCTGATCTACGCGCTCCTCATTACCGCGATGGACCTCGACTGGCGCGCGTGGTTTCGCTGGTTCATCCAGTCGACGCTGATCTACACCGTGTTGATGGTCCCGACGGTGACGGTGAAGGTCACCGACCGTGTCAATCCCGGGCTTGCGCCCGCCACGGTCGCCAACGTGCCGATCGGGCTCGCAGCCATGGCCTCGTTCACCAGCCAGATCAGCGACTACCTGACCCGCACGGCCGAGACAGTCTTCGTCATGCCTGCTGCGCTCAATTACTCGACCGGCGGCTTCGTTTACGGCGCGCGGATGTGGGACAAGGCGCGCGGGTTCGAGATCCGCGATCCGGTGTTCAAGGCCAATGTCGACGGCTATCTCAAGCAATGCGCTTATTACGACATCCTGCTTGGCACCAAGAGCCTCAAGCTGCTGAGCGAAGCGCCCGACCTCTGGGCCGAACTCGGGGTCAATGCCGCAACCAACCGCGGCATGAAGTACCTGACCGATACCGGCACCGGCACGGTCGATATCGAGGGCAAGACCTGTGCGCAGGCCTGGACGCTGATCAACAACCAGTGGGACAACCAGATCAACGCCTATGCGCTGCCATTTGCGCATACGATGTACCCCAAGCTCACCGAGGCCGCGGCAGGGGCAAAGCTCGCCGCCGACGTGCCGGTGGTCTCGCAATTGCTCACCGGCACCGCGATGACGCGTAACCAGTTCTTCAAGCAGAAGAGCATGGTCGACGCTTTCGAGGCCGCCCAGCTCGACTTCGGCAATGCCGATGCCGATTCCTTCGCGCTCCAGCGCGCGGACACCCAGACCCGCAACGCGATGACGACGGCAGCCGAGCAGGGGCTCATCTGGATTCCGGTGCTTGGCGTGGTCCTGACCGTGGTCTTTTACGCTCTGTTCCCGATCGTCTTCCCGCTGCTGTTGTTCCCGCGCACCGGCATCGCGACCCTGAAGGGCTACTTCTCGGGCTTCTTCTACCTCTCGGCCTGGGGACCGATCTACGTTCTCATCCACTCGTTCATCATGGACCGCCTGGCCTCCCAGACCGCAGCGGTTTCAGCAGGCAGCGTGAACCTCGCCAACTGGGCGGGAATCGATGCGGTCAATCAGGACATCGCCACGATGGCGGGGTTCCTGATGCTGTCGGTGCCGATGCTGGCGCTGATGGTCATGCGCGGAACCATGTCGGTTGCGAACAACCTTGGCTCGATGCTCGCCCCGGTCCAGGCTGGCTCGGATGCCGCGGCGCTCGAGCGGACCACCGGCAACTACGCCTATGGCGATGTCAGCTACGGCAATCTCAACGCAGACAACCGGCAGATGTCGCAGTGGAATCAGGCGCCGAACTTGCTGGCAGGTGCAGGGCATTCTGGCTTCCGCGAAGCGGACGGGCGCATGTTCAACGAATATGGCTCGGGTTATTCGGTGATCGACACCAATGCAGCGATGTCCCAATTGCCGTTCAAGCCCACGATGACGCGGGGCTATGCGACCGACCTCAGATCCCAGGGCCAATGGTATCTCAATGAGGCCGACAAGATCGAAAACGGCACCTCAAGCAGTTGGACCAGCTCGAAAGGCCAGTTTGGCAGCGCGGTCACCGCGACCAGCGATGTGTCGGGAGCGCGGCGCGAAAGCGGTTCGCGGGCATCGGACACTCACAATGTGGGCGGCAACGTCGTCGTCGAAGGCGCCAAAGGCAGCTCAACGCGGGAGGTCACTAACAACGACCTGATCCTTCGCGAGGGCAATAACCGCTCATCGAGCGATTTCAGCAGTCGCACATTTGGTTCAGGCTTGTCGCTGACTGGTACCGGAACGGTCGGCACCCCTCTGGAATCGGAAGTGGGTAGCGGCGTGTCTGCCTCTCTTTCCGGCTCTCTTTCCGGTCGCCGTGAAAGCGGCGATAATGCCAGCGCAGGATCCGAGCGTTCAGCAACGAACCAGACCACGCGCGGCACCGACAAATCCGACGAGACGAGCGATCGCATGGTGGTCAGCGGGTCGAGCGGCGATATCCAGTCTTCGGGCACCTACAGCCAGAGCTCGGACTACACTGACCATAGCCGTTCGCGAACCAGCACCGATGGCAGCGATTGGCGGATTGGCGAGGCCGAGGAACGGCGCGCCGCTGCTGCTCGCTACCGCGAGATCGGCAGCCGGATGATGTCAGAGGCGAGTTACGCCGAAAGCCACGGCTTCCAGATCTCGAGCGACATGTCCAACCTGATCCAGGATCGCTATGAGACACTCCAGCGCGAGCACCCGGAGTGGCACCTGCCCGATCTCTCCAACCCGCGGCTCGACTATCGGGATGTGACGCGCCGCGACCAGGCCATCACCTATATAATGGACGACCTGATGGGTGACTTGCGCGCTCACCGGATCGACGAACTCAGCGATGTTGCCGGGATCGCTGGCGTGGGATCGCTTGGGACCAATGCCGATCTCGGTATGCCGCAAACGCCTGCGCTTCCATCCGCCCCGCGCACGGAGGGGCTGGTTCCTTCGCCGCTCGAAGGCGGCACGCTGCTCGCGGTGCCCGATGGTCCAGTCGATGGCGCCGCCCTTGCGCGCGACCTTGGCATCAAGGTCAAGCCTGGCGCGAGGCTCGGCCGCATGGATGGAGACCTTGTGCCCGCAATGGGAGTGGTGGCTGAAGAGGCCCGTTCGCTTGGCCTGCCAACCCCGGTGGTGACGTCGGGCAATGACAGCAGCCAGCACATGGCCGGGTCAGCGCACTATGACGATCGCGCTCTGGACTTCAGGGGCAACAACATTTCAGACGAGCAGGGCGAGCGCTGGGCTTCGCAGGTTCGGTCACGGCTTGGTGACGGATATGCCGTTCAGTTCGAGCGCTTCCCTGACAAGCCCGAGCGTGATCACCTGCATGTTGCTAAGAGACGAACCTGACTTTCAACCGAACAGGTGAGAGGCCGAAGCCAACGCTATCCCGACTATCACCATCAGAGCCACGAGCACGATTGCTGGCCAACGGCCCATGGTCTTGGATTTGCCGCGAAACGTAGGGAGTCTGACCCCCGTGACATGGTCAAAGTGACCAGGTCGCGGGTAAATCGGCATTCCATCAAGTCCGTAGCGATCATGGTCCATCGAGGGTCTCCTCGCCCTGGCCATGATTACCCCGAACGGACTGGATTTTCAATCATGTGCCAGCAGCAGGTCGAGCCCTCCACACAAGGCTCGCACCCCCTCTCCTCGCAGCGCCGCGGCGCTGGAAGTCAGGTGCCTTTGCCAGGATAGCTCTCGATCCGCGCCGCGCCGGCGCGGCGGATTTGGGCGGCCGCTTCCTCGACATGGAAAGAGACGGCATCGCGCGCGCGCAGAGTGTCGCCCGCCTTCATGTAGGCGACCAGACGGTCGTGCTCGACCAAGGAGCTGCGTGCTTCATCGAGTTGGAAGTAGTTGGCTCCGGCGATCCAGACCGCCGGCGGAACCGCCTTGCCATAAGCGGAAAGCGCCGCCCGATTGCCGCTCAGACGGACCAGTTCTAGGTGCCACTGGTAGTCGATGTAGGCTCCCTGGAGCAGGTTTGCCGCATCCATGTCATCGAAGGTCTTGAGCGCCGAATTCAGAGTCTCGAGATGGCTGAAATCCGCCTTGCTGTGCAGACTCGCCACTTGCGCCGCAGCCAAGGCCTGGATCGCACCGGCCAGCGCCAGGTGCTCGGTGATCCGGTCAACGCTCCAGTCGATGATGGTGTAGCGGCCATGGTCACGCGCAATGAGGCCAAGATCGGTGAGTTCAAGTGCCAGGCGCTCTGCCTCGGCGGGATCGAGACCCTGAAGGCCGGGAATATCGGCCGCACTGTCATAGCGCCGCCGCTTGCTGGGCTCACGCAGCACGGCAAAGATCATCTGCTCCGGGCAGGCAATCGTTGTCATGACTGGCAATTTTGCTTTGGCCACTGCTGCCCCAAAAACCCGAACGACGACCAAATGGGGATAATGCGAAGCTCCCGGATTCGGAAATCAGAACGATATTATGCTAGGAAGTACGAAACAATGCGGTGAGCCAGAACTCACCCATGAGGGAGGTCGATTGACCAGAGCACAGTCTCTTTCCGAACTCATGTTCCTCGAAATCAGGTTCGGGGTCCTGTCTGCGCGCTACCTTCCGGGACAGGCGATCAGCAAGGCCGAGGTCGGCGAAGTCTACGATTGCCGCCCTGCCGGGGTCGCCGAAGTGCTGAGTGCGCTCACCCATGAAGGCTACCTCATCCGCCAGGGCCGGAGCGACTTTGCCGTGCGCGCCTGGGGCCGCGAAGAGGTCGAGGACCTGTTCGAGATGCGCGCCAATTTCGAAGGCCTCGCCGCATTCCGTGCGGCCGAGCGGGCCAGCGATGCCGAGATCTCGCTGCTTTCCGCGCTCGCCGCAGAGGCCAGGGAAGCAATGCCCGAGGATCCGGACTCACTCGAGCGCGTAGTCATCGAGAACCTCAGGTTCCACGTCGAGGTTATGCGCATGTCGCGCATCCCCCAGATACCGGACATGGCGCGCATGGTGCTTCCCAATGCGCTCCACCGCCGGATCGTCTGGTCGCAGCGAGCGGAAGATGCCGAGCAGTCGTTCCGCATGCATCAGAAGATTGCGTCCGCAATTGCCGAGAGATCGGGCTCGATGGCGCGGCTGCTGATGCGCGAGGACATCTACTCGTCGCGAGAGGCGGTGCTGGCTACGATCGCGGACCTGGTCGGGCGTGAGGCGAGCGAGACTGCTACCATCGTCCGGTTTGCGCCGACCTTCGAGTTCGAAGGCAGGCTCTACGGCCAGGGGACCCGCGAGCCGGGTGCCGACGGGCGGACAATCCCGTTCGGGGTGCCCGCCGCCAACCTCAGATAGGCCTAGTTCGGACCTGCCTCGCTGGTATCGTCGGGCAGGTGCAAGCGGTCGAGCGCGAGTTGCTCAAGGACGTCCCGCATCATCGCCGAGGCCTGGAGAAGGCCTGCGGCATCGAGGACATTGAGGAAGTCCCGGGCATCGGATGTGATCAGGTCCAGTGTGCTTCGATCGATCAGCAGTCGCTGCATTCGCATCAAGCCGCCCCCGAAGCCCAAATCCAAGCAAACGATTGTTGAAACTTGGGAATCTGTCAATATTGCGCCAAGTTAAATCTATCAAATAGTCGCTCTAAAATGGCGCTAGTTAGGTATCTGCGCCTAAGTCGCGGAGCGCCGACTGCGCAAAATCGACTTTGTCACGAACGCTGAAGCCATGTCGACTTGTCGAGACAAATGCCAGTGAACGTCCGGGATGCTGGAACTTCGTCCCGCAGTGGCAATCAGTCACCGGTGAGGAGGGTGCAGAATTCGACGTCGATCCGGTCGGGCTGGACGATCTTGCCGCGCACGCTGACCTCTCCCTGAAGACCCTCAGGCACCGGCTGCTCGCCAAAATGCAGCCGCCAGGCGAGGCCTTCGGCATCGCGCAAGATCGGTCCGCGCGGTCCAGCCTCGATCGTTCCGATTATCGTGTTGGATGTAAGGCGGGCAGGGCGGTTCATAGGCAGAATTGGTTCGCGATTGATGGGGCCTAGCCGGGAGCAATTCGAGGCGAGGAAGCCTTTAGCAGGAGACGAGGGGAATTCCCAACAGCAGCGTCCTTTCAATGCACATTGCGGCCGTCAGAGGTAGAAATGCATCGAACGAACGGCAAGGAAGTCGTGAGTATCTGTCTCCGCGATCGTCATCAACAACTTGATCTGCTGGAAAGGGTGGAGCGACAGTTGCCGTGTGCGCTGCAGTTCGAGCAGGTCGTAGATCAATACCGGATCGCCTGCACGCACGACGATCGCGCCGCACGTGTCGTCGGACAGGTCAATTGCCCCAACTGCACCTTGGGGGATATCATGGAAATTATTGAAGTAGCGCTGCGTCGCGTACCCGTTGCAAAGATGAATTTCCGATACTTCGACCACGCGGGGACTCGCCCTGTCAATCTCAAGCCTGCCGCCGACGCCAAGACTGATCCCTTCTGGCCCGGCAAAGTAGCTTAGTTGCCAGCGATCGACGGTAAGCTCGGCATCGTAGGACTGCCCCGTGGGCATAGGGACTGCGGGTTCCCGGCATAGATGTGATGCAACTGAATCCATTTCACAAAATCCTTGTTCAAGAGTACCGCCGGGAAAACGGCGCGGTCCGGTGGGAGGTGGCCCGGGCCGCGCCGCACCCCGTCAGGCGTAGGTCGCGTGCTCGACGCACTCGATGCAATCGGCCTTGCGCTCTTCGCTGACGGAATGGTGATAGGTCTTGGCGTCCTCGTCCGGGCAATCCGAGCACAGGCCCTGTGCTTCGTGCTGGGCGGCCGCCGAGCCGGCCTTGGCATCCCCTTTGCGGGCTTCGAGCGCTTCGCGCAGGCGGGCGAGCTTCTGCCGGACCTGCTCGGTCATGGCCTCCCTGTCGGTCGCGCGCTGCGCGGCGGCGGGCGTCACAGCGGTTGCCGCCGGATCCTGCGGGCGTGCATTCGCCGCGAGGGCAGGGGTGGCCGTTGCCGCAAGTAGCGGCAGGACGAGGTAGAAATAACGCTTCATCTTTGGTCTCCTTGGTTTTCAGAAAAAGCCGGTCCGCCGACCGAACGAGAGGTCGGCTTGCGATGAATCCCCAAGCGCCGACCGGCGCACGCTCAGGGTGACACCCCGCTTGCCGCGGGCGCGGAAGTGGAGATCGGTTGGATCGATGTTGTTGCGCTCGGCCCAGTCCTGCGCGTCGCGCTCGCTGGCAAAGTCGCCGATTTCGTCATGCTCGTAAGCCATGGTCAGTCTCCAGGTTCGGCAGCCGGGGGAGGGGCCGCCTGTGAGGGAGTTGAAGCGGCAGGCTCGGCGAGAAGCGCGACCGCCGTTGCCGCCAGTGCGACGGCGAGCATCGCGGCGACCGCCAGGCCGCGCACCGCTGGCTCGGAAGACAAGAAAACCAGCACCGCCAGCCAGACCAGAGTTGCCTGCGCGCGATCGAACACGCGGCCCGCGGCGTCGGGAGAAAAGGCAAACCGAGCCCTCACAGGTCGAGCCCCAGCGTCTTTTCCGGGCGCATCTGCTTCACCGGCGCCTCCGCCACCTTGCCGAGCACTGCGTCGAGCTTGGCCTTGAGCTCGGGGCTCATGCGGAGTTCGGGCACCTGCCGGGTATCGATCGGGTTCACATGGCGCGGCTCAACCTCGACCTTACCGGTGACTTCGAGCGCTGAGGTCTTGTTGCCGGGCGTGCGGTCGAGTTGCTGTTTCAGGCCTTCGAGGTTGTTGGTGACGACGGTCATGTCGTCAGTGGCGCGGGTATTGAGGACGTTCTGCGTGCGCTGGGTGGCAAGGTTGCGCTGGGTCGAAGAGATGACCTCGATCGCCTGTGGCTTGGTCATGCCCTGCGCCATGTGAGCGTTGAGCGCATAGCCAAGGTCGAGACGGCGCAGCATCGGATCGCCGGGGACCAGGACAAGCTGCCGCTTGTCCGCAAGTTCGACCCGGATGCCTTCTGCTCGCGCCTCGAGCACGGTGGCGTAGGTCGACTTGGCAATGTCTCGGGACCCGTCCTTGTCACGCCAAAACACGGTTTCGCCGTCGTGGAGGCGGATCTGCTTCTCTTCATGAAGCCCGAGCCGGTCGAAGCGGTGATCGGGATTGATCCGGTCAGGATCGATGACCTTGCGCTTGCCATCGCGCTCGAGCACGACCTTGCCGTCCTTGCGCACCTCGCTCACCCGGTATTCGCCGGCCTTGAGCCCGATCTCGCGCACCTCCATCCGCGCCTCGAGCACCTGGCCGACGCGGTAGGTCGAGGCAAAGCGCAGCTCCTCACGCGTGGCGTTGACGCTCTGCAGGGTGGCGAGCGGCACGCCCGCGCCGAGGAGGGTCCCTTCCTTGAGCAGGCCCGCCTGGACCCGCGCGTTGATCTCGGCCCGGTCGTCGCGTCCGGCAGTGAAGATCGCGGTCGCCTCTCGCTTGTCGGGCGAGAGCGACAGCCACAGCTCGGCGGCGCGGGCGACATGGTCGGGCCCCGCCTCGATCACGCGGCCGTGCGCCGCAAGCAGGTCGAGCGCGAGACCGGCATGACCTTCGTTCGAGAGGCCCGCGACAGCGAGCAGGAGCGGTGAATTCTTCTGGCGGATGTTCTCGTCCATCCGCACGGTCGCCTGGCCAGAGGCTTGCGAGACCGCGAACATCTTGCCTTGCTCGATCGCCGACAATTGCTGGCGGTCGCCCATGAACGGCGCCTTGGCGAGGTCGAGCTGTTCGGCGAGCGTTACCAAGCGCAGCATGTCGCGCGAGGAAACCATCGAGCTTTCGTCGGTGATGATGACGGTGTTGGCGAGCGCGGCCTTGGCTGCCTCGTAGCGCTCGCCGCTGCCTGCAGCGGCCGCCGAGCCGTAGGTATTGAGGAACCGGGCGATGGTATAGGCCTCGATCCCCGCCGCGCGCATCTGGTCGGCCGACATGCCTTGGCCGCCGCCGCCTCGCAGATCGGCGACCATCTTGTTCTGGAAAGCAAGGCCGACGAGCTTGACCCCTTCGGCGTCCAGCACCTTGTCGAGCGCGCCGAGCAGCGTCGATTTACCCGCACCGGCAACGCCCTGGACATTGAGGAACCGGTCGCCACCGGAGAGGATCGCGACGCCCGCAGCCAGTTGGCCTTCATTCAATTGCCAGGTGTCGACCCCGGCGCGCTCGCGCCCCAGTTCGCGTGCCGCTTCCTGGAGCCGCGCCATCGCCGTCTCGGGCGGCATGAATACGCGGCCGGCCCCGTGCCCCCGGTCGATCGTGTCGAGGATCCGCTGTTCCATAGCCAATGCGGCCGGCGTGGTGACGAGGTCGACATGTCCATCGAGCCGGTCAGATTTTCCCGGGATCAGGTGACCCTCTCGCACCAGCTCGCCGATCCGCTGGACCACCGCGCCGCCCTCGAGCCCCTTGATCTGGAACCCGAGTGCGCTCGCCAGTATCGCTTGGGGAGAGAAGGCGGCTTCGCGCTCGGAGAGGTGCCGGATCGCCGAGGCCGTCGCGTGCTGGGCCTTGATCGTCTCGGCAGGCAGGAAGAGCGCTGCCGCGCCGCTCACTGCAAGCGGGCTCGGCGCGCGCAGTGCCGCATTGATCCTGGTGGCGACTTCACTGATTGCAGCCGTGGCAGTTTCGCGGAAAGTCGGTTTTGCCTCGAGTTCGGCGCGCGCCTTGGCTTCGGCAACCAGCGTCTTGCCGTCGAAACCGAGCTCAGCCGCGCGTTGCTGCCAGCCCTCGATCAGTGCGCCGCGATCTTCGACCGCGAGCTTGGGATCGCGGGTATATAGCGTGATCTGCTTCTTGGTTTCGAGGCGGGTTGCCCCGACCTCGGCGATCTTCGCCTCGATCTCGGTGGTGCGGGTCGAGAAGGCCTTGATCACCTCGGCGGGCACGCCCTTGATCTCGAACGACCCGTGTTTGCCGGCAGCCTCGGTTTCGTAGCCGAGCTTCTGCAACTGGGCGCGGAAGGCGGCGTGGTAGAACTGGCCGATCGTGGTGTTGTTCTTCCAGATCTCGCCGTTCCACAGCGCCTTCCAGGTGCCCTTGGGATCGCGAGTCAGATTGGCGACGACGGCGTGGATATGCCCCTGCGGATCGAGCGCGCGGCTCGTATCGTGGGCGAACAGGGCATAGACGAGGTTACCGGTCTTCTGGGGTTCGCCGCTGCGGCTGCGCTCATAGTTGCGGCTCTCGGCGAACTGCTTTTCGACAAGCTGCGACATGGTCGATTTGACCGCCGCCAGGTGCGCATCGATGATCCGCCGGTCGCCGCTGACCAGCGCCAGGATCGAGGCAGACTTGGGCATCGAGAAGGTGAGATCGAGACCCAGGCGCCGACCTTCGACCTGCCCGACCATCTCGCCGTCGGGCAGCCGCCCATTGAGCACGCCCTCGAACGCATCGCGCTCGACCTGCCCCTCAAGCCCCAGCGCGCGCGCACCTTCGCCGCCCCAGACCCCCGCTTCCGCGTGCTCATCGGCCGAGTAGTAGTTGTCGTTGGCGAAGTAGTCGGCAGCGCCGCTCGACGACCGGACGGAGGCGATCGAGTGCATGGCCTAGAGCTCCGGTCCGTCGTCACGGGAATGCGATTGGTCCTCGATCCCCTTGGCGGTCTTCGCGCCGCGCTCAGATTCCTTGTCGGGGATGGCGGGGTCATTGAGTTCGCGGGACCCGACGGTGCGCTGCGCGGCAGGCTTGGACGCGGAACTCTTTTCAGCCTTCTGACTCGGGTCCTGCTCGCGGCTATTGGTGCGTTCGTTCTGAGGCGCTTGCTCCAGACGAAATGCCATCTGCTTGCCGACACTGGGATCAGGATTTGGTCCATCGGGCATGATTTCCGGCGCATTGGCGTCGGGCTCGAGCGCCGGTGACAACGGCACTGCGGGGTCGCGCCCAAGGTCTTCGCCGCGCGGCTCCAGTTCCGGTTCGCCGCTGCGGTCCCGGCCGCCGGTCTCGGCGACTTCATCGTCACCCTTGGGCATGGAGATGAACTCGATAGGCTCGACGTTCTCGCGCAGAATGTAGCCCTCTGCGACCTTGGGGTAGTCCTTGTAGGTGAGCCTGATCCGCGCCGCATCGAACCCTTCCGGAAAGACCAGGAACCCGCGCAGCGAAGGCAGGCGCATGATGTCATCGGGGATCACCAGCGGCTGCACTTCCGAGCGCGGGGTAATGGTCGCGGCGTCGCGGATGTTGGAATAGCCGTAGCTGTAGGCCTCATCCATCATCCGCACTTCGCGGTGACCAATGTAGTCCGAGCAGTGCTCGGCGGTGTCGCGATCGGCCGCTGCCAGGATCAGCTTGGTGCGGGCCAGCGAGGCAAGGTTCTGCGCGCCTTCCTTGCCATAGGTCTCGGCTAGCTTGGCGAAGGAATGGATGCCGAGCACGAAGGCGCCGCCAAAGCCGCGCGCAGTCTGCAAGCCGTCTTCGATCGCTGGCAGGCGGTGCAGCGCATGGACTTCGTCGAAGAAGAACCAGGTGCGCAATGACCGGGTGCGCGGCAGCCGCATCAGGGTATGCACCGCAAGGTTCATCCACAGCGACAAGAGCGCCCGGTTGAGCACCAGTTCGTTATGCGAAGAGGTAATGAACAGGATCGAGCCCGGCTTGTCCTGGTGGCGAATCCAGTCGCAAATCGAGAAGGGTTCCTTGCCTTCGGGAATAAACAACAAGGCCTGGGCATTGGTGTTGAGAACTGCACGGACAGACTCGGCCATGCGCGCCGCGACTGGCGCGGTCAGCGGCTCGGCAATGGTATTGCGAAGCAGTTCGTGGACCTCTTCAAGGTCGGCCATCATCAGCCGGTAGGCGAGTGCGGCGTTGGTCGCCTGGCCGAGCTTCATGAGCTGGACGCAGGTCTGCACAAACAATGTCCTTGCTCCCAGCATCCAGAAGGGGTCCGAGCCGCCGCCGTCGGTCGGCAAGATGGCTGATGCGATCGCGGTGAAGTCGGCGTAGTTCTTGCCCTCGTCGAACAGCGACCAGCTCGGGCAGCGCTCGTCCATCGGGTTGAGGATCGTGTCGGTCTCGGGGTTATAGAACGCCTCGACGTAGGCCCCGGTAAGATCGAACACGACCGCCCGATCCTGGCGCACGCGCATCTGCGCGATCATGTCCCGCATCTGCGTGGTCTTGCCGGTCCCGGTCGACCCGATCATGATCGTGTGAGCCTGTTCGCTCCGCCACGGAAACGATACGCCGGCGATGTTGTAGACGTGGTGGATGCCGGCGGCCTTGCGCTCGGCAAAGCTCATTTTCATGACGTCGTCCATGGTCTTGCCGGGCATCCGTTCGGCAATCTCCTGGGCAAGCGCGGCGCTGTTGTGCTGGTTGATCACGGCGGCAAGCTCCTTGGCGTCGACCAGCATCGCGCCGCGCTGGTGGCGTTCTTCGAGGATCGCCTTGCCGCGCTTGCGCGAGAGGTCGATGAACCAGACCGAAAGCGGCACCGCGACGAACAGCGAGATGAACAGCGAACCCCAAATTGCGCGCATCAGCTTGTTCCAGGCGATGACGACATCAGGGTGGCTGGCGATCATCGAAACGGGGGCAGGGATCACGCGGCCGGAGGGCAAGGTTAGGTTGAGGATCTTGCGCGGGCTGAACTCCATGAAGCTCCATCCCTCCGCATAGATCCGCATCAGGATCATCTGCACTTCATGCTCGTGAAGCAGCAGCGCGAGGACGATCGAGAGCGCGATCAGGAACGTGAAGAACCACACCAGCAGCGGCATCTTCGCCGAGGAAAACCACATCAGGAATTCGTGCGTGATGAGCTGCGAGCCGCGAGTGAAATTGCCCGCGTTGCGCGGCATGTTCCCGCGCGCCGAATGGTGCTTGAGCTGGCCGGGGCGGGCCTGATCGGACCAGGTGTCAGGACGACGCATAGAGCGCCTCCACGCGGCGGTCGGCTTCCGCCATCAGGGCTTCATGCGCATCGGGAAACTGGCGCTGGATCAGGAGATCGATGCCGAGGAACAGATACTCGGATGAGAACTGCCGACGCCGCTCGGTTTCCGTGCTGCCGGCGAAGGCTTCGAGGTACAGGGTGAGTGCATCGCGAAGGATGATCGAAGGCGTCAGGCCGCGCGCGGCCTGGACCTTCTCAACGCCATTTGCGAGGTCGCGCGGTATCCGAACCGTCAGCCGGACTTCATCTGCCATAACCAGACCCTCATCAGGGCCTGGTGGGAATTGCGCTGGACCCTTTTAGGCCAGCAGAGCGCTTCTGGCAATCGTGACGCGCCCCAGAGCGGCTGTCCGACCCTGTCCGACAGGAAAACGACGGAGTTCTGCGGGTTTGCGCCACTGTCAGACCCAGTCAGACAAATCTCGCGAAACGAAACCCACGCATTTCCGCCATTTTCCCTACGGCCCTGCCGTGTACGGTCTGCACCTCTTCCCCTTGATCCCGTAGCTTAGATGGCTCGCGGGTTTTGGTGATTTTGCCCGAATCCGGGTGGGCCTTTCACGGCCTGCCAACGGTAGCCTGGGGCGCAGGATTGCACGCAGTCTGCAGCTCCGACCGGGGCGATACAGGGGAGGGGGCTTGCCAAGCTGGCCAGGATGACGATCCTCGCGCGCGGGAGGTTTCAGCACCAACCCAAGAGGTATCATCATGGCCAGGAAAGGAAGTCTCGAAGCGGAACGAGCATCGATCGCAAAGGAGCGTCAAGCGCTGGAAGCGCGAGAGGCGAAACTGCGTGACAGCGAGCGGGCGGCAAGCGTTGAACTGATGCAGAAATCGGTTCTCGGCAAGGCGCCGTTCGAGAGGGTCGAAGGCTTCTTCGCCGCTCTCGCAAGGCTCGGTCTCGACGAAGCCGAGAAACGCCTGCGGGCAAGCTGAAACCGGCCTTGCAAAAGGCCAGCGCAGCCGGGGTTCGATGCCCCGGCTGTGCTTTATCATCCGCACAAAAAAGGGGCCGGAGAGCCCCTCGTCGGAGCCCTCCGGCGCTGCGGTCGATAGTCATCTCAGAACGGGCAATCCGCGTCCCATTCGGGATCCATCACCACGCTCATGAAGCTTGCGGCGCGGGCGATGTTCGCCTCGTCGAAGTCGTCGGCCATCATGCCGGGGACGGAATGGACGATCCGGTCGATCAGGTCCTGGGGCAGGGCGTTGTAATCGCCTTCGTCGATGGCGAGGAAGCAGCCGAACTCGTCCTCGATGACGTGCTGGTCGAAGAAGCTGTGCTGGGCCCTGATGCTGGCGGCGCGCAGCGCGGCGTCATAGCTGATGGGGTCGAAAGCCGGGATGTCGAGGGACTTGGTAAGAGCGTTCATGTGAGCCTCCTGTCAAAGGAATTGAAGAGGTCTCCTCGGGGATGGCCGAGCTTGGTCCGGGTCAGGAACGGGTCGCCCGCGGCCCGCCGCGCAGCGGGGGTGGGGGTGCCGATTTTTTCGCCTTCTTCAGGCGTAAAAATTGGGGGAACTGCCCTTCTTGACGCGGGCCAATGGCGGCCATCATGCTTGGCAAGTCTGCGAGAGTCTTTTAATCGCTAACCTGTCAATCAGGCGCAGCGGGCATACCACCCTGATCCACGATGACGCGGTCGCGGATGC
>NZ_JRVC01000029.1 GCF_000807925.1 Novosphingobium subterraneum | reverse complement strand
CTACACGCTTACGTGGTATCGCCTTGCCTGCAGCCTGCCTGCGAAGATGCCGCCGGGCGCGAGTCTTTCCGGCAGCGCTGCGCACGTCCGCGCGGCAGCGGAGGATTACGCCTTCGTCATTGCCCAGCTTGGCGAATGCAGCCGCAACCGGCCCGCAGTGGAGCGCTGATCAAACGCGAGGTTGCCCGCCTCGCTCATGTCTCCTAAGGCCCGCCGCGCAGAATCTGTTATTGGCATCATATGCCGATGGCATCTGCCAGTTTCAGCGGACGGGAATGACATGAGCGAACCTTTGCGCATCGCGCTGGCCGGGCTGGGCACGGTCGGCGGCGGGGTAATCCGGTTGATCGAGGCCAATGCGGACCTCATCGCAAGGCGTGCGGGTCGTCCGATCGTCATTACCACCGTCAGCGCGCGCAATCGCCAAAAGGACCGGGGCTTCGAAGTCTCGCGCTATGCCTGGGAAGACGACATGGTCATCCTGGGCGAGCGGCCCGACGTCGACGTGGTGGTCGAGCTGGTCGGCGGCGCCGATGGCCCCGCGCTCGCGCTGGCTCGCACCACCTTCGAAGCGGGCAAGGCGCTGGTCACCGCCAACAAGGCGATGATCGCGCACCACGGCGTGGAACTGGCGACGAAGGCCGAGGCGGCGAAAGTCGCTCTCAAGTTCGAGGCGGCAGTCGCCGGTGGCATCCCGGTCATCAAGGGCCTGAAGGAAGGCGTTGCCGCCAACGAGATCGCGCGGGTCTACGGCATCCTCAACGGCACCTGCAATTACATCCTCTCGACCATGGAGGACACCGGGCGCGACTTTGCCGACGTTCTCGCCGAGGCCCAGGCCAAGGGCTATGCGGAGGCCGATCCGACCTTCGACATCGACGGCATCGACGCTGCCCACAAGCTCTCGATCCTCTCCTCGATCGCGTTCGGCACCGCGGTAGACTTCGCGCCGGTTGCAGCGACCGGCATTCGCCGCGTGCTGGCGGCCGACATCGCGCAGGCCGATGCGCTCGGCTACTATATCCGCCTGATCGGCATGGCCGAGACGGAGGTCGACGCCGCTGGCAATCGCCGCCTGTTCCAGCGCGTGCACCCGCATCTCGTCCACCGCGACCACCCGCTTGCCCATGTCGATGGTGCCACGAATGCCGTCGTCGCGGAGGGCAACTTCGTCGGCCGCCTGCTGTTCCAGGGCGCGGGCGCCGGTGACGGCCCCACGGCCAGTGCGGTCGTGGCCGACCTTATCGACATTGCCCGCGGCGATATCGGTGCGCCGTTCTCCATTCCCGTGGCAGAACTCGACCATGCGGCTCCCGCAGACGTGGGCCACCGTACCGGCAAGGCCTATATCCGCTTCAACGTCGCGGACCGCCCCGGTGTTCTGGCCGAGATCACTGCGGCAATGCGCGATGCGGGCGTATCCATCGAAAGCCTGATCCAGAAGGGCGGGGCCGACAACGCGCCGGTCATGGTCTCGATGGTCACGCACGAAGGGCCGGAAAGCGCGATCAGCGAAGCGCTGCGCCTGCTCGATGGCTCGCCGGTTCTGGCAGAGCCGCCGCTGGTCATGCATATCCTCGGCGAATAACGGCGCCCGGCGTCAGGGCGCGGGGATTTCGCCCTTGGCAATCCGGTCCGCGTCCGAGCCCGGCGGCGGTGGCGGCAGCGCCTTGATATCGAACATGTAGATCTCGTGGGGCTTGCCGCCTAGGCCGATGCAGCCCCGGCTGCAATCGCGCAGGCCCGATACGTTCGGCGCGCGCGGCAGGCCGTCGTCGGTCGACTTCGCGCCGTCGGTCTCGTCGCGAAGCGGCACGCGCTCGCGGTCGCTCGCTTCCTTGCCGCCGCAAACCACGATGGTTCCGTCAGACCTCTGCATCGGCCTGCACCGCTGGGTCTGGGAAGTGGTCAGCAGGTTTCGCGCAACTTCCGCGTCGCTGGTCGCCGCACCAGGTACGACCGGCCCCTGCTTCGCCGGAGTTGCCGCAGGCGCCTGATCCTGCGCAGACGCGGGCCAAGCGCCAAAAAGAAGCGCTAGGCCTGCCAGAACTGCCACTCTCTGTCTCGACAAGACCCTTACCTCACGTCTAGTGCCAGGTCACACCAGCGTCATCTGTGCCACGCAATGCCCTTTGCGAGACATAGTGATGTTTGCGCATACGTTTGCACAGCTTGTGCGCCGCGTCGAGCCGGGTCTGCCGGGGAAATGCTGCACATCGGCTGAACCATGACACTACTCGTGCTAGATTCGTCACCACCCCGACCAAGCTGGAGCCATCGTGACCGAAATGACCAAAAATCCCGCCGCTTCGCAGGTTCTTGACCGCGTCCTCGTGCTCGAAATGGTCCGGGTGACCGAGGCCGCGGCGATCGGCGCCTCGCGCCTGATTGGCCGTGGCGACGAGAAGGCCGCCGATGCTGCGGCAGTGGAAGCCATGCGGGCTGCCTTCAACGAACTCTACATGGACGGCACCGTGGTGATCGGCGAAGGCGAGCGCGACGAGGCGCCAATGCTCTATATCGGCGAAAAGGTCGGCGCGGCGCCGGGCAAGGGCCCGAAGATCGACATCGCGCTCGATCCGCTCGAAGGCACGACCATCACCGCCAAGGATGGCCCCAACGCACTTGCCGTGCTGGCCGTGGCTGAAGAAGGCGGCCTGCTCAACGCACCGGACGTCTACATGGACAAGCTGGCCTGTGGCCCCGGCTATCCCGACGGGATCATCGACCTCGACAAGTCGCCCACCGAGAACGTGAAGGCCGTGGCAGCGGCCAAGGGCGTCGCTCCCGGCGACATCAACGTCTGCGTGCTGGATCGTCCGCGCCATTCTGCCCTGATTGCGGAGCTACGCTCGCTGGGTTGCGGCATCAAGCTGATCCCCGATGGCGACGTGGCGGGCGTGATCGCGGTGACCAACGAGGAAACCGGAGTCGACATGTACATGGGCACTGGCGGCGCTCCGGAAGGCGTGCTTGCCGCAGCGGCGCTGCGCTGCGTCGGTGGGCAGTTCAAGGGCCGCCTGCTGTTCCGCAACGAGGACGAGAAGGCCCGCGCCCGCAAGTGGGGCATCGAGGACCTGAACAAGCAGTATGACCTGATCGAGCTGGCCAAGGGTGACTGCATCTTTGCCGCCACCGGCGTGACCGATGGTTCGCTGCTTGCAGGCGTCAAGGTGCACAAGAGCGGCGTGATGACCACCGAAAGCGTGGTGATGCGCGCCTCATCCGGCACCGTGCGCTGGGTCAAGGGCGAGCACCGCAAGGGCCGCTGACCGCTGGTCACGGGTTGACTGCAAGGCCGGATGCCATGGGCGTCCGGCCTTGCTGCCTTTTCAGGTACCGAAGCGCAGGATCCTGGGTGACGCCACATCCTCTTCAAGTGCTGAAGAGCGCCGCAAGACCTGCGGGTTGGGCACCTCTGTCGGCCGGTTTTCGATATCGCGCGTGCGGAAGGTCGAGACCAGATCGGTCAGCCGCTCCGCCTCGGAGGACAGGCTGCGGGTTGCCGCCGAGGATTCCTCCACCATTGCAGCGTTCGCCTGCGTCATCCGGTCCATGGCGGCCACTTCCACGTTGACCTGCTCAAGACTTTCCGCCTGTCGCGCCGCGGCCTGCGCGATCTGCGTGACCAAAGCATCGACTGCTGCGATCTGATCGACGATGCCGGTCAGGCGGGAGCCGGTTTCGCCAACCAGTCGGACACCCTCCTCCACCTGGCTCGTGCTGTTCTCGATCAGAGTCTTGATGTTCTGCGCGGCTTCGGCAGAGCGCTGGGCCAGGGCACGGACTTCGGTTGCGACAACGGCAAAGCCCTTGCCGGATTCGCCCGCGCGTGCGGCCTCGACACCAGCATTCAGGGCCAGCAGGTTGGTCTGGAACGCGATTCCATCGATGACCGAGATGATATTGCTGATCTCCTGCGCCGATGCTTCGATCGCGGCCATCGCGGCAATGGCCTGCTGCACCACTTCGCCGCCACTGCTGGCCTCGCCATGGGCCGAGCTGATCGCAACATTGACATCCTTTGCCCCCGATGCGGTTTCCCGCACGCTGCCGGTCACGCTTTGCATGACCGATGCGGTCTGGGCGAGGCTCGATGCCTGCTGCTCGTTGCGCCGCGCCAGATCGTCGCTGGCATCGCGGATCTCGGCGATCGAATTGAGCACACTCGCTGCGCCCACACGTACGGTGCGCATTGCCGATGCAAGGGCATCGACGGCGATGTTGTAGTTCGTCCGCAGCTCCTCGTAGGCTTCGGGGAAGCGCTGGTCGATGCGATGTTCGAGATTCTGGCGCGCCATGCAGTCAAGGCCTGCCGATAGCGCCGCAACGACTGCCTGCTGCTCCTCCTGCGCCTTGGCCCGGGCGATGCCGTTCTCCCGGAAAACACCAATGGCGCGTGCCATCACGCCGATCTCGTCATTCCGCTCCGCCCCCGAAGCTTCGGTGCGATAATCGCCTTCGGCCATGCGCTGCATCGTCCCGGCAGTCTCGACCAACGGCGCAACGACGCGCTGCCGGATCATCCTGGCGGCAAACAGCACGATAGCGAGAACAGCGCAGGCAATCGCCGCGAACGCTGCGATCAGGATGAACACGAGGCGATTGGCATTTTCCATCAGCGCGGCGCGATAGGCGGTGGACCGCTCAACGAGATGCTCGACCGCGTCGTGCTGTTTCAGGTAGGCTGGGGCAAGTTCCTCCTGCTGGACTCGCAGCATCGTCGCGGTATCCCCGGATTCGAGAGCCGGAAGAAATCGCTGGTCGATGGCCTGCCAGAATGCATCGGCAGTGCCGATGGTGGCCTGCACTTCGTTGCGCAGTTCATCAGGCACAGGCGCCGTGGCCCAATAGGCCTTGCGCTGTTCGAACAGCGCGCGCTCTTCGGCGAGTTCCGCCTTTGCGTGAACGGCGTGCGCGGGGTCGGTCAGCGACCATGTGGCGTGAAGATAGGGTTCGACGACGAACGCCGGCGGCGGCAGGATGTCTGCCAGGAGTTCGTCCTGCAACAGGTTCTGCTTGTGGAGCGGTCCGCCGAACCGAATATAGCTGACCGCCACGCCCACGATCAGGATCGCCGCGAGTATCAATGCGACGACCAGTTTGGCGCCACGTGAAGTCTGCTCACTGAGCATGCCGTGTCCCTTGAGATTGGTATACATGGCATGAGGCAACGAAGTTAGATTGGCGTGTCAGGAGCGTAGGAAGTTCTACTGCCGTAGAAGCCCGGCGCCCCTGTCAAGCAGACGTAAAAAGGCCCCGCCGGATCGCTCCGGCGAGGCCTTCAAACTGTCCCTGACGGATCGACGAAGCCTTACGCCTCGTCGCCCTCGATCAGGTAATCGCCGGCATCGGCGTCGGTGCCGTGGGTCTCGCCCTCGACCGCCGCCAGCGGATCGTCACCGATTGCGGCTTCCGGCCCTTGCGCCAGCTCGGCTGCATGCTCTTCGGCTGCCGTCGCCGGAGCGATCAGCGATTCCTGGAGCTTGCGGTAGGAGGCACGCAGCGCGGCATCGCGCGAGGAGGCGGCGACGCGCAGGCGGTTCATGCCCGCACCGGTACCGGCGGGGATGAGACGACCGACGATCACGTTCTCCTTGAGACCGATCAGCGAGTCCTTCTTGCCTTCCACGGCCGCCTGCGTGAGCACGCGGGTGGTTTCCTGGAACGACGCGGCCGAGATGAACGAGCGCGTCTGCAGCGAGGCCTTGGTGATGCCCAGCAGCACCGGCTTGCCTTCGGCGGGCTGCATGCCCTCTTCCAGCTTGGCGTTGGTTTCGAGCATCTCCTCGAGGTCGACCTGTTCGCCCGGCAGCAGGGTGGTGTCGCCACCGTTGGTGATCTCGACCTTCTGCAGCATCTGGCGAACGATCACCTCGATGTGCTTGTCGTTGATCTTCACGCCCTGCAAGCGATAGACTTCCTGGATTTCCGCGACGAGGTATTCGGCCAGAGCCTCGACACCCATCACTTCCAGAATGTCGTGCGGATCGGGCGAGCCCGAGATCAGGTTGTCGCCCTTCTTGACGTAGTCGCCTTCCTGCACGTCGATCACGCGGCTCTTCGGCACGAGGTACTCGACCGGTTCACCCTCTTCCGGGATGATCGCGATCTTGCGCTTGGCCTTGTAGTCACGCACGAACTCGATGCGCCCTGCGATCTTGGCGATGATCGAATTGTCCTTCGGCTTGCGGGCCTCGAACAGTTCGGCAACGCGCGGCAGACCGCCGGTGATGTCGCGGGTCTTGGCGGCTTCGCGCGATGCACGGGCGAGGATGTCGCCCGCTTCGACGCGCTGGCCGTCCTCGACCGAGAGCGTGGTGCCCGGAGCCATCAGGTAGCGTGCAGCTTCGCCCGAATCGTCGTCGAGCAGGGTCAGGCGAGGACGCAGGTCCTCCTTCTTGCCCCGGCCGGCGGCACGGTTCTCGGTGACGACGCGGCTCGACATGCCGGTGGCTTCGTCGGTCTGCTCGGTCAGGGTCTTGCCGTCGACAAGGTCCTGATAGCGCACGATACCCGGCTTTTCGGTGATCACCGGCAGGGTGAACGGGTCCCACTCGGCCAGGCGATCGCCCTGCGAGATGATGGCGCCGTTCTCGTGCAGCAGGTGAGTACCGTAAGGCACGCGGTGGATCGCGCGCTCACGGCCCTCGGTGTCCATGACCACGATTTCGCCGTTGCGAGCCAGCGACAGACGACGGCCGCGCTTGTCGGTGATCGTCGGAATGTCGCGGTAGACCACGGTACCATCCGAGATCGCCTCGAGGTGCGACTGCTCGTTGACCTGCGCCGCGCCACCGATGTGGAAGGTACGCATGGTCAGCTGGGTGCCCGGCTCACCGATCGACTGCGCGGCGATGACGCCGACAGCTTCACCGATGTTGACCGGCGTCCCGCGCGCAAGGTCACGGCCATAGCACGTGCCGCACACGCCCTGCTGGGCTTCGCAGACCAGCGGCGAGCGGATCTTGGCCGACTGCACGCCGGCAGCTTCGATCTTCGCGATCGCGGCTTCGTCGAGCAGTTCGCCCTTCTGCGCGATGACCTCGCCCGACTTCGCCTCGATCAGGTCTTCGGCAAGGGTACGGCCAAGGATGCGCTCGCCCAGCGAGGCAATCGTCGAACCGCCCTGGACGATCGCGCGCATTTCCAGCGCACGCTCGGTGCCGCAGTCTTCCTCGATCACGACGCAGTCCTGCGACACGTCGACCAGACGACGGGTCAGGTAACCCGAGTTCGCGGTCTTCAGCGCGGTGTCCGCGAGGCCCTTACGAGCACCGTGGGTCGAGTTGAAGTATTCAAGAACGGTCAGACCTTCCTTGAAGTTCGAAATGATCGGGGTTTCGATGATCTCGCCCGAGGGCTTGGCCATCAGGCCGCGCATGCCCGCAAGCTGCTTCATCTGCGCCGGGGAGCCACGAGCGCCCGAGTGCGACATCATGTAGATCGCGTTGATCGGCTTCTGACGGCCGGTCGCCTCGTCGACAGGCGAGCTCTTGAGCTCTTCCATCATGGCATTCGCAACCTGGTCGCCGCAACGGCTCCAGGCGTCGATCACCTTGTTGTACTTTTCCTGCTGGGTGATCAGGCCGTCCTGGTACTGCTGCTCGTAGTCGGCAACCAGTTCCTTGGTCTCGGCAACCAGCGCATCCTTGCTGTCGGGGATGATCATGTCATCCTTGCCGAACGAGATGCCTGCCTTGAACGCGTTGCGGAAGCCCAGCGCCATGATGGCGTCGGCGAACAGCACCGTGTCCTTCTGGCCGGTGTGGCGATAGACCTGGTCGATCACGTCGCCGATTTCCTTCTTGGTCAGAAGGCGGTTGACGATCTCGAACGGAACCTTGTGGCTCTTGGGCAGGCATTCGCCGATCAGCATGCGGCCCGGCGTCGTTTCGAAACGCTTGAGGTACTGCTTGCCGTTCTCGTCGGTCTGCGGAACGCGGGCGATGATCTTCGAGTGCAGCGTGACGGCCTTGGCCTCCAGCGCCTGGTGCACTTCGGCCATGTCGGCCAGCATCATGCCTTCGCCCGGCTCGCCAGCGCGGTCCATCGACAGATAGTAGATGCCCAGCACCATGTCCTGCGAAGGCACGATGATCGGCTTGCCGTTGGCGGGCGAGAGGATGTTGTTGGTCGACATCATCAGCACGCGCGCTTCGAGCTGGGCTTCCAGCGAAAGCGGTACGTGGACGGCCATCTGGTCACCGTCGAAGTCGGCGTTGAAGGCCGAGCAGACGAGCGGGTGCAGCTGGATCGCCTTGCCTTCGATGAGGACCGGCTCGAACGCCTGGATGCCGAGACGGTGCAGCGTCGGCGCCCGGTTCAGCATCACCGGGTGTTCGCGGATCACCTCGTCGAGGATGTCCCAGACTTCCTTGCGTTCCTTCTCGACCCACTTCTTGGCCTGCTTCAGGGTCATCGACAGACCCTTGGCATCGAGGCGGGCGTAGATGAACGGCTTGAACAGTTCGAGCGCCATCTTCTTCGGAAGGCCGCACTGGTGCAGCTTGAGTTCAGGGCCGGTCACGATGACCGAACGGCCCGAATAGTCGACGCGCTTGCCGAGCAGGTTCTGGCGGAAGCGGCCCTGCTTGCCCTTGAGCATGTCGGACAGCGACTTCAGCGGACGCTTGTTGGCGCCAGTGATCACGCGGCCACGGCGACCGTTGTCGAACAGCGCGTCAACGGCTTCCTGCAGCATGCGCTTTTCGTTGCGGACGATGATGTCCGGCGCGCGCAGCTCGATCAGGCGCTTGAGGCGGTTGTTGCGATTGATGACGCGGCGATAGAGGTCGTTGAGGTCCGAGGTCGCGAAGCGGCCACCGTCCAATGGCACCAGGGGGCGCAGTTCGGGCGGAATGACCGGCACGACATCGAGGATCATCCATTCGGGGCGATTCCCTGAATCGATGAAGGATTCCACGACCTTCAGGCGCTTGATGATCTTCTTGGGCTTGAGCTCGGACTTGGTCGTCCGCAGCTCTTCCATCAGATCGTCGCGCTCCTGCTCGAGATCGAGGTTCATCAGCATGTGCTTGACGGCCTCGGCACCGATGCCGGCCGAGAAGGCGTCTTCGCCATACTCGTCCTGCGCGTCGAGCAGTTCGTCCTCGGTCAGCAGCTGGTACTTCTCGAGCGGGGTCAGGCCCGGCTCGATGACGACGTAGCTTTCGAAGTAGAGGATGCGCTCAAGCTGCTTGAGCTGCATGTCGAGGAGCAGGCCGATGCGCGAAGGCAGCGACTTGAGGAACCAGATGTGCGCGACCGGCGCGGCCAGTTCGATATGGCCCATGCGCTCGCGGCGCACCTTGGTGACGGTGACTTCGACGCCGCACTTTTCGCAGACGACGCCCTTGTACTTCATGCGCTTGTACTTGCCGCAGAGGCACTCGTAGTCCTTCACGGGGCCGAAGATGCGCGCGCAGAACAGGCCGTCACGCTCGGGCTTGAACGTGCGGTAGTTGATGGTTTCCGGCTTCTTGATCTCGCCGAAGGACCAGCTGCGAATGCGCTCAGGCGACGCCAGACCGATCTGGATCTGGTCGAAGGTCTCGGGCTTGGCGAGCTGGTTGGTGAATTTGGTCAGGTCGTTCATTTGGTGCCGTTCCCTTGCCCTGTGAAAGGGCGTTGGACGTGAATTCTGGTGCGAAGGGGTGGGCGGCGGCAGAACCGCCGCCCGTGTTCCTTACTCCGCCGCCTCGGCGAGGCCGTCGTCATCCGTGTCATCGAGCGACGACAGTTCGACGTTGAGGCCCAGCGAGCGCATTTCCTTGACGAGCACGTTGAAGCTTTCGGGAATGCCGGCCTCGAAGGTGTCGTCGCCCTTGACGATCGCTTCGTAGACCTTGGTGCGGCCGACCACGTCGTCCGACTTCACCGTGAGCATTTCCTGCAGCGTGTAGGCCGCGCCGTAGGCCTGAAGCGCCCAGACCTCCATTTCGCCGAAGCGCTGACCACCGAACTGCGCCTTGCCGCCCAGCGGCTGCTGGGTAACGAGCGAGTACGGCCCGATCGAACGTGCGTGGATCTTGTCGTCGACCAGGTGGTGAAGCTTGAGCACGTACTTCATGCCCACCGTCACCTTGCGGTCGAAGGCATCGCCGGTGCGACCGTCGAACAGCGTGACCTGACCCGATTCATCGAGCCCGGCCAGACGCAGCATGTCGGTCACGTCCTTTTCCACCGCGCCGTCGAACACCGGCGAGCCCATCGGCACGCCGTTGCGGACAGCTTGGGCAAAGTCGATGATCTGCGCGTCGTTGCGGGCGTCGATCTCGTCGGCATAGTTGTCGCCGTAGATCTCCTTGAGCAGCTCGCGCACCGCTTCCGGCGGCTGGCCGGCCTCGGGGTTCGGGTTGGCCTCGCGCCATGCGTCAAGAGCCGCGCCAATGCGCTTGCCAAGGCCGCGGGCGGCCCAGCCAAGGTGCGTTTCGAAGATCTGCCCGACGTTCATGCGCGAAGGCACGCCCAGCGGGTTGAGCACGAAGTCGACAGGCGTACCGTCCTCGAGGAACGGCATGTCTTCCTGCGGCAGGATGCGGCTGATGATGCCCTTGTTGCCGTGACGGCCGGCCATCTTGTCGCCCGGCTGCAGCTTGCGCTTCACGGCAACGAAGACCTTGACCATCTTGAGCACGCCGGGGGCGAGTTCATCGCCACGCTCGAGCTTTTCCTTGCGGTCCTCGAACTTCTCCTGGATCGCCTTCACCGCAGTGTCGTACTGCGCCTTCACCGCCTCCAGCTGCTGCTGGCGTGCATCGTCGGCAACGGCGAACTTCCACCATTCGTGACGCTCGACATCGGCGAGAACCTGCTCGTCGATGACTTCGCCCTTCTTGATGCCCTTGGGCGCTGCAGCCGAGACCTGGCCGAGCAGCATGTCGCGCAGGCGGTTGAAGGTGGCGCGGTTGAGGATCGCACGCTCGTCCTCGCGGTCCTTGGCGAGGCGTTCGATTTCCTCGTTCTGGATGGCGCGGGTACGGTCGTCGATCTCGATGCCGTGACGGTTGAAGACGCGAACGTCGACGATCGTTCCGGCAACGCCGGGCGGGAGGCGAAGCGAGGTGTCGCGCACGTCGCTGGCCTTTTCACCGAAGATCGCGCGGAGCAGCTTCTCTTCCGGCGTCATCGGCGATTCACCCTTCGGGGTGATCTTGCCGACGAGGATGTCACCGGGGTGAACTTCCGCACCGATGTAGACGATGCCCGCCTCGTCGAGGTTGCGCAGGGCTTCCTCGCCGACGTTCGGGATGTCGCGGGTGATGTCCTCAGGCCCGAGCTTGGTGTCGCGGGCCATGACTTCGAACTCCTCGATATGGATCGAGGTGAAGACGTCTTCCTTGACGATGCGTTCGCTGATCAGGATCGAGTCTTCGTAGTTGTAGCCGTTCCAGGGCATGAACGCGACGAGCACGTTGCGGCCCAGCGCCAGTTCACCGAACTCGGTCGACGGACCGTCGGCGATGATGTCGCCCTTCTCGATCAGGTCGCCCACCTTCACCAGCGGACGCTGGTTGATGCAGGTTGACTGGTTCGAGCGCTCGAACTTCTGCAGGCGGTAGATGTCGACGCCCGACTGGCCGGGTTCGATATCGCCCGAGGCGCGGATCACGATACGGGTTGCGTCGACCTGGTCGACCACGCCCGAACGCAGGGCCGAGATCGCAGCGCCCGAATCGCGCGCCACGGTCTCTTCCATGCCGGTGCCGACAAACGGCGCATCGGCCTTGATCAGCGGCACGGCCTGGCGCTGCATGTTCGAGCCCATGAGCGCGCGGTTGGCGTCGTCGTTTTCCAGGAACGGAATGAGCGAGGCGGCAACCGAGACGAGCTGCTTGGGGCTGACGTCCATCAGCGTGATCTGGTCACGCGGGCTCATCACGAATTCGCCGTTCTGGCGGGCCGAGACGAGTTCCTCGACGAACGATCCGTCAGCATTCAGCTCGGCCGAGGCCTGCGCCACGGTGTGCTTCTGCTCTTCCATCGCCGAGAGATAGATGACGTCCTTGGTCACCTTGCCGTCGACGACCTTGCGGTACGGCGTTTCGATGAAGCCGTACTTGTTGACGCGCGCGAACGTGCTCAGCGAGTTGATCAGACCGATGTTCGGGCCTTCCGGCGTTTCGATCGGGCAGATGCGGCCATAGTGGGTCGGGTGAACGTCGCGGACTTCGAAGCCGGCGCGCTCGCGGGTAAGACCGCCCGGCCCAAGTGCCGAAACGCGGCGCTTGTGGGTGACTTCCGAAAGCGGGTTGGTCTGGTCCATGAACTGCGAGAGCTGCGAGGAACCGAAGAACTCGCGCACGGCGGCCACGGCGGGCTTGGCGTTGATCAGGTCGTTCGGCATGACGGTCGACACGTCGACCGAGGACATGCGCTCCTTCACGGCGCGCTCCATGCGCAGCAGGCCGACGCGGTACTGGTTTTCCAGCAGCTCGCCCACCGAACGCACGCGACGGTTGCCGAGGTTGTCGATGTCGTCGACTTCGCCCTTGCCGTCCTTGAGATTCACCAGTTCCTTGACCACGGCGAGGATGTCGTCGGTGCGCAGGGTGGTGACGCTGTCATCGCACTCGAGGCCGAGGCGCATGTTCAGCTTGACGCGACCCACGGCCGAGAGGTCGTAGCGGTCGGCATCGAAGAACAGGCCATCGAACAGCGCTTCGGCGGTTTCGCGCGTCGGCGGCTCGCCCGGGCGCATGACGCGGTAGATATCGGCCAGCGCGTGGTCGCGATCCGGGGCCTTGTCGGCCTTGAGGGTGTTGCGGATCCAGGGACCGGTCGAGACGTGATCGATGTCGAGCAGTTCGAGCGTGTCGATCCCGGCCTTGTCGAGCATGTCGAGGTTTTCCGGGGACACTTCGTCACCGGCTTCGATCCAGATGCGCCCCGTGGCTTCGTCGATCAGGTCACGCGCGGCATAGCGGCCGAAGATTTCCTCGGTCGGGATCAGCAGCTCTTCAAGACCGTCCTTGGCCGCCTTGTTGGCAGCGCGGGGGGAGATCTTCTGGCCCGCCGGGAAGATCACTTCGCCCGACTTGGCATCGACGATGTCGAACATCGGCTTCGATCCGCGCCACTGTTCGAGCACGAAGGGCACCTTCCAGCCGCCCTCGGCACGTGCCCAGTTCACGGTGTCGTAGAAGTGGTGGAGGATCTGCTCGTCGTCCAGGCCCAGCGCATGAAGCAGCGCGGTGACCGGCAGCTTGCGCTTGCGGTCGATACGGACGTTGACGATGTCCTTGGCGTCGAATTCGAAGTCGAGCCACGAACCACGGTAGGGGATCACGCGGGCCGCGAAGAGGTACTTGCCCGAGGAGTGGGTCTTGCCGCGGTCATGGTCGAACAGCACGCCGGGCGAACGGTGCATCTGCGACACGATCACGCGCTCGGTGCCGTTGATGAAGAACGTCCCGTTCTCGGTCATGAGCGGGATGTCGCCCATGTAGACGTCCTGCTCCTTGATATCGATAAGCGACTTGGTTTCGGTCTCGGCATCGACCTCGAAGGTGGCAAGCTTGAGCGTGACCTTCATCGGCGCAGCATAGGTGATGCCGCGCTGGCGGCATTCGTTCACGTCGTACTTCGGCGCTTCGAGGACGTAACCGTCACGCTCCTTGATATCGAGGCTGGCGGTGCCGGCGAAATCCTGGATCGGGAAGACCGAACGCAGCGTCTTCTCGAGGCCCGAGACATAGCCGATCGACGGATCGGAGCGGAGGAACTGCTCGTACGATTCGCGCTGGACCTCGATGAGGTTCGGCATCTGCACGACTTCGTGGATGTCCCCGAAGATCTTGCGGATGCGCTTCTTCACACCGGGACGACTGGCTGTCTTGGAAACCATAAAGGTTGCGAGCCTCTTTCAACAAATGGCCGGAAAACCGGCGGAAATTCTGCCACGCGCGGGCGATGGGCCACCAAACGGCGAAAGGCCGCACAGCGCACGGCACCCCGTTCAACGGAAGCCATGGCCCGCAGCCTCTTGCGTCAGATGGATTGCCCTGCGCCTCCTTCCCGAGCCACCCCCTGCGCATGGGACGGCCTTGCTCGAAGCGCTGGACAGGGGCGGCATATAGGCAATGCCGATCGTTAAGTCAAAGGGCGCAAAGGCATTTCGGGGGCCACGGGAGGCACCGCCAAGTAATTCCGTTAAACGATGAACGTCGGTTCAGAAACCGTGAAACATTGTTGCGGAGAACCAAAGTGGCGACACCTCACGGGCAATAACCGCTCGTTTCGTCGCCAATACGGAACCTATTGCGCGGTTCGTCGCGTTTTCACTTCATGACCAAGATCAACGCCATATCGCCCCGCAACACCATGGCGATTTCAGCCATGCTGCTGCTTACTGCCGGAACTGCCCATGCGCAGGACGTTACTATTCCTGTAACTGATGCACCCGTGGCAGCGGCCCCTGTCGTGACTCCCGCGCCGGCAGCTCCGACCATCGTGATCCCGACTGCAACGACGGAGCCTGTTCCTGAGCCCGCGACCGCATCGACGCCAGTGGCCGCGCCGATCGCGCAGCCCCGGCCGGCCGCGCGTCCCACGCCGCGTTCAGTGGCGCGTGAGTCGGCGCCTGCACCTGCGCCAGCAGCTGCAACGGAATCGACGCCAACGCCGGTCGCAGCCCCCGTCCCGGCCCCCATCCCCGCTGTTGCATCGTCTTCCGTTTCAGAGCCAACGACAGCAGCCCCCGTTGCGGCAGACGTCGCCACGGACAGTGCAGCACCGGACTGGGCACTGCCGGTCGGCGCTGCAGCAACCCTGCTCGTGCTGGGTGGCGTGGGCCTTGCCGTCAGCCGCCGCCGTCGCGTCTATGCGGAAGACGTGGATTTCGTGCCCCCGGTTGCAACCCGGCCCAGTCTGAGGCCCCAGCCCGAGCGCCGCGTCGCGCCGCCAATGCCGCCCGAGCGACCCTCGACCCCGACATACGCCATGTCGGCTGCAAGCACCCGCACCGCGAGCGAGCGCGAAGCCCTGATCGAACGCATCGTTGCGTCTCCGCCAGACGATGCCAACCCGTTCCAGTCGCGCAAGGCGCGCCGCCGCCGTGCGCGGATCATGGTGCAATCGATGGCCGCACGCAGCGAAGTGCCGACCACGCGCCCCGAACAGCTCGCGCCCGAGGTTCGCACGGATTACGCGCAGGCCTGAACCCTTCCAAAACCCCTCAAGGACAAATGAGCCTCGTCCGCTGGACGGGGCTTTTTGCATGGCAAACGCGCGGTAACGTCGCAAAACGATAAGCGACATATCGTTTTTCAATATTATTGATTGACGATAAGGCGAGTCGATATTATTGAATATCGATATTGACCTTATCGGAGAACGATCATGTCCCGCCTGCTTTCCCAGCCGCCGCCGCGATCCTCTCGCTGCTGCTGGCTGCCACGCTGTGGCTGCCGACGATGGATGCCGGCTCAGCCCCGTTCGCGCTCGCCGATGGTCCGGTCATGGCGACCTACCAGCTCCCGCTCGCCGCCTGACCGCCCACTCAACAGGAGGGAATCCAATGTCCACACTCCGCACCGACCCGCTTCTGGGATTGGCCAAGGCTTTGCTCACGTTCATGCTAATCGTAATCGTGATTGGCATGGTGGGTCTCGGTATAGGTTTTGCAGCCACGGTCGGCCTGCACGGGATGGTTGCCGAAAAGCTCGCCAAGGCCGGTGCCGCAGAATCGACTTATTGGCTCATCCTGCTGATGTTCCCGCTGCTCGCTGCGATGCTGGCTTCGATGCATCGTTTCGTCGAAAAGCTCCGTGCCATCGTCACAACGGTCGAGGACGGCGATCCGTTCACCCCCGGCAACGCCGAGCGTCTGCGCGCGATGGCGTGGCTGTCGGTCATCATCCAGCTGCTTTCCATACCCGTCGGGATCGTCGGCGTGATGCTTGAGCAGGCCAGCGCGGATGCAGCGTCGGTCAATGTCGATGCCGATTTCTCGATCAACGGCCTGCTGCTCGCGCTTGTCCTGTTCATCCTCGCCCGGGTGTTCCGCACCGGCGCGCAGATGCGCGAAGACCTGGAAGGGACCGTGTGATGCCGATCAATGTCAAACTTGACGACCTGCTCCACGCCCGCCGCATGACGCTGACCGAACTGGCCGAACGCATCGACCTGACACTCGCCAACGTCTCGATCCTCAAGACCGGCAAGGCCAAGGCCATCCGCTTCTCGACGCTGGAAGCGATCTGCCGGGAACTTGACTGCCAGCCCGGCGACGTTCTGGGCTATGAACCGGAAGGCGGCGATAGCCCCGAAGCTTGACTTCACAGCGCGAATCCGCCAGAGGCCCGCCCGACCGGTGGGCCTCTTTGGCCTTGCCGATCATCCGTCCGAGACAGTTGGTGTGCAGGATCTGCCTGCACTTAATCTCCAGCCTAGACGGGGAAAAGAGTTTCAAGGCCCCTCGCTCCTGCAAGGATCGTGGCGCCCCTCGCGCTTTACGGCGCACCTCCTTCCCTTGTCACGGACTCGCCGGTGGTCTTCGGGCCATCGACAAACGTAGCCGACTGTCCGGGTCTCCCGGCTCAGTCACATGTGAAGGAGTATGGCATGGATCGTTCGCAGAAAGCCGATTCGGTCGCCTTCCTTAACGGCGTCTTCAGCGAGGCCGGCGCGGTGGTCATCACCCGCAACCTCGGCATGACGGTGGCCCAGTCCACCGCCCTGCGCACGAAGATCCGCGAAGCGGGCGCGACCTACAAGGTTGCGAAGAACAGTCTTGCCAAGCTTGCCGTCGCAGGCACCGATTACGAAGGTCTGGGTGATTTCTTCACCGGTCCGACCGCAATCGCCGCCTCTGTCGATCCGGTTGCTGCCGCCAAGGCAGTGGTCGAGTTCGCCAAGACCACCGACAAGATCGAAATCGTCGGTGGTGCAATGGGTTCGCAGGTTCTCAACGAAGCCGGGGTCAAGGCGCTCGCCTCCATGCCCAGCCTCGACGAGCTGCGCGGCACGCTTATCGGCCTCATCCAGGCTCCGGCCACGAAGATCGCCCAGCTCACGACTGCTCCGGCAGCCAAGCTGGCCCGCGTCTTCGGCGCCTACGCCAAGGAAGCCGCATAAGACCGTTCGTTCGATTTACGCTCGCCGCGCCACTCGGGCGCGTGGGCACCACAAGATCAGGAGTGAAATACCATGGCCGATATCGCCAAGCTCGTTGAAGAACTTTCGAAGCTGACCGTCCTCGAAGCCGCTGACCTCGCCAAGGCTCTCGAAGAAGCATGGGGCGTTTCCGCCGCTGCTGCTGTTGCCGTTGCTGCTGCTCCGGCTGGCGCTGCTGCTGAAGCCGCTGAAGAGAAGACCGAATTCGACGTCATCCTCACCGGCGACGGTGGCAAGAAGATCCAGGTCATCAAGGAAGTCCGCGCGATCACCAACCTGGGCCTGACCGAAGCCAAGGCGCTGGTCGAAGGCGCTCCGAAGGCGATCAAGGAAGGCGTGTCGAAGGCTGAAGCCGAAGACATCAAGAAGAAGATCGAGGAAGCCGGCGGCACCGTCGAAGTCAAGTAATCTTCTTCCGGTTTTCCGGACAAGTTACAGGGAAAGGCGGGGCATTCAGCTCCGCCTTTTTCATTTGTGGTCAGTCCGTTGCGACGGGGACCCGCACGCAGACCAACAGCCCACCGCTTTCCGCGCGTGCGAACTTGATAGCGCCACCAAAGCGCTCAAGCAGACGATGTGCAGTGGGAATGCCAAGCCCGAAACCTGCCGTGTCGCGCGCCCGCGCGTCGTCGATGCGGTAGAACGGCGCAAGAATCCGTTCGAACTGGTCTTCGGAAATTCCCGGCCCGTCATCGGCGATCAATACATGCCAGCGGCCTTGCGCATCCGGTTCGACGCAGACCTTTGCCTTGCCGCCATAATGCACGGCATTTTCGATCAGCGGGTGCAGGGCCATCAGCAAGGGCTCGCGCCAGGTGCAGATCATGGCCCCTGGCGTAACCTCGACCTCGGCCTTCCCTTCAAAGCTGCCCATGACAAGGTCCGTCACTGCGAGGCCGAGGTCCATCATGACCGCTTCAGGCGCAAGGTGCTGAGCCCTGAGGTAGCGCTGGAGAGACATCAGCATGGCTTCCATTTCGCTCGTGGCATCACGGACAAGGCCTGCAATCTCGGCATCGTCGATCAGGTCGGCGGCTATGGTCACGCGCGAGAGGGGCGTGCGCAGATCATGGCTGATGGCCTCGAACGATCGCGCCTGATCCTCGAGCATCGCCGCGATGCGCTCCTGCATGGCATTCATCGACCGGGCGAGACTGCGCAGGTCGTCGGGGCCGCTTTCGCGCACCGGCACGACCTGCCCCTTGCCGATCGCGTCGGCGGCGTCGGTCAGTTCGCGCAAGGGCCGGGTGATGATGCGCAGCGACCACAGCGACAGGGCAAAGCCGACTACGGCCGTGATCAGCGTCAATACCGTGGCGCGCAGGGCAATCGGCCAGCCCGAGGTCACGTCGCGCGAACGGAAGTTGAGCCAATGCCCGTCTCGAAGCCGCATCGCTCCGACGAGATTGCCGTAGCCCAAGCGCGACGGCTCAAGTCCGAGCATGATCTGCTGCCCGGCCAAGGTGGGCTCCCAGCGCAGAATGTGCCCCCGGATCTCGCTGACAGCTTCGTCCTCGCGACCGACCAGCGCCTGTGGCGAGTTGGACAGCGCGACTTCCAGGTGGCTCGTGCTCATGATCGTGCCGAGTGCGTCCGGATGCAGTTCGTGCACGCGGTTGCTGACCACGAGCAGTTCGGCAACGCGCCGAGCGTGATCCTCGCGCAGCGTCTCCTTGTCGATGACATCGTAGAAGGCGAGGCTCGCCACGGCCTGGACGGCGGCCATGACCAGCAGAAGCGTCGCTGCGCGCACCGCCAGTCGCGACAGATTCGGTCCATGCGGCGGATGCGCATCGACAAGCGCGCGAAGGCGACCGATGCCGCCTTGCGCCCGCGCCGCCGGTTTGCGTGCCATGCGCAGCCGGTCTGCCCATTGGCCGAACCCTTCCATCGGCAGAACGCTGTCACTGACCGGGGAGTGGGTCAACCATTGCCGCCACGCGGACATGATTTGTGACATCAAGTCGCATGAAATCCACATATATCATGGGTTTGTGACGGCGCTTGGCTCATGGCGGAGTTTCTGCCCACGGCCCTTGGACCGCGTGGCGCCATGGCCTGCCGCGACTCGGTCACACAGCGCTTTCCTTCCGGGCCCCCCGGCCCTACACCGCGCGTCCCATGTTTGAACGGCCGCCTCACAGATGGATCGACGAACTGCGGGCGATGCTGCGGCTCGCCGCGCCGCTTGTCGGTGCCAACCTCCTGCAGATGGCAGTCTTCGCGGTCGATGTCGTGTTCGTGGCGCGGCTCGGGCCGGAAGCGCTGGCAGCCTCGTCGCTGTCGGTTTCGCTGTTCGGTCTGCTGGTATGGAGCCTGACGGGCCTCGTCGGTGCCGCATCGCCACTGATCGCGGCGGAACTCGGGCGAAGGCGGCACGCAGTTCGCGAAGTGCGCCGCACGGTGCGCATGGCTGCTTGGGCTGGCCTGCTTGCCTCCCTCGTCGCGATCGGTGTGTGCATGCTCGGCGGGCCCCTGATGCGCATCACCGGGCAGGACCCTGGCGTGATCGCGCGCGCCGTTCCCTTCCTGCAGGTGCTGATGTGGGCCGCGATTCCCGCAGTCCTTGCAGCGCTTCTCCGCACCGTCGTGGCAACGCTCGGCAGGCCCGGCATCGGCACCGCGATCACCGGCATGGCGGTGGCGATCAATGCGCTGGGAAACTGGCTCTTCGTCTTCGGCCACATGGGGGCGCCCGAACTGGGCCTGCTTGGTTCCGCGATCTCCAGCGTGTTGACCAGCGTGGCAATGCTGCTGGCGTTCGTCGTCGTGATACGCTTCGATCGAAGGCTCCACCGCTATCGCCTGCTTGGCCGGTGGTGGAAGCCCGAATGGACGCGGTTCGCGGATGTTCTGAAGATCGGCCTGCCGATCTGCGGCACGATCATCGCCGAGGCCGGCATGTTCAACGGCGCGGCCTTCCTGATGGGCAGAATCGGCGAAGTCGAGCTGGCCGCACATACGCTGGCCCTGCAATTCGCGGCAATCGCCTTTCAGGTACCGTTTGGCGTCGGCCAGGCGGCGACGATCCGCGTCGGCCTCGCTTATGGCGCGGGCGACAACCCGGCCATCGCCCTAGCTGGCCGGGTGGCGACTCAACTCGGCATTGGCTTCATGGCCCTGTCGGCCGCCGTCATGCTGCTGTTCCCGCTTCAGCTCCTGCAGCTCTACATTGACCCTGCTGCCCCACAGAACGCGACGGTCGTGGCGCTGGCACTGCAGTACATGATGGTTGCAGCTGCATTCCAGCTGTTCGATGGCGCGCAGGCAGTCGGCGCCAGCCAGCTGCGGGGATTGCAGGACACCCGCGTGCCAATGCTCATCGCAATCTTCGGCTACTGGGTGCCAGGCGTGGGCACGGCGCTGGGCTTGGGTCTGTTTACCGGCTTTGGTGGCTTGGGCGTGTGGTTCGGCCTGCTTGTCGGGCTGATCTTCGTTGCCGGACTGATGCACTGGCGCTGGGCAAACCGCGCGAAGCTGGGGCTCCTGCCGGCCTGAAGGTGCGCTTCGCCGATTTGTTCATCTGCGTGAAAAGAATCTGCGCCACACCCATTGACGCCCCTTCCACCGGCACCCATATGCCGCCCGCTGGCACTCTCGCCTTGAGAGTGCCAAGGCTCATTTTTTAACTTGGAAGAGGGAGCAACCCATGACTTTCCGTCCGCTGCACGATCGCGTGCTCGTACGCCGCGTCGAAGCCGAGGAAAAGACTGCCGGCGGGATCATCATCCCCGACAGCGCCAAGGAAAAGCCCGCTGAGGGCGAGATCGTCGCCACCGGCACCGGCGCTCGCGCCGAAAACGGCACGATCACCCCGCTCGACGTCAAGGTCGGCGACCGCGTCCTGTTCGGCAAGTGGTCCGGCACCGAAGTCAAGGTTTCGGGCGAGGACCTGCTGATCATGAAGGAATCGGACATCCTGGGCGTGATCGGCTGAGCCGAACCCCGGATTTCCTGAATCAACTCAAAGACATTCAAAGGAACGAGAAATGGCTGCCAAGGACGTACGCTTTTCGCGCGACGCTCGTGAACGCATTCTGCGCGGCGTCGACATCCTCGCCGACGCGGTGAAGGTCACGCTGGGCCCCAAGGGCCGCAACGTCGTGATCGACAAGAGCTTCGGCGCGCCCCGCATCACCAAGGACGGTGTTTCGGTGGCCAAGGAAATCGAACTCAAGGACAAGTTCGAGAACATGGGCGCCCAGATGCTGCGCGAAGTGGCCTCGAAGGCCAATGACGCAGCCGGTGACGGCACCACCACCGCGACCGTTCTCGCCCAGGCGATCGTTCGCGAAGGCATGACCGCGGTTGCTGCGGGCATGAACCCGATGGACCTCAAGCGCGGCATCGACATCGCCGTCGGCAAGGTCGTCGAGAACCTCAAGGCGCGTTCGACCCCGGTCGCAGGCTCGGCCGAAATCGCCCAGGTCGGCATCATCTCGGCCAATGGTGACACCGAAGTCGGCCAGAAGATCGCCGAGGCCATGGAAAAGGTCGGCAAGGAAGGCGTGATCACCGTGGAAGAGGCCAAGGGCCTCGAATTCGAACTCGATGTCGTCGAAGGCATGCAGTTCGACCGCGGCTACCTCTCGCCCTACTTCATCACCAACCCGGAAAAGATGACGGTCGAGCTCGAGAACCCGTACATCCTGATCCACGAGAAGAAGCTCTCGTCGCTCCAGGCGATGCTGCCGATCCTCGAAGCGGTTGTGCAGTCGGGCCGCCCGCTGCTGATCATCGCCGAAGACATCGAAGGCGAAGCGCTGGCGACCCTCGTCGTCAACAAGCTGCGCGGTGGCCTCAAGATCGCCGCCGTCAAGGCTCCGGGCTTCGGTGACCGTCGCAAGGCCATGCTGGGCGACATCGCCACGCTGACCGCCGGCGAAATGATCTCCGAAGACCTCGGCATCAAGCTGGAGAGCGTCACGCTCGCCATGCTCGGCCAGGCCAAGAAGGTCACCATCGACAAGGACAACACCACGATTGTCGACGGTGCCGGTTCGGCCGAAGAGATCAAGGCCCGCGTCGAGCAGATTCGTGCGCAGATCGAAGTCACCACTTCGGACTACGACCGTGAGAAGCTGCAGGAGCGTCTGGCCAAGCTTGCTGGCGGCGTTGCCGTCATCAAGGTCGGCGGTGCGACCGAAGTCGAAGTGAAGGAGCGCAAGGACCGCGTCGACGACGCTCTCCACGCCACCCGCGCTGCGGTTGAGGAAGGCATCGTTTCGGGCGGCGGTACCGCGCTGCTCTATGCGACCAAGGCTCTCGACGGCCTCAAGGGCGCCAACGACGACCAGACCAAGGGCATCGACATCGTGCGCCGCGCGATCCAGGCCCCGATCCGTCAGATCGCTGCAAACGCGGGTCACGACGGTGCTGTCGTCGCCGGCAACCTGCTGCGCGAGAACGACGAGAACCAGGGCTTCAACGCCGCGACCGACACCTATGAGAACCTCAAGGCTGCCGGCGTGATCGACCCGACCAAGGTCGTCCGCACTGCCCTGCAGGACGCTGCCTCGGTCTCGGGCCTGCTGATCACCACCGAAGCGGCGATCAGCGAGAAGCCGGACGACAAGCCCGCGATGCCGCCGATGGGCGGTGGCATGGGCGGCATGGGCGGCATGGACTTCTAAGTCCACGCCTGTTCAAGCTGACACGAATTGGGCCGGAAGGAGCAATCCTTCCGGCCTTTTTCGTTTTCCCGCCCCTTTTGGCAGGACGCGGGAACAAGCTGCGATGAACTGCGTTTGGCATGCGATGGACTGCGCCCAATCCTGCTCGCCTGAATCGACCCATCCGTGAAAGACGGCGTCGCCGTAGCGGATCCGTCTTTCCGCGCGCCCGCTGTCGGCCATGAGATCTATCGCATCCTGTTCGAGAACATGGACGATGGCTTTTGCGTCATCAAGTTCCTCGATGGGCCCCACGGCCCCCTCAGTGACTATGTCCACGTCCTCGCCAACCCTGCTTACGAGCGGCACACCGGAATTCCGAACGTGGTCGGGCAGCACTTGCGCGACATGGTGCCTGACGAGGCCGATGACTGGATCGCCTTCTACGGCAAGGTGCTGCACACGGGCGAGCCAATCCGGTTCCGCAACGAATTGGTCGCAACCAACCGCCACCTCGAGGTTTCGTCGTTCCGCATCGGCACGTTCGAGGATCGGCTGGTCGCGGTCCTGTTCAAGGACGTGACCGAGAGGGTCCGGGCCGAAGGCGCCTTGCACCAGCTCAATGAAACGCTCGAACAGCGGATTGCCGATGCGCTCGCGCAGCGCGAGCAGGCCGAGAACGCCCTGCGCCAGGCGCAGAAAATGGAAGCGGTGGGCCAGTTGACCGGTGGCCTCGCGCACGATTTCAACAACCTCCTGGCAGGTATAACCGGCGCGTTCGAGCTGGTAGGCCGGCGCGTGAACCAAGGCCGCAGTGACGAGGTGCCACGCTATGTCGAAGCAGGGCTTGGCGCCGCACAACGCGCTGCAGCACTGACCCACAGGTTGCTTGCGTTTTCACGGCGCCAGACCCTCTCGCCGCGGGCAACGCATGCCAATCGCCTCATCGAAGACTTCATCGAACTCGTCCGGCGCACCATGGGGCCGCAGATCGCCGTGCAGACTGATCTCGATCCTGCACTCTGGCTCGCGCTGGTAGACGCCAACCAGCTCGAGAACGCACTGCTCAATCTGTGCATCAATGCCCGCGACGCGATGCCGGACGGCGGCACGCTTGCCATCTCGACGCTCAATCTCGCGCTGGACGAGGACGATGCGCGAAGCCGCGGTCTTCCATCCGGTGACTACATGACGATCACCGTGTCCGACTCCGGCGTGGGCATTGCCGACGAAGATCTCGACCGCGTGTTCGAACCCTTCTTCACGACCAAGCCCACGGGCAAGGGAACAGGCCTGGGCCTGTCAATGGTCTACGGCTTTGCACGCCAGAGCAACGGCATTGTCCGGATCCGTTCGACGCAGGGCGTGGGCACGCAAGTGCGGATCTACCTGCCGAGGCACGATGCTGCGCTCGAAGATGTCGTGGAGCACGCAGACATCCGTGGCCTCGATACGCCGCCCGATGCCACCGTGCTGGTCGTGGACGACGAACCTACCGTGCGCATGATGATGCTCGACGCGCTGGCCATGATCGGCATGCGCTGCATCGAAGCTGCCGATGGCGCAGCGGCGCTCGCCGTGCTTGATCGCTACCCCGATATCGATCTGCTTGTCACCGACGTGGGCCTGCCAGGCGGACTCAACGGCCGACAGGTTGCCGACGAGGCGCGCCGCCGCTTGCCGGATCTCGGCGTGCTGTTCGTGACAGGTTACGCCGACAGCGTAGTGCTGCAGAACGATGCCCGTCTGGAGGATCGAACCGCGGTCCTGACCAAGCCCTTCCCGATCGAGGAACTCCAGCGACAGGCCGCGCGCCTGCTCGCCGGCAATCTAGCCGATCCCTCTGCGGTGCCGTTTCCCGCAGTCAGCTCTCTATGACCCGCTCGTAAAGGTCGACAGCCGCTTCGTCCTCGAAGATATGTTCGTCATAACGAACGAAGCCAAGACGCTCGGCCAGTCGCACGGACGAATGGTTCTCAGGCTCGATCATGCAAGCGATGCGGCGCGGCTCGTGAGTGCGGTCGAACCAGTCCAGCGCCGCCTCCATGCCTTCTCTTGCATAGCCACGGCCCCAGAAGGGCCGCGCCACGATCCACCCTGCCTCGACCACGTCATCAAGCCCCTTGCCGAAGCCGCGCAGTGAATGGAACAGGCCCATTTGCCCGACGAAGGCATTGCTGCCCTTCTCGTGCACGAGAAACATGCCGTAACCGTACAGTTGCCACGAGCCAGCGCCGCGCAGGGCACGCGAAAACATGTCTGTGGTAGGGTCTTCCGGCCGAGGCCCGAGGAAGCGATGTACTTCGGGATCGGCGACAAGATCGCGCAGAAGAAGATAATCGTCGCGACCCGGCACTCTGAGGATCAGCCGATCCGTCTCCAACTGCGGCAGCGCGTTCACAACATTACGTCCATCGCATGCAACACGAGGCCAACGAGTCCACCGACCAAGGTGCCGTTTATGCGGATGAACTGCAGATCCCGGCCGACCGCCCCCTCGATGCGATCAGTCACGGTGCGGGCGTCCCACCGCTTCACGGTTTCGGACACGAGCCGCACGATCTGCGCGCCGTAGCGCGTCGACACGCCGACCAGCGTCCGCCGGGCAAAGCGATTGACCACCTTCTGCAGTCGAACATCGCGCTGCAGCGCATTGCCAAGCTCGGCAAGGCTTGCCCCCAACTGGCCGCCCAGCGCGCCGCGCGGGTTGCGGACGACCTGCAGGAGGCGCATCCTGCCACGTTCCCACAATCCGTCCAGCCACCGGCCGAATGCCGGATTGGCCAGCACCTCGTGCTTCATCCGTTCGACCTTCGCGCGCATCTCGGCGTCATTCACCAGATCGTCGGCAAGCGTTGCCAGACCTTCCTCGATCTTGCGGCGCAACGGGTGGTCGGGGACGACCAGCGTTTCAGCCAGAAGCTTGTAAAGGCCATCGAGGATGGCATTCGCCAGCTTCTCATCAAGGCCTGTCCAGCGCAGGATCGTGTTGGCGCGCTCGTGAATGGTTGACTGGATGAGAGGCTCGTTTGCCTCGATCGTCTCTGCAGCCTTGCGGATCAGGCTTTCGATGACCGGCATGTGCCGCCCATCGGCGATTGCCGCGCCCAGCAGCTGGCCCAGCAATGGCGCCAGTTCCAGCTTCTCCAGCTGCGTCCGCAATGCGCCTTTGGCTAGACCGCCAAGTTCATCGGGATCGAGCGATTCCAGCACATCGGCCAGCAACCCTGCCGCCCCATCGCGCAAGCGGCTTTCCCCCGTCCGCGGATCGGACAGAAACGCACCGGCGGCGGCGGCGGCGTTGACCGCCCCCATGCGGCGCGCGACAACCTGCGGAGTCAGGAAATTGGCCTGCAGGAACGATGCCATCGTATCGGCAATGCGGTCCTTGTTTTCGGGTATGATCGCCGTGTGCGGGATTGGCAGACCAAGCGGATGGCGGAACAGCGCGGTTACCGCAAACCAGTCCGCCAGGCCACCGACCATCGCCGCTTCGGCAAAGGCCCGGATGAAGCCGATTGCCGGATGCAGTCCCTCATACCGTCGGGTGGCAACATAGATCAGCGCCATCGCCACCAGCAGGCAGGTGGCGACGATACGCATCCGCCGGGCACGATCAACCACCATTGGCATTGCGCGCCCTCTACCGATGCGGACGGGTCCGCTGGGGTTCGAAGGCGCTGCTTCGACGTGCTGTTGCGATCTGGCGGTCACTCCGCCGGAAATGCCTCGTGCTGCGGTTCGTTCCGCGTGGCTGGTACAATCGGCTTGGCAACGGGCCTTGGTGCCGGCTCATGCCCGAGAACCTTGCGGGCGAGCCATGGCCCGACGCGCTTCTCGAGACCGTCGGCAAGGCTGAAGCCCGCCGGCACGATCAGCAGGGTCAAGGCCGTGGACAGCGTGAGCCCGCCGATCACCACGACGCCCATGGGAGCACGCCATCCACCATCGCCGCCGACCGAAACCGCGGTCGGGATCATGCCGGCCACCATGGCCACGGTGGTCATGATGATCGGCTGCGCACGCTTGTGCCCGGCTTCGGTAATGGCCTCGAGCTTGGCCTTCCCGGTGGCCATCTCCTCGATTGCGAAGTCGATCAGCAGGATCGAGTTCTTCGCCACGATGCCGAACAGCATGAGAATGCCGATGAACACGGGCAGAGACAGCGCCTGCCCCATCAGTCCGATCGCCAGCAAGCCGCCCAGCGGGGCGAGGAACAGCGACCCCATGTTCACCAGCGGCGAGATGAAGCGGTGGTAGAGCAGCACCAGTACCGAGAACACCAGCAAGATGCCCGAAGCGACGGCGATGACGAAATTGTACATCAGCTCGGCCTGGAACTTGTCTTCGCCTGCCGCAGTGTTGGAAACGCCCTGCGGCAGATTTCGCATTACGGGCAGCTTCGCGATGGCGTTCATTGCATCGCCCTTGACCACGCCCGGAGGCAAGTCCGCACCGACAAAGACGCGGCGGCTCTGGTTGTAGCGCTGGATCTGCGTCGGCCCCGAACCGAATTCGATCTCGGCCACGCGCGACAGCGGAACCGATCCACCCGAAGCGGTCGGAACCGGCAGGTTCTCCAGCGTCGAAAGGTCCCGGCGCGAGGCTTCCGGCAACTTCACACGAATCGGAACCTGGCGATCGGACAGCGAGAACTTGGCGCTGTTCTGGTCGATTTCGCCCTGAGTCGCGATGCGGATCACCTGGCTCAGCGTCTGCGTTGTCACGCCGAGGCTCGCCGCAAGATCAAGCCTTGGCTTGATGATCACTTCAGGCCGGCGCAAGTCGGCACTGATGCGCGGTGCCACGACGAGCGGCAGCGTGCTCATCTGATCGACCAGCGTCTGTGCGGTCTTCTGCAGCAATTCTGGATCGGACCCGGCCAGCATGATGCTTATCGGTCGGCCCGAACCGCCACCGGGACCGCTCGGCCCCTGGGCCTGGAAGTTCGCCCGGATGTCCGAGATGGACTGCAATTGCGGGGTCAGTTCGCGTTCGAAGACCAGGCTCGTCCGTTCGCGGTCGGGCCGGAGGTTGACATAGATGTTGCCGCGCCCCTCCCGCACCGAGGCCAGCTGCGATTCCACCTCGGGCTGCTTGGCGAGCAGGTCGACGACCTCGCCCACCTTGCGCTCGGTCTGTTGCAAGGTCGTGCCCGGGACCATTTCGATGGTGACCGTGCTCGAATCGCTGTCGGCGTCGGGGAAGAACTGTGCCGGGATCGACATGAACATGACGATGGTCAGCACGAAGGCACCGGCCCCGATGCCCATCATCCACAACCGGTGGTCGCGCAAGCGCGCGCGGAAGCGGCGGCGCGGATGCTCGGCGCGGTAGGCCCTCGCCTTCGAGGTATCGAGCGACCAGCCCAGCACCTTCATGTACTTGTCCATCCACGGCCCGCTGCCATGCTCCGCCTCGCCGTGCGCCTGCAGGAAATAGGCCGCGATCATCGGGGTGATCATGCGCGCGACCAGCAGCGAGAACAGGACCGAGATGACCACGGTCAGGCCGAAGTTCTTGAAGAACTGGCCGGATACGCCGGGCATGAGCGCCACGGGAAAGAACACGGCTACGATGGAGAACGTCGTCGCCACAACCGCGAGACCGATTTCGTCGGCGGCGTCGATCGCCGCCTGATAGGCGGTCTTGCCCATTCGCATGTGTCTGACGATATTCTCGATCTCGACGATCGCGTCATCGACCAGTACGCCCGCGACAAGCCCCAGCGCCAGAAGCGACATCTGGTTGAGCGTGAAGCCCATCAGGTCAAGGACCCAGAACGTGGGGATCGAAGACAGGGGAATGGCCAGCGCCGACACGATCGTCGCGCGCCAGTCCCTCAGGAACAGGAACACCACGACCACCGCCAGGACAGCGCCTTCGACCATCGCGTTCATCGACGAACGGTACTGATCCTTGGTCTGGATGACCGAGGTAAACAGGAGCTCGAAGTGGATCTTGCCGCCCTGCTCCTGCTTGATCTTCTCCATTTCCTTGAGCGCACCGTCATAGACGGACACGTCGGACTCCGCGCGCGCACGCGAAAACGAGAAGGTCACGACAGGCTTGCCGTTGAACTTCGCGATCGAGGTCAGTTCGCTATAGGAATCGCTGACATCGGCAACGTCGGCCAAACGCACCGTGCGATTGCCGCTGAGGCTGATCTCGGTCTGCGACAGTTCGTACGCGGTCTTCGCATTGCCGAGGACGCGAACCGACTGGCGCGAGCCGGCCACTTCGGTCTTGCCGCCTGCCGCGTTGATGTTGACTTGGCGCAGCGCTGCATTGACCTGGCTTGCAGTGACGCCGAGGCTTGTCATCTTCATCGGATCGAGCGTGACGGCAATCTCGCGATTGACCCCGCCCGAACGGCTGACCTCGGCCATGCCGGGCACGGTCAGCAGGCGCTTGGCGATCGTATCGTCAATGAACCACGAGAGCTGCTCGATGGTCATGTCGTCCGCCGCGACCGCGAAGTAGGCAATCGGGTTGGATGAGGTCTCGACCTTGAACACCTGCGGCTCGAGGATGCCCTCGGGCAGGTCGGAACGGATCTGATCGACCTTGTTCTTGACCTCGTTGACCGCGGCGTTGATGTCCTGGCCGATCTTGAACTGGACCTGCGTCTGGCTGCTGCCTTCGGAGGCAGTCGACGTCAGCGTGTCGACACCGGCGATCGATCGCACGGCCGATTCGACACGCTGCGTGATCTGGTTCTCGATCTCCGTCGGCGCAGCGCCGGGCTGGCTGATCTGCACGATGACGACCGGAAATTCGATGTCCGGGTTGTCCTGGACCTTCATCTGCATGAACGAGACGAGGCCAGCGAGCGTGAGCCCGAGGAACAGGACGATGGGTACGACCGGGTTGCGGATGCACCAGGCCGAGATGTTCTGGAAGTTCATCGCCAGCCCTTATTTCTGAACGACCGGCCGGACCTTGTCCCCCGGATTGAGGAAGCCGCCGGCCCGCAGCACCACCCGCTCGCGGCCCGAAAGTCCCTCGACGACGGCGATGCCCTTCGCACTGACCTGACCGGTCTTCACCGGGCGGCGAACCGCCTTGTCATCCTGGTCGATGACGAAGACGTAGGACCCCTTATCGTCGCTGAGGATGGCCGATTCCGGCAGAAGCGGCGCGTTCGTTGTCCCGGAAACCAGCGTTGCGGTGGCAAAGCCGCCGGGGCGCAGGACCTTGTCATAGGCAAGGGCAATGCGCGCGATCCCTTCGCGACTTGTCTGGTCGATCGTCGGCGAGAGTTGCCAGACCTGACCCGAGAACTTGCGGTCGGTGCCGACAGGCGTGACTTCCGCGCTCGCGCCCACCGCAAGACGCGCAAGGTCGGATTCCGAAAGGCGGGCCTGCATTTCCATCTGCCCGTCACGCGCCATGGAAAACAGAACGCCAGAACCCGGCGTGACGATCTGGCCCGGTTCGGCCGCACGCGTCAGGACAAGACCCGCCGCCGGCGCGACGATATTCAGACGCGCAGCGCGGGCACCGAGTTCGCCAAGGCTGGCCCTTGCCACCCGCACCCGTGCATTGGCGGCATCGCGGGTGGCGGTGAGCCGGTCGATGTCTGCCTTGGAGATAAAGCCGCGCTCCACCAGCTTGAGCGCACGATCGAGGTTGGCCTGCGCCAGCCGCGCATCGGCGGCGGCCACTTCGACATTGGCGGCCTGGCTCGCGATCTGCTGGCCCTGGACCGACCGGTCGATCACAGCGAGAACCTGGCCTGCACGGACCCAGTCGCCCGCATCCACCAGCACCTGCACGATCTGCCCGCCTTCCCCGGCAACCCCGACCGGCATCTCGCGCCTCGCGGCAATCGTGCCGCTGGCCGTGATGGTTCCAGCGATGGTGGTGGTACCGGGCACCACGACGGTCACAACCTGCGCCTGCGATTCCTGCGCATCGGCAGCGGCATTGCCATCGCCCCGGTGCATGAGAAACCACGCTGCTGCCAGAACCGCCAGAACCGCTGCACCGATGATCCAGATGCGTCGGGACGACAGCCGACCATCGCCCTCTCCGTCAAAAGCGGGCGAGACGGTATTGTCGGCGTTGATCGTCGTTTCGTAGTTCATGTTCGTCAATGCCTTCGTCCCGCGGCGGGGCGAGGGCAGGCCCCTTGAAATTCGAGTAGGTGTGTTACATTCATAACGCACTTGCCGCAAGCATGCGGCACCGCCGTATGGCAGGTCATTGCATTGCAATAGCTACCCTTCCGACGAGGCGCAATTCCGTCTCGACGAAGGACTTATGCCGAAATGGACACCGTGTCTTTCTTGCACCTGTAACTTTTTGTAACCCGCCGGATACCTTTGCAGTGCAAGCGAACAACGGAACAGATGCCCCAAAGAACAACGGCCGCCTCCCGAAGGAAGCGGCCGCCGCGGATGGAGCTGGTTGTTGCGATCAATACTTGAGCTGTCGCTCGTACAGGTCGCGATAATGCTGGATCCGGGTCACGCGCAGGCCCTGCATGCCCGAGCGGTCGACCGCGCGCTGCCACGATGCGAACTCCTCGAGCGTGAGGTTGTAGCGCTCGCAGACCTCGTCGATGGTCAGGAGCCCGCCGTTCACTGCCGCTACGACTTCCGCCTTGCGCCGGACCACCCAGCGCGTGGTGTTGGCAGGCGGCAGACTGTCGAGCGTCAGGGGTTCGCCGAGCGGGCCGATGACTTGTGCCGGACGGATTTTCTGGTTCTCGATCATGTCAGTCTCGTGCTTCGGCGCGGCCTTGCCGCGTCACGGTCATATCGGCGGCGAATGTGCCCAGTCCTGCTTTGCCATTCGCTGAAGACTTAGGGTTAACGACCCGTTCATGCGGTGGATTGCCCCATACGTTCGACGCAATGAAGGCGGCGGTGAGTCGGTGGAAACTGCCACCTTCCTCGGCGAGCCCATCTTCGCCTTCCGCACACATCGATCGGCGCAGATCCTGCGTTGCGGCGATGCGGGCGCACAGCCCGTGCCACGACAGCGGACGCAACCCGGACCCGGCTGTCGAAGCAGTGTCGCCGCCGAAAAACGCCGCATGATCGTTCAAACTCATATCCATCGCCGTGCTTCTAGGCGCGAGATGGCTAAGGTCCGGTAAAGGGGCCGTTTAATTGTTGTTTATCTTGTGACGGTCCGAATCCGTGTTCCTGCCGCACGCTTTGCGCTGCGGCGCCAAACCGACTATGGCGCGCACCATGCTCGAAACGGCAACACTTCCAGACCTCTTCGACCTGCCCCAACCGGTCAAGGCGCGGCGCATCGTCGTTGCCATGTCCGGTGGCGTCGACAGTTCGGTCGTTGCGGGAATCGCTGCGGCAAGCGGGGCTGAAGTGATCGGTGTTACCCTGCAACTTTACGATTATGGCGCGGCGACCGGGCGCAAGGGCGCATGCTGCGCCGGTGACGACATTCGCGATGCACGTGCCGTGGCCGACCGCCTGGGCATCGCCCATTACGTCTTCGACCACGAATCCAGCTTCCGCGAGGAAGTCGTCGAGCGCTTTGCCGATGATTATCTCAACGGTCGGACTCCGATTCCCTGCGTTCGCTGCAACATGGGACCGAAGTTTACCGATCTTCTGGCGATGGCCCGCGAATTGGGTGCCGATTGCCTGGCGACCGGTCACTACGTGCGCCGCGTGGTCGGTGCCAATGGCCCCGAACTCCACCGTGCGTTCGATCCGGCGCGCGACCAGTCCTACTTTCTCTATGGCACGACCGAGGCGCAGCTCGATTTCCTGCGTTTCCCGCTGGGCGGCCTGCCGAAGACCGAAACGCGCCGCATCGCCGAGGACATGGGCCTCGTCGTCGCCGCCAAGCCCGACAGCCAGGACATCTGCTTCGTGCCGGATGGCGACTATGCGAAGATCGTGCGGTCGGTCCGGCCCGAAGGCGACGCGCCCGGCGAGATCGTCCATGCTGCCAGTGGCGAAGTGCTCGGGCACCATCGCGGCATCATCCACTATACCGTGGGCCAGCGGCGGGGCCTCGAGATCGGCGGACAGCCCGAACCGCTCTACGTGATCGGTCTCGATGCGCCGCAGCGCCGCGTGCTGGTGGGGCCGCGTCCGATGCTGGCAGTCAGCCGCGCGAAGATTACGGAAACCAACCGCATCGGCCCGCTCCCGGCGGGACCGCTGACGGCAAAGGTGCGCTCGCTGGCAAAGCCCGTACCGGTCGAACTGGAAGGTCCGTTCGGCGAAGGCGCCAGCGCAACGATCCGCTTCATGCAGCCCGAGTACGGCGTCGCTCCGGGGCAGGCCGCTGTGCTCTATGCGGGCGAGCGGGTGGTCGGCGGCGGCTGGATCGATTCGACCGAGCGTTGGGACGCCTGATACCAAAGCTTTGCAGCTTCAATTCTTGCGCCCTATTTCTTCCACGGCTCGAGCACGCAGCCCGGCCCCTTGCGATAGGTTGCGGTCTGGCTGAACAGCAGGGCGAAGCGCGCTGTCACGCTCTTGGCCTCGGCGTCCTCGCTCAGGGACACCAGTTCCATTCCCGGCTCGAAATCCTTGCGGCAATCCGACAGTTCGCGCCCGCCAACGAAGCGGCACGAACACGCCACGCGCGCGCCATAGCTTGCCCCGGTCGTCGCATAGCCGCGAATTGCGGTCCAGAACGTCGCCAGCACCGCAAGCAGCAGAGCCAGTGCGATCAGCAGCGCGCGCCAGCGCCAGCTGCGTCTGGGCGCGATCGTCAATGACGGAGCTGTGGGGTAACTTTGGTTGCCGGTTGCCATGACTGCCGATTCTGGTCGAAAGGACTGGCCCGATGGCCCGTCGCTCGCTCTCCCTTATCCTGACCCTTGCGCTGCTGCCAGCCGTGGCTGGCTGTTCGCGGGGGACGAATGAGGCCGAAGGGCCACCGCCCGTCTCGGAAGAAGCCATGAAGGCGGTGGTCAAGGACCCCGGCACCGGTCGCGAAAAGCTGGCCCGCGCGGTCGACGCCCTGTTCGCGCCCGAGATGGGCGAGACGCGCGCTGTCATCGTGATGAAGAACGGTCGCATCGTCGCCGAGCGTTATGCCGAGGGCTATCACGAGAATACCCGCTTCGTCAGCTGGTCGATGGCCAAGTCGGTCACCGGCGTGATGATCGGGATGCTCGTGTCCGATGGGCGCCTGCGGCTGGACGAGACCGCGCCGGTCCCGGCGTGGCAGCGCCCCGGCGATCCGCGCGGCGAGATCACGCTTCGCCAGTTGCTGCAGATGCGGTCGGGCCTGCGCCATTCCGAAGCGATCGATCCGGTCTACGAATCCGACGAAGTGCGCATGCTGTTCCTCGACGGTCGCGACGACATGGCGCGCTATGCCGAGGACCAGCCGCTCGAAGCGGAGCCGGGCCGCAAGTTCGAATACTCTTCGGCGACCAGCGTGATCCTCGCCGATCTCGCAGCGCGCGTGCTCTCGCCCGCGCCGAACCCGGAGAATCGCCGTCAGGCCGTGGCCGATTACCTGCGCACCCGCCTGTTCGAACCGGCTGGCATGAAATCGATGCTGCCCGAATTCGACGCCACGGGCACTCTGATCGGCGGTTCGCTGATCCACGGCACCGCGCGCGACTGGGCGAAGTTCGGCGAGTTCCTGCGCAACAAGGGCTCGGTCAAGGGCGCGCAGATCATCCCGCGGCAGTGGATCGAGTTCATGGTCACGCCCTCGCCACGAGAGGCGCAGTACGGCGCGCAGATCTGGCTCAACCGTACTCCGACGAACGGCGAGTCTTCGCTGTTTCCCGATCGCGGCCCGAAGGACCTGTTCGCCTGCATCGGCCATCTCGGCCAGTACGTGATCGTCAGCCCGAGCCGCGGGCTAACTGTGGTGCGCCTCGGCAAGACGCCGGACGAACAGCTGGCCCCGATGGTGGACGGCCTGGCGGACGTTGTGGCGCTCTACCGCTGAGGCTTCACGGCAGGCGGAACAGCCCCTCGACCACGGTCACGCAATCGCCGCCCAGCAACACGCGATCACCTTCGAGGCGGCAGACGAAGTCCGCGCCGCGTGCCGAGGCCTGATGCGCCGAGAATGTCGCGCGCCCGAGCTTGCTTGCCCAGTACGGCGTGAGCGCAGCGTGGGCCGATCCGGTGGCGGCATCCTCGTCAATCCCGCCACCCGGCACGAACACGCGGCTGACGATGTCTGCGCCCGAGGCATGTCCGCTGCCCGCGGCGGTGGCGATGAACTGCGTGTCGCCGAACCGTAGCAGGGCCTTGAAATCCGGCGCGAGTGCGAGGACTTCGTCAGCCGTGGCGTAATGAAAGATGTTGTAGCCATCGCCCTGCCAGACGTCGATCGGCTTGCCCGGCCCGAGCAGAGGCACCGCATCGTCGAACGCACCGGGAGCCGTGGGCACGGCCGGAAGCGAAAGCACGTAGCGATCGCCATCGCGCGCAACCTCGAGCACGCCGGCCTTGCGCGTCGAGAACGTGACACGGCCCCGCATCGGGTCCTGCGCCAGCACGACGTGCCCAGATGCCAGCGTGGCGTGGCCACACATCGCCACTTCGACAGCAGGGGTGAACCAGCGGAGCTCGAAATCGGCCATGCCGGTTTGATCGGGCACGAGGAAGGCGGTTTCGGCGAACATGTTCTCCGCGCCGATCGCCTGAAGCGTTGCATCGTCAGGCCAGGCATCGAGCATCATCACCGCCGCCTGATTGCCGCCCAGGGCGCGGGCGGTGAAAGCATCGACGTGGAAGTAGGGAACTCGGGAATCGGTCACGCGGCTGTCCTCAAGTGTTCGGCGCACCCTGTGCGAGGATGGCCGGGCTGGTGCCATCGGGACCGGGGCTGAGCAGGTTCTCGGCGCCCATCATGTCCTCGTCGACCAGCCCTTCGGGGTCTGGGTGGATGAGGATCTCGACGCCGGGGAACTCCGCCATCAGCTTGTCCTCGATCTCGTCCATAACACGGTGCGCCTCGGTCACGGTCATGCGTCCGTCGACCCAGACGTGGAACTGGACGAAATCGCGGTTGCCGCTGGTGCGGGTGCGCAAGTCGTGCAGGCCCTTGAGCTCAGGGTGCTGGGCGACGACTTCGAGAAAACGCTCGCGCTTCTCGAGCGGCCATTCGTGGTCCATCAGCTGGTCGACGGCTTCCTGCGATGCGCCCCACGCGCCCCACGCCAGCCATAGCGCGATGCCGAATGCGAACACCGCGTCGGCACCCTTGATGCCTACATAAGTGTCGAGCACCAGCGCAGCGATGACCGCGAGGTTGAGGAACAGGTCGGACTTGTAGTGCACATTGTCGGTGCTGATCGCCAGGCTGCCGGTCTGCCGGATGACGTGGCGCTGGTAGGCCAGCAGTGCCAGGGTCGCGCCGAGCGCGATGGTCGAGACAACGACGCCCGACTCCGCCTCGGCCACTTGCGCCTGCCCGAGGAACTGCCCGACCGCACGGAAGGCAAGGCCGATGGCCGAGATCGAGATCAGGACGACCTGGAACATCGCCGCCAGCGCTTCGGCCTTGCCATGCCCGAAGCGGTGGTTGTGGTCGTCAGGCTGCGAGGCGACCCACACGCCGAGCAGGGTGGCAAGGCTCGCCACCAGATCGAGCGCGGTATCGGCAAGGCTGCCGAGCATGGCGGTCGACCCGGTCGAGAGCACTGCCCACGCCTTCATGCCGACGAGAAGCACCGCCACCGAAATGCTGGCAAGCGCAGCCTTGCGGTTGAGGTCGGCGTGAGTGTCGGCGCGGGTCATGTCCATGGCGGGTGCCTTAGGGGTAAAGCAGGGTGCTGGTCCAGCCGCCTGCTCCGTCGGCCACGAAGCGGCGACGTTCGTGCAGGCGGTAATCGCGGTCTTGCCAGAACTCGATTGCGACAGGGGTTACGCGGTAGCCCGACCAGTGCGCCGGGCGCGGCACGTTGCCATCGGGATAGCGCTGCCGCAACGCATCGACCCGGTCGAGGTAGACCTGACGGTCCGGCAGCGGGCGCGACTGGTCCGATGCGGCCGAGCCAAGGCGCGATTCGGGATGGCGGCTGGCGAAATAGGCATCGGCCTCGGCAGCCGTGACTTCGGCAATCGAACCCTCGATGCGGATCTGGCGGCGCAGCGATTTCCAGTGGAACAGCAGCGCGACGTAGGGATTTGCCGCCAGTTCGCCGCCCTTGCGGCTGTGGAAGTTGGTGTAGAACACGAAGCCGTCCGGGCCGTGGCCCTTGAGCAGCACCATGCGCACCGAGGGATGGCCGTCGGGCGTAGATGTCGCCAGCGCCATGGCGTTGGGATCGTTGGGCTCGCTGGCCTGCGCCTGAGCATACCACGATTCGAAGATCGCGAGCGGATCGGCATGGGGGATCGCGTCGAAAGTCTGTTCAGGTTGCACTGGAATTTCCTGAAAGGGGTTTACGGGGTTTACACAGTCCAGAGAAAGCTTTCCGGCGGGGTTTTCTGAACGGCCGGGCTCCCTGCCTTCATGAGGTGTCTGGCATGGCGGGAGCGGTTTTCCATGACCGGGATCAATTGCATGGAGACCGGCCTACTCTTCTGCTGCGATGTAGGAAAGGCAACCTTGCGGGCAACGCTTGCAAATCCTAGCTAGAGTGCCATGGCCGATCCGTATTCCACCCTGGGGGTTCCGCGCAACGCAAGCGAGAAGGACATCAAGTCCGCCTATCGCAAGCTGGCCAAGGAACTGCACCCGGACACCAACAAGGACAACCCCAAGGCAGCGGAGCGCTTTTCCGAAGTGACCCGCGCCTATGACCTGCTGTCCGACAAGGACAAGCGGGCCAAGTTCGATCGTGGCGAGATCGACGCAGAAGGCAATCCGACCGGCCCGTTCGGCGGTGGCTTCGGCGGAGGCGGCGGCTTTCGCGGGCACCAGGGCGGTTTCCGCCATGACGGCGGCTTCGAAGGCGGCTTCGGCGGCGCCGAGGGAGTCGATATCGGCGACATCTTCGAAGGACTGTTCGGCGGTCGCGGCGGAATGGGCGGCATGGGTGGAATGGGTGGCGGGGCGCGCCGCGGTCCTCCGCCCAAGGGCGCCAATGTGAACTACCGCCTGCAGGTCTCGTTCGTCGATGCAGCGACGCGCGCCAGCCAGCGCATCACCCTGTCGGACGGCAAGACCATCGACCTGAAGCTGCCTGCAGGGCTCGAGAGCGGCCAGCAGATGCGGCTGGGTGGCAAGGGCGAACCCGGCCCCGGCGGCAACGGCGACGCCATCGTCACTATCGAGATCGGCAGCCACCCCTTCTACGAGCGCGACGGCGACAACATCCGGCTCGACCTGCCGATCAGCCTTGCCGAGGCGCTGAACGGAGCAAAGGTCAAGGTGCCGACAGTCGATGGCGCCGTCATGCTGACCGTGGCTCCGGGCAGTTCGAGCGGCAAGACGCTGCGCCTCAAGGGCAAGGGCTTCACCCGCAAGGATGGCACCCGCGGCGACCAGCTGGTGACGCTGCAGATCGACATTCCTGCCGATGACGGGGACCTGAAAGCACGTCTCGAGGGTTGGGCGGACATGCGCAACCTTCGTGACAAGCTTGGTGTCTGAGTGAACGCTCCCGGCCAGACCCCGCCGGGGCCCCGCCCGCTTGTCGACATGCCGGATCTTTCGCCCGAAGCACGGCGGCGCGAAGCGCTGCGCTGGCGCTCCGGACTTGCCGAGGCGCGCGAAAGGCTAGGCCCAGGGAGCAGGGCCTGGGAAGTGATCAAGCGCGTGTGGACCGGCGTCTTCAATGACGGGTCGATCCATGCCGGCAATCTTGCCTACATGATCGTCATCGCGCTGTTCCCGTTCTTTATTACCGGGGCCGCGCTGTTCTCGTTTATCGGCGAGGCGAGCCAGCGCGCGGCCGCAATCGATACGGTGCTCATCGCCCTGCCTCCGGTCGTTGCGACGACCATCGAACCGGTTGCCCGCAGCGTGATCGAAGCGCGTACCGGCTGGCTCCTGTGGATCGGCGGAATCTTCGGCCTGTGGACAGTGGGCAGTCTGGTCGAGACGATCCGGGACATCCTGCGCCGCGCCTATGGCACGCGCTGGGAACATGCCTTCTGGCGATACCGGCTGGCATCGACCGGAATCACGCTGGCGTCGGTCGTCCTCATTCTCTTCGCCATTTTCGCACAGGTCGTGATCGGCGCTGCGCAGGAAGTCATCGAGGCATGGTTGCCGCAATTCGCGGATATCCTCGGCAGCCTGGCCCTTTCGCGCTTCATTCCCGCCGTGGTTCTTTATGGCGCGCTGTGGCTGCTGTTCATTTCGCTGACCCCCGGCGCCTATCGCGGGCGCGGCTATCCGAAATGGCCGGGGGCGCTGTTCGTGACGATCTGGTGGATTGTAGTGACGACGCTGCTGCCCACCGCCTTGCGGACGTTCTTTTCGTACGATCTCACCTACGGAAGTCTCGCCGGGGTGATGATCGCCCTTTTCTTTTTCTGGCTGGTGGGCTTAGGGATGGTGGTGGGGGCCGAACTCAACGCCGCACTTGCCGAAACACCGGAAGAGCGCGACATGCTGGGCCAGGCTGACAATCGCGCACGCGCATCGCGCACGAGCGCCGGGAACGAGACAAGAAGCGAGAACACTGACGCATGACTGGACTTATGCAAGGCAAGCGCGGCCTGATCATGGGCCTCGCCAATGACAAGTCGCTCGCCTGGGGCATTGCCAAGCAGCTTCACGAACACGGCGCAGAACTGGCCTTTTCCTACCAGGGCGAAGCGCTGGAGAAGCGCGTGCGCCCGCTGGCCGCGAGCCTTGGCAGCGATTTCCTGATCGAATGCGACGTGTCCGACATGGCCGCGCTCGACCAGACGTTCGAAACACTGAAGGCGAAGTGGCCGACGATCGACTTCATCGTCCACGCCATCGGCTATTCCGACAAGAACCAGCTGCGTGGAAAGTTCTACGACACCACGCTCGACAACTTCCTGATGACCATGAACATCTCGGCCTACAGCCTCGTGGCGGTGACCAAGCGGGCCATGGAGATGATGCCGAACGGCGGGTCGATCCTGACGCTGACCTATTACGGCGCGGAAAAGGTCGTGCCGCACTACAACGTGATGGGCGTGGCCAAGGCGGCGCTGGAAACCAGCGTGAAGTACCTCGCCAACGACTGCGGGCCTTCGGGCGTGCGCGTGAATGCGATTTCGGCAGGCCCGATCAAGACGCTGGCCGCCAGCGGCATCGGCGATTTCCGCTACATCCTCAAGTGGAACGAGCTGAACAGCCCGCTGCGCCGGAATGTCACGATCGAGGACGTGGGCGGCGCGGGCCTCTATCTGCTGTCCGACCTGTCATCGGGCGTGACTGGCGAGACGCATCACGTTGATGCCGGCTATCACACTGTCGGCATGAAGCAGGAAGACGCGCCGGATATTGCTTTGGGTTGATGTACCGGCTGTCGCCGGTGCCCACCCCCTACCCCCCCGCCTGCGGGAGGTGAGAACAACGCAGCACGATAACACGCCCTCCCGCAAGCGGGAGGGCCGCGAGACTTACGTCAGCGCAGCTGGCGTTAGTTGCAGCGGGGTGGGCTGTTACGGCTGCGCGGGTGCGGAAGTGGCCGGAGCCTGCTCGCCGGCTTGCTCCCGTTCGCGCTTCAGCCTTGCTTCGTATTCCTTTTCGATCTGCTCGACGCGGGCCTGTTCGGCGGCGGCATCGGCGTCGATGGTCTCGAGCCGCTTGGCGCGTTCTTCCTCGATCAGCTTGCCGAACTGGACGTCGGAGCTGTTCTTCTTCTCGGCATAAGCGCGGTCGATCAGGCGGGCAAGGCAGCCGGTGGCGCCGCCAGCGCCCACGGCCGAACACGAGTTGGTGCCGAAGTTGCCGACAGTCTCATAGGCGCGGACCTTCTGGCTCCACGCCTGGTTGACCGTGGCATTGGGGTTGTCGCGCAGCGCCTTGGGAATGCGGAAGCGTTCTTCCTCTTCCTTGCGCGCGCAGACGGTGATCGTGCTGCCTTCGGACTTGGGGCACGGATCGTCGCCATAGACGATCAGCTGGTTCACCTTCTCGCCCGAGGGATCGACCAGCGGCTGGTCCGCCTGGGCAAGCGCCGGAGCGGCAAAGGCGCTGGACAGCAGCAGGGCGGCAGGAATCAGGCGCTTCATCATGGGTCTCCGGTCAGGCTTGCCCCGATATAGGGCGCGCTGCCTGTGAATGGTAGATGAAGGCGCGCAGTTCCCTGCGCTGGATCAAATCCGCTTGGAAAGCGCGATGGCGGCGCGGCAGCCGAGGCGGATGGCGTGGAACAGCACGGGATAGGCAGGCGCCTTTTCTGCGCCAGCCGCCAGCGCTGCATCGCGATGCTCGCGCTCGTCATCGCGAAATTCGCGGATCATCGCGGCGAGTTCCGGGTCCTCGTCGCCCAGTTCCTCAAGCTGTTCGGTGTAGTGCCGGTCAATCTCGGTCTCGATCGCGGCGGTGCAGGCCATGGCGGCTTCGGGGCCGATCAGGGCGGTTGCGGCGCCGAGAGCAAAGCCTGCTGCCGACCATACCGGCTGGAGCGCAGTCGGTCGCACGCCGCGCTGGGCGATCAGGGCATCGAACTTCGCGCGGTGCCCGGCTTCCTGCTCGGCCATTGCGGCGATTTCCGCCGAATGCGGGGCGCGGTTGCCCATGACGGCAAGCTGGCCTGCGTAGATCCGCGTTGCGCCGAATTCGCCGGCCTGATCGACGCGCAGCATTTCGGCGAATTTGGTCATCTCACGCTCCCTTGCGGCTTTTGCCGAGCAGCGCGAAGACAAGGATCGCGCCTGCGACTGAGATCAGGAAGTTGAACCCGGCGAGGCTGATTCCGAACATGGACCAAGGTGCCACGTCACAGCGCACGACCGGGGCATTCATGATCGCATCCAAAGGATTGCCGCCGCCCGCGACGGTGGAACAGGCGGTGACGCCTTCCCACCAGCCGTATTCGACACCGGCATGGAATCCGCCGATCAGGCCGGAAATGCAGATGGCCGTGGCGGCGAGCGTCACCGCAAGATCGCCGGAGCCCTTCCCTTTCATCGTCAGCGCCAGGAGCGCCAGCACGATGGCGGCGATGTGCGGGTAGCGCTGCCACCAGCACATCTGGCACGGGTAGAGCCCGAACACGTATTGCGAGATCAGCGCCCCGCCCATCAGCGCGGCGGGCACGATCAGGGCAAGCGCGTAGGCGGCGTTGCGGGACTGCTGCGAGGTCATGCCGCGCGCTCTATTAGCGCTTCATCTTTGCTGCAAGCGCCGCGCTCGGCTGGGTCCGATTGAGGGTCTGCACGGCGTAGTACAGCTGGAAATCCTTGATGTCCTTTGCCTTCAGTTCCTCGGGCGTCATCTTGAAGCGCGGGTCCTCGATCTTGTCCTTCTCGAGGTCCTTGTCCTCAAGCTTGATCTCGTTGATCAGGTGGCCGCGCAGGTCGCTCTCGCGGTAGGAGCGCAGCTGGCGCTTGCGCAGGTCGGGGTGGGAGATCTGCGGCACGGTAATGTCCGGATCGATGCCGCCTTCCTGCACGCTGCGGCCCGAAGGCGTGTAATAGCGCGCAGTGGTGAGCTTGACCGCAGTATCGCGCGTGAGCGGGATCAGCGTCTGCACGCTGCCCTTGCCGAAGCTGCGCTGGCCCATCACCACGGCGCGGTGCTGGTCCTGCAGGGCCCCTGCAACGATTTCCGATGCCGAAGCCGAGCCTTCGTCGATCAGCACGATCATCGGCACGCCCTTGGCGATATCGCCCTTGGTGTCGATCTCCGCCGGATAGACCTCGGTATCGCGGGCGTAGCGGCCACGCTGCGAGACAATCGTGCCCTTGTCGAGGAACAGGTCCGACAGGGCGACGGCCTCATCCAGCAAGCCGCCGGGATTGCCGCGCAAGTCGAGCACCAGGCCGGTGACCTTGCCGCCGGTCTTCACCTTGGCTTCGTTCCAGGCGCGCTGCACCGAGGCGCCGACATCGGCGCTGAAGCTGGACACCGAAATGACGGCGACACTGCCCTTCATCGCGAGTTCGACTGGCTTGAGTTCGATGATCTTGCGCGTGATCGTGACGTCAAATGGTTCGTCGCGACCGGGGCGGAAGACGCTGAGCTTGATCTGCGTACCCGGCACCCCGCGCATCTGATCGACCGCTTCGTCGAGCGAGCCGCCGTAGATCAGCTTGCCATCGAGATGGGTGATGAAATCGCCCGCCTTGATGCCGGCAAGGTCTGCCGGGCTGCCCTTGGTCGGCGCGATGACCTTGACCGCGCCATCATCCATCGTCACCGACAGGCCGAGCCCACCGTAGGAGCCTTCGGTCTGCGTGCGCAGGTTCTCGAAGTCGCGGGCATCGAGGTAGGCGCTGTGCGGATCGAGCGTGGCAAGCATGCCGTCGATCGCGCCCTTGAGCAGCTTGTCGTCGTCAACCGGCTCGACATAGCTCGACTTGATCCGTTCGTAGACGGCCATCAGCTTGCCGAATTCGGGCCCGGACTTGGCGTCGACAGCGGCGAGGCCGGTGGTCGCCACCGGGATCAGCGCAACGGCGGTTACGAGCGCAGTGGCGCGCAGCAGGGGGGCGAACTTCATGTGCCCAAAGGCCTTTCGCGAAGAGGCAGACATTGTGGAGGTTCTATAACCCCCGCTGAATTAACACCAGATGAGGTTTTGGGACAGGGCGAGCCCGGCTCGTAGACAAACGGCGGATTCACAATCCGACCAGCGTCGTCAGCTGCGCAGATCGAGCGGATTGACCGGCGTGCCATCGCGGCGGAGTTCCACCGTGAGGACCGGACGCCCCGGCTCGGCGACTCCCAGAGGCGAGCCTTGCACGACCTTGTCGCCGACGCGCGCGGCCACGCGGCCGAGATTGGTGACGAGCGTGGTCCAGCCGCCGGAATGCTCGACGATGACGATGGTGCCATAGCCACGGTAGGGCCCGGCAAAGGCAACCCGGCCATCGGCGGGGGATACGACTTGCGCTCCGCCAGAGGGGGCGAGCGAGACCCCGGTGGTCAGGCCCGTGGGCGATCGCGCGCCGAAGCCCGAGACCAGGCGGCCAGAGACCGGCATGATCCAGGCGAGCTTCGGCGTGGAGGTGGCCAGCAGCGGCGGGGGCGCGTCCAGAACCTTGAGCACCTCGCCCGGACGCGCCGGCGGCAGCACCGGACCTGGGAGCGCCGCAAGCTGCTGGCGCAAGGCACCGTCAGCTTCCAGCCTGTCGACAAGGCCAGCCAGATCACGGGTCTGTTCGGCCAGCGCCAAAGCGCGATCGGTCTCGCGACTGGCGACGCCCTGCGCTTCTCGCGAGGCAAGGCGTTGGCGGCTTTCGAGGGCGGCAAGTTCGGTCCGGCGGGCAGACAAGCCCTTTTCACCATCGCGCAATTGCTGCGCAGCCAGGCGCGCTTCGTCCTGCAGCTTGCGGCCGCGCACAATTTCAGCGCGCAAGGAGGCGGTGCGGCGCTGCACTTCGGGAAGCATCGTCTCCATCACGGCGCGAAGGTGGATGGTGTCGCGCACCGAATCGGCACGGACGAGGCTGAAGGCGAGCGGACGGCGGGCCATCATCTGCAGCGCTGCAGTCAGCCGCACGACCGGCTCCTGCCGCTCTGCCATGCGATTGCGCAAGGTTTCGCGCTGGCGCTCGATCAGCACGATCTTCGCCTGCGCCAACTGGATCTCGGCCTCGGACTGCTGGATGCGGGCAGCAACGGCGGCAGCCTCTTGCGCGGTGCGGTCCGCCTCGGCAGTGGCCTTGCGCGCAGCCTGTTCGAGTTGTTCGGCGCGGCTGCGCGATTGGGCCAGCGCCTGCCCGGCGCGACGCAGGACCTCGCCTGCCTCTCCCGCGTCTGCATAAGGGGTCGCCTGCTGAGCCGTTACCTGCCAGCCGAGTGCCCCCATGAGGAGCAAGCAGGCAGAAGCAAAGGCAAGGCGTGACGTCATGGCGCCACTAGAGCCAGATGACATCAGATTGCACCGCCGGGATTGCGCCAGGAAGCTTCTCGGCAAGGAGCGTTGTGCAGGCCGGGCTGGTTGCCCGGGCAAGCAATGCGACGCTGTCCGAGGGGCTTCCTGGCGCAACCGCAAGCAGCGGGCCGATTTTGGCCCATCGCAGCGTCAATCGTCGGTCACTATGGACGAGCATGGCTCCCTCCTCTTTCCTTGCGCTGGGCCAAAATCGGCTCCGTCACGGCGGTGCAATCTGATGTCATCTGGCTCTACCCTTCGCGGTGATAGGGATGGCCCGCGAGAATGCTGGTCGCCCGCCACAGCTGTTCGGCCAGCATGGCGCGCGCCATCATGTGGGGCCAGGTGGCCTTGCCGAACGCGATCAGCAGGTCGGCGGAATCGCGCAAAGGGTCATCATGACCGTCAGCCGCGCCGATCAGGAACCGCGTTTCGCGCACGCCATGGTCACGCCAGCGGCCAAGGATCGCGGCGAACTCGCTCGAGGTCAGCTGCTTGCCCCGTTCATCGAGCGCGACCGTGCGTGATGGCGTCTGCGATGGCGAAGGGACAGTGCCGCCCCGGTCGGGCAGTTCGGTGACCTTCCAGCCCCACGAGATCCGCTTGGCATAACGCTCGACGAGCTCAGCCTCGGGCGAACGACCGATTTTTCCGCGGGCGATGACGTGGAGCAGCATGTGTGCGGTCTAGCCGGGAATGGGCTGCGTGAGAATCCCCAGAACCAAAACAAGAGCGGCACCAGACCGCTTCCCCGGCCCGATCATCTTACCAGGTAGGCTCTGAGTGGTCGGGCCGGGGGAGTGGGCTGGTGCCGCAAGCCCTTGGCGGATGCCAAGGGCGCACGTCACGAATCACGCCGCGCCGGCGTCTCCGAAGGCCCACATGCGTTCGAGGTTGTAGAACGTGCGCACTTCCGGGCGGAAGAGGTGGACGACCACGTCGCCCGCATCGATCAGCACCCAGTCCGCCGCCGGAAGACCCTCGATGCGCACGTGGCCGAAACCTCCGTGCTTGATCCGCTCGGCCAGCTTCTGCGCCATCGCCGCGACCTGACGGGTCGAGCGGCCCGAAGCGATCACCATATAATCGGCAACGGAGCTCTTGCCCTCGAGCGGGATGGAAACCACCTCCTGCGCCTGATCGTCGTCAAGCGACTGCAGCACGAGATCGTGCAGCGCGGCGGGGGTGTAGGGTGTCTTCGGAGCGGTGCCGGCATTGGCCGACAGCGGTTGTACGCTGGTCATGATGCGCGAAATGGCCTCCGTGGCTCAAGAGTCAAGGGATAACGGTTGGAACGCGCAAGAGTTTCTATGTCCCGCACCATGGCGGAACATGGATCAAGGTGTTGCGCGGTCAGGATTTTCCTCGCTTGATAAGGCCCGGAGAGACCGGGCGATGCGTTACGGCATCGCGCATGGCCGCTGGTGCGTAGCGGCGGGACCAATCCGGATCGTGGGCGCGAATCGCGCTGGCAGACCGATGGTCAGGATCGAAGCGAAGAATGGTCAGCGCCGGAGCGCTCCGCATTGCGCCGGAGACGAACTGTCCGGGCCGCTGGCGCCAGCGGCGCAGCCAGGCCATGGCAGGACTTGCCAAGGCAGCCGAATCATAACCCGGACGCGCGATCACCGCAATCGGCATCTCGCGCGCGATCTGCCGCCAGTGCTTCCACTTATGAAACTGCGCGAGATTGTCCGCTCCCATCAGCCACACGAAACGGCGTCTGGGATAGCGGCGCTTGATGGCACGCAGGGTGTCGACGGTGAAACGGGTGCCGAGTTCCCGCTCGATCGCGGTGGCGCGGATCGGGGCATTCCGGCTCTGCCGGCGGGCCGAGGCCAGCCGCGCTTCGAGCGGAGCCATGCCGTGGGCCGGCTTGAGCACATTGCCGGGAGAGACCAGCCACCACACCTCGTCAAGCCCCAGCGCCTGAACCGCAAAGAGCGTGACGCGGCGGTGGCCGCCGTGGGCGGGGTTGAAGCTGCCGCCGAACAGGCCGGTCAGGGGCGCAGCGGGATTCCTCAGGGTCTCACTTGTCCCGAGCCACGGACCAGCCACTTGTAGGTGGTGAGGCCTTCGAGCGCGACCGGGCCGCGTGCATGGAGGCGGCCGGTGGCGATGCCGATTTCTGCGCCGAGGCCGAACTCGCCACCATCGGCAAACTGGCTGGAGGCATTGTGCATGACGATGGCGCTGTCGACTTCGGTCAGGAAGCGGTCTGCCACGGCCTGATTCTCGGTGACGATGGCATCGGTATGGCCCGAGGCGTGGGCAGCGACATGTGCCAGCGCTTCGTCGAGGCCGTCGACCACGGCCACCGACAGGATCGCATCGAGATATTCGGTATCCCAGTCGTTGGCGGCGACGGGCACGATGCGCGGATCAATGGCGCGGGCGCGGGCATTGCCGCGCAGCTCGCATCCGGCATCGAGCAGCGGTTCGACAAGGCCGTGCGGATCGGGATAGGTCGCATCGATCAGCAGGGTTTCCATCGCCCCGCAGATGCCGGTGCGGCGCATCTTGGCGTTGAGCACGATAGCCTTGGCCATCGCCGGATCGGCAGCGGCATGAACAAACGTGTGGTTGATGCCATCAAGGTGGGCCAGGACCGGCACGCGGGCATCGGCCTGCACACGGGCAACGAGGCTCTTGCCACCGCGCGGCACGATCATGTCGATCAGGCCAGCGGCGGCAAGCATCGCACCGACGGCGGCACGGTCCTGCGTGGGCATGAGCTGGACAGCATCGGCGGGCACGCCGCCTTCGACCAGCCCGGCGACCAGCGCCTTGTGGATCGCGCGGTTGGAGTGGACCGCTTCCGATCCGCCACGCAGGATCGTGGCGTTGCCGGAGCGGACGCAGAGCGCGGCGGCGTCGGCGGTCACGTTCGGGCGGCTTTCATAGATAATGCCGATCACGCCGACGGGAATGCGCACACGTTGCAGCACCATGCCGTTGGGGCGCGCGGCTTCTGAAATGACTTCGCCGACAGGATCGGCCAGACTGGCGACCTGTTCCACCGCATCGGCGATTCCGGCGAGACGTTCGGGCGTGAGCTTCAGGCGATCGAGCATCGCGCTGGTGAGGCCATTCGCTGCGCCGTTGGCCATGTCCTGCTCGTTCGCGGCGAGGATTTCAGTCTCGGCGGCGCGCAAGGCAGAGGCGGCAAGCTTGAGCGCACGCTCCTTGGCTGGCGAATCCATGCGTGCCAACAGGCGCTGCGCCGTGCGGGCGGCGCGGGCGAGGCCTTCGACCAGATCGGTCACGGATTCGGGCTGCTGTGCGGGCTGGCTGGACATGGGGCAGCGCACTAGCACCGGGATTGCCGCGTGTCATCCGGATGGAAGCGAGAAGGGCGAGTCGAAGCCTTCCAACGCGCGAATTGTGCGCCTGCTTACACCACTGCAAACGATTCATCGGGGGACTCACACGACTCGGCGCGTCTAGCCCGATTCGGATTCGCCAGCCGGGAACCCGATGGCTAGTCCGCGCCGCGACGGGATCTGAATTAACCAAACCAAGCAGAAAAACGACGGGGGTCGCCTGCCTGTGCCATCGATAAAGCCTGCCCGCTTTGCGGCTGCGCCAGCTGTGGCCAATGCGGTTGCACGCGTTCGCAGCTGGTTTCCCGAGCGCGAGTTCTTCATGCGCTCGCAGGGTCAGGTCCGCTTCATCCGCATCTCCTCGCGCCTGCAGATGACAATAGCCGGTGGCATCGCTGCGGCCGTATTGCTGTGGCTGGTGGTCATGGCGGTGACGTTGTTCTCGCAGTTCACCGCCGCGCGCGATCATGCCGCGCTGCTGGAACGCGAAGCGGCGGTGGCATCGGCAGAAAGCCGGGTGGCGAAGTATCGCGGCGGGCTGGAAGGTGTGGCGGACGACCTCGATCGCCGTCAGGACTTCATCGAGAAGGCGATCGAAGGCACGATCGGCGAACTGCCCAGGGACCTGCCGCAAGGCACGGTGTCCGACAGCAGCGGCGAAGCGCAGAAGACCGTGCGCAAGATCTCGATGGAATTGCCCGAGGCAAAGCGCCTCGCCGAAATCGAAGCGCGCCAGCTGGCCTTCATCGAGCGACTGACGCGTTATGCCGATGCGCGTTCGGCGCAGGCTGAAACCGCGATCCGCCGTGTCGGGCTGAACCCGGCGATGCTGCGCGCTGCCTCGCGCGAAGGGCAGGGCGGCCCGCTGATCCGTCTTTTCACCGAAAACGACCAGTCGGTCGACCCGCGCTTTGCCCGCCTTGGCGCCAGCCTCGAACGCATGGCCGCGCTGGAAAAGGGGCTACGGCGCATCCCCAACACGCTGCCGGCCAGCCTCGAGTTCATCTCGAGCGGGTTCGGCTATCGCTCCGACCCGTTCACCGGCGGCGCGGCGTTTCATGCCGGGCTGGATTTCCGCGGGCCGGTGGGCGCGCCGATCTATGCGGCGGCGGCAGGCACGGTCAGCTTCGTCGGACAGAAGCAGGGCTATGGCAACGTCGTCGAGGTCAGCCACGGCAACGGGCTGATGACCCGCTACGCCCACATGTCGCGCACGGCCGCGCGCATTGGCCAGAAGGTCGACGCTGGTGCGGAAATCGGCAAGATCGGCAACACCGGGCGCTCGACCGGGCCCCATCTCCACTTCGAAGTGCGGATCAACGACCGTCCGGTCAACCCGCGCCCCTTCCTTGAGGCAAACAGGCATGTTCAGGAAATCCGCGCCGGAAGCGCCGCGCACAACATCGGGGAGTAACACGACCATGGCCGCTACATTCTCCGTGCTTGGTGCCGATCTCGCTGTGAAGGGTGATCTTTCGGCGACTGCTGACCTGCACATCGACGGCAGCGTAGAAGGTGACATCACTTGCGCCGCGCTCGTGCAGGGCGAGAAGAGCACTGTCACCGGCGCGATCAAGGCGCGGTCGGCGCGGCTTTCGGGCACGATCCATGGCTCGATCGAAGCGGGAGAACTGGTGATCCTCAAGACCGCCCGCATCCACGGCGATGTCAGCTATGATGCGCTGACGATCGAACAGGGCGCGCAGGTCGACGGCAGGTTCGCCCATCGGGTTCACGCTGGGGAGGAGCCGTCTCTGACGCTCGTCAGCTAAGGTTCCCAAACAAAAACTTGCCGATTCGCCATTCCCGGCTTACATCGGCGAGGTTCAAGGCCGCTCCGCGAGGGGCGGCCCTTATTGTATCCGCGTTTTGCGGGACCGCTTTTTTTCGGGAGATTGTCCGTGAGCAACCAGCCCACGTATCCGCTGATGCCGCACGCCACTGCGTCCTGGCTCGTCGACAACACCGCGCTGACCTTCGAGCAGATCGCCGAGTTCTGCGGCCTTCACATCCTTGAAGTGCAGGCCATGGCCGACGACCTGGCCGGGCAGAAGTACACCGGGCGCGATCCGATCCATTCGGGCGAATTGAACCAGGCCGAGATCGACAAGGGCCAGGCCAATCCCGAATACAAGCTGAAGATGCAGCGTGCCCCGCTGGCCGTCAGCCGCACCAAGGGCCCGCGCTATACCCCGGTTTCGAAGCGTCAGGACAAGCCCGATGGCATCGCCTGGATCCTGCGCAACCATCCCGAAGTTTCCGACGCGCAGATCGGCAAGCTGATCGGCACGACGCGCACGACAATCGCCGCGATCCGCGATCGCAGCCACTGGAACATCGGCAACATCAACCCGAAGGACCCGGTCACGCTGGGCCTGTGTTCGCAGCGCGAACTCGATTCGCTGGTCGCCAAGGCCGCGAAGAAGGCTGGGATCGAGGACAACGGCGAAGCCGCGCTGCGCCTTGGCACCGACCGTGAAGCGCTGATCGAGGAACTGCGCGCCGAGCGTCAGGCCTCGGCCAAGGCCGCATCGGAAGCCGCGCAGGAAGCCGAAGCGGCAGCATGGCTTGCCGCGCGCCGCGCCGAGGGCATTTCCGACAGCTGAGGTCCGGCTGGAGCCGACACGAAAAGGGGCCGCCCTTGCGAAGGGGCGGCCTTTTTGTTGGCTGTCGCCAATGCCC
>NZ_JRVC01000028.1 GCF_000807925.1 Novosphingobium subterraneum | reverse complement strand
TGGTTGGGAAACAGCAGCGCGCAAAGGCCATCGACTGTCCTCGAAATGAGGACACTTGCGATGTTACATACCTCGTGGGCGAGCGTGGCATAGTAGTGGTCGAAGCCTGAAAACAGGCTCGTCGGCGGCATCGTGACACGATCCGCAGTCGGTTCGTAATAGGCCTCGCAGCCCTGGTGGCGCAGATTGACGGGGATGGCGGCGAAGAAGGCGTCGAGTTCGGCCTCGCGCCCTTCAGGCTGGACCAGCTCCAGCGTTGCAGCCGGATGGAAGCGCTCGGGCAGACCTTCGACCTGATCGGCATTGAAGACCGGATAGGCCTTGAGCACCCGGCGGGCCTCGTCAGTCTTTTCACCGGTATCGGGAGCTTCCACCTCCTTGGTGTAGCTCTTGTAGAAGATCGCTATGGTTGACTTCTCACCCTTGCGGACTTGGGCGCCGAGCGATTTTGCCTGATTGTAGGTCATCCAGAACGGCGAGGCGTAGCCGCACATGTCAGCGACCATCCACAGCCAGAACACATTCATGCCGCGGTACGGAATCCCGCAGGCCCGCAGGGGCCGCGAAACGGGCACGCCGCGCCACGGCTTGATCCACGGCTTCGTGCCGGCTTCCAGACGCGCGATGATTTCCTGGGTGATGCGGGTAGCGGGCGACAGACCGCCGCTCTGCCCCTTGTGATAGGCCATGCTGGTTCTCCTGATCTTGGCATCTGGTCAGTCGGCAACGGGTTCGCCGGTCAGTGCCACAGGGTCCCGAGCCCCCTCTGCTCTGCTTCCAAAAAGGAAGCGGCCCTCCGGCGTAAGCCGAAGGACCGCTTCTCGAGGTGCGAGTGGCCTGGCCTGTCAGGAGGAGGTCAGGCGGCCAGCTCGCGGGGGGACTGATGTTCGGTATCGACGCCTGGCCCAGCGTCAGTGGCGTCAATCTCGGGCTCGCCAGCATCCGGCGCAGCAGCAGCGAAGCGCATGACCTCAGGCACCCAGGACAGAGCCTTCTCGCGCACTTCGACTTCTGTGATGTAGGTGCCGGCGAAGACACGCTCGGCACTCATCGCGAGATCGCCTTTCTTGACCGAGGCAAAGCGCGAGGAAAGCTCGAGGCCGCCGACATCGGTCAGCGCGTCGAGGATAACCTGCTTTGACACCCGGTCGAAATAGTTGGCCGCAGTCGGTCGCCACCACTGCGCCATGTCGATGCCGATCAGACGGCCGAGGTGGTCCTGGAACGGCAGCTGACGTTCGCCGGTCATGTTAAGGCTCGCCTCGAGCGACCGGGCAACGACAAAGCCGAGCCAAGCGGCGCGGCTGTCATCGGATAGCGCGCAAAACAAGTCGAAGCGGGAAGTCGCATCGGTGCCCGCGCGCCAGCTTTCGTCGAGATTGGACCTGAGCTCAGCGAGCGCGCTGCTGGCCGAAGCATCCTTGGCTTCGAAGCCGATGATCGGCCCTGCCGGAAGAGGCGCACGCAGTGTGGTTGCGGCCCGCGCCCGCCAGTCGTGCGTATCGGCATCGGCCAGCGTGAAGACCATTATGTCGAGCGCAAGCCCCGGGTCAGAGGCAACATGCAGCGCAATGACGTCGCGACGCTGCATGGCGAGCTCATCGACCAGGCGCTTGGACAAGGTGGTCCGGCGCTTGTCCGAACCTTCTTCGCCAGCAACGACTTCGATCCCATCATCGGCCTTGTCGGGATCAGCCTGACGCTCGCCGTAGAACACCGGCTGGAGAACTGGCGCACCATCGCGCGAGAGCACCAAAACCATGCCCGCTTCGGCTTTCAGTTCCGGCGCGATGACGGGCGGACGGGCACGAATTTCCTGGCATTCGCGTTCGATGGCCTCGATAGCCGCTTCGGCTGCCGCCACGGCTTCCTCGGCGCTATCCTCATCTTCGAGGATCGCCGCATGCTCGTCATAGGAGGCATCGAGTTCGTCGAGCCTCGCCAATTCGGCTTCGGTCAGTGGCGCCGGTTCGGCGGGAAGCCGGACCAGCCCTTCGACCAGATCGTGGCTGGCATAGGGATCTAGCGTTGGCTTCACCCAGGCGAGACCCTGCTCGGCGGCCAGAGCTTTGGCCTGCTCTTCCATCTTTGCCGCCGCGAGGCTTTCTAGCAGCGCAACATCGACCCAGGATTCGCTGTCGTCGTTGTCGAACAGCTCGCGCTCGATCCGGCCACCGGCTGCGATGTAGGCATCGCGGCCAACGAGACGGGCGCGCGGATCGCTGCCCCGGATAGTCCCGGACAAAACCATGCGCCGGATGCTGTCCGGATTGGGGGCATAGTAGGCTGAGGAAACCTGCTCAAATACGCGGGCCTGGATTTCCTGGTCCGAAGTCGCACCGAACGCTTTGGCGATGTCGAGAGTGATTTGGCCCGAGGCCAGAGCCTCGAACACGACTGGCGCAAGCGTCGCGAGACGCAAACGCCCCTCGACGAAGCGGACGGTCAGACCGAAGCGGCGGGCAACCTCTTCGACAGTCGCACCGCCTGTCACGAGTGCGGCAAAGGCCTGGGATTCATCGGCAGGGTTCATGGCTAGGCGGTGGAAGTTCTCCGCGAGGCTAGTCTCAACGGCGGCTTCCGCGCTGTCTTCAAGCACGAGGCAGGTGACTTCGTGATCGCGGGCGAGGATCTTTTCATCCGTGAGCGCCAGCATTGCGCGGCGGCGGCGCTCGCCGGCTTCGACCTCGAACTTGCCCTTCGCGGCAGGCCGGACAATGAGATTCTGCAGCAGCCCATGGGCAGCGATGCTGGCCTTGAGCTCGGCATCGGCGGCTGGATCGCCGTGACGGCGGACATTGCGGGGAGACTGGACGAGCTTGTTCAGCGGGATCGACTTGATCATGGGACACACTCCTGATTGTGAGCCCGGTGCATCGACCATCGACGCCCAAATGGCTCAATCAGGGGAAAGCCCACTCCACTCTATTGCTCGGTCGGGACAAATCTATCGGGAGCCAGCTTGAGAGATTGGCCGAGCCGTTCGGCCGAACGGGCTTGCCGGAATCAGGAAACGCATGGCGATAAGCTGCCATCGGCAAGGCCGGTGCTGGCGCTTAGCATCTCCAAAGTTGGCGTTGACCTGACTCATAGATCATCTGAGCGTCCGCCCTTCAGTCATCTCCTCGATCGAACGGCACCGGACCGACCAACTGTTGTTACTTATAGAGGTGGCGGAAGCGTTCGTGACTTCGAAGTGCTTCGGGCCGATATGGGCCCTCTCCGCCTTGCCTAACTACGCTTCCAAGCCCAAACCTTTCCTCGACGGACGGGTGAAGCGTGGCCGCCGCGATGGGATCGCGCAACTCCGCTTTCCAGGTTAGTCGCTGGGTCAAGCAACGCAGCAAGGCAGGTGTCCGCTGCCTTATCAAGTCGGCCATACCTGCAATCTCGTCGTGCTGAACACCGGCGGCCGAAGGAAAAACTCGCAGACGACTGTAATCGATGGCCAATGGGTCGGGAACCGATCGAGCCTCATTGATCATCCATTGCAAGGCGATGTCCGACAGGCGCGATTCTGGCTCCGGGTAGCTTCCGCCAATGTCCGAATGGTTGCCTGCGAACCACATCTGCACGAAAGGCTTGGCTTCACCGTCGATTTCGGGTCTGGTCTCAATGCCCTTGCCTGGACCCGAGGGCAATCGCGGAAAGTCGGCGCGGTTTTCATCGATGGCGATTGCGTGGCGGGCATAGCTGACCGCCCGGCCCAGCAAACGGTCAAAATACTTTCCGCTCCACTGCGCAACGTGAATGCTCGGGAAACGGCGGCCTTCAAGCGGAGGCCACATCACTTTCAGCGACGTGCGCAGATAGCGCCAAAGCGCATAGATGCCGAACAGGCCAGTCGCGACAAGGAACGACAAGCCCCAATCGAGCTCGAATGCCCAGCGCAGAGCCATGGCGTTGATCGCTGCGGCGCTAACGATAAGCAAGCCGAGGGCGAATATGAGCGCCAAGCGAAGCGGGCCTTTGGCGCCGAGCGAAGCCACGGTATCAAAGACGCCAATAAAATAGGGCGCGACGTTCGCCTCGCCATCGTCGTCCGACCCATGCGCCACGCGAAATCGACGACCAAGTTCTTCGCGCTCATCTTCGTATTTGGCGCGGTCCTGGCCGGCGCCATGCTCGGCAACCCGAAACACGGCGCGCTCAGCGATCTCGCGCGCGCCGAGACGAAACCGCGGCAGTTCGCCGTCGGGCGATTTCGTCGGGACGCCGCACAGCCTGATCACGTTCGCAAGGCTGCGCGCGGTGTAGGCCCCGCGGCTGAACCCAAACAGCCAGATGCGGTCGCCCGGCCGGTAGTGATTGATGATGAACTCGTAACAGTCGGCGATATTGGTGGTAATGCCGCGCCCCGTCACTGAAGACAGCAGCTTGGCGAACCAGCGCCGGATCGAGGTGAGGCCTGAAGCCCCGGCTTCGGTACCGAGGCCGGGATCGTAAAAGGCCACCTGCTCGGTGGGATCGATCGCGCTGTCGGGACCGGGCCGCGTCGCGCGATACATCTTGAAGATGTTGCTCATCCGCTGTTCCGGCCGAACGCCTCCGTCCTGGCCGGTACCATCGGAATAGATCACGATATTCTTTGGCACCGAGGCATTCCTTCCTTGGTATATCCATGGGCTTCCGAGCAGCGCATCACACCGATCCCGGCTGACCGACCGTCAGCGCGTAGACAAAGCCGCGATCCCGCTGTTGATCATAGATTCGGAGTTCGGGATCGGCCTTGGGCATCCATACCCTGCCGGTTTCCACGGCAAGCGACGCCGGCAGGGCTGGAAACACATGAATGACGACTTGGTCGCCGTGTCGGGCTTTGATCGCATCGAGCAGCCGGCGCAGCGCCGTGCGATAGGCAGCCTGATCTTCGGGGCTGCGAACGATGTCGTTATGGGGAGCTTCGGCACACAGGCTCCAGATCGCGGCATCGTTGCCGACGACACGCTCAATACGATCATCGGTGATCGTCGCGCTCACGCCCAGCTTGAGGGCAACTACGCCGCTTCGCCCTGATGCCGGTTCGGTCGTCTGATAGCGCACGCGCACGCCGTCGCGCTGCCAGGTCCAAGTCGAAGGCTCACGGTGCCGTTGATGGACGACCATCGGCACTATGTCGCAGAGCAAACGGCCGAGTTCGATGAGCAGCGGCTGCGGCGCCAAAGCGAACACGCTGAGATGGCGGATGTCCTGGCGCTCGATCCTACCGCCAACCCGTGCTGCGAAACTGCGCTGGAGGTTGGTCTGCTGCATGGCCCAGAAGGCCGGATCACTGTCGGCGAACGCATGGCCGGTCATTTCCAGGTCGATCGTCTGCGCGCTCGCTGGATGGTGATCGGGCGGCATGGCAGCGAAAATGGCCCTGGTTGAAACCAGTGCTTCATTCGCGCCGATGCTGGCGCCGAACCGCAGCACATGCGAGGCCCGATCCTTGTCGATCCCGGCGAGCATCGCGACGCGAGCCTCATGCTCAGCCTTCATTTCGACGAGAAGGGCCTCGGGATGATCGACCAGACCGTCGACATCGATCAGCTTGTGATGGACCGCGCACATCAGCATGAGATTGTCGAGGCTCTTTGCAAGTAGCGGAGACCTTATTGGATCACCCCGCGGCCCATCGGCGCTGTCCGCGACGATGTGCGCGATGAAGCCGAACAGTGCGTTCTCATTGCCAGAGATGAGATCGCCAACAAGGTCATGATTGCATCCCCGGTACTGGCAGCGCCCGGCGGATCGTGCCCAGAGAGCTGACTGAACCTTTTGCGGAACTTTCGTCTTAGCCACGGGCCACCTCCACATGGCGGCCGCTCGCCGTCCATTCGCCGGTAGCGCGCCAGCCTTCATAAGCGGCCAGCCATTCGATGGTCCAAGGGATCGTCGTTTCGGCAAGTAGGTCGGCAGGCGACCAATCGCCTGCCTCAGGGTCGAGGAGGCAAAGCGTCACTCCGCCGTTGGGTCCGTAATAGACGTGTGGCAACCGCCCTTCGCGGTCGCCGGGTCGCGGTCGGAGCTGCGGATTCAGGACCGAAACGCGCGGCTGCAAACGGCGCGGGTCCAGATTTTCAATAAGCAGCGGCGCGCGGTAAAAGATGCCGACGCGGTACGTCTGCAGAAGCGGGCGAACTGGCCCCTCCCAAGCTGCGGCATCTCCATCTCGTTCGACCATGGCGAAATCGGGCCAGATCGCCCGCATCGCTTCAATCTGCGCTTCGATGCCATGGATCATGCTCAGCGACGCTCACCCATGTTCGTGTGCGCCCTGGCGGCAACCGGCGCTAGCGCGCTTGCCCCGGTGATGATCGCAGGCGCTGCCGGCGTAAACAGGCCGCCTGTGCGCGTATACCCATGCTGGCGCGCCTGTACCTGCTGGCCGAGGCGCTTGTTGAAAAGGTCAATCGAACGCGTGACGACACGCTGGCCAAACAGATCGCGCAGCCAATCCTGCAGGTTCTCGAGTTGCACGCCGCGCTCACGCGCCATCTGAAGGCCATCGGCCAGACCATGGAGTGCCCGGGCATAATGCTGCTGCTGCGACTGGTTTTCCGGCCAGCGGTCGGTGAACCGCTCCTCGAGAAACTCAGGATTGGCGACGTCGAGCAGCTTGTTCTGGCGTGCAGCCTGATCAATCGCACGCGCGGTCCAGCGCGCCTGGCGCATCACCATATCTGCCAGCCCCATGCCCGGTACCGCGGCGTGACCAGCATGGCACGACAGCACGACCGAAGGCGGCATCCGGCCGGCCTCATCGGCATAGAGAATGTTGCGATGGCGCTTGATGAGTTGGAGCGCGACGGTGGTTACGCTCTTAATCAGCAGCGGCGTCTGCTCCGGCACCTCCTCCACTTCGGCGGCATCGAAGGTGAAGCCGTGCTTGGCGTAGAGTTCGCGGTTGAGCGCCAGCGCGAAACGCTCTTCGACCGGCGTCCGATCATTGTACCAAGCGCAAAAGCCATAAGCGTTCATCGGAACGTAGCGGTGCTCTTGCGGCTTGCCCTTCTTGGCATGGGCGATCACGCCCTCCTTTTCCTTGTGGGCGAGCCGCCGCGCTGGCGTCACGTCGAGGTGCATGCCGTCCGCGTAATAAAGGGTGATGCAGCGGGTCTTGCGTTCGATCCGCGAGACCGGATAGCCTTTCAGTGCGGCCTCCAGAAGATCGAGCAGTTCCTCCGGCCCCTCGCTGCCGCCGATGATTTCTACGACCGCGTCGAGGTCATATTCGTCGTCGGTGCCGCGCGTCGAAATCGTTGCGTCGATGGCCATCGACCCTTGCGGATAGAAGCTCGACACCCGTCCTTCGAGCGGGCTCCCGGGACGATCGATATACCGGCAGACTGCCCCGTATCTATCAACCGCCATGGCATGGAGACCAGGCGGCAACTGCAGATTGAGCGCAATCTCGGCGAGGATCGCATCAAGAGGATCTCCGAATGGATCATTCGGCCTGCCGTCGCCGCGAAAGATATTTGAGGCCATCCGTGAAACTCCGGTTTACAAAATTTCGTTATAATGCCACCACGAAACCACATCTGGGGCCATATTGATGGTGTTTCAAGGGGTATCGGTTTACAAGAATGGCACTATATAGATTTTTTGTAAACCAAGGAGACGAAAGGTAGCCAAGCCATGATCGGCACGAGACTGAAGCTCGCCCGCGCATCCTCTGGATTGTCGCTGCGCGACCTCGCCGAGCGCATGGGCAACGTCGTCAGTGCGCAGGCGATCGGAAAATATGAGCGGAACGAGGATATGCCGGGTTCGCGCGCACTGATGGCGCTTGCGACGGCGCTGGGCGTCAGCGAATCCTATCTGCTCAGCGATGAGGAGCTGACGCTCGAAGGCGTCGATTTTCGCAAAAAGCGCACCGCCAAGGAAGAGGCGACGATCGAGGCGCAGACGCTACAGCTGCTCGAGCGCTATCTCGCGGTAGAGGATATGCTCGGTCTCAAGAGCGTTGAATGGGAGCAGCCGCGTAGCGCGCCCTATCCGCTGCACGACGTTCGCGATGCCGAAGATGCAGCCCGCTCAGTGCGCGAGGAATGGGGGCTCGGCCATGACCCAGTGCCAAAGCTCGCCGAACTGCTCGAGGAACGGGGTATCAAAGTGCTCTCGATCGATCTTGAAGACATCGACGGTCTCGCAGCGCGGGTAATGCGCAAGGAGCGTGACGCGGCGCGCGTGATCGTAGTGCGCAAAGACATCTGGTCCGAACGCAAGCGCTTCACTCTCGCGCATGAGCTTGGCCACATGGTGATGACGCCCACGGCAGGGGTCGATGATGAAAGCGCCGCCAACCGCTTTGCCGGCGCTTTCCTGATGCCGGCCGATGTCGTGCGCGCCGAGGTCGGCGCACAGCGCTCGGCCATCAGCATCGGTGAGCTTGTGGCGATCAAGGAGCGGTTTGGCGTAAGCGTCCAGGCAATCGCTTATCGCTGTCTTGACCTCGGCATTATCGATAGGAAGGCATTCTCGTTTCTTTTCAAGGAATTCACGAAGCGCGGGTGGCGCAAGAAACCTTTCGAGGAACCCGCACGCATCCCGCCCGAATATGAGGAGCCTAAGCGTTTCGAGCGGCTTTGCTACCGCGCGCTGGCCGAAGGCGTGATCGGCGAGAGCCGCGCCGCCGAAATGCTCGGGATCACCTTGCAGGCGCTAGACAAGCGTTTGGCCGAGGCAGCGTGAACGCGTGCCGTTTCTCGTTTCGGACACTTCGGTCATCATCGACCTTGATCGCGGCGATCTGCTCGAAGCTGCGTTCAAGCTCGATGACAGCCTGGTAGTCCCTGACCTCCTCTTCGAACGCGAGCTTGACGCCGAATTCGGCGCGCGGCTTCGCGCACTTGGCATCATCATCGAATCCCTCGATGGCAATGAAGTCCGTCGCGCTACGCAGCTGCGCCGCGCCGAGGAACGACTGTCCGTAGCCGATACGTTCGCTTTCGCCTTGGCGCAGGGGCGGCAATGGACGCTTCTGACCGGCGACAGCGTGCTCCGGTCTGTCGCGGAGGCGGAAGGGGTCGCCGTCCACGGCGTTCTATGGATATTCGACCGCATCGAGGCAGCCGGCATATGTGATGCTGCAACATTGCATGGCTGCCTGTCGAAGACTGCAGCCCATCCCCGTTGTCGCTTGCCGCGCAGAGAAATTGAGCTTCGCCTCAAGCGCTATGCAAACTGAGCATCTGACGGCCTGTGCCAATTCCGGATTAGCCGAAGGCTCGGCCGAAACCGGACAGGCCGACCCCGGCCCGCTGCCGTCGCCGAACTGTGCTGAACGTATGACGGCGTTTGACGAGCCAATTTTGACTTGGCAATGACCGCATGACGGCTGCACTTGCCATCTCTGGGGCGAGGTCGGTAGCGCCAATGGACTCGCTCAGCACCCAACACTATCCTTTGCAATGATGTTCAAACTTCACTGCACCAAGAAGCTGCTTGATCGGATAAAGCCGGAAATCGTTGCGCCCGAACAAAGCGACACTTCGCTGGGAAATTGGTACGCCACCATCCTGTTCTGGAAGCCGCAAGTAGCTTTGATGGTTTCCGAACAGACGCTGCTTCCCGTGCTTATGCCGCTGGCCCCAGCAGCCACGCTCGCTCGAAGATTCCCTTCACAATTGGCGCTGGTTCTGAAGGAGCAAGGCGTCCCTTCTGAATTCATCGCGCAAGAAGTCTGGCGGATGGACCAGGTCCGGTACGCAAAGACTGCGAATCGGAGCGTTGTTGGCATCCTCATTGAGTTCGTTAAGCAGGCAGAATTCTGGCTGGCTGCCTATGCCTATGAGAAGGGTGATGACGACGACCTTCTGGCGATTTCCGCCAAGCTCGCGGAGACACCCTGTAGCCCGCTGTACAAGGGACCAGTTTCGCCGGACAGAGCGCTTCATGAACTCGTGAAGGCTGGTGCGCAGGCATGAACGCTCTGGCCGCCAGCTGCGCTCGAAGAACCTACCGCACTCGGCCGGAAACCCAGCTCGTTCGGTCAGGCGGGATGGGGCGGCAAATCGACAATCCGGAAGACAGCGCCCGATCCCGCATCACGAACCAGATCAACCCGCGCGCCATCCCAGTGATAGTCGAGGTGCCGCCCCTGAAGCGGATTTGATGCGCAGTCCGGGTAGAATAGCACGACGCATTCCCCGCCGGGGTGCCGGATGCTCGGGTAAGCAATCCCGTCCGATCCTGCTGTCCTGAGGGACTGCGCGAGCGCTTGAGATGCAGCGTAGCTGTCAGGATAGAGCGCCGGAACCGGCTTCCCCGCCAGAGTTCGGAGATCATGTAAGTCTACATCGACTGACATGACGATTTCCCGGAATTGCGAGGTCCAGCCAGGCGCTTCCTTGGTTCGTGCCATGAAGCGGGCATGGTGGTGGATCGTCTCGAACAGCGCGGTCTCAAACCGGTCGCCGACATAGAGCACGCCATAACTGCCATCGGCAAAGCGGCTCGGTCGATCGGTGCTGACATGGGTGAATGGCGCCATGAGGTAGGAGGCGCCGTTGCCGCCGACGCGGCGGCCAACCGGAACGAGGTCGAGATTGCCGATCGTCGCCATGATGCGAGGATTGGTCTTCTGCTCGGCCGAAATCAGCAGCGGCCAGTCCGCGGGATCAGCGATGTCCTCGAACAGGTCTATCGGCGGAAAGGCGCTGCGGATGATCCTGACAGCGCCCTTCCACTCAACTCTAGAAACGGGGATTTCTGCTGCTTCGCTCACCAGCCACCGCGCTCGGCGTCGAGGTAGCGACGCACCCGCATGATGTCGGTAAGCTCACCTCCCAGCATCACGTCGAGCGCACTGGCTCCGCCAAACGCTTCATTCGCTGCCTTGATCCAGGTGTACCCGCGGGTCGCCTCCGAGAAGATGATGCGAAGCGCCTTGTGGATCCCCATGAGGTTGGAAAGACGCGCGCGCCCATCGCGCGAGATGCGCCCGGGGCCTTCCGCCTTCCATCGCCGATAGGATCGAACCGGCATGTCGAGCAGCGTTGCTGCCTGCTCGTCGGTCAGTTCCCATTTGCCGAACAGATTGAGGACTGCCCGGAACATGGCCGCTGCCTCGCCCTGGGTAATCGGATCGGGCCGGAACGCGGTAACGGCAGTATCAACGGGTTGCAGAGCCAGCATGGCATTTCTCCATATGGCATCATATACGATAACCAATGCCATTTGGCAAGAAACTATGCCGATGATGCCAGTCTGGCAATCACGCTCGCTGCGCCTTCGATCGGCACGAAAAGCCGGGTCTGGTAGCGGATGATCTCGGTGAAGCAGCCTTGGGCCTTGTACCAGTCGAGGCGGGCTACGCTCCAACCGGTGAGCTCAATTCGCTGTGAGCCATTGACCAGGCTGCGTTTGACCATGAGCTGCTCGCGTCCCGCAAATTCCATGGCCCGGCCCGTCGCGAGGACGGTTTGGACAATGTCATCGGCGGACAGCGTTTGCTCGCGTTCCAGACCCAGCGCTCGGCACAGTTCGGGCACACAATGGGCGGGAACCTCGCGGCCGAGGAGCGAACGGCCATCTGCTGCCGAGATGCGGCTCACCCTCACGAAATCCGAAGGGAGCTTGTCCCAGACCGGAAGCAGGAGACCGGTCGCCAGATAGAGGCGCTCGCGCTTGTGGCTCGTCCTCGCCTCTTCCACCTCGGCGGCCCACGCCTCGCGGAAAGCGCCGATGGCAATGTCCTCCCAGCTGCTTTCCGCCAGCTGATCCTCGGTGATGTGACTGCGCTTGAGCGGACGCAGCAATTCGAAGCGGGCCACGCGCGTACCGTCATCGGCAAGGATGCTTCGGGCGGGCACAAGCAAGGCGACCCGACTTGAGCGGGCGTTCCGAACCGGCCGCTGTCGCTGGCCATTAAGGCCGTGAAGCTCCTCGAGCCGCTTCAGCGTGAGCGGCTTCAGGGCTCGGGCAATTTCCAGTTCCAGCAGATGGGTGGTCGCGCCCGATGCCGGATCGGTGCGCAGCAACGTGTCCGACAGGACCGCGAAGTCCTCGACTGCGATCGTCTCGAGGCCGAGATCGATTGTGCCGGCCTGCCGGGCGGCATCGATGCGCGCTTCGACCAGACCCATGAACTCGTCGAAGATGGCGTTCTGCAGGGCGATAGGAAGTGCAAGGATGCGATTGAGCCAACGCTGGATCGACGGCAGGTCATCGACCATTGAACCGTCGGGTGCTTCGATCCGAAGGCCCGTCAGCTCCTGAAAGCGTCCGAGGCTTACCGCTTCGAGCTTTCCCGTGAACAACAGGCCGAACCAGCGATGAAGCGCCTCCTTGGCATAGATGCTTTCGAGATTGTCGGCCGGATCGAACAGGTTCTGGCCGCCAGTCTGGCGCTGCCCGCGCGTCAGAGCGCCAAGACTGTCCAGACGCCGCGCGATCGTTGAGATGAACCGGCGCTCGCCGCGCACATCTGTCGTCACGGGCCTGAACAGCGGGGCCGATGCTTGATTGGTGCGATTGGTGCGGCCAAGCCCCTGGATTGCGGCGTCAGCCCGCCAGCCCGGCTCGAGCAGGAAGTGTACGCGGCGGGCCTGGTTCTTCGCGGCCAGATCGGCATGGTAGCTGCGCCCGGTTCCCCCGGCATCGGAGAACACCAGGATACGCTTGGCACCGTCCATAAACGCCTGGGTCTCAGCGACGTTGGCGCGGGGCGACCGGGATTGGAGTTTCTGACGACCGTCGCGCCCAACGATGAGCCGGCGCGTGCGGCCAGTGACTTCCGCCACCTGGTCGACCCCGAAGCGTTCGATGATGGCATCGAGGGCTGTGGCAATCGGCGGCAATGCACAGAGCTGCTCGATCATCCGGTCGCGCGCGGCCAGCGCGGAGCGGCACAGTACAGGTGCGCCGTTCTCATCGCTCATCGGCTCGGAGCGAGGGCTGCCATTTTCGTCGGTGAACACCGCCATCAAACGAACAGGAAAGCTCTTGGCGAGGTAGTCGATCACGTATTCTTTGCAGTCGCAGTTTATGTCGAGCGTGGTGGCGGGAGGCGCAGGTTTCCATCGGTTTTCCATGATTTCACTCCAGATAATTACGGTTCCCTCGACCTCAGCAAGTCGAAGGAACCAACATGCGAACAAGATCATCATTGCCGTTTCGAGCTGCCCCGCTCCGGGTCGAAGACCCGCCCAGTCACGGCACCCTTCTCACCACATTCCTCTCCTTTCTGTCGCTCGACGAGAAGTCAGGCTGTGCGGTTCTGTTTGGCGCGGCAGTCCGCCATTTCCTGCATTGGCTGGACCTGCACGGGATCGCGATCCGCACCATCGACGATCAGGCTGTCCGGCGGTTCGAGAAGCACCGGTGCCGGTGCCACCGGTATTCGGCACAGCAAGCGCACTACAAGGCTGACCAAGCAGCAAGGGTCAGGCGCTTCGTCCGCTTCCTGGAGGATCAGGGCTACGTCGAAGTCGACGACGGGATCGACGATTTGCCACGGCACCTCGCTGACTATTCCGATGCGATCGATCGCCTGCAACTCGCCGACGGCCCGGCGCAGGCCTATCGATCCGAGGCCGAGCATTTCGTGGCCTGGCTTCGCATGGCGCGGCGCCAATGGATCGAGATCGACGACACGATCATCGACCAGTACGCCGCGCATGATTGCCGATGCCCGGTCTGGCGCAAACGGGGCAAGCTGGTCGCCACGGGCACCAAGCGGCGGCGGCGATGCGCACGGCACTTCGTCGAGTTCCTGCGCGGTCGGGGTGTCATCCCGTCGGTTGAACCGGTGGCCAACGATGACCCGCACATGTCGGCTTACCTGGCATGGCTCAAGCGACATCGCGGCGCCACGGACGAGACTATCCGGCGCTATCGGACCGATATCAGACGACTCATGCCGATGCTGGGCGAGCCTTCGCAGTGGGATGCCACCGCGCTCAGGAGCGCATTCCAACGACGAAGCAAGGAGACGCCGGGCTCGGCATCGCTGCTCGTCACGATTATGAGGAGCTACATTCGGTTTCTGGTCGTGCAAGGCAAGTGTCGGCCTGCATTGTTGTATGCGGTCCCATCGGTGCAACGCTACCGCCTATCGACGCTGCCCCGCCACGTCGATCCGGATACGATCGAGAGGATCATTGCGGCCTGTCCGACAGGTCGTCCGGTGGAAGTCCGGGACAAGGCCATCATTCTCCTGCTCGCCAGGCTCGGCCTGCGGGCTGCCGATATTCAGGACATGCGTCTCAACGACATCGATTGGCGATCCGGCCATTTGACGGTCAAGGGCAAGACGCGTCGACCGGACCGTCTGCCGTTGCCGCAGGATGTCGGCGACGCGATCCTGGCATATCTTGCGGCAGCCCGCCCGAAGACCGCCGAAGAGCATCTGTTCCTGCGTGCACAAGCACCGTTTCGGCCATTCCGCTCTTCCGCCGAGATCGCCGGCATCGTCGCTCGTACGTGCGACCGCGGTGGGATCGAAGGAGTGCCGACAGGGTCGCACATATTCCGGCATTCGCTTGCCACCAACCTGCTGCGAGCGGGCGCAGGCCTGGAGTCCGTTGGGACCATCCTGCGTCACAGCTCGCCTGAGACCACTGCCATCTACGCCAAGGTCGATCTGCCGATGCTCATGAAGATCGCGCAGCCGTGGCCGGGAGAGCCGTCATGCTGAACATGCACATTTCCAGATACGTCTCGCTCCATCGCAGCTTGGGACGGAAGTTCTCCGAACAGGAACGCTTGCTGCGCCAATACGCCGATTTCGCGGTCCGCGCCGGTGACCGGCACACCCAAGTGCAGCGCATCTACGACTGGTGCCACACGGCAAGCTCGCAGAACGTGGCCCGCCATAGGTTCGACGCCGCGCGCAACTTCAGCCTTTTCGCTCATGCTGAGGATCCAGCTCACGAGGTTCCGCCTGCCGGCGTCTTCGGTCGGGGCAAGCGGCCACGCCCGACCCCGACCATCATCGAGCCGGAACAGGTCCGGGCGATCATGGCGGCGGCATTGGACGTGCCACCCAAAGGCACGATCAGCCCATACACGTACCATTATCTGTTCGGCCTGCTGGCGGCGACAGGTCTCCGGGTTTCCGAGGCCCTCGCTCTTCAATGCAACGATCTGGTCGAGGATGGCCTGATCGTCCGCAACGGCAAGTTCGGCAAGCAGCGGCTGATTACCCTGCAGCAATCGACCCGTCAGGCGCTCGAAGCATATCTCGCCGCCCGAGCAAGGCTTGGTGCCACGGGCAATGACCTGTTCGTGACCATTCGGGGGAGAGCACCACACAAGGTGCGCGCCCACGTGGTATTCGTCAGGCTGGCTCGGCAGCTCGGATACCGCGGACCGACCGGAACGGCCGGGATGCGGTTACACGACCTGCGGCACACTTTCGCCGTGCGTTCCCTTGAGTCCTGTCCGCACGACAGGGAAGCCATCGCACACCACATGGCCGGACTCAGCGTCTATCTGGGGCATGCGTCGGTCGCCAACTCCTATTGGTATCTCGAGGCCACTCCGGTGCTGCTGCGCGATATCGCTGCCGCCAGCGAGCAACTTTACCTGGGAGAAACGGCATGACGGCTCTCGCTCCGCATCTCTCAACCTACCTGCGTGAACATCTGCCGCGCGAACGTGCTGTCAGTCCGCACACGGTGAAGACCTATGCCAACTGCTTCGTCCTCCTGGTCCAGTTCGCTGCCGATCGGCTGAAGCGTCGGCCGACCGATCTCGAGATCGAGGATCTCGGCACCGACATGATCATGGCTTTCCTTGACCATGTCGAGAACGGTCGCGGCAGCTGTGTTCGGACCCGCAATGGCAGGCTCGCCGCGATCCGGTCCTTCTTCCGCTACATCGAGTATCGTATTCCGGCCTGCCTGGATCAGGCCCTTCGCGTCAGATCAATCCCTACCAAGAAGACCGACAAGGCGCTGATCGACTACCTTGACCGGGCAGAGATCAAGGCTTTGCTCGACGCCCCGGATCCCCGGACACGCCTTGGCACCCGCGATCGCGCAATGCTGCATCTGGCCTATGCTGGCGGGCTGAGGGTGTCGGAACTTGTAACGCTACAACTGCGCGATTTCCCGGACCGCTCCCTGTCCACCGTGCACATCATGGGCAAGGGTCGGCGTGAACGGGTCCTCCCGCTCTGGAAGGAGACTCAGTTCGCATTGCGCGCGTGGCTTGCGACCCGCCCCGATGCGCAAGCTGCCGAGATATTCCTAAATGCCAGCGGGCAACCCATGACCCGCGACGGATTTGCGTTCCGTTTGGCCGAGCACGTCAAGACCGCGGCAGAGAAGCAGCCGTCGATCCTTGGAAAGCGCGTAACACCGCACGTGCTGCGCCATTCCTGCGCAATGCACACGCTCGCGGCGACCGGGGACATTCGCAAGGTCGCATTATGGCTCGGGCATGCCAGCATCCAGAGCACCGAGACCTATTTGCGCGCCGATCCCGAGGAAAAGCTGCAAATTCTCGCGGCGCACGGCGCCCCTGCCATCAGGCCCGGGCGCTTCAAGCCGCAAAGCGACGATCTACTATCAATGCTTCAGGAAATACGTGCAGGAGGTCATGTCAAAATTTGACACAGCTCCGCATCGCAGTCCGAAGCGCCAGTGGCGCTCCCGCCAACAAAGCTTCGCCTTCGAGGCGGCCGTTGATGCGCAGCATAACCGAACCGTTTTGACGGAGAAGCATCGGAATGAGCTGGGAACCAGTGAGGTTGGCTTGCCAAAACGTGCTCTGAGCGTTCGCGCGACCGGTCGGAATGTCAATTAATCGACCAGCAAAATTCCATGTAACCGTAACGCGCGGCACCGTCGCGGGCTTGTTAAGGAGCATGGCCATCATGGGGCGGTTGCCTTCACAAAACAGGCTAAACGACTTGATGTTTGGCGAAGCAGCTACATCGACATAGGCCATTGGGGCGCGACCTTGGACCGGCACGACCTCCCAAGCAGTCCCAGGCAGCGGCACTGCGTCCTCAGGTGGGCTGTCCATAAGCAGGCGAGCAATGTCCTGGGGCACGGGCAAGCGGCCTCCTTGAGGCGCATAGACCGTCAACTTTCCCTTTTCCCAAAGGCCAATTTGAACAGCACGGCGATTTGCATCAAGCAAAACATAGGCTTGCTCTACACCGCCTTGATGCGGCGCATTTCCCGTAACCCAATAGAGAGACCCTTGTCGTTGGAGACCGGATATCGCCGAAAGATTGCTGGCCAGCAGGTCTTTTTTGCGGCCCAAACGCGAACGTATCGCGTCAGCTATCGGACCACTTGTCAAAAAATCTATTCCGTTGGGATCGGAATCACTTTGGAATTTCCCTACGGAACTGGCAAGATTGGTCCAGGTTAGCGGCGTCGGTTTTCCCAAGACTGGCCCTGCTTGCAGCTGTGCTTTTGAAGCAGCAGATGCCGGCCCAGACCCCTTGCACAAGAGCAATGGGGATTGCGACACGAGCGCTGACTTGAACGGATCCAGGCGCTGTCCCGGCACGACGTCCGCTTCAAGGCGGACTACGCCTCGCTTTTCGTCGTCATTGACCGTCAAGATCACGCGTCCGAAATCGTTGGCATTGACAGGAAAAGGAAAAAAGACCGCGCTAATGCCTTCATAGGTCGGGCCAAGAAACGAAGCCGCGTACTCAAACCGGGTGCTTTTTACAGTCTGACCAGACGCTTTGAAAGTAAAACCGGTTTCGTTGATCTCAAGGCTCGCCCCTCGGGAGCAATCGCCACGCGGCGCATACGAGCCATAGCTTCCTTCGAGATCCATGCCTTTTAATGACGTCAATGTCACTGCGCCTGCGATGCCGGGCAAGCCCAGAAAAATCCCTGCGAGAAAAACGATAATGGGGCGCTTGGGCAGTTTGCTCGGCATGGCATATCTCCATGGCGGACAGCCTTGCTTCGGGACCTCGATTGAAAGCGACGAAACGACTGCCTCGGGGATCTTCTACAACCTGCACCATTCCAGCGGTGCCGACAATCCTAACGGCCCCAGCATTCAACCTTGCCAGGCAACTATCTGGAGTGAAATCATGGAAAATCGAAGGAAACCTGCGCCTCCCGCCGCCACGCTCGACATAAACTGCGACTGCAAAGAATACGTGTAATGTTGAGCTCAACATTACACGTATTCCCGTGGGGAGAGGTCGATCTCGAGAGCTTCGCGCTCCTCGTCAGACAGGTCGGCCAGTCGCCGGTCGAGCATGGCCTCTGCCGTCGAGACGAGTTGCACGATAACGGCATGCCCATCGGCGATCGCCGTATCGATCGCGGGCAGCAAGCTGGGGAGCTTCATCGACAGAAGCAGCTGCGCGAAGAAGCGCTGCTTGGTCCCCTCGAAGATCGACAGCGCTGCGGACTTGGCACCCGAGTTGAGCGTCCCGCCGGTTTCGCCGTCGACGATGCGCGTGGCCTCCAGCGCTTCGCGCAGGTTAGCGTGGATAATCGCCCAGGCCTCGGCATAGGCATCGTAGACCGCGATCTGATCCTCGGTCAGGCAATGCTCGAGGATCTCGTACTCGACACCGGCGAATGAAAGGGCCCGGGCTGTGTAGAGCCCGAGCGACTTGAGATCCCGCGCGACCAGTTCCATCGCGGCGATGCCGCCGTCGCGAATGTCGGCAACGAAAGCCTCGCGATTAGCGAAGGCGGTCTCCGGACCCCAGAGCCCAAGGCGCGTGGCATAGGCCAGGTTGTTGACGTCGGATGCGCCGGTGGCCGAGGCGTAGAGCACGTGTGCGCGAGGTAGGAGGTTCTGCAGACGCACCCCGGCAATGCCCTGCTCCGAGCCCTTGACCTTACCCCGCGATCCTTCGCCGCCAGCGGCATTTGCCATGGCATGTGCTTCGTCGAACACGATCACGCCGTCGAAGTCTTCACCGACCCAGGCGAGGATCTGGTCGAGCCGCGTTGCGTCGCTCCGGCCCGAACGCAGCGTCGGATAGGTCACGAAGAGAATCCCGTCGCGCATGGCGATGGGGGTGCCGAGTTTCCAGGAAGCAAGCGGCTGAATGTCGATCGGGAGACCGCCGAGCGCGGCCCAGTCGCGCCGGGCATCTTCGAGCAGCGCCTCGTTCTTCGAAATCCAGATATGGCGGCGCTCGCCGCGCACCCAGCGATCGAGAATGACGCTTGCGACCTGGCGTCCTTTACCAGCGCCGGTGCCGTCCCCAAGGAAATAGCCCTGTCGGTAGACCTGACCTTCCGCCGAGGCCTTGAGCGAACAGCCCTTGTCCTCGGGCTCGAACCGGCCGGGTAGATCGCGCGCATGGGCGCTTGCCGCGTAGATCAGGGTCTCTGCCTGGGCAGCCGACAGCAGTCCCTTGGCAATCAGCCCCTCAGGAAGCTGCGGCACTGCGTCAGGCATCGGAGCGGCGATCGACCCCATGGCGACGGACTCGACGAGCGGCGTCGGATGCCCGGCCGCGCCATCGATGGCGATCCTGCTCGGGCGATAGGGCAGATAGTGGCCGACCTGAGGGGCGACCGGCGCAGGGGTTGCAAGCGGCACGTAGTTGAGCGGCTGGATGGCGGAGGCTGCAGGAGTGATCCTTGTTGGTATCGGCAGCGGCCTGCGCGGCGCGGCGACCAAAAGGAGCGGCGAACGAGCCGGAAGGCTGGATTTCTCGCGCGCAGCCTCAAGGCTGGCGCGAGCCGGCAAGGCATCGACGAGATCGGCCAGCTGGCGGAACGCGTTTGTACGAATAGCGACGCGCTCGTTGGCGCCTTCAACCTTATCGAAAACCAGCAGTCGCGTGGTGATGCCAGTGCCCTGCCTGACGAATGCGCGTTCGACGGCGGCATTGAGCCTCAGCGAAACTGGCCCTTTCGCCCCGGCCAAAAACCGCACGCAGTCGAACCATTCAGGCATGATCGCCACAAGCCGCCCGCCGGGCGCAAGCCGGTTCCAGGCCGATCGCAGATGCCTTGCCCCGGTGCGACCATCGTGGCCCCGCTCGATCCCGTGAGAATACGGCGGGTTCATCAGCACGACGCTGGGGACGATGGCCGGATCGAGCAATTCGTCGATCAGCTCGGCGTCATGGCCGGTCACTCGGGCCGCAGGGAATAAGGCGCTCAGGCAGTCGCGGCGAAGCGGCGAGATTTCGTTGAGGGCAAGGCGAGTGCCGGGTTTGGCAGCCCAGACCGCGAGCATCCCCGTTCCGGCCGAGGGTTCGAGCACAAGCTCGTCGGCACCCAGCGCGCAAGCCCGGGCAGCGAGCCAAGCGAGGCGTGGCGGCGTTGCGAATTGCTGCCATTCGATCTGCTCGTCGCTGCGATTGGTCTGGGTCGGAACTCGGGCATCGAGACCGCAGAAGAACTGTTCCGCCTCGTCGATCGGGCTCGTGGGCTGGACTTGATCTGATGCTTGCAGGTGTTGAACCTGCGCCAGCTCGAGCGCAGCGTGAGCATCACGGACTGACCATGCCCCGAGTGCATCGGTTTCGCCGAAGTGGTCCGTCATGATGCGGTTGATGTCGCTGCGCGAAAGCGCGCTGCCTGCTGCCAATTGCAACGCCATTGCTTTGGCTGCCGTCACGACAAGCGGCGGAGATGGTGGATCGAATGCGAAGGCGAGGGAAGTGTTGGACATGGGAAACCTCCTGACGAGGTCCTGCGTCTCGCAGGCCTCAATCAGCCGAAGGCCCCCTCCCCTCTGGCTCGCTGATCAGGTTTTCCGAGCGAGCCTCGCCTTGAGTTCATCGTTCCAGTCGAAACCGGTCGATGCTGGCGCTCGCGAGCGGATCACACGGCCCGATGCAGAATAAGCCTTTCGCGCACGCTGATCTGCGAGTTCGCCTGCGGGATCATTGTCGATGAACAAGTGGAGTTCGCGCACACTCTCTGGAATCGCGACGAGGCCGAACCGCTCGTTACCAAGCGTTGCCCAGCAAGGGACGCCAAACATCTGCATGGCCGAAAGGGCGCTTTCGATACCTTCGGCAAGGCCCAACCGGCCTGCGGCCGGCCGGGCAAGTCTGACTGCACCGCAGCCGAGGCTTCCCAATGCACGCTTCGGCCGATCGAAAGCGGCGAGCTTTGCGCTCGGCGCGTCGAGAAATGTCCTGTGAATCGCGATTATGCCCATGTCAGTCGTGACGGCCGCCAACATTGCAGGGAGGAACTGGACTGCACCACGTGGTCCGAGCGGCGTACGCTCGAGATAACGGAGCTGATCAGAGGCACGCAGGATCCCGCGCAGCGCGAGGTATCCTTCGGCAGGGCTGTCGGAGATCGCCGTCGCCGAGTGCCACAAACGCCGCGCGTTGGAATTGAAGGTCCTTTTTTCCAGTCGATCAGCGGCCACGGCACTAGAGCCATCGAACAGATCACGGCTGCGAACACCCTGGCGGTCAAGTGCTGCTATGACCTCCTCGTTCGAGCATCCCGCGAAGCAATGAAACAGGATCGCTTTGCGACCCAGTGTCACGCTCAGCGACGGAATTCGGTCGTCGTGTGCGGGGCAGCAGCACATGCCTTTGCCCCGACTCCATGTACCCTGAAGGCTTTCGACGATCGTGCGGGCGCGGCGTTTGAGTTGATGAACTTTGTCTAACGGGGGCATCGACCTTCTCCGGTTGAGGTGCCCTCCCCGCGCAGCCTCCGCTCTGCCCTCGCGTCAATCCAATTTTCCTACATCGCTTGTTCTTTATATGTTCTCACTCGATTCGGCTAGACAAGGATCGAGAAATGACAATCAGAACTCTCTTGATCGCGGGCATTGCGATCACTTCTGCTATCCCGGCCAGTGCTCAGGACATAGCAGCGCCAGCCACGAACGGCGCTGCGGCCACCCACTCCGAAGGCATTCGGATTGCGGAAGCATCAAACGGCTTTCAACTGGTCGAGCATGGGCTCTGGCGTTCCTCGCAGACCGCCCCAGCACCGCGCCTGTCAGTGGCGGACGATGGCCGGGTCAACCTGCCATACAGATACGAACCCAATGCCAAGCCGGCCCCATCCGGGTTTCGGCGAGCAACCTACTTGCCTCACATCTATGCCGCAGAGGCGAAGTACTCATTGCCCGCGGGCCTGCTTGATGCGCTCGTATGGACAGAATCTCGGTACAACCCTTTGGCTGTCAGTCCAGCGGGTGCTGCGGGCCTTGGGCAGCTGATGCCCGCTACGGCAAAGCAGCTTGGGGTCTTCAACCGCTTCGATCCAATGGCCAACATCTTCGGTGCTGCGCGGTATCTGCGGCAGATGCTCGACAGGTTCGGCGTGGTTCACCTCGCGGTGGCCGCTTACAATGCCGGCCCAAGGGCGGTGGAGCGCGCAGGCGGCATTCCCCGCAATGGCGAGACGCCGGAGTATGTTCGCAATGTACTGCAAAGTTGGAAGTTCTAGCTTCCACGAAGCCTCTTGCGCGACAGAACTGGAAGCGGAAGCTTAGGTGATGAGATCGCAGCGCCGGTACTCTTTCGGCGGAACGGTCAACTGGCGTCAGGCGGCTTTAGCGAGGTCATCGATGCGCGCTTCGCACGTGCTCTTCACCAAAATCTGCAGCTCTTTCACACGCCCGGCGATCCATGTGAGTTCGTCGGCGGAGATCCGGTATGAAGGTGAATAGCGGGCTTTGACGTAAGCATCTCGCAGGAGGGCGTAGCAGCGCTTTTCGAAGCGCCCGGTACGCGGCCAGACGTCCTTTAGCGAGGGCTCAAGTTCCTCGGCCATGTCGCGCAGACGATTAAGATTGTGGGATTTCGGACTCCAGAGCGTCCGGGTGAGGAAAAGGCAATGGTAAAGTCTCTCGACCGCCTGATGGAAAAGGAACGCAGCTTCCTTCGGCATGCCACTGGCCTGAGCATTTGCGGCTAGATCTTTGAAGTTCGACGCGCTGCTGAACCAGTCATCGAAGTAGTCTCGTGTTTCCTTGAGAGCTTGCTCGGGCGACAACGGCATCGGCTCGACGAAGTGAAAGCCGGGCTCTTCGAACAGGACAATGCCATCCTTGAGAATGTCCATGAAGAAGTAGCGACCGAGCCGCAGCTTGTCGTTCACGTCTTCAAGGCTGTGGTAGATCAGGCTGACCGGTGTACGCAGGACGGTCCCAGCGGAAAGATCGGCAAGCAGCCTGTTCTCGGTCGCCTCCCAGAATTCGGCAATATCCGTGAGATCGTCGTGGTTCACCACGACGAGAAGATCGTAGTCGGAGAAATAGCGTCCCACCGGGTCCTCGACCCAATCACCACGGGCATAGGAGCCGAACAGGACTATCTTGAGCAACTTGCCTGCGCGGAAGCGTGGCTGCGTACGCGTGGAAATTGCTTCGGCAAAGCCCGTGCGCACGGTCTCGACCACATGTGCAAGTTCGCGCCGCTTGCCTTCGGGCAGGTGATCGAGGCCGGAGTTCATGGAATGCAGATTCGACGGTTTTGCTTCTCGTGCCAAGGGCAAAATGAACAAGGCATCAGGAAGGCTAAGATAAGTCACTCGTCGGTAGCAGCGCTACTCTCGGCTGGTAATCCAAGCCGAACAGACGGAGCCCCGGAGATGATCGATCCCAGCAATGACGTCGGGTTATCGCGGCCATCACCGGGCAACGGATAACAAACCTTTCGTCATATCGGGCGTATAGCGCGGCAAAGAATGTGTCGAAGTGCAGCCCGCTCTCATCGCTTGGAAAGCCCGGTACCAATCTTGTCCGGCATTCCTCTTCCATGGCAACCATGGCAAGTGCCGCCGCCTCGCATTGTCCGGCTTGATCCATGAGGTCACGGCGCCGCCCCAAAACCTGCAGGGCATCATGAAACCGCCGCACTGGCGACACCGGCGCCCCATCCTGCGCTAAAGCGGCATTGCCGCCACCTCGCCGCCAGTCCGGTGCGGCACTGTTGTGTGCTGCCGAGTTCTGGTCCGTAGCTCGGTTGCCGCGCAACAGCACCAGATGTCCGATAACCAGTGCCGGATGCACCATGTGGAGATTAGTGCATTCGCCGACAATTTCCTCGAGGCGGTTGCCGAGATTGCGAAAGGCCCCGGTGACGCCCTTGCACGACACCGAAAGCACAGGCCCGATCCGGGCAAGCGAAACCAGAACGTCGACATGCTTGGCTCTGATCCCTCCGAGAACAGTCCCTTCCCCACATCCGCCAAGGGTCGGATCGAAGTAGAGCAGTGGCGGCTTGCGTTTACGACGCTCCACACGAAATGGTGGCCGCGGAATGATATCATCAGGATCGAAGCCACCTTCCACGACAAGCCGGCACGCCACATACCAGTGCAAGGGAAGTATGTGGCGTTCCGATTGAACGCGCCCGTCGAACTCGGCAAATGCCGCGAGCGCTGTTGCCATGCTGGTCCAGCGGCATGTGTGATCGCCCAATTCGGCCTGGGCGTAGCGCCGTAAAGCTACGGCACTTTGCCGAGCTGGCTTGCGAAACCCGTGAATCCGGCGAGGTCGAGTGCAAACCGGACGAGCGCTCATGTGCCTGTCTCGCTGCTAGCCGAGCTTGTGTATTGTCTGCAATCGAAGCAGCGCACCTTCCTGCAAGGCAAATAATCTTCTGACATATTGATCGAATTTGGCAGTTCACGGTATTGAAGCGGGACTGAACCATGATACAGGTTGGACAGTTTCAACCGGATCGCCTCCGATCTTGAGAAGTTGGATCGCGGTCCACAGGCAGGAGAAAGGGCGCCCTGCTGGAGTCCGGCAAGTAAAACTGCCGGTGGGCGCAATGGTACCTCATGGCGGCTCGGGCGCTTGGGGAACTTCTGGAAGAGATGTCTGACCGGGTGGGTTCGATTATCGAACTCGACGAACTGCTCGGCGAAATAACCAACAGACTTGGCTTCGACTACTATGCTCTCACCCATCATTGTCAGCTTGCGAGCAAGGATGATGGAGCGATCAGGCTGCACAATTACCCGCAGAGCTGGGCAGAAAGTTACGACTCCCATGCGCTGGGCATGGTTGATCCGGTGCATCGGGCCAGCCACGTAACGGCCAAGGGCTTCTCCTGGTCTGACATCGGTCGCCTCATTCCGCTCACGGCCCAAGACCACAGAATGCTTGCTCTTGGTGAAGAGCAGGGCTTGCGTAGTGGCTTTACAGTACCAGCGCATGTGCCGGGCGAAGCGCGCGGATCCTGCTCGTTTGCATGCCGCAATCCGCGAGAAGGTGCCCCGATTTCGCTCATCGCCCATTGCGCTGGGACATTCGCCTTCGAAACCGCGCGGCGTCTCTGGCTGAAGAGAGGTCATAGCCTTGCCTTGCGCAAACCGGTTCTGACCGATCGCCAGCGCGACTGCGTGCTTCTCATGGCCCAGGGCAAGACTGATCCGGAAATCTCGACAATTCTGGGCATATCGCGCGAAACCGTGACCGAGCATGTTCGCACGGCGTGTCAGCGCTACGGGATATACAAGAGACAATTGCTGATCACCCTGACCCTGTATGACGGAACGCTCACGTTCGGGGATGTCCGGCCCTGGAGATACCCCCATTTCTGGGGGTAGCGAGGACGTCACCGTCGCCTGATCCTTGGCTGACCAGTTCGGTTGAGGAGCAATCCGTCATGTTGAAAGTCACCACGCCCGGCACAGAGCCGGACGCTGCGCTGCTGCGCGCTATGTTTGCCGCACGAAAGGCAGTCTTCATCGATCTGCTTGGGTGGGACCTTCCGGTCCTTGCTGGGCAATACGAAATGGACCAGTTCGATGATGAGCACGCACGCTACCTGATCCTCAGTGACAACGGCGATCATCTCGCGTCTGCCAGGCTCCTGCCGACTACACGGCAAGGAATCCTGTCGGGCCTTTTCCCGATGCTCTGTGCCGGGCCCGTACCTTGCGCACCCGATACCTTCGAAATCACCCGTTTCTGCCTCGACCGGTCGCTGAATGCCCGCGAACGGCGGGACGTTCGCAACTCGCTTGTCCACGCGCTTGCCACCTTTGCAATCGAGGCCGGGATTTCACGGTACTGCGCAGTCGCAGGCCTTGGCTGGTTCAGGCAGATCGAACGGTTCGGCTGGAGCTGCCGGGCCCTGGGAGCGCCCATCCGGACAGGAGGCCAGGAGCTGGTCGGCCTTGAAATTGGCATAACTGCCGACACACCGCAGCTGCTCGAAGCGGCCGGGATCCATTGCGGCCACGGCGACAATCGTGCCAAGGCCAAACCCGGCTCCCTGCCCGCCGGGCACAAGGAGTGGCACTGATGGAACCGGCAGACCAGATCGGCATGGCCGTCCGTCAGTTGCAGACTGATGGCTACGCGATCCTGCATGAAGCCCTGCCCGTTTCCGTGATCGAGCAGCTCCATGAAGATCTCCAGGACGACTTTGCATTGACGCCATACGGAACTGGGATGTTCTACGGGGAACGCACCAAGCGGTTCGGCAGGCTTCTTCGACGGTCCGCTGCCACGCAGTGCCTGGTCCTGCATCCGGTCATTCAGGATGTCGTAAGGCGGATTCTTGGGTCCTGGTGCGAGCGCGTCCAGCTCAACACGACCCAGGCCATCGCGGTCCATCCCGGCGCCCCCGCGCAGTTGCCCCATCGCGACCAGGACATGTGGCAGGCCGATTTCGGCAAACGCGAGTACCTCGTCAACGTCATGTGGCCGCTCACTCCCTTTTCGAAAAAGAACGGAGGTACGCGGATCTGGCCGCAAAGCCATGGCAGCAACGCCCTGACGGCCGTGGCCAAGGACGATTTCATCGCGCCCGAGCTTGTCCCGGGATCCGCCCTGCTTTTCCTCGGCTCGACGCTGCATGGCGCGGGCGCCAACGCGAGTGCGCAAGAGCGGCGCGGCATCGTGATCGGCTATTCGCTGGGCTGGCTCAAGCCCTACGAGAACCCGTGGCTCGCCTACCCCCCGGACATTGCCGGGACATTTCCCCCCGAGCTCGCGGCACTTGCAGGTTACGTGCAGCACCGACCGAACCTCGGGAACTTCGAAGGGCAATGTCCCTCGATCCTGCTCGGAGACTACAAGGGCGAGCCCCTCGGAGCGATCGATGCCCTGCGTCCAGACCAGGTGCAGCAGGCCCGTGCCTTTGCGCATGGGAGGAGCGGATGAGCGCCGGCCCCATAGCAGAACGCATCTATGACGCCTTGCGCGCCATGATCCTGTCCCGCGCATTCATGCCGGGTGACAGGCTCGATCCCGCAGTCATTGGCGAACAGCTCTGTGCAAGCGTCACGCCCGTGCGCGAGGCTCTGCATGTGCTGTGCGGCGAGCAGCTTGTCGTGACCCATCGCGCCGGCGGCTTCTTTCTTCCGACGCTGGACGAGCCAAGGCTCAAGGACATGTACACATTCAGTAACGAAGTGCTGGGCCTTGCGCTCCGCCTCTGGCGGCCATGGACGATCGTGGACTGGGACCGGATTGCCGAGCGTCGGACGGCTTATGCCGAACGCGTCGCTGAAGCATTCGAGGGAGTGGCACGCGCTTCGGTCAACTCGGAGCATGGTCGGGTCATGGCCCTCCTCAACGCACGCCTTCACGCCGTTCGCATGATTGAATCGGCCGTGCTGGAAGGCTCCATCGCAGAAGTGCGCGATATCGAATGCGCGCTGGACAGTGGTGACAAGGATCAGCTGCGACGGTTGCTGGGCGCCTACCACCGTCGGCGCATTCGCAGCTCTGCCGAGATCCTGCACGCTCTGCATCGTCCGGCGAGTCCGTCCGCGCCAACAATCGGCATATAGAATTCGTATAAATTTCAGATCATCCGGCACCGTCCATAGTCTGATCCTGCCGCAATCACGCGGCGAGGTGAAAAGGAGAAGACCGATGGAACGCACGTTCGATCTCGTCGAGGACGTCGAAGACTTGGGCACCGCCAGCATCGAAACGCTCGGCCCTCCGGGAGACCGGATCGAGTTCGGTGTGCTCGCGCAGCTGCCGGGCCTTGATCGCGACTGATCCACTGGCAGGTGCGCAAGGCCTTGCTGGCCCGGCGCACCTGCCTTGTGCTTGTGCGAGGCGGACATGACAGCGCCTGGGTCCTATCTTTCCTCATGTCGGATCGCAGCCGGGGTCGGTGTTGCGCGGATCGGCGACAAGGCAGTCGTGCTCGATGTCCGGCATGATCGCTACACGATGTGGAGCGGGTCTTGCGCATCAGCGTTGCTGGACCTGCGCTGTGGCAAGCCGTGTCCATTGTCTCCGGACGACTGCCGCACACTCGAAAGAAACGGCCTGCTGACGAAGGGAGAACGGGACGCAGGACCCTGGCTCACGGCAACAGATATCCGGACGCCGACTGCCAGCGCAGTGGAAGGTCCCGAAGCCGGTCGGTTACGGCCGCTGCATTTGGTAGCGAGCGTCTGGAGCTGCATCCGCGCCAGAATGGATTTACGCGCGGCACCGCTCCACCAGGTCCTGATCGACCTGCCTGCTGCGTCTCGGGGGCGTACGACACGTGACCTTGTGACTCACGCCCGAGCGTTCGACCGGGCGCGACGCTGGGTGCCGGTTCGGCCAAGATGCCTTCCCGACGCGCTGGCCTATGCGCGCGTGGCACGGCGCGAAGGTTTTGCAGTCGATCTGGTATTCGGGGTGAAACTTCATCCCTTCGAAGCCCATTGCTGGGTGCAATCGGGCAGTCTCGTCCTGACCGATCCGCTGGACAAGGTGCGCCGCTTCGAAGTGGTACTGGCACTGTGACCGAAGGCTATCTCGTCGCATGCGCCCTCGATGGGCAGCCGGATCTGCGATCGGATTCGCGATCGGCCGAAAATCTCGTTCACCGGCTGCCCGGTCCATGGCGCGCACGAAGGTTCGAAGGGCTGACCATTCATGTCTCGCCATCGACCGAACTGCGGCAAATCGGCAGGACTGTGATCATCGGACAGATCTTCGGCGATCTTGCGGTGTTGCAGCGCGCTGATCTTCATCCCGACCTGCTCGTGGCGCATTGCTGGGGCAACTACCTTGCCCTGCACATGTTCAAGAGCGGGCGTCCATCGTGGTTGCTGCGAGCGCCGCTTGGCCATCTCCCAGTCTACACGGCTGCTGTGGCCGGGAAACTGTGGATCTCCTCGCATGTTCCAGAGCTTGCGGCTGCGCGCGCTGTAAGGCCGCAGATCGACTGGTCTTTCGTCGCGAACCATCTTGCTTTCCTGCATCTCAAGACTGCACGGACCGGCCTTGTCGGCATCGAAGAACTTCTGGGCGGGCAATGGCTCGATCTCTCCGCGGAACCGACGCGGCGGACAACGGCTTGGTCTCCGGGAATGTTCGTGCGGACAGATATCGGGATCGCGGACTTCGCTGACGCCAGCAGGCGCCTTGCCGGGAGCATAGACGAGGCTGTCCGTTGCCTGGCGGGTGATGGCAAGGTCCTCCTCGAATTGTCGGGCGGACTCGATTCCTCGATCATCGCAGCGGCCCTGGCACTGTCTAAGGCCAAGGCACAAGCGGTCAGCCTTTCAACGGGCTCGGCGGAGAGCGATGAGCGAAACTATGCTCAGGCAGCAGCCGATGCTGCAGGCATCGCGCTCACACTGCGCGAAGTGGGGAAATCCAACCTGATTAAGCGGGCCCGCAGCCGCGAAGCCCGCCCGGGCCTGCCAGTGATCCTCGGCGCTGCCGATGCAGTGCTGGCGCAGGAAGGCACGGCGCAAGCGATCACGGCATTCTTCAGCGGTGCGGGTGGTGATTGCGTTTTCGCAACGCCCAACGCTGCCGGGCCCGCAGCGGATGCCGCCATCCGCTCGGGTTGGGCGGCAAGGTCCACCTGGCGCACCATCGAGGCGCTGGCCCGCTATCACAACGCAAGTGTCTGGTCAGTCGCTGGCAGGGCCTGGCAGCTGGCACGAGGCGCGAGCGATCCGGGCAGTTGGCGGCGCACACGCGGATATCTCACCGATGCTGTGCCCCTCCCCGATGCACCGCTACACCCCTGGCTCTCGGAAACGAGCAGCATGTTGCCCGGAAAGCGGGACCACGTTCATGCCATTCTCGCCAGCCTCGCCCACATCGATGGTTATCCTCGCCACGCCATTGCCCCGACGCGGTTTCCGCTGCTCAGCCAGCCCGTCGTCGAGAGCGCCTTGCGCATACCAAGCTGGCTTTGGGTCGAGGGCGGGCAGGATCGGGCCGTGGCCCGAGCCGCATTTGCTAACCGCCTGCCAGACCTGATCCGCGATCGACGCAGCAAAGGGGCGCTCGATGGCTATGCCCTGGCTGCGATAGAGCAGCAGGCGGACGAGCTTAGGCCGTTCCTGCTCGATGGTCATCTCGCGCGCCAGGGCCTGCTCGATCTGGCCAGAGTGAGAAGCGCGTTGCGGGAGAGGGTAAGGCGCGCCGATCCCCGGGCTCATCTTCTCCTGCCGCTGATCGACACCGAGAACTGGCTTCGCGCCTGGCTTGGCGATCCTTGAGTTGCTGACCGACGCAATCGACCTGCCATGGCGACGGCGGACCGACGAGCGCTCAGGGCGTCATATCCCGCCAGCGTTGCCAGGATGCCGGATCAGCGGGCTTGCCGCCTGCGTCACCCAACAGCCAGAACCTGAACCAGTCGAAGTTGCGCACGTTGGCCGCCAGTTGGTGACGCGGTTGCCACTTTAGGTGCATTTCACAGGGAAAAGCCCAGAGTTCGACAGGTTTCCGGGCGCGCTGCAGCCGCGCAAGTAGCTCGACATTGGCGCGATACTCCTGCTCGGGCAATTGCATCAGCAAGGGCACCGAGATGCGGTCGGCATTGAAGGAAGGGGATACGCGCCTCCACCCGGCATGATCCGTGTCGGGATTACCCAGGTCCCAGGCTGATTTGAGCATGGCGGGCACGTCGCGCCCCGCGACGGCATTGAACCAGTAGTAGGTTGGCGTCACCATGACGTTGGCTACCGCTGCGGCCTTCAACAACCTGCTGTGCATGGCGAGCCAGGCCGTGACTTCGCCGCCGAAGCTTACCCCGCCCATGCCGACGCGCGAGGAATCGATCTTGCCCTGCCCGGACAGCTCTGCGATGATCGCCGCAATCCCGCTGGCAGCCACCCTGTAGGCTTCGACGTTGTCTCCGCCGCCCGCCACGCCGGGTTGACGATTGATGCACAAGGCCCCGATTCCCGATGCCGCGAGATCGCGCAAGGGATACTCGTCCCCCGTCCCACCGCGCAGATACCCCTCGCAGGAATAGTAGGTAATGAATAGCGGCACCGGCCCGTTCTGGCCCGGCGGTAAAGCCAGATATCCCGAGAACGTTCGCCCTGAGCCGTCTTGCCAGACCTGCCTGTCGAAGCGGATAGCGGGGTTCTCAAGCGGCGCGTTAGGGGCCCTGAGGACCTGCTCATGGCGTGATGCCAGATCAATCGCCACCACGCGTGGAGGCTCGTTGGCCGAGGACGCGACGCAGATGAGCCTCCGGGTCGAAGCTGCGCAGGCCTTGCCGTTGTCTCCGCCATTGCGTTCGCCCGAACTCTGGAACACCTCCTCGACCTGCCCACTGGCCGGGTCCCATCTTGCCAGAGTGCTGCCACCGTCGCCGTTGCGGCTTTCGAAAATCAGGGCATTGTCCGTGCCAGCCCAGACGACTGAGCGCGCCCGGGCGGCTTTGCATTGCACGGCTTCGCAGCGCGCCAGTTCCTGCCCCTCGGCATTGATCACGGCCAAACGCCACGACAGGCCTTTGGACAGGACAACCGCAATGCCTCTGGCATCGCCCGAGGGCTGGCGCAGGGCGACGTACCAGTCCTGCAATCGTTCGAGCGAGCGCGGGCGGGAGGCGTAATTGCGAGCTTCTTCGGCTGTTGCATCGCGGATTGTCGCGAGGTTTTGCCCAAGCACCTTGAGCCTGGGCTTGCCCGCGGCGATGACGCCGCCTTGCTCGAACCAGGCACCCTGGAGACGTCCGCTGGCCCAGCGGCCATCGATGCGATCGCCACGATACAGTGGCCTTTGCGGGTCGACCGACGCATCGATCCGCGTTCCGCTATCGTACTCGGCCTGCTCGGCAGCTTCGATCGCGGCGCGCTTCGGGCCAAACCCAAGCAACCATGCCTTGCCGCCTGCAAGCGGGATCATGTCCCTGACATTGCCAGCCTCGCTGGTAACTTGCGCAGCGCCTGAACCATCGGTCGCTGCCCTCCAGACCTGGACTTGCCCGCCTGCGATCTTGCGAAACAGCACGGTTCTGCCATCGCGCGTCCACTGCGCGCCTGAAGTCAGGGGAAAGCCGTTGAGCCATTCGATTTCCCCAGCAGCAGCGATGCGTCTGGCAGGCGCTGAACCGTCAGACGGCGCCACAAGCCATGCGACGTCATAGTCGTTGCGGTCGACCGAGGCGCGGTACTCGCGCCAGAGGGCAAGCGTGCCATCCGGCGAGATGGACGGGCTGTCGATCCGCGTGATTTCTATGGCGGGCCGGATCCCGGCCCCGTCCGCAGCCTGCGCTGCGAACGGGACCAGGGCGGCCAGGGCAAGCGACAGCGGGGCTGGATGCCATCGCTTCACCATGACTTGGTCACCTGCACTGCGACAAGTCGTCCGACCGCGCTTGCCTGCTCGGGATCGAAGCCGGCTGCGCTGAACGGGGTGCGATTGTTTACGTAAGGCGGGTCGCGATCGAACAGGTTCGTGATGCTCAAGGCAAAGCGCGTGCCCGCCAAGGCCCCGGCTTCCTCTCCGAACCGTTTGGAAAGCGTAAGATCGACTGTCGTCCAGCTTGCAACCGGCTCGACCGGTGCCACCGCCGTGTTTCGATAGCCTGCCATGTGATTGACGAAGGCTGTGGCCCCGAAACCGTCCTGTTCGAACCCGGCGCGCCCGCGCAAACGATAGCGCACCGGGTTGCCAATCGTCCCCAGGGCCTGCGTGCGCGGAGCAGCGGACGTCAACTGCTGCGTCAGGTGGAACAGCCAGCTCCCCGATGCACCAAGCGAAAGCGCACCTCGCGCTGTCTCGTGACGATAATTGAGATCAAAATCGATCCCGTCGAGATGGTTGCGTGCCAGGTTGGCGTTGCGCGCGTCAATCACGTAGCGGATCGAGCCTGCAGCAATGCCGAAAGGATTACTGAAATCGGGGCTCGCATAGAAGCTTGCCACTTGCGCTGGCGACGGATTGGCCGTGATCAGCGGCTCGTAACGCGACCGCTGGGCCAGGAACGTGAAAGCATCGACCGCGGGATTGAAGATGCGATCCTTGTAGAAAATGTCGAACCATGTCGCGCTCATCGAAAGCCCAGGGATCGCAGGCGGTTTGAAGTCAAAACCTGCCGTCCAGGTCCGCGCGCGTTCCGGTCCGATCCCCGGGTCATTGCCGAACAAGGCAATGACATTGCTACTGCCCGAGGGCGAACCGGGGTCTGTAACGGGTATCGGCACGACCTGGCTGAGCCCCGGGCCCTGGCGCACGTCAAAGAAGCCGGGTGCACGAAACGAGGTGCCATATGACCCTCGCAGCGCAAGGCCTTGCACGGGTTCCCACGTCAGTCCAACCTTGGGGTTGGTCGTCGTCCCGAAATCCGAGTAGTGCTCAATTCGTCCTGCGACCGACAGGTCGAGCCGATACACGCCCGCAATGCCCTGCTCGGGGCCAACCAGCGGTGCACGAAGTTCGGCAAATCCCGCAAGCACGTTACGCGCAAGCGGATATCCATTGTCGCCACTCGCGACAGGAACGAGCGTCGTTTCATCCGCAAGGCTGCGCGAGCCGTAGCCCTCCTCGCGATACTCTCCCCCGAATGCCAGTGTCAGCGCTCCCCCTGGAAGCGTCAGGAGCGGCCCGTCGAACTTGAGACCAGCGGTCGTCTGGCGCGACCGAGCACTGGTTAGCGATGATCCGCGCACATAGTCGATCGTGGCCGCACTGGTGTGAGAGCCATCACCGAATACATTGAAAGCCTTGGCCGGATCAGGATCAGCGAGAGCCTGCGCAAGCCGGGCGCGATTGACGAGATTGTCCCGTAGCAGCTCTTCATGCTGGATGCCGCGATTGCCGTAAGCCTCAGCCCGCCATGCCCCGAAGCGGGCTTCCAGTACGCCCGCGACCGTCCAGTTGGTGACATGCGAACGATTGACGGTGGCCCCGAGGTCGTCCCGGAAATCATAACCGACGCGGATGGGCTGACCCGTTCCGATCGGATCGACATAGAACGGGTTGCTCACGGGCACGGTAACTTGCGATCCGAAGACGATGTAACGCTGGTCAGAGCGACGGTCGGCAGCAAAACCCTGAAGCCGCATCGTCAGCCACGACGACAGGTCCTGTTCAAGCGCGATAAGCCCTGCGTGGCGGCGTGTGCGTGGCAGGATGTCGGTCAGGCGCCGACCGTCGCCAAGATTGCGCACTCCGGCAAGCAGATCGCTTGGTGCAAGCGCCCTGCCATCCTGTCTGGCCGGTATTCCGAAGATTGCGCCGTTGGCTGCAGTGATCGTGCCGGGATTGGCGAAGGCCTGGCGATAGTCAGGTCCACCGAAGCGGGTAAGGTCCTCTGTTGCGTAATCACGGTCCTGGGCCGCGAGGCGGTCGCGCCGGTAGAACTCGTAAGCCGCCATCAGGCTGCCGCTGTTCCAGCGCAGACCTGCCAGCTGACTTGCCTGGACCTCGCTGAAGCCGTCAGCCATGCCGACCCGAAACGATGTCTCGGCCCCTTCGTAGCCGCGCCGCAAGCGTACGTTGACCACGCCTGCAACAGCATCGGAGCCGTAGATGGCTGACGCACCATCTGCGAGGACTTCGATGCGTTCGATGGCACTGGCCGGGATCAGTGAAATGTCGACGATCGAACTCGCGGCTCCCAGCGCCAGGCGATTGCCATCGACGAGCGTCAGGGTCGATGTCGTGCCAAGGCCGCGCAGGTTGATGCTGGCACCCGAACCGATATTGGCATTGGCATTGTTCCGCTGGGTAAAGCCGAGCGTGCCTTCATTGGGGCCCCCACCGAAGTTCTGCGGAAGGACCGATACCAGGTCCTGCACTGTGGCCCTGCCGCTTTCCTCGATCGCCTTTCGGTCGATCGCGATGACGGCAGCGCCCGCTGGCGCCGAACCGCGAATGCGCGTGCCGGTTACCACGATATCGTCAGTCGCGCTGTCTGCGGATGCGCCACGCATTGGCGTTGACGATCCTGCAGAGCGGATTGCGTAGCCTTGGCTCGTCGCGATCCCCTGAAGTCCCGAGCCTTCGAGGATTTTGCCCAGCGCACCTGCGAGAGTGTAGGTCCCCTGCACTGCAGGAGCGGTGCGACCCGCCACCAACTTGTCGTCTGCGACGATTGTCGCACCGGCCTTGGCGGCAAGATCGTGCAGCGACCGTGCCATGGCCTGCGCCGGCAGGTCCAGCGCAAGGGTATCGGCCTCCTGCGCGCTCGCAGGTGCTGCCGCCACCAAAGGTGCGGCCAGCATTGCGATCACGATGGCATGTGTTGTTGTTTTGAACGTCATGTTTGCCTCCCTCGCGTCCATCTCAGGGGACGCGCATCGGTTGGGACGACGTCGCGCGAGAACACCCGCCAGATTTCTTTTCGGTAGGCATGGTCGCGGACGGCCCGCAGCCGGTCAGCCGTTCACCCCGTGATTGTGGAGATCATGCCGAGCCGTCAGCGCGCACCGATCCACCGCCTCCTTTCCTCTGTCCGGAAAGCGAATGAGGTCTCTTGCATCCAGAGGAGCTGCGGGTCGGACGGCACGCGGATCATTCACACGGTCCGCGAGGGGGCAGGAAGCTTCAGGCCGTGTCGATCACCAGCATGCCGGGGCGCTGCGTCACCGTGATTCCGCCCAAGGCCTCGAGAATCCTCGCAAAGCCTTCTGGATCGTCGAGGCGGATCGCACCTGCCAGAGTCCTGTTGGCCAGCGCAGGACTTGCGAGGCGAAGTTGAACAGCATTGCGCGCGTTGAGCAGGCTGACCGCCTCTCCCAGGGATATGCGGTCACCGGTCGTCATTGGCGGTTGTGCAGAAGAGTTTTGCTCGGAGCGATGCTCGGCCCCGGATGGCCCCGCTTCGATCATGTGAGCCCCGCGACCGAGGGTGTGCCGAGCGCCATCGGCGTTCTGCACCTGCACTTGGCCATCTACGACTTCGACGCGCAGACCATTTGCGGCGAGCGCAATATCCACAGTGCCTGGTGCACTGTCGATCTTGGTGCCTGCTCCCAAGATCTGCATGGCATCCGTGCCGCGCCGGGCCACACGGATGCGAACGCGACCGGCAATAATCGCAATCTGGCGGCTAGTTGAAGTGATGTCGGTTCGTGCCTTGCTTGTCCCGTTGAGTGTCAGGAAGCTTCCATCGACAAGCTGCCATGTCCGCGTTTCACCTGCGGCCGTGGTGTATGTCCTGGCCTCGACGGTGGTTCCAACGCCGATTAGCGGATGGTCCCCTGAAAACCGCAATGTCAGCAATCCCATGCCAAGCAACAGGCATGCGCCGACTGCGGCAAGCTGTGTGCTGCGTTGCAGGTGCAACGGTGCACGGGTCAGCTTGCGCTGCTGGCCAAGGGGCCTCTGATCCAGGGCAAGGCTATCGCGCCACGCGCGCTCCACTTCTGCATACGCGAGACGATGTCGCAGGTCGCTCGCAAGCCACGCCTCGAAGCCCGGCGCACGCGATTGACCGGCGTTCTCGTTGCGCGCCAGCCACTCTGCCGCTTCATCGCGGATCTTCCCGGGAATGGGCTGTCTCGTCACGAGTGGTCAATCCTCGGCGAGATGCCGCGCCAGGGCCCTGAGCGCCCGGCTCATCTGTTTCTCCACGCCCCGCACGCTCAACCCCGTCTGTTCTGCGATCTCGGCATAGCTATAACCATCGAGCCGACGGGCAAGGAAGATGTTTCGCGTGAGCGGCTTGAGACGGGCGAGTGCCTGCTCAAGCCGTGCAAGGCGATCGCGCGCTTCAAGTTGTGCCTGCAGATCGCATCCCGGATGAATGTCCTCGAACGGCTCGTGGCTGCATTGGTGCTGGCGCAACTCCTGCCTGATCAGGTCCTTGCGCGCGTTGTCTGCCGCAACCCGCACATAGCCGGTAAGGTTCTCGATCTGACGCTGGCGGCTCGTCATCAGGCGCACGAACACTTGCTGGACGAGATCCTCCGCCAGGGTCATCCCGGTCTTGTGAGCAAGCTTGCGCAGTAGCGAGAGGCGGGAGCGGCGGAACTCGGCCTCGATAGCCGCCAAGTCAGGTGGCAGCGCTTCTGCGGTGTTCTGGCCATGGCTGTCATGACCTGCCTGTGCTGCAAGAATTTTCGTCAATCGCCAAGCCCCAGCCCGCGAGGCATTCCGGCGGTTGGCCGGATCCTGAGAACACGTCTGGAGACATGCGCCTTTGCCTTTGGCCCCGAAGGACTTGGACATGGACAAGGGCGATCCGGCCGCACGCAGCGACAGAAACAGCAAAGATACCAGAGCAAGGTTCTCAGGCCTCGACGCAGCACAATTTCACTACGCAATTGAAAACTATGACGTTGCGGTTTCAAATGCAACGACAAAGCTTTAATGGGATGACATTGGATACGGTAGCGTTGCGCCTCCAGCGGTGTTGCCGTTGGACAAAACCGGCTACAAACTCGTTCGGCAGGGTTGGTGACGGAAGAGCGCGGACGATGTTGTTGACGTTGCCGCAACAGCAATCGCTAGTTTATGGAGGGCCGATAGCGTGACGCCACTTTGACTCGGCGGTCTTGGCGCAATTTCTCTCACCGAAACTTAGGTCAGATCAGCTTGCGACTTTCCATCTGATTCCTGCGTCTTACATTTCACGCCTAAGCCGGATAGATGCCCACAGAGCGTTCGGTATTTACACGTGGACACGGGGGTTTGGTTGGCATGGACGTAGTGCGCAAGCACCCACTCGCGCGCCAGGAGAGTATAGTGACACGACGGCTTCGAGCATCAGGAATTTTGCTAGAGAGTCGTCGTGGTTGGCTGTTGAAGACGGACGATGAAGCCGTCTGGGTCCTCGATCATGAGCACGAACAGGACTTCGCCGCAAATCTCAGGGTAATCGTCGAAGGTCAGATCTTCGGTCTAGATCGCTTGCGCGTCGATTGGATCGGTCCGCAGGAAAAAGTTTGCTGAATCGCAGGCTTACGCGCTCAGAACGGCAATTTAAACAACCCGCAGAAAACGCCATCTAGGTCGCACATTTGTCACCGAGATGGATATGCGAGCAGCTTCGAAGGATGACAAAAATCCTTAATGAGCATTTCTGACCATGCCTCGGCAATCTCTCGTCGCCTGTTCAGATACCCGGCTCGGTTATAAACACTTTCGGAACCGGACACACCGTCCGGCACATGGGCAAGCATGAGATCGATGATATGTCGATCGGCAGGCGTACCGTTCCTCTCTGCCCATTCGTTCATAATGGTCGAGAAGGACGCGCGCCATCCGTGCGGCACGTGGCGGCCTTGGTACCCGCAGCGATTGTAGAAGTAGCTGAGGGTGTTTTCACTCATGGGTTTACGCGCATTCCGGTTGGTCGGAAAAACCAGTGGTCCGTCACCCGAAATAGAATGAGCTGCCTGAAGGACCTCTACCGCTGCTTTTCCGAGAGGAACGATATGATCATATGCCATGTCCCCCTTTAATTCGGTAACCAGCTTCATCCGTGCTGCCGGGACGCGCCAAATTGCGTCCGGGTGAATTGTCTCTGCATCGGACCAGTCAATGCCTTCCAGTTCGGACCAAGGCATGCTGCGGATCATGCCAGGTCTTTGCGCTGTGAGGGCAAGAAAGCGCGATGCTAGCTTCGTGAGTGGCGAGGCAGGCTCCACTTCCGTCTTCCGGATCATATCATGAAGCTCGGCGAGAGTTAAAAAGGCCGGCCGCTTCCGCGATCGTGGCACTGGTTTCAACGCTTTGGCAACAATCGCGGCCGGGTCGCGATTGGAGGCTCCCTCCGCAATCGAGTGAACGAAAACAGCGGACATGCGCTGCCTTACACGATGTGCAGTCTCGATTGCGCCACGCTTCTCAATTTTTCGGAGTACTGCGAGTACAAGCGGTTCGTCGATCTGCGTGACGGGGACATTGCCGAGCCACGGGAACACCTCCTTTTCAAGGCTGGTGATGACATCCTTGGCATGTACTGCTGTCCAGCGCTTCTCCTGCAACCCAAACCACGTTCGCGCCATCGCCTCAAAAGTGTTCGCCGCTGCTGCTGCATTTCGAAGAATTTCCTTCTTCGCTTCCAGACCAGGGTCTCTCCCTTCTCTCAGAAGCTTTCTAGCGTCAGCTTTGCGATCTCGCGCTTGGGCTAAAGTGACCTCCGGATAAGGGCCAAAAACCAATCGCCGCTCTTTGCCTGCAAAACGATATTTCAAACGCCAACTTTTGTGGCCAGATTTCGATACAAAAAGGTAGAGCCCTTCCGAATCCGCAAGCTTGTAATCACGGTCTTTGGGTTTCGCGTTGCGAACTGCCATATCGTTGAGCATGGATGCCCCCAATTCTGATTTTCGCTGCCCCCAAAATGCCCCCACTTTTCTTTGGAGGCATACGGAAGCATGAGAACAAACAGGGAACTTTATAGCTTAAAAAGCGCAGAAAATCAAGGTTTTCTGAGCATTTATGGAAGCCTGTAGACAGGTGGCTGGCGGAGAGGGTGGGATTCGAACCCACGGTACGGTTGCCCGTACACCGCATTTCGAGTGCGGCGCATTCGACCACTCTGCCACCTCTCCATGGTGCCAATCAGGGTGCCGCAAGGGGCGTTCCCGGTCGAGGAAGCGCGCCGTTAGCGCATGCAAACCGGCTTGCCAAGTAGAAAGCGGAAAGCTTTTTCCACAGGCGGCCTTTGGGATGAACCTTTGTTGGCAAGCGGCTTGTTTGCACCGCGGCGAAACCCTATATCCTTGGGCATGGATCGTGCGAGTTTCTTTTCGCCACAAGCTGGACGCGATATTTCGGCCCCCCCCGTCTCATCGGCGCGCTTCTCGATTGGCGACGTTGTTCGCCATCGCATGTTCGGCTTCCGCGGCGTCGTGTTCGATATCGACCCGGTCTTCGCCAACAGCGAGGAATGGTACCAATCTATCCCCGAGGACATCCGTCCCCCGCGTGACCAGCCGTTCTATCACCTTCTCGCCGAGAACGACGAGAACAGCTATGTCGCCTATGTCAGCCAGCAAAACCTCCAGTCTGATGCAGAGGCCGGGCCGGTTGACCACCCTTCGCTGGACGAGATGTTCGAGGGTTTCCGCAATGGCCGCTATCGGCTGAGGCGCTGCCTGTCGCACTGACGCCCAAGGGAGACCCGGCTCTCCCTTGTGGCCCGAATTGTGCTCGTCAGTTCTTGAGCTTCCAGCCGGACTTGAGCAGCCAATACAGCAACGCACCCAGAGCGACATTCACGACACCAAGGCCGATTGCGCCGTGCAGCACGGCCATGTTCGTGTCGCCGATGTCGCTTTGCCCGAGAAAGCCGAAGCGGAAGCCCGAGATCACGTAGAAGATCGGGTTCAGTCGACTCACTGCCTGAAACGCCGGAGCAAGATTGTCGATCACGTAGAACGTGCCCGACAGCATCGAGAGGGGCGTGATGACGAAGTTGGTGACGGCTGCGTTGTGATCGAACTTCTCGGCCCAGATCGACGTCAGCACACCGACGATGGCAAGCAGGATCGAACCCATCAGGCCAAACCAGACGACTGCCCAGGGATGGGCGATCTTCAGCGACACTCCCGGCCAAAGCAGCATTGCCCCTGCCACGGCAAGACCGACCAGAACCGCGCGCGTGACTGCCGCGCCCACCAATGCCGTCATCAGTTCGCCGGTGGAGATTGGCGGCATCAGGTAATCAACAATGGTCCCCTGGATCTTTCCGCCAAGAAGACTGAAACTGGAATTGGCAAAGGCATTGTTGATCATGCCCATCGCGATCAGGCCCGGCGCGACGAAGCTGGCAAAGTTCACGCCAAGAACCATGCGCCCACCATTGGCACCGCCGCCAAGCGCGAGCGTGAATATCATCAGATAAAGCAGCGTGGTGACCGCTGGAGCCCAGATCGTCTGGGTCTGGACCTTGAAGAAACGGCGGACCTCCTTCATATAGAGAGTCCACAGCCCCAGCCTGTTGAAGCCGCGGAACACCGGTTGTCCGGGCGGGGCAAAGGTTCCGGCGTTGCGGGTTGTCGCCCCTTCACGGGGTAGCGGTTGATTGGCCATGGCCATCGCGGTATCGCGCTGGCACGCCGATGGCAAGCACGTGTCGGAACTTGCCGACCGGGCAGATTTTAACGGCCGGACCATTCCGGCACGGAAGGAAACGTGAAGGCATGAGCTGGACCGAAGAGCGGATCGAAAAGCTGACCAAGATGTGGGAGGGCGGGTCAACCGCCAGCCAGATCGCCGATGAACTCGGTGGCGTCAGCCGCAATGCGGTGATCGGCAAGGCACACCGCCTTGGGCTCAAGGCGCGCCCTTCCCCGGTAAAGGCCAACGACAAGACGGATGTGTCGGCTTCTCCGGCAGCGCCCAAGGTTGCCAAGCCGGCCACCCCGGCTCCAGAACCCAAGGTCGCCGCGCCGCGCCCGGTCGTGGCGGCGGCACCGCCAGCTCCGGCGCCGGCACCTCGCGTTGCTCCCTCACCAGCCCCCGAAGCAAAGCCTGCCAGCGATGCTGCACCCGCTGCACCCCAACCGCGAATCGTCTCGGTTGGGCCCGGCGGCTTTTTGCGTCAGGGTCCCGGCGATCAGCAGGCGCCTATCCCGCCCGCGCCGCCACGTCGCCTTGTGCCCGCACGCCCAAGCCCGGAAATCGCCGACAAGACCAGCCTGCTCGATCTCAACGATCGCATCTGCCGCTGGCCGATGGGCCACCCCGGCGAGCCTGATTTCCATTTCTGCGGCGAGAAGGTGAATCCGGGCTTCCCCTACTGTGTGGAGCATTGCGGCCGCGCCTATCAGGCGCAGCTCCCGCGCGGCCATCGTCGGCCTCCCCCGCCGATGCCTTTTGGCGGACCTCGCGTTCGCTGAGATCCACCTCAGGACGAACACGTATTCCCGGAATACTGCGGCGCCGCGTGGTTAATCTCACGCGGCGTTGGCCGTTCTGGCAGACATGACAAATGATCCTTCCTCGCGCGGGTCCCGGTCGCGCCTGCTCAGATGGCTCGGCCTTGCCGGAGAAGCGGAGTCCGGGGAGGAAACACTCGACAGCATCGGCCTCATCCGTGACGTGACTGCGCGCGAAATCTGGCTACCGGCCAAGCGCCGACTTCTCGCGAAAGTGGCGGACTTCCTGATCGATCACGATCTCGAGGTGATGCCGTGGACGCTCGAGATCGCTTACGACTGTGTCACCGGTGCCAAGCCGAAGCTAGCCCAGATGATTCTCGAACGTACTGAAGCGGGTCAGCCGATTACGATTGTCTGGCTCGAACAAGTCGTTCGTGAGGAGGAAGGTGAAACCTCATCCGAACTCCTCGCCGCCCTCATGTCACGGTTGGAAGACACGCTCGAGGAGTTCGCCAGCGCCACGACCCACGCGAGGTCGGCGACGACCGAATATGGCGCCGCGTTGCAGCAACACGTCGATGATCTCGAACAGGTCGGTCGTGCCGGGGCGGTGATCACAGAGCTTGCCGCGCTCGCCAAGGCAATGATGCATCGCACGCGCGAGATCGAACACAACCTCTGCGAGTCCGAGCGGCGAGCAATGGAACTCCAGAAAAGCCTCGACGAAGCGCGTCGGGTAGCCGACGAGGATCACCTCACGGGTCTTCCCAACCGCCGCGCGTTCGAAACCCTGTTCGAAAAGGAATATGCCGCAGCCAAGGCTTCCGGCGAACCGCTCTGCGTGGCGTTTTGCGACATCGATCACTTCAAGCGCATCAATGACTGCCATGGCCACGCCGCAGGCGACCGGGTACTCAAAGTGGTTGCCGAGACCCTCAGCCAGATTTCAGACGCCCGCTGCCATGTGGCGCGGCACGGGGGCGAAGAGTTCGCCGTGCTGTTCCGCGCCCTCCCGCCCGAGAAGGCGTGGGACCGTCTGGATCAGGCGCGCGAAAGCATAGCGGAACGACGCCTCGTCAATCGCGCCACCGACATGCCGTTCGGCCGTGTCACGTTCTCCGGCGGGATCGCCGACGTCTTCGCCTACAAGACCCGCAGCGATGCGCTGCGGGCGGCCGACGAAGCCCTCTATGCGGCAAAGCAGTCGGGTCGGAACTGTATCCTGGTGGCCGGACAGGAACCGCCACCCTTGCGCGACGCGGCCTAGCCGCCTCGAGGCCTGACCCTGTTCGCGATCAGCCGTACTGCGAGTTCTGGCTGCGTTGGAAGGCAAATCTCGGGACGCGTCCTTCGATCATGGTCGTCTTCAGCACGATCCGCATTTCGTCAGCGCCCTCCTCGCGCGTGCAGACAAGCCGCGTTCCACCCGAAGGCAGGACTTCGAGCGCGCTGATAGCGACGCCGGATTTCTCGCAAAGTGCTCGGACGCGGGCTTCGTTCAGTGTGGTATTCATGGCTCGGCTCATGCTAGGTACTCCGTTGCGAACACGTCTGCGATCGTGTTCTGTGTGCTCGGTCGCGCCCACCCTGCCGCTGCAGGCGCGCGCTCGGATCTTCGACAGGTGGAGATGTTGCTGGCGCAGTCTTGCGCAAGCACAAGCTTGTTAGCGCGGTCCTGCCCGCAAGCGCTGGCCACAGCGCCCATCACCAACCTCTGGTGCTTTCCATATTGTTGGTTGAGGTCCACGACAGACTCCCATTGCGTAAGCGGGAGCGCGACAGGTCTCTCAGCCGGTGATGCCTACAATGGTCATCTCACCGATGCCCCCGCTGTGGACCGTTGGCGCGGGAATAGCAAACTTAAAGCGTCTCAATCCTGCAGATCGAACACGATCCGGGGTGCAAACAAGACAAGCTTGCGCGCCCACTCTTCGGGAGTTTCACCGATTACCTCGCTGTCGAAAAGCCGCAGGCGCTCACCCTGCTGGTCGTAAAGGCTGATGAGATCGCTGCTATCATCGCCCCGACGGACGACGATGCGCGAAATGTCGGCAAGCGCGATGAAACCATGATTGCCCGGCCGTCGGCGCGTGCGCCCCTGCCACCACTCCAGCGTACCAGCCTCGAGATCCAGTCGGCTCCCCCGCCGGGTGTTGGCCACAAGTTGACCCGCCGCACCCACGAGGCCAAGCGCACCGACCGCGCCTGCAACGGGCACCAGCCAAGGCGCACACTCGCCACCTTCGCTGCAATTATCCTTGGGGTTTACCATCAGCGACGCCGACACGAAGGCGGCGCCCAGCACTCCCATCAGCCACCAGCGTGGATCGCGCCGCGCACTGCATTCGAAAACCACGATATTGTGTGACGGCCTTGCCATGTCTCCGTGTCTGCCAGCGAATGATGACCGTTTTGCAAATGAAAAAGGCCCCACCTTGCGGTGGAGCCCCTTTCTGTCTGGCCTGCTGGCCGTTCCTCAGTCGTCGGACTTGAGGAACGCCGGCATGTGATCCGGAGCCGGACCGTCTTCACGGTCACGGCGAGGACGATCACCGCCTTCACGGCCCCGATCGCCTCTGGGGCTACGGTCACCACGGCCACCACGATCATTGCCGCGCGGGCCACGACGGTCGCCGCGATCACCACGATCGCCGCGCGGTTCACGCGGTTCACGGGCGGGGCGGGTGTCCTCCAACTCCGCGCCAGTTTCCTGATCGACGACGCGCATCGACAGGCGAACCTTGCCGCGCTGGTCGATCTCGAGGACCTTGACGTAAACGTCCTGGCCTTCCTTCACCACGTCGGTCGGCTTTTCCACGCGCTCGTTCTTCATTTCGGAGACGTGGACGAGGCCGTCCTTGCCGCCCATGAAGTTCACGAAAGCGCCGAAGTCGACGATGTTGACGACCTTGCCCTTGTAGATCTTGCCGACCTCGGCTTCCTCGACGATGCCGAGGATCCAGTTCTTGGCGGCTTCGATCTGGGTCAGGTCCGAAGACGAGATCTTGATCAGGCCTTCGTCGTCGATGTCGACCTTTGCACCGGTGGTGGCCACGATCTCGCGGATCACCTTGCCGCCGGTGCCGATGACGTCGCGGATCTTCGACTTGTCGATCTGCAGCGTCTCGATGCGCGGCGCGTGTGCCGAAAGCTCGGTGCGTGCTTCGCCCAGCGCCTTGGTCATCTCGTTCAGGATGTGCGCGCGGCCTTCCGAAGCCTGCTTGAGGGCAACCTCAAAGATTTCGCGCGTGATGCCGGCGACCTTGATGTCCATCTGCATCGTGGTGATGCCTTCGGACGTGCCTGCCACCTTGAAGTCCATGTCGCCGAGGTGGTCCTCGTCGCCCAGGATGTCCGAGAGGACGGCGAACTCGCTGCCTTCAAGGATGAGGCCCATGGCGATGCCCGAAACCGGGCGCTTGATCGGCACGCCCGCGTCCATCATCGAAAGGCAGCCGCCGCAGACGGTGGCCATCGACGACGAGCCGTTCGACTCGGTCACGTCCGAAAGGACGCGGATGGTGTAGGGGAACTCGTCCTTGGTCGGCAGCACCGGGTGCAGTGCGCGCCATGCCAGCTTGCCATGGCCCACTTCACGACGGCCCGGAGCGCCGAAACGGCCAACTTCGCCAACCGAGTACGGCGGGAAATTGTAGTGGAGCATGAAGTTTTCGTAGCGCAGGCCTTCAAGGCCATCGATCATCTGCTCGGCGTCCTTGGTGCCCAGCGTGGTGGTGCAGATGGTCTGCGTTTCACCGCGCGTGAACAGCGCCGAACCGTGGGTGCGCGGCAGGAAGCCGACCATCGATTCGATCGGGCGGACCTGCGTGACTGAACGACCGTCGATGCGGGTGCCGTCCTTGAGGATGGCGCCGCGCACGATGTCGGCCTCGACCTTCTTCATGGTCTTGATGGCGACCATCTGGGTCTGCGGCGTTTCACCGGCGAACGCTTCCTTGGCCTTGGCGCGGGCGGCGTTCAGCGCGTCGGAACGGGCCGACTTGTTGGTCAGCTTGTAGGCAGCGGCGATGTCCGCGCCGACGAGGTCCTTGAGCTTCTTCTTGATGTCGGCGGTGTTGTCCGACAGGTCGATTTCCCAGGGATCCTTCGCAGCCTTCTCGGCCAGTTCGATGATCGCACCGATGACCTTGCGGCACTCGTCATGCGCGAACAGCACGGCACCGAGCATTTCGTCTTCGCTCAGTTCCTTGGCTTCCGATTCCACCATCATCACGGCAGAGTCGGTCGCGGCGACCACGAGGTCGAGGCGGCCATCGGTCAGCGCGGCGTCCTGCTTCGGGTTCAGCACGTATTCGCCATCGACGAAGCCGACGCGCGCAGCGCCGATCGGGCCCATGAACGGAACGCCCGAGATGGTCAGCGCAGCCGAGGCCGCAATCATCGCGACGATATCGGGTTCGGTCTCGCCGTCATAGCTCAGAACCTGGGCGATGACGTTGATTTCGTTGTAGAAACCTTCGGGGAACAGCGGGCGAACCGGACGGTCGATCAGGCGGGAAACCAGCGTTTCCTTTTCCGTCGCGCCGCGCTCGCGCTTGAAGAAACCGCCCGGAATGCGGCCAGCTGCCGAATACTTTTCCTGGTAGTGGACGGTCAGCGGGAAGAAGTCCTGGCCTTCCTTGACCGACTTTGCCGCGGTGACCGCGCAAAGGACTACAGTTTCGCCGTAAGTGGCGAGGACCGCGCCGTCAGCCTGACGGGCAATGCGGCCGGTTTCGAGGGTGAGGGTCTTTCCGCCCCACTCCAGCGATACGGTTTTGACGTCGAACATTTTACATCCTTCAGCCCGCGCGCCCTATTGCGAACGGGGTTTGCTGCCGGGGAATGCCGTCCCGGTCCGGTGTGGGGCCGTTTGTCTTGCCCCGGAGGCACCTCGCCGAATTGCGAGGACGCCAGAAAGCAAAAGCGGCCCGCTTGGGGCCGCTCCGCTTGGTTACTTGCGAAGACCGAGCTTCTGGATCAGGTCGTTGTAACGACCCACGTCCTTCTTCTTCAGGTAGTCGAGCAGCGAACGACGCTTGTTGACCATCATCAGCAAGCCGCGACGCGAGTGGTTGTCCTTGTGGTTGGACTTGAAGTGCTCGGTCAGCGTCTGGATGCGGCTGGTCAGGATCGCGACCTGGACTTCCGGCGAACCGGTGTCGCCTTCGGCGCGAGCGTGAGCGGCAATGACTTCCTGCTTCTTTTCTGCGGTAATCGACATGTATTCTACTCCGCGACATCCTTCAGATTGAAGCCCCTCTGGACCTTCAGGCTTCCGCCCGAAAGCTCCACCAGCGCGACCGGAACAGATCCGGCCCTCGCCCAGTAAAGCCCGTCCTCGAAGGGCAATCCCGCCAGAACGCGGCCCTGGCGGACCGCCCTTGCCTGCTCGGGATCGAGGGAGAGAGCCGGGATGTCGACCAGCCCTGCCTCCAGCGGCAAGAGTATGTGTTCAAGGGGCGCGCCTTTACCCACATCGTTCAATTTGTCCAGCGAAATCGCCTGGGCAATTTCGAACGGCCCGGCCTTCAGGCGGCGCAGCATGGTAACATGCCCCACGGTGCCGAGCGCGCGGGCAATGTCGCGCGCCAGACTGCGGATGTACGTTCCTTTCGATACATGGGCAGTCAGGGTCAGTTCTTCAACCCGCGCCGGATCTGCAACAGGTTCGGCAACCAGCGAGCGGATCACCACATCACGCGATTTCAGCTCGAACGTCTCGCCCTTGCGCGCAAGGTCATAGGCACGTTCACCATCGACCATCAGCGCTGAATAGGCGGGCGGAACCTGCGAAATCGGGCCGGTAAAGCGCGGCAGCACTGCCTTGATCTGTTGCCAGGAAGGCCGGACGTCGCTTGTCGCCACGATCTTGCCCTCAAGGTCGAGCGTGTCCGATTCCTCACCGAAACGCACCGTGAAGGCATAGACCTTGCTCGCATCGAGCATTCGGCCGCACAGCTTGGTAGCCTCGCCGATGGCAATGGGCAAAACGCCGGTCGCCAGCGGGTCAAGCGTGCCGCCATGGCCCACCTTGCACTTGCCGAACCCCGCCGCCCGCAGGTTGCGCTTCACCGCCGCCACGCCCTGCGTCGAGCCGAGTTCGAGCGGCTTGTCGAGAATGATCCAGCCATCAACCATGGTCAGAGCGGCTCAGGCCCGGCAACCAGCGTCGCCAGTCTGGCAAGGTGCTGTCCGAACCATTCCACCGGTGGCCCGATCAGCCGCTGCACCAGATGCAGCTCCGGCCAGAAGTACGGCAGGATCACGAGGAACGCGAACACCACCAGCAAACCGTAAGGCTCAATCTTGCCATAGACGCGTGCCAGTGGGGCGGGCAGCACGCCCATCACGATGCGCGACCCATCGAACGGCGGAATAGGCAGCAAATTGAACGCGCCGAGGAAAAGATTCACGATCAGGAAGTTGCGCAGGTTGTCCGAAAGGAACAGCGCCCCCAGCCCCGGCTCGGCCATGCCGTCCGTTGCCCGCACCAGCAGGCCCAGCCCGATGGCGGCAATCAAGGCAAGCACGAAATTGGTGAGCGGCCCCGCAGCCGCCACCAGCACCATGCCCCAGCGCGGATTGCGCAAGCGGCGAAAGTCCACAGGCACCGGCTTGGCCCAGCCGAATACCGGCGCCCCGCTCAGCTTCAGCAGCCCGGGCAGAATGATCGTCCCGAATGGATCGACATGGCGCAGCGGATTGAGGCTCAGCCGCTTCTGCTCCGCCGCCGTCGGATCGCCCAACGCCCGCGCCACCCAGCCATGGGCCACCTCGTGGAACACGATCGCCAGGATCATGGGAATTGCGATCGTGGCAATCTGCCAGACCAGACCTTCGGGGTTCATTTCGTCTTGCTCATCCAGTCGTGACGCAGGATCGAAAACAGCACGGTATCGCGCAAACGGCCCGTCCACGTCCGACGCTCGTGCCGCATCACGCCTTCCTGCACTCCGCCAACCTTCCTGACCGCAGCCTGACTGCGCAGGTTCATCGTATCCACCTTGAACGCCACGCGCTCCAGCCCACAAGCAAAGGCGTGGTCAATCATCAGCCGCTTAAGCCGTCCGTTGAGGCCGGTGCCGCGAACCGACGGCACGATATAGCTGTTGCCGATCTCGATCGACCAACCCGGCGCGCCATGTTCGATCCACGCCGTCATGCCGACCAGCACCTCGCCCGAAAAGACAGCATAGGGCCGCCGCTGCGGCGCAGAGTTCAGCAGGCTATCGAATTGCGGATCGAAAGCATCGCCCCGATAGCTGAAAGGATAGACGTCCCAGATCTCGTCATCCTGAGCACAAGCCCGCCGCAGGCCCTCGCGATGATCCTCGCGCAGCGGCTCGAGCCGCAAGTCGCCATCGGCGAGCCTCACGTACAGTCCATCTCCGCTCATGCCCCCATCGCCTCCGAAAAGTGCTTGCGACACAGCGCAACATAGCGGTCGTTCCCGCCGATCTCCGTCTGCGCCCCTGCCCGCACCGCTGCACCGCTTTCGTCCACGCGCAGGTTCATTGTCGCCTTGCGCCCGCAGTGGCAGACCGCTTTCAATTCCACCAGCGAGTCCGCAATGCCGAGCAGCGCTGCCGCCCCTTCGAACAACTCGCCCTGAAAATCGGTGCGCAGGCCATAGCACAGCACCGGCACCCCTGCCTCGTCGGCAATCCGCGCCAGTTGCCAGACCTGTGCCTTGGACAGGAACTGCGCCTCGTCCACCAGCACGCAAGACAGCGGCTGTACCACATGGGCAGCTTTCACCGCTCCCCACAGGTCGGTAGCATGATCGAAACGATGGGCCTCGGCATGAAGGCCGATGCGGCTTTCGATGGCAAAGTCTTGCCCCTTGGCGCCGCCCCGGTCATCCAATGCCGCAGTCCACAGCATCGTGGCCATCCCTCGCTCGCGGTAGTTGAAGTCCGCCTGCAGAAGATTGGTCGATTTGCCGGCGTTCATGCTGGCGTAGTAGAAATAGAGCTTGGCCATCGCGCACAGCCATAAGCACCACGTTCTGGATTGCCAGAGGGATCGCCGACCAATGCGCAGGAAAACTCGACGGATCATCAGCGCACTGGCCAGCGCCGCCGCGACATTGGTCCTGCTCGGCAACGCCCCACCGCAGAAGCTGCGCTACCGCATCGACGCCCCACACAGCGAAGTCCACGCCCGCGTCGGCTTCTTCGGCATCGCCAGCAAGACCGCGCGTTTTCCCGCCATCACCGGCGGGATCGAACTGGACCCAGCGCATCTCGACAACGTGAAGCTCGATGTGACGCTCGATGCGACGGCGCTACAGGCCGGAGATTCCGTCACGCTCAAACGTCTGAAAGGGCCGGACTTCTTCGATGTCGAACAACACCCGCAGGTCCGTTTCATCGGCCGTTCGATGGCGATGACCGGGCCGGTCACGGCGGTCGTCAGTGGCGAACTGACCGCAAAGGGCGTCACCCGCCCGACCACGCTGAACGTGAGTTTCGCCGCACCACCTGCCAAGGCCACCAGGCGCGAGGCAATCCGCCTTTCGGGGCGGACCAGGATCGACCGCACGGATTTCGGAATGAATGCCTATCGCCTGATCGTGTCGAAGTCCGTCACGATCACCATCAATGCGCAGATGGTCCCGGCCTGAAGCTCAATCCTCGGCGTCGAGATCGCGCCGCACTTTCGGGTCGCTCAGCAGCTGCTCGATCCGGCTTGCTTCGTCAAAACTCTCGTCAGGCAGGAACTTCAGTCGCGCCGCGTACTTTAGCCGCAGCCGCTGCGCCACTTCGCGCTGGAAGAACGCGGTATTGGTGCGCAGTGCCTTGAGGACGATCTCCTCGTCCTCACCCAGCAGCGCCTTGATGAACACCGTGGCATGGCGCAAGTCAGGCGACATGCGCACTTCGGTGACCGAAACGGTATGCGCCGAAAGAACGTCGTCATGCACTTCCTGCCGCGTCAGCAGCTCCGACAGGATATGGCGCACCTGCTCACCCACCTTCAGCAGGCGGACGGAACGGGTTTCTGGGGAGGTTTGAAACTTGGCCAATTCTAACTCATCTTCGAAAGGATGCGTGCAATCGATCGCACGTTGCGCGCGGTGCCCCGGCAACCAAGACGGCGCTCGATGAAGGCGCTCGTCAGCTTGCTTTCGGCCACGCTGCTTACGAAATCGATATAGATGCTGCGCTCGCCGATTGCCAGTTTCTCGAGACCGCGCATCGCCTGGTCGGCTGCCAGCTTGTCGAAAGCTGCCTGGTCGGGCTGACGTTCGAGGAACAGCGTGTGGACCAGATTGTCCTTGCCGATGCCGGTAAAGGGATTGCCCTCCACCGCTTGTGCGATTGCTGCCCGATCGCGCACCGCGACAAAGCTCTTGATGTCGAACCGCTCCAGCATGACGTGCGCGAACAGGTCTTCAAGGCCATCCAGCGGACGATCGTCATAGTCGAACAGCAGGTTGCCACTGGCGACCACGGTCTCCAGCCCGGTCAGCCCTTCCCGCTCGAACGCCCAGCGCAGATCCGCCATCGTCACGCGATTACCGCCGACGTTGATGGATCCGAACAGGGCGACATAGCGGGTCATGGCAGGGGGCCGTTCTTGCAATTTAGAGCAAATGTGCTATCAGCAGCGGATCACTACGGTTGCTGATTTCACAATCACCATCCCGGAACCCGGACGCTGCTACGTCCGGGTTCTTTCTGTATTGGGGGTGCCGCTGCTACAGCACCCCCGCACTGGTTTTACTTGCGGCCAAGCTCGATGAGCTTGATCACCAGTCCGACGAGCCCCACGATCAACGTGGCCACGCCGAGAACCAGAATCACTACGGTATCCAATTTCAAAAACATCACCTCCCGTTCTGTCGCCGGTAGCGACCTCGGAAAGGCGTTTTTGGAACAAGACCTGTGTGACCCTAGTCTTGTGCTTTCGAAACTATTGACTAGTCAGACTGCCGCCAGAATGGCAGGATGCCCCGCCACCCCTGAAGGCGGACGAAGCATCCCCTTACATCATCAGAGCGTACGATCGCGCATCTCGACTTCGAAGACTTCCAGCTGGTCGCCAGCCTTGATGTCGTTCGTGTCCTGCAACAGCACGCCGCATTCCAGGCCTGCGCGGACTTCCGGCACGTCGTCCTTGAAGCGGCGCAGCGAGGCGATGGTCGTGCGGCTGACAATGACGTCGCTGCGCGTGAGGCGTGCATGCAGACCCTTGCGGATGACGCCTTCGACCACGAGCAGACCGGCTGCCTTGTCCTTCTTGCCCGCCGGGAAGACTTCCTTGACCTCGGCGCGGCCGACGACCGTTTCGATCGCCTCCGGACCCAACTCGCCCGCCATTTCCGAACGAATGTCGTCGGTGAGCTGATAGATCACGTCGAAGTACTTCATCCGCACCTTGTTGCGCTCGATCAGCTCGCGCGCCTTGGCGTTCGGACGGACGTTGAAGCCCACGATCGGCGCGCCGCTGGCCTGCGCCAGGTTGACGTCGCCTTCGGTGATGGCGCCCACGCCGGACTGCAGGATGCGCACCTTGATCTCGTCGGTCGAGATCTTGTTCAGCGCGTTGACAATTGCTTCGACCGAACCCTGCACGTCGGCACGGACAACCAGCGGATACTCGATGACCGTGTTCTTCGCGGCCAGCGCAGAGAACATATTTTCGAGGCTGGCAGGCGCCTGCACGGTGCGCTTGGCGGTAGCGCGTTCCTGGCGGTACGCCGCCACTTCACGGGCACGGGCTTCGCTTTCGACCACGGTCAGCGTGTCACCGGCCATCGGCACGCCGCCGATGCCGAGCACTTCGACCGGCAGCGACGGGCCCGCCGCCTTCACCTGACGACCCTTGTCGTCCAGCATGGCGCGGACGCGGCCCGACTGGGTGCCGACCACGAGGATGTCCCCGACCTTGAGCGTGCCGCGATTGACCAGCACGGTCGCAAGCGGACCCTTGCCCTTGTCCAGCTTGGCCTCGATCACGGTGGCTTCCGCTGCGCGATCCGGGTTCGCCTTCAGTTCGAGCAGTTCTGCCTGCAGCAGGATCTTCTCGATCAGCTCGTCAAGGCCCGCGCCGGACTTGGCCGACACTTCCACGTCCTGCACGTCGCCCGACATCGCCTCGACGATGATCTCGTGCTCGAGCAGGCGCTCGCGGATCTTCTGCGGATTGAATTCGGGCTTGTCCGACTTGGTGATCGCCACAATCATCGGCACGCCGGCCGCCTTGGTGTGGTTGATCGCCTCGATCGTCTGCGGCATGAGCCCATCGTCACCAGCAACCACCAGAATGACGATGTCGGTGACATTGGCGCCGCGCATGCGCATTTCAGTGAAGGCCTCGTGGCCCGGGGTGTCGAGGAAGGTGATGAACTCACCGCCCTTGGTCTTGATCTGGTATGCACCGATGTGCTGCGTGATGCCGCCGGCTTCGCCGCGCACCACGTCGGTGCCGCGCAAGGCGTCGAGCAGCGAGGTCTTGCCGTGGTCGACGTGACCCATGATCGTCACCACCGGCGGACGCGCCTGCAGCGTGTCCTCGGCGTCAACGTCCGAGGACGTATCGATATCGGCGTCGCTGTCGCTCACGCGCTGGATGTTGTGGCCGAATTCGGTGACGAGCAGTTCGGCGGTATCCTGGTCGATGGTCTGGTTGATGGTGACCATCATGCCCATCTTGAACAGCGCCTTGACGAGGTCCGCAGCCTTTTCGGCCATGCGGTTCGCCAGCTCCTGCACGGTGATCGCATCAGGCACGACCACGTCGCGAACCTGCTTTTCCCGCGGCTGCGACTGGCCGGCGAAGTGCGCACGGCGTTCCTTTTCTCGGGCACGCTTCAGCGCAGCGAGCGAACGGGCGCGTGCACCTTCGTCCTCGTTGAGCGCGCGCGTAACGGTCAGCTTGCCGCCACGACGGTCCTCGGTCTTGCGATCGCGCGGATTGGCGGCGGGCTTCTTCGCAGCAGGCTCGGGACGCTTGATCGGCGCGGGCGAGGCAACCGGGGTAAAGCGGCGCGGTGCCGGGATTACCGGCGCGGCTTCCTCTGCCTTCGGCTCGGCAGCCTTGGCTTCGACCGGAGCAGGCGCGGCTTCCGGCTGCTTGGCCACTTCAGGCGTCGCCACTGGCGTGGGCGCAGGAGTAGGCGCAGCTTCCGGTTCCGGGGTCGGCTCTGGCGCAGGTGCGGGTGCCGCTTCAGCCTTGGCCTTTTCCTCGGCGCGGCGACGCTCTTCCTCGATCGCCTTGAGCTTTTCTTCCTGCTCGCGACGGTTCGCCGCTTCCAGCGCAGCGAGGCGGGCTTCCTCGGCTTCGCGCAGCAGGCGAGCCTGCATTTCCTGGCGGGTTTCGCGGCTGGCCGATGGCGGCGGAGGCGGCGCGCGGCCCGGCGGGGGGTCTTTTTTCCCCGGTGTGGGGGTT
>NZ_JRVC01000027.1 GCF_000807925.1 Novosphingobium subterraneum | reverse complement strand
GGGCGGGGCACGGCCTTCGGGGTTTGACCGGCTGGAGCCTGCGCCGGGACCGCTGTTGCCGGCTTGGCTGATGGCCTCGGCGCACCCTTCGGATCTGGCCGCTTCAGCACCTGTCCGATGCGGATGACGTAAGGACTGGGAATGCCGTTCGCCTCGCCCAGCGCTGCCATGTCCACGCCCCAGCGCCGCGCGATGTCCGAGAAGGTATCACCCGCCTGCACGGTATAGGTCCAGGCCACGATCGGCGGTCGCGCACCTTGCGCAACAGCCGGTGCCGCTGCCAGCAGTGCCAGGCCTGCCGCCAGCGCGCGGATCACGCCAGCGGCACGAGGCGGGTCAGCCCGCCCATGTAGGGGTGCAGCACTTCAGGCACATCCACCGATCCGTCCTCCCGCTGGTAGTTTTCCAAGACTGCCACCAGCGTACGGCCCACGGCAAGGCCCGAACCATTGAGAGTATGAACGAACTCGGTGCCTTTCGCGCCTTCCGGGCGATAGCGCGCGTTCATGCGCCGCGCCTGGAAGTCACCGCAGTTGGAACACGAGGAGATCTCGCGATAGGCGCCCTGGCCCGGCAGCCACACTTCGAGGTCATAGGTCTTCCGGGCGGTGAAGCCCATGTCCCCGGTGCACAGCAGCACCTTGCGATAGGGCAGGCCCAGCGCCTGCAGCACGCCCTCGGCACAGCCGGTCATGCGCTCATGCTCGGCTTCGGAATCTTCGGGCCGGGTGATCGAAACCAGTTCGACCTTCTCGAACTGGTGCTGGCGGATGAACCCGCGCGTATCGCGCCCCGCCGCGCCCGCCTCCGAACGGAAGCAGGGCGTCAGCGCAGTCATGCGCAGCGGAAGCTGCCCTTCGCTCAGGATCTCCCCTTGCACCGCATTGGTCAGGCTGACCTCGGCGGTGGGGATCATCCAGCGACCGTCGGTCGTCTTGAACAGGTCTTCCGAGAACTTGGGCAATTGCCCCGTGCCGAAAACTGCCTCGTCCTTGACCAGCAGCGGCGGAATGCACTCCAGATAGCCGTTCTCGCCGGTCTGGCGATCAAGCATGAATTGCGCCAGCGCCCGATGCAGCCGCGCCATTCCGCCCTTGAGGAAAGTGAAGCGCGCCCCCGAGATCAGCGCGCCGGTCTCGAAATCAAGGCCGAGCGCCGGGCCAAGGTCGGCGTGTTCCTTCGGCGGAAAACTGAACTCGCGCGGCGTGCCCCAGCGCAGCAATTCGGCATTCTCGCTCTCGTCGGCGCCTTCCGGCACATCGGATGCAGGGGCATTGGGATAGGCGGCGAGCGCGGCATTCTGCTGCGCCGTCAGCGTCCGCTCTTCCTCTTCCAGCGCAGGCAGTTCAACCTTGAGCGCGGCAACCTCGACCTTCAGCGCTTCGGCCGTATCCTTGTCACCTTTGCCCATGGCTGCGCCGATGGCTTTCGACGCTTCATTGCGGCGGGCCTGAACTTCCTGCATCCGCGTCGCGATCTCGCGGCGGCGCGCATCGAGCGCGAGGATGGATTGCGCCGCAGGCTCCACGCCACGGCGGGCGAGGGCGGCGTCGAAAGCGGCGGGGTTTTCGCGGATCAGGCGGATATCGTGCATGGCGCAGCGCTATGCCGCCTCGCGCCCCCGGGCGCAACCCGCCCTCAGCGCTCTTACGTGCGGGGACAGGTATTCATGCCAAGTAGCGAATAGAGCGGGCACGTGCGCAGCAGCCCCGTCAGCAAAGGAACCAGCCCGATCCAGCCCAGCGGCGTCTGCGGCCCGACAAAGACGAGCGCGATCAGCACGAGACCGAGCACGATGCGAAGCACACGATCGATCCCGCCAACATTGGTCTTGAACATGGGTCTGGTCCTCCTTGTGAACCAGCCCATGATGGCGCCTTATATTAGGCTTTCCTTGATTTCGCGCAAACGCCGCTCATTCATCGCGTTCGCCCTCGCTCGGCTCTTCGCTCGAACGTGATTGTCGGGTCGCGTCCTGTGCCTGGTCCTTGCGGACGCCCTCGCTCGGTTCCTGCGATGAGATTGCCTGCATCTTGCGATCTTCCTCGGGATAGTCCTCCGGCGTCACGTTCGAATTGATCTTGGTGGTCGCGTGGACTTCGCTGTTGAGGCTCGCGTTGTCGCTCTTGGGCTCGAGCGGTGGCGTGCGTTCATCCTTGTTTTGCATGGAAATTTCTCCGTTGGGGGGAGAATGACCAATCCACCGGAGCAATGCGAGGTTCCGCCAGATACAGAAAAGCCCGCGATCTCTCGCGGGCCGTTTCTGGTGGGCGCGACAGGGATTGAACCTGTGACCCCACCCGTGTGAAGGGTGTGCTCTACCGCTGAGCTACGCGCCCGTCAGAGCATGGCCGGTGTTCGACCGCTTGACAGGGGCGGGCCTCTACGACGCTCCGCTTCGATTGACAAGTGGGGCAATCAAGATATTTGCGCGCTCCATGAGCGACGAAACCAACCAGCCCGAAACCACCGGCAGCGACGTGCCGCCGGATCACCTCGCGATCAACCCGCGCAGCCCCTATTTCGATGCGGACAAGCTGCGTCGCGGCGTCGGCATTCGCTTCAAGGGCGTGGTGCGCAACAACGTCGAGGAATACTGCATTTCCGAAGGCTGGGTGCGCGTGCAGGCGGGCAAGACCATGGACCGCAAGGGCAACCCGCTGACGATCAAGCTCAACGGCCCGGTGGAAGCCTGGTACGAAGACCTTGGGCCAGACGCGCCCGTCGCGAAGGTTTGAGACCCCAACGGCATCCTTCGACAAGCTCAGGATGAGCGGGCTACTTTGACAGGATGAGCGCGTTTTTGCAAAAGAACCGCTCGTCCTGAGCCTGTCGAAGGACGCCCGCACCACTACCGCGGTAGCAACCGCCCGCGTTCGCGCGTCACCAGCGCGGTCAGCCAGTCCTTGAACGCCCGCACGCGCGCCAGGTTGTGCGTGTCCTTGTGCGTCACCAGCCAGAACGATCGCGTCACGCGGGCGGCGGGCAGCACCGGCACCAGCCACTTGTCCGAATCGCCAATGAAGCACGGCAGCACGCCGATGCCCGCCCCCGCCGCGATCATGCGGTGCTGCGCGATGATCGAGGACGAGCGCAAGTTGGCGGTCAGGTCCGGCTCGATCTCGGCCAGGTAGCGCAGCTCCGGTGCATAGAGCAGGTCGGGAATGTAGCCGACCAGCCGGTGCCCCTGCGCCAGCTCGGCAGGCTTTTCAGGCAGCCCCTTTTGCGAAAGATACCCCCGCGTGGCATAGAGCCGCAGGCTGTAGTCCGACAGCTTGCCCGCGATCACCGGCCCTGCGCGGGGGCGTGACAGCGTGACGGCAAGGTCCGCTTCGCGCTTGGACGGGCTGAGAAATCCGGACGAGGCGACGAGATCCACCATCAGTCGCGGATTAGCCTCGACAAAGCCGCGCAGGGCAGGAGCGACAATCCAGCTGCCAAACCCTTCGGACAGGCTCACCCGCAGGGTTCCGGCAACGCCCCCGCCACTGGCGGCGTGTTCGGCGATGCGACTGGCGGCCTGGTCCATCGCCTCGACCTCGGCCAGCATAGCCTCGCCCGCCTCGGTCAGGACCTGCCCCTCGCGCGTCTGCTCGAACAGCGTGGCGCCGACTCGCGTTTCCAGCCGCCGCAATCGCCGCCCGATCGTGGTGGCGTCCACCCCCATGTTTGCCGCCGCCCGCGCGAGCTGTCCGGCACGCGCTACCGCGAGAAAGGCCTGAAAGTCGTTCCAGTCGCTGGACTGCATCCGGTCACCTGCAAATCTGCAGGTAGACCTCGCATAATCGCTTGTTGCCTGCAATCAGTCATCGGCGCATCACGCCAGCAAGTTTTGATGAAAGAGGATTCCTGATGCGTCTCGTAGACCACTTCATCGTCGGCGGCCCCGGCGGCGCGCCCGCCCGCAAGAGCCCGATCTTCGATCCGAACAACGGCGGCGTGCAGGCCGAAGTCGCGCTCGGCACCGCCGAAACGCTCGAGCGCGCCGTTCAGGCCGCCCTGAAGGCGCAGCCCGCCTGGGCCGCCACCAACCCGCAGCGCCGCGCCCGCGTGATGTTCCGCTTCAAGGAACTGGTCGAGGCGAACATGGACAGCCTCGCCCACATGCTCTCCTCCGAGCACGGCAAGGTCATCGCCGACTCGAAGGGCGATATCCAGCGCGGTCTCGAAGTGGTCGAATTCGCCTGCGGCATCCCGCACGTTCTCAAGGGCGAATATACGCAAGGTGCCGGGCCCGGCATCGACGTCTATTCGATGCGCCAGCCGATCGGCATTGGCGCAGGCATCACCCCGTTCAACTTCCCCGGCATGATCCCGCTGTGGATGTCGGCCATCGCCATTGCCACGGGCAACGCCTTCATCATCAAGCCTTCAGAGCGTGACCCCTCGGTTCCGGTTCGCCTTGCCGAACTGTTCATCGAAGCGGGCCTGCCCGAAGGCATCTGCCAGGTCGTCCATGGCGACAAGGAAATGGTCGACGCGATCCTCGATCACCCGGCCATCGGCGCGGTCAGCTTCGTCGGCTCGTCGGACATCGCCCACTACGTCTACAACCGTGGCGTCGCCGCTGGTAAGCGCGTGCAGGCCATGGGTGGTGCCAAGAACCACGGCATCGTCATGCCCGACGCCGACCTCGATCAGGTCGTCAACGACCTGTGCGGCGCGGCCTTCGGTTCGGCTGGCGAGCGCTGCATGGCGCTGCCCGTCGTGGTGCCCGTGGGCGAGGAAACCGCCAACAAGCTCCGCGCCAAGCTGATCCCCGCGATCGAGGCCCTGCGCGTCGGCGTCTCCACTGATCCCGAAGCGCACTACGGTCCTGTCGTGACCCAGGCGCACAAGGAAAAGGTCGAAGGCTGGATCGGCAAGTGCATCGAGGAAGGTGGCGAACTGGTCGTCGACGGCCGCGGCTTCACGCTGCAGGGTCATGAGGAAGGCTTCTTCGTCGGCCCGACGCTGATCGACCATGTCACGCCCGACATGGACAGCTACCACAACGAGATCTTTGGCCCCGTCCTGCAGATCGTCCGAGCCAAGGACTTCGAGGAAGCGCTCGCGCTGCCTTCGAAGCACCAGTACGGCAACGGCGTCGCCATATTTACCCGCAACGGCCACGCGGCGCGCGAATTTGCCGCCCGTGTCAACGTCGGCATGGTCGGCATCAACGTGCCGATCCCGGTGCCGGTTGCCTACCACACCTTCGGCGGCTGGAAGCGTTCGGCCTTTGGCGACACCAACCAGCACGGCATGGAAGGCGTGAAGTTCTGGACCAAGGTCAAGACCATCACCCAGCGCTGGCCGGATGGCTCGCCCGATGGTGGAAACGCCTTCGTCATTCCGACGATGGGCTGAGGCGGAAAGGCCCGCTCATGGAAAGGATCGCTTCGGTGTGCGTTGGTTATGCCATCAACCACACCGGAGCATTCCCGATGAAGCAATCCGCTCTTCTTCTCCTTGCCGCACCGTTGGCGCTTGCCGCCTGCTCGGACCCATCGCCCGAGCCGGGCGCGTCGGCCACGCCCAGCCTCGCGCCCACAGTCAGCGAGAGCGAGGCCATGGTTCCACCGGTTTCGCCCGCGGCATCGGCACCGGCAGCGGACGGCGTCTTCCCGGTCGCAATGCGCGGCAAGTGGGGCGTCAACGCGGCGGATTGCAACCCTGCGCGCGGTGACGACAAGGGGGCGATCACTGTCGGCGAGAGGTCGGTCAAATTCTATGAATCCGTTGGAGAGATCGCTTCGGTAAAGGATGTCGATCGCAATACCTTGCGCGCGGTGTTCGATTACGAGGGCGAAGGCATGAAGTGGCAGCGCGATGCCAGTTACAAGCTGGAGGACGGCGGCAAGACGCTGGTCTTGACCGAGTTCGGCGATGACGCTCCGCAAGGCCCGCGTCGCCACAGCCGTTGCAAGTGAGGAGAGCCGTGATGAAGCCTGCTATCATTGCCATCGCTGCTCTGGCCGGTCTTTCGGCCTGCACGCAAGGCACGCCGCCACCGGAGGACCTTCCCGCCATGCCCGAAGGCACCTGCAATGCCGACGCAGTCCAGTCGCACATCGGCCACAAGGCCACTGCTGCCAGCGGTGCCGAGCTGATGCGTCTCAGCGGCGCACGTACCCTGCGCTGGGTGCCGCCGCGTTCAGCCGTGACAATGGACTACCGCGCCGACCGGCTGACGGTCTCCTACGACGACAACTACACGATCGTCCGCATTTCCTGCGGATAGGTCTGGACAGCATGGGTGGTGGGCCATATCCGCCGCCCATGACAAATTTAAGGGCGCGGTTAACTCTGCGTGACGGCCAAAAGGGTAAGACGGGAAGAAGATGACCGACCAGTTCTCACTGACCGAAGATCAGATTGCCATCCAGGACATGGCCCGCCGCTTCACTGCCGACGCCATAACGCCGTTCGCCGCGCAATGGGACGAGGACCACACCTTCCCGCGCGAAACCATCAAGGCCGCCGCCGAACTCGGCTTTGCCGCAATCTACGTCAGCGAGGAATCCGGCGGCATCGGCCTTGGCCGCCTTGAAGCTGCGCTGATCATGGAAGCCATGGCTTATGGCTGCCCCGCGACCAGCGCCTTCATCTCGATCCACAACATGGCCGCATGGATGATCGACACCTTCGGCGGTGAAGAGATCAAGGGGCGCTACCTTCCCGATCTTGTCACCATGGACAAGATGGCGAGCTACTGCCTGACCGAGCCCGGTTCGGGATCGGATGCAGCCGCGCTCAAGACCACCGCCCGCCTCGATGGCGACCACTACATTGTCAACGGCACCAAGCAGTTCATCTCGGGTGGCGGCGTCAACGACATCTACGTCACCATGGTTCGCACCGGCGACGATGGCGCCCGTGGCATCTCCTGCCTCGTCATCGACAAGGACATGGAAGGCGTCAGCTTCGGTGCGCCCGAACGCAAGCTCGGCTGGAATGCCTCGCCCACCGCGCAGGTGATCTTCGACAACGTGCGCGTGCCGGTCGCCAACCGCGTCGGCGCCGAAGGCGATGGCTTCAAGTTCGCGATGGCCGGGCTGGATGGTGGCCGCCTCAACATCGGGGCCTGCTCGCTGGGCGGCGCACAACGCTGCCTTGATGAGGCAATCGGATACGTCAAGGATCGCAAGCAGTTCGGCAAGGCCATCGCCGAATTCCAGAACACCCAGTTCGTGCTGGCCGACATGGCGACCGACCTCGAATCCGCCCGCGCGCTGCTCTACATGGCTGCCGCCAAGGTGACCTCCGGCGCACCCGACAAGACGCGCTTCTCGGCCATGGCCAAGAAGCTGGCGACCGACAACGGCTCGTCGATCGTCGACCGCGCGCTGCAGATGTTCGGCGGCTACGGCTACTTGCGCGATTACCCGATCGAGCGGTTCTGGCGAGACCTTCGCGTCCACCGCATCCTCGAAGGCACCAACGAAGTCATGCGCATGATCGTGGGAAGGGACCTGCTGAAGTGACCGACGAAGTTCTTGCCACCCGCAGCGGCGCGGCTGGCGTGCTCTCGCTCAACCGTCCGCGCGCGATCCATGCGCTGACGCTCGACATGGTCCACGCCATGACTGCATCGCTCCTCGATTGGCGCGGTGACGATGGCTTGGCGGTCGTGATGATCGACCATCAGCTTCCCGCCGATGGCGATCCCAAGCTGTCGCGGGGCTTCTGCGCAGGCGGCGATATTGCCTTCCTGCGCAATTCGGCGCTGAACGACGGCGGCACGTCGGGCCGCAAGTTCTTCCATGACGAGTATCAGCTCAACCACCTGCTGATGACCTATGGCAAGCCCGTGGTCGCCTTCATGGACGGCATCACCATGGGCGGCGGCGTGGGGATTTCCGGCCCGGCCACGTATCGCGTGGCTACCGAGAACACCAAGCTGGCCATGCCCGAAACCGGTATCGGCCTGTTCCCGGACGTGGGCGGCGGTTGGTTCCTGTCGCGGCTCAAGGGCCGTCTCGGCCAGTACCTTGCGCTGACAGGCGCGCGCCTTGATGGTGCGGAATGCCTCTGGGCAGGACTTGCCACGCATTATCTGCCCTCGGCCAACCTTGCGCAGGCCAAGGCCCGCATCGCGGCAGAGCCCGACAATATCCCGGCCATCCTGCGCGAACTGTCGTCGGTCCCGCCCGAGCCGAAGATCGCTGCTCATGCCGATGATATCGCCCGCCTGTTTGCTTCGGACCGCTACGAGGACATCCTCGCCGCGCTCGAAGCCGACGGTTCGGACTTCGCGGCCGAAACGCTAAAGACGCTGCACACCAAGAGCCCGCAGACCTGCAAGGTCGCCCTGCGCCAGCTCGCCACCAGCCTGACCCTGCCCGACTTCGCCGCCAACATGGCGATGGAATACCGCATCGGTGCCCGCGTGCTGACTTTGCCGGATTTTGCCGAAGGCGTGCGCGCCGTGATCGTCGATAAGGACCACGCCCCGAAGTGGTCGCCTGCCACGGCAGAGGGCGTCACCGACGATCTTCTCGACCAGATTTTCGCGCCGCTGGGCGCTGCTGACGAATGGAAACCGCTATGACTTACGAAACCATCCTCGTCGAACAGAAGGGTGCTGTCACCCTCATCACGCTCAACCGCCCGCAGGCGCTGAACGCGCTCAACTCGCAGGTTCTGGCTGAGCTGATCGAGGCCTTTGCTGCCTACGAGGCCGACGCCTCGCAGCGCTGCGCCGTGCTCACCGGCGCGGGCGAGAAGGCCTTTGCCGCCGGGGCCGACATCAAGGAAATGTCGGAAAAGCCCGCCGCCGATTTCTACAACGAGGACTTCTTTTCGAAGTGGACCAGCCACCTCGTCAAGACCACGCGCAAGCCGTGGATCGCGGCGGTCAACGGCTTCGCGCTCGGCGGCGGTTGCGAACTCGCGATGATGGCCGATTTCATCATTGCTTCGGACAACGCCAGGTTTGGCCAGCCCGAGATCAAGCTCGGCGTGGCCCCCGGCATGGGCGGATCGCAGCGCCTCACCCGCGCCGTGGGCAAGGCCAAGGCGATGGACATGTGCCTGACCGGCCGCATGATGGACGCCGCCGAGGCGGAGCGCTCGGGCCTTGTAACCCGCGTGGTGCCGCTGGCCGACCTGCTCGCCGACGCGCTCAAGACCGCCGAGACCATTGCCGCGATGCCGCCGATGGCCGCCGTCGCCAACAAGGAAATGGTCAACGCCGCGTTCGAGACCACGCTCGACCAGGGCCTGCTGTTCGAACGCCGCGTCTTCCAGATCCTCACCGCCAGCGAGGACAAGGCCGAGGGCATGACGGCCTTCATCGAAAAGCGCCCCGGCGTATGGAAGGGACGGTGACAGCCTCGCTGTTCTTTATCGTTTTCGGAGGCTTTCTGACCTTCACAGCGATACTGAACTGGCGGCACCGCCGCGAAGAGAAGATCAACTTGCTGGAGGCTGCGATTCTTAAGGTAGCGGGGACAGAACCTCTCCCGCTTACACGCTTGGATCGCATCCTTCAGACATTCCACATCATCATGGCGTCCATCTTCGGCCCGTTCCTGCTGTTTCTGGGCATTGCAATGATGGTTGATCAATTGGGAATCATACCATGAAAATCGCATTCATCGGCCTCGGCAACATGGGCGGCGGCATGGCCGCTAATCTCGTCAATGCGGGGCACGACGTCCACGCCTTCGACCTTGCCGAAGCGGCGCTGACCCGCGCCAGGGAAAACGGCTGCACCACCTACACCTCTGTCAAGGAAGCAGTGCAGGGTGCCGATGCCGTCGTCTCGATGCTGCCCAACGGCGCCATCGTGAAGTCGGTCTACAGCGCCGACGTGATCGGCCACGCGCCGACCTCGGCCCTGCTGCTCGACTGCTCGACCATCGACGTCGCCACTGCCCGCGAAGTTGCCACGGCAGCCGATGCTGCGGGCTATGTCATGGTCGACGCCCCCGTCTCCGGCGGCATCGCGGCTGCCAATGGCGGCACGCTCACCTTCATGGTCGGCGGCAGCGACGAAGCCTTCGCCCGCGCCGAGCCGATCCTCGCCGCCATGGGCAAGGCCGTGATCCATGCCGGTGCCAGCGGCGCAGGGCAGGCGGCCAAGATCTGCAACAATATGCTGCTCGGCGCCTCGATGGTCGCCACGTGCGAAACCTTCGCCATGGCCGAGAAGCTCGGGCTTGATCTCCAGACCTTCTACGACATCTCGTCCAAGGCCTCGGGTCAGTGCTGGTCGATGACCTCGTATTGCCCGGTCCCCGGCGTCGGCCCGCAAAGCCCGGCGGACAACGGCTATCAGGGCGGCTTTGCCACCGCACTGATGCTCAAGGATCTGAAGCTGGCCATGGCCGCTGCCAAGGATGCCGGGGCCGATGTGCCGATGGGCCAGCGCGCCGAAGAGCTCTATTCGGCCTTCGCCGATGCGGGCAACGCCGGCCTCGATTTCTCGGCCATCATCAAGTCGCTCTGATCGAACAAGCTGGCGCCCCCGCGCAGGCGGGGGCCTCGGCATTGTTACGGAACGTCAGCGCGTTTTCGCGGCAATGATCCGCCCGATCGGATCGTTCGCCAGCCCACCCGAAGCTTTGGCCACGGGCCTTGCAACCGCCGTCTTGGGCGCCTCATACCGATAGGCCAGCTCGCGCCGTACAGGCGATGTCCTCACCGCCACTTCGGGTTTGATGCCCTTGAGGAAATCCGCCCCGATGGTCGCGCGCGGGGATTCTGTCGCCCTCGCCTTGCTGGCGCTGGAAAGCAGCGTCAGCCGCTCCTTCGTGCCTGCCTTGTTCGGATAGATGAACCCGTTCACCGGCCATGCGGTGGTGCCAAGGTTGCCGATGGGGGCATACCACACGCGCACTTCCGACCAGTCGTTCGCCTCGGATACGTCCACCGCGCGCACGTCGTTCTCGATCTGCCCGCGCCGTCCGTCAATGGGCGACCAGTTGGCATGGCGCAGCAGCACGGTGCGCGAATCGATCACCCGGCTGACGGCGGCAACGTGGCCAAGTTCCATCCGGCCATGAGGTGCAAAGCTCATCACCGCGCCCACTTTTGGCCGGTGACCGCGGGCATAGCGACCCTCGGCCTGATCCCACCACGTCAGCGCATCGCCATAGATCTTGATGCCGCTGACCTCGCGGGCATAGGGCACGCATTGCAGATAGGGCAGGGCTTCGGCCTGATCGTAGTCCCCGGTCCCAAGGCGTGAAGAGTCGCGGAATTCTGCGGCATTTGCACCTGTTCCCAGCAGGATCAGCGCACCGAGCAATCCGAAACGGCAGATCTTTTCCCTCATTCCTGCAGATATCTGCAGGTTAGGTTATGGCGGACCTTATACCCATGGTTAATGGCGCAATAATCAATTGCCCTCACTTAAACGCACTCTTGCGTTCATGCGCTTAAACAGCCACGGCAGGCCCATGCGCCCCCAAGTCATCATTATCGGACGCCCGAACGTCGGTAAATCGACGCTGTTCAACCGCCTCGTCGGCAAGAAGCTGGCCCTGGTGGACGATCAGCCCGGCGTGACGCGCGACCGCCGCTTCGGCGATGCGACACTGCTCGGGCTTGAGTTTACCATCGTTGATACCGCCGGCTGGGAGGATCTCGATCCTGATACGCTGCCCGGCCGCATGCGTCAGCAGACCGAAGCCTCGCTGGTCGGTGCCGATGTCGCCCTGTTCGTGATCGACGCACGCGCCGGCGTCACCCCGCTCGACGAGGAAATCGCCCGCTACCTGCGCCAGAGCCGCGTGCCGATCGTGCTCATGGCCAACAAGGCCGAAGGCCGCCAGGGTGATCCCGGCATCTACGATGCCTTCGCGCTGGGCTTTGGCGAACCGGTCGCCTTCTCCGCCGAACACGGGCAGGGCCTCGCCGACCTGTTCGAGGCGCTGCGCCCGCATCTCGAACCCAAGCAGGTCGAAGAGGACGAAGACGCCGAGGTTGAAGGTGACGAGGAGGAATTCGATCCCGAATCCGTCCTCAAGCTCGCCATCGTCGGCCGCCCCAATGCGGGCAAGTCCACGCTGATCAACAAGCTGCTGGGCGAAAACCGCCTGCTCACCGGGCCGGAAGCGGGCATTACCCGCGATTCCATCGCGATTGACTGGCAGTGGTTCGATCCCGAGCGTGAAGGCTATCGCCCGGTCCGCCTGATCGACACGGCGGGCATGCGCAAGAAGGCGCAGGTCACCGACAAGCTCGAAAAGCTCTCGGTCGCCGATGCCCGCCACGCCATCGACTTCGCCGAGGTCGTCGTGCTCACGCTTGATGCCACGCGCGGGCTTGAACATCAGGACCTCAAGATTGCCTCGATGGTGCTCGAAGAGGGCCGCGCGCTGATGATCGCGATCAACAAGTGGGACGTGGCCGAAGACCCTTCCGGCCTGTTCCAGGGCATTCGCAAGGCGCTCGATGATGGCCTCGCGCAGGTCCGCGGCGTTCCCTTGCTCGCCATCTCGGGCCGTACCGGAAAGGGGCTGGACGATCTGCTCAAGGCCGCATTCGAAATCCGCGCCGCCTGGTCCAAGCGCGTGCCAACCGCTGCCTTGAACCGCTGGTTCGACGATGCGCTCGCCGCCAACCCGCCCCCGGCCCCCGGCGGCCGCCGCATCAAGCTGCGCTACATCACCCAGGCCAAGACGCGCCCGCCCGGCTTCGTCCTGTTCGGCACCCGGCTTGATCAGCTCCCCGAAAGCTATCGCCGCTATCTGGTCAACGGCATCCGCCGCGAACTCGGCTTCGACGCCGTGCCGATCCGCCTGACCCTGCGCAGCCCCAAGAACCCGTTTGCGAAGTAGGCGTCATGCCCACCGAAGCCCTGCCTCTCGACCGCACCTCGCTCCCGCAAGGACTTGGCGCGGCGCTGTGGCGTGGCGTGCGCGGCAAGTGCCCGCGCTGCGGAGGCACCCACCTGTTCGCGCGCTTTCTCAAGCCGGTCGAGCGCTGCCGCCTCTGCGGCCAGAACTGGACGCTCCACGCGGCTGACGACTTCCCGCCCTATATCTCGATCCTGCTGACGGGCCACATCATGGCCCCGGTGATCATCGAAATGGGCCTCCACACCGGCCTGCCGGGCTGGACGATGATGCTGATCGTCGCTGCCCTGGCGCTGGTGCTACTCGTCGGCCTGCTCCAGCCCGCCAAGGGCGGCGTGATCGCGCTGCAGTGGTGGCTGGGGATGCATGGCTTCGCGGGATATGCGGGAAAGGTTGAGGCGGGGGTGGTTTGAGTTTCGATTTCTACTGCAAATAGGGGCCTTAGAGGTAGCACACGTGATTCATGGCCTTATATCGGCGTCCGCGAAGTCTGCAGCAACTGTTGGCCTAGCCTTCAGTGCAGCTGTCAAATCTTCATTTCCGCCGGAGTCGCCAAGCTTTAATCGTGCAACCCCGCGACCAAACCTCGCGTCAACCACCATGGAATGACCAGAGGAACCTTCCTTGGCAAGCGCTTCGTCAAAGTCGGCCAATGCCTCCTTGAACAAGCCCAATGCCAGTTCCACACGGCCTCGATTCACCAATGCCCAGAGCGGGCGACCCGCTGCTACCGCCGCGTTACAAAAGGGCATCGCGTGATCGACGTCGAAGCCATATCGGCCCCGTACGAAGCAAGACATGTTTGGCAGGGATTTGTCTTCGGGCGAGGCCAGAACGTTTGCATCAGCGATGGCCAGCATTTCTTGTGGATAGCCTGCAGCGGCGGCGACAGTGGCCTTCTGACTCCTCACCGCTTTTGATCTCTTTGGATCTCGCTTGGCGACTTCCTCTAAAGCGCGTTCGATAGATCGTCGCTTCCGGCCGTCGGAGACTTCGCGCTTCAGAGCCCGCCACGGCAACGCGCAAGAAGCATTGTTCACTACGATATTCGCAATCAGTTCAGCGGTTGTTGTCTGATCTCCATTAGGAAAGCTGCAAGGATTGGCTTGAGCCTCCGTGGAATGCACCATTGTGAGGATCGCAAGCGCAACCATGAAACCTGTAGCCTGTAGCTTCATTACTTGCCTCCAACTGCGCCAGTATTCGCCACTTAACGGACCCTCACAAGAAGTTATTCGGCCAGATCATCGTCCGCCACATGTGCGCCGTTGGCGACCCATCAAACCCCAGACCTTCCTCCGGCTCGCGGAAGTTCCTTGCGATGACGCCTTCCAGTTCCTCGGGCTCCACTACCGGGAAGTCGTCGAAGAAGTAGGTGTCGTAGAGGGTCACAGCCCTCGCGGTCATGTACCATTCGTGGCCGCGCGCGTATTCGGCGTCGCGCAGCAGGTATTCGGGCACCTGATAGTCGGCCCCGAAGAACTTGTGGTAGCTGTCGGGATAGGCATAGCCGACGCTTTCGTCGGCCACATAGCGCAGAGCCTGATGGTACTTCACCGCGAAGGCCACTTCCGGATCGACATAGGGTGCGATCAGCTGCGCGCTCCAGTAGCCGTGGTCGGCGCGGATCAGGCAGCCGTTGGAGATGTCGTGCAGCAGGCAGGCGAGCACGACCTTTTCGGGCAGGCCATCGTCCAGCGCGCGCTTGGCGCTGACCAGCAGGTGGCGCACCGTGATGTCGCCGAAGCGGTGGCGGAAGAACTCGAGCAGGCGCGGCCGCTCGGGCATCCTGGGGAGGGCAGGGTTGTCGCCCATCATGAACACCGTCTTGGGGTTCAGCAGCTTGAGCAGCTCGGCTTCGTTGTCGACGAAGTCGGTGCCTTTCCAGCCCACCGGCGAGGGATAGATCAGCCTCTCGCGCCCGGCCTGCGGCCATGGGCGATCTTTATCGTTGTCGGTCATGGGGTGAGGGTAGGCGCGGTGCCGCCCATGGGCAAGCACCGCGCCGCGAGAGTCAAAGAACCTCGAACAGCCCCGCAGCGCCCATGCCACCGCCGACGCACATCGTCACAACGACATACTTCGCGCCACGACGCTTGCCCTCGATCAGGGCGTGGCCGGTGCAGCGGGCGCCAGTCATGCCATAGGGGTGCCCGATCGAGATCGAGCCGCCGTTGACGTTGAGCAGGTCATTGGGAATGCCCAGCTTGTCGCGGCAATAGAGGACCTGCACGGCGAAGGCCTCGTTCAGTTCCCACAGGCCGATGTCGTCCATTTTCAGGCCGAAGCGCTGCAGCAGCTTGGGGATGGCGAAGACCGGGCCGATGCCCATTTCGTCAGGCTCCGTGCCCGCCACCGCCATGCCGACATAACGGCCCAGAGGCGTGAGCCCGCGCTTGGCGGCGAGGTCTGCTTCCATCACGATCACGGCCGACGATCCGTCGGAAAGCTGGCTGGCGTTGCCCGCGGTCACGATGCCGCCTTCGATCACCGGCTTCAATGCCTGCAGGTTCTCGATGGTGGTCGAGGGGCGATTGCCTTCGTCCTTGGTCAGGTGGACGTCCTGGAAGGTGATCTCACCGGTTTCCTTGTTCTGGACGCCCATCGAGGTGTCGACCGCGACGATCTCGTCATCGAACTTGCCGGCGGCCTGCGCGGCGGCGGTGCGCTGCTGCGATTGCAGGGCGTACTCGTCGCAGGCCTCGCGGCTGATGCCATAGCGCTGGCCGACGATCTCGGCGGTCTGCAGCATCGGCATGTAGATCGCCTTGTGCATCGCCATCAGGCTCTTGTCCGGGGCGACGCGCATGTCCTTGGTCTGGACCAGGCTGATCGATTCCTGGCCGCCTGCGGCAACCACGTCCATGCGGTCGATGATCACCTGCTTGGCGGCGGTGGCAATGGTCATCAGGCCCGACGAGCACTGACGGTCCATGCTCATGCCCGATGTGGTGATCGGCAGGCCCGCACGCAGCGCGACCTGGCGCGCGATGTTGCCCGCCTGCGCGCCCTGCTGCAGCGCTGCACCCCACAGCACGTCGTCAACTTCGGCCGGATCGATCCCGGCGCGGGCAACGGCGGCCTGCAAGGAAAGTGCGCCGAGCGTTGCGCCCGGCGTGGCGTTGAAGGCGCCCTTGTAGGCGCGCCCGATGGGCGTGCGGGCGGTCGATACGATTACGGCGTCACGCATGGTTCAAGCTCCTGCTGGGGATGTTTTTTCAAGCGATGTGGCGGCGAGGATGGGATTGCCGCCGAACCTGTCGCGCAATTCGCGCTTGAGCACCTTGCCGATCGGGCTGCGGGGAAGTTCATCCACCACTTCGATCGCGGAAATGCGCTGCGTCTTGCCCAAGTGTCTGTTGGCTTCTGCCAGGACGGCCTGGGGGTCGGCCGAAGGATCAGCCAGAACGACTACCGCCAATGGCGTTTCGCCCCAGGCATCCGAAGCCACGCCCACCACAGCGGCTTCCTTCACCGCGCTCTGCCGGGTCAGCTCGGCTTCAAGGTCGCTCGGGTAGATGTTGAACCCGCCCGAGATGATCATGTCCTTGGCGCGGTCCATCAGGATCAGGAAGCCGTCCTCGTCGAACTTGCCGACATCGCCGTGGCGGATGTAGCGGCGTCCCTCGGCATCGTACCACTCGACCTCGCGGGTCTTGTCGGCCTTGTTGTGATAGCCGTTCATCATGATCGGCGAATGGCCGACGATCTCGCCCACTTCGCCTTGCGGCAGCTCGTTGCCGTCCTCGTCGATGATCTTGATGATATGGCCGGGGGAGGGCTGGCCGACGGTGTGCAACTTGTCCGGGTGCAGGTGCGCCAGCAGGATCGCCGTCGCGCCGCCCTCGGTCATGCCATAGCCATCGGTAAGGCCACCCGGCCAGCGCTTGAGCACATCGGCCTTGAGCCATGCGGGGAAGGGCGCAGAGGTGCAGGACTTGAGCTTGTAGGATGACAGGTCGAAGCGGTCGAAGTCGGGCACTTCCATGATCCGCCGGTACTGCACCGGCACGAGCATGGCGTGCGTCACCCGCTCGCGCTCCGACAGGTCAAGGAACGTGCGCGCATCGAACTTGCGCATCAGCACAACCTTGCCGCCTGCGGTAAGGGCAGGAAGGAAGCTGACCAGCGTGGTGTTGGAATAGAGCGGGGTCGAACAGATCACCGCCGTATCGTCGCCATAACCTGCGGGGATGGTGCGCCGGGCATATTCGTGGCGCATCTTGTGGCTCTGCACGATGCCCTTTGGTGCACCGGTGGTGCCTGAGGAATAGATGATGTTGAACGGATCGCCGGGGGCGGGGGGGCGCTCTTCCGGCATCGCGCCTTCCTCGGCCATCCATGCGCTGAACGGTTCGCCGGCGTCGCTATCGTCCAGTGCGATGCGCTTGACCCCGGCGGGCAGGTCCAGCCGCGCGAGACGGTCCGAAATCTCCCTGTCCAGCAGCAGAACGCGGCTCCCGCTGTCCTCAAGCATGGCGATGATCGTTTCCGGCGTCGCAGTGGATGTCAGCGGCGCTGCCACCGCGCCTGCCCGGATCGCGCCGAGGAAAGCGAGGCCCGTGGTCACCGCGTTCATTGCCGCGATGGCCACAGGCTCGTGCCTTTGCACGCCCTCGCGCTGCAGGGCAGTGGCGATGCGGTCGAGCAGGGCGTCCATCTCGGCCCAGCCGACAGTGCGGTTCTCGTCCGCCAGCGCCACCGCATCACCCCGCCTTGCGGCATGGGCGCGCAGAATGTCGCTCAGCGGCGTGAACTCGCTCTCGACGATACCCTCGATCCGCATCGCAGTTCTCCGGTCAGCCGTTGAACTTCTCGCCTGCAGCCGCCTTGCGCTCCAGCAGGGGTGCGACGGGAAGGCCGTGCTTCTTCAGGCCCGCGACCACGGTATCGAGCCCGATATGATCGGCCCAGAACATCGGCCCGCCGGTCCATGCAGGCCAGCCATAGCCGTTGAGCCAGACGGTATCGATATCGCTCGCCCGCTGCGAAATGCCTTCCTCGAGGATCAGTGCGCCTTCGCTGATCATGGGGTAGAGCAGGCGTTCGCGGATCTCGTCCTTGTCAATCGAGCGCTGTGGCTTGCCTTCCTTCTGGGCGAAATCGGCGATGATCGCCTTCACTTCGTCCGAAGGCGAACGCTGGCGGTTGTCGTCGTAGTCGTAGAAGCCCTTCTTCGTCTTCTGCCCCCAGCGGCCGACCGCGCAGAGCGCATCGCGCAATGTCTCGATCCGATTGGGATCGCGGTGCCAGCCGATGTCCACACCGGCAAGATCGGCCATCTGCCACGGCCCCATCGGGAAACCGAATTCGAGCAGCGCCTCGTCCACGTCCCAATAGTTCGCGCCTTCCATGATCAGCGCATGGGCCTGCGCCTGACGGGGTGAGAGCATGCGGTTGCCGATGAAGCCATGGCACACGCCCGAGACCACCGGCACCTTCCCGATCTTCACCGAAAGCGCCATCACCGTTGCCAGCTGCGCCTTGCCCGTCGCCTTGCCGCGCACGACTTCAAGCAGCTTCATCACGTTGGCGGGCGAGAAGAAGTGCATGCCCAGCACCGCTTCCGGGCGCGAGGTGACACTGGCGATCTCGTCGATGTCGAGATAGCTGGTGTTGGAGGCGAGGATCGCGCCCGGCTTGGCCACCTTGTCGAGCCGGCCGAACACGTCCTTCTTCACGTCCATGCTTTCATAGACCGCCTCGATCACCAGATCGGCCTCGGCCAGCGCCCCGAAGTCCAGCGTCGGCGTCAGCCGGCCCATCGCGGCCTCGGCGTCTGCGGCCTCCATCTTTCCGCGCTTGACGGTGTTCTCGTAGTTCTTGCGCATGGTGGCAACGCCGCGATCGAGCGCTTCCTGCGTCATTTCCACGATAATCACCGGAATGCCCGCCGTCAGGAAGTTCATGGTGATGCCGCCGCCCATCGTGCCAGCGCCGATCACGCCGACGCGGTTGATGGGAAGCAGCTGCGTGTCAGCCGGGATATCGTCGATGGTCGCTGCCAGCTTCCGAGCGGCGTCGATGTGCTCCTTGGCACCGGGGATGGGGTCGGACATCGTGGTTCTCTCCTAAAGCTGGATCAGGCGCGGCTGGTGGCCAGCGCGCTGTAGATCAGCGTCTTCAACTGACGCCGGATGGGATAGATGAACGAAGGGTAGAGCTGGGTCATGAAGACCGCGTGGACCTTCTCCACCGGGTCCACGAAGAACGCGGTCGAAAAGATGCCGCCCCAGTAGAACTCGCCGGCTGACCCCGGCACCAGCGCCTTCGCCGGGTCGATGGTCATGCCGAAGCCAAGGCCGAATCCAGCGCCCGCGTTGTAGGCCTCGCTGAACAGTGCCTTGGACACCTGCGTCAGATCCGCGCCGCCGGGCAGGTGGTTGGCGGTCATCAACTGGAGCGTCTTGGGGCTGAGGATACGCACCCCGTCTGCCGCGCCGCCGTTCACGAGCATGCGGCAGAAGCGGTGGTAATCGGCGGTCGTGGAAAGCAACCCACCGCCTCCGCTTTCGAAGCGTGGCACCCGGCGCGTGCCCGATTTCTCGGCGGGATCGAACAACTGCGGCGGCTGCCCGGCCTGGTAGGCCCAGGCATCGGCAAGCCGATGCGCCTTGTCGTCGGGGCAATGGAACCCGGTGTCGACCATGCCCAGCGGATGGAAGATGCGTGTGCGCAGGAACTCGCCAAGGTTCATCCCCGAAAGCCGCGCCACCACCACGCCCAGCACGTCGGTGCCCACCGAATAGTTCCACGCCTGTCCCGGCTCGAACTCCAGCGGCAACTTGGCCAGTTGCTCGACGAAATGGTCGTTGCCGGGCAGGCTGGCGTGCCCGTCCAGCCGCGCCTTGCGATAGGCGGCGTCCACGTTGGTGCGGTTCTGGATGCCGTAGGTCAACCCCGATTGGTGCGTGATCAGGTCGACCATGCGCATCACCGGGGCGGGGCGGACGGGCATGAAATCCACCTCGCCGCCGCCTCCGGCATAGACGCCAAGGCTGGCAAACTCCGGGATCACTTTCGTCACCGGATCGTCGAGCGCAACCTTGCCTTCCTCGACCAGCATCATGAATGCCACCGACGTCAGCGGCTTGGTCATTGAGGCGATGCGGCAGATCGTGTCGGCAGCCATCGGCGTACCGTCTTCGCGCGCGCGGCCCGCGGTATGGCGATAGACCGCCTCGCCATCGCGCGCGACCAGCACGTCGAGCCCCGGCAAGCGCCCGCTGGCGATATAGTGCTCGTCGAGATAGGCTCCGATCCGGTCCAGCCGGTCAGGCTCGAACCCCAGCGATTGCGCGTCGGCCAGTTCCATGTCCTTCCCCTCAGCCAAAGATTGCCACGCTCTGCAGGCCGTGCATCACCTGCACACCGTCGGCGTTCCACATGCGCAAGCTCTCGCTGCTGAAGCCCTCGGCCATGTGGTTCGAAGCTGTCTCGAGCAGCCACCAGCCGTCGCGCGTTTGCGGGGAGTCTCCCAGCAGGGTGAACGCCCAGTTGATCGAGCTGATCGGGCCTCTGCGCTCCATCGCGCGCATCGATCCGGGCGGCAGAGTATCGCCGATCAGCACCAGCTCTCCGATGGGATCCAGTTCGGTACGGTCGCGCAGACGCACCCAGCGCCGCACAACGCCCGGACGCCGATCTTCCTTTGCCTCGCCGCGGCGCAGTTCGAATTTCTGGATGAAGTGCAGCCCCTCGGGCGAACCCAGTTCCTCCATCTCGGTATGGGATATGAAGTTTTCCGCGCGCTGCGGCGTGACCGATCCGTTCGATGGCCGCGCACTGCCGAATACCCACGCGGCACGATGCGCCAGCGTGCCCCCGCTTGTCATGTCGGTCTGGATGTTGGCCACGCTCTTGCCTTCGCGCAGGCTTGCTACGGTGATGTCCAGGTCGGACCCCACCGGGGCGAGGAAGCTGATCTGGCCCCCGCGCAACGGCGGCAGGTCGGGCCGCGCCTTGCGGGCCGCGGCATAGGCGAGGAACGAGGATGCCCCGCCATACATCGTGCGCCCCTGCAGCCAGCCGTCAACGCCGCGCACGGAAAAGTCGGGACCGGCTCCCGCCAGCCCTTTCGCGATTGTGCCGATCGCTTGTGCGTCCATGCCGATTGCAGCTTCCAATGCTCTCTCCCGGTCGCCTGTCGCTGGAACGACTCTGTGACCCAAGAGCTAGTGGAAGTTTACGTAAAGGGAAAGGGGGTGGGCGCCCGGTCCGAGCCGGAACGAGGCCCTTACGCTACGGCACGCACGGCCTCGGGCGGCCAAAAAAATTCGGCCCCGGCGCAAGGACCGGGGCCGACGTGTTCTCGTGTCGTCAGGTAATGCGGATCAGTGCATGCTTTCGCCACTTGCGCGGCGCAGGATCGGCGCCTTTGCCGCGCTCGCGGCAAACACGACCAGCAGCACGTAGCAAACCAGCGGCACAAGGAACGAAGCGAAGATGCCAGCCGCATCCGTCACTCCACCGGCCAGCGCCGGGATCAGCGCGCCCCCGATGATGCCGGTGCACAGCAGCCCCGAGGTCGCCTCTTCGCTGGCCGAGGAACGCTCCAGCGTCAGCGTGAAGATCACCGGGAACATGATCGAATTGAACAGCCCGATCGCCAGCGCCACGTATCCCGCCGAAACGCCGCCGACGAGGAACAGATAGGCGCACATGGCCGCGGCAATCGCAGCAAACAGGGTCATCAGCCGTGCCGCCGGGAAGCGGGCGAGCAGCACCGTGCCGATCGCGCGGCCAACCATGGCGCCACCCCAGTAGAACGAAACGGCCTTGCCCGCCTGTTCGAGGCTTACATTCCAGATGCCCGGGTTGTTGAGGTAGAACGCCATCTGCGTGCCGATGGTCACTTCCGCGCCCACGTAGATGAAGATCGCAGCCGCACCCAGCACCGCCCAGCGCGACGAGAACGCCTGGCCGAGCAGAGCGCCGATGCCGCCGGTCGGCTGCGCTGGAGGGGCCGCCGCCGAAATGCGCGCGCGGTTCACGAAGAAGAACCCCAGCAGCACGATCAGCAGTCCGCAGATCCAGAAGTAGGCGCGGTCGATCCCGGCCAGCGCCGCCTCGCGCACTTCAGGCGTCAACGCGGTGCCTTCGGAAACCTCCACGCCCTTGAGAAACAGCGATGCGCCAAGGGCCGGGCCAAGGAAGGTGCCGAACGAATTGAACGTCTGCGAAAGCGTGAGTCGGAAATGGCTGCCTTCGGGCTTGCCGAGCGCTGCGGCCAGCGGGTTCGCGGCAACCTGCAGCACCGTGATGCCCGCAGCGAGCATGAACAGTCCGGTCAGCACCAGCGGGTATGACGCGATGTTGGCCGCAGCAAGCATCACAAGGCAGGCCACGACCATCGTTGCCAGCGCCAGCAGGATCGCCGGAACGGCTCGCAGGCGTCCGATGATCGCTGCCGCCGGGAAGCTCATCACGCCATAGGCGATAAAGAAGGCAAAGGCCGAAAGCTGTGCTTCCAGCGTGGTCAGCGTGAAGATGCCCTTCACTGCGGCGACGAGCGGATCGATCAGCGAGGTGATGAAACCCCAGGCAAAGAACAGCACGGTAACCGCGATGAACGCGGCCCTCTGCGAACCTGAATGTGCATTGCTGCCTGCCACGTATCTCTCCTCACCCAGCCATATTTGGCGTATCGCGCGTTCTAGCCACCGCTGACAGCCTTGTCATGCTTGTTGCATAGCTATTCCTGTGAACGTTCTCACAGAACGCGCGCCATTTCAACCCGCCGCCATTGCCGGGGCCAGTTCGCGCCGCAGTTTTTCGATGATCCGTTGAACCTTGGGCAGCAAGTGCCGCCGCTGCGGGTAGACCGCCCAGATCGGATCGACCTCGGGCCTGAACTGCGACAGGACTTCGACCAGCGCGCCTTCGGCAATCGCCCTGCTCACGTAGAATTCGGGCAACTGGCACAGGCCCAACCCCGCCATCGCCGCATCGAAGACCGCTGTCCCGTTGCTGCACCGCCAGCGCCCCCGTGGTCGCACCGTGCGCACTTCGCCGTCCACCAGATAGCGCCACATGTCGAGCGTCGCGGGGATGCAGTCATGCGCCTCGAGGTCGTCCACCGTCTCGGGCGTGCCATGCGCGGCCAGGTACGCCGGCGAAGCGCAAGTGACGATCCCGCGCGTGGCGATCTGCGTGCGGATCAGGCGGCTGTCCGGCAGGGTGCCGGTGCGAATGGCCAGATCGTACCCTTCCGAGACCAGCTCAACCACGCGGTTCGAGAGGTCAAGGTCCACCGAAAGCTTCGGATAATCCTGCACATAGGCGCGCACGATCGGCGCAACGAAGCGCTCGCCCAGCGCGGTCGGGCAGGTGATGCGCAAGTGGCCCTGCGGTTCGCCCTGCAAGTCGAGCATGGCAATCGCCTCGTCGCGCTCGGCAATCAGGCGGCGAAACTGGTCGACCAGCGTGCGCCCGGTGTCGGTCAGGCTGACAGCCCGCGTCGTGCGGTGGAAGAACTGCGCGCCAAGGCTCTGCTCCAGCCGCGCCACGGCCCGGCTCACGTGGGAAGTCGATGTCCCCAGCCGCTTTGCCGCCGCCACGAAGGTGCCGGTATCGGCAACCGCTACCACTTCATCTATCCCGTCCCAGCGATTGCTCATTATTCTCGTCTTGCAACAGTGTTTCGCATATTGTGCAATTTAACACTGCAGTAGCAATTATGCTAACGCGCCGCCACATCCAAAGGGAGACCGGACACCATGAAGACCCGCGCCGCCGTAGCGTTCGCGCCCAAGCAGCCGCTCGAAATCGTCGAGCTCGATCTCGAAGGCCCCAAGGCGGGCGAGGTTCTGGTCGAAATCATGGCCACCGGCGTCTGCCATACCGACGCCTACACGCTCGATGGCTTCGACAGCGAAGGCATCTTCCCCAGCGTGCTCGGCCATGAAGGTGCGGGCGTGGTGCGTGAAGTCGGCCCCGGCGTCACCTCGGTAAAGCCCGGCGATCACGTGATCCCGCTCTACACGCCGGAATGCCGCCAGTGCAAAAGCTGCCTCTCGGGCAAGACCAACCTGTGCACCGCGATCCGCGCCACGCAGGGGCAGGGCCTGATGCCCGATGGCACCAGCCGCTTCTCCTACAAGGGGCAGACCATCTTCCACTACATGGGTTGCTCCACCTTCTCGAACTTCACCGTCCTGCCAGAGATCGCGGTGGCGAAGATCCGCGAGGACGCGCCGTTCCAGTCGGCCTGCTACATCGGCTGCGGCGTGACGACGGGCGTCGGCGCCGTCGTCAACACTGCCAAGGTCCAGGTGGGTGACAACGTCGTGGTCTTCGGTCTCGGCGGCATCGGCCTCAACGTGATCCAGGGCGCGCGCCTTGCCGGCGCCAACAAGATCATCGGCGTCGACATCAACCCCGATCGCGAGGAATGGGGCCGCAAGTTCGGCATGACCGACTTCCTCAACTCGAAGGGCATGAGCCGCGAGGACACCGTGGCCAAGATCGTCCAGATGACCGACGGCGGCGCCGACTATACCTTCGACGCAACCGGCAACACCGAAGTCATGCGCACCGCGCTGGAAGCCTGCCACCGCGGCTGGGGCACCTCCATCATCATCGGCGTGGCCGAAGCCGGCAAGGAAATCAGCACCCGCCCGTTCCAGCTCGTCACTGGTCGCAACTGGCGCGGCACCGCATTCGGCGGCGCCAAGGGCCGCACCGACGTGCCCAAGATCGTTGACATGTACATGACCGGCAAAATCGAGATCGACCCCATGATCACCCACGTCATGGGCCTTGAGGACATCAACACCGCATTCGACCTGATGCACGCCGGCAAGTCGATCCGCTCGGTCGTGGTATTTTAAACCGGTTTGCTGCGTCTGGAACTCCCGGGATTGTAAAGCGCCCGCAATCCCGGGATGAAGGCGGCCAGATAACGTATCGGTGAGAGGATTTTCGTGATGGCCATCAGAGCATGTGTTTCGGCTGCGCTCGCGGCGCTTGCCTGCCTGTGTGCACAACAGGCTGCTGCGGCTGAAACCTGTCCGCCATTGCGATGGATGACGCTGGGAACCGCGGGTGGGCCGGTGCCGACCCCTGACCGATCAGAACCTGCCAACCTGCTCACCGCCGATGACTTCTCCGCACTGGTGGATGCTGGTGACGGTACGGTGGTGCAACTTGCACGTCGCGGCCTTGATCTGACTCGCATCAATGCCGTATTCATCAGTCATCACCACATGGATCATACTGGCGGACTGCCTGCGGTCATAGGCCTGCGCTGGATGAACAACATGCCTGGCCAGTTGACCATTTATGGCCCGCCCGGCACGCGCGAGATTGTGGACGGGATCATTACCACAATGGGCCCGCAGTCGCGCGTAGGTTTCGGGCTCGGGCAAAAGAGCACCCCCCCGACGGAGACCGTAAAAGTCGTCGAATTGCGGTCGGGCGATCAGGTCTGGGCGGGCAACGTGAAAATCTCTGCTATCGAGAATTCCCATTACGATGAATCGGCCTCAGGGAAGCCCGACCGGGCAATTTCGCTCAGCTACCGGTTTCAGCTCGGCTCGCGATCGATCACCTATTCCGGTGACACTGGCCCGAGCACAGCGTTCGAGAAACTCGCAACCGGCACCGACTTGCTCGTCAGCGAAGTCATCGATCTCGATCCGATACTTGCGTCCATCCGCAAGACGCGCCCCGACATGCCCGAAGCCTTGTTTCAGTCCATGAGCAAGCACCTCTCGACGCATCACATCACGCCGGTCGATCTTGGCGGCCTCGCCGCAAGGGCAAATGTGTCGAGGCTGGTTCTGACGCACTTCGCCATCCCGCCGGCACCGCTTGCCCATTACGAGGCCCGACTGCGCGAAGGCATCAGCCGAAGCTATTCAGGCCCGGTCGAACTCGCGATCGATCTCCAGTCATTCGACGTCGCCTGCAAATAACAGGCCGTCGAACGGCAAGCCTCACATCGCCGAAATCCCGCCGTCGAGCTTCAGCTCTGCCCCGGTCATGAACCGGCTTTCATCGCTGGCGAGGTAAAGCACGCCCGCAGCAATGTCGTCCGGTTCGCCCACGCGGCCCAAGGGGATCTGGCGGGCGAGCTTGCCCATGACCACGTCCTTGTCGATGTTCGCATTCGTCGCGATGCCGTCAAGGATCGGCGTGTCCACGAACGTGGGATGCACCGAATTGCAGCGCACGTCCCAGCCGCGCTTGGCGCAATAGAGCGCAACCGATTTGGTCAGCATCCACACCGCCGCCTTGCTGGCGTTGTAGCCGGGCATGGTGTCCGAAGCGATCAGGCCGGCGATCGAGCTGATGTTGACGATCGAGGCAGGCTGGTTGTCGCGCAGCAGGGGCAGGGCCTTCTGGCAGCCGAGAAAAACGGAATCGACATTGATCGCAAAGCCGCGATGCCATTCCTCCAGCGTGCAGGTTTCGATATTCCCGCGCACGCCAACGCCAGCGTTATTGACCAGCACCGAAAGTCCGCCCAGCTTTTCCGCCGCCAGCGCAATCGCTGCGTCCCAATCGCTTTCCTTGGTCACGTCATGGCGCATGGCAAAGGCCGTCCCGGCGCCCAGTTCGGCGTTGATCGCTTCGGCCTGTGCCGCTGCGCCATCGCCGTTGATGTCGGTCAGCAGGACCCGTGCGCCCTCGCGCGCCAGCATCCACGCATGCGCGGCACCAAGCCCCTGCGCTGCCCCGGTGACGAGTGCCTTCTTGCCCTGAACCCTGCCCATCGTGCCGCTCTCCTGCTTTCCGTTTGCGTCAACCAAGCAAGTTGGGACCGATCGCGCAAGTCCCGGAAACGTCAGCGCAAGATCAGCCCATGATTCCCGGCGCGAGCAGCAGCAACATCCGCACGTCGATGGCATAGCCTTGGCCGCGCTTCTGGCTGAGGAAGCGCTCGATTTCCGTAAGGGCAACCCTGTGGACGGTAATGCCTTCGCCTTCCACGCCGCCGCCCTCGGAAACTTTTTCCAGATCGCGCGCGCGGAACAGCGTGAAGGCCTCGGTCACCATGCCCGGCGAGGAATGGAACTCGCCCAGCGATTCGATCCGGCCCGGCCGATAGCCGGTCTCTTCCTCCAGTTCGCGCGCCGCCGCAGCGGCCGGGTCCTCGTTCTCCGCACCTGCTTCGTCACCGATCAGCCCGGCGGGCAGTTCGATGCACGGGCGCCCGAGAGGCACGCGGAACTGCTCGACCAGCAGCACGTGCCCGTCTTCGATCGCAAGGATTACCGCCGCCTTGATGTTGCGATTGCGCGAGACATATTCCCACCGTCCGCGCGTCTTGGCGACGATGAAACGCCCTTGCCAGTGCACCTGCTCGGGATGGTCGCGGTACTCTTCTTCAAGACTCATACTTCGATCAACCTGTCGGGCAGTTCGTTTTTGTCATCGGCAGAGCGCGGGAAATGCTGTGTCAGAACCTTGCCCACCTCGGCCACCGCCGCTGCCATGCCTTCCGCCATCCGTCCCTGCCGCAGCGGGTCAAGCATGGCGTTCATCGCCAGCCCCCAGGTCTCGGGCGAAACCTTCGAGGCGATCGCCGCATCGGCGATGATCTCGGCACGGTGCTCGGCAAGGCTCAGATAGATCAGCACGCCGGTGTGGCCAGTCGTCCGGCTTTCTGCCCCGACCCGGAAACACGTCAGCGCCCGCTCGCGCACCCGCGCATTGCGGACCCGGCGCGGCGTCAGCCACAGGCCTAGCGGCGTGAACCGCATGAGCAGGTACATGGCCCCGAACTTCAGCGTGATAACCGTCAGCGCCAGTCCCAGTACGGCGCGCGGAGTCCATTCGAACGCCCACAACCCCAGCACCTGCTCGACGACGGGCAGGTAGAACCCGGCAAACATGTCCACCACGGCCAGCGCCACGAAAGCCACCAGCGCGCTCCAGATCAGCGCCACGTCGCGATAGCTGTCGGATCGCGGCGTCACGATCGTCACGATCTCGCCCGCGCTCTGCGCCTCGGCTGCGGCCACGGCGTCGGAGACCAGCTTGTGATCCGCCTCGGTCATCTGCACCAGCCTGCTCATCACCAGTCCCCCGAAGCGCCGCCGCCACCGGAATCGCCGCCGCCAAAGCCACCGAAGCCACCGCCCCAGTCGGACCCGCCGCCGCCGCCCCATCCGCCGGAATGGCGGTTATCCGATGCGGCACGCGCAATTTCGCTGATGCCCCACAGCACGATGCCCGGATCGATTCCGCTGCGCCGCTGCACATAACCCTTCCGACGACGGCCGAAGACGGCGATCATCACCACGATCAGAACCACCCAGAATATCGCGCTGCCTATGGTCGATCCGCCGCCAGAGACGTCCTCGCGCGCACCGGCCTTGGCTGCTTCCGCCACAGCTTTGGCATCTGAGGGACTGCGGTTAAGCTGGGTCAGGATCTGGTCGATGCCGGCGTTTATGCCACCCGGATAGTCGCCCGCCTTGAAGCGCGGCGTCACCGCGCCCGAGATGATCCGGCCAGCGAGTACGTCGGGCAGGAACTCCTCCAGCCCATAGCCCACCTCGATCCGCACCTTGCGGTCATTGGGCGCAATCAGGAACAGAAGGCCTTGGTCGGTCTCCTTCCCGCCCACGCCCCAGGTCCGGAACAGCGTATTGGCATATGTCTCGATATCCTGCCCGTCGAGCGAGGCGACCGTGGCCACGATCACCGCCCGCCCGGTCTGCGCGTTGTAGGCGGAAAGCCTCTGCGCAAGCGCCGCCTCGTCGGCATCGGGTATGATCCCGGCCTGATCCAGCACCGGTCCCGCAGGCCGTGCGGGCATGGCCGCGTGTGCTGCTCCCGCGATCAGCAGGAACAGCAGCGCAACAGTCTGCCAGAAAGCCCGCAACTGGCGGGTCACGTCACTTGCCCGACGCTGCAGGCGCCGGAGCGTTCATGTCGAAATTGACGGTTGGCGCCACTTCCGATCCGGCGGCAGCCTTGAACGGTACCATCGGCTTGGCCCCATGGATCAGCTTCGCGCCGATCGCGTCGGGGAAGGTGCGGATCGTGGTGTTATAGGCCTGCACCGCCTCGTTGTAGCGGGTGCGGCTCACATTGATGCGGTTCTCGGTGCCTTCAAGCTGCACCATCAGGTCGGCAAAGCGCGCCTGGCTCTGCAACTGCGGATAGTTCTCCACCACCGTGCGCAGCTGGCCCAGCGCCTGGGTCAACTGGTTCTGCGCGTTCTGGAATTTCTCGAATTCTTCCGGATTGGAAAGATCGTCGGTGGTGATGTTGATCGACGTGGCCGCGGCGCGCGCGTTGGTCACGTTGGTCAGGATCTGGGTTTCCGAAGCCGCCGCGCCCTTGGCCGTGGCGACCAGGTTCGGGATCAGGTCGGCACGACGCTGGTACGAGCTTTCGACGTCCGCCCAGCGCGCCTTGGCTTCTTCCTCGGCCGCGGGGACCGAGTTGATCCCGCAGGCCGAAAGGCTGGCAGCGGCAACGGTGGCAAAAGCGATCTGCGTAAAGCGGGTAGCGGCCATCGACGTGAGTTCCCCTAAAGTTATGCAGCAGAGATAGCGGTCCGCCGAAACGGTTCAAGTATCCCCCATGCTGCAACCGATTGCCACTTGTGGCGTTCCGCGCACGATGGCAACCAACGGAAAAGGGATCATGGTTAATCAGGACGTGAAGGGGGAAGTGGTCGGCATGTTCGCAGAGTTCAAGAAATTCATCGCCCGGGGCAATGTGCTCGATCTGGCGGTCGGCGTGATCATCGGTGGCGCATTCGGCAAGATCGTCACCTCGCTCACCGAAAGCGTGATCATGCCGGTCGTCGGCTTCATCACCGGCGGCGTCGATTTCAGCCGTTATTTCGTGCGCCTCGGCCCGGTCCCGGCAGACTTCAAGGGCGATGTGTCCAGCTATGCCGAATTGAAGGCCGCCGGGGTGCCGATGATCGGCTACGGTGATTTCATCACCCAGGCGGTAAATTTCGTGATCGTCGCCTTCATCATCTTCCTGCTGGTCAAGGCGATCAACAAGGCCTTCGAAAAGCCCGCCGAGGAAGCACCCGCCGCGCCCGCCGGCCCGACCGAGGTCGAACTCCTCGCCGAAATCCGCGATGCGCTGAGGGCCAAGGGCTGAAGCGCCTTGCCAGAACAACTTCAAAGGGGCGGGCGCAATCCCGCCCCTTTTCATTTGCGCCCGCATCCCTATATGGGTCCCTGCCGGTTTCGGCCGGCTATGGTGATAAACTGCGGCGTGCAATAGGCACAGCGGACCCGGGGGCGGTACCCGGCGGCTCCACCATCACTACCGTGTCTTTCGGGATGCGGGCCTTGTTGTCGCAAGGGTGTTGATGGGGCCGAACTAGGATCGACGTGTGTTGAAAAGCGCTGTTTTTGCCCGGGCTGAGTAACCCGTTCAAGGCTCAAAACTCACAAGTGCCAACGACAACGAAGCACTTGCTCTCGCCGCATAATTCTAAGGGCTAACGCCCTGAAGTTATAAAGCGAAAGCACGGTTCGGACCGAACCGGGTAACAGAATCGGAAACCGGGGGCTGGGGGCGAGCCTAGCAACAGAATCGCCCCACTTGCTTTGCTGCGATCCTTCGACAAGCTCAGGATGAGCGGCTTTCAAAAGGTAGTCCCAAGTCCCGCTCGTCCTGAGCTTGTCGAAGGACGCTGGCACTACCCCTCGGCCTTCGCCTCAAGCTCCTGCAGCCGCCGCTCCATCCGCAGGGAGTCGAGGATCTTCGCCCCGGCGATGAACACCGCGCCGGTGGCTGCGACGAACAGCAACTTGCCGGCAAAGCCCGGATACTGGCCGAGATAGGCGTGCCCGCGCTCCACCGCGCCCAGCGCGAGCGCGTAGATCACCGCGAACGCTTCGAAGCGGGTCTTGATGACAAACAGGCGACCGATCTTGCGAAACATCCGAAGCAATATCCTCTTTTGACGAGGCGCCCCTCGTCGGCGAGTCTCTCCGCAAGCATCGTGCCAGATCATGAAACGCTGGCAATAGTCTGGTTAATCCAATCTTCACTGTAAAGCGAAGCGACAACCTGCGGAGCGGCTCTTTCGGAAGATACGCCGCAAGGCTCAGGCCAGTTCCTGCACCTCCAGCAATTCGAGCAGTGCCTGCCGGGCGCTGACCACTGCGCGGCCCAGGGATTCCGCCCCCAGATCAGCAGGATCGATCTGCTCGGGCCAGTGCGCCTCCACCACCCTCTCGATCCGCGCGATCTTTGCCTCGTCCAGCAAAAAGCGCGGGTCGACAGTGGCAGGATCGGCGACAACCCGCAGGCGCAGGCATGCAGGTCCGCCGCCATTGGCCATCGACTGGCGCACGTCCACTGGAAGCACCTTGCGGATCGGGCCGTTCGAGGCAACGTGCCCTTCCAGCCAGCCGCGCACCGATGGCGTCTCCCACGCCTCGAGCGGGATCACCAGGCCCATCTCGCCCCCTGGAAGCGTCAGCAACTGTGCGTTGAACAGGTAGCTCCTGATCGCATCGCCAAGGCTCACCACGCTGGCCGGCACCACCACGATCTCGGCCTCGGGCAACTTCTCGCGGATCGCGGCATAAGTGGCTTCGGGGTCAGCAAAGGCCTGTTCGTGCGTGAACAGCACCCGCTCGTTGGCCACGGCCACCACGTCGTTGTGGAACGCGCCTGCCGCAATCGCCTCGCTCGCCTGTTCCACGAACAGGCAGCGCTCGGGATCGAGGCCATGCAGCCGTGCCACGGCGCGGCTCGCCTGCTCGTGCTGGCGTGCGGGGAAGGCGCCGCCAGTCGTCCCGTAGACGAAGATCTCGATCCCCGGCGCATCGTGGCTCGCGCACATGCGCATGTGGTTTGCCGCGCCCTCGTCGCCGAAGCACGGCGGCACCGCATCGTGCACGGCAAAGGCGGTGCTGTCGGCAAAGGCGAGGCGCAACTGGCGCACCGTATCGGGCCATTCCTGCGAGCGGTGGGGCATCGTCACCAGATTCGCCGCAGTCAGGTGGCAGCGCCCGTCCGCGGTGTCAGGGGCGGGGCTCACCGTCGCCGCATTGGCCGTCCACATTGATGACGCAGACCACGCCGCCGCCCGCAACCGCCGCTGCGCCGCATCGCTTTCGTCGATGCTTTCAAGCCCGAGCGCGCGGAGCAGTACCGGGTTGGGGCGGGGCAGGGGCGTGAACAGCCCTTGGGCCAGCCCGAGGCCCAGATTGTGCCGCATCTTGCTTAAGCCCTGAAGCGCTGCCGCGCGCGGGTAGGACACCTCGCCCGCGTTGCTGGCCGAGGCCAGGTTGCCAAGGCTGAGGCCTGCATAATTGTGGCTCGGTCCGACCAGACCGTCGAAGTTGATTTCCACCAGAGGCATGTCTTTTCCTTAGCGACCGACAAACCAGACCATGTCACCCACGCTTACGCCGAGAGCGGTGGCGGCTACGGGGTCGAGCGTCAGGCCATCGTCCGCCTCGGCTATCTCGGCGAAAGTGCAGCGGTATTCGGCCAGCTTGCCCGTCGCCACCAGAGCCTTGGTCACGTTGCCGCTACCCTCGGGCGCGCGGATGTGCGCCACCGGCACCTCTTTCGCCTCGCAGATCGAGCGCACGCGGTCGGTCCGCGCGGTCATCGTCGGGCCGCCATCGAAGATGTCGACGTAGCCTTCGTAGGCAAAGCCTTCCTCTTCCAGCATCCGCATCGCGGCGCGGCCCGAAGGGTGGGGCAGACCGATGGCAGAGCGCGCGGTCTCGGGCAGCATGGCGATATAGACCGGGTGCTTGGGCATCAGGTCGGCAATGAACTGATTGCCGTTGATCGCGTTGAAATAGTCTGCTTCCTGAAAGCTCATGCCGAAGAAGCGACCGGCCACGCCGTCCCAGAACGGCGATCCGCCGCGTTCGTCGATCACCCCGCGCAGCTCCGCCAGAATCTTGTCGCCAAAGCGCTTCCGGTGCATCGCGATGAACAGATAGCGGCTGCGCGCGAGCAGCATGCCAAGCCCGCCTGCGCGTTCGGAAGGATGCAGGAACAGCCCGCCCACTTCGCTCGATCCTTCAAGGTCGGTGACAAGGTTGAGCATCTCGGCGCGGAAGGTGCGGTTCAGCTCCTTCGAGTGCTGGGTCAGCGTGGCCATGCGATAGGAATAGAACGGCCATTGGCGCCCCACCGAGGTGAAGATCTGCGCCGTGCCGCGCACTTCGCCGGTGGTCGTATCCTCCAGAACCAGGACGAACAGCTCGTCCTTCGGATTTTTCGGATCGCCCTCCTCGCTATTGCCATAGGCCTCCGACGCCCGCGCCAGCTTCGCCGTCAGGGCCTTGCGGTCGGGTGGCAGGTTGGTGAAGCCGCCGCCGGTCAGCTTTGCCATCTCGTAGAGCGGTTGGAGATCGTTCGCGCGCGCGGCGCGGATGCGAAATGTCATTGGTGTCCCCCGGACAGTCGATGCAGGACAAGCGCGGACAAGGCGGCGCGCTCAGCCAGCGATGGCACGATCAGGTACTCCTGATCGGAATGGATCGCCCCGCCGCGCACGCCCATGGTATCGACCACCGGCACGCCGCAGGCGGCAATGTTGTTACCGTCGCAGACCCCGCCCGAGGCCTGCCAACGGATCGTCTGGCCAAGAGATTCGCCGCACTCGCGCACCAGTCCGAACAGCGCCTCGGCCTCTTGGGTCAGCGGCTTGGGTGGCCGTGACACCCCGCCATGGAGGTGGATTGCAACCTCGTGCAACGCTTCGAGACTCTGCACCAACTCTCGCAGACTCTCGGTGAACTCCACGGCAACTCCCGGCAGCCGAGGCCGGACATTGAAGCGCAGGATCGCATGGTCGGGCACGACGTTGTTGGCGCTCCCGCCATCGATCCTGGCAGGGTTGATGGAGAGGCCGGGACGCTCCAGACCCTTCAGCTTCAGCGCCATGTCGGCCGCCGCGATCACCGCGTTGCGTCCGTCCTGCGGATTGCGCCCGGCGTGGGCCGATCGGCCCTTGATCACAGCGCTGTAGTTCCCGCTTCCCGGACGCTCTCCAGCCAGCGTGCCATCTGGCAGGGCGGACGGTTCGTAGGTCAGCGCCGCCGCCTTGCCTTGTGCCAGCTGCGCGATCAGCGGGGCGGAAGACAGGCTGCCGGTCTCCTCGTCCGAATTGATCATCACCTCATAGCCAACCCCGGCCGCAGCAGGGCTCTGCTCGAATGCCTTGAGCGCAGCGAGGATCACCGCGATGCCGCCCTTCATGTCGGCAACGCCCGGGCCATTCAGCGTTTCCGCGTCGAGCCAGCGCAGGGTCTGGAAAGGATGGGCAGGGGGGAACACCGTGTCCATGTGGCCGGTCAGCAGATAGCGCCGCTGCGCCTCCGGCCTGACCGACAGCACGAAATGCGCGCCGTTTGCTGTCTGCACCTCGTGCCCGTCGGCGGCCATCGCGGTGACCGGGGCCGGCTCGACCTTGCGAATGTCTCCGGGCAATGCGGCGAAGGCGTCGGCCAGCAGATTCCACTGCGCTTCGAGCCCCGGAAGGTTGCCGGTGCCGGTATTGACCGTGCACCATGCCTCCACCTGCGCCAGCATGGCGGCGGCATCCATCCCCTCGATCAGTTTGTGTTCTGTGTGATCAAGCTGTTTCATCTGATACGACCCTAGCGGTTCCCGAGGGCGGGGTGAACCCCCGGAAACCGCCAGAAGTGGTATCAGTCGTCAGCCAGCATCTCGATCAGCGCCTTCGAGAACGCGGGAATGTCGTCAGGCTTGCGGCTGGTGATCAGGTTGCCGTCCACGGCGACTTCCTCGTCCACGACGTCGGCACCGGCGTTGGCAAGGTCAGTCATGATCGAGGGCCACCCGGTGACGGTGCGGCCGTCGACGATGTCAGCCTCCACGAGAAGCCAAGGGCCGTGGCAGATCGCGGCGATCGGCTTGTCGAGATCGTCGAACTCATTGACGATGTCGACCGCGCGGTCGTCCATGCGCAGGATGTCCGGGTTCATCTGGCCGCCGGGAAGCAGCAGCGCGTCGTATTCGTTGGCGTCCACTTCATCGAGCGTGATGTTGACCGCGACGGCATCGCCCCAGTTCTTGTCCTTCCAGCCGGTGATCGAACCTGCCTTGAGGCTGGCAACCACGGTTTCGATTCCGGCGTCTTCCAACGCCTTCTTGGGGCCTTCGAGTTCCGACTGTTCGAATCCGTCGGTCGCGACGATCAGCACGCGCTTGCTCATGAAAATCTCCTTTGGGGGAATTCGGGGCGGCATTTGCCCGTTCCCCCCAAGAATTGCCGGGGACTGCGGTTGTTCCGTGACTTCCGCACGGACGGACGTGTTGCTAAGGCGTTCCAACCATGGCGACAGACACGACCGAGCCCGATCCTTTCGACGCAATCGTCGATGCCCCGTTCGATTCCGCACTGTCGGAGCGCTACCTCGTCTACGCGCTCTCCACGATCACCGCGCGTTCGCTCCCCGATCTGCGCGATGGACTGAAGCCGGTCCACCGCCGCCTGCTCTGGGCGATGCGCCAGCTGAAGCTCAACCCCACCGACGCCTTCAAGAAGTCGGCGCGCGTGGTGGGCGATGTGATCGGCAAGTATCACCCCCATGGCGATGCCTCGGTCTACGATGCCATGGTCCGCCTCGCGCAGGACTGGTCGCTGCGCTATCCGCTGGTCGAGGGGCAGGGCAACTTCGGCAACGTCGATGGCGATAACGCCGCCGCCTACCGCTACACCGAAGCTCGCCTGACGCGCACGGCGATGCAGCTGATGGCCGGGCTCGACGAAGGCACCGTCAATTTCGTCCCCACCTACAACGGTGAGGACGAGGAGCCGGAAATCTTCCCCGGCCTGTTCCCCAATCTGCTCGCCAACGGCTCCAGCGGCATCGCCGTGGGCATGGCGACCAACATCCCCAGCCACAATGTCGCCGAGATCATCGACGCCGCATTGCTGCTGATCGACAATCCCCACGCCGAACACAGCCAGCTGATGGAAGTGTTCCACGGCCCGGACCTGCCGACCGGCGGCGTCATCGTCGATAGTCCCGCCGTCATCTCCCACGCCTATGAAACCGGGCGCGGCGCGATCCGCGTGCGCGGGCGCTTTTCCACAGGCCGTGACGAGGCGGGAAACTGGGAAGAAACCGGCGTCGAAAAACTGGGCGGCGGGCAGTGGCAGCTGGTCGTCTCCGAAATCCCCTACATGGTGCAGAAGAGCAAGCTGATCGAACAGATCGCCCAGCTCATTGCCGACAAGAAGCTGCCGATCCTCGAGGATATCCGCGACGAATCCGACGAGCAGATCCGCCTCGTCCTGATCCCGAAGAGCCGCAACGTCGATCCAGAGTTGCTCAAGGAATCGCTCTACAAGCTGACCGATCTCGAAAACCGCTTCGGCCTCAACCTCAACGTGCTGGATTCGCACCGCACGCCGGGGGTTCTGGGCCTGAAGCTGGTGCTGCAGGAATGGGTGATCAGCCAGATCGACATCCTGCTGCGCCGCTCGCAGCACCGCCTGGACAAGATCGCGAGCCGCCTGGAACTGCTCGGCGGCTATATCATCGCCTACCTCAACCTCGACCGGATCATCGAGATCATCCGCACCGAGGATGAGCCCAAGCCGGTGATGATGGCCGAGTTCGAACTGACTGACCGCCAGGCCGAAGCCATCCTCAACATGCGCCTTCGCTCGCTCCGCAAGCTCGAGGAAATGGAGCTGCGCAAGGAGCGTGACGAACTGCTGGCCGAGCAGGAGGAGCTGCAGAAGCTGCTCGACAGCCCGGCCCGCCAGCGCACCCGCCTCAAGCGCGACTTGGGCGCCCTGCGCAAGGACTACGCCGAGGACACCCCGCTCGGCCGCCGCCGCACCACCATCGCCGAAGCCGCGCCGACGCGCGAATTCAGCATGGACGCGATGATCGAGAAGGAGCCGGTCACGGTGATCCTCTCCGCCAGGGGCTGGATCAGGGCGGCCAAGGGCCACGTTCCGCTAGATGGCGACTTCAAGTTCAAGGAAGGCGATGGCCCCGCCTTCGCCTTCCACTGCCAGACCACCGACAAGCTGCTCGTCGCGGTCGACAACGGCCGCTTCTACACCGTGGGGGCCGACAAGCTCCCCGGCGCGCGCGGCTTCGGCGAACCGATCCGCACCATGGTCGATATCGACCCGGAAGCGCAGATCGTCAGCGTCACCGTCTACAAGCCCAAGGGGCAGCTTCTGCTCGCCGCCAACACCGGCCGGGGCTTCGCCGCCGAGATGGACGAACTGCTCGCCGAAACCCGAAAAGGTCGCGGCGTCGTTTCCACAAAGCCCGGCGTGAAGCTGGCCGTGGTGCGCGAGATTGCGCCCGAGCACGATCATGTCGCGGTGATCGGCGAAAACCGCAAGCTGGTGATCTTCGCCCTGTCTGAGGTGCCGCTCCTCGCCAAGGGGCAGGGCGTGACCCTGCAGCGCTACAAGGATGGCGAGATGTCGGACGTGATCACGCTGAAGCTGGAAGACGGCCTGTCATGGACGATGGGCGGCGAATCCGGCCGCACCCGCGTCGAGAAGGACCTCCTGCCATGGAAGGTCGCCCGCGGCGCTGCAGGCCGCCTGCCACCCAACGGCTTTCCGAGGGACAACAAGTTCTGATCCTGACCCTGGGGGTGGTGGAGGGGTTAGGCTGAACTGACGCTTCCGCGCTCTGCTGAAGCGAATGGCCCCTGACCTGATCCGGCGCCATGGGTCGTTCTTGTCCAGTGCCTGCAACAGAAGGCGTGATCGCTGGTTCATACCGGGGATCACGGCAGCTTTCGGGGCTGTCGACCTTTGCTCCGAACAGCAGGAATGGGGTGGAAAACGGATGGTTCGTATCTTAAGCCGCTATTGATGCAGATGAATATCAAACGCTACGCAGAGAGGCCGCGCTACCGGATTGGATCGGCAACGCTTTTAGCGATCATTTGTGTTGCTTTGGCTTCTGTAAATATCGGCATCCCCGCTTGGCTTGTTTTTCTTGTCGGGGTTTCTGCCGCGATTACTCTTACGATGATGACTTATCATCGCCTTCGCAATGCGAACCTATCCACTGCATGGTTGCTTTTGATGATCCTCCAGTTCGGCATCGGGCCAACGTGGCGTCTTTCGGATCATATAACTTTCAACATCGGCGGATTAATGATCAGCTTAGTGCCGGTGATACTCGGATGGGTCGTGCCCCGAATGGGGGATCATGGGATTGAGCCAGAGTCTGGTTAGGCGTCGCATCCGGAAAGTCCGCTTTTCACTCGGGCGTGCAAGTAGCAGCCAATCCGGCCATCGCTATCGCCGATGGTCGCGCCACCGGGGCAAGAGCGAGGATCAAAACCGCCTGACGCGGGTTGTGGATGGTCGATTGCCCGGAGTTGCCTTGATCGTGTTGCGCTGTTTTCCCGCTCTTGCCGTGTTGACCCTGCTTGCCACACCTGCGCGCGCCGAGTGGATGAGCGGCGCGCAGCTGAACGAGGCGTGCTCGGCCAAGGCGCCGGTCGACAGGGCCATGTGCCTGTCCTACGTGATCGGCGTGCTCGACGGGTTTCGCAGCATGGAGCGCCCGCCCAAGGTGCCGGACGACGTGAGTGCGGGGCAGGTGCGCGATGTGGTGGCAACCTATCTCGCCAGCCATGACGAAGCGCAGACCCTGCAGGGCCGCATGGTGGTGCAGGCAGCGATTGCCGATGCCTGGCCGGACATCCAGCCAAAGGTCGCGCCTCCGCCGAAGCGCAAGGCTCCGGCGAAGACGACGCGCAAGACCCGCCGCAGGAGCTAGGCTCCCGACCATGGGCTCCTGGCTTTAAGCCGGTTCCAGCAGCAGGCTCGCGGCGGCGGTATTGCTGATCGGGATGTGGTAGTTGCGGCTGACTTCGCTCATCCCCTGTTCGCCCATGGCGCCGCGTGCAGCGATCCAGTTGAGGATCTCGACACCTTGGGTGCCGGCAAGCTCGGCCACTTCCTCGGCAGTGTGGCCGGTCAGTGCTTCCGGGTTGCTCGCCAGGTTATCCAGACAGAACAGGTCGTAGTCCGGGTTCATGAAGCCGGCGCGCGGACCGTCGAGCTGGTGCGACAGGCCCCCTGTGCCGCATATCAGCACGCGCTCGTCCCCGCCCCACGATTGCAGGGCGCGGTGGACCGCACGGCCCAGCGCCAGACACCGCTTCGGGCTAGGCAACGGATACTGCACGGTGTTGATCGATATCGGCACAAGCTTGATCGGCCATGTCTCGACACCGGGATAGGCTAGTTCGAACGGGATCGACACGGCGTGGTCGACCAGCATCTTCTGGCAGGTGGTGATGTCGAACTCGTCGCGCACCAGGCTGTCGATCAGGTGCCAGGAAAGCGCCGGGTGGCCCTCGAAGCTCTTGTAGACCGGCAGGCCCCAGCCTTCGTCGGCGTTGTCGTACGAAGGCGCTGCGCCAACCGCGAAGGTCGGCATCTTGTCGAGGAAGAAGTTCAGGCCATGATCGTTGGAGAAGACCACGGCGACGTCTGGCTTCGCTTGCGCCAGCCATTCGCGGATCGGTGGGAAGCCCTGGAAGAACGGCTTCCAGTAGGGCGTGTCCTGATCGCCGCGCATGATCGCGCCGCCAATGCCGGGGACGTGGCTGGTGAAATAGCCGCCGATGACTTGTGCCATCATGCATTCTCCTTGGTGGGGATCTTGGCTGCCCATTCGACGAGCATGGCCTTGAACTGGTCGACGGACATGCCGGTCTGGAGGGCGCCGAGGTCCTGCACGCCAAGGCCGAAGATGCCGGCAAGCTTGGCAAGGTAATAGACGTTGCCGCCAGCCTCGAGCATGGCCAGCACGTCGCGCTCGGCGACGGCCTTGCGCTGTTGCGGCGTCAGGTCGAAGCGGGCGCAATAGGCTTCCTCATCGGCAAGGAAGGCATCGCGGTTGGCTTTCTCGTTGAACGAAAAGCACATGGCATTGAGTTCATAGCCGCGCGAGGCCGGGGCGCCGTCGAACAGGGGGATGGCACGGCGCAAGGTCTGTTCGCGGGCAGCGGCGGACGGGGTCTGATGGTGTTCCATGCATCTGGTCTCCCAAGCGATCTTGTCGCCGAATCGAACAGGCCTTCGATGCGGCGCCTGCCAAGATCATATGCAACACATACAATCTCGGCCTTGATGCAGGTCAAACTTCGGCCAGCGGCATAAGTAACGTAACGGAGTTTGAACGGGGCGGGTTCACGTGTAAAATCAAGTTCATGCCCCTTACCAACGCCGAACGTCAGCGCCGCTACCGCCAACGCCTTAAGGCTCGCGCCTCGGGCGCGCTGGTGGTCGAGCAGGTGCAGATGGCGGTGGAGCGCGCGATCCATGCGCTCTGGGCCTATCACGAACGCCCCTCTCCCAGCGGCATTGCGTGGAGCGAGATCGACGGTTGCCGGACTCTGGAAGCCTATCGTTCCGAACTGGAGCGTTCGCCTGCCAATCTGCTGCAGACCTGCCGGGCATTCCTGCCCGATTTCTCGGGCCTGACGGTGCAAGAAGCGACAGCGATAGCCGAGGTTATCGCCATGGCCGACGTGCTGCGCCTAGCGGCGCCGACGCGGGTGGATTTCGCCGCGCTGGCTCCCGTGGATTGATGTGACGCGCGGTACATAAAAAACCCGAAAATTCTTGCACTTGTAAATCCGGCGACGCTAGTATGGTCCGAATTGGACCAAGCCGTCGAAAAAAGAGCCGGTCCAATCGAAAATGGGGGTGCAAGCTTGGCAAATGGCGAGACACGTCAGGCACGTGTCGTGCGTGCGCTGGTCAATCCTGATCGCACCCCTGCGGAATCGCTGGCGTGGATTGCGGTGCTGCTTTTCGTGCCCACGATATTGCGCGCCTCGCTCGACATGGGTGCGCTCGGGCGGCCGTTCGTGACCTATTGGCCCGCCTTGCTGATTGCATCGCTCGCACTCGAACTGCGCTACGCCCTGACCTACCTGGTTGTTGCTTCCCTGCTGGCACAGCGGCTTTTCGGGGGCGAACCCTGGTTCTCGCAGATGAGCGTCGTGCGCAGCCTGCTCTTCATGCTGTTCGTGTTCTCGGGCGGGCTGACAGTCCTGATCGGCAGCATCCTGCGCGGGGCGATGCGGCGGATCGCGGTCGTCAATGCCGAGCAGGAGCGCTACAATCGCGAGCTGCGCCACCGCGTGCGCAACATGCTGACGCTGATCCAGGCGCTCGCCTCGCGCGGGCCCAAGGCGGCATCGGCGATGGATTTCTACAAGGAGTTCAGCCTGCGGATCGAAGGGCTTGCCGCTGCGAGCGATCTCTTGCAGATCGGCGCAGAGGCGGAAGGACGGCTGCCGCAACTCGTGCGCGACACGGTCGCCCCGTTCGAACACGACGACCGCATCCGCATGACGGGAGAACCGTGCGTGCTGCCGGCTGGAAGCTGCATTCCGCTGATCATGGCTTTGCACGAGTTGTGCACCAATGCGGTAAAGTACGGCGCACTGTCGGGCGGGCGGGGCCATGTGGAGCTGAGCTGGTTCATCGGCCCGTCGGGTTCGACGCTCTATATCTTGTGGGCGGAGAAAGGCGGCCCGCGCGTTATCAGCCCCGAGCGCCCGGGCATAGGTTCGCGGCTGCTGGTGCCGCAGCCGGGGATCGAAGGACTGGAGTTGAACTTCGATCCGGCTGGCGTGTGGTGCGAAATGCGCATCGAGGGCGTGCGGCCGCTAGAGCGCTGAGCTCCTGAACCGCTGACGGGCGTCAGAACCCGGCTTCGATCGCCACGCGGATGGCATCGGCGCTGGTCTTCACGTCCAGCCCCTTGAGCACGGCGGAGCGGTGCATCTTCACGGTGCGTTCGCTAAGGCCCAGTTCGTAGGCGATCTGCTTGTTGAGCTTTCCGGCCGCCATGAGCACGAGGATTTCCTTCTGGCGACGGCTGAGGCGTTCGACGCGTTCGGCAGCGCCATTGCGGCGCACGTCGTTGGCTGCGCCCTGTTCTTCGGGCAGTTCGACCTGGGAGCCAAGGAAGTATTCAACTTCGCCTTCGGCATCGAAGATCGGCGCGACCATCACCGCGTTGCGGAAGCGGGTGCCGTCCTTCTTGTAGTTGATGATCTCGACCATCACCGGTTGCTTGCGGTGAATGCCTTCACGCAGGACCCTCGCCTTGTCGTCCTCCGTCGTGGGCCCGCGGAGGAAGCGGCAGTTGCGGCCGATGATCTCCTCTCGCGGGTATCCGGTCAGTTCGACGAACGCGTCATTGCAGGCAATGATCGGGTTGTCCGGCAAACGCGGATTGCTGATGACGGCGGCCGTCGGGCTGGAGGCGATCATCTCGGCTATGGACATGCGGACAGATATACGCGCCTTTCCGCGCATTTCCAGCCCGTGCCCTTTGGTCCGTGTTGTTCCTGACAGGGCCGGGGCGCATCCGGACATCATTCCGCAACCTTTTTTCGTGCCGGATCGGAGCCTTTGCCGATGAACGTCCTGTCACCCTCCCTCGCCGCCTCATCGGGCATGGCTGACGTGATCGGCGAGGACGGCAAGATCGTCGTCCCCGCCGAGGTCGAGGAGGCGATCCGCACGCTGATCCGCTGGTCGGGCGACGAACCCGAGCGCGAGGGCCTGCTCGATACGCCCAAGCGCGTGGCACGGGCCTGGCGCGAATACTGCCGCGGCTATGCCGAGGATCCGGGCCTGCACCTTTCGCGCACGTTCGAGGAAGTGGGCGGCTACGACGAAGTCGTGCTTCTGCGCGACATCCCGTTCCAGAGCCACTGCGAACATCACATGGCGCCGATCATCGGCACCGCCTCGATTGCCTACCTGCCCAAGGACCGCGTGGTCGGCATTTCCAAGCTGGCGCGCGTGCTCCACGGCTATGCCAGCCGGTTGCAGGTGCAGGAGCGGCTGACGGCGGAAGTCGCCAAGTGCATCTGGGACAATCTCCAGCCGCAAGGGGTCGCGGTGGTGATCGAGGCGCAGCATGGCTGCATGACAGGACGGGGGGTCAGGACGCATGGCGTGGGGATGGTGACGAGCCGGATGCTCGGTTGCTTCCTCGACGATGCCAGCAGCCGCAAGGAAGTCCTGGCGTTGATGGGACGTGGTTGAGCCCGCGAAAACACCGATGAAGATGCATGTTGCCATTGTTGGCGCAGGAATGTCCGGTCTTTCCTGCGCTTCCCAGCTCGTTCGCTCGGGCCACACCGTAGCGCTTTACGACAAGGGGCGCGGCCCCGGCGGGCGCATGTCGACGCGCCGCATGGCCACGCCGCTGGGCGATGCCCATTTCGACCATGGCGCGCAATACTTCACCGTCCGCGATCCGGCGTTCATGGCGCAAGTCGCGCGCTGGTCGGCGAGCGGCGTCGCTGCGCCATGGCCCGCCGCCGGAACCGGCGCGTGGGTCGGCGTGCCGACAATGAACGCCGTCATCAAGGACATGGCCGACCAGCACGACGTGACCTTCGGCTGGCACGTGCGCGGCCTTGTCCGCCGCGAGGATCGCTGGTTCCTGACCGGCGAGACCGCTGCGGGAGAGCGGCTGCAGGCCGGGCCGTTCGACGCCGTTGTCGTATCCCTCCCGCCCGAGCAGGCATCCGCCATCGTGGCGCTGCACGATCTTTCGCTGGCGGCAACCGCGCTCGCCGCCCGGTCGCAACCGTGCTGGACCGGCATGTTCGCCTTTGCCGAGCGGCTGCCGAGCCGACAGGACACGGTACGCGAGGCGGGCCTGATAAGCTGGGCCGCGCGCAATGGTGCCAAGCCGGGCCGGAAAGGCCCGGAAACATGGGTGGTGCAGGCCAGCCCCCACTGGTCGACCCAGCACATCGAAGACACGGTGGAGCAGGTCACGGCTGCCCTGCTTGCCGCCTTAAGCGAGGCGCTGGAGGAAACCCTTCCGGAACCGGTCACGGCCTCGGCCCATCGCTGGCGCTATGCGATGTCGACCGGCAGCAACCTTGGCGCGCTGTGGAGCGCACAGTCGAAAATCGGCGTATGCGGTGACTGGCTGCTGGGCCCGCGCGTGGAGAACGCGTGGATATCGGGAAGGACACTGGCAACCCGCATGATGGCCCGCGAACGCGAGGAAGTGGCCTGACCCTATCGACAGCCCTTCAAACGTCCGCTTAAGAAGGCGGCCATGAGCACGTCAGAGACTTCGCCGATCAGGGGCAATTTCGAACAGGTCAAGGACGGTCCCTGGGCCGGCTGGTGGAAATGGTCCGGCAAGGACCCGTTCGAGGACGGCACCGGTCCGTTCTTCGTGAAGCGCGACGAGCGCGGCATCGTCACCGGGTTCATTCCCGAAGCCAAGAACCTCAATGGCCATGGCATCGTTCATGGCGGATCGCTGATGACCTTCGCCGACTTCTCGCTGTTCATGGTCGCGGCCTCGAACGGCGACGAAGTGAGTGGCGTGACCGTGACGATGAACTGCGAATTCGTCAGCGGCGCACAGGCGGGCGAGATGCTGACCGCGCGCGGAGAATGCGTGCGCGCAGGGGGCAGCCTGGTCTTTGCCCGCGGCACGATCCTGCGCACCGGCGCGAATGGACAGGAGGAAGCCGTGCTGAGCTTTTCCGGCACGATCAAGCGGGCGCGACGCACCTCGCACTAGGGGTGGTGGCTGGATGTCTGGCAACGAGTGGCGGCATCCGGATGATGGCTATGATTTGCCAATGACCGTCCTGCAGAATTGGTAGCAAACCCGCTTTCCCTTCCCCCTTGATGGGGGAAGGATACGAAGGCTTGGCAGCTTGCTGCCTAGGCGGAGTTGGATGGGGGTGAAATTCGCACGTGAAGAAGCCTCCACCTCCTCTGGCAATTCAGCGCGCACGAAAGATGCGGCGTGAACCCACCGAAGCCGAAGCGGTGATGTGGCGCCTGCTCAAGGAGCAATTCGGCTGTTGGCGTTTTCGCCGACAGGTCCCGCTCGCTCGCGCAATCTGTGATTTCGCAAGCCACCAAGCACGTTTGGTAATCGAGATCGATGGTGGTCAGCACGGTGGAAAAGACGATGCGCGTCGCGATGCAATGATGGCAAGAGAGGGATACCCGGTCCTGCGGTTCTGGAACAACGAGGTATTGGGCAACCGCGGGGGAGTTGCGCTTGTCATTGCCCGCGAACTCGGCGCAATTTCACCCCCATCCAACCTCCGCTAGCGGGCAAGCCCGCAAGCTACGGTATCCTTCCCCCATCAAGGGGGAAGGTTTGCGGCGCAATTTCGCTCAAGCCGCCTCTGCGGCAACCTCGCGCATCTGCTGGCGCAACCAGTTGAGCCCGGCGTCGTCGGCGCGCGATTCATGGAATTGCATCATCTCGTGCATCTTGGGAAACGGGAACGGCATTGGCGCCCAGGCCAGATTGAAGCGGCGGGCGATCTGGCGGACAAGGCGCTCGTGCAGAACCGCAAGGCGCGCGGTGCCCTCGATGAACCACGGCGCCGAGGCAAAGCTGGACACGGTAACTTCAACCAGCCGTTCGCGCCCCATGCGCGATAGCGTGGAATCGGCAAAGGCTGGAGTGCGCGTGGCCCCGAAGGCGACGGTGACGTGACCTGCGGCGTAGAAGTCTTCCTCGGTAAGCCCCCGCTTGAGCACCGGATTTTCTGCCCAGCCGACCACGACCTGTTCCTCTTCGAACAGGATTTCATGGGGATGCCAGGCAGCAAGGAACGGCTCGGGCGTGACGAGGAGGTCGGCCTTGCCCGATTCCAGTTCGGACACGGCCTGTTCGGTCGGCTGGATAATCTCCACGCGCACGCCCGGCGCCGTTACGGCAAAGCGCTCGATCAGGGGGACCAGTACGGCAACCATGATGTAGTCCGAACTGACGATGCGAAAGCGGCGGGTCGAGGTCGTCGGATCGAACGCGGTGGGCGTGGTGATCGCACGCTCGACCCCGCGCAGGGCGAGCTGAATCTGCGGGTGGAGCCCCTCGGCGAACGGCGTGGGGTGCATGCGCTTGCCTACGGCGACGACGATCTCGTCATGGAAGTAGTCGCGTAACCGGCGCAGGGCCGCGCTTGTCGCAGGCTGGGTCAGGCCGATCCGCTCTGCCGCGCGGGTCACGCTGCGCGTTTCCATCAGCGCGTCGAACACGACGAGCAGGTTGAGATCGAGGCCCTTGAAGCGCATCGGAAGCCACCTTTGGTTCAATCACAAGGTGATTGGTTGAGCTTCCAAACCACAATTCTTGGTGATTGTGAAGTCCTCTCCCAAAGGCGCTGCCGAAGGTGGTGGTGGCAGCGCTTGAAATGGTTTAATCGGTCGCTTAACAAGAGTGTCAACAAGACACCGTTGGGAGATTCGGATGGCCGGCGTGCTGGATGGAAAGGTCGTTGCCGTGACCGGCGCCGGGCGCGGGATCGGGCGCGAGATCGCGCTGCTCTGCGCCCGTGAAGGTGCTGCGGTGGTGGTCAACGATCCGGGCGTGGCGCAAGGCGGGGATGGTGGAGATGCAGGCCCCGCGCAGACCACGGTCAACGATATCGTGGCAGCGGGAGGCAAGGCTCACGCCAATCTTGCCAGCGTGGCCGATCCGGCGGGCGCAGCCAGCATCGTGGAAGATGCCGTGCAGCGGTTCGGGCGGATCGACGCGGTGGTGAACAACGCCGGCATCCTGCGCGACACGATCTGGCACAAGATGTCCTACGAGGACTGGACGAGCGTCATCGACGTGAACCTCACCGGCGCGTTCAATGTCTCGAAGGCGGCGACGCCCTACTTCCGCGAACAGTCTTCCGGCAGCTTCATCCACTTCACCTCGACCTCGGGCCTGATCGGCAACATCGGACAGGCCAACTATTCGGCGGCGAAGCTGGGGCTGGTGGCGATGTCGCAGTCGATCGCGCTCGACATGGCGCGCTGGGGCGTGCGGTCGAACTGCATCGCGCCGTTTGCGTGGAGCCGCATGACCGCCTCGATCCCGGCCGAGACGCCCGAGCAGAAGCTGCGCGTGGAGCGGATGCAGACGATGAGTGCGGACAAGATTGCGCCGCTGGTGGCCTATCTCGCTTCGGACCTTTCCGTGGACGTTACCAACCAGATCTTCTCGGTGCGCAAGAACGAGATCCTGCTGTTCGACAAGCCACGCCCGGTGCGCTCGATGGTCAAGCTGGAGGGCTGGACGCCCACGGCCATTGCCGAGGAGCTGATCCCCGCATTCCGCCCGAGTTTTGCGCGCGCCGACGAGGTTTCGGCACACGTCTTTCCCTACGACCCCGTCTGAGGAACCCTGACATGGCCAACGTCAACCCCGGCATGGACCCGGAAATCTTCGAACAGTTCCTCGAACAGCTGCGCCGCTATGTGCGCGAGCGGCTGATCCCCGCCGAGGACGACGTGATTGCCAATGACCGCATCCCCGATGATATCCTCGACGAAATGCGCGAGATGGGCCTGTTCGGCATCACCATCCCGGAGGAATACGGCGGCGCGGGCATGAACATCAGCCAATACATCACCACGGTGATGCACATGGCCTATGCCTCTCCCGCGTACCGTTCCACCGTGTCGATCAACATCGGCATGACCGGCAGCGCGATCAAGAACCATGGCACGCCTGAACAGAAGGCCGAATGGCTGCCGCGTATCGCCAGTGGCGAGATTGCCTGCTTCGGCCTGACCGAGCCGGGATCGGGATCGGACAGCGCGGCGATGCAGACCACCGCCGTGCGCGACGGCAACGGCTACCGGCTCAACGGCACCAAGCGCTACATCACCAACAGCCCAAGCGCCAGGATCGGCCTGATCATGGCGCGTACGTCGAAGGAAGCGCTGCCCAAGAACGCGCACGTCTCGGCCTTCATCGTCGATATGAGCACACCCGGCATCACCGTGGGCAAGCCCGACAAGAAGATGGGGCAATCGGGCGCGCACATTGCCGATGTCATCATGGAGGACGTCCACATTCCGGGCTCGGCACTGGTCGGTGGCGAGGAAGGGCGCGGCTTCCAGATCGCGATGCAGAGCCTTGATAACGGACGCCTTTCGGTGGCCGGCATGGGGGTGGGCATGGGGCGCCGCGCGCTTGATACCGCGATCCGCTACGCCAACGAACGCAAGGCCTTTGGCGAACCCATCGCCAATTTCCAGCTGATCCAGGCGATGCTGGCCGACAGCGAAGCGGACCTCTACGCCGCCGAATGCATGGTCGCCGATGCCTGCGCCCGCGCCGACCGCGGCGAGAACATCCAGCGCAAGGCGGCAGCGGCAAAGCTGTTTTCGTCCGAGGCCTGCGGGCGCGTGGTCGACCGCTGCGTGCAGGTGTTCGGCGGTGCCGGCTACCTTGCCGAATATCCGGCGGAGCGCTTCTTCCGCGATGCGCGCATCCTGCGCATCTACGAAGGCACCAGCCAGATCATGCAGTTGCAGATTGCCAAGCACCTGTTGCGTGAGTTCGCCAGCGAAGGGACCGTCTGGTAAGTCATGTACCAGCTGCTCTCCGGGCTTTCGATCGTCGAGGTCTCGTCCTTCGTCGCCTCGCCGACGGCGGGCCTCTATTGCGCGCAGATGGGGGCAGAGGTGATCCGCATCGACGATCGGCGCGGCGGCCTGGACTACAAGCGCTACATGATGACGCGCGAGGGGCGCTCGTTGTCGTGGGAGAACCTCAACCGCGCGAAGAAGAGCGTGGCGCTCGACCTGCAGACCGGTGAAGGGCGCGAACTGGCGGTGGAGCTGGCGCGCAAGACGGGGCAGGTCATCACCAACCTGCCGGTGGAAAGCTTCATGGCGCATGAGCGGATTGCGGGAGGGCGGCCCGATCTCGTCTCGGTGCGTATCATGGGCTGGCATGACGGGCGGCAGGCAATGGACTTCACCGTCAACGCCGCCTCGGGCTATCCGCTGATGACCGGGCCCGAGGAGTGGGACGCAGGCACCGCGCCGCCGGTCAACCAGATACTGCCGGCCTGGGACTTCATCACCGGGGCCTATTGCGCCTTTGCGCTGCTGGCGGGATTGCGCCATCGCGACGCCACCGGCGAAGGCAGCGAACTGCGCGTGCCGCTCGGCGACGTCGCCATCGGCACGGCCTTCAATGCAGGGGCGGCAGCGGAAATGCTCTATCGCGGAGGCGACCGCGAACGCATCGGCAATGCCATCTGGGGCGCGTTCGGACGCGATTTCCGCAGTGGCGATGGCCATCGCTTCATGGTCGCCGCGCTGACGCCCAAGCAGTGGAAGGCGACGGTCGAGGCGTTCGGGCTGACCGATGATGTGGCCGCGGTTGAAGCGGAACTGGGGGTGAGTTTTGCCGCCAGCGATCATCACCGCTTCGTCCACCGCCACCGCCTGTTCTCGATGTTCCAGGAAGCGGCGGAGCGGTTCAGCTACGCCGATCTCGCCGCGCGGCTGACCAGGACCGGGGCTACGTTCGAGCGTTATCGAACGATGCACGAGATGGCGCGCGATCCGGACCTCGTCACCCACAATCCGCTGTTCGGCCCATCGCCCGCCAACCCGAGCGGCTTCGAATACCCCGCCCCGCGCAGCTTCGCCAACATCCCCGACCGTGAAGCGGGAAATCCGTTGCCCGCGCCCTATCTTGGCCAGCACAGCGAGGAGGTCCTGGCTGATCGGCTGGGCATGTCCTCGGGCGAGATCGCCGCACTGATCGACAAGGGCGTCGTCGCCACTTCAGACAAGGAATGACCATGACCCTTCGTAGAGCCGCCATCGTCGCCCCGATCCGCACTGCCGTCGGCAAGTTTGGTGGCAGCATTTCCTCGCTCACCGCCGGGCAGCTTGGCGCGACGATCCTCACCGCGCTGATGGAGCGGACGAAGATCGATCCCGCCCGGGTGGACGACGTGATCTTCGCGCAAGGCTATGGCAATGGCGAGGCGCCGTGCATCTCGCACTGGTCCTGGCTGCTGGCCGGACTGCCCGAGGAAGTGCCGGGCTATCAGCTCGACCGGCGCTGCGGTTCCGGCCTGCAGGCCATCGTCAATGCCGCGATGATGGTGCAGACGGGCGTGTCCGATGTCGTGGTGGCGGGCGGCGTGGAATCGATGTCCAACGTCGAGCACTACACCACCGATGTGCGCAAGGGCGTGCGCGCAGGCTCGCTGACGCTGCATGACCGCCTGACGCGGGGGCGGGTGATGAGCCAGCCGATCGAGCGCTATGGCGTGATCTCGGGCATGATCGAGACGGCGGAGAATCTTGCGAAGGACTTCGGCATCAGCCGCGAAGCCTGCGATGCCTACGCCGTGCGCAGCCACCAGCGCGCCGCAGCCGCCTGGGCCAAGGGCCTGTTTGATGATGAACTGGTGCCGGTGACCATCCCGCAGAGGAAGGGCGACCCGGTGACCTTCGCACACGACGAGGGCTATCGCGCCGACGCGACCATGGAATCGCTCGGCAAGCTCAAGCCGCTTGAAAAGGGTGTGGTCACCGCAGGCAATGCCAGCCAGCAGAACGATGCGGCGGCGGCGTGTCTGGTCGTGGCCGAGGACAAGCTGGAAGAGCTTGGGCTGGAGCCGATCGCCTGGTTCCATTCGTGGGCGGCGGCGGGCTGCGATCCCTCGCGCATGGGCTATGGCCCGGTCCCCGCAACCGAGCGGCTGTTTGCCCGCAATGGCCTGTCGTGGGCCGACATCGACCTGATCGAGCTGAACGAGGCCTTCGCGCCGCAAGTCCTCGCCTGCCTCAAGGGCTGGGGCTGGTCGGACGATGACAGCCGCCACGACATGCTCAACGTCAATGGCTCGGGCATCAGCCTCGGCCACCCCATCGGCGCGACCGGCGGCCGCATCCTCGCCAACCTCACGCGCGAACTGCAACGGCGCGGCGGGCGCTATGGGCTTGAGACGATGTGCATCGGCGGCGGGCAAGGCATAGCAGCCGTATTCGAGGCCGCCTGATGATCCTCTCGCCTTATGACTCCGAGGACCACGGCGAAATCCGCGAGGGCGTGCGCAAGCTCTGTGCGCAATTTCCGGGCGAATACTGGCGCAAGCTGGACGAGAAGCGCCAGTACCCTACAGAATTCGTCAACGCGCTGACGCAAGCGGGCTGGCTTTCGGTGCTGATCCCCGAGGAGTACGGCGGATCGGGGCTTGGCCTCGGCGCGGCGGCGGCGATCCTCGAGACAATCCAGGCCGAGGGCGGCAATGGCGGGGCGTGCCACGCGCAGATGTATATCATGGGCACGATCCTGCGCCACGGCTCGGAAGAGCAGAAGTGCCAGTATCTGCCAAAGATCGCCAGCGGCGAGTTGCGCCTGCAGGCCTTTGGCGTGACCGAACCGACGAGCGGGACCGACACCACCAGCTTGCGCACCTTCGCCCGTCGCGAGGGCGACGAATACGTCGTCAACGGCCAGAAGATCTGGACCAGCCGGGCCGAGCATTCCGACCTGATGCTGTTGCTGGCGCGGACCACCCCGCGCGAGGAGCTGGCGAAGAAGACCGATGGGCTTTCAGTGTTCATCGTCGACATGCGCGAAGTGGTGGGCAGATCGCTGACCATCCGCCCGATCCGCACGATGATGAACCATGCCACCACTGAGGTGTTCTTCGACAACATGCGCATCCCGGCCGCGAACCTGCTGGGCGAGGAGGGCAAGGGCTTCCGCTACATCCTCTCCGGCATGAACGCCGAGCGGGTGCTGATTGCCGCGGAATGCGTTGGCGATGCCAAGTGGTTCACGCAGCGGTCGGTGGAGTACGCCAAGGAGCGGCAGGTGTTCGGGCGGGCGATCGGCGCCAATCAGGGTGTCGCCTTTCCCATTGCCAAGGCCTATGCGCAGATGCGCGCGGCGGAACTGATGGTGCGCGAGGCGGCGCGAATGTACGAAGCTGGCCTGCCGATGGGGGCAGAGGCCAACATGGCCAAGATGCTCGCCGCCGATGCCTCATGGGAAGCGGGCAACGCCTGCGTCCAGACCCACGGCGGCTTCGGCTTTGCCGAGGAATACGACGTGGAGCGCAAGCTGCGCGAAACGCGCCTCTATCAAGTTGCGCCGATCAGCACGAACCTGATCCTGTCGTTCCTGGCCGAACACGTGCTCGGGCTGCCAAGGAGTTATTGAGAGGGCAAGAGAAGCCCGTCAGGACGATACCGTTGCGGGTCGTTCAAACTCGCCTCCAACCTCCCTGCCGTCACCCCGGGCTCGACCCGGGGGTCCCGCTTTTCAGGCTCGAACGACCGATCAGTTGTCCTGTTCGTTCACCGCCAGCAGCGCTAGTTCGGTGCGGTTATCGATGCCCAGCTTCTGGTACATCGTGTGCAAATAGACTTTCACCGTGCCTTCGCCGATGCCCAGTTCCGCTCCGATGTCGCGGTTGCGCAGGCCACGTGCCACCAGCCCGGCGATCTTGCGCTCGCGCGGGTTGAGCTTGGCCAGCGGCCCCTGCGCATCGGGGCGCAGCGAAAGATCGATGGCCCGCTGCAGGAAGATCGGCTCGATGGCCTTCTGGCCGCCGTGAACCTTTTCCAGCACGTCGACCAGGCCGTCCTCCGCCCCGTCTTTCGAGACGATGCCCTCTACCCCTGCACGCATCACCGAAATCAGCTGGCGATCATTGATCTCGGCGGTCAGCAGCACGACAGGGCGCTTGTCGCCACGATCGCGCAAGACTTCCAGCGTCTGCACGCCGTTCATGCCGGGCATGTTGATATCAAGCAGGACAATGGCCGGATCGTGGGTCTTGATCGCGTCCAGCGTTTCCTCGCCACTTGCGGTGGCCGCTACTACCGAGAACCGGGTGCCGCGCAACACCGCTTCCACGCCTGCGCGGATGAAGCCGTGGTCATCGGCCACTAGGACTGGAATCATGCAAGTTCTCCGGATCGTAAGGCAATTTCGAGACGAGCGCCGCCTCTGCTGGAATCAAGCCTGAAGCTCCCCCCCAGCGCTTCGACACGTTCCGAAATCGAGCGTGGCCGCGCGGCATTGCCGAGGGTGGGGAATCCGACGCCATCATCGGTGATGCTCAGGCGCAGTTCGCCGACATCTTCGGTCAGGCTGACAAGCACCTTGCTGCACTTGCCGTGACGGGCCGCGTTGGCAATTGCTTCGCGCACCAGTTGGCGGATTTCGTGGGAAAGCTGCACGGACACCGGCTCGGGCGCACCTGTCAGCACAAGCTCGGTCGAGATGTGCCAGTGCGCACCTGCCTCAGCCAGAAGATCGCGCAGCTCCTCGGCAATATCGGTCCGGCGGTCGCTGTCCTGTCCCCGCCTCAGTCGTTCGATCAGCAGGCGCAGCTGCCCCTGTTCGCGGCGCAATGCGTTCTTGATCGAATCGATCTCGCCTTCCGGGTCATTGCCTTCGCGGATCCAGCGTCGCAGCGCTTCGAGACGGAACAGCGTGCCCGCCAGGAACTGGGCGACACTATCGTGCAGGTCGCGCGCGACCGCGTGCCTGATGCCGGTTTCGGCTGCTGTTCGGGCAAGCAGGGCCATTTCTTCCCGGTCCAGCGCCTGTCCGACCTCCCGGGCGATGGCAGACATCAGGCCGATATCGTCAAAACTGAGGGCGTGGGCATTCCACACAACGAGATGGCCGGACCCCATCACGCTGCGCACCGAAGCGATCATCCCGGTCTCGACACCGAGGTAGGTCGCAAGCCGCGAATCCAGCTGCTCGGCGCGGACTTCGATCGCGTCGTCGGCAGGGGTTTCGATCAGTTGCCTGCTTCGCTTCATGTCTATGAGCATCGTCGGCAGGGGGGCAAGGAGCTCCTCCGCGAATGTTTCAGGCGAAAGGCGCTGTCTGTCCGGAACCCCATCGTCCATGCGGCGCAGATCGATCCACGGTTCCTCGCTGCTGGCGAAGGCGAAGGCGACGTTGCGCGCTCCGAAGGACTGGACCAGCAGATTGAGCGCTCCATCGAACACGAGGTCGCGCCGTTTGCCCGGAATCCCCGTCGGCTCTGGCAACACTGCCAGGCGCCCGGTCGAGCGTGACATGCTCAACCAGATCAGCATCGAGGCAAGCAGGATCATGTAGATCGTGCGCCGTACGAAGCGGTAGGGATCGATGTCGACGCCCCAGGAGTACAGGATCATTCCGAACAGCAGGTTCGTGAACAGCAAAACGATGGCGGTGACGACCGTGGCGCGCCAGTTCCAACGAACCATGGCGACAACAAGCAGGAACGCGGCCAGTGCGAGGAACGGGCTCTGGAACTCGGTGTAGCGGCTTTCGGTGAAATAGACTGCCGCGATGAAGATTGCGATGTCGATGGCCTGCGCGGCTGGAGCAAGCCGAAAATCGAACCACCAGCTTCGCCACGCGAGGACCATAAGCGCTGCCGTCCACAGCGTGTATGCCGAAAGCAGGCTGTAGCCCAAGGCGCTGTCCCGCACCGGTACGGTCGGATCAAGCACCAGGGCGAGCAGAAACGCAAGCGCAAGGATGGCCCGTCCGGTCGCAACGACTCGCCCCGTGTTACGCCTGCGCATTTCCTACCCGTCCTGTCCTGATTCGGACTCCCCGCATCATTTTTGCACGCCATACGCGCCGTGAACAGCGATTTGGACACGCCGGGTTTGCGCCGCCCCAAGTTAAGCGCGTTTTAACTGGCTGATCACCTTCATGGTGCGATGAATGAAAGAATATTTGGCAAATTCGGGGCGTTCGTGCAGAATTGACAGTACCGGATGTTTACCTTTTTCGAAGGCCGGGAATAGTCGGGATTCATCACTGCAATGATTGTGACGGGCGAACTTTGCGACAATCCGCTGGTCGAGCTGACGGCAAAGCAGAGAGAGGTTCTCGATCTGTTGATTCAGCATATGACATCGAAGGAGATCTCGCGTCAGCTCGGGATTTCGCCTCATACCGTCGATCAACGCATCATGCTGGCCCGGGCCAAGCTTGGCGTGGCCACCCGGGGTGAGGTCGCGCAAGCCTATCGCCGATTGGTGGAGACATACGAACAACCCGTATATGAAGATTCCCATATACGTTTTCCGCCGCTTCCGGTCGAAACCAGCTCTCGGGATGACACGGATGTCGGACCGTCAGGAGCAGAGGCCAGGCTTCCGGTGCAAGATGCACCAGGGATCGAGGGTCGGGCCGATGCTCAGGTCGAACGCAGGCGCCAGGCGCCGGCCGAGGCTGACGGGATGGTCTATCATCATGTCCTCCCGGAGATGTTCGACGGGCCGAACGGCACTCTTCTGCGGCTGGGGTATATTGGCGGCATAACGGTGTTTCTGATCCTGATCGTGCTGGGTGGGCTGAGCATGTTCATGCAACTGTCCGCCATGCTCGATCGGTAGGGCAAGGTCCTTCACCGACCATCTCCTTCCATGAACCGGATTTCCGGCGCGGGGGCGTCGGCGTCCACATGAAGGGGTCCGTCCTGGCAATGGGGCGGGACAGGGTGTGAAGATGAAAGCTACTGACAACACGATCGCGATGACTTTCGGGCAAACCAAGGGCGGGCAGGACAAGCGGCGCGCCGCCGCTGCCGGCAATGCCACGGCCGTTCATGGCCTGCGCATCACCCGCGATCTGCACGAAGCCGAGGCCGCGCTCGATGAAGCGCTGATCCGCCAGGCCAACCTGCTCGCCACCATGGTCCGTGCCCGGCGTGAAGCCCCGGTCGGCCCGTTCACCGGCCAGGAAGCGCTGCTCCGCCTCGCCGCCAGCCAGAAGGCGGTGCTCGATGCCAGCGGCGAACTCGCCCGCGTCCATGGCAAGCTGGCCGACGTCGGCCGCGAAATGGGCTCTGGCCTGGTCGACGACTGCCCGCCAAAGGGCTCGCTCGGCGACGCCGCCCACCCGGTCGCGCTGGTCGATGCGGCCTGAGCCCCGAGTGCTGACAGGTACGGCAGCAGGCAGGGGTTGAAGCAATGCTCATGATCTGGGCCGCTCGCATCGCCTTTGTCGGCATCCTCGTCTTTGCCTTGCGCAAGGGCGGGGAGCCGGAGCGCATGGTCGCGGCCATCCTTATCGCGACCATCCTGCTCGATCTCGCCAACCATGCCCTGTTCGGCAGTCCCGCCTTCTTCGCGATCGACCCGGGGCACCTGGTCATCGACAGCTGGGCCCTGGCCGCGCTGCTGTGGGTAGCCTTGCGCGCCAACCGCGCCTGGCCGCTCTGGGCCTGTTCGGGGCAAGTGATCCTGATCCTCGCCCACCTCGCCAAGATGATAGACCTCTCGCTCGTCCGCTACGGCTACTTCGCGATGAGCCAGCTGCCCATCGCCATCCAGAGCGCCGCGCTTCTCCTCGGCACCACCGCGCATCTCCAGCGGACCGACCGCATCGGCCGCTACCACGCCTGGCGCCTCACCTGACGCCCTAGGCACCCCGGCCCGCCGCCGGACACCGCAAGACATCGCCGCCTTACCATCCATCCCATTTCACGGGAGCCACAGACATGACCGTACGTTCCATGCGCAGTGCGCCCCCCCGGCGCGATTCCGTCGGCCGCCGGGCCGGTCTCACCATCGTCGGCGCCCCGTCCGCTCCGGCCGCGCCCGCCTTCGCCGCGCCCGCCGCCCCGGCGCTTGATGAGGCGACCATCGCCCGCCACACCGTCGCCGCGCGCGAGTTCTACGCCGCCCGCCGCCGCCGCCACAAGCACCTGCCCGCCGATCTCTTCGGCGAGCCGACCTGGGACATCCTGCTCGATCTATACGTCGCCGGGCGCGAGAACCGCCGCGTGCCGACCACCAGCGCCTGCATCGGCGCCCACGTCCCGCCGACGACCGCGCTGCGCTGGCTGCGCATCCTCGAGGCGCGCGGCCTGGTAGAGCGCGAGGACGATGGCCGCGATGGCCGCCGCACTTTCGTCCACCTCAGCCCCGCCGGGCTCGCCGCCATGGACGCCACGCTCGCCCTGATGTGCCAGCGCATGGAGGACATCGCCGACAAGATCCTCACGCCAACCGCCGAAGACTGAACGCTCATTCCTCCCCGTCAGGGGGAGGAAGGGTATCACCAGCGAAGGAGGGGCCAGCGGAGGAGGGGCCAGCGCCGCCCGGCACCCCCTCCCGCAACACCGCCTCCCGCATCCCCAGCAGCTTTGCCCGCAGCGAAGCCCGCGCGCCCTGTGCACTCGCCGCATCCGCCGCCGCCCGCTCGGCTTCCCAGCGCACCTTCAGCGCCTCATAGACCGGATGCCCCTCGCGCAGGTCGCCGACCCTGACCGCGCCATACTTTTCCGGCCGCCGCGCGCGCAGCAGGAACATCAGCAGCCCGGTATTGTGATGCGTCCACGTGGCGACGACCTTCCCGCGCGAGACCACCGGCCGCTCCTCGCCGGCAATCGCCCGCTCCAGCGCACAGTCCTCCAGCCGCGAATAGCCCCGCTCCACCGCCGCATCCCACGCCCGCGCAAAGTCCTCCGCGCCCACCCGATGCCGCAACTTGTAAAGCGCCTCGACCGAAGCCCCGATGCGCAGCGCCGCCTGGCTGACAATCCCCGTCGCCGCGAGCGTGGCAATGAACCGCCGCTGCTTCTCCGGCGTGATCGAATTCCGCCGCGGCGCCACATGCACAAACGGCACAAACGCCAGCGCCGAGTCATCCACCACATCCACCCGCCGCACCCGCGAAGTCCGACGCCGTTCCTCCCCCACCGGGGGAGGGGGACCACCGCAGGTGGTGGAGGGGCACCCGCCGATCAGCGCCTGCTTATCTCGCAAATTCTCATCCATCCCCCACAATTAACCCATACGGTTAAATGTAGGAAAGCGAAAACTGGGAAGGGTCAAGCAGAAGCAAAAAGTGCGAGGGTCAAAACCCTCGCGCTCCCATGAGTCGGCGCAAGTTCCTCCCCCCACCGGGGGAGGGGGACCATCCGCAGGATGGTGGAGGGGCACTATCAACCGAGCACCCCGCCCCACCCCGCCACCGGAAGGCCATCCCAACAAGTCTCCCCTCCCGCAGGCGGGAGGGGTTGGGGG
>NZ_JRVC01000026.1 GCF_000807925.1 Novosphingobium subterraneum | reverse complement strand
ACACATAGACCAGCGCGTGGGGCCCGCGGGTTCCTGCACTGGAGGCTTTCGTACGCAAGCGCCCGAAACCCTTCACAGAGGCTCTCATGCCCGGCGTCGGCGATCAATGTCTGGTTTCGCCAGTAGCCGCCCCAGCGTCGCCGATCAGCCCAGCTCATGACTGAAACTGGGTGGGGAGCGGAATGGCAATTTTTGTGGTCTTGATGCCTTGATCCAACTATCGAAAGAATCAGCTAAGGAGGACAGCTTGCTAGCCTTCCGGCATCGCGTCCTGACGTGCGGAACGGGCTGACGGACGACCATTCCAGCCCCCTCTCGCTTGACGCGGTTCGGCGCACTCGCAACGCTCTGCTCTCGAGTGGAGTCGACGCATTAGTCAGCGCACGCGGACATAGACCCGTCCCTGCTTCACGTCTCCGCGGTCGTGGCGCACGGTGGCGCCGGATTGATCCAGATTGGGCGTTAGGCCGAGATAAGGCCCGACATCTCGATTGCTTCTAGGGTTCAGATCTGTAATTGCAGAGCTGGGCGGTGTGATCCCTTGAGGGTTTCATGGATCTGTCCGCACTGACCGAGCCGGAGCTTGGTCGTGCTGTATCGGGTCTCACAGAGGCGAACGTTGCATTGACTCGAAGCGGGCTTTGCAGCCCATCTGACTACCTTCGCAGATCGTTCGTCCCTGCGTTCCCTCGCGGGACACCGCCCTCGGATCAGCTTTGACGCTTCACCGCTGGCAAGCAGGTTCTACCCCCACTCAAGCTTGGAACAAAGTGCCGTCGCGCAGCATGGCATGCATGATGACCGCAAGGCGGCGAGCCAGGGCGACGCGAGCCTTCTTAAGGCCCCGACGCTTGGCGATCTTCATGGCCCATGTCTTGAGCGCGAAGGTTTCCCGGCTTCGGGTGAGGATCGAGTTGGCGGCTTCGTAGAGCAGCTTGCGCACCGTGCTGTCGCCCTGTTTGGTGATCCTGCCTGTCCAATCTAGCTCACCCGACTGATGACGTCGGGGCACAAGGCCGAAGTAGGCGCCGGCATTGCGCGATTGTGGGAAACGCCCCGCTTCATCCACTGCAGCGGCGAAGGCAGCAGATGTCTGCACGCCCACGCCCGGTATGGTCATCAGGATTTCGCAAGCCTGTGACTGGCTGGCGATGATACGCAGGCGGCGGTCCATTTCCTTGATTTGCCCGACCAGTTCTGCGCGCACGGACAGCAAGGATGCGATGGCGTCGCCAAGGCCCGGGATGTGGGCGGCCTGCATGATCCGTTCGAGGAAGGCCTTCCCTTGACCTGCGCCGGGCCGATAGCCGAACGTGGCGCAGAGACCGCGGATCGTGTTGTCGAGCCGGACGCGCGCTTCGACCAGATGGCTGCGTGCGGTGATCACGCTGCGAACGCCATGCGCTGCCGGAGATTTTACATGCACCTCCTTGTAGAAGCCGGTGCGCGCCAACTGTGCGAGGCCGGCGGCATCGTGAGGGTCGGTCTTGTTCGCCTTCATTGCTTTGAGGCTCTGGTGCGCCTGGCGGGCATCAATGCACACCACCGCGACACCCAGTTCACACAGACCAAGGCAGATGGCCGGCGACATGCGGCCCGTTTCGATCACCGCCCGCTCGATTGGACCGTATCGCTCCAGCATCATGGCGATCGCTTCCGGAGAGTTTTCCACTTTCTCCGACACGACCTTCCGACCATTGTCATCAACGATGCAGACCTGCGTGGATTCCATCGACAAGTCCAATCCGGCATAGTGCTTCATGGCTGCTTCCTTCCTTCAGGATTCGACAACCAGAAGTGTGCGCCCCAACCGAGCTCCGAGGGAAGCAGCCGCAATTACACGATGACTCGTTCAAAGCCGGAATGCGAAGACGGTAGCAAGGGCTACGCCTGATAGGAAGTTGGCGGCGAGCTTGTCGTAGCGGGTTGCGACGCGCCGGAAATCCTTGAGACGGCAGAAGGCGCTCTCGATGAGGTGACGCCCCCGGTATCGCTCCTGATCGTAGCGGATCGCCCGCTTGCGGTTGCGGCGACCGGGGATGACTGGCTTGGCCCCGGCCTCGCGCAGCGAGCGGCGCAACCGGTCCGCGTCGTAGCCCTTGTCGCCCAGGAGGTAGCGCATGCGCCCGGCGCGTTCGAGCAGCGCCGGTGCGGCTTTCACGTCGCTCACATTGCCGGGCGTCAGCATCAGCGCATAGGGCCGGCCGATGACGTCGGTGAGCGCGTGGACCTTGGTCGTCCAGCCGCTCCGCGAACGGCCGATCGCCTGACTCGATCGCCCCCTTTTCCGCCGAATGCCGCGCGCTGCGCCTTGACGTAGGTGGCGTCGATCGCGGTGCTCTTCGTCACCGCGCCGGTCTGCACCAGCGCATCGAGCAGCTTCACCCAGAACCCGCGCCGCGACCAACGGTTGAAGCGGTTGTAGATCGTCGTCGGGGGTCCATAGTCAGCCGGGCAGTCGCACCAGCGGCATCCCACCTTGAGCACATGCAGGATGCCCGAAATCACCCGGCGGTCATCGGCTCGCTTGGCTCCGGGCTGGTTCTTCGGCAGATGCGGCTCGATCACCCTCCACGCCTCGTCCGACAGCCAAACCAATGCGATAACCCGGCCTCCCTGATCCACACCGCATGTGAATCAGGAAAACGAGCGTCATTCAAGTCTCTGATTGGGTTTTGACCCTAGCACTACTTTGGCAGAAGTGTGATTTTTGGGATTCCCAAGGCGGAAAATCACTGATTCATAGAGAGCCAGCTTTTCTGGAGGCTGGTGATGGAATCGAGTTGGCGGAACGAACTGGAGACATGGCTGTCGCCGTTTGCCGCAGCATTACGGAACAAGACGCGGCGTCGGATGTGCCCGGCTTACATCGCGGGGCTGATCGGGCCGGGTGATCGTAAGAGTGTTCAGCCCATGGCTGCACGGGACGGCGAGGTCAGCTACGACCGGCTTCATCACTTTGTCGGCAGCGGCGTCTGGGACGAAGCTCCGCTTGAGGCGGCGTTGCTTGTCGAGGCAGACCGACTGGTGGGTGGCGACGATGCCTGGCTGATCATCGACGATACGGCCTTGCCCAAGAAAGGGCAGCATTCGGTTGGCGTGGCGCCGCAGTATGCCTCAACGCTCGGCAAGAACGCCAACTGCCAGACGCTTGTGTCGGTGACGCTGGCATCGCGCGAGGTGCCGGTGATGGTAGGCTTGCGCCTGTTCCTTCCGGAGAGTTGGACGAGTGATGCGGCCCGCCTGGATCGTGCCGGGGTTCCAGAAGGACTGCGAGCATACCGAACCAAGCCAGAGATCGCGCTGGCCGAGATCGACAGGGTCCGTGCCGCAAGCGTTCGCTTCGGCTGTGTCCTTGCCGATGCTGGATATGGCCTCTCCGCCTCCTTCCGGCAGGGCCTGAGCGAACGCGGCCTCGCCTGGGCTGTGGGCATTCCGTTCAAGCAGAAGGTCTACCCTGCCGACGTCAGCATGGTCTTTCCCGTTGCCGCTCGCGGACGCCCGAGAAAGAACGCGATACCCGACGTCACCTCGGTATCGGCACAAGCCACGCTGGAGGCAGCGAAATGGCACCAGGTCAGTTGGCGGCGTGGCACCAAAGGCAAGCTCGCGGCCCGCTTTGCCGCGGTTCGTGTGCGGGTCGCAGACGGACCGCCGCAGCGTATCCACGATATGGGCGCACAGCATCTGCCCGGCGAGGCAGTCTGGCTGGTCGGGGAACATCGATCGACAGGCGAGCGCAAGTACTACCTCTCCAACCTGCCTGCCGAGACGCCGATCAAGCAACTCGCCGGCGCCATCAAGGCCCGCTGGGTCTGCGAGCAGGCCCACCAGCAACTAAAGGAAGAACTCGGCCTGGACCACTTCGAGGGGCGGTCATGGAAAGGCCTGCATCGACACGCGCTGATGTCCATGATCGCTCTCGCATTCCTCCAGTCACTTCGCCTCAAGCAGGCCAAAGGGGGGAAAAAGAATCGCGGGCCCACCACCGAAACCGAGCCTGCCAGCCATCAGACAAGCCATCATTGACCGCCTCAACAGGCCGCCGGACAAACCATGCCCGCACTGCGGATGCCGACCCAGTGACCCGCCACAACCCAATCTGCCAAAGTAGTGCTAGTGCGTGCCGTCCTTCCTTCGCTGGCGTGTCTCGAAGTCCAGCCGTTCGCATTCCTTGGTCAGCAATGGTCGAATGAGTTTGAGGAACTGCTCACGCGGTATGTCGGGTTTCGGATCCCACGGTGTCAGGGCCGCAATCTCCGCCCTGCTGTAACTGAGGTTTTGGCGCGCACCCCGATTTACCAGAACAAATTGAAAGCGATCCGCCGAGAACAAATAGACCTCGCTGGCCGCATCCTCGACGATACGGCCTAGCCGATCCACGCCAATTTCGTCCAGCTGCGGCATAGGGTCTGTTATCCTGGCACCAACGCCATGCTATAAAACGCGGGAGGCTCAAGAGCAATGATGGCACCAACGCTGCATCGGATCCAATACCTTCAAGACAGAGTAATTTTTGGATCGCGTGGACCAGCGCCGGCCTCTGCATATCAACGAGCACTTGCGATTCTATCTCTACTGGCCCTACGCTTCGGGAACTCCAGCGCGTCTAATATGTTTGACCGTCGAAGGAGCTTCCCATGGCCACCACAAAATCGTCTTCCAAAGCAAAACCCAAAACCGGCGCGCGTGCCACGCGAAAGGCGAGCAAGGAGCAGAAGCGACCCGCGGACGCGATCAAGCTGCTCAAGGACGACCACAAGGAGGTCAAAGGCTGGTTCGACGAATTCGACAAGACCGACGATGATGCGCGCAAGCAGGAACTGGCAGACAAGATCTGCATGGCGCTGACCGTCCATGCGACGATCGAGGAAGAGATTTTTTACCCGGCGGCTTATGAAGCCCTTGATGACGACGATCTGCTCGATGAAGCAGAAGTCGAACACGCGAGCGCTAAGGCGCTAATTGCAGAAATCCAGGGCAGCCAAGTCGGTGAGCCGCTGTTCGACGCCAAGGTTACGGTGTTGGGCGAATATATTGATCATCACGTGCAGGAGGAGGAAAAGGAACTCTTCCCCGAATGCCGCGCCAGTGGCATGGATCTCAAAGCACTGGGCGAGCAGCTCGCGGCGCGCAAGGCGGAGTTGATGGCTGCCCAAGGCTGATGTCAGTCCAAGGTGAATGATGATTTCTTCGGCCCGGCCATTCCTGGCCTGTTCCTGATTGAAGATCTCGTTGATGAGGCCGCTCAGCTGAGCCTTATCACCGAGATCGAGGAAACGTCGCTTGCGCCTTTCAGGTTCCAGCAATGGACTGGAATGCGCGAGACGGCCTCTTACGGGCTTCACTACGATTTCACCGCGTCTACGTTAAGTGAAGCCGAAGCTTTCCGTCCTTGGCTCGACAAGCTGGCAAGGATGGTCGAGGCGAAATGTGAACTGCCGGGCCGGTCCATTGTTCATGCCTTGCTGACCCGTTATCCGGTGGGCGCGGCGATAGGTTGGCACCGTGATCGTGCAATCTTCGGTGAAGTGTTCGGCATCTCGCTTGGCACCGAGGCCGTCCTCCGATTGCGGAGGCGGCAACCGGCCGGCTTCTCACGCTATTCCCTGCCTCTTCGGCCCGGCTCGCTTTACAGGTTGAGCGGTGAGGCCAGAAACCAGTGGGAACACAGCATTGCCCCCCTCCAACAGCTTCGAAGGTCGATAACGCTGCGGACGCTCGCTTAGGCCATCACTTTCTATCTACCGATCGTTTCCACGGGGGGTACCGTATCTACTTCCATCATCTCCAGCAGGATTTCCTCTACCCTGGTCAATCGCGCGTGCGGATCGCTCATCTTCTCGCGGACCAGGAAACGGCCGTCCACCAATTGGGCGCTGGGGTGGGGCGATGACTGTGGCGGTGCACCGCGCGGGTTTAACGCGATGGCGGCGCGCCCGGCGTCAATCCTTTCGATACCCAGAATTTGCGCAAGAAGGCGCACCCTTGCTACAGACAGCAACACTTGCGTCTCCTTCGGGATAGCGCCGAACCGGTCTTCCAACTCCTCCTCGAAGAGATCCAGAGCGGCGGGATCTGTCAGCCGCGCCAATCTGACATAAAGCTGCAGCCGCAGATCCACTTCCGGGATCCAGCTTTCGGGCAAGGCGCCATGGACTCCTAGTCTCAAGTCAGGCGCGGGGAGCGCGCTGGTCTCGCCGCGAGCCTCGCGGAGCGCCGCTTCCAGCATGTGCTGGTAAAGCTCGACGCCAACCAGTTTCATATGCCCGGTCTGGCTGTCGCCCAGCAGATCTCCGCCGCCCCGCAGATCGAGGTCGCGCGCGCTGATTGCAAACCCGGCACCAAGGCGATCCAGCGCTTCGAGTGTCCGCAAGCGCTTCGCGGTCGCCTCGCTGATCGGATGACCGGCGTCCGTGAGCAGCATGATCTGCCCGCGCCGACTGCCACGTCCGACCCTGCCTCGAAGCTGATGGAGCTGCGACAGACCGAACCGGTCCGCACGCCAAACGATCATTGTATTGGCGCGGGGGACGTCGAGCCCTGCCTCGATAATGTTGGTGGCAAGCAGCACGTCGCCTCGACCGTCTGCGAACTCGGTCATTACGGTATCGAGTTCTGCTGCGGACAGCTTGCCGTGCGCGCAGACCACCGTGAGTTCAGGCGTCAGCTGCCCAAGCTTGGCTTCGATCGCCGCCATGTCCGCGATCCTTGGGACCACGAGAAAGCTTTGCCCCCGCCGGGCCCGTTCCCGCAGCAGCGCGGCCCGGACGCTTGTATCGTCCCAATCGCTCACCACCGTGCGGATTGGCTGCCGCCGCGCAGGCGGAGTTGCGATAACCGATAGCTGTTGTAAGCCCACCAGCGCGTTCTGGAGCGACCGGGGAATCGGTGTGGCGCTGAGCGCCAGGAAGTGGCCGCTATGCAGCGCACGCAGTCTTGCCTTGTGGGCCGCCCCGAAGCGTTGCTCTTCATCGAGGATGACCAGCTGCAGGCTGCGATACCGGACGCTCTTGCCAGCGACGGCGCTTGTGCCGACGACGATTCCGATCGACCCTTCGGCAAGACCGGCCAGCGCTGCGCGCTTTTCGGCGGGCGTCGATGAGCTTGACAGCATTGCGACAGTCACGCCGGTCCCCTCGAACCGGGCCCGGAACAGTTCGTAGTGTTGGCGCACAAGCACAGTCGTCGGCGCGGCCAGCACGACCTGCCCGCCCGCCAGCGCCGCAAACGCCGCAGCGCGCAGCGCAACCTCGGTCTTGCCGTAACCGACATCGCCAATGACGAGCCGGTCCATCGCGGTGCCGGAAGCGAGGTCGGAACGGATGGCGTCAATGGCGCGGGTTTGGTCTGCCGTTTCCGAATAGGGGAAGCCAGCCACGAACCGTTCGTAGACATCCGGGTCGGCCGCGATTGCCGGTACAGTTCGTGCCGCACGCTGATGGGCCAGCGCAATTAGCGCTTTGGCTGTCTCAGCAAGCTCGCCGTCAAGCGTCTCTCGGCGTTTGATCCAACTCGACCCGTCCAGCTTGTCAAGAGCCACCGCCTCGGGGTCGGCGCCGTAACGCCAGATGCGACCGGCATCGCTGACCGGTACCAGTCGGCGAGCTGCGCCAGCAAATTCAAGCGCGATGGCGTCCTGCGCGCTGCCCTCCAGCAGGGGCAAAGGTTCGATCCCGCTTATTACCGCAATGCCGTGATCCTCATGGACGACAACGTCGCCGCAGCGAAGGTCGCCCAATCCATCGAACCCGTTTTCTTGATCTACCGACCCAGCTTCAGCTTCCGCACGGCTACCGAGCAAATCAGCGGCGGTAACGGCGATGATCTTGTCACGTACAAAGCCTCTGTCGCACGTCATTTCAAGTGCCGCGAACGCACCTGATGGGAGCGCTGCGACGTCTGCCCAACTGGCGAGCATGATGCAGTCGCGCTTCAATTTTTTGGCAATACGCGGACGCAGGAACCGCAGATCGCGGTCGCTGCCCAGCAAGATGAGGCGGGCATCCCTCTCCAGCAGGGGCACTACGAACCGGGACAGGGCACCCAGGGGAGCCCGCTCCTCGACGAACCGCGAAATGGCCCCAATGTCGTCGGTGGCCCAGTCGAGCCGGTCGTGGCCGGTCGTTGCCGCACGCCATTCTTCCTCGCCGATCATGTCGGCGGGGACTCGGCCATGCCGTGTCACATCCGCGGCAAGGGCCAGCAGCCCGCGATGGCGCGACGCAACCTTGTTTTCGAGGACCAGGGCCGCGCCCGCAGGGCAATGAGCGAGGAGCGTTACCCCGCCCACCGCGCTTGGCTCAGCCACAAGGCCGATTTCGACGGCAGTCAGATCGTCCAGGCTGCGCTGGTCAACCGGATCGAAGCTACGCAGGCTGACAATCCGTCCATCGCCCGCTTCGATGCGAACCGGCAGCGTACGATCGGCCGGGAAGACATCGGCCACATTACCCCGCACCGCAACTTCACCCGGTTCATCGACCCGATCATCGATAACATACCCCAGTGCTTCGCAATCCCTTTCAAAGCTTTCGAGATCGAGCAGATCTCCTACACCAAGGACTGGTGGAGCGGGGTCGAACGCGTTGGGCGGAGCGTAACGTCGCGCAATGGCTTCGGCACTTGCCAGTACGACGCACGGCTTCTGGCACGTACCTTGAACCTTGCCGCGGATTTGCCGCAGCGCCGCGACGCGCGCGCCAGCATTCCCTGGAGATGCCGGAGCCTCTTCACCGGGCAAGGCGTCACTGGCGGGGACCAGCACGACCGCAGCTTGGGGGGCAGCCGCGCTGACGGCGGCGGCCAAAGCCACCGCCGTCTGTTCGCTATCGGCAATGTAAACCAGATCGCCGTGCTGCAAATGCTCGGCGATCCGTGTGGCAACCGCTGCCTGGCTCACGGCACTCAGGCCATTGCATCCAGATCGACGGTCACTTCTCGCGGCCAGAACCGCAGGGCTGCGCAAGCTGCAACAAAAGCCTTGGCATCCTTGCCCGATCCCAGCGCGACACAGCCTTCGTCGAGCTCGGGTGGAATGCGTGCGGCGGCAAACAGCGGCTCGGCATCCGCGCCGACTCCAATGAACTTGCAGTGCGCAAAGGCGTCGGACACGAAATCCTTGGCCGGAGCATCCTGCGCCAACAGGACCGCACCCTCCGCCGAAGGCAGCACCGCCACCGCATCGTAGAGCACCGATGGACCGCCATCGATCTTCTGCTTGGCCGCGACAGCATCGCCGTTGTCGAGGACGACACCGCCGATCTTGGGCGCGATCACTTCCCATACCGCGCCTGCGGCTTCGACTGCGCCAGTGAGCGCCGCGAACAGAACTCCGTCCGACCCATCGGTCAGCAGGATGCCAAGCTTGCGGCCCTTGAAACTGTCCGGACCATTGGCAAGGATGCTGAGCTTGTCCGAAGTGGGCAGGTCGAGCGTAGGCTTTGCAGCTTTTGCGGGATCGGGCAGCGCCATTCCGAGGCCATTGGCCACCGTGGCCGCAAGATCCTCGTCAATGTTGCGCAGGTGCGATACAGCGCGCGCACGAATGTCGACGCGTGTGACCTTGCTCAATTCGAACACCAGCGCATCGCCAAGGTGCTTCTGTTCGATCGGATGCTGGCTGAGATAGAACATTCGCGCCTGGCTATAGTGATCGGCAAAGGTCTCCGACCGGAGACGGGCTTTCGGGCCTTCGACGTCAGCGGCGAAACTCTTGAATCCCAGTTCCGGATTCTCACGCGGACCGCCTTCAGGGCCCCACGAGTTTGGCTCGTAGTTGGCCCGTCCCTTGGGATTGACCATGGCCATATGGCCGTCCTGCTGGAAATGCATCACCGGGCAGCGCGGAGCGTTGACCGGTATGTGGGTGAAGTTCGGCCCGCCAAGACGCTTGAGCTGGGTGTCGAGGTACGAGAAATTGCGCCCGTGCAGCAGCGGATCGTCGCTGAAGTCGATTCCAGGCGGCACGTTGGCTGTGCAGAACGCGACCTGTTCGGTCTCGGCGAAGAAGTTGTCGACGTTGCGATTGAGGGTCAGCGTACCGATCAGCCGGACGGGCACGTCTTCCTCGGGGATCAGTTTGGTCGCGTCGAGATGATCGAACGGTAGCCCATCGGCGGTCGCCTGGTCGAAGAGCTGGACGCCGAGGTCCCATTGCGGGAAGTCGCCGCTGTCGATTGCTTCCCACAGGTCGCGGCGATGGAAGTCGGGATCGGCGCCATTGATCTTGACGGCTTCGTTCCACACCACCGATTGCAGGCCCTGTCGGGGCTTCCAGTGGAATTTGACGAAGGTGGACTTGCCCTCGGCATTGATCAGGCGGAATGTGTGGACGCCGAAGCCTTCGATCGTGCGGTAAGAGCGCGGAATGGTGCGGTCGGACATCTGCCACATCACCATGTGCCAGGCTTCGGGCATCAAGCTGGCGAAATCCCAAAAGTTGTCATGCGCCGACTGCGCCTGCGGGAAGCCGCGGTCGGGCTCCTCCTTGACTGCGTGGACCAGATCAGGAAATTTGATCGCATCCTGGATGAAGAACACCGGGATGTTGTTGCCCACAAGATCCCAGTTGCCCTCCGCCGTGTAGAGCTTGACCGCGAAGCCTCGCACATCGCGCGCGAGGTCGAACGAACCGGCCCGGCCGGCGACGGTCGAGAAGCGCACAAAGGTCTCGGTCTGCTGACCGACCCTTGAGAGCACGTCGGCTGTGGTATAGTCAGCCAAGCTGTCGGTGAGTTCAAACACGCCGTGGGCACCTGTGCCGCGCGCGTGGACGACTCGCTCGGGAATGCGTTCGTGGTCGAAATGGAAGATTTTCTCGCGGAGCTGAAAGTCCTCCAGCAAAGTCGGGCCGCGTGGCCCCGCGCGCAGGCTATTCTGCCCGTCGCTGATCGGGATACCCTGCTGCGAAGTCATGGTTGCGGCAGGATCGCTGGTGGTCTGGTGGGTTTCTCCGCCGTTGCCCTGGGGCTCAGCATAACTGGTCGGCAGGTCCGACTGGGGCGGCAGTTTGGGTGCCTTCTTCGGCGTCTCGCCCTTCTGTTTCGATTTGTCGGAACGCTGGGCTTTATCAGGCTTGGGCATGGAACAATCCTTTGGAATTGGAGGCAAACGAGAGATCATGGGAGTTTGAGGCGAGCGCTGGAGGCGCAACGGCAGGCCAGGCTTTCTCGTCGATTGGCGCAATGGCAGTGATTTGCTCGGCACTCAGATCACAGTGGATGCCATCACTTTCGAACGCGAGATGGTCGGGCGCTATCGCCCGCAGGGTTTCGCCGGCACCGCCCACCCCGCCTTGGGATATGACGATATAACTCAGTGTCCGGCTTTCGCAGTCGTGCATGGTATCGACTACCGTCCCGACCTTCTCACCCCTTCCGTCAAAGACATTCGCGCCGATCGCGGACGCACCTGAATAAAGCGAGGGCACGTGCGCGTGCGCCCGGCTGCGCTGCTCCGCCGATTCGCTACCCGTTTCGTGCCGGGCCTGCCGCCCGAGCCAGCGCCACACGCCGAAGAGGTTAACAAGCAACAGAAAACCGTTGGTGATCGCCAGGCTTGGTTGCCCGGTGGTCAGGCCCACTGCAGCCCAGGCAACCGATCCGACGGTAAAGACGACAAATCCCCACCCCGTGATTTTTGTCCCCAGATTGGCGGCTGTCATCATCGCCGCAATCATGGTCGCAGCTGAAGCAATCCAGGCGGCGAAATCAGGCATTGCGGTACAACTCCCTAGTTTCGCCCAAGGTAGGGCACGGGAACGATCAAATGGGCGGACTTACGTCGCTGTCGACAAGCCAGGCTTGAGCACGACCTTGGTCGCCTCGTTCTGCTGATCGTGGAACAGCTTGTACCCTTCAGCAGCATCTTCGAGCGGCAAGCGGTGGCTTATCAGGAAGGTGGTGTCGATCTTGTCCTCAAGCACCGCAGCAAGCAGCGCGGGTAGATACTTCTGAACGTGGGTCTGCCCGGTGCGAAGCGTCAGGCCCTTTTCCATAAGAGCTCCGAGCGGAAACTTGTCGACGAACCCGCCATAGACTGCAGGCATCGACACCCGGCCGCCCTTGCGACAGGCGATGATGGCCTGGCGGATCGCATGGGTGCGGTCGGTGCCGAGGAAGGTCGAGGCCTTGATCTGGTCGACCACGTTATCGACGAACAACCCGTGCGCTTCGAGGCCCACCGCATCGATCACCGCATCGGGGCCGATCCCGCCGGTCATCAGCATCAGCGCCTCATAGGTATCGCTCTCTTCGAAATCGATCGTCTCTGCCCCGAAACGGCGCGCCAGTTCGAGCCGCTTGGGGAAGTGGTCTATCGCGATCACCCGCTCGGCGCCGAGCAGGAACGCCGACTGGACCGCAAACAGTCCGACCGGGCCGCAACCCCATACCGCCACGGTATCGCCTGGCTCGATGTCGCAGTTTTCCGCCGCCATCCACCCGGTTGGCAGGATGTCCGACAGGAACAGCACCTTGTCGTCCTCGATCCCTTCGGGGATCACGATGGGGCCAACGTCGGAGAATGGCACACGCACATATTCGGCCTGGCCGCCCGAGTAGCCGCCCGTCATATGGCTGTAGCCGAACAGCCCGGACATCGGCTGTCCGTAGGCTTCGCGCGCGATGTCCTGGTTGTCGGCGGGCATGCCATTTTCACACGCCGAGAACTGTGCCTTGCCGCAGTGGTAGCAGCTGCCGCAAGCGATAGTGAACGGCACAACCACCCGCTGGCCGATCTTCAGCGTGCTTTTCGGGCCGATCTCGACCACCTCACCCATAAACTCGTGGCCCAGAATGTCCCCGACCTGCATCGTCGGGATATAGTGATCGTATAGGTGCAGGTCCGAACCGCAGATCGCTGTAGACGTGACCTTGATAATCGCGTCGCGCGGGTTGACGATGCCGGGATCGTCAACCGTTTCGACGCGGACATCATGCTTGCCATGCCAGGTGAGTGCGCGCATCGGCTTATCCTTCCTGCTCGGCAAAGATCGCCGGATTGCGCGCCGCCGTCGCGATTTCGCCGGTTTCGAGCAATTGTTTAAGGCGCCGCAGGTCGCGCCGGGTCTGGATCGCCGGTTCGCGCTGAAAGAGTTTGGCGACCAGCTTTCCCAGGATGCCGCCAGGCGGCTCATACGCGATTGTTGCAGTTACGACGGTGCCGCGCGCGCCGGCTTCCGCAAAAGTTACCCGCCCACTGTTGGTGACATCTCCGCCGTCTTCGGATTGCCAAGTGAGGGATTGTCCTTCGACCTCATCGGTAATCCGGGAATCCCATTCGTAGCGGCTGTCAGCCGGTCCCTTTACAACCCAGTGCGAGCGCTCGTCGTCGAGCACATCGATACGCTCGATATTCTCCATGAATTGCGGCAGCTGTGCGAAGTCCCGGAAGAAAGCGTAGACCTCGCTGGCCGGGCGATTGATGGTGACGCTGCTCGCGAGAAGCTGGCGGGAACCCTTGGCGTCCTTGGACGTGACCACGGGGGCGTCGTCGCGGGGATGAGATTTTGCGTTTTGGGACATGCCCTCTTTAACGGCTCCCAAGAGCGCCAGTTCCGACGATTTCTTCATGCGTGAATAGAACTCGTTCGCGGCTTGGCGGAACCAAAGACCTGCCAATGTGGTTTTACGCAGACGTCTCTGCGCACAGTCGGGGGCCCTAACATCGAAACTTATGACATCGCGATTGTCGGAGCCGGACCTGCCGGGCTCAGCGCTGCGCTCTATTCCGCCCGTTATTGCCGCAGGACGCTCGTCCTGCACGACGGCACCGCGCGAGCCTCACGAATTCCTCTTACACACAATGCGCCCGGATTTGATGCCGGTATTGCCGGAACCGATCTGCTCGAGCCAATGACGCGTCACGCCCAAAAGTTCGGTGCACAGCTGGTCAAGGCGCGGGTGTTGAAGCTCACAGCGCCCGAGAGCCAGTTCCTACTGGAGGACGAAAAGGGTGCGATCTGGTCGGCTCGGGCCGTGATCCTTGCCACCGCACTTTAGCTGAACCAGATCCCGCTCGATGACGAGATGCACGAAACTGCCATCGCCAATGGCGTGCTGCGTTACTGCCCGGTCTGCGATGGCTTCGAGCATAAGGGTGCCCGGATTGCGGTGCTCGGCTGCGACATATCAGGCGCTGCTGAGGCTATATTCCTGTCGGCTTATTCGGACGACGTAACGCTGCTTCCGCGGCGCGAAGTTGAACTGACCCGGGAGGAGCAACGCGATCTTGGACAGGCCGGCATCAAAGTCGTTTCGGAGGCGTTATCCCGTTTCGAACCCACAAAATGCGAGATGCGTCTTCATTTCGAAGATCAACCTGAGCCGCTCGCCTTTGACGTCCTTTATCCCGCACTGGGTTGCAGACCCCGCAGTGGCCTTGCCCGTCAGCTCGGTCTGGCGATCGAGGAGTCCGGCAAGGTCGCCGCCACCGCCCCCTTGGACACCGAAATACCGGGCCTGTTCTGTGCAGGCGATGTGGTCGATGGCCTCGACCAGATCAGCGTCGCGATGGGCCACGGAGCGATCGCCGCCACCAAGGCGCACAACTGGCTGCGGGCCTCCGATGGCGACACGGTGGAAGCGGTGCTGGATCTGGATGGGGGCAACACAGCGCATGGCTAGTGCAGGGAGTTCCGGCGCCCCGTGGCGCCTGGGCTGGCCCGTCTGGTCGCGGGTGCTCAAGGATGCATGGCGGGACAGCGGCGAGGATAACCTTGGTTTGATTGCGGCCGGCGTTGCCTTCTATGGCTTCCTCTCGCTGGTGCCCGCGCTTAGTGCGACGCTGTTGCTTTATGGGCTGTTCGCGTCTCCGGAGATGCTTGGTGACGCATTGCTGTCACTCAGCAAGCACCTGCCTGCAGAGGCTGCCAAAGTCGTTGGCGACCAGATCGCTTCGCTTGTTGCCGCGCCGTCTGCTGGCAAAAGCTGGGGTGCCGCTATGGCACTTGGTCTTGCGATATATGGGGCGACTAAGGGTGTAGATGGTCTGGTGACCGCTTTGACCATTGCCTATGACCTTCAGGAATCCAGAAACTGGCTCCACCGGACCGCGACCATACTGGCATTGACCTCTGGCGCTGTCATTTTTGTCGTCGTCTCGCTCGCGGCCGTCAGCGCGCTCAGCCTTCCGGCAGCGCTGCTTCCAGTCGCGTTCGACACCGCTTGGCATCTGGCCATTGCGGGCAGCGCGCTGCTGCTGGCAACAGGTACACTTGCCGCGGCGGCCTTGTTCCGCTTTGCGCCGCCGCCTCCCATTCGGCAATTTTGCTGGCTCAGTCCCGGTGCCATGTTTGCCGCGCTGGGCTGGTTTGCCGTGACTTCTGGCTTTGCCTGGTATGCCGCGAACTTCGGTAATTATGGCGCAACCTGGGGAGCACTGGCGGGCATCATCGTCCTTCTGACCTGGCTCTATCTTTGCGCGTTTATTCTCCTCCTTGGAGCGGAACTCAACGCCCAGCTCGACGCTGTAACGCGAGGTACTGCCAGTTCGGAGAAAGACAAATGACCCGTCGTTGGCCATCGAACTAGTGGGTAGTCCGTCATGGCCAGAGTGCAGGCAATGTGGCGCGCGACGCGGCCCATGCCGAGGGTATCCCGCGGATCGCTCTCACCCACCGCGATGTCGATGTGCCGCTTTCCGACCTAGGCCGCGAACAGGCGGCAGCGCTCGGACGCTGGTTCGCGTCGTTTGAACCAGACGCTCAACCGGAAATCCTGCTCGCGTCGCCCTATATACGCGCGGTCCAGACCGCCAAGCTGTTCGGCGCCGCTGGCGGCTACGATCCGCACGAGCCCATCTGAATCGACGAGCGGCTGTGCGAGAAGGAATTCGGCATCCTCGACGGATTGACCACAGCAGGCGTCGGCGAATTGCAACCCGAGCAGGCGGCGTTTCGCAAATTGCTCGGCAAGTTCTACCACCGTCCGCCGGGCGGCGAATCCCGGGTCGACGTAATCTTCCGCCTGCGCGCACTGATGGACACCGTGTCGCTGCACTACGGCGGGCGGCTGGTGATGATTGTGGCGCACCAGGTCGTCGTACTGTGCCTGCGTTATGTAATCGAGAATCTTTCCGAAGAGCAGGTCCTGGCGATCGACCGCGAGGGCGATGTCGCCAACTGTGCAGTTACCGAATATCGTCTCGATGCTGCGCAGGGCCGTGACGGCAAGCTTGTGCTGGCTCGCTACGATGTCACCGCGCCGCTGACCGAGCAGGCAACTCGGGTCACATCCGCGCCCGACCAAATTGTTGCCGCGCGTGGCTAGGAAGGTCCGCCCCCTCGACAGCGACTGGCTCCGGGCGTATCCGCTCCCCGTACCCGACAATGTGGCTGACAAAAACAGTCGCGGTCGGGTACTTGCGATTGGCGGTTGCACGACGGTTCCCGGCGGTATCCAACTCACCGCCGAGGCGGCACTGCGCGCCGGGGCGGGCAAGATCCAGGTCGCGACCGTTGCAAGCGCGGCGCTTGCTCTGGGGATCGCCATGCCCGAAGTCGTCGTGTTCGCGTTGCCCGAGGCGGGCGCCGGCGAGAGTGCGCTGAGAAGTGCAAGACCGCTTAGCGGGCTGCTGGGACGGCGCGATGCTGTCGTGGCTGGTCCGGCTATGTCTGGCGCCAAAGCCTCCTCCCTGATCACCAGGCACCTGCTGGCTCTGTGCGAGGCGCAGCTGGTGCTGGATGCAGCGGTCCTCATGGATCTTTCCAGCCACGCGGATCGGCTGCGTTCCCTGGCGCGTCCGGCAGTCTTGACGCCGCATATCGGTGAACTTGCGGCTATGCTGGCCTGCGATGCCGCCAAAATTGAGCAAGATCGCCTCGGCGCCGTGCAAGCCGCCAGCGACCGATTTGGCGCCGTCTGTGTACTCAAAGGTCCGACAAGCCTCATTGCAGCGCCCGGGGCTGAAGTGTTCGCCTATGCCGCGGGATGGGCGGGACTCGCAACCGGCGGCTCTGGCGATGTTGTCGCCGGGATCGTGGCCGGCCTCTGCGCCCGCGGCGCTGAACCACTCGATGCCACGGTCTGGGCAGTCTGGCTGCACGGTGAGGCGGGACGGCGATGCGCCGAGCAAATGGGCCCAATCGGCTTCCTCGCGCGCGAGCTGCTCGCACACCTTCTGGGCCTCATGTGCGCACGGTAGGTCGAGTGACGCGTCAAAGCTGGCGTGAGGGCTGCGCGACAAGGACCACGGCGCGGCCGCTGACCTCCGTTGCTACCAGGTCAGGCGCAGGGAACGGCGGGCCGGAACCAGGAATTCGCGCCTGCCGGATCGCCGCACGCCAGGCAGTTGGAAAGTGCCCGAATGGACCTGCACCAGCGGCCGCGCGGATTCTTCCGGACGATGGCAAGCAGGCTTCACACGCTTCGCCCGCGGCCGTATCCTCGGCGCGGATCCGACCAGACAGGGTATAACCTCTCAAGCGATTACTTGGTCGGTTCGCGGATGGCTGCCGGACGCGAAGGGCTGGGGGATGGGCCGTTATTGCTGACGTGAGACAACCATCGCCGCATCGAGGGTGATGGCGCAATGCAATCCTTCGGGTCGGAAATCCATCGTCACCTCGCGGAATGCAGGCTGCCGCTTCAATAGGCGCGTGCCGAGGCCGGTACGCGTAGGTGGGATCACGACAGGTCCGTTGGTTTCTGTCCAATCGAAGGTGCACGCCCCATCAGGTCCAGTCGCCCATTCTACACAGAGTCGTCCCTGGGGAACCGAAAGGGAACCATACTTTGCGGCGTTGGTAGCCAGTTCGTGTAGCGCCATGACCAACGGCAAGCACGCATTGCCCATGACCTGAACCTCGGGGCCGTTTACTGTCAGCCCGTCATGATCAGCGAAAGGCTCGAGCGCTTCGCGGACAAGACTGTCAAGATCGCATTGTGACCAACCCGTGCGGGTAAGCAGATCCTGTGCTCTGGCTAGCGTTTGTATGCGCGGCACCAAAGCGTCGAAAAACTGCTCGGATGTCCGCCCGGCTTGTTGACTTTGACGCGCTAGCGCTTCGATCATTGTCAGGTAGTTCTTCGCTCTGTGGCCAAGCTCCCGGGCCAGGAAAGCTTCTCGCGCGCCGGCCTCGTCTAGTTCCCTGACGATTCGGCGAAGCGTCTGTCCAGTCCACACGATAAGCGATGCCGAACTGACAAAAAGAAGAGCACCCACGAGTATTTCAGCATTGGACCATATGGGCATGCGCGCGATGCTGAAGAGTAAATTGGCGACGACCGCCGATCCCAACATGGTGATAAGGCCGGGTTTCCATCCAAGGAAAACCGAAACGAGCATTACAAAAGGGAAATAGGCCACGTAGGGAAGCCGACCCTGCAATAATGGATCGACAGCGATGCGCAAAATGGTGGGGATGGCTATTGCCGCATTGACATACAGCACCGTGCCCCACCAAGGCACGGGCCGAGCAAGCAGGATTCTTGTGAGGACGCCGAATCGTATCAATCACAGTCCCCCTTGGCGATTGTCGGCCATGCCGATTGAACGCGCGTCGTGCTAAATTGCGATCCTCAACTAAAGCCCAAAGTCTTCATCTAACACTGATACGCTATAATCGCGAGGAGTAAGGCGACATGAGCCATCAATGAGCACAGCAGAGAACGGGGGAACGGACCGCATGAAGCGCTCGAAGGTGCTCCTTGCCTATCCCACGCGCTCTGGCAAGATGCGCGCGATCGCACAAACGCTACTCCGGAACCGGAGCGCGGTCCTGTTCTAGATCGACCCAGCGAGTCCCTAGCCGGAAGTCTATGAGCAGCATTTCGTCTAGGCGACGCGCGAGCGCGACAGCGATTTTGAGCCGCTGCTTGCGGGCGCTCCCGTGTAAAATCTGTCCCATAGCACATCCTTCCATTTCTGGCTGAATAATGCACCATCAAATGCCGGGACTAAACACCTAGCTACCATCCAAGTACCCTCAAGCCACGGTATCTTTGCCCGTTATCAAAGGTGATAGACGGAGCGGGCGTCCCGCCGCCGTTTGCATCCGCCTTCGAAAAAGAACATGAGGTCGGTGCCGAGATGCAAGGCCTTTTCGTGCGCTTGCGGTGCAACAGCAACCGGTCTGGCTCGTAGCATGTCGCCGGCGTCCTTCTTCATCTGCTTGCAGTTGGCCCTGAGGTCGTTGGCCGACCAGATCGTGTCGGCATTCATTCCGGCAAGCTCGTCAACATAGCTGCATGCCGTGATCAGGCTGCGCGCCCAGCCTGGAAGCATCATGCCTTCGCCCCCAGTGCTGTCCCGGGTCACGCCTTGGCACAAGGCTTTTACCCGCTGGCGGCTGCCATCGGAGGTTTCGCCCGTTCGCCATGCGGCATGAAGAGCGTCCAGAATCCCGTCGACACGTCGTTCATACTTGCTCCAAGCCGAGGCTTCATCAGCCCTCGCGATCCCTGGCGCCAGCAACAGGGCGGCGGCAAGGCAGGCGCCGATGAGCTTCATGTCATTCTCCTCTGCAAGGGCGGCGCATACTTTGCACCGATTGCTGTAACCGTCACCCCCCGGTTCAGGGGATAGCGTCTTGTGCGAATGCCCTATTCAGGGGGTGGCGCGAATCCCCGCCGCCGTTAAGTTTGGCAACCGAGGCAGTAATACCTGGGGGGGCGAATAACTTTCATGAGAGCACGACCCACGCTGGCAACTGTAATGATCGGGCTGGTTCTGGCCGGATTGATGGCCAGCGCTCTCCTGGTTCAGTTGACGATCAGCCGTCCATGGCTGAGCGTGACGTTCGCCGCCGATGAAACCGGCGCCATCCACGCGGCGCCTGCGCCGGGCCTTGATCGATCCCTGACCGGCCCGGCGCAGGTTACGGCCCTTCTCGGAAATGACGAACATAGAGTTGTGATCGAGGCCGGCGACCTGATCGAAGAGCCGGACACGCTGGCAACCTATGCCGACATGGGGCGCTTCTTTGCCCGCCAGTCCGCGCTTGCCGGGCTAGTGAGCGGCCAGAGTGTCTCGATCGAGACAATGGACGGCAACGCACTGCGACAGACGAGGGTTTCACCCGCAAGAATGCGGCCAATCAGCGATCTTCCCCCCGCCTTCTGGGTGCAGATGCTGGTCGGGCTGTCGAGCTTTCTGATCGGCGGCTGGGTCTGGGCGCTGCGACGTTACGATCCAGCCGCGCGCCTGTTCGCCCTGGCCAGCCTTGGCATGCTGTTTTTCACCTTTCCTGCCGCACTTTACAGCACCCGCGAACTCGCCATCGATGGCGGCCTGTTCCGTGGCCTGTCGGTGATGAACCATGGCGGCGCGCTGCTATTTGGCGCGGCCATGATCGCGCTGCTGCTGCGTTATCCGACGCCCCTGGTTCCGGCCCGCTGGCTATGGGTTCCGTTCGTACTGTTCGGGGCCTGGTGGTTCGCGGACAGCATGCAGGTGTTCAATGGACCTCCTGCCGGCTCGCACCTGCCGACGATGCTGGAGATGCTCGGCATCCTTTTGGCAGCGGCGGTGCAATATTGGCGCTCGCGCGGTGATCCGGCGGCGCGGGCGGTAGTGCGCTGGTTCGGCCTGTCGGTCGCGGTCGGAGCAGGGGCATTCGTCTTCACGGTCATTGCGCCCAGCCTGGTCGGGCTGACGCCGGGCTTGCCGCAGGGTTATGCCTTTGCCTTCTTCCTCCTGATCCACATCGGCATGGCCATCGGGGTCGCGCGTTACCGGCTGTTCGATCTCGATCGCTGGGCCTTCCGCATCCTGTTCTACATGACCGGCGCCGCACTGCTGATCGCGGTGGACGCGGCGCTGATTTGGTGGATCGCGCTTGAGCGTGCGCCGGCTTTCGGGCTGGCGCTTGTAATGGTCGGCTTCCTGTACCTGCCGCTGCGCGACATCATCGCGCGCAAGCTGTTCCGGCGTGACGGAGAGATCGAGGCAAGTTTTCAGGACATACTCGCCATTGCGCTTGCAGAGGGCGAGGTCGAGCGCATGGACCGCTGGCGCGGCTTGCTCGAGCGGGTGTTCCAGCCGCTGAAGATCGTAGCCGGTCAAGCGGTTGAAGCATCTACGGTGATTGAAGAGGGCGCAGCCCTGGCGATCCCCGCTACCGGACCGCTGCCACCGCTGCGCCTGGAACATGCCATGCACGGCCGGCGCCTGTTCGGTTCGCGCGAACAGGCCAGGGCGAGCGAGTTGTGTGCGATACTGTCCCAAGCCCTCGCCAGCCGCTTCGCCCACGAACAAGGCGCGGCCGAAGAGCGCCAGCGCATCACCAGCGACATGCACGACAATATCGGGGTGCAACTGCTCGGCGCGCTGCACAGCCGCGACCCGGTCCGCAAGGACGAGCTGATCCGCGACACGCTCGCCGACTTGCGCGAGATCATCAACAACAGCGCTGGCGAGCGGCTGACCCTGGCCGAACTGATGGCTGATCTCAGGGTGGAGATCGCCGACCTGCTGTCATCGGTCGGTATTGGGCTGGTCTGGCAGGTGGACACCCAGGCCGAACTTCTGCCGCAATCGGTAGCCGCCATGCGCTCGATCCTGCGCGAGGCCGTGGGCAATGCCCTGCGCCATGCGGAGGCCACCACGGTTGGCATACGGTTGGCTGATGGGGCGGGCGGCCTTGTCCTGATGGTTGCCGATGACGGCAAGGGCTTCGACCCAGAAACCGCCACTGCGGGCAATGGACTGCGCAACATGCGCTCGCGCGCGACCGCGCTTAACGGCGCGATGACGGTTTCGCGCGGCGCGGCCATGGGGATGCGCGGAACGGTAATCGAGGTTCGCTTTCCGCGCGAAGGCGTCGCGGCGTGAAATCCGTGCTGATCCTCGAAGATGTATCGGAAACGCTGCAGTGGCTGGGCGCGATCGCGGTCGAGGCGTTTCCGGGCTGCGGGGTTACGGGTACCTCCACCGTGCGCGATGCGCTGGCCGCAATGGACCAGCACGTGTTTGACCTGGCCTTGATCGACCTGCGCCTGCCCGACGGATCGGGGCTGGATGTGCTGCGCCGGCTACGGGTGAATTCTCCCGATACTATCTGCATCGTCACCACAGCGATGGCCGATGACAGCTCTATCGTCGGCGCGCTTTCGGCTGGCGCCTCCGGCTATCTGCTGAAGGAGCAGATACGCGAAGGCATCATCCGCCAATTGCAGCAGATCAAGGAAGGGGTGCCCGCGCTTTCTCCCTCTATTGCCCGGCGGATCATGGAGCATTTTCGGCGGACCGGGCCGGCAGCAGGCGAAACCGGAAACCTGACGTCGCGCGAATTGGAAGTGCTGACCCTTATCGGACGCGGCATGCGCAATGCCGAAGTCGCCGCGCAGCTCATGCTCAGCGAGAATACCGTCTCGGGCTATATCAAGGTGATCTACCGCAAGCTGGGGATTTCCAGCCGGGCTGAAGCGTCTTGGCATGCGGCCCAACTTGGCCTGTCTTATGGCGGAAAAGCCGACAAATGACTGTGCCGGGGATTGGAAGTGTTGTTTCTTTTGCGTGAATTGCGTCCGCCGCGTTAGTCCCCCTGAACAGGGGGTGTATCCTCTCTCAAAGACCAGTTAGGCGCAAATGTACTCGCGGCACTGCACGCGCGGGCGCTCAACGGAGGCACTTTCAGAGATGACCGGCAAGTTTGGGAGCAATGCTCTCTTGAAAACCACAACCGCAATTGTTGGTACGCTGGGGTCTGTTGCCCTGCTGGCGGGTTTGCCTGCGCCTGCGTTCGGACAGGTGATTGGCTCAGAGCAGATTCCCGGCAGTCCGGATTCGGCCGAAAACGGGTCGAACGGCGACAGCAATACCGTGGAGTTCGTGGACATCTCCGGAGACGGAACGACGGTCATCGGTTTTCACAACAAGCTGGTCAACAATCTGCCGGTAAGCGAGGCCTGGGTCTTCACCCCAACTGGTGCCACCGTCCTGACGGCGCCCACGGGTTACCTTCACTTCACGCCGGCCGGTATTTCCGACGATGCCTCGGTGATCGTCGGGGAGGCCAAGCCGACCGCGCGCACGAATTTCAGCGGCATGGTTGGCGTAAAGTGGCTGGACGGCACGCCCACAATCCTGGCCCAACCCACCGGCGCGGGAAACTACAGGGCGGTTGCGGTCAGCGGTGACGGCAATGTGATCGGTGGTCTGGCAAGCATATCGGGCTTCAACATCCCGATCCTGTGGACGGGCACCGCCGCCCCCGAACAACTGCTGCAAGTCGGTACGAGCAACCCCGTGCAGAATGGCCTGACCTTCAACGCCGAGATTACCGGCATCTCACGAGACGGCTCGGCAATCGCCGCCATCGGTGGGCGGGGCCAGCAATATTCGGGCGCCACTCCGGTTGGCCCCAATGTCCAGGCTCTGCGCTGGACCCGCGCCAGCGGATTTGTCGAACTGGGCGTTCTTGCCAGCCATTCCGCCGCCCTCGCGACCAGCCTCGCGAACGGCATTTCAGCCGATGGCGGAACGATCGTGGGCTCGTCGCAGCAGGGCGGCGTCATGGGCAACGATCTGTACAAAGACGACAACCTGATTGCCATCAAGTGGACCGAGGCGGGCGGCATGGTCGCCCTGCCAAAGCTGACAAACCAGCTCGCATCCGTTGCCACTGGCGTGAATGCCGACGGCAGCGTGATCGTAGGCGAGGCAATCGTTCCCGGACAGACTATCGGCACCTTCGTGGTCAACGAATCCCATGCCGTGCGCTGGACCAGCGGAAATGCGCAAACGGTTGCGGCATGGCTTGCCGCCAATGGCGTGGCCAACGGCACGAACATGTACCAGGAGGCATTGGGAGTCAGTGACGATGGCAATGTCGTCGCGGGCTACGGTATCATCAACGGACATAAGCAAGGCTATATTGCCCGCGTAGCCGGGGCCGCACCTACTCCGACGCCAACACCCGCTCCGACGCCAACGCCTGCCCCGAGCCCAACGCCGACGCCCACCCCTGCGCCGACGCCAGGACCGGTGAGTGTCAACACCCCCGTCCCGGCTCCCTTTGCGATGGTCGTTCCCTCGGTCACTGGCGATAATCTGCTTCCGGGTGGTCCGGGCGGCGGCAATGTCCATTACAACAGCATTTCCGGAGATGGACGCGCTATCGGGACTTCGGACGGGTTCATCATAACTGGCTCGGGCCGTTACAGAGTTCCTCTGCCAGACGGTTTTTCAACCAACCAGATGACGATAAGCGGGCTTTCCAACGACGGAACGGTCGCAGTCGGATCCTATGCTGCCACCTCCCATAGCACTGCCGCCTTCCTGTTCCGCAATGTCGATGGCACGGGTACCTCGGTCAGGCTGCCGGGCTTCGACGGCGCGGTCAACGTCCAGGCGCTCGGCGTTTCGGCGGATGGGCGCGTGGCGGTGGGCTTCAGCTCTCCGGATTCCAGCGCCAGCGCAAGCACGCGCGCGGCGATCTGGATCGACGGCGGTCGCGCCAGGGCGATCACGTCGAGCGGATTCACCTATTCGCTGGCGCGGGCGGTCTCGTCGGATGGATCGGTCGTCACCGGAGAGGCTTCGGGAGGCGGCTTTGACGGCGAGTTTTCGGCCTTCCGCTGGACCCAAGCCGGCCAAATGGTGTCACTGGGTGCGATCGGCCGCTACGGCGAATCGTTCAGTTCCTCGGGCAACGACATTTCCGCAGATGGATCGGTCATCGTCGGAAGCTCCACCGCTCCTACCGGTTTCGTCGCATTCCGATGGACTCAGGCAGGCGGGATGGTCGCGCTTGCGTCCCTGCCCGGAGAGACGAGATCGGTCGCTAACGCTGTCAGCGCCGATGGCACGGTCACCGTCGGCACTTCGTCTGCGGGTTTCACCGACTCGGCAGTCCGCTGGACGTCCGCTGGCGCCCAGTCGATCGCCGATTGGCTCGCCGCTGCGGGTGCGAACAATGGCGCGAATACCTATACCAGTGCCGCCGATGTGAGCGCTGACGGAACGATGGTGATTGGGCAGGGGGACATCAACGGCACCAGCCAGGCCTATCTGGCGAGAGTCGCAGCCGGATCACCCGCTCCGACCCCGACCCCGACCCCGACGCCGACTCCGACGCCCACTCCGACGCCGACACCGACGCCGACACCGGGCACGGGCGTCATCGGTCTGGACGATTTCAGCGCAACAGTGATGCAGGCGGCGCCCAACCGCGCGCTGCAAGGTGGCCTCGGGCTGATGATGTGGGGTGCACATCACCGCATCCTGACCGACTATGTACAGCCGGGCCGCGGCTGCGCGTGGAGCGTGCTGGACTATCGCCGCGATGGCCGCAACGACACCGACTCCGTGTTGGCCGAAGCTGGCGCCTGCGTCGATGCCGGCCCGCTGCGGCTGGGGGCGGGGATCGGCTATGACCGGTCGGATTCCGACCTGACGCTCGGCGGCAAGCAGAAATTGGAAGGCTGGCACGGCGTGGCCGAGGCCGACCTGCGGCTCGGCCAGAGCGGTGCCGTGCTGAGCGCGACGGCGATCTATGGTGACTGGAACGTCAACCTGCGTCGGAACTACCTCAATGGTGCAAACACCGACACCAGCACCGGCTCTACCGATGCCCGCGGGATTGCCCTGCGCGCTCGGCTTGACTGGTTCGACATGATGGGAAGCGACAGCTTCGGACTGACCCCGACGATCAGCTATTCCTGGAGCCAGGTGACGGTTGATGGCTATACTGAAACTGGCGGCGGCTTCCCGGTCACTGTCGGCCGCTCGGTTGACGAGGCTTCGGAAGGGCGCCTTGGCCTGACCGGTCGCTTCACCCTGGCCGAGCCAACGACGCTGCGTCTGCGCGGGGAATATATCCACCGCTTCGACCGGTTCGACGGCGGTCCGGCATTCCAGATCATCGGCACGGGCATGGGTGGCACGGGCGGCATTTATGCGGTGGACCGCGACCATGCCCGCCTGGGCGCGGACATCGACCAGCGGATCGGACGCAATGGCGTGCTCTCTCTCTCGGCTCACAAGACCGTGGGCAACGCCGGAGGCAATCCGTTCTCGGTGAGCGCCTCGCTCCATTTCGGGTTTTGAACCGGCTGTTCCTGCGCGCGGGGCTATACGCCTAGCGCGCAGGAACCAGTCCGATCGAAAGGGAGGAGATGCAAGGATCTGAGCCAAGCTGGCAGGAATGGATCACCAGCAACCTCTCCGCTGGCTGCGTTCCGGCGGACATGCAAGTCCGGATGATTGCCGCCGGATGGAATGAGGCGGATGCACGCGCAGCCCTTGCTTCTGGCATCGCGCAGGTATTTCCCAGCCTGACGGCGCCGGTCGTGGCTCTGCCAGTTGTCCCGGACACGGGGATGATCTGGTGCGAGGGACGCGAGATGAAAGTGACCCTGCGCCTGGCCAGCCCTGCCGTTGCTCTTTGCGAAAACGTGTTGTCATCGGTCGAATGTGCCGAGTTGCTCGCTTTTGCCCACGATCGGGGTCTGCGTCCCTCCACGGTTGTGGATGAGGTCAGCGGCGAGAATTTACCCCATCCGGAACGGACCAGCTCAGGTGTTATGTTGAAGCGCGCTGAAACCGCCCTAATCGACCGGCTCGAACACCGGCTGGCGGCGCTCACCAACTGGCCCGTTGCCAATGGCGAGGGTCTGCAGATCCTGCACTATCGTGAGGGGCAGGAATACCGGGCGCACTTCGATTCATTTCCTGGTGGCGCGGGCGGCGCAGTTCACACCGCGCGTGGCGGGCAGCGGGTGAATACGGTGCTGGTCTATCTGCAAAGCCCGGAAGGGGGCGGCGGCACCGCTTTTCCGTCTTGCGGGATCGCCGTGTGTCCTCAGCCTGGATCAGCGGTGATTTTCCGCAACGTGGACGTAACGGGCCGCCGAGATCCCGCCAGCCTTCATGCTGGACTGCCCGTTGTTCAAGGCGAAAAGGTGGTCATGACCTATTGGCAACGCGAGGGACCTTATGCTTGACTGGCAGTAGCCGATCACGTCGGGCCTGCCTCCGAGATGTCTGCAAACTCCCGGAATCACATGAACCTCGGCCGCTCAACCCCTGTCGAAACGGCCTCTAAGGGCATGGAGACCCAGGACATTGTCATTATCGGCGGCGGCCAGATGGGGCTTTTGCTGGGCTACTACCTCCACCGCGCCTAGGCCGATTTCCTGATCCTCGATGCCGAAGACGGGCCAGAGGTGTGTGGCGGCACAGTTGGAATTCACTGCGCCTGTTTTTATCTGCGGGTTACAGCGCGCTATCGGCCTGGCTGATGCCGCTGCCTACGCATGAAGGTTATCCAACCTGCGACGATTTGCTCGACTTGACTGACGGCACCCTCCCAAACAATCACCAGATTTCCGTTATGGCCAAGTACAGGAGAAAACCGCCCGTCACGACCATCAAGGCAAACACCCCTGTCATCACCCAGAAGTAGAGGGGCTGTCTTTCCGCTCGGACGTATATCCATCCCGACTTATCGCGCAGGTGCCTGTTCCGGAGCGCCGACCAAAAACCTTCCAGTCCGATAATGACGGACAGTATTCCGAGCAAACACTTCATGATGAAGTACGTCCGGAGGTCAATTCATCCGCAGCAGCGGGAAAGTTTTCCGCCTGGGACAGGGTGAGGTAGGTATCTCGACAGACCTCTTCCATTACCAGGCCCTCCATCTCGAGCCAGTGTGGGGACCGGATCCCTGCTTCAGAGTCCCGCGTGTCGAATAGGTCGCCCTCCCGAAAGCGCTCCTGCCGAAGCCTCCGGAATTGCGACCTATCGCAATCATACTCATTGAGAAAGGCGTCGATCAGCAGGGAACTGTCCAGCGTCAACCAGACAGACCATGACCAAGCCGTTTTGCCGTTCGACGCGGTCTGGTCTGGCGCCGAGAGATAAGCTCCCCAGCGGTCATCCTGGCTGAGAACGTATACCCGCTCGTCAAGCGGCGCCGACTGCAGCCCGGGGGAAATCAGGAGGGTCGTCGCAAGGACTACCGCCGGAATCATAAATCACTCCACGCTGCGGCTCCGGGACCGCCGAGGGCGGCTGTAACCATGTTTCACAGGCGTCAAGGGCGGGACGACAAGCTCTCCGATGAGGCCGGCCTGAATACGCGGGCGGCGCGGTTCCATTCGAGGGGGATGGTTTCGCAGATCACGCCAGTAAGACAGGGCCGAGCGTCGAGCATCCCTGCAGGAGTGCGTTCTACCTGAAATGCCGGCCAGCGACCGGGCGCCGCGACGAAAGCGCGGGAAGCACCGTCCGTCTCGTCGGAGATCCAGACTTCGTAGCCATAATCGGCAGCCGCCTGCTCCGCGCAGAAGCTGGGAGCCTCGATAACCCAGTCCCGCTGGCCGTCGCCGTTCAAATCCGGTGTCGAAGCGACGGCTGGGTAGGAGACGGTGAATGCATCGGCGTCATCCGGGTTGCCACAGGCGCGACGCCCGGCGAGATACCTGTCAAAGACAGCCGCCGGAATATCATCCGGCAACTTCGGTCTTCCATCGACCTCGCCGAGATCCACGGTCCCCTCGCCAAAGCCGCTTACGACAGCTTCGCCATCGGAACTCGGGCGCTCGGAAAGGCTGCGGGTTGTCGGGTCCCAGGCCCAGGCGAGGCGACAAACTTCCCGGGGGGGCAAGCAGTTCAGGTGGTGAAACGAAGCCTCCAGTCGGATCTCGTCGCCGACTGTTCGGATGTCCGGATCCCAAGCCTGACGGTCGAACACGCGCAGGTAGCGATTGTCGTCGCTGACGTACAGGCTGAGACGACAACCTCCGGTTCCGCAGAGCCGCTGGTCTTCCGGCCAGCGAATCAGCCAGTCCACGACCCCGTCCCGGCTGACGTCAACTGGCAGGAGCACCCCGGCAGGCGGTTCCGACAACGGGATGGGACGGTTGGTGGGGTCCTCGATATCGAAGCCGGTATGGTTCAGTTCGTCCAGAACATACCAAACGAGGCCGGGTGGGGGGTTCTTGCGAAAGAACGCAGACCGGGGTCAGGGCAAGCCAGAGGCCTGCGAACACAACCCTTCCCGGTACGCCTAAGACCATTGAATTCGTCATCGCCTTAAACACGCGTCTGTTTTTGGGGTGGGTGATGCCCCCGCAGCCATATTGTCAACTAATCGGTTCGTCACCTCTTGGGCTTGCTGACCATGCGCACTTTAGGTCCGGACGTTGGCGTCACCGTCTGCGCGATGCCCAGACGGCGCATGGCCTGCTGTACCTCGTCCATGGCTAAAGTTTCGATGGCGTCCTGGCCGCCCAGAGCCGCGGCCGCCTGGAGCAGCTCGATCCCTCGCCGCTCATCGCTGGTAATGCCGCCTTCGCCGACGAAGGTCATCTTGCCCAGCACGGTCAAGGCTTGCGGATCGTTCCGCGCGGCTCCCAAGCGGATGTAACGCAGACCTTCGGGGACGTTTTTTGCGACGCCCTGACCCAGCATCAGGGAGAGGCCATAGACGCCCTGCGCTCCGGGATGGCCCAGATCGGCCGCGCGGCGAAATAATTCGAGGCCCGCTGCTACGTCGTTGGGCACTCCTTGGCCGGTCATGTACAGTTGCCCAAGGAAGGACATGCCTCCCGGATCGCCGGCTTCGGCCGCACGACGGAACATGGCAACGGCCCCCCGCTGGTCCTGCGCCACGCCCCGGCCGACGAACATCATCCGCGCCAGTTCGGTCATCGATGCACCGTGGCCCTGTTCAGCGGCGAGGCGGGCGTAGTGTGCCGCGCGTTCCCAGTTCTCCGCGGTCCCCACTCCCAGTGCGTAGACAATGGTACCGAGAGCTGCCTGGGCAAACAGTTCGCCCGCATCGGCTGCTCGCTCCAGGTTGGCCACGGCAACAGGATCGAGCTGCTCGTCGGCCAGGCCGCTCAGCCGATAGATCCCGTTCAGCCCTGCGCCGTAAGTGCTGCCTACAGCCGCCGCCCGGGCCGTGGCGTCAAGTGCCAGCGCCGGGTCCTGCGGACCTCCGATCCCCTCGTGCGCAAAATAGCCTAGGTTGGCCAGCGCCTCGGCATGGCCGCGTTCGCCCGCGGTGGCAAACCAGCGGCGCGCCTGGGCATCGTCCCGTGGGACGCCGGCATATCCGGTGTAATAGAGCCGGCCGAGGTTCCACGCACTTTCGGGATTGCCGCCTTCTGCCTCGGCGAACAGCCGAGCCACGACCTGTTTGGACGTTTCCTGCTGATGGATGATGTACGTGCGGCGATCGACCACGGACTGCGGTCCCCCGCTTGACTGATTGCCGCGGCCAAGCGCAGCCGCCAGCCCGTCCAACGGCGTGCCCATGCCACCCGATCCGGACGAGGAAGACGAGGGGGACGAGCCGCTGCGCAGCGAACGCTGCTGCTCCAGCCCGGCCTGGAAGGCCCGGTCGGCTGCAGCGCGATCATTGGCGGCGTCTTGCGCCCGCATCGATGCCATCATGCGCTGGCGGTTGGCCTCGTCGTTGGCGGCGCTCCACTGCGCTTGCGTGGCCTGCGACACGGCGAGTAGGCCGACTGTCAGCAGCGCATGCAAAAATCGACTGCTAGCCACTGAAGGGCACCCCTGGGCCTACCGGGCCGTTGTGGTTCTGACGAATGCTCATGATGAACTCCATCGCGTCCTTCTGCTGCACAAAGAATTTGCAATATTCGGACAATTCGGGGTCGGATGCATAGCTCTTGTCGCGCAGCGTCGCGGCGAATTTCGCGGCAAGCGCCGCCATCGACGACTCTTCGGCGGCAACCGGATTGGTCCACAAAAGGCGGTTCTTACTCGGCTGGATCGCTACGCAGGCGCCGTAGCCCGACCGGGCATGGGCGGGGGTTGCCGTGAGCGCCATCGCGAGGGTGGCGGCGGTCAGTAGGATGCGCATTAAAGTTCTCCCAATCAGGAATGTGCGGTGGTCCTTAGAGATAATCAGACAGCACTTCCCGAAACGAAATAAACCACTCATAAATAAAAAACTGGCGATGCGACGGAATCGCACCGCCAGAGCTACCTTCAAGAAGCTCCATCGCTGAAGCGCCTTGGAGGCCGGGTCGCCCCTTCATAATGAGCTGTCCGCTCACCGCCGCACACCCCCCGAACGGGGGGTGCAGAGATAATATCCTACGCCTCAGGCGGTATCTGGGCACTACAAAAACCCCTCGCCAATGGCTGTTTGATTTGATTCAGTGCGGCTGACGGAAGTGAAGATGCGTCTGGCGGGTGAGTAGCCCCTAGTTTTCTAGACGCCTTCCGCTTTCAAAATCTGCTGCCGTTCGAACTCGACGGGCGACAGCATACAGCCCGGACTTCAACCAAATCGAGAAGGCCTTCTCCCGGCTCAAGGTCATGCTCCGCAAGGCAGGTGAGCGAACCGTCAGCGGGTTGTGGGACTTGATCGGCAGGCTCGTCGACATCTTCCAGCCTGCCGAATGTGCCAATTACTTCAAATCTTGCGGATATGAGCCGGAATGAATGGAAACCGCTCTAGGCGAGTGAGGAGAGCGCCCCACACGTCAGGGGTGCGCGTAGCAACAGCTGGTCGTTTGCGCGAGATGCCATCGTGAGAACATCCTGCTTTGGCCGAACGTCCGGATTTCAGGCTTGTACCAGAAACGAAGCTTGCCGGTTCCGGAGAATTGGGGATGATCGGCTGCAGCCCGCGCGTGGAGGTTCGCCTCGGCCTGACGGAGAAGCAACATGCGACTCGCGATGCCGCTTAAGATCGCATCGGCAGTCGTCTTCGGTGCAGGACTAGCGACCTATGCGCGGTATCGCCGGGAAATGAGGCAACGGATCACTGGGCTGCCGCAAAATGGCATCGGCAGGTGGCAAGCGGGCGCTGCGGTGGCGGTATCGCGCATCATAGTACCGTGGTTACACAGATACAGGGCGGGGCAAAGCTACAAGACCCGACCGGGCCGGCCTCACTCCGAGCTGCAACGCAAATCAGTCCATTCCGCCGGACGTTTCGCAAGGGGGCTTGCCCATGCGTACGATTCTTCTGCCAGATATGAACTGGTTCCCCTGCTAACTAGAGAGCTACCTAGCGGAGCCGCGCCGGTTCTCGCGAGGATCTTAGACTTGCCTAAGTTTCTGATATATAATGAGATTTTGGTGGACGCACTAGGGCTCGAACCTAGGACCCGCTGATTAAGAGGCAGATCGCAATTTTATGCATGGTTGATGGCACAGCCTCGGATTGAGGCGCCTCGTCCGAGATAATGCGGATGCGTCCAATTTTTTTGGGGGCAGAGCAGGGGGCACACTTGGTAAAGTTCGTCTGGCTATGCCAGTATTTACAAGGTTCTACGAGACATATTCGAATCCCACCCTCTCCGCCAGCCATTAGCCTGAAAGTTTCCACTGAACTGCCCAACGCTTCGATTCTTCGCCGAAACGTCGGTCGATGGAACTTGAGCGTGACTTTCGTCAACTACGTTCGGCACAAGGCCAGCGACGATGACAAGGGCGGTTCCGATTTCGACGCAGTGGATGTGCAGCCCCGATATTAATGACGAGTGTTTGAAGCATTGAGGAGAAAGGGCATGTCCGTCGAGGTCATTGCGCCGTAGACGCTGGTGCCGTTCGATGAGGATGGGATCGCTGCTTCGTACATTGCCGGGGTAAGGCCGATTGGTGCTGCCATGCATCGCTCTAGAGGCCGATCAAGCGCATGACTGTCTCGATGCCCCATGCCGGCAATGCCGAGGCCGTGATATTCCCCAATCCTGAGCGCCGGGCGACCCGCGATGGTGATGCAACGCCCGATTGCCTACAGGTACACCCCGCCTGGTGCGAGGGCCTAGCTGTCCCAGTCTGCCAATGTCTCGCCGGTCGCGGCATCCTCAAGGGTTATCTTGCCGAATTCGACCGCCACCGCGCAAACTGGCGGTTTGCTTGTCTGCCGATTCACGCAATGCACCGGCTGGCCATCGCCAAAGGCGGAGATCCGTCCTTCGATCCTGACCCCGAAAGCACGCACCGTTGGCTCTGCATCTTTTGGCACCTTCGCCGTATAGGCATAAGGCCGTTTGCCCCGAAGTAGCGTACGCGGCGCGTCGGACGAGAAATACTGCACGAGCGCGAGCCTGTTGTCCGGCGCGGCTTGGTCCCGTGGCGCAGCTTCAGCGATCTTCGGCGGCGCCTTCTCAGGAATTCCCGGCGCGGCCGCACTGACAACCGGCCGGGGGCACTGTTCCGAGCGTGTCCAGGGGCGTTCGACCCAGAAGCCCTCGGCCGCCTCGAACGGCTGGCCGTTTGCAAGGTCCGCAAATAGCGGCTCGGCGGCCCAGTTTTGCCGACTGAAGCTAACCCGCAGGACACGCGATGAAGGATCCAGGCGCCAGGAACCCCAGGCGCCGGTCACGCCGTCCGCGCAGGCGATCGGCATGGTCAGTTCGAAGCTTCTGTTCGCGAGTTCGAGGTTCGATTGCGGCAGGGGGTTGCCAGCGGCGACCTCGTCTGCTGCCGCGGCAACCGCGGCCAGGATATCGGCACGGCCCAATGCCGAGAGCGCCTTGGGCGTCGTGGTCGGCAAAGCCTCGATGGCGACCTTTGGGGCAGAGGATGCCTGCGGTTCCGGATCGGATTGCTGGCAACCGGCGAGGGCGAAGAGGGTGGTGGCGAACAAGGCTGTCAGCACCAACATTCGGCCCAACGACCAGTTGGCTGATCGACTGGCCGACCATTCCCTACTGCGACATGCCCTTATCATCGCCAAGACCTAGCACCGATTGTCGGAAAGGTCATGTGTCTGTAAGAGCTCGATAATCATGACGATCGAGCAAATTCTGACCCTTGTGGTCCTTGTCAGCGTTGTCGTCGCGCTGATTGCCGATCGAATGCGGGCCGATGTCATTGCCCTGAGCGGCGCTGCCATCCTGCTGGTGACAGGCGCCGTGCGCCCCAGCGAAGTCCAGGGCGCCTTTGCCAGCCCCGCCATTCTCACGCTCGCATCGCTGTTCGTGATTGCCTATGCGATGGAGCTTTCGGGGCTGCTCGACAAGGCCATCGAGAAAGCCGTCGTGCTTTGCCGCAGGACCGGCGCGGCGGGTTTGTGGGGGCTTATCGGCATGTCCGGCTTCGGGTCGGCCTTCCTCAACAACACGCCGATCGTGGTGGTTGCGGCGCCTGTCATCAGGGATGTGGCGAAATCCATCGGGCTCGATCCGCGACGCTTCCTGATGCCCCTGTCCTATGTCGCGGTGTTGGGGGGCAGTTGCACGCTGATCGGCACATCCACCAACCTGCTGGTCGACGACATGGCACGGTCGTCCGGACAAGCGCCGTTCGGCATATTCGAGATCACCCCGGTCGGGCTGGCCATGGCGGCAGTGGGAGGCCTTTATCTCGTGCTGTTTACCGGCAAGCTCGTCAAAGGCGCGCCGGCACCCGTCGGGGAGCCTGAAGGGACATCGTCCCGGGCCGATTTCGAGCGCCATTCCGTCAGCCATGTGGATCTCACGGGAGACTCGCTCGAAGACACGAGGGTCTATGCCGAGGCCCACGAGTTCCAGCCGAGGATGGCGCTCATTTCCGTGGCGGTGTTCATCGGGGTGATTGCCGTGGCGGCGATCAACCTCGTGCCGATTGCCGCAGCGGCCTTTGCCGGCGCGGTCCTGCTCATAGTGCTGCGCGTGATTTCACCCGATCAGGCCTATGCCGGATTGCGGCCGGAGATCCTGCTGCTGATCGCAGGGATGGTGGTCATCGGCATTGCCATGGAACAGACCGGCCTCGCCGCCGAAGTCACGCAGTGGATGATCGGCTCGGTCAACGGGGTCGGACCGCTGACGGCGTTGATCCTGCTGTATGGCGCGACGCTGCTGCTTACCGAACTTCTGTCGAATGCGACTGTTGCGGTCCTGCTGACGCCGGTGGCCGTGGCACTGGCCGAGAGCCTTTCGGTCAGCCCGCGCCCGTTTCTGGTTACGATCATGATGGCGGCAAGCGCCGCATTCGCCACGCCCTTCGGCTACCAGACCAACGTCCTCGTCTACCAGATGGGTGGTTACCGCTACATGGATTTCGTGAAGGTGGGCCTGCCGCTCAATCTGCTGACATGGGCCGTGGCGGTTATGGCGATACCCCACTACTTCCCGTTCTAATTGGCTGATCGCAGGAACAAAACCTGCTGTGCCCGGGTTCGGAAGAGGCGGGCGCAGCCCTTTGCGGCCGGGACTTTTCAGGAGAGACCCAATCAAGGTTGCGGCAATGCCCCTATCGCCTCCGGCCGGCTTGGCTTTTGAAGACAGCACGCTTTTCCTGGATCTCGACGGAACGCTGTTCGAGCTTGATGACTGTCCCGGAGCTGTTTGTGCCGACGCGCAGACCCGGCTTCTGCTTGATACACTGCTCGACCGGTTGGACGGCAGGCTTGCGGTGGTGAGTGGGCGCTCCCTGGCACAGATCGACGGGATGCTGGGTGCAGTCAGCCGGGACATCTGGATTTCAGGCAGCCACGGTGGCGAGCATCGCTGGGGTGGCGTGACGATAAGTCCTCCACGGCCCGGCCAGCTGGATGACGTGGCAGCGCGGTTCTGTGCATTCGCAGACGAACACCCCGGCGTGCTTGTCGAGGAGAAGAGCCTTGGCGTTGCCCTGCATTATCGCATGATGCCGCAGGCCGAGGCGGACGCTGTCGCCCTCGCTCATGAACTGGCTGAAAGCCACGGTCTGTTTCTTCAGCAAGGGAAGATGATGGCGGAACTGCGCGATGCAGGTTCGGACAAGGGCAGTGCCATCCGGGCGATGATGGCGCATCCTGACCTCGCAGGCACGACGCCGGTTTTCGCAGGCGACGACCTGACTGACGAACCGGGCTTTGCAGCGGTTCGAGACCTTGGCGGACACGCCATCCTTGTGGGCGAGCCGCGACCTACTGCTGCAACCTATGGCCTGCGGTCTCCGGGCGACTTGCGCGAATGGCTGTGGGAGGCGCTGGCATGACGGCATCGCTCGATCTCTGGCCAATCGGAAACTGCCAGGTCTCGGCGCTGATCGATACCTCCGGCGCATTTGTCTGGGGTTGCATTCCGCGAGTCGATGGCGATCCGTTCTTTTCTGCGCTGGTGGGTGGGGCAGAGCCGGAAACAGGCCTGTGGTCCATCGATCTTGAAGATCGTGTGGAAATCACCCAGCGCTATCTGCGCAACACGCCGGTGCTCGTCACGCGCCACCGCGATGCGAATGGCGGCGAGATAGAGGTCATCGACTTCTGCCCCTATTTCCGGCGCAATGGCCGCACCTATCGTCCGGTCGCCTATGCGCGGATCGTGCGTCCGGTGGCCGGCAGCCCGCGCATCCGCATGCACCTTCGGCCGACCTGTAACTGGGGTAACGCCTGCGCCGTGACCATCGGCGGATCGAACCACATCCGCTTCCTTTCGCAAGCCATGACGATGCGCTTGACCACTTCTGCACCGGTCGGCCTTGTGGCGGAGGAACGTGTCTTCCGGGTCGAGCAGGCACAGTACTTCTTTCTGGGACCGGACGAGAGCTTCTCCGGCAATCTCGCCGAAACGCTCGAACAGATGCTGGATGCGACCGTTACCGAGTGGCGCCACTGGGTACGCGGGCTGGCCACGCCGGTCGAATGGCAGGACGTGGTCATCCGCTCGGCCATTACGCTCAAGCTGTGCCAGCACGAAGAGACCGGCGCCATCGTCGCCGCGCTGACCACTTCGGTCCCCGAACATGCGGGATCGCAACGCAACTGGGACTATCGCTACTGCTGGATCCGCGATGCCTATTACACCGTGCAGGCGCTCAACCGGCTTGGCGCGCTGGACGTGCTCGAAGGTTATCTCGCCTACTTGCGCAACATCGTCGACAATGCCCGCGGCGGCCATATCCAGCCGCTGTACGGCGTGCTGGGCGAGGCGCGGATAGACGAGGGGGTGGCCGAAAAGCTCCCCGGATATCGCGGCATGGGTCCGGTACGGGTGGGTAACGCTGCCTATTCCCAGGTCCAGCACGACGCCTATGGCCAGATCGTCCTGTCAAACACGCAGGCGTTCCTCGACCAGCGCCTGTTGCGCATGTCGGGCCTTGCCGATTTCGAAGCGCTGGAGAAAGTGGGTGAGAGGGCATGGGACCTGTTCGACAAGCCCGATGCAGGCTTGTGGGAACTGCGCACGCGGCAGTCGGTCCATACCTATTCGGCGGCGATGTGCTGGGCGGCCTGCGACCGGCTGGGCAACGCCGCGCAAGCCATCGGCCTTGATGACCGGGCCACGTTCTGGGGCCAGCGCGCGGCCACGATCCGCGAGCGGATAGAGCGCGCCGCATGGCGGCCCGACACCGAGCGGATGTCGGCCACGTTCTCGGGCGACGATCTCGATGCCAGCGTGATCCAGTTGCTCGACCTGCGTTTCCTGGCGCCGGATGATCCGCGCTTTGTCTCGACACTGGCGGCCATCGAAGAGGGCCTTCGGCGGGGATCGCACATGCTGCGCTATGCCACCGAGGACGATTTCGGTTTGCCGGAAACAGCCTTCAACGTCTGCACGTTCTGGCTGATCGAGGCCCTGCACCTGACCGGACGCAGCGCCGAGGCGCGCGCGCTTTACGAAGAGATGCTCGGGCGCCGGACGCAATCGGGCCTCCTTTCCGAAGATATCGATCCGGCAAGCGGCGAACTCTGGGGCAACTATCCCCAAACCTACTCCCTGGTCGGGCTCATCAATTGCGCCGTCCTGCTGAGCAAACCCTGGAACACCGTACGATGAGCAGGCTGATAGTCATTTCGAACCGGGTGAGTGCCGGCGGCGGTGCGCAGGGCGGGCTTGCAGTCGCTCTCTCCGCTGCGCTGCGCGAACATGGCGGCATCTGGTTCGGCTGGTCGGGCAACGAGACCAGCGAGTTCACCGGCCATATCAACATGGAGCGCATCGACGGCGTGACCACGGCCACGGTGGATCTGGAAGAGCAGGACATCGAGGAGTACTACGACGGCTACGCCAATCGCACGCTGTGGCCGCTGTTTCACTACCGTATCGATCTTGCCGAATACGAACGCAGCTTTGCCGATGGCTACCGGCGCGCCAACGAACGCTTTGCCGAGACCGCGCTACCGCTGATCGAGCCGGACGATCTTGTCTGGGTGCAGGATTATCACATGTTCCCGCTGGGCAGGGAACTGCGGGCACGCGGCGTTGAGAACCGCATCGGCTTCTTCCTGCACATTCCCTGGCCGCCTCGTCGTCTGCTGGCGACATTGCCCGAGGCGCGCGCGCTGACCGAAAGCCTGCTGGCATACGACCTCATCGGCTTCCACACCGATGAATGGCTGCAATCTTTCGGCGATTACGTGTCACATGAGCTGGGCGGCACGATCGATGACGATGGCTGGCTGACAGTGGGCGAGCGTCGCCTGCGCCTTATCGCCTGCCCGGTCGGCATCGATGCGAAGGAATTCGCCGCCCTTGCCGCGAGCGAGAAGGCGAGGGAAACTTTCGAACGTGTCCGCGTCAGCGCCGTTGGCCGCACGCTGATCGTCGGTGTGGACCGGCTCGATTATTCCAAGGGCCTCGAGGAGCGCTTCCTCGGCTATGAGCGGTTCCTTACCGAGCACCCGGAGGAGCGCAAGGAGGTGACCCTCCTGCAGATCGCACCGCCATCGCGCGGGACGGTCGACAGCTACCAGCGCATCCGCAGCAATCTTGAAGGGCTGGCCGGGCGCATCAATGGGGCGCATGCCGGGCTTGACTGGGTGCCGATCCGTTACGTCAATCAGGGCTACACACGCGACATGCTCGCCGGGGTCTATCGCGCCAGCAAGGTGGGCCTCGTCACGCCCCTGCGCGATGGCATGAACCTTGTCGCCAAGGAATATGTCGCCGCGCAGGATCCCGAGGATCCGGGCGTGCTGATCCTGTCACGCTTTGCCGGTGCCGCCGAGCAGATGCCCGAGGCTCTGCTGGTCAATCCGCATAGCGCCGAAGAGATATCGGACGCCTTGGGCCGCGCCATCAGGATGCCGCGCGAGGAAAGGATCCGCCGCTGGCGAGCGCTCATGAACGGCGTGGAAGAGCAGGACGTGATGTGGTGGTCGAAGCGATTCACCGACGCCCTTCAGGATTGCCAGCAGCCGACTTGCGGCACAATGGAAAGAATCTGAAGGGCGTACAGCTGCTTTCCAGGCCACCCGGCAGAGAGCCGAGGTGCCCCATGCTTTTCATCGCAAAGATGACGTGCCTGCTACCATGACGACTGCGTCGAGTCCCTCAAGCTCTGGCGAACCTGCACGCAGCGATCGAATTTCGCGCATCTGTCTGGGTGCCGGATGCTCCGGCCGTGCGAAAATTGCTTTTCTGCCCGGAATAATGCTGCAAGTCGTGTCGTTATGGGGGGCTGTGATGGATCACCACACGGCCAGACGAGGGGGGTACGATGAAGAATACATTGCGTGCGGGCGCTATCCTGCTGGCGGGCATAGCCTCTGTGCAGGCAGCGGCAGCGCAAGAGGCGGCAGCGCAGACGCAGCAGGATGATGAGCCGGCGGTCTGGCGCGCAAGTGCCGGAGCCAATTACTCCGAAGGCAAATATGGCGATACCGCGACGACCAAAGTCGTCTCCGCGCCTGTCGCCATCAAGTACCGCAAGGGCGGGTTTTCGATCCGCCTTTCCGTTCCCTGGGTCCATATCGATGGCCCGGGAAGCATTCTCGACACGCCGCAGGGGCGCGATGCCGGATTCGGAGACCTCAGTTCGGGCGACGATAGCAGCAGCGGTGGGTCCGGAAGCGATGACTCATCGGGTTCCGGTTCGGGAAGTTCAGGTTCGGGATCTGACGATTCCGGCTCTGGAGGCTCTGGCAGCGGCGGTTCGGGTTCATCGGGCGGCGATGATGACAGCGGCAGCGGAGGCATCATCACGCCGCCAGTGCCCGGTGCGCCCATATCCAACAGCCGGGGCGGGCTGGGCGATGTCTCGGTTGCACTGGGCTACTCGCTGGAACTCGGCCGGTCGACCTGGCTCGACCTTGGCACGCGCGTGAAGCTGCCCACCGCATCCAGGGCGAAGCGCCTTGGTACCGGCAAGGCCGACGTCACCGTGAGCGGTGATATCGTGCAGGACATCGGAAGCTTCAGCCTGTTTGCCGGTGCGCGCTATCGCTTTCTCGGCAAACCGGCGGGATCGGCGTTGCAGGACACCTGGGGGGCAAGCGGTGGGGTGAGCTACCGGCTTCCTGGCGGCACGATCGTCGGTGCTGATTATGACTGGCAGGAATCGGCCACGCCGGGTCGCATTGCCAGCAGTGAAGCTACCGGCTGGATCAACTTCGGTCTTTCGCGAAAGCTGCGCCTGCAGGTCTTTGCCAGCACCGGCTTCAACGCACGCAGCACCGATTTCGCCGGTGGGCTGTCGCTCAGTTGGCGCCTGAACTGAGGGGTTGAAGAAAATTCTGCAGCCGATGGAATAAGCCTGAATTGCTGTCGTTGTCGCCCCGATTGGAAAGAAGGGGTGATTGGACATGCTGCAGGACCTGCAAGCCCAGGGAAGCCTGGTTGCACCAAGCCAGGACGTAACAGGGACCATCGCGCGCAAGGGGCGGCCCTTGCGCGAGGATCGCCGCATGGCTGCAAAGCGGGCCTTCACCACGCGCCGTGTCGACCTTGATCTGGCGACGCGGCTGCGCAGCGACGTAAGGCCGCGTGCGGGGGATCTGGTGCTGGCGCGGGTGGCGCAGCTCGGCCAGCACCAGAAGCTTGAATCCCCCCATGGTCGCCGCGCCCAGCTCTATGTCGGCGACGAAATCATCGTCGCCTATGGCGAACGCTACGCACCCGACCAGTTCGAGGCCATCGTACCTCAGGACCTTTCGGCCTGTGATCTGGTCGCCGGTGGTGGCGTCGCCGGTCTTGTCCTCAGCCGCCACGCGAAGATGCGGCCGGCCACGCGGATCGAGCCGGTTGGCCTGCTGGCCGATGACGATGGCAAGGTACTCAACCTCGGTTGGTTCGGACTGCCACGCCTTACCGTGCCACCTGTCCTGCCTCCCGTCGTCGCGGTGGTCGGTACGTCGATGAACGCGGGCAAGACGACCGCTGCGGCCGGATTGATCCATGGATTGTCGCGGGCCGGCCTCAATGTCGCTGCGAGCAAGGTCACGGGGACGGGCTCCGGTGGCGATCTGTGGACCATGCTTGATGCTGGTGCGCGCTCTGTTCTCGATTTCACCGATCATGGTCATACTTCGACCGCTGGCCTGACGCTTGACCGCATCGAAAGTGTCGCCCTTTCGCTCATCGCCCACAGCGCGGTATCGAAATCGGACATCATCGTCATCGAAGTGGCCGACGGCTTGCTGCAGCGCGAAACCGGCGCCCTCCTCAAGTGTGGCCGCCTGCGTGAGGCGCTGCACGGCGTGCTGTTCGCGGCAGGCGATGCAATGGGCGCGGTGGCTGGCCATGACTGGCTGGTGAGGGCGGGGCATCGGGTGCTTGGCGTGTCCGGTCTGCTCAGTGCGTCACCGCTTGCCGTGCGAGAAGCCGAAGCGGCGCTCGGTTGGCCGGTCCTGTCGCTGGCCGATTTGCGCGATCCCCTTACTGCGCCGAAGATCTGCTTCGCTGGCGATGCGAAATCGTGCCTCGCCTGATTTCCCCATCCATCGCGCGGCGCATGCTGCCTCCGGTTTCGGTGGCCGTTGCGCAAGCCTGCGCAACGCTCGTCGGCGCCGCGCTTGTGCACCGCGCAGCGCAGCAGCCGGCCGCCTCGCCCATAGTTGCGCTAGCGGTGGTCGCGCTGCTCTGCGCTTTCGGGCTGGAGGTGGCGCGCCGAAGGCTGTGCGAGGCGATTGGCTGGCACGAAGTGGCGCAAGTGCGCGCCGGGCTGTTCCGGCGCATCTTGCGGGCCGATCCGTCGCAGATCGCCCGCCAGCGCCATGGGGCCCTGCTGCAGGTCTTTGTTGGCGACCTGTCCGCCCGGCGCCAGTGGTTGAGCGACGGGTTGCCGCGTGCCGCCACAGCGCCAATCCTCGTGGCTGCCCTTCTGGCCTGGGCCGCGGCGCAATCACCATGGCTTTGCGCAAGGATCGCCACCCTTCTGTTGCTTGGCATGGCGGCAGGAGCCGCCCTGCTGGGCCCGATGTCGCGCGCGGTCCGCGAGGTGCGGCGCACCCGTGGGCGCCTGTCCGCCTTTGCTTCTGACACGATTGCAGAAATGGCGGACGGTGCCGTTCCCCCACGGCAGCGAGCCCGGCTGCGGCGCCTTCGGCGGCGCAGCGATGCCCTGAACCGTGCCGCCTTGCGGCGTGCCTGGTGGACCGGAACCCTGCGTGGCCTGCCGCACCTGCTGACCAGCCTGATCGTGCTGGTCGTGCTGCTCGATGGTGGCGCGATTTCAGGAACGGTCGTGGTGATCGGCACAGCTGGCCTTGCCCTGAACGACCTTGCCCGCGCGGCAGAGCTATGGATCTCGGCGCGTATTTCGGCGCTCCGCATCCGGCGCCTGATGCGCCTTCCCAAGGCGCCTCCGCAACCGGATTCCTTAGTGCTGGTCGACCTTGCCGAGCCCAGGCACCGCTTTCGACCTGCAAACAGACAGGACTGCGCATGACCGCTCTGTTCCCGATCCCGCAAACGGCTGCAATCACAATGACCCTGCCGCAGTTCGTTACCGTGCCGGCGACGCCAGCCCGCCGCTATTACGCGGTGATCCCCGAGAACTGCGCAAGCGATGCCGTCCCGCTCGTGGTGGTCCATGGGATTTCACGTAACGCCGCAGAATTGGCGCTGCGCTTTGGCGAACTTGCTGCGCTGCACGGCATCCCGGTGATCGCCCCTCTGTTCGAGCGCGGGAGCTTCGGCAGATATCAGCAAGTGCGCGATCCGGATGGCGCTCTGCATTGCGACGATGCCCTTTTCGACATCCTTGCAGATGCGGCTGTCCGGTTCGGCATGCATGGCGCGCAGTGCAACCTGTTCGGCTTTTCCGGCGGGGCTCAGTTCGCCCACCGGTTCGCCATGCTCCACCCTCACAAGGTGCGTCATTGCATCGCTGCCGCCGCCGGATGGTACACCATGCCCGATTGCTGCCTCCCGTGGCCACTCGGCCTTCAGGACGCTCCTGGCCCGATCGATCACGCCGCGCTCGCAGATGTCCGTTTCGACGTGCTGGTCGGCTCGCTTGACCGGCGGCAGGACAAAGCCTTGCGGCGCTCCGATGCCATTGACGCCGTGCAGGGCGTCCATCGCCTCCAGCGCGCCCGACGCTGGGACCGGGCCATGCGCAAGGCGGGCTTTTCATGCGGCCTGACGATCATTCCAGGCCTGAGCCACGCCTTCGGCGATGCCGTCCAGCTCGGCCTCGTCCCGCTTGTCCTACACCAGCTCGGCGCGGGCCGGGCCAAACCCGAGGAACCCGAAACATGAACACCTTTGCAAGGGCTATCGCCCCCGCAATCGCCCTTTGTGCTCTGCCTGCCCATGCGCAAGAGGTCAAAGCGGATGAGAAAGGCCTCACGCTTGATGCAGGCCCGCTGCAACTGAACCTCGGCGGACGCCTGCATCTTGACGCCAGCGTCTTCGACGATCCCGCCTTGCAACGTACAGGAGTGACCAGCGCCGACGTCCGCCGCGCCCGCATCGAGCTGTCCGGCAAGGTTGGCGAGATCCTGCGCTTTCGCGTTGACCGTGAATTCGCCGGGGCCAGAGGCTGGCGCAATCTCTGGGCCTCTATCGAGCCGGTGAAAAACCTCGAGATCAAGGGCGGCAACATGATCGTGCCGTTCTCGATGGAGGATATGCAAAGTTCGAATGCCACGCCATTTGCCGAACGCTCGATGGCATCTGCCCTAACCGGCGGCTTCGGCCTTGGCAGCGCGATCTCCTCCGGCGGCCGGAACTGGAGCGCCAGCGTGGGGTATTTCACCGATGCTCTCGCCAACGATGAAGGCCGCACCACCGAGCGCGGAAAGGGTGTGGTGGGCAGGCTCACGTTTGCGCCGGTTCGCTCACGCAAGGCAATCGTGCATCTGGGCGTCGGAGGAGAACGCAGGACATTCTCAGCGATCGAGCGCGTACGCTTTACCGCCGACCCTGGCTCCGTCTTCGCTCCTAACATCATGTCCAGCGGTACGCTCGGATCGCTCGAAACGCTCAGGGCCTTGAACGTCGAAGCAGCCGTCTCGCTTGGCCCGGTGCTGGTTCAGGCGCAGGCCCTGTCGCTCAAGTTGCATCGCACCTTGCGGGAAGATCGCAGCTTCAATGGCCAGACCGTCCAGGTTGGCTGGATCGTGACAGGTCAGCGCCATGCTTACAGTGCGTCGAGTGGAATATTTGGCGGTCCGGAACGTCGCAAGGGCGGAGGTGCGCTTGAGTTGGCCGCGCGCTACAGCCGCCTCGACCTGGTCGATGGCACTTTCGACAGGGGCATCGGCCGCGCGCTCAGTGCCAGCGCAATCTGGACGATCAGCACCAATCTGCGCCTGCTGGCCACATACACCGACAACCGCGTCCGCTTCCCCAGCGGGGACGCGCCGGTCAAGAATCGCGTGGGTGTCCTGCGTGCTCAGGTGAACTTCTAAAGCGGAGCCTTTCGGGTTGGCTTCCGCCGGGGCGGTCACCTGCTGGGGTGGCCGCCCCATTCGTTTGCGATCAGCGCCTGTTCTGCAGCCGCATCAAGCGGATCGGCCAACTTCAGGCGGCGATGGGCTGCGTCCAGCACGGCATCGTCGGCCCCGGCTGCCACCGCGTAGTCCCCGGTGTTGGAAGAGGTTCCGCCAGCCCCCTGCGCTTCGATCGTCCAGACGCCTTTCGTGTCGCGACAGGCCACGGCCACCTTGCCACCTTCGCCAAATTCGCGGCACCAGCGCCCATCGGCTGCCCGCGCGGTCAGCGCAGGGGTGATCCTGCGGCCATCGGGCAGCTCTGCCGAAGCCAGCGAAGGCGTCCGATCCAGAGCGAGCGAGAACGGATCGCGATCAGGCGAGCCACCGCGAGGGGCAAGCACCACAGCGGCCACGAGGCTCGCAGCAATCGCTCCGCCCAGTGGCAGGGCATGGCGTCTCCACCATAGCGGATTGTCGTTGGCGGCCAAGGATGAGGGTGGGGGCAGAACCGCAAGCGGAGCCGGTTCGCCAAGGCCGAGCCGTTCGAGCATTGCCGGATCGATTGGCGCCTCTGCCACCGGCGCAAAAGCCCCGGCGATCAGGGCGTCGTTTGCGCCCCATTCGTCGGCAAGGGCCTTGAGCTCGGGGTCGGAAGCAAGTTCAGCCTCGAATGCGTCAAGGTCTGCGCCGGTAAGCTCGCCGTCAAGCCATGCGGCAAGCCGTTCTTCGCGCGAAGGGGTCATGGTTGGGCATCCTTCTGCGTGAATTGCGTTTCGCCAAGGCATAAGGCGATCCTTGCCCTGCCCCGGGCAAGTCGGCTCATGACCGTGCCCACCGGCACCTCCAGTGTTTCGGCGGTATCGCGATAGCTGCGGCCTTCGATCACCACGAGGGCAAAGACCGCACGCTGATCATCGGGCAGCGCCTGCAGCGCGCGCTGGGCAGCGGACAGTTGCGACCGGTTCTCGACGGTCTCGCGCCCATCGCTGCCGGCAATACCGTGGAGGGCATCGACATCGATTGCCGTGCCGCGCCGCCGGGCAGCGCGCGCACCATCGATGTGAATGTTCTGCGCGATGCGATACATCCAGCTGTCGAGCCGCGTGCCTGGCTCGAACTGGTCGGCACGCCGCAGCGCCCTTTCAACCGTGGCCTGCATGAGATCGTCTCCATCGGCAGCATTGCCGGCCATGGCCTGGCAGAACCGCCGCAGGCGCGGCAATGTGGCGACTATAGCCGCGCGCATTGCTCCTGCATCGTGATCTGCCTGCTCCATCCATGCCCCCACAACGTCTTGTGCGTCCGGCTATTCCAACCCGCTCTCGGTCGCGCTACAAAAAAGTTGCCGACCATCGGAATAGCAGGCACTTGCAGTCGTTGTCGGCGCGTATCAAGCAGGATTTCATCCATGGACATGCGCGCCATCCTGTCAGGAATTGCCATCGGGTTGCTTGCAGTGCCCGTGTTCCCGCATGACCGCGATCCGCCCGAAACCCAGCGTGCACAGGAACGGTTGGAGCGCGAGCAGGATCGCGCGGCCCAGCGTGCGGAAGAGCGCGCCGCCCGCTTCGAACGTGATCGCAGTCGCATTGAAGAACGGGAGGTGCGCGAACCGGCAAAGGCCGCCGAGGATCTCGCCAAGCTGGAAGCCGATCGCGCCGAGGATGAAGCCAAGGCTGCCGAGGATGCCGAAAAGGCCGAAGCGGACTACGAAAAGGAACTGGCAGACGAAGCCGAGGACGAGCTTGAGGATGCCGCCGAGCTTGCCGAGCAGTCAGACGACGACAGCCTTGAACGGGGAAGCAGCGCCGAAATCCGGGACATCGCCGATGGCGAACGCGCCGAACATGACGAGCGCGGATTTCCGGTCCGGCGCGGCGAAGTCTTTGCTCTGGATGTGCCCGAAGGCGTCTTGGTGCAGATACAGCGCTCCGGTTACCGGATCATCGAGCGGACCCGTCTCGAAGCGCTCGACCGCGACCTGCTGCGCCTTGCGGCCCCTAGCGGAACCAGCGCAACTCTCGCCAGGGATCGGCTGCGTGAACTTGCCCCAGGCGCCACAGTCGACGTCGTCCATTATTACGGCATGGACCTGACAGCTGGCAGCAAACCGCACAAGACACGTGAAAGAACAATGCCAACCCGCGAAAACGAAAGCTTTTCGGTTGGCGTGATCGATACCGCAGTCGTGTCGCATCAAGCGCTCGCCAAGGCCCGGATCGTTCCGTGGAGTGAAGGGGCCACGCCGCAGGCGCAGGCCCGGCATGGCACTGCAGTGGCCTCCTTGCTGGCCAGTGCCGGTCGTCCGACCATTTACAGCGCCAACATCTTCAGGGGCCCGGCGGATCGCCCATATACCTCTGCCGAAGTCATTGCCGCAGCGCTGGAATGGACTTTGCTCCAGGGCGCTCCGGTCATCAACATGAGCCTGGCCGGACCGCGCAACGCTATTCTCGACCGCCTCATTCGTGATGCGGTGAAGGCTGGCAAGGTGGTGGTCGCCGCGGCCGGAAACGGTGGCCCCACGGCACCGCCGTCCTATCCGGCAGCCGTTCCGGGCGTAATCGCAGTAACCGCGGTCGATAAAGATCGCCGGGTCTATCGGCTGGCCCAGCGCGGCAGGCATATCGCCGTTGCCAGCTACGGAGTCGATGTCCTGGCGGCAGAGGCCGGGGGTAATCTAGCGAGGTTCACCGGGACATCGTTCGCCACGCCGGTCGTTTCAGCCTGGCTCGGCCGCTGTCGCGCTACCGGCGCGGATGCTTCTGCCTGCCGGCTGCAGCTCAGGAAAGCGGCGAAGGATCTGGGGGCGCAGGGTTTCGACGAGACCTACGGCTTTGGACTGATCGAGTAGCGACGCGGATGGCTTTCCTTGCTGACACCGGCATCGTGGATCACCCTGTCAGCAGCGCATTGGAACACTGACAGCGGATGAGCGGACAGATCGCAGGATTATTGGCGCTGGTGCTCTTCGCCCTGCTATTCGGCGTCGCTGCACTGACCGAGCGCGGACACATGTCCCTGCGCCGCAGCCCGAAGATCCGGCACGTCGCCTATACTCTCGCGCTTGGCGTCTATTGCTCCAGCTGGACGTTCTATGGCGCGGTCGGCAGCGCGGTCAGCGAGGGGTGGAATTATCTCCCGATCTATGTGGCGCCAGCACTGCTGCTTCTGTTTGCGCCAGCGTTCTTTTCTCGCCTGGCCGAAGAGGTCCAGCGCGAAAGAGCCTCGACCATTTCGGATTTCATCGCTGCCCGGTTTGGCCACGATCCAGGCGTTGCGCGGATCATCACGGTCATGGCGCTATGCGGCACGGTGCCCTACATCGCGTTGCAATTGCGTTCCATCGGGACGGCGATGGCCATCTCCTCCGGCAGCCCCATTGCTTTTCCGGCGATGCTGGCGGCGGCTTGCGTGCTGACAGTCTTCGCCATCCTGTTCGGTGCGCGACGCTACGAGATTGCCGGGCGCAGCGAGGGGCTGGTCTTCTCGATTGCGCTTGAATCGCTGCTGAAGCTCGTCGCCCTTGCTCTCGTCGGCTTCGTTGCCGTGCTCGTGCTTGCCAAGGCGCCGCCGGTCGCATGGCAGAGGGCCTGGCTGGTCGTCGAGCAGCAGTTCGCACCCAGCCAGTTTACCGTCGAAACGCTGGTGATATGCGTGATTTCGGCTTTCGCGATCGTGGTGCTGCCGCGCCAGTTCTACATGGGCCTGGCCGAAGCCCACTCCTCGCGCGATCTGCCCAACGCGCGTCTCGGGCTGGCGGCCTATGTGCTGGCAATGGCAGCACTCGTCCTGCCAATCGCGCTGGCCGGCTTGGTTGCCCTTCCGCCGGGCGTTCCGCCAGACAGCTACGTGCTGCTCCTGCCACAAAGCAGCGGGTACCAAGGCATCGGCCTCGTAGCGCTTCTTGGCGGGATCAGTGCTGGCTCGGCCATGGTCATCGTCGATGCCGCCGCGCTTGGCATCATGGTCTCGAACGACCTGATCTTCCCGGCGCTGCTGCGCAACGAGGGCCGACCTGCACCGGGGGATCTCGGACGCCGGATGCTGCTGGTACGGCGCGCCGCCATCGTCGGTATCGTCGGCCTCGCCTTGCTCTGGGCCATGCTGGTCGACCCCTCGCACTCGCTTGCCTCGATCGGGCTGGTTGCCTTTGCGGCCATGGTCCAGTTCGTGCCCCATCTCCTTATGGCGGTTGCCTCGCCAAGGCACGATCCGCTTGCGGCGCGGGCCAGTCTGCTTACCGGCTTCGCGCTGTGGCTCTACACGCTCGCCCTGCCGCCGGTCCTGCCTGATGCCGTGCTGGCATGGCTCGAGGGCTCATTGTTCAATCCCTTGCGCCTCCTTGGCCTAGGTAATGCCAGCCCCTTGGTCCACGGTGTCGCGTGGAGCCTTCTGGCCAACCTTGCCGTGCTTGCGCTGGTCAGGGCGGGCAAGCGCAGTGCGCCCCGCCTGCCGCGCTTGCTGTCTTCCGGGCGCACGGCTGGAAACCTCGCGGACCTGGCTGCTCTCACTGCCCGGTTCGTGGGAAACGAGCGAGCGATTGCCGCATTCCCGCCCGAACGTCACGGGCAGCCAGTCGACCGCCTGTCAGCCCGCCTGGCGCAGGATCTGATCTCCGGCGTGGTCGGTAATTCCTCCGCGCGGCTGCTGGTTGCCTCTGCCCTGGCCGGCGCAACGATGACTGCGGCAGATGTGGCGCGCCTGCTGGATGAGGGCGGGCAATCCCTCGGCTTCTCGCGCCAATTGCTCGCCGCTACGTTCGAGAACCTTCAGTCCGGCGTGAGCGTGATTGACGCCGATCTTAATCTGGTGGCTTGGAACACGCGATATGTCGAACTTTTCGGCTATCCGGCTGACCTCGTCAGGGTTGGCGTCCCTATTGCAAATCTCATCCGATTCAACGTCATGCGGGGGGATTTTTCCGATCCGGTCGAGGTAGAGGTCGCCAAGCGCCTCAATCATTTGCGCGCCCGCCGTGCCTATCAATCGGAACGCAAGCATGGGGATGGGCGGATCATCAAGTCGGTCGGCGGCCCGATGCCGGGCGGAGGCTATCTCACGTCGTTCACCGACATCACCGAAGAAGCGCAGGTCCGTGCAGAGCTCACACGCACGCTTGACGAACTTGAACAGCGCGTGGCCGAGCGCACCCGCGAATTAAGCGAGGTGAATGATCGTCTCGCCGCTGCCACCCGTGACAAGACGCGCTTCCTGGCGGCGGCAAGCCACGACCTGATTCAGCCGCTTCACGCTGCCCGCCTGTTCGCGGCCGCGCTGGGGCGCAACCTCGAGGGTTCGCAAAAGGCTCTTGCCGAGAGGATCGACCGCTCCATTGTCTCGGGCGAAGCCTTGCTGCGCACGCTGCTGGATATCTCGAAGCTCGATGCCGGCGGCATCCACCCCAATCCCGAGCCGATCCTGCTGGCTCCGCTTGTCGAGGAACTGGCCGAGACCTTGCGTCCTTTGGCCGAGGCACAAGGTCTTGCGATCAGGCTCGGGCCGCTGCCCGGTGCCGTCGAGACCGACCGCGCCCTGCTGCGCTCGATACTGCAGAACCTTCTCGCCAATGCCCTTCGCTATACCCCGAAGGGCGGCGTGCTTGTGGGCGTGCGCCGGCGCGGGGCGGACCTGCGTATCGATGTGGTCGATAGCGGCGTCGGCATCCCCACCGAACGCCAGCGCGAGATTTTCAGCGAGTTCACCCGGCTCGGCGTAGTGGAGGCGGAGGGCCTGGGGCTTGGCCTCGCCATTGTCGAACGCATTGCTCGCCTTGTCGGTGCGCGCATTGCCCTCGTGTCGCATGTCGGGCGGGGCAGCCGCTTCAGTGTGACGCTTCCGGCCTTTGACGGAGCGCCGCCGAGAGATGCTGCTCCCTCGGCAGTGCCGCTGACGCTGGCGCCGTTGCGCCCCCTCCGGGTTCTCGTCGTCGACAACGAGCAGGACATCATTGATGCCTCGGTCGCACTGGTCGAGAGTTTGGGGCACACCGTCATGGTCGCGAACAACGCTGACGCTGCGCTGGCGCAGGTCGTGCATGCCGATGTGCTCCTGGCGGACTATCACCTCGAAGCGGGCGAAGATGGCCTGTGCCTGATCGATCAGGCCCGCCTCCGCAATCCCGCGCTGGCCTTGGCCATGGTGTCAGCCGAGAACGGCACGGCGCTGCGCAATCGCCTGAGACTGCGGAAGATCCCCCTGTTTTCCAAGCCTGTCGATGCCGACGAGATCGCAGGTTTTCTTGCCCGTTGCGCCTCAGCTCTTCAGGTCGAGACCCAGTGAGCGGGCAATCAGGGCAGCTTGCGTGCGGTTCTGCACGTCGAGCTTGCGCATGATCGCGGTCATGTGCGCCTTCACTGTCGCTTCGCTCATGCCCAAGTCATAGGCGATCTGCTTGTTGAGCTTGCCGTCGAGCACGGCAAGCAGAACTTTGAGCTGGGTTGGTGTCAGGTCCGCCACTTCGCGGCGCATCTCTTCAACCGGCTCGGCGTTCGCGCTGGCCGGTGCCTGTCCGCTCAGGGCTGCGCGGATCGCATCTTCGATCGCCGCCAGGTCGGCATCCTTGCGAAGGAAGCCGACCGCACCGAATGCGCGCGCTTCGTCTGCAACTTTCGCCCCTTCGGCGCTCGAGACCACCAGGATTGGCACGTCGGGGCGTTCGGCGTGAAGCAGGGCAATGCCGGAGTAGCCGATCGCTCCGGGCATCTTCAGGTCGAGGGTGACCAGCGCGAGGTCGGATGCTTCGCTTGCTGCCCGCGCTGCTGCCGTAAGCGTTCCCGCCTCGATCACCCGGGCGCGGGGCGCCACGTTCGCCACGGCCAGCGCCAGCGCCTGCCGGAACAGCGGGTGGTCGTCGGCTACCAGGACAGTTTCGCTCACGTCGCTCCTTCATGGCCCTTGCCGCGTCGAAAAGGATCATCAGCGCGGTGCCGTGATGCAGCTTATCCGCTGCCGCACCGTGGACAACCCCCACCATCCCGCCCTGTAGCACCCGTCCTGCCCTTCGACTTTGGTCGCATACCTACGACCATCGGCGGCCTGTCGCGTCGTCGCACTCTCGAAGACTGTGCAATGCATTGCTCAGGCCGTCGATTAAATTCCGATTTGCCGCCAAAGACCTTATCAAGAAGCCAACAAGAACATGGAACGAGGATGCCCGACTTGGAAACTCCCGATGATATCTCGGCCTTGCCGAAGCATCACCAGGCCACTCACAGCGAGAAGCTGATCATCACGGCCTCATCGCTGGGCACGGTGTTCGAGTGGTACGACTTCTACCTCTACGGCCTCCTCACCGCGATCATCGCCGCCAAGTTCCTCACTGGCCTCAACGAGACGACGTCGTTCATCATGGCGCTGCTGGTCTTCGCGGCGGGCTTTATCGTCCGCCCGTTCGGCGCGCTGGTCTTTGGCCGGATCGGCGACATGGTCGGCCGTCGCTACACCTTCATTGTCACGCTGCTGGTCATGGGTCTGTCGACCTTCCTCGTCGGCTGCCTGCCCACTTATGAAAGCGTCGGCGTCGCCGCGCCGATCATGCTGGTCGTGCTGCGCATGTTCCAGGGCCTTGCCCTTGGCGGCGAATATGGCGGCGCGGCGACTTACGTTGCCGAACACGCGCCCGAGGGTAAGCGCGGCCTCTATACCAGCTGGATCCAGATCACCGCCACGGCGGGCCTTGCCATGGCGCTGCTGATCGTGATCCTCGTACGCTCGCCTGTCACCGGCGTTGGCGAAGCGGCCTTCAAGGACTGGGGCTGGCGCGTGCCGTACCTGCTTTCGGGCCTGTTCCTGGGCATCGGCCTGTGGCTGCGCCTCAAGCTGCATGAATCACCCGTGTTCCAGAAGATGAAGGCGGAAGGCACCTCCTCCAAGCGCCCGCTGTCCGAAGCCTTCGGCGAATGGAAGAACCTCAGGATCGTGCTGATCGCGTTCTTCGGCGCCATCGCCGGACAGGCGGTGGTCTGGTACACCGGACAGCTCTACGCGATGTATTTCCTCGAGAAGATGCTCAAGGTGGATGGCCTGACCGCCAATACCCTGATCATTATCGCGCTGGCCTGTGCCACCCCGTTCTTCCTGTTCTTCGGCTGGCTGTCCGACAAGATCGGCCGCAAGAAGATCATCTTGACGGGGTGTGCGCTGGCTGCGCTCACCATGTTCCCGGCGTTCAAGGCACTGACCGCAGCGGCGAACCCGGCGCTCGCCCATGCCCAGGCCAATGCCCCGGTCAAGGTCATGGCCGATCCGGCGGAATGTTCCTCGCAGTTCGACCCGGTCGGCGCCAACAAGTTCGACACGACCAGCTGCGACATCGTCAAGAACGCGCTCGCCAAGGCGGCCGTGAACTACGAAAACGTCGCCGCTGCTGCGGGAACGCCGGCCACGATCCTGATCGGAACCACGACACTGGCGGCGCCCGATCCGCGCAAGGTTGCCGGCGAGGAAAAGAAAGCCGCCATCGCCGCCTTCGCCAAGGAGGTTGCGACTGGCCTGGAGACGGTTGGCTATCCCGCCAAGGCCGATCCCGGCGAGATCAACAAGCCGCTGGTCGTGGCGATCCTGTTCTACCTCGTGCTGCTGGTGACCATGGTCTATGGCCCGATCGCGGCGATGCTGGTTGAACTGTTTCCCAGCCGTATCCGCTACACCTCGATGAGCCTGCCTTACCACATCGGCAACGGCTGGCTCGGCGGCCTGCTGCCCGCGATCGGCTTTGCCATGGTCGCGGCCAACGGGGATATCTATTACGGCTTCTGGTACCCGGTGATCGTCGCCGCTGCCACCTGCGTGATCGGCCTGGTCTTCCTGCCGGAAACCTACAAGCGCAGCATCGACGACTGACGCGGAGCGCGGGGGCTTCCGAAGACGCCCCCGTCGCACCGCTTATGGCTTGAGGTTGTCCAGCACCGCCTGCCACGGCACCATCTTGAAGTTCTGCGCGCGCGGCGCGTTATCGCCATCCTGCGCCACGAACAGGCCAGTAGGGAAGGCAGGGCCAAAGTGCCCAAGCATCAGTTCAATCCCGTCGGTATCGCTGGTTGCGCCGAACTGGCCTGCGGCAATGCGGAAGCGGCCGCGCGGTTGCGCTGTGGTCAGATCGAACAGCGCATAGGCATTGTCACCCTGGCTTGATGCGACGAGCATTCCGCCGTCCCGTCCTTCGGGTGCCAGCGCCAGCCCTTCGACATCGGCTGCCAGCCCCTTTTCCGCGCCGACCATGGCAAAGGCATCCGCCTGAAGGACCGCGGCGCGCAAGTCGACCCGCCAGATGCCAACGTCTTCCTCAGCCACGTAGAGCAGGCCAATGCGGTCATCCACCACGCATCCCTCGGATTGCGTGCGGAAGCGGATAGATCGGAGATGCCGCGCGGTGATCATGCCGCCAACCTCTTCCAGTGCGCTTTCCGCCACCGTGCCGTCCTTGAGCACGACATAGGCCCGCGCCAGTTCGCCTGCAGCCAGCGCCTTGCCCATGCAGAAGCCATAGGCCTCGGCTGGAGCGTGACCGGCCCCAAGGAAGCTCCTCACGCCAAGGCTGGTCAGCTTGCCCGTCACTCCATCCAGCCGGAACAGCGTGATCTTTGGCTCAGCCACGTCGGTGCGGTCGCTTGCCGCCACCAGCACGAAGCCCGGGCGCACTTCGCGCAAGTCGACATTGTTGAGCGCACCCGTCGCGACGAAATCGCGCACCTTGCCGTCAAGGCCATAGACATAAAGCCCCGCCTTCTTGTCGGTGACGACGATCAGGCTGGCCGCGGGATTGGCAGCATTGCGCCAGATCGCCGGGTCATCGGCAGCATCGGCATTGGCGGATCCGACCGGCGCGGTCTCAGCCGTCGCTGCCACGTCCACCGCCGGATAGGATGGTCGCGGGAACTCCGCCACGCTGGCGCAAGAAGAGAGGAACAGGACCGGGAGCAAAGCCCCCGATCCTGCCGTGACGAACTTGGCGAAAGCGGCCATCAGAAGTTCACCCGCACGCCCGCCGCATAGCGACGGCCGAAGCGTTCGTACTCGATGGTGTAGATATCAGTGTGCGGGGTTGGCGTGCCGGTGGCGGTGAGCAGGTTGCCCGGCTCGGAATAGCGGCGGCCCGGCTTGTTCAGCAGGTTGGAGGCATCGAAATAGACCTCGAAGTTCTTCGTGATCGCATAGCGTGCCGAGAAATCGAGTTCGTCGTCGGCGGCCCAATAGGTATCGCCAGCATCGGTCAGGTCGTCGGCATAGCCATCAAGCCAGGTGCTGCGGCGCTGGTACTGCAGGCGCAGCGACAGGCCGTACTTCTCGTAATAGGCGCCAAGGTTGTAGACCCAGTCGGACGTGCCGGGCAGCCGTACCTTGCGGGCAGGGACGTCGCCCACCGCAGGCTTGGTCACCTCGCTGTCGTTGTACGTGAGGTTGGCGCTGACGCCGAAGCCGCCCATGAAGTCTGGCAGGCCAAGGCTTTCGGTGCACGGTTCCAGCTGCAGCTGCGCCGCCACCTCGAAGCCGAAGATGCGCCCGTCACCGCCGTTGGTGATGCCGGTGAAGGTGTACTGCGAACGATCCACGCCACCGCTGTTGAGCACGTCCGAATTGAAGGTGCGGCGCTGCGAATAGAGCACGTCTTCGACCTTCTTGTAGAAGACGCCGGCCATCAGGTAGCCCTGCGGACGCACGTACCATTCGAAATAGGCGTCCACGCCATAGGCGCGCTCGGGCTTCACGCCGGGATTGCCGCCCGAGATCGTCAGGTTTGCATCGTTCACGGTCACGTTGGGTCGGATCTGGTCATAATCCGCACGCGCCGCGCCGCTGTTGAACGAGAGCCTGAACTTCTTGTCCTCGGCGAGGTTGTAATTCACGTGGAGGCTGGGGAAGGCGAGGGTCTGGCTCGCCTCAGCTGTGACGAGACCGGTGGTCCCGGCGATGTCGGCCTCGGCAATCCCGCGGTTCTTCACGTGTTCGACACGGACACCGCCGACGATTGAACCCCAGTCGTACCGCAGCGTGCCCATGGCAAATCCGGCAAAGACCTGCTCGCGCACGTCATAGATGTTCGCGGTGTTGGGCGTGAAGGTGAAATTGGCCCGCGCCGCATCGGCATATTGGCGCATCTTGTCGGTATCGAAATACCGGAAGTTGTAGCCCATCGGGATCGCGCCGAGGAACGCCTGATCAAGCGAGAAGTCGTTGTAGTTGGTGGGAATCCCGATCGTGGCGAAGTCGCCCGCCGCTGTCAGCGAGATCTGGCTTTCGTCCGCTATCTTGGTGCGCTGGTCGAACTGGAAACCCAGCTTGAATGTGGCATCGCTGCCAAGGAAGCTGGTGTCCTTCGCCACGATCAGCCGGCCAGTATAGGCCTTGGTCGTGTCCACCGCATCAAGCAGGCGCAACTCGGCAAGAGGCTTGGCGAAGGTGTCGATCGCCGTAACCGCATTGCCCGCCGTGTAGCGCGTCGGGCTGGAAAGCTGCACGGTGGTGAACAACAGCGGCGTGTTGCGGCCCGGATTGGTAAAGTCGTAAGCTATCGTCGGACGGGCAGAACGCGTGGAAGGGCTGTTCCAGCGCGCTTCGCCCACCACCGAACGGTCGTCCTTGGACTCGGTGTAGTTGCCGAGCCAGTTGATCTTCCACCCTTCGCCGAACTCGTGCGTGCCATCCAAAGTGTTGGTGAAGATCGACTGCCGGAACGCGCGCAAGGTCGAACGCTGGTTGATGTCGATTCCGTAGACTGTGCCCTTCAGCGGCGTGTTGCCGATGCACACGTCGGCATAGCCAGTCGTCGTCGGCATGGTGTTGACCGTGGTCGGGCAGGTGGCCGAGCTGTTCGGAAGGTCGCTCTGCTTGTCATCCATGTCGAAGATGTAGTTGTCGCGCGCCTCGTCGTCGGTGAAGATCGTGTAGACCGAACGCAGCGAAATCGTGTTCTGGCTGTCGGGCTTCCAGTCCATGCGCCCCGAAACGGACCAGTTGCGGCGGCGCAGGCGATAGAGCTTGTTCTCGGTCTCGCGCGCCCAGAAGCGCGTTCCGTTGCCGGGGCGCTGATCCTGGCTGACGCGCTCCCAGTCGATCTCGAAGTTGTCGGTTATCATGTTGCGTTCGAAGAAGCTGCCCGAGAGCAGCACGCCGATTTCACCGTCGCCTGCCTTGAAGCGATCCGATACGACCAGCGATCCTTCGTATTCGCGGCGGTCGCCCAGCTCGGCATAACCTACGCCGGCCTTGCCCTGAACGTGCAAGCCATTGAAGTCGAAAGCAGAGCGGGTGATGACGTTGACGTTGCCAGAAACCGTCTCGCCCGGCATGTCCGGCGTCACCGCCTTCGACACGATGACCTGCTTGGCAATGGCCGAGGGAATCGAGTCAAACCGTGCATCGCGGCCCTCGGGGCTGACGACATTGATCCCGTCAAAGCTCAGCGTGGTCCAGTAGTTCGGCGCACCGCGCAGCGAGATGTAACGCGCCTGGCCCTGATCGCGCTCGATGGCGACGCCCGGCAGGCGGCTGGTGGCCTGCGCAATGTTCTGGTCGGGCAGGCGGCCGACGCCATCGGACGAAAGCACCGTGACCAGCGAATCCGACTTCTTCTGCACGTCGAGCGCGGCGGCTTCGGATTCGGCAATCGGACGCTCGCCGGTCACCACGATCGGCGCCTCGGCACTTTCCTCGGCTGCAAGGTCTTCTCCAAAGGCTGGCGTGGAAGCGAGTGCGGCAACTGAACCCAGCAGCATCGCACGAAGAAGGGTGCGGCTGCTCGCCGCGGAAAACACAGATGTCATGGTAAGCCCCCTGAATGACTTGGCTGGGGAGCCCCCTAGGCACTGCGTTTGACGGTCACGCGACAGTTCGAAGGCAGAACGAAGAATGCGTTTCAAACAGCCGTAACAATTACGGAAAGAAGGGCGCGTGTTCTGTTCACACGCGACAAGCTGTCACGGAAAAGTCAGGCGGCAGGCAAGCTGCAGTGCTGCACCAGCTCGCGCAGGTCGCGCAACGCGCTGTCGCCGACAAGGTCAGGGTCAGGGCTGTCGATCACGATTGTGTCGCCCTTGGCCCGCAGCCGCACCTGCTCCAGCACCCGCGCCGATCCCGCGCTCAACCGCCGGCACAACCGCGCCGCATGGCCCAGGGTCCGCGCCTCGAACAGCAGGTCGTCCGGGGCGAGGGCGCTCCACGGCACCTGGCCGGCACCGCCCTTGCCAAGGCTCGCCCGCAAGGCGCTGGCCAGCGCGGCGCGCCCGGCGTTGTCCACGCCCACCCAGCGCTTCTGCAGGCCCCATTCCATCGGCAGCTCGCGCCGCAGGTTCGGCTCGACCCTTCCGGCGGCAAGGCACAGCATCACCGCCGCACGCCCGACTGCCGAATCCGCCAGCGGCGCAACCTCCCTCATCGCCGCCACCGTCGCTGCGACGAGTGCTGCGTCGACGCCGAGCGGCTCCACGAAGGCGCTGACTCCGGCCAGCAACGGATCCTCGCGCTGTACCGCGTCGGGCAGCGATCCGAACAGCACGCCCTCGCGCAGGCCCCAAGACGAGAACACGATACCCTTCGGCTCCAGCTTCTGCAGCAGCACCGCCAGCAACGCCGCGGCGTCGGGAATGCTTGCAGCCCGGCTCGCCGAAACGCCATCGATCTGCTGCAGCGCCTGCCCCCGTCGCGCGAACCGCTTTGCCAGCTCCAGCGCCTTGCCGGCATCGAGCGCGAAGCCGTGGGTGTCATCCAGCGGCCAGTCCAGCTGCACCATCATCGCACGGCCCAGCGCACGCATTGACCCGCCGACGAGGTAGAGCGTCGCTTCGGGCTCGGCCACCCAGTCGGCCCCCGCCAGCATCCGGCTGATCTCGCGCACGAACACCCTGTCGCCCCGCGCCCGCAACGCGGGCAGGCGCAGCGAGCCCAGCGGCAGGCTTACCCCATGGCTCGTCCCGCCATCGGCAATGTCAACCAGTTCGAGGCTGCCACCGCCAAGGTCTCCAACGATCCCCGAAGCCCCCGGAAATGCACCAAGCACGCCCGTCGCGCTCGTCTCGGCCTCTTCCACGCCCGAAAGTAGTCGCGGCTCAAAGCCGATTTCGCGAATGCGCGCCAGGAACTCTGGCCCGTTTGTCGCATCGCGCGCCGCAGCCGTCGCCACCACGTCAACGCGCGGCACCCGTGCAAGGTCAAGCAGAGCCTTGTAGCGCCGCAGTGCCGTCAGCACGCTGTCCACCGCCTTGTCCGAAAGCCTGCCCGTTTCGGCCACGTGCTTGCCGAGCTTGGCCGTCACTTTCTCGTTCAGCAGCGTCACCGGCGCGCGCGGCGGCCCGCCATAGACCACCAGCCGCACGGTGTTGGAGCCGATGTCGATGATCGCGCGCGATTGCGCCCAGTCGTAGATGGTTGGTTTGGCCTTCACTCAGCCACGGTTAGCCGCCCCGCGCCGCAACGCAAGCTTTGGAACCTTTCTTCCCTTGGAAAGCGCCGCACCGCGCCCTGAAAGCGACGGGTTGGTCATGAAATAGCCGTGGAGGTTGAACGAGGGGTCACCTTTCTCGAACCGCTCGTATTCGCCATCCGGCCCCAGTTCCCAGCTCTGCTCGGTATCCAGCAGGTTCGCCAACATCACCTGGTCAAGGATCTGGTCATGCACGGTCGGGTTCTTGACCGGCACCAGCACTTCCACCCGCCGACCCATGTTGCGGCTCATCCCGTCGGCGGACGAGATGAACACCCGCGCCCGCTTGTTCGGCAGGTTCGCGCCATTGCCGAAGGCCCAGATGCGGCTGTGTTCGAGGAAGCGCCCGATGATCGACTTGACCTCGATCGTCTCCGAAAGCCCCGGCACGCCGGGCTTCAGGCAGCATATCCCGCGCACCACCAGCCGGATCTCCACGCCTGCCATGCTGGCAAGATAGAGCCGGTCGATAAGGTCGGGATCGGTCAGCTGGTTGAGCTTGGCCCAGATCATCGCCGGGCGGCCCTTCTTCGCCAGCATCACCTCGCGCTCGATGCATTCGTAAAGCCTCTCGCGCAGGTTGATCGGACTGATCGCCAGCAGTTCGGTGTGCTTGGGCTCGACATAGCCAGTCACGAAATTGAACAGCTGCCCGGCATCGCGCCCCATGCGCGGATCGGCGGTGAAGAACGACAGGTCGGTATAGATGCGCGCAGTAACCGGGTGATAATTGCCGGTGCCGAAGTGGCAGTATGTGCGATATCCGCCACCTTCACGCCGCACCACCATGCTCACCTTGGCATGGGTCTTCCAGTCGACAAAGCCGTAGATCACCTGAACGCCCGCGCGTTCCAGCTGTGCCGCCCACATCAGGTTCTGCTCTTCGTCGAAGCGCGCCTTGAGTTCGACCACGGCCGTCACCGACTTGCCCGCCTCAGCCGCAGCGATCAGCGCTGCGATCACGGCTGACTGCTTGCCGGCGCGATAAAGCGTCTGCTTGATCGCCACCACGTCAGGGTCGGCTGCGGCCTGCCGCAGGAAGTCGATCACCACTTCGAAGCTTTCGTACGGGTGATGGATCACCAGATCCTTCTCGCGGATGGCGGAAAAGCAGTCGCCGTCATGCTCGAGAATGCGTTCGGGATAGCGGGGGTTGTATGGATCGAATTTCAGATCCTGGCGGTCCTCTTCGATCACGGCAGACAGCCCGCTGATCGCCAGCAGTCCCCGACTCTTGATGACCAGCGCATGATCAAGCCTGAGCTGCTGGCGCAGCAGCTTCTCGGCGTCGGCGTCGAAGTTTTCCTGCAGGTGCAGGAGGATCACCTTGCCACGCCGCCGCCGCTGGATGGCGGTGCGGAAGTAGCGCACTAGATCCTCGGCATCTTCCTCGATCTCGATGTCACTGTCGCGCAGCACGCGGAAGGTGCCGTCACCCAGGATCTTGAACCCCGGAAAAAGCAGTGTCGCATGGCGCCGAACCAGTTCCTCGATCCCCACCCACGAAGCCTTGGGCCCGGGCAGACGCACGAAGCGCGGCAGGGCAGGGGGGATCAGGATCATTTCCGTCACTGCTGCACCATCGGCGGTGCGCTGCAGCTGAAACAGGATGCCGGTGCCCTGGTTGGCGATGAACGGGAAGGGGTGTGCCGGGTCGATGGCCTGCGGCGTCAGCACCGGGACGACGTGCTCTTCGAAGTAGTCGCGCAGCCACTCGGCCTCGCCCTTGTTCAGGGCATCGTTGTCGATGATGCGAATGCCGGCCTCCGCCAGTTCGTCCTTCAGATCGGCCAGCACGTCCTGCTGGGAATCGATCAGGTCCTTCACCGCGTCGAGCAGCGCACCCAGCTGCTGCTGCGGGGTCTTTCCGTCGATAGAAAGCTCGTCGATCTGGCGGCGGACCTGCGCGGCGATCCCTGCCACGCGCACCATCATGAATTCGTCGAGATTGCTGCCGCTGATCGAAAGAAAGCGCAGCCGCTCCAGCAAGGGATAGTCGGGGTTGACTGCCTCGGCCAGGACGCGCCGGTTGAAGGCCAGCCAGCTCAGCTCGCGATTGAAGAACCGCTCCTGAACCGGCGGCAAGTCTTCAATCTGCACGCTGCATTCCCCCGCTGACATCTTAAAGGCCATTGCGCATCTCGCGTTACAGTCGCGTGACAGTCCTGTTCCGGATGATTGCTGTCAACTCATCGTCACGCCGATGTCGCTGATCTGACGCCGAATCTCCATCATCCTGCAACAGCCCGCGCCTAGCAGGCCCTCGCCACACCGATGTGGTCTATGAGGGATAACACCATGCGTATCGTCGCCGTGCTGCTCGCCAGCGCTTCGCCCATTGCTGCCTTTGCAGTGGCTGCCCCGGCTTTTGCCGCAGAAGACGTCGCCCCAGCTGCTGACGCGGCTGCCGCTGCGGATTCCGCCAACGCCGAAATCGTCGTCCTGGGTTCGGGCCAGACCCGCCAGGTGCAGGAGCTTTCCACGCAGGAGCTGACCATCCTCGCCTCGGGCACCAGCCCCTTGAAGGCCATCGAAAAGCTGCCCTCGGTCAATTTCCAGTCGGCCGACGCTTTCGGCAACTACGAATGGTCCACCCGCGTCACGATCCGCGGTTTCAGCCAGAACCAGCTTGGCTTCAATCTCGATGGCATTCCGCTGGGCGACATGTCCTACGGCAATGCCAACGGCCTCCACATCAGCCGCGCGATCAGCCCCGAGAACATCGGCGTGACCCGCGTCAGCCAGGGTTCGGGCTCGATCGCGGCACAGTCGACCAACAACCTCGGCGGTACGCTCGAGTTCTTCTCGATCGATCCCAAGGACGTGCTCGGGGCCGACGTGTCAGCCTCCTATGGTTCGGCGGAGACTTACCGTGGTTTCGCCCGTGTCGCGCTCGGCACGGCTGACGGCGCGCGCGGCTATGCCTCGGTACAGTATCAGGATGGCAAGAAGTGGAAGGGCGATGGCAAGCAGCGCACGTTCATGGCCAATGCCAAGGCCGTGCTGCCGCTGGGCGAAACCGTCGATCTCGATGGCTACATCAGCTATTCCGACCGTGCAGAGCAGGACTACCAGGATCTCAGCCTCGAGATGATCGATCGTCTCGGCTATGACTGGGACAACTTCGGTCCCTCGCGCTATGCCGAAGCCATCAACATTGCCGATGTTGCCGCGAATACCGGCTACAGCGGCGTCACGCCGACCAACCCCGCTGCAGGCACCACCTATCCGTCGCCGATCGTCATTGCCGATGACGCCTATTATGATGCTTCGGGCCTGCGCAAGGATACACTTGCCGCGCTGGGTCTGACCATCCAGACCGGCGATACCGGCAAGTTCGCCATCAAGGGCTATTACCACGAGAACGACGGACAGGGCACTTGGGGCACGCCGTATCTGGCCAGCCCGTCGGGCGTGCCGATGTCGATCCGCACGACCGAATACGACATCAAGCGCAAGGGTGTGTTCGCCTCGTGGACGGGCGAATTCGGCTTCAACAGGCTGCTCGTCGGCGGTTGGTATGAAAAGAACGACTTCATCCAGTCGCGCCGCTTCTATGGATACGAAAGCCGAACCAATCCGGGCCGCGATCACCTTGATTTCCAGCGCAACCCGTTCTTCACGCAGTGGTCCATCGCGTTCGAAACCGACACGCTGCAATACTACGTTTCGGACGATATCGACCTTGGCGATCTCAAGGTGAATCTGGGCTGGAAGGGCTATTCGGTCGACACCAACGCCTTCGCGCTGGTCAATACCAACAGCCGCGCCACCGGTGACCTAAAGGTCGAGGACTGGTTCCAGCCGCATGTCGGCCTGAACTACAAGTTCGGCAACGGTCTCGAAGCCTTTGCGGGCTTCACGCAGGTGACGCGCGCCTATCAAGCTTCCACCACCAGCGGCCCGTTCTCGTCAACGCAGGCTGGCTTCGATGCGATCAAGGACACGATCAAGCCGGAAAGCTCGGACACCTATGAAGCGGGCTTGAGGTACAACACCGGTATCGTGAATGCCTCGCTCGCAGGCTATTGTGTCTATTTCCGGGATCGCCTGCTGGTCATCCCGACTTCGCTCGGCATCGTCGGGGCCACCAACGCCCTGCAGAACGTTGGTTCGGTCCGCGCGCTCGGCATCGAAGCGGCGATGGACGTGAAGCTGCCGGGTGGCTTCGGCGCCTTCGCGTCCTACAGCTACAACGATACCACGTACCGCGATGATGTCGTCATCACTGCAGGAGGCGTCACCACCATCCGTCCCACCAAGGGCAAGACCGTGGTCGATACTCCCAAGCACCTGCTGCGCGCCGAACTGTCGTATGACAGTGACACCGTGTTCGGCCGGGTCGGCGTGAACTGGATGTCGAAGCGCTACTTCACCTACCTCAACGACCAGTCGGTGCCCGGTCGCGCGCTCGTCGATGCCACCATCGGCTATCGCCTGAACATCGGCCAGCGCCAGCGGATCGAACTGCAGGTGAACGCGGTGAACCTGTTCGACAAGCGCTATGTCGCCACAATCGGCTCCAACGGCTTCGGCTTCAGCGGTGACAGCCAGACCCTGCTGGCAGGCGCGCCGCGTCAGGTCTTCGTCACGCTCAAGGCGAGCTTCTGATGATGCGCGGCCTTTCATCCGCAAGGGCCCTGATTGCGGGCGTCGTGCTGCTTGGCAGCACGGCGCCCGTCGTCGTTAAGGCCCAGGAGGCACGCAAGTCCGTCATGCTGATCTCGATCGACGGTCTGCGCCCCGGCGACGTGCTTGAAGCCGACAAGCGTGGCCTCAGGATTCCCAACTTGCGCCGGTTCCTCAAGGAAGGGGCCTATGCCACTGGTGTGATGGGCAATCTTCCCACTGTCACCTATCCCAGTCACACTACGCTGCTCACCGGCGTCGCCCCGGCGATGCACGGCATCGTCAGCAACACCACCTTCGATCCCAGGCAGATCAACTACGGCGGCTGGTACTGGTACGCGCAGGACATCACCGCGCCCACGCTGTGGGACGCCGCCAAGGCGGCGGGCCTCACCACCGGCAACGTCCACTGGCCAGTCAGCGTCGGGGTCAAGTCGCTCACCTGGAACATGCCGCAGATCTGGCGTTCGGGCCATGGCGATGACCGCAAGCTGATCCGCGCGCTGGCGACGGACGGCCTCTACGAAGCGCTCGAACACGATTGCGGCGCCTATGCCGACGGGATCGACGAAGGTGTCGAGGCGGACGAGAACCGCACGAAGTTCGCCGCGCGCCTGATCGAGACGAAGAAGCCGGAGTTCCTGACGGTCTACCTCGCGGCGCTCGACCATGAGGAACACCTTTTTGGCCCGGGGAGCGCAGAGGCGAACGCCGTGCTCGAACGTCTGGATGCCGCTGTCGGCAAGCTCGTCGCCGCCGAACTCGCCGCGCGCCCCGACGCGACAATCGCACTGGTCAGCGACCACGGCTTCGTCGCCACCGACACCGAAGTGAACCTGTTCCGCCCGTTCATCGACGCCGGCCTAATCAAGCTCGGCGCCGACGGCAAGGTTGCATCGTGGGACGCCATGCCGTGGCCGTCGGGCGGCTCGATCGCCATCGTCCTCGCCCGCCCCGATGACGCCGCGCTCAGCGGTCTGGTCGGAGCACTGTTGGAAAAGCTTGCCGCCGATCCACAGGCGAAGATCGCAAAGGTCATCGACAGGGCGGAGATTGCCAGACTGGGTGGCAATCCGCAGGCCAGCTTCTTCGTCGATCTGAAGCCGGGCGCACTGGCAGGGAACTTTGCGGTCGACGCGCCGCTCTCGAAACCCTCGCGCTACAAGGGGATGCACGGCTATTTTCCGGCAATGCCCGAGATGCGATCGACCTTCCTCGTGATGGGCAAGGGCGTGGCCAGGGGGCGCAGTCTGGGCGAGATCGATATGCGCGCGATCGCTCCGACCTTGGCCAATGCCATGGGGGCGAAACTGCCCGATGCACAGGTCCCTGCTGTGAAGGTCGGCGAATAGGCTTTGCCCTTCAATCTCCGGGGAGAGTTGGGGCTCTGCCCCGGAGAGTTGGGGTAGAGTTGCCCGAGAGTCCGAAAGAGTTGGAAAGCTCTCCGGATGGCGACCACGTTGCGGAATCTTGACGAGATTGGAATGCGTTGGCGCGACTCAGCAGGCCTGCCGCAAAAGTCTACGGCGCATTCCCGCTAACAATTGGCAAACCATGAAACGCGGCCTTTTTCGCACGATCGACACATTCCTGGGGGAATGCGCCCGCGTCCACGAAGACGCCGGCGACGCCTTTCCTTACCTCCGTCCCGAACTCTATCGCCGGCTTGGTTTTACCCCGGCCTACGAAGAACTGCCTTTTCGCGCAGATGCCACTGAGGCTGCGGCACGGCGGCGGGCCTGACGCACAAGAAAAAGAGCCCCCGCTTTCGCAGGGGCTCTGATGTTCTTGCCACAAGGCGTTGGGTTTACACCCTTTCCTTCAGCACCTCGGCCAGCGTCTCGCCCAGCAGCGAGGGCGAGGCGGAGACCTTGATGCCGGCGGCTTCCATGGCC
>NZ_JRVC01000025.1 GCF_000807925.1 Novosphingobium subterraneum | reverse complement strand
GACATCGCCGCACGCAAAGCCTGAACAATACTACGCTACGGCACCCCAAGCGACTCTCCCGCGGAGCGGGTTCGTGCATTGGTCGGTACCTTCCAATCCAACCATTCGACCTGCTTGGCTGGTAGCTTCGATGGACGCGCTGGACGCCGAGGATTATCCTTCGCCGCTATGTTTCGCCTCCACTGCACCAAGAAGTTGCTTGATCGGATCAAACCCGAGATCGCTGAGCCCGGACAAAGCGACACTTCGCTGGGAAATTGGTACGCCACTGTCCTGTTCTGGAAGCCTCAAGTCGCGTTGCTGGTTTCTGAGCGCACGCTGCTTCCCGTGCTTATTCCGCTGGCCCCAGCAGCTACGCTTGTTCGAAGATTCCCCGCACAATTGCTGCTAGTTCTAAAGGAGCACGGCGTCCCTCCTGAATTCATCGCCCAGGAAGTTTGGCGGATGGACAAGGTCCAGTACGCAAAAACTGCGAACCGTAGCGTCGTCGGCATCCTCAATGAGTTCGTTAAGCAGGCAGAATTCTGGTTGGCCGCTTATGCCTATGAAAAGGGTGATGATGACGACCTTCTGGCGATTTCCGCCAAGCTTGCGGAGACACCATGTAGCCCGCTGTACAAGGGCCCCGTTTCGCCGGACAAAGCGCTTCATGAGCTCGTAAAGGCTCGTGCGCAGACTTGAGTCTGCTGGTCGGACCCTTTCTCCGAGATCCTATAGCCCAACTCATGCGGTCAGACAGGATCGGGCGGCAAATCGACGATACGGAAAACAGCCCCTGATCCGGCATCACGCACGAGGTCAACGCGCTGGCCATCCCAGTGATAGTCGAGATGACGCCCCTGCAAGGGATTTGATGCGCAGTCTGGGTAGAAGAGCCCGACGCATTCCCCACCGGTATGCCGGGTGCTCGGGTAGGCAATCCCGTCCGATCCTGCTGTCCTGAGGGACTGCGCGAGCACCTGAGATGCTGCATAGCTGTCGGGATCGAGCGCCGGAACCGGCTCCCCCGCCTGAGGCCGGAGATCATGCAGGTCTGCATCGACCGTCATGACGATCTCCCGGAACTGCGAGGTCCAACCAGGCGCCTCCTTGGTTCGTGCCATGAACCGCGCATGGTGGTGGATCGTCTCGAACAGCGCGGTCTCAAACCGGTCGCCGACATAGAGCACGCCATAACTTCCGTCGGTAAATCGGCTTGGCCGGTCAATGCCGACATGGGTGAACGGCGCCATGAGGTAGGAGGGATTCTTCTACGCAGTCTAACGCGTTGAATTTGAATGATGTTTTGTCACTCATGACACCGAATACCCCCATCGATACCCCCACAGACTGGGAAATGCGACAGGCCGCTTCACTCGCGAGTCAGAGCGAAAGAATTTGAAGTGCCCTACCCTCGCCTAACCTGAAAACCGTGGCGCATCCCGCTAACAAAGCGGACGTTCGCTGCACCCGAAGTGCTCCCTGATACCTGCCCTCTGTTCATCTCGCGGCTGCCTAAGCACAAACGACCAGCTTTGTGACAAGTACGAACCCGCTGGCGCGGGAGTGGCGCTTGTTTTGAGGTGTGGCCAGTGATCGGCGGCCTGAGCGTAAGTTGAGGTCTGGGCGAAGTAGGCAGACGATCGCGGCTCCTTTCAACCAAGGAGTCGTACTATGACCACCGCTCTGTCCGATGCCCCCGCCACTTCGCTGCGTCAGCGCATGATCGAAGACATGAACATGCGCCGGTTCACGCGGAAGACCCAGTTCGACTATGTGCGCCACGTCGCGCGGTTCGCCACATATCTTGGGCGCCCTCCCGATACTGCGACCGTAGAAGAGCTCCGGCAATTCCAGGTTGAACAGCGCGAGGCGGGCATTGGCATCCCGACCATGAACAGCATCGTTTCTGCGCTGCGGTTCTTTTTCACGCACACCATTGATCGCCCGGATCTCTCCCGCAAGCTCTATACGGTCAAGAATCCGCGCTCCTTGCCCGTTGTCCTCAGCCGCGACGAAGTCGTGCTTCTGCTTGGCGCGACCAACTGCCTGAAGCACAAGGCCGCACTGTCCGTTGCGTATGGCGCTGGCTTGCGCGCCGCCGAAGTGACGATGCTGAAGGTCCGTGATGTCGACAGCAAGCGCATGCTCCTGCGAGTGGAGCGCGGTAAAGGCGGGCGATATCGCAATGCGCTCCTGCCCGCTGACCTTCTTGCCCTTTTGCGTGAGTGGTGGACGGTTGGCCGCAAGCAGGGCGTCATGCACGCTGATGGCTGGCTGTTCCCGGGCATGCACTATCTCAAGCCGCTTAGTACCAGGCAGCTCCATCGGATCGTTGTCGATGCTGCCGAGGCTGCGGGTATCAAAAAACGGGTCGGCCCACACACTCTGCGGCACAGCTTCGCCACGCATCTGCTTGAAGACGGCGTCGATATCCGGATCATCCAAGCACTGCTCGGGCATGCAAACCTCGAGACAACCGCTTTCTACACCACGGTCGCAACTCGAACCGTGCGCGCGGTCATCAGTCCGCTGGACAAATTGACGACGCTACTCGAGGCGCAGGTGACTCCTCCCGGCTGAGCCGGTGCGCGCCTCGATCGAGGTCGCCGATATCTTCCGTAGCGCCGGGCCCGCCTATCGTGCAGCCCATGCCGGGCATCTGAGCCTCGGCCAGCTCAAGGTCATGACGGCGATCGAGAATTGCCGCACCGCTGCACTAGGCGGTCACGTCGAGGCCTGCGACGACTGCGGGCACTGGCGGATCGCCTACAACTCCTGCCGCAACCGGCACTGTCCCAAGTGCCAAGGCGCTGCTGCGCGCACCTGG
>NZ_JRVC01000024.1 GCF_000807925.1 Novosphingobium subterraneum | reverse complement strand
CCGATCTGTTGCCGGTCGGCTACTTCCACGTCGTCTTCACGGTGCCTGCCGAGATCGCCGACATCGCCTGGCAGAACAAGGCGGTGGTCTATGACCTGCTGTTCCGCGCCGCTGCGGACACGATGCTGACCATCGCGGCCGATCCCAAGCACCTCGGCACGCGGGTTGGGATCACTGCTGTCTTGCACACGTGGGGATCGGCGCTGACCCACCACCCGCATGTGCACATGATCGTACTTGGCGGCGGCATCGCGCTCGACGGCACGCGGTGGGTCTCGTCACGCCCCGCCTTCCTGTTACCGGTGCGCGTGCTGGGCGCGTTATTCCGCCGCCTGTTCCTCACTCGCCTGTTGGCATTGTTCGATGCCGGCAAGCTCGTCTTCTTAAGCACCTTGGCGGGCCTAGCGATACGCAAGGCCTTCCTGCGGCATCTGTCCCCGATCCGGAAGAAGCGCTGGGTGGTCTATGCCAAGCCGCCCTTTGCCGGGCCGCAGGCGGTGCTGGCCTATCTCTCCCGCTACACGCACCGCGTTGCCATCTCGAACCGGCGGCTCATCGGCTTCGACGAGACCGGCGTGACGTTCCGCTACAAGGATTACCGCCGCGATGGCGCCGAACGCCAGCAGGTCATGACGCTGGCCACCGACGAGTTCATCCGCCGCTTTCTGATCCACGTCCTGCCGCGCGGCTTCCACCGCATCCGGCATTACGGCCTACTTGCCAGTTCAACCCACAAGGAGGCCATGGCGCTGGCCCGCAGGCTGCTTGGCGTCGCCGCGCAGATTGAAGAGACCGACACCGAACCCGACGAACCGACCGATCATCGCCCGCCATGCCCATGTTGCGGCGGGCACATGACCATCATCGAAACGTTCGCCCGCTGGTGCCAGCCCCGCGCTCCGCCGCAATCGGCACCACCGATCCGAAAGAACACGCCATGATCCGGCATGGCTTACCCTGCATGATGGCCGTGAACGTTACGCCTCGGCCCATGGGGATACGTGTGTCGATGCCGCCAGCCCAGCCAGAACCGAGCTCATTGCCAACACGAACAGTGGCGCTTCGAGCACAATGGCCATCTGACTTCCATGCTGTTCCGTCCATCACGGACTGGCTGATAGGCTTGTTTCAGTCGCCCCAATCCACGCCAAAGCCCTTTTACCCATAGACCTGTGCGAGCCTCACCGCGGGTCGTACTTGTAAGACTTTCGTACGCCTGCCGGCGCCCGAAACCCTTCGACCTAGCCGTCGTTCCCGAGTTCCGTGCTGAGTGTCCGGTCTTACCCAGAGCCGACGCTCAGCGATCTTCTGATGGAACTCGCACGGCCTCCGTAACTGTTCTGGGAACCTAACTGGCAGCTTCCCGAGCAAAGAAGGCGGAAAACTGCCAGTTAGGCAAGGCTGGATTTACCAGAAGGCTTGAGAGTCCGCATTTCAGTCTACGAATGGCGGATCGGAGCCTGGCTACCAGATTACGAGGCAAAATTACTCCCACGAGATCACGCCGTCCGCCGAACGCCAGTTCGCCGGTCGGAGCATTTTCTCGTGAGCGATACGGACTGACCTTATCTCCACCTGGATCTCGCGCCGCCAATGGTCGAGGAAATCGAACAGTACTGGAAAATCCGGTGCTGCGTCATATTCCTGCCAGGCGAAGATTTGCAGGAGCGAGGGGTGATCCGGCATGTAATAGCAGATTTCAGCCGTGGTCAGCCCGTATCCTTCCATCTGAACCAGAAACGCACGATCTGTCATTGCAGCGTGGGTTGGCTGTCGGGGCCATCGAGCGAGCGAAGTGCCGCAAACACATCGTCAACGGGAACCGGACGTTTGAGTCCGGGGGGCTTGCGCAATGCAGGGTGATTTTCGACGGAATGCCGATCCGAAGCCCACGACGCCAGGATTGCTCGCTTCACTTCGGGCTCAAGGGCTGGGTGATGCGCTACATCGAAGGGATGAAGGTAGCGTGAGAAAGGTTGCGACATAGGAACATCCTCCTTTCTGCCTTGCCGCTTGTTACTCACTGCAGATTTCTCCGCCGGGTGAATTTTGGGAGTCTGTTTTCCGCCGTCAAGACCCTCATAACATGCACAAACAAGGAGATTGGCAGTCGCCATCGATGGGTGCCAAAAAATTTGATTTGGTCTTCTTGAAGCCGTTTTCGGCAAAACTAGATCGCGCAATGCCTCCTGCCGATCACCCGGGGGAGGAGCTGTAAGTCATTTCGCTTTGTAATGGAGGTTATGCATGCATTTCCGACCTTTGCACGATCGTGTGCTGGTTCGCCGTATCGAGGCCGAAGAGAAGACGGCCGGCGGCATTATCATTCCTGACTCCGCCAAGGAAAAGCCGATGGAAGGCGAAGTTGTCACCGTCGGTCCCGGCGCGCGTGACGACACCGGGAAGCTGGTGGAACTCGCAGTCAAAGCTGGCGACCGCGTCCTGTTCGGCAAGTGGTCCGGCACCGAAGTGCGGATCAATGGCGAGGACCTCCTCATCATGAAAGAGAGCGACATTCTCGGCATCATCGAAGCCACCGCCGAACTCAAGAAGGCGGCGTAAGCACCCAACCCAATCTTCAGTTCAATCGAAAGAAGAGAAAGGAGCAGGCCAGAATGGCTGCGAAGGAAGTAAAATTTGCGTCGGATGCGCGTGATCGCATGCTCCGCGGCGTGGATACGCTTGCAAATGCGGTCAAGGTAACCCTCGGCCCCAAGGGCCGCAACGTGGTGATCGAGAAGAGCTTTGGCGCCCCTCGCATCACCAAGGATGGCGTCACCGTCGCCAAAGAAATCGAGCTCAAGGACAAGTTCGAGAACATGGGCGCGCAGATGCTGCGCGAAGTCGCCAGCAAGCAGAACGACAAGGCGGGTGACGGCACGACCACCGCCACCGTTCTGGCCCAAGCCATCGTGCGCGAAGGTGCCAAGGCGGTTGCTGCCGGCATGAACCCGATGGACCTGAAGCGCGGTATCGACCTCGCCGTCGGAACCGTGGTCAAGGACCTCGAAAGCCATGCCAAGAAGGTGTCGGCCAACAGCGAGATCGCGCAGGTCGCAACCATTTCCGCCAATGGCGACGAAACCGTCGGCCGCATCCTTGCCGAAGCGATGGAGAAGGTCGGCAATGAAGGCGTGATCACGGTCGAGGAAGCTAAGAGCCTCGAGACAGAGCTCGAAACGGTCGAGGGCATGCAGTTCGACCGCGGCTACCTCTCGCCCTATTTCGTGACCAATGCCGAAAAGCTGAAGGTGGAACTCGAGGATCCGTACATCCTCATTCACGAGAAGAAGCTGTCGAACCTGCAGGCGCTGATCCCGCTGCTCGAACAGGTCGTGCAGTCGGGCAAGCCGTTGCTGATCATCGCGGAGGACGTCGAAGGCGAAGCCCTTGCTACCCTTGTGGTCAACAAGTTGCGCGGTGGCCTGAAGGTCGCGGCCGTCAAGGCACCGGGCTTCGGCGATCGCCGCAAAGCCATGCTGGAGGATATTGCCATCCTTACCGCCGGCAATGTGGTCAGCGAGGAACTTGGTACGAAGCTCGAGAACGTCACGATCGGCATGCTCGGCCGGGCCAAGAAGGTCATCATCGACAAGGACAACACTACCATTGTCGATGGTGCCGGCAACAAGGCCGACATCGACGCCCGGGTCAGCCAGATTCGTGCCCAGATCGAGACCACGACCAGCGACTACGACCGCGAAAAGCTGCAGGAACGCGTGGCGAAGCTGGCTGGCGGCGTCGCCGTCATCCGTGTCGGTGGTGCCACCGAGGTCGAGGTCAAGGAGCGCAAGGACCGCGTCGACGATGCGCTGCACGCGACCCGTGCCGCTGTCGAGGAAGGCATCCTGCCGGGTGGCGGTATCGCCCTGCTGCGTGCGCTCAAGTCGCTCGAAGGGCTCAAGGCCGCCAATGACGACCAGCAGTCGGGTATCGACATCGTGCGCCGCGCGCTCCGCGCACCGGCTCGCCAGATCGCCGAAAATGCGGGCGAGGACGGTGCCTATATCGTTGGCAAGCTGCTCGAAGGTGACGATTACAACCACGGCTTCAACGCCGCGACCGGCGAATACGAAGACCTGGTGAAGTCGGGCGTAATCGATCCGGCGAAGGTCGTTCGCACGGCGCTGCAGGATGCAGCTTCAGTCGCCTCGCTGCTGATCACCACCGAGGCATTGGTGGCGGAACTGCCTAAGGACAACGCGCCTGCCCCGATGCCGGCGATGGACTTCTAATCGCGAGAGGAGAGCGCGGTATCGTACCGCGCTCTCCAATCCGCGAACACCAGGCAGTTAGCAATGCCAGTTCGGCACCTGCTCACGCGGCCTGACACCGGGCAGGTTCTGAACGGGGCTTAACGGATCAATCGGTCGAATGAGAGAGGAGGAGTCTATGGCCGACAGGTATCTGGAGTATCTTTCACGCGAACATGCACGGCTGGAGGATAAAATCCGGCAGGAAAGCAAACGACCCCGGCCTGACGAAGTTTTGATTGCCCGCCTTAAGAAGTTGAAACTGGCGCTCAAGGACCAGATGCAATCCTGGGCTGGCACTCGCCCGAGTCCCGATCGGCTGACCGCGTAAAAAGGGGCTGGGCTTACTCATTTTTTCTCCTGGAAGAGGACCAGGCGTGCCTGTGTCGGTGCGCCTGGTCCTTGTTTGCAAGATACTGAAAGAACGATTGAAAAAACTTTTTCGGGAAATCTTGAAACCGATTGAGCGGCTTCTAAGTCTATCAGTGCCGGATGCCATAATGGGTCCGGCTGGACAGAGGGCGTCGGCTCTTGGTTCCCGGCGTCTCTCATGCCCAGATTGCTCAACAAGGAGGATTTGGAAATGAGAACTGCATTTGATTTGACCCCCTATCGCCGCTCGACCGTCGGCTTTGATCGCCTGTTCGATGCGCTCGAAAACAGCTTCCGCGCCGAGTCGCAGGACAGCTATCCGCCGTTCGACATCGTTCGCACCGGCGAAGACAGCTACCGGATCACCCTTGCGGTGGCCGGATTCCGTCCAGACGAGATCGACATCACCGCACAGCAAAACCAGCTCGTTATCACTGGTCAGAAGACCGAAAAGGACGAGGAAGGTGTCGAGATCGTGCATCGCGGTATCGCGGCCCGCGCGTTCGAGCGCCGGTTCCAGCTAGCCGATTATGTCGAGGTGCGCGAGGCCAGCTATGAACACGGCATGTTGACGATCTCGCTCAAGCGGATCGTCCCGGAATCGCTCAAGCCGCGCAAGATCTCCATCGGAAGCCGCGAGCATGTCAACGACGACACGCCCCAGCTGACCGAAGACAAGGCGGCCTAAGCCGCAATAATCGAGCAAATGCTCGGCGGGGTGGGTGTGCGCACCTGCCTCGCTTGATGGGCTGTGCCCCAACCAGTCGGATGAAAGGAGGAATGTCGAGATGGCTATTCGCGATCTCATTCCCTGGAAGATCCAGGGCCAGGACATCGTTCCCCGGCAGGAGGAGCGGGTCGATCATCCGGTGATGTCGCTTCACCGGGATATCAATCGCTTGTTCGACGATATTTTTCGCGGGTTTTCCATGCCCTCGCTGCCGTCCATCGGACGCAGCATTGGCTGGCCGCGTGTGGAGTTGTCGGAGAACGACAAGGAAATCCGTGTCATGGCCGAACTGCCGGGCATGGAGGAAAAAGACATCGAAATCAGCCTAGACGATCATCAACTGGTGATCCGGGGTGAGAAGAAGTCCGAAACCAGCGACGACGAACGCGGCTATTCCGAACGCAGCTACGGCCGCTTCGAGCGCCGCATCGGTCTTCCCTCGCAGATTGACGAAGACAAGGTCGAGGCCGCTTTCCGCAACGGTGTTCTGACCGTTAGAATTCCGCGTACCTCAGAAGCGGCAAAAGGCCGCAAGACGATCCCGATCAACGCCAGTTAATGGCAGCCAAGAGGGCCGGTCCTGCCCATGGGACCGGCCCTTCTTTGTGCATCAACTTCCCGGTTCGAGCTCGAGCCTGACCTTTCGCTCTGCACCGCCACGCATCAGCGTCAGTTCAACGCTTTGTCCGACACGAAAGTCGTCAAGGCGGGCGAGCAGGTCGCCGACCCGGGAAACGGGTTCGCCGTTTAGAGTGGTAACGATGTCCCCGGGAGCCACGCCCCTCCTCGTGCGCTGCGCCGCAACCAGTCCGGCGCGCTCTGCCACCGACCCGGGATCAACTTGCAGCACAAACACACCCTCGATCCCCGAAGCACGCTTGAGCCGATCGTTGATGTCGTCATCGCTTTCGATCCCAAGGCTCGGCCGTGTATAGCGCCCCTCTGAAATGAGCTGCGGCACTACACGCATGACCGTGTCGACCGGAACGGCAAAACCGATGCCTGCCGATGCCCCAGAGGGACTGTAGATCGCAGTATTGATCCCGATCAGCCGGCCAGCGGAATCGAGCAGCGGACCACCCGAATTGCCCGGATTGATTGCGGCGTCCGTCTGGATCAGGTGCCGGATGTCGGGGCCATTTTCATTTGGTAGCGAACGATCCAGTGCCGAGACGATGCCCTTGGTAAGTGTCCAGTCCAGGCCGAACGGGTTACCGATTGCGAAGACATTCTGCCCTACCTGTAGGTCGCTGCTGGTACCGATGGGTACCCGCGCGGGCGCAGTGAAGCCTGCACCTCCTATCTTCAGAACGGCAAGGTCGTGTTGCGGACTCACGCCCACGAGACTTGCGGAGAACTGGCGGCCGTCGGCCAGCTGGATTTGCGCTTCGGACGCCCCATCGATAACATGGAAATTGGTAACAATGTGGCCGGCCTTATCCCACACGAGACCCGAGCCGGATCCGCGCGGCACGCTGTAGACGTTGCGTGTCCAGAAATCGGCAACCCGCTGCCGGGTGGAAATGAATACAACTGACTCACGCGCATTGCGAAACAGGTCGATAGTAGCGCGCTCATCTGCGCCAAGGTCGCCACGCGCAGTAACGACGCGCGGTTCGACGACCGGGGCCGACTGCTTGAAGAGCAACGAGGCTGTGGCAGCTAGAAGCAGAGCGTTCATGATGATCAAAACAAGCACCCACGCGCGCGAATTTGACATCGGCTTTGTCAATGTGTGCCTCATCACGGATAAGTAGCGCCGGTTTGGCCAAGATCAACGTAATGGGTCTCGATTGATCAATCGACAATCATTTCGGCAGTTTTCAGCCCAAACTGTAGATCGTATGGGACGTCTGAAATCGGGGCGCCTTCCTGGAGGTCTATTTCTGAACGTGCCTTCGGCCGCATATGTCAGGAGCAGACATGCGCGGTAGCTGACCTGGACGACCGGCTTTTGGTCAGCAGCTACCGCTGATGCTGACACATCCTAATGGCCGCTATGCCGTTTTCGCGGCGCTTAACCTGCCTGGCAGGATCGTCCAGCGAAGCAGTCGTCAAGAATTAGGCCGATTTGCCAAGTTAAGAGCATCTTCGGGCCAAATTGCATCCGCTCAAATGCGTTATCGCTGCCTCAAGCATTGGGGGTATTGGCCGTTAGAGATGCTTGCTGGCGATACCCCCAAAATACCCCCACAGACCGCTTCCGAGCAGCCAGCGTCCGAAACGGAAAAATCCTATAATGCAGCAATTTCAGAGACTAAGTCATTGATCAATAAATGGGAAATCGCTCCGTTCGAGTCCCACTCTTATTCAAGATTTCGACGTATTTTCAACATGTTACGGATGTTGGTAGCGGAGGAGGGATATTTTGCGATCGTCTATCAAATTGTTTTTGCTATGTTTATTGCAATATCAAGCCGCTAATACCCCCAATGATACCCCCAAACCGGGACATTTGCGGTAGCCTGACCCGGGGACGCGACGAGGCAGGTTTGGCCTGTTCGCCACCGCTATTTTCGAGCTTTTTCGCATTGAGCGGTATCAGCGTTCTGCCCCAAGATGCTCTCAGCGACTCACGAGTTTGATCGGGCGCTCGCCAGGGCTGTTGCACCATGCTGCTCGCAAGCAACTATTTCGTCTCCTCGCACTGTGAACCATACCTTCGCGCCAACACTGCACAGACCATAAGCTGAACTTGATGAAAAAGCATGAGCGGAAGAATGATGGCCCCGACTTGCGCTGCTGGAAAAAGTACGCCCGCCATCGGGACACCGCTCGCAAGGCTCTTCTTTGATCCACAGAACTGTAGGACTATCGAATCTCCCCTGTCGAAATGAAGACGCGCTGCAATGACACGGGTTAGCATAAGCAAGAATGAGAGCATCGCGATCGACGCCACGGCCATCGTCAGCATGTCTTCGGCAGAGACGCGCCGCCATATGCCCTCTACAACAGCTGCGCTGAATGCAGAGTAGACGACGAGAAGAATGGAACTCCGGTCGATTATCGTCAGCAGCCTCTTCTGCCGACTAACCCAAGCACCGATCCAGGGACGTATGAAATGCCCAACCAGGAAAGGAATCAGCAGCTGCAAAACAACAGTCTGCATGGCATCGAATGACACCCCGCCTTGCTTGCCTGTGATGAGAAGAGCGACGAGAACGGGAGTGATAAAGATGCCGGCAAGGTTGGAGAAGGAGGCACTGCACACCGCTCCCGCAACGTTACCGCGAGCCATCGCGGTAAAAGCGATAGAAGATTGAACCGTAGAGGGCAACAAAGTGAGAAACAGTAAACCCTTCGCTAGATCCGGAGATATAATATGAATTGACGATACTATAATGCCAATAATGGGGAATATGATATATGTCACAGCCCCCACGGCGGCATGCAAACGCCAATGCTTTACGCCATTTAGTACCGCCTCCCTCGATAGACGCGCACCGTGCATAAAAAATAACATTACTATACCGATATTTGCACAGTAACTTACTATATTTGCAAACAAGCCGCGTGCGGGCAACGTGGAAGCCAAAGCAACCATCCCAACAAGGAGAACTATGTACGTATCAATATTCAATCGAGACAGAAGGGCTTTCATTTCAAGATCCTCGGTGGGCAATTTGCGAATTGCACCACGATTAATATTTTGCGGTCGCGTTAAGAACTTGTGGCCGCGGGCCAGGCAGATGGTGGACAAGGAAGTCTTGAAGCAACCAATCCGCGCTCCGATAGCGCTTCCGCATAGCTCAAGAGCGCCCGATCGCTGCCCTTCCGGCCTATCAGCTGAACACCACACGGAAGGTCGGCCACAGGCAGCGGAGCCGCAACCACCGGCAAGCCTAGGAAGCTGATGGGTTGAGTGTACAGCCCTAGATTGGCACGAGCAGACTGCATCCTCCCGTCAATCGAAACGAATGGATCGTCTATGAGAGGCGCTGGTCCATATGTAGACGGGGCTATCAGCACGTCAAACTCGTTGAACAATTTCTCGACATGGATCGAGAACTCATCTCTGAACCCAAGGGCTTCGCGGTAAACATCTTCAGAGAGCGCCGCCCCAGCTATAAGCCTATCTCTCGTATTCCGGTCATAACCCATGGCGTCTGTTGCGAGAGTAGGGCGATGGAGTTGCCCACCCTCGTATGCCGTGATCAAGAAGGCTGCCGAGCGCGCACGTTGAACGTCGGGCAGCGTCACAGTCGGAGCATCAAGCTCAACCTGGAGGCACTTCAGCTGTTCGGCCATCTCTTTAGCGAGGTTCCTTTGGAACCACCCTCCCAAGATGGCGCTGCGTCCGGAAAACGGAACCTCTGCAGCGTCACCCCGGAGCACTGCATCGACCGCTTTTAGGTCAGTCGCATCCTTGGCGAAAATGCCGATGTCATCAAGACTGTGCACGAAGGGATAGACCCCTTCCATCGGCAACGAGCCATGCGTTGGCTTGGTGCCGAATATCCCACATAGACTGGCAGGGATCCGAATGGAGCCGTTCGTGTCGGACCCCAGAGAGAATGCTAGCGCGCCAGCCGCAACTATGGCAGCGGATCCCCCGGAGGAACCACCGGCGAAATGATCGAGAGCGTGCGGATTGCGGGTGACGCCCCATGTCGCATTATCAGTTACGAATCCGTAGGCAAACTCGTCCATGTTAAGCGTCGCGACCAGGACAGCGCCTGCCTTACGCAGCAACGAAACGGCAATGGCATCACTTACGGCAGACGGCGCACTTCGAAGCCGGTCCGAGCCTGCGGTAGTCGGCAGGCCGCGCAGATCGAATAGGTCTTTTACTCCGTACGGGACTCCGGCCAAAGGCCCGGGGTCCTCGCCCGCAGCTACCTTGGCGTCGACCGCCACCGCCTCGGCGATAGCGCGCTCCCGCAATTCGCGGGTCGCAGCATTTATATGCGGGTTAACACGAGCCACTGCGTCTAGAGCTGCGACTGCGACAGATTGCGCAGTCATCCTACCCGATCTAACGTGGTGGGCGATGCCAACCACGCCCATCGAAGCAAGTTGATCAATCATCTTGAAGGCCGACAAGCGTGTCGTAGTGGCTTTGCAGCAGGCGGGCGTTCAACGCGACTCCACTGATGCATTCGGGCGGAAAACTAAATTCCACACGCCGTTGTATTTCTTCAGCAATAGACAGCCCGTCGGCGGAAATTCCGCCGAACAACGACAGGACCTCTTGATTAATGCGATCAGTCACGAGCCACCTGTTCAATCCAAACTTTTGAGAGGTTGTGTTAAGCGAACACTCACGTTCGCGAGAAGCGGTACTCTCGCTTCAGCCTCGCGGCATGGCTTCATATCAAGGCCTTTGCGTGCCAGGCCACGTGCTCGGTCATGTAGCTCGAGATGAAATAATATGAGTGGTCATAACCCGGCTGAATCCGGATCGTGGCCGGCTGGCCCGCAGTCTCGCAAGCCTTGATCAGGAGTTCGGTTCTCAATTGTTCGGCCAGAAAATTGTCAGCACCGCCCTGGTCGACCAAAAGGTCGGGCAGGCGAGCCCCATCCTCGATCAGGGCGCAGGCATCGTACTGGCGCCAATTGGTACGGTCCGCGCCGATGTAGCCGGTCAGCGCCTTGTCACCCCATGGGCAGTTCAGTGGGCTAACGATCGGTGCAAAGGCGCTGACCGAGCGGAAGCGTCCGGGATTGCGCAGTGCAATAGTCAGCGCCCCGTGGCCACCCATCGAATGGCCCGTGATACCTTGGCGGGTCATGTCGGCCATAGGGAACTCTGAGGCGACCAGCGCAGGAAGTTCCGTCTCGATGTACGAACGCATGCGGTAGTTCGTGGCCCACGGCTCCTCCGCTGCATCGACGTAAAAGCCCGCGCCCTTGCCGAAATCATAGCCTTCGGCATCGGGCACGGCGTCTCCGCGCGGGCTGGTGTCCGGTGCGACGAAGATGATTCCGTGCTTGGCGCAGGCCGCGCGGTATTCGCCCTTCTCGGTCACGTTGGCGTGGGTGCAGGTCAACCCCGACAGATACCACAGCACCGGCAGCTTCACCCCCGGCGCATGATCCGGCACGAAGACCGAGAAGGTCATCGGCGTACCGGTCTCCCTGGAGTCGTGAGTATAGACCCCCTGCGTACCACCGTAGCTGCGGTTGGTGCTGACCTGTTCCATGTGCGCGTGATCCGTCAGACGAAGGTGTAGGAGCAGATCTTGTTGCCGGCGGGATCGCGAAGATAGGCAGCATAGGCGCCCGGCAGGTGGCTGCGCGCGCCCGGCGCACCTTCGCAGGTCCCGCCCGCGGCAAGGCCTGCCGCGTGGAAGGCATCGACGTTGGCCGGCGAGGCCGCGGCAAAGCCCAGCGTTACGCCGTTGCCCGAGGGAGCTTCGCCGTTGCCCGGCTTCAGCACGAGAAATGCAGGCTTGGTCTTGCCATAGAGCACGATCGTCTCTCCGAACGGCCCCATATTCTTAACCCCAAGCGGAGCGAGGGCCGCATCGTAGAATGCGGTCGATGTAGCAAGATCGCTGGCGCCAAGGCAGACATGCGAGAAGACGTCATCGCCAGAAATCACTGGATCAGCCATTGTAGTTTCCCTCCGTTGTTGAATCAGAACACCACGACCGAACGTATCGACTTGCCGGCGTGCATCAGGTCGAACGCGGTGTTGATTTCCTCGAGGCCCATGACGTGGGTGATCATCGGGTCGATCTCGATCTTGCCGGTCATGTACATGTCGACGATCTTCGGCACATCTGTGCGGCCCTTGGCGCCGCCGAACGCGGTGCCGCGCCAGTTTCGCCCGGTCACGAGCTGGAATGGACGGGTATCGATAGTCTTTCCGGCCTCGGCCACGCCGATGATGATCGAGGTGCCCCAGCCACGGTGGCAGGCTTCAAGTGCGGTGCGCATCACTTCGGTGTTGCCGGTGGCATCGAAGCTGTAGTCGGCGCCGCCGTCGGTCATCGTGACGACCTTGGCGACGACGTCCTCGCGGCTCATTCCCTTGGAGTTGAGGAAGTCGGTCATGCCGAACTTGCGGCCCCATTCCTCGCGGTCCGGATTGATGTCGACGCCGATGATCTTGCCCGCCCCGGCAAGGCGCGCACCCTGGATCACGTTGAGCCCGATGCCGCCGAGGCCGAAGACGACGACATTGTCGCCCACCTGGACCTTTGCAGTGTTGATCACCGCGCCGACGCCGGTGGTGACGCCGCAGCCGATGTAGCAAGAGGTCTTGAACGGCGCGTCCTCGCGGATCTTCGCCACCGCGATCTCCGGAAGGACGGTGAAGTTCGAGAAGGTGCTGCAGCCCATGTAGTGGAACACGGTCTGGCCCTTGTAGGAGAAGCGGCTGGTGCCATCGGGCATCAAGCCCTGCCCCTGCGTCGCGCGGATCGCGGTGCACAGGTTGGTTTTGCCCGAAAGGCAGCTTTTGCACTGGCGGCATTCGGGCGTGTAGAGCGGGATCACGTGATCGCCGGGCTTGACCGAGGTGACGCCTGGACCGACTTCGCGAACCACGCCTGCGCCTTCATGGCCGAGCACGCTGGGGAAGATGCCTTCGCTGTCGAAGCCATCGAGCGTATAAGCGTCGGTGTGGCACACGCCCGTCGCCATGATCTCGACCAGAACCTCTCCGGCCTTGGGACCTTCGAGATCGAGTTCGACGATCTCCAAAGGCTGCTTCGCCTCAAATGCAACGGCAGCGCGTGTCTTCATGTGAAATAATCCTCTTTGGAAGGCTGGACATTCAGCTGCCCCGGTAGGTCGAATAAGCGAAGGGCGAGACGAGCAGCGGCACGTGGTAATGTCCCGCATCCGCCATGCCGAAGGCGATCCGCACCTTGTCGAGGAACGGCGGATCGGACAGCGCGACGCCAGCGCCTACGAAGTAGGCTGCAACGTCGAACGTCAGGGCGTAGCGGCCCGGCGGCAGCTCGGGCATGCCGGGGCAGCGACCGTCGGAATTGGTCTCGCCTGTGAACAACGCGACGCCGAACGCATCCTCCAAGCACAGCCTCACCGCCGCAGCCGGACGGCCATGCATCGTGTCCAGGACATGGGTTGAAAGCGTGCTCATTGCGGGGCTCCCGCCGCGATCCAGCGGCCGATGGCGTCGCGTTCGGCGCGCGTGATGCCAGTCGCGTTACCGAGTGGCATGATCTCGCTGTCGACGGTGACCTTCTTCACGCGGGGCGCATAGATGCGCGCATGCTCGTAGCTGTCGAGTTCGACCCCCAGCGGTGGCGCGGTGAACGCCGCATTGCTCGGATGTTCGACGTGGCAGGAGATGCAGTGCTTTGTGAAGATCGGCTGGACGCTGGCATAGCTGGCGGGGGCTGCATCCGCCTCGACCGCCTTCGCCTTCGCCTCCGCCGGCAGAGTCAGCTTCTCGGCCGAAACGTAGGTCACCATGACCAGAGCCATTGCGCCTGCCACCAGCATCGCCTGGCCGGTCGGCGCGCCACGATGACGCAGATTGAAGACGTGGCGCACGGCGACGCCGGTGAGCCCGACCAACGCCAGCACCAGCCACGGCCGGGCGGCGCCGTAGGTCATCGCATAATGGTGGCTGATCATGATGAACAGCACCGGCAGCGTCATGTAATTGTTGTGGAGCGAGCGCTGCTTGGCCGCCTTGCCCAAGGCCGGATCTGGTTCGCGGCCCGCGATCAGAGCGGCGACAACCTTGCGCTGGTTGGGAATGATCACGAAGAACACGTTGCCGACCATCGCCGTACCCATGATCGCGCCGACGTGCAGATAGGCCCCGCGTGCATTGAACACCGAATTGAGGAACCACGCGGCAAACAGCAGGAAGGCGAACCAGACAACGCCCACCACGCGATTGTCCTTGCCAAGCGGCGAACGGCACAGGACGTCGTAGAACCCCCAGCCCGCTGCGAGCGAGAACAGCCCGAGCATGATCGCATCCGACGCGTTCAGGCTGGACTTGGCCGGATCGAGCAGGAAGCTTGACGCGCCGACGTAGTAAACCAGCACCAGCAGCGAAAAGCCGGTGATCCAAGTGGTATAGGCCTCCCATTTGAACCAGTGCAGGTCTTCCGGCATTTGGGCCGGCGCGACCTGATACTTCTGCTTGTGGTAGAAGCCGCCGCCGTGGACGGACCAGACTTCGCCGGACGCGTCCCCCTGCTTGGGCGCCACGAGGTGGTTGTCGAGCCAGACGAAGTAGAACGACGAGCCGATCCACGCGATGCCGGCGGTCAGATGGAACCACCGGATGGCAAGGTTCAGCCATTCGAGCAGGTCGAAGGTCATGCCTGATCCTCCAGCCGAAGGCGGACGATCTCGCCGATCTGGGCGATCGCGGTGACAATCTCGGTTTCGCGGTCGTTGCGTAGGCGCTGCTCCATCGCGGCCAGAATGCCCGCCTTGTCGGTCAGGCGGACGCAGATGATGAAGGGGAAATCGAAGCGTTCGCGATAGGCGGCGTTCAGCGCGTGAAACCGGGCAAACTCCGCCTCGCTCAGCCGATCTAGCCCGGCGCTCGCCTGCTCGGCGGCGGATGCGGCGGTCAAGGTGCGGTCAATCGCCGCCTTGCCGGCGAGCTCCGGGTGCGCGCGGATCAGCGCAAGCTGTTCATCGGCCGAGGCGGCGTGGACCACCGCCATCAGATCGGCGTGCCGGTGTCCGGTCGCCGGCAGCGCGTCGGCGCGCGCTTCGACCCAGGGGCTATGCTCGAACAATGCAGTCACGAGGTCACTCCTTCGAGGCTGACGTGGGCGGAAACGACCTTCCAGCCGTCTTCGAACTTGACCCATGCCTGTGACTGCCGTCCGCGCCGCTCGGCGCCCTCGCGGAAGAACTCGGCATCGGCCGTGGCAAAACGGTCGCCGTAGACGGTGATCGCGACGTGGCCGAGCCGGCGCTGGGGCGATCCGCCACGGCCTTTGCGGAAATCGCGGATCGCCTCGATCCCCCAGAGCACTTCGCCCACGCCGAACCGGTTGGTCGTCGGCGCATCGTGGAACAGCGCGTCCATCGCGGCGATGTCGTCGGCCATCAGCGCGGCTTCATAGGCGTGGAACGCCGCGGTCACTTCGGCAAGGAGGGCAGGATCGTCAATTGTCATGCTGGGCCTCCCACATAGGGGTGCCGGTCGATCCAATGCCGCGCGACGTCGATCCGGCGTGCGATCCAGGCATCGCCGCTGGCCATCACGTGATCAACGAAGCGCGCGACGGCGCGCGCGCGCGCGGGGCGACCGGCGATGCGGCCGTGGAGCCCGATGGACATCATCCGCCCACCTTCCGCGCGCAGCTGCTCGAACGTGTCGCGTAAGTAGCGGAAGAACTGTTCCCCTTCGGTGAAGCCGTTAAGCGCGACCATTTTCATGTCGTTGGCGTCGAGCGAATAGGGCACGATCAGCTGCGGCTTGCCGTGGCGCGTATCCCAGTAAGGCACGTCATCTGCGTAGCTGTCGGCATCGTAGAGGAAGCCGCCTTCCTCTACGACGAGGCGGGCGGTCTGCGGCGATGTGCGCCCCTGATACCAGCCGAGCGGACGGCTTCCCGTGACCTGGCTGTGCACTTCGATAGCGCTGGCGATATGTTCGCGCTCGATGTCTTCGGGCACGTACTGGTAGTCGATCCAGCGATAGCCGTGGCTGGCGATCTCCCAATCGGCTGCAAGCATCGCGTCGACCGCGGCGGGGTTCATCTCCAATGCTGCAGCCACACCGAATACCGTCACCGGCACGCGGCGTTCGGCGAACAGGCGATGCAGGCGCCAGAAGCCGGCGCGGCTGCCATATTCGTAGAGACTCTCCATCGCCATCGCGCGCGCCGGGTGAGAGCCTGCACCGACCATGTCTGACAGGAACGCTTCGGAGCCTTTGTCACCGTTAAGCACGGAGTTTTCCGCGCCTTCTTCGTAGTTGATCACGAACTGCACGGCCACCCGCGCGTCGCCGGGCCATGCTGCCTCGGGCGGCGTCGGGCCATAGCCGACGAGATCACGCAGGGCCGTCATTCCGCCTCCCACGTCGCCAGCGCCGCAGGGACCGCTTCACCGAGCGGCAGCATGAAGCCTTGCGCTTTCAAGCAGGCTTCGAGCGCGCCCAATGTCAGCAGCACCTTGTGCTTCATTGCGTTGTAGCCCATCGCGCCTAGCCGCCAGATCTTGCCCTGCAGCGGTCCAAAGGCGGTGCCGATCTCGATCTCGAAGTGTTCACGCATTGTCGTGCGCACCGCTTCGCCATCGATCCCTTCTGGGATGTACACGCCGGTGACGTTGGTCATGCGGTGTGCATCATCGCCGAACACGCGAAGACCCATTGCACGCAAGCCTGCGGTCATCGCCGCGCCTGCCTTGCGGTGCCGGGCGAAACGCGCATCCAGCCCCTCGCCTAACGCCACCCGCGCGCATTCTCGCGCGGCATATAGCATCGATGTCGCCTCGGTATGATGGTTCAGTCGCTTGTCGGACCAGTAGTCAATGATCATCGCCAGATCGAAGTAGTTCGACGCGATCCGTGGGCCTGCCCCGTCGACGATGTCCGCGCGGCGGATGCCCTGTTCGACGTGCCGCCTTGCGAAAATGCGCTCTGCCGCACGGTCTGAAATCGTGATCGGTGCCGATCCCGACGGGCCGCCGAGGCACTTCTGCAGGCCACCCGTCACCACATCGACGCCCCAGCGATCCGCCGCGATTTCCATACCGCCGAGCGTAGCCGTTGCATCGACATATACAGTGGCCCCCGCCGCCTGGCACAGCGAGCCTAGCCCTTCGAGCGGCTGAGCCATGGTGGTGGAGGTATCGCCATGCACCGTCGCCACCACCTTGGGGCCAACCCGTTCGATCGCATCGGCAATCGCCTCGAGCGGCACGACTTGGCCCCACGGCGCGCTTATCGTCTCGATCTTGGCGCCGAGGCGCGTGAGGATTTCGGTAAGGAGCAGGCCGAAGCGTCCGAAATTGACCACGAGCACGGTGTCGCCAGGCTCGACGAGGCTGACCAGCGATGCCTCGATCGCTGCGCGGGCGGTGCCGTCGATCAGCATGGTCCACTGGTTCTGCGTCCCGAACACCGGGCGGTAGAGCGCCATGACCTGGTTCATGAACTCGGTCATTTCGGGATCGAACTGGCCGAGCAGGTCAGCCGACATGGCGCGCAGAACGCGCGGGTGAGCGTTCACTGGGCCCGGCCCCATGAGCAGGCGCTGCGGCGGGTCAATCTCGCCAAAAAGAAGGGCATCAAGCTCTGTCATGGTTCGCTCCCAAGCGTTCGACAAAGCCGAGCATCGCCACCAACGCTGCTTCGGCATCCGCAGGGTCGACATGTTCGGCAGGGTTGTGACTGACGCCGCCTCTGCAGCGTATGAACAACATTACAGTGGGGCAGATGGCAGCCATCACCATTGCGTCGTGGCCGGCACCGGATACGAGCCGGAATGGCGCGCATCCTGCTGCCGCGCTGGCCTCGTCCATCAATCTCATCAAATGAGGATCACACGGGCTCGCGGGGAGATCATGGACCAGTTCAATCTCGATTTCGAGATTGCGGCCAGCAGCAAGGTCGCTGAGTTGCCCCAGGATCAACCGGGCGGCTTCATCTCTGCGATCTTGATCGCCGCTGCGAATGTCCAGGGAAAACGAGACTTCACCGCAGATCACATTGGGCGCGCCCGGGCGCGCTTCGATCCGACCGACTGTCGCCACCAGCGCGGATGCGGCTGCGGAGGCAGTCTGTTCGACCGCAAGGATCATCGCCGCGGCGCCGGCCAAGGCATCTTTGCGCAGGCCCATCGCGGTGGTCCCGGCATGGCCCGCAGTACCCCGAACCTTGACGGCATAACGTAACTGAGCTGCGATACCAGTTACCGTGCCGATTGCGATGTCATTTGCTTCGAGGACCGGGCCTTGTTCAATGTGGGCCTCCAGGTAGGCAAGCACAGTCCCGGGCCGTTTGGCAGCGTCCAAATAGGCCGACAGTTCTACGCCGGCATCTAGCAACCGGACTCCTTCGGCATCAGCAACGTCGAGTTGGGCTGGCTGGAGCGTACCTGCAACTGCCCGGCTGGTCAGCATGGCAGCGGGGAATCGGGAGCCCTCTTCGTCACCGAATGCGTAGACCTCGATCGGAAACGGCATCCTGCGACCCGCGGCAGAAAGCGCCGCGACAACCTCGACACCAAGCATGATGCCCAATGGTCCATCAAAACAACCTGCGTCACGCACGCTGTCGAGGTGGCTACCGATTATCAAGCATGGCGCTTCGGGATCGCTTCCCTCATATCGGCCCACGAGATTGGCAGCAGGGTCGACATGAACTGTCATGCCCGCCTCTTCCATCCATTCACGCACCCGCGTTTGTGACGCCCAGTAGGCTGGCGTGAGGTATCCGCGGTACAGCGCATCCTCGAGGTCCGAATAAGGCGCACGTCCGAGAAGGATGCAGCGACCAACGGCACGCGCCCCGCCTCCGCCAGTAGATGGGTTCAACATGCTGCAGCCATTCCATCGCATCGGGGGTCACTCGCCCCTTCAAGGTTTCCATGTGCCTCGCGCATGATCGCACCGGCATGGCCCATCATCGAATTCGCCGAAGCGACGACCTCAACGTCGTGTCCAGCCGCAGCGAGGTCCTGGTAGAGTTCGGGCGGAAATCCTTCTTCAAGCTTGAGTGTGGTGCTGTTCTCACCCCAGGTTCGTCCCAGCAACCAGCGCGGCCGCGCCACGGCTTCACCCAGCGGCACGTTGTAACGCGCCACACGCGACCAAATGGCTGCTTGTGTCTGCGGCTGGCCTTCGCCGCCCATGGTTCCGTACACCATGGTGCGGCCGTCATCGAAACGGCACACTGCAGGGTTCAGCGTGTGAAAGGGCTTCCGGCCAGGCTTGAGAGCATTCCAACCCGACGCGGCCAACCGAAAGCTGGCGCCTCGATTTTGCCAAGTTATTCCCGTTCGCGGCAGTACCAAGCCGGAGCCGAACTCAAAATAGGTCGATTGGATGCACGAGACCATGCAGCCATCCCTATCGGCGACCCCAAACCAGACCGTGTCGCCTTCTTGCGACGGATAAGGCCACGGTAGCGCGCGGTTGGGGTCGATACGTGACGCCATTGCGTCAAGTCGGTCAGAACTGGACAGAAGCTCCTGAGGACTTGCGTCCATCCATTCAGGATCACCGCAATGCTCATCGCGCCATAGAAACGCCTGTTTTGTCGCTTCGACCAGTCCGTGGACATGTGCGAAGCTTTCTGCGGACCCGGTCCCAAGGCGATCAGAGAGAGCCAGTATCAGAAGTGAGGCGATGCCCTGCGTAGGCGGACGGTGGTTGTACAGGGTGGCTCCGGCAACTCGTGTCGAGAGTGGAGCACACTGTTCGGCATGGTGCGAAGCGAGGTCAGTTGCGCTTACGGGGCTGCCCAAAGCTGCCAGGTCATGGGCGATATCATCGGCAAGCGCTCCCCGATAGAAGCTGTCCAGACCTTCAGCGGATAACCGGCGCAACGTGTTGGCCAGGGCTGGTTGCCTCAGGATTTCACCTTCCTGCAGCGGCCGACCCTGCGGCTCATAGATTTCCGCATAACTGCCGGGCTGGATGCGCAGCTCATCGCTTTTGGTTCGAGCATTTGCGGCGCCGCCCGAGGTGATCCTAACCCCGGACTCTGCATGGTGGATTGCCGCAGAAAGCAGATTTGAGAGCGGCATATTGCCAGCAGCGCAAGTAAGCGCAGCGCCCCAACCCGAGATGGCCCCCGCGACAGTGTTTGCAGCAAGTGGCCCCCGCCAAGGAACCTGCTCAAGTCCCCGATATAAATCGAGTGTCGCTTGCTGCGCGGATCGACCGCAAGCATCGATCGCGACCACCCTCCCGTCAGGATGCGCGATCAGCCAAAAGCCGTCTCCCCCAATCGAATTCATGTGCGGGTATACAACTGCAATTGTTGCCGCGACAGCGACAGCTGCCTCGATTGCGTTGCCCCCATCCCGCAGCACCGCCCTTCCCGCCTCAGCAGCGAGAAAATGAGGAGCCACAACCATGCCGTCGCGCGAAGTCGCGACCAAGCTCCGTTCGGCGAAGGTACATTGCGTTCGATACATGGAGGTCGCCTTTCCCGCTTAATTTGCCGCACAGTAGCGAGCGCAAAAAGAACCGATTGACGGACACCCTGATGCCAATTTGAGGACAGCAGACCCTAGGCAAAAAGGAGGCGGCACCGATCTGGTGCCGCCAAAGGGTGGAATTTCGATCTTGTGCGTTGCTCTCAGCCTGTAAGACCAAGTTCTCGAAGCGCTCTACGGTATGCAACAGACGACCGATCCGCCGCAAAATGCGCCTCCTGCTCGGTGTCGAGAGGAAGGTCCTCTGGACATTGAGCCTCAACTATTGCCTGGTCCTCCGCGAAGATCTGCGCGTTGAAGGCGTAAACATCCTCCAGGGACCCCGTCGTGTCGAAATTCCGTACGAGCGGCACATACAGGACAGTTTCGCGTGCTGAAGCGGGGCTCGCAACATTCATGATCCGCAACTTGCCATCTTCTGGAAAATGGACCGTGAGAATGGCCATGAAAGGCGGGTATACGTCGAACACGCGTCGCCATGTGAATCCTTCAGGCTCTCGGTGACGAAGTGCCTTGGGCAAATTGCTGACGTTGCTTATGTACTCACTTTGGAAACCGTACTCCGTGGTACGCGTGCTGTAGAGAGGAACAACGCTGTTGTCGCGATCAGCGAAAGCTTTGTCGTGCACCCATGCAAAGTGGGCGACATCGATGAAACCTTCTATCTGTCTTCCTGGCGCAGCTTGCATCGGAACCGGAGGGCAGGTTATCTGCTGAAAACCTGCGTCGTCCCACTCGGGGAATGCCGTAATCTTCGGCAAGCCATCGACCGAGTCCAAGCAAGTCCAGACAAGGCCGTATCGCTCTACGGAAGGAAGGACCGACGCACGAAACCGATCCGAGGGCACCACACTGGGTTGTGCTGGGATCCGAGTGCACTTGCCATCCGATGCAAATCTCAACCCGTGATAGGGACAGACGATTTCATCGTGCTCTACCCAGCCCATGCTCAGTGGAACCCCGCGATGAGGGCACAGGTCACGCGCTACAACGATCCGGTCACTCGTGCGGTAGACAACCAGTTTAACGTCCAGCAGCTTCGTCTGGACCGGTTGCTCACCCAAGTCTTCCGATCTCGCGACCGGGAACCAGTGAGCCGCAAGAATTTCCCAGTCGCCCTCGGGATAACTACATTCCCTCGGTCGCGAGAGCCGAGCCCAATAGGGCGTGTCGCTGCTTGCGCGAGGCGCCAAAGCGGTAACCTGTCCCATCGTCATTCTCCGCGAAAGTTGATGCGGAAAGCATTGCCATCAGGGTCGCGAAGCACGGACTGGAACCAACCATAGTAGGTCGCAAACGGCTCCTTTATGGAGGTGGCCCCGAGTTCGAGTGCTTTTTCGGTCAACGCACGAACCTCGTCCTGGCTCTCGACGTCGAAGGTTTGCAGCACGCGATCGCCCGGCACCGTCTGAGCGTTCAGGCCCAGCAGAGGGTATGCGCCGGGACCGCTGAACCCCAATGACGTTCCACCCGCGACAAAACCGCGAAAGATGGGCGAGCGGCTTTCCTCGATCTCGTCTAGGCTGAACAGATGACTGTAGAAGTCCGCCAGCCGATCGATGTCATCGGTAAAAATGTTGGTGTAGCTAAGGGTTGCCATATGCGAGCTCCGTCAGGCGGCCAGGCCATAAGTTTTACGATACATGTCGGCGATGTGACCGCCGACGGTTGTCGGCGGAAAATCAGGTTTGCCGTTCTCAGGCATCAGGCTAGGCACGCACTTGACTTCGTAAAAGTAATTGGGATCGAAGAAGGTAGGGACCGAATACCGATCAACGCCGCTATGATTATTCAGAACGCGGTGCATATTGGAACGGTACAATCCATTGGTCAGCACTCGAACCATTTCGCCTAGATTGACGACGAATGTTCCGGGAATAGGCGGAGCAGCAATCCAATCGCCGTCCGCATTTTCAACCTCGAGGCCTCCTACACTATCCTGGAGGAGAATGGTGATCATACCCCAGTCGGTGTGGGCACCCGCCCCTATCTGGTTGAAGGCGGCGTTTTCGGGTTGAGGCGCATATTTCAGCAGCCGTCCGTTGAACAGCGGCTCCACGAGGCCTTCGTCGAAGTAATCTTCCGGCATGTCGAGAGAAAGAGCGAGCAGGCGGTGTATGTGGCGACCTACGCGGAACATCTCTTCGATGTATGCTTCATATGTTGCACGGAAACCCTCCGGCTTGTCCGGCCACTGATTGGAACCACAATTTGGTACCCCAGCGACAACATAGGGGTGGTCTGACGCCAGGTCGTTTCCGATCAGAAACCCTTCCTTGAGATCGGGCGGAGAGCCATCATCAAGTGTTTGCAATCCCGGGGCTTCGTACCCACGAGTGCAGTTGGATTTTGCGACGTCGACTTTGTGCTTCTCGGCGAGCGGAAGATCGAAAAAGGCTTTTGCAAGAGCCAGCTGGCCGTCCAGCATCTCCTGCGGCACGCCATGGTTTTCGATGTAGAAAAAACCTGTGTCCACGGCCGCCTTGTGCAATTCCCAGGCTACGCCCTTGCGAGCCTGCAGGTCGCCGGAAAAGCTCGGCCCTAGATCAATCAACGGGATGGATTCGGCCGCTTTCGGAGGAGTATAAATAATCATCATGCCTTCTCCCGATTTCAGGCTGCCTCGATTTGGGTGAACTTTGGCGTATCGTTCATCTGGTTCATCTTCATGTCCAGGTGATCAATCGAAGTTGTCGGAGCATATTTAGGCGCACTGCGAGTTGCGCAGGTCGGAATACATTCGATGGGCGCGTCATAATTCGGCTGGTGGAAAAAGACCAAGCTTTGACGCCGACTGCCTACTCCCAGCTCGCGGGAAGGATTTACAACGCGGTGCATGGTCGAGACCCACTCGTCATTGGTCCACTGCGCCATGAGGTCGCCGAGATTGACGATGTACGCTCCGGGGACGATTGGCACCGGCACCCATCGACCGTCCTTGGTTTGCACCTCAAGGCCACCGGGCTTGTCCTCAGTCTTCAGGAGCGTCAGGCCTCCGTAATCAGTATGCGCACCTGCCCGGAGCTGGCCCAGCTCGAGTTCTTCGGGTTGATCGGGATAATTGGTTACAACCATGTTGGTTATGTGCTTGTCGTACTTGTCGACAAACCAATCCGGCGAGAGTTCAAGGGCGCGTGCGCAAAGCTCCATGAGGAGGTTCCCAAGGCGCTCCATTTCCTTGTAATAGGCCATCAAAGCCGGCTTAAACTCAGGAACATCCGCCTCAGGCCAGATATTTTCTTTGAATATCCGATGCGCTGTTTCCGTCTGATAGTACGGATCGCCGGAATTTATTTCGAAGCGGCCGAAGTTGAAGTACTCTCGGTGATCCGGCTTGGCCTGTTTGTCGCCGATGGTGGCTGCGAGATTTCCCGTTTCCATGCCAAAGTAGCCCCGATAGATCTCGGGATCACCGGACCGATAAGCAGCTTTGCGCTCTGGTGGCAGATCAAAAAACCGGCGCGACGCAGCAGAAGCCGCCTCGATGACCGCCTCGGAAACGCCATGACCTGAGATGACCAGGAACCCGATGCTGCGAGCGGCGGCGCCAACCTTGTCGGCAACTGCCTGCTTTCCCGATTCTGAGCCGCTCACCGCAGCAGAGATGTCGATCACCGGGACGGGATTACCATCAAACTTCATTTCAACTCTCCGTGGACTGGCCGATCAATCATGCCAGAATGGTTTCAGGGGTTGCTGGCGGTGCCACAGCTGCAGCACCTGGAATTTCCTGGCGTCTAAGGAAAAAACTGAGGGCGACCGCAGTGAGGATACCCAGCAGCACGCCACTGTGTGTGAATGGAGCCAGAGCGTCTGGAACATGCGCGAAAAAACGTTGCGACATGCTCGGTATGAGGCCGATGGCGAGACTGGTTGCGACAATCAACATCTGATCGCGCGATTTGTCGAGACCAGCGGCGGCCAACGATCGGATGCCGGAGACCGCAACCATGCCAAAGAGAATAAGCGCCGCTCCTCCCAAGACACTGGGCGGGATGGCCGCGACCAAGGTCGAGAGCTTCGGCAGAAGCGCCAGCGCCATCATGATGACGGCCGCACCGACGCATACAAATCGGCTGCGGACGCCAGTGAGGCTGACCAGAGCTATGTTCTGTGCGTATGAAGTGTAAGGAAAGCTGTTGAATAGGCCGCCGACAACCGCACCGATGCAATCCGCGCGCAGCCCGGATGCAAGACGTTTATCGTTCATTGGCCGGTCGACAATCTCGCCGAGCATGGTCAGCATACCGCTCGATTCCACCATCGTAACCATCAGCACGATGATCATCGAAATCACCGCGACAGGGTCGAACACGGGCACACCAAAGTGAAAAGGAGTGACAAGGCGGACGACTGGCTCGCTGGCGATGTTTTCAAGATTGACCATGCCAGCCAGCCACCCCACCAGGTACCCTGCGGACATCCCAATCAGAATGGCACAGTTAGCGCCAAAACCTCGCAGAAGGCGCGAGCAGACCAGAATGGTGACAACGGTCAACGCCGCAATCGCCAGGTTACGCGGAGCGCCATAATCAGACGCTTCCGCACCCCCGGCAGCCCAGTCCACCGCGACACTCATCAAAGATAGGCCAATAAGCAGCATGGCTGTGCCGGTGACGGCAGGCGTGAACAAGTTGCGAAACCTGCCAACCATGCCGGCAAGCGGCATGACCAGCAGACCAGCCATAATCGAAGCGCCAAAAACTCCCGGCAAGCCGAGGCCGGGTTGTTGTGCAATTGCAATGGCCGGCATGACACCGACGAACGTCACTCCCATGACGACGGGAACCCTTGCGCCGAAGGACCCTATCCCGAGGCTCTGGATGAGCGTGACGATACCACATGCGAACAAATCTGCGCTCACGAGGTAGGCCGCGTCCTGCTGACTGAGCCGCAAAGCAGACGCAATCAGCAGGGGAACGGTGACGGCTCCGGCATACATGGTCAGCACATGCTGCATAGATAGGGCCGCCAACTGGCCGGGCGCCGGAATGACGTCGACCGGGTCCAGTTGGCAGACCTCAGAATGCATACTTCACCGATCCGATGACCTGACGCGGCGGCACGTACATGTCACTGGTTGTAAAGCTCCCGAAGGGGTTTGAGTACCGCGACGCGATGGCGGCTTTGTCAAACAAGTTCGTGACGGTAAGGCCGAGCGTCCAGCGCGTATCGGAAGGTTGATACGTGAAGTTGGCGTTCACGAGTGTGTAAGCTGGAACTACGTCACGAGCGCCGTCGTTGAATATGCGATACTGAAACTTCCCACGGTAGAGAAGTTCGACGTGCGACTTTAGGGTGCTCGCGCCCCCAAGCTCGAGCGTGTGGGTCAACCCTATGCCGCCTTGCCACGACGGAATCTTCGGGGGCTTATTCCCGTTGGTGTTGCGGACCTGCTGAGCGCGCAGGTTGATCGTGTAAGCGTCGAACGGACCGTATCCCAATGCGGCTGCACTGAGCGTCGCCTGATGTGCACGTGACGGATCGAGGGCAATATAGTCGCCGACAAGCTCGCCGTTAAGATAGGTCACATTGCCATCGAGCTTCAATGATGGGGTAATTTCGACTGCGCCTTCGACCTCGGCACCCCAGATGCGCGCCTTGGGCACGTTGGAAACCCCGCCCTGGAAGGGAATGGGATCTTCCTGCTGGTATTGCAGATTGCTGTAGTCGTAGATGAAGCCTGCTGCGTTCAACGTCACCCGGCCATTCACAAAGCGGTTCTTGGACCCCAATTCGTATGCCCAGACATGCTCGGGCTTATAGGTCAGTGGCACAAGCAGCGGCGTACTATTGTTGCTGACTCCCCCCGGCTTGTATCCACGCGAGATACTCACGTAGAGAAGGTTATCCGGCGCCACCTGGTAATCGATTTCGCCCTTCCCGGTCAGCGCGTTTTCTGAAGTTCGCGCGACGACAGTCGGCCCAAAGATGTTGAAGAGCGTCGAGTTACTGCTCTTGAACAAATCATGGTTGTACCTCAGCCCCAGAGTCGCGCTGACAGAGTCGGTAATCGTGTACTTAGCTTGCGCGAAACCAGCGTAGCTGTAGCGCTTCTGACGCGAGTTGAGCGCATAATCCAGGTTGTAAGGATAATTCGCAAAGGTCAGAGGCAGCGTAAGATTGTAGGTGGGGTTCGCGTCAGTGCCTTTGAACTCCAGGATGTCTTGCCCCAGCTTCTGATAAAGGAAGTAGGCACCTGCGATGAAGCTGATGGGACCGTTCCCGTTTGAGGTAAGATTTAGCTCCTGACTGAACGCATCAACGGAGTTGTCCCAGTAGGGCTGTACGTCGTATAGACCGATGGTCGCCAAGTTGGACCGATCGACATCGATCTGGTTGTGGTTGCGCGTGCTCTGATATGAAGTCAAAGATTTGAGAGTCACCGGACCGAAGTCATACGACAAATCAGCGTATGCCAGAAAGTATTCCATCTTATATTTGTTAGGATAATCCTGATTCAGGATCCGCGGGTCAGGACTAAGATCAAAGACATTTTTCTGAGCAGCGCCGTTCTCATCTGCATTAAAATATTGTGCTGACAGGGTTGCTGAGAAACGATCGGTTGGCTGCCAGAGAACCGCCACCTTTGCCGAGTACCGATCCGCGTCATCGAGACCGGTTGGCACCCCCAGCCCGATCTGCTTTGCAAAACCATCGTGCTTGTAACGCTGGAAGGTCGCGCGAACAGCAAGGGTGTCCGAAACCGGCAGATTGACCGTACCGGTGGCGCGCACAAGATTGTAATTGCCGAGTTCAACCTGCCCATAACCTTCAAGCCGTCCAAGTTTGGGCTTGGCCGTGATCGCATTTATGATGCCACCAGTCGCATTCTGGCCGAACACGGTGCCTTGCGGACCACGCAACACCTCTACGCGCTGAAGGTCGAGAAAATCCTGCTGGAGAGCATAAGGGCTGGCAACGTAGACCCCGTCGATATGGAAAGCCGTACCGGGTTGGGCGCTCAGATTGTCAGTAGCTTCGTAACCCACGCCGCGGATCGAGACGACCCGGACAAAGCTGCCACTATTGGCGACAGTCAGCCCCGGGACAAAACCGTTCAAATCGATCAACTGGTTGATGTTCGATTGCTTCAGAGCATCAGCCGTGATGGCAGTCAAAGCCAGCGGAGCTTTTTGGAGGGTCGTTTGCTGCTTCTCGCCAGTAACAACAATATCCGTCGATGACTCGCTTTCATTATCTGCAGCGGTGCCGTCTTCCGCGCGGGCGCTGACTGATATGCAAAGAATCATCGAGGCGGCGATGCCGCTCAAAAGCTTGGCTTTAACCTGTCCATTACGCATGTTTCATCCCCGATTTGGCACGAGTGGGCTCGCACCAGATTGTTGCCCTCCTCTCATGTTTTTGATCGTTGGCAGCTATGTGCCATTGCAGCGCAACCTTATCCATAGCATAATACCGCGGTCTCCGTTCGCAAAAACAGGACGCTTTGGAGGACGCTATGTTGCTCGGTCGTGCTGCGATTTATTTTGATGAAGTTGCGCGGCGTGGCGCGCTGCGCAGGGCTGCCGATGTTTTGCATATCGCTCCATCGGCCGTAGACCGACAGATCATCCAGTTAGAGGAGGAACTAGGAACCCAGCTGTTCGAGCGAACTCCATCCGGGATGAGAATGACCGCCGCCGGCGAATTGCTTGTTGATTGCGTTCGGCGATGGCGTCGGGACCTGCAACGGGTCCGCTCCGAGATAGACAATCTTGTCGGGCTGCGCCGGGGGAGCGTGTCGATTGGCCTGGTCGAGGGCGCTACCGAGTTCGTCGCAGCAGCTGCGGTATCGTTCAAGCAGCGTTACCCGGCCATCCAGTTCAAAATGCACGTTTATGGAGCTCAAGGCGTGGTCGATCAGGTGCTGGCCGGAGAAATTGACGTCGGATTGACTTTCAACCCGCCCGACAATCCTACCATCCGTCTCGACAGAACGATGATCTATCGTTTGGGGATCATAGTTCCAACCGACCATATTCTTGCGTCCCGAAACGAGATTTCGCTAGGCGAATGCTCCGAATTTGACCTGGTGATTCCAAGTGAGACACTGTCATTGCGCCGCGTCCTTGATAACGCATGGTCTAAAAACGCAGGCGGTCCCATTCACCCGGCACTCGAGGTCAACAGCATCGGCTTGATAAAATCTTTGGTTATCCACGGTGCTGGAGTTGGCTTCACAACTGCCTTCGACGCATTAAGCGAGATTGCGAAAGGACAGCTTGTCTTCATTCCTGTAACGGGCGGCAAAATTGACCTTTCAACGTTGTCTATCGTCAGCGCATCGGGCCGCAACCTGTCGGTTCCAGCCTCGCTACTGATACAACACTTAGCCCAGACCATGGAACTTGAGGGTGTGCCGACGATATGACAGCCCGGGCCCATCGCCTTCATGCGCCGATGATCGTTTACTTCGACGCGATCCGCCGGGCTGGTTCTGTCAGGGAAGCCGCGCGGCGCCTGAACGTAGCATCCTCGGCCGTGAACCGACAATTGTTGAAGCTTGAAGCCGAACTGGGAACACCTCTGTTCGAACGCCTTCCCGCAGGACTGAAACTAACGCACGCCGGCGCGGCATTCGCACGCCATGCCTTAGAGGTGCTTCAGGACGCCGAGCGCGTTCGCTCTGAACTCGAAGCGCTACAGGGCCTTCGCACCGGTCACATAGAAATCGGGGCGGTTGAGGCACTGGTGTCGGAACTCTTACCGGACTTGCTCGCCGAGTTCCGCTTGCACTACCCACGCATTACCGTTGGGGTCAATGTGATGGGTTCTTCAGCCATACCTGGGGCGCTGACCGGGGGAGAGGTAGACCTTGGGATAGCTTTCGGACTCGACCGCTCTACTGAACTTCAACAGCTCGGCGTGGCAACGTTCGCACTAGGGGTCGTCATGCGTCCGGACCACCCCCTCGCGCAACAAGCGGAGTTGTCGTTGTCCGCATGCCTCGCTTTTCCGCTTATCCTGCCGAAATCAGATCTCTCCATTTTCCGCATTCTAAATGGACTGGTGGGCAACATGCCCCAAGGCATCGTGCAGACCAACTCCGTTGAACTTGCCAAACAGTTGACCCTTCGAGGCTTTGGGCTGTCGTTTCAGACAAGAGTTGGGATCGAACGCGAGATCATTGCAGGGGACCTGATCCACATTCCAATTCGCCGACCAAAGCCAATCACCACGGATTTGGGGTTTTACGTCCGCACTGCGAAGAGCGCCCCGGTCGGCGTGCACGCGTTGGTGGATCTGTTCGCAGTGCAGCGTAACGGGACAACAGAGCCTCTTCTTTCAAGTCACACTACATAGGGAAAGGGACGGAATCGCCCGGCGCGCTCGCTAGACCAAGACGATCTGGATCCTCACGAGCATCGCGTTCTTGAGCCTCTCTGCTAGCAACTGCACCCCATGGAAAGATGAACCATCGTTTGTCGAGCCTTCGATCGAGAGACATCGCCACATATTCCGTAACCTCCCGGGATGAGACATTTCCTATTAGCACCGCGAAACGAAAATTCTCGCGAACCGCGCCATTATCTATCAAGATTTTACGAAACCGGGCGATCGTCTTTCCGCTGTCGTTTATATCGTCGACGAAAAGGTATCTCTCGCCAGCGGCGCAACAGCCTGCCAGATAGACCAAGAGATCATCCGAAAAGACATTTACTTTAGAGCTATGATCGATCGAAAGAAGTGGAATATTCAATTTATGTGATAAATAAGTTGCAGGAACCAGCCCTCCCCTGCCTATTCCTACGATATAGTCCGGAAGCCAACCGTCTTTGTGGACCCCGGCAGCGATAACCTCCACATACTCCAAGAATTCGCCGTAGGGCATCGCAGAGAACTGAATTTCTGATTCGGACGTCATGGGATTCCTTCAGGATCGGAGCCCGGCAGATTAAGTACATTGGTCCAGCCCTGCAACCGCGCGACGCCAGAGAAATGGTTCGATGGCGTACCGGGTCAACCTTTGCCATTGGCGGCCACTTGGGCTATCCAAGCGTTGATTTCCACCTCGACCCAGACGGCGCATTTGGGGCCGAGTGATCGTGACCTTGGGAAACGCCCTTCGCTCATCCGCTGATAGATGGCTGAACGGCGCAGCCCGACGCGGGCCATCACTTCAGGCAGTCGAAGAAGTCGGGCCGGCGACACAGTTTCCGCCGGCGGCAGGTAGGGCGTTTCATCTTGTGCGGAATGCGACATTGCTCATCTCAATCCTAAAGTTCGGTCCCCTCCGAACTCCCAGGCTTACCGTGACAGCGACATGGCGATGTCGCGATTGGCGAAATCATCGATGTGTTTGGCAAGCATTCGCGCCACAAGCTGCGAGGTGCCATTGGCCCACCGAGGCCGCAGATCTTCAATCCGTCGTCCCAGGGTCCGCTGCAGATGGACGGGCAGGCTGGTGAAGAACTCTTCGAGAAATTCGCCCATCTCGCCATGCATCCACTCGCAAGCGAGATCTTCCTGCCCGGCGAGCGCGAGAATCATTGTGGCGCGAGGGGGAGCTCCGCAGGCGGCAAGCACACGAGCTGCTTCGTCGAGCCCGATAGGCCGCTCGCCACGCGCTACGCGAAGCAGGGTCTCCCGGTGCATCCCGCATTCACTGGCAATCCTGTGGCGGGGTTTGCCGCCGGCATCGATCGCATGGGCGAGCACGCGAGCCAGACTTTGATTAGCCGGTCTGGCAACGGTGGTTGGATGGTGCATGGCTGTCTCCTTGCATCTGCACTGATGCGATTCGCAGGCATATCGCGAAGCATCCCATGTAGGAAAATGAAAAGAACATACATGGAACATCTCGTTTACAGGCGAGTCAGCTCCTCTATCCGAGTCGTCGCCAAATCCCGGCTGCCGTGACGGCGTTCACCGACACAAAAAGACTGGTTTTACGTCTCTATCGTCGATTTTATGCGTTGAGCTGGAAAAGATGCGTCCACATCCTTCCACCTCCAGACGGTATTGCCGCTGAACACTTTCCTACGAACATTTCCTAGATGCATGTGGAACACACAGCGAACGCAAGAACGCTGTGACCACCCCTCCAAGCGGAGCTTCACATGCAGTCTCTCACCCTCCCCCGGCGCGCCAGCGTCAAGGGTCTCGGCAAGACCCTCAACATTGCCATCCCGGTCGCAATCGCGGCGCTTGCGGCGAGCGCCGCCTATGCCGGCGCTGACACGACCTTCACCCCAGCCCTCACGAAGTTCACGGACTTTCTGGAAGGCTCGGGCGGCAAGATCATCACGGTTCTCAGCCTCGCTGGCGGCCTGATCGGTCTGGCATCCGGGCGTTTTTCGCTCGGCCAGGTCGCCGTTCCGGTGGGTGTCGGCATCGGTGTCGGCACGGGTGTTCCGATCGTCACCTCGGTTGTGACCGCGGTCATCTGAGCGCGGCAAGGGAAGGCGGCGTCGCCATGGCAGACCCATACATCATTCCTCGACGGCTCGATGACCCGGAGCTTATCGGCTTCTGGACCATCGACGAGTTCGCGGGAATGCTGGCCCCCTTCACCTGGGGGATCCTCACCCAGCATATCTTTATCGGCATCATAGTCGCCTTCGGCGCCTGGTTCGCATTGCGAAAGGCAAAAGCAGGACGCGCCAGCTCCTGGGTAGCCCACGCCGCATACTGGTATCTGCCTGCAGGATTTCTGGGCCTCAAGGCAACGCCGCCTTCCCACTGCCGACTACTCGCCGGTTGAGGGGCACTTCCATGTATTCCGACATATCCCACGAACGGCAGCAATCGCTGCTGCGCCAGCGGAACCTCTTTGCGCTCACCAGCGCCGGCCTTGGCCTTGCACTGGTCATCGCAGGGAGCCTTGCCGCCACCCGCGACCGCGAAGTGGTGCTGGTTCCGACTGTTCCCAAAGCGCTCACCGTGAGCAGTGCCGGGGTCGAGGCCGATTATCTCGAGCTCGTCACCCGCGATGCGGCCCTTGTTCTTCTCAATCGCAGTCCGGAAGGCCTCGATTACTGGATGAACGAAATCCTGAAGCTGGCAGATCCCGCAAGCTATGGCCGCCTCAAGGCCGAGCTCGTCCGGATCGTCGAAGAGCAGCGGGGCTCGGATGTCACCCAGGCATTCGTTATCCGGTCGATGACGGTCGATCCCAAGGGTCTGACATCGGATGTGACCGGCACGCTCAAGACCTTCGTCGGCGCGCAGGTGATTGCCAGCGACGAGCGCCGTTTCCGCTTCAGCTGGACTTACCGCGGCCTGCGCCTGGCGCTCGCCGGGTTTGCCCAGCTCCCCCCGCAGGACAAATCGAAGGAGGCCCAGTGATGGCTTACCGAAAAGGGACCCATACACGGGGTCTATTTCTGAGCGCGGCCGCTCTGCTCACCGCAGCATCCCCCGCTCATGCCGCCGACCAGTTCAAGCAAACGGCTGACGGCGCCGGAATCGAGTGCAGCGTTTCAGCGCGCGAGCTGACCCGCTTCGCATTGGTCGACGACCAGTTCGCCAGCGTCTCCAAGATCTCGACCGGCACGCCCTACAACGACTTTGCAGTGACCAGCGAGCCGGTGCGCGGCGACATCTATGTCTCGGTGCCGGAAACTTACGCGGCGCGGTCGATCAGCTTCTTCACCACCACCAAGAAGGGCTTCGTCTACAAGGTGGCGTGCCGGGTTGAGCAAATTCCGGCGACCCAGGTCTTCATCACCAACCCCGTCATCGCGAAGAACCGGGCGGCGGATTGGGAAAGCCAGACCCCGATCGAGACCAGCGCCGTCAGGCTCATCCAGGCGATGGCCAATGACCGGACGGTCGACGGTTTCGAGGTCCGCCAATCGACTGCCATACCCGCACGGGTCGGCGATCTCGAAGTCCAGCTCATCGCTGATTATCGCGGCGCCAGCCTCACTGGGAAGGTCGTCCGCATCCACAATCGCGGAACGAAACCCGTGACGCTCGCCGAACGCGATCTCGCACCGCGCGACACGCTCGCCGTCTCGATCGCCGATCCGAAGCTTGAGCCCGGGGCCAGCACAACCGCCTTTGTTGTCGGCGCAAGCGGGGAGACCGGCAATGACTGATGCACCCCATACGCCAAGCACTGCCCCTTTGCAGGCCGAGAGCGCGGCATCGTCCGAACTTTCCGGGCTCAACGCCCGCACCGCGCGCCGTCAGAAGCTGCTGCTGGGGTCGCTGGGAGCACTCGCCCTCATCGGCGGAAGCTGGTTCATCCTTGGCGGCGACGACAAGGCCAAGACCGGCGATCCCAATGCGGCGCAGACGATCGACACGGCAGGCCTGGTCAACCGCGACCTGTCCCAGCGCGAGTTCGTCGCGACCTACGGCAACAGGCTCGATGCGGTCACCCGCGAGCAGAAGGCGCTGAAGGATGGGAGCGTCCCGCGGACGGAGATCGAGGCGCAGCTGGCAGCTCTCAAAGCCGAGAACCAGGCCATGCGTGTCGATGGACAAGCTGCGATCGATGCTATCTCGGCAGAGAACGCCGAGCTCAAGACCCGGCTTGCCGCGCAGCCTGCATCACCGGCACCGGCTGTACCGCCACCGGCTTATGGGCCGCAGGCAGGCGCCTATGACGCAAGGGCCCGGTCACCTCAGACCAGTACCGGCGCCGCAGCAGGCGATCCCCAGGGCGGCATGATCTCGTCGCCTGGCGAGGTGAAGCTGATGAGCTTCAGCTCCGACAAGGCAACGACCAATGGCCTCCGTGTGGGCCGGCCCGATGCGCCACCGGTCGTCGTCGAGGATTCGCCCGATTACCTGCCGCCCAACTCCTACGCGCCGGCACGCGTAATCGTCGGCGTCGATGCCTCGGCAGGCGTCGCAAGCCAGACCGATCCGCTGCCTGTGGTGCTTCGGATCACCGGCCCTGCTCGTTCGGTCATGCAGAACGGAAAGGTTCTGACCACCCGGATCCAGGGCTGCGTTGTCAACGGCGCGGCACGCGGGGATCTCAGCAGTGAGAAGGTCTACGTGAAGCTCGCCCGCATGACCTGCGATCAGCCTGGCGGCAGGGTCGCAGTGAGCGAGGTCAAAGGCTTCATCAGCTTCGCCGGCAAGTCCGGGGTCCGCGGCCGCGTCGTCAGCCGCGAAGGCAGCCTTGTCAGCCAGGCCCTGCTGGCCGGGATCGTCGGCGGCTTCGGGCGCGGCTTCTCGGCCAATGCCAACAGCGTCTTTTCCGGCGTCACGACCAACCCCGACGGCAGTCGCTCCAAGCTCTCGGCCGGCGACATTCTCGGTGGCGGGCTTGGCCAGGGTGCCGCCGACGCTGCCGACACGGTCAGCAAATACCTGATCGAGCGCGCCGAACAGTACCAACCCGTCGTCGAGATGCCGACCGGCATCGATGTCGAGATCGTGTTCCTCGACGGCGTCTACGTGAGGAACTCCCAATGATCGAAAATACTCTCCTCGAGCAGGACAATCGTCGGCGCCGCTGGTTGCGTACCAGCGCCGGACTGGCGGCGATCATCGCCGTGTCGGCCGCGACGGGATGGGGTGTGGCAAGCCTCGCTGCCCCTGCTGCCGCTCCGGACACGGCGAAAGTTCGAGAGGCGCTCAAGCTGCGCCTGCCCAAGACGCCGATCGACGCGATCAACTGCAAGGGCCTTGGCGGCCTGTGCGAGGTCGCGTCCAAATCGACGCTCTTCTACGTCGACCGGGCTGCAAAGTATCTGGTAATCGGCCGGGTCTACGACATGGAAGCCCGTCAGGATCTGACGGCCGCCCGATTGCTTGCCCTCAATCCCGACCTGTTGGCATCGGGAGCAGCTCGGCGCAGCAATCCCGAGACGCAAGCGGAAGGCGGCCCGAGCGCAGCCGCAGCTTCAGATCGAAACGCGGCACCGCGACATGTCCCGCTCGGCAAGCTTCCCGCCAAAGGCGCCATCACCTGGGGACCGGCCGATGGTCCACGTGTCGTCGTCTTTTCAGACTTCCACTGCGGCTATTGCAAGAAGCTCGAGGCCGAATTGAAGGCGATCGGGGCGCGGGTTGAAGAGCGGCCAATCTCGATCTTCGGGGCGGAAAGCCGGCGCGATGCCGAACGGGTGCTGTGCTCGCCGCAGCCTGAGCTGGCGCTACATATGGCCTATTCGGGTCTGGCGCTCGCCAATCCCAAACCCTGCGACACAAGCGGTCTCGATGCCAACGAGGCCTTCGCGCGGGCCCACGGTTTTGGCGGCACCCCTGTGATCGTGCGCCCCGCCGATGGCGCCGTTCTCGAAGGCTTCCGGCCTGCCGCTGTGCTCCGGGACTTCCTGCGCGCTGGCCCATCCCTGGCGCCCACCCCTGCTCCCAAAGGATAGACCCATGCTTTTTCCGACACGTCTCCTTGCCTGCGCCTGTCTGGCCGGTCTTGCCAGTGGCTGCGCCACGTTCGGCACCAACGTCGAGGGCGATTTCACCTGCCGCGCGCCGAAGGGCGACTGCGCACCGGCTCACATCATCGATGCCAAGGCGACTGACAATCTGTCGAACGGCGCGCTGCTCCATGCTGACGCGCGGCAGAGGTCAGGCGTCGTGGATGCCGACACCAGCCGCACAGCGGAACGCACCTTGCGCGTCGTCTTCCCCGCTCATGTCGATGAAGCTGGAACGCTGCATGACGAAGCGGTCGCCTGGACCGTCGTCGAAAATCCGCGCTGGGCCACCGAGCTGCGCCGCAAGGCGGGCGAGGGCCAGGGCGGATCCCTGATGCGCCAGGTCCGTCGGCAGCTGAAAGCCGCTCAGAGAGCCCCAGCACCGGACGGTGCGGAAGGAGACCCGAACGTAGCTGACGAGGCGTCGCCCTTCTCGTCTGCACGCGACGACGCGGGTCAGGCTGGCGGCATCTGGGGCGCCGATGCCCCCAGTCCCTTCAACGAAACTTCAGATGCCTCGCCGCTGGCCCTCCCCTCCACGGCGCGCGAGGCCGTTGCCGGTGCCAAGGCACCGGCGGTCGAGGGGTTCGACACGTCGCCTCCCCCGCGTGATCGAGCCCCTCGGCCTGAGGCGGGGCAGAGCACTCCGGTGTTCCCGAGCGCAGCGGCGATTGAAGCCGCAAAGGCCGCAATCCGCCCGTCAGTCAGAACCGGCGAACAGCCGATCGTCAGCACCTCGCAGCCCAAGGAACCCAAGTGATGGCCGAACAACTCAAGACCGTCGTCGATCGGCTGCTCAGCGGATTGCTGGGTGATGCCGAACACGCCGACAAAGCCCGTCCGCAGCTCATGGTCGATATGCTCTCCGACTGGCTCCCCTACCGGGTCTATGATCCGGCAACCCGGCTCTACTTCAACGCGCGCTCGAAAGGCTTCGTCCTCTCGGTCACGCCGCTGATCGGTGCTGACGAGCGCACCGGGGAAATCCTGGGACAGTTCTTCTCGGAAGGCCTGCCAGCAGGCGCCTGCCTTCAGGTTCTCCACCTTGCCAGTCCGCGTATCAGCAGGATCGTCGGCCCGTGGTTCGCGCCGCGGTACATGCAAGGCGGCGTGTACGAGGCAATTGCCCGGCACCGAGCCCGGCGGCTCTATTCGCTCGTTTGGGAATCCGGCTCGCCGGACGCGCCGTTCCACGCCCGTCACCACCAGGTCATCGTCTCGGTCGGGGTGCCGACCTCCAAGTCGGTCAGCAACGAGGATCTCAAGCAGACCCGCGATGGGCTGGTGGCGATGCTCAAGTCGCTCAATCTCGGCGTGGTCGAAGTCGGGCCGGAAGCGCTCATCGCTGTCATCGATGATCTGACTTCGCCCACCACCGCCCCGCAGGACGATGCGGTGCCCTACAACCCGAATGATCCAATCGCCGCCCAGGCGATCCGCCACGACATCGAACTGGTGGTGGCTGAAGATCGCATGCGGCTCGTGACCGAGCGTTTCCGTCCCACTGGCAAGGTCAATGACGGCGTGCCCGAGATCGGGACCGTCTATCCCGATGCCTTCGATGTCCGGCATTTTGCCGTACGCAACATGCCATCGCGCTGGGCCCCGTGGGAATGCGCGCGGCTGATCGGCGACCTGTTCACCGACAAGCTGCGCTTCCCCTGCCCCGCCGCCACCATGCTGTGTCTCGTTTATCCGGATCAGGAGGCTGCATCGGCGAAGGCCGGATTCAAGTTCATGCGGACGACCAGCCTCGCCGGAACCCGCAGCGCGCGGTTCCTGCCTCGGATCGGCGAACAGGCCGCCGAGTGGCAGCATGTTCAGGCCGAGCTCCAGGAAGGCCGCCGTCTCGTGCGGGTTTTCTACGGTGTCACGACCTATTCACCGCTGGGCCAGGGAGATCGCCACGAACGCGCGATCAAATCGATCTACAAGGCGGCGGGCTGGGACCTTACCGACGAGCGCTATCTCCAGATCCAGGGATTGCTCGCCGCGATGCCGCTCACCCTGGCTGACGGGCTCGGCACCGACATGGAGCGGCTGAAGCGGTTCAAGACTGTGTTGTCGACCACCGCCGCCAATATCGCGCCCATGCAGGGCGAGTATCTCGGCAGCGCCCACCCCCACCTGCTGTTCGTCGGGCGGCGCGGCCAGCCCTTTTTCTGGTCGCCGTTCGAGAACGAGGCCGGCAACCACAATGTTGCGATCTGCGGCAAGTCGGGATCGGGCAAGTCGGTGCTGCTCCAGGAGATGTGCGCCGCGCTGCGCGGCGCCGGCGCCCAGGTGGTCGTGATCGACGATGGCCGCAGCTTCGAGCACTCGGTCAAGCTGCAGGGCGGCCGCTTTGTCGAGTTCACAATTGCAGCGGGCTTCTGTCTCAACCCGTTCTCGATGATCGATGCGACCCGCGCCGCCGAAGACGAGGACTACCGTCTCGACTGCTTCGGGATGATCAAGGCCATCGTCGGGCAAATGGCTCGCCACAGCGCGAAGCTGACGGATACTGAGCGCGGATTGATCGACCGGGCGGTCAACCTCGTCTGGGCGCAGCACGGCGCGGCTGCCACAGTTACGACCGTCGGCGAGATGCTGGCCAGTCTCGGCCATGACACTGCCGCTGATATCGCAACCGCGCTTGCCCCCTACATGGCGGGCGGAACTTACGGCGCCTTCTTCGAAGGCCAGGCAAGCCTCGACCTCGATGCGGACTTCACGGTCTTCGAGATGTCCGACCTTGCGAGCCGGGAGGATCTGCGCAGCGTCGTCCTCTCAGCCATCATGTTCATGACCAGCCAGGCGATGACGCGAAGCCCGAGGTCGCTGCGCAAGCTCCTGCTGATCGATGAAGCCTGGTCGATGCTCAAGGGCGGCTCGATGGGTGAATTCGTCGAAACCTACGCCCGCACCTGCCGCAAGTATGGCGGCGCGCTGGCGACCGCTACCCAGTCGCTCAACGACTACTACAAGTCCGACGGGGCAACGGCGGCGCTCGAGAACAGCGACTGGATGCTGATCCTCCAGCAGAAGCCGGAGACGATCGCCGATTTCAAGGCGAGCAAGCGCCTCGATATGGACGATCGCACCGAGACGCTGATCCGCAGTCTCAAGCGCTCCGGGAGCGACTATTCCGAGGTGTTCATCAAGGGGCCGGAGACCGAGGCGATCGGGCGGCTCGTGCTAGATGACTATTCGGCAACGCTCTTCTCGAGTTCGCCCCAAACCTTCGCCGCCATCGATGCCGAGATCGCGCGCGGGCACCAGCTCGCCGATGCCATCGAGCGCATCGCTCATCCCAACCGCTGACACCCCATCACCAAAGGATCCCTATCTCCATGCCTCTCCACCTCGTCACCCCGTTCGACCGGACCGACCCGTCCGAAGACGAACAGCCCGTCAGCCCGCAGGTGCAGACCTTGCGCTCGCGCATGGCCGATGGCTGCTACATCCTGCTTCGCGGCTGCCTGTTTCTCGGCTCATCCTACCTGATGGCGCTGGGCCTGCCGCTGCTGTTCTTCCTGCTGTTGTCAGGCGGCAGTCCCGATGCCTTCTTCGCCCATGTCGCCAATCTCGGTGACCGCTTCCTGGCGGCCGACCTCGCACGGCGCGTGACATTCCTCGGCCAGTGCAAGTTCGTTTTGATCGGTCTCGCGACGCTCGTCGTCGTGTGGCGCATGCCGCGCTTCATCCGCGATCTCGACCGCGAACTTTCGGGAGAAAAGCGGTGAAGAACATTCTGGCAACATCGAGCCTGCGGGGGCGGCTTTCAGCGATCAATCTCACCGCTGTCGTGGTCGGCGCTGGCATGGTCGGTCAGGTGCTGTGGGGTGTCTGGGCGACGGACAAGCTGCTCACCCTGGAAAAACGCGAGGTCGTCACGGTCCAGCTGAGCCGGATCATGGGCGACTTCATCGAAGCCGAAGCACGTGCCGGTCGGCCGCCTGAAGAAACCAGACTGCGCGTCCAGGCCTACCTCAAGGCCGTGGAAGCCTCGGTACAGAAGCTCGGACGCGAAGGCCGGACAGTTCTGGTTGCCGAAGCAGTGGTCGCCGGGAGCACGCCGGACCTGACGCAATCTGTGCGCGCCGATGTTGTGCGCCGGATGGGAGCCCTTCCCGATGCAGCCCGCTGATCTCTTAATCCGCTCAGCGTCGGCGCCCAATTTCGTACAACGCCTCGTGCTTTGGGGCGGGCTCGGCGCCGGGGCACTGGCGCTCTCCTCGCTTGCCGCATTCGCGCAGGGCCATGCGCTTATGATCAATGTGAGCCCCAGCCTGCCCTACTGGGCCATCTGGGTCACGCGGGGGGCACCCGTGCATCGCGGGGACATCATCCTGTTCGACCCACCCACCTCGCCTTTGTTGGTCAAGCATTTCGGGGCGAAGCCCAAGCCGTTCGGCAAGTGGGTGAGCGGTGTTCCGGGCGACATCATCACCGAGCAAAACCGCATCTACTTCGTCAACGGTGACGCCGTGGCCAAGGCCAAGCTTGAGAGCCGCCTCGGCGAACCGCTGGCGCTTGGACCTACGGGGCGCGTGCCGAAAGGCTGCTACTTCGTCACCAGCGAACACAAGGATGGCTTCGACAGTCGCTATGCCGCGATCGGTTGGATCTGTGGACCGCGCATACTCGGGGTCGGGAGGCCAATCCTGTGAGGCTCCTCACTCTGCGGGTTTGCACCACTGCGCTGGCGCTGGCCATCGCACCACAGGCAATGGCTCGCGATTACGGCCAGCACGGCGCGGTATGGCCGGTCATCGAACCGGACCTGCTTCAGCAGATCCATGCCAGGCTCACCCAGCTTGAGAAGACCGGCGAAACGGCCCGTCTCAACGAAGAGCTGAAGCGGCGGACAATCGCCCGGGTCAACCGGCCAGAGCCTGTCGCTGGCGTCACCCTCGCCTCTGCGCTGCGCAGCTGGCGCTTCGATCCGACGATCACCGTCCCGCGCGATGTTGCCGACGACAAGGGCCGGCTCATCATTGCCGCAGGCACGCGGGTCAATCCTCTGGATACCGTGCCGCTGCGCGCACCCCTCGTCTTTCTCGACGGGGACGACCCGGCGCAGCTCGCCTGGGCCACCCGCCGCTTTGCCAGCACCAAGGCGAAGCTCATCCTCGTGAGGGGTGCGCCGCTCGAACTCATGAAAGCCCGTCAGCGGCGCTTCTACTTCGATCAGGGCGGCACGCTGGTGAAACACTTCGGCATTCGCGCGGTGCCCGCAACCGTCGAGCAGCAGGGCCGCGCGCTCATCATCACCGAACAGCCCGTGCCTCTCAAGGAGCGTGCGCCGTCATGAGCAAGAAAAAACGCCTTCTGTCATGGCTTTGCGGGGCACTTCTGCTCACGAGCCTGAGCGTCGTGTCCAGTGCTCCTGCCGAGGCTGCGGCCGGCCCCGGGCGCTGCACTGGCAAGTTCGTCAATCCGATCACGGACATCTGCTGGTCGTGCCTGTTTCCGATCTCGATCGGTGGCCTGAAGATCTGGCCGTCGAGCCGTCCCGATACGAGCAACCCGGCTCTCCCCGTTTGCCTCTGCGGTTTGCGGCCCGGCATCGCCATGGGGTTCTGGGAGCCGGTCCGGCTTGCCGACGTCAGCATGAAGCCATGGTGCTTCGTCAATCTCGGCGGGATGAAGCTCGATCCTGGGTTCGACATCGGCTTCAAGTCGATGGCGGGGCCATCGGCGATCGGCGGCGCCACGCAGTACAACTCGCAGTGGCATGTCCACTGGTATGCCTATCCGCTGATCTACTGGATGGAGATCGTCGCCGATTTCCTGTGCCTCGAGTCCGGCTCGATCGACATCCTCTACATCACCGAGATCGATCCGCTCTGGCAGGACAGCGAGCTCACCGCGATCATCAATCCCGAGGCTGTCCTCTTCGCCAATCCTTTGGCGCTTGCCGCCTGTGCAGCGGACTGCGTGGCGGCAACGGCCAAGCTGCCGACCGATGAGCTGTTCTGGTGCGCGGGCTGCCAGGGCACGATGTATCCGCTCAACGGCAATGTCTCGGCAACGATCGGCCATGTGCAGGCATCGCGGCTCGCGCTCGCCCGCTTCTCCTACAAGCTCCACCGCGAGCTCGTCGCCTGGGGGACGATGGGCAGCAAAGGGCTTTGCGGCAAGTACCTGATGCCGGTGATGCGCAAGCAGCAATACCGCTTCCAGGCCACCAATCCCAATCCGCAGACCAAGGGCCGCTACGCCTGCGCGCCCATTGGCGCCTCTACCACCTTCATGTCGGGGACCCAAGTCTATCCCGCCATAGGCGAGGACATGGGCTACCTGGTCTGGCGCAAGCGGAATTGCTGTGCTCTATGAACAAACTTCCTCATCTTCTTGTCGTCGCATCGCTTTCCAGCCTTGCTGCTTTGGCTGGCGCCTCGGCGCAGACGGCCGAACCGGACCTCGATCTGGCCGCTATCCGGGCGCGGGCCAGTGCTGGTGCCCCCGATGCCGACGCGCTGTCTGCCAATGCCCGCGCCAGAGCCGAAGCCCTGGCGCGGGAGGCGAGGACCAGCTCCGACGAGGCCGATGCGCACGCTCGCCGCTACACGCGTGAGGCCGCCGCAAACACGAAGCCTGGTGAGGCCAGCACATTCGATTTTGACCGAATGGTGGCCGACGCCGGCGCCATGACCAGCGAAGGCATGGGCGAGGCGCCGAAGTTCATCGCCTTTGCTTCGCTTTCGATGCCGCCGGCAGCGCTGCGGGTGATGATCGATGACGTGACCAAAGCTGGCGGTATCGTCGCCTTGCGCGGTCTGCCTGGCAACAGCGCCAAGGCTCTCACGGCGGCATTGGCCAAAGTTGCCAAGCCCGGCGAGCAGCTGGACGGCGTCGGCATCGACCCGCGGCTGTTCCGGGCCTTCGGGGTCGAGGCGGTGCCCACATACGTCGTTTCCAGCAGCGACTTCGATCTGTGCGACGGGTTCGACTGCCGGACGCAAGTTCCGCCGCACGACCGGATGAGCGGCAATGTCAGCGCAGCTTACGCGCTCGAGACTTTCGCGCGCGGCGGCGGCCCCGGCGCTTTGCTCGCCGCCCAGCACCTCGCCCGTCTTGAAAGGCAGGTTCCATGAAACGACCAGTCCTCTCTCTCGCTGGCGTGGGCGCGCTTCTTCTCGCCCTCGTCGGCCCGCTCAACGCCCAGACCACAACCGATGCTGCCAAGGCCGACGGCAAGGCTTTCGGGCGGGACAAGGCAGCCTCGGCGCAAAGCGCGGCAACGACGAACCCGGATGCAAGCCGCATTCCCAATTTCGGCGGCACGCCGAGCCAGTCGGGTTACTTCGACGATCCTGACCGGATGAGCCGCGAAGCGGCGAGCCAGGCGACGACCAACACAGGCTACAAGGCCATGCGGGATTCGATGGACCGGCGCGCCCGGTTTGCGCCACAGGATCTCGACGCAACGATCGCGCGCAGCAATGTGATCAGCGGCGACCCGCTCGCCTATACGAGCGGAATGGCCATTGGCGGCTCACAGGGGCGCTGCGTGCCCTTGCCGCCGGCCAGCGGAACCGCGGCGCGCTACATGGCGACCTGCAACGTCGGTTATACGGCGACACAGGAAACGCGGACCTGCCCCGTGACATTAACCGCGCGTGTCGAGCAGCGGCAGGTCTACGGCTACTATTGCGTAGGCGGCAGCGGGGTCGATCCGGCTTCGGCCTACAATTGCAACCACTACCCCGCTCCGCAATGCACGGTCACGCAGTCCTATCCGATCAACCTGTGCGATCCCTATTTCGGGATCTACTGGAGCTGTAACTCGGGCGATCTGAGGGTCGATCTCGTCAGTTGCACGGCGCCGGTCGATGGCGCCACGCCCTACACGGTGACAGGCGAGAACGTCGTCACAACGGCGCGCGATGAAAGCCAGTGTGCTCGTCTTGCGGCTGATACCTCGTGCCAGCAGGACACCGAGACGTGCACGGACAGCGATCCGGTGACCCGCATCGTCGATGGCATCGCCGTGACGCAGCCGTGCTGGGCGTGGAGCCGCAGTTACAGCTGTGCGCAGTTCACAGAGGCACAGGACTGCCAGACACTTGAAGCCACTCCGGGCTGCAAGCTGGTGCGCGAAGACTGCCTCGCGGGGGAGCCCTGCCGCACCTGGGAGCGGGTCTATGATTGCCCGGTTCCAGACCAGCCTGCGAACACCGGCCAGTTCATCTGCGACGGCGATGTCTACTGCATCGATGGCTCATGCGAGACCATCCAGCGCGAGGCCAACGACGAGTTCAAGGACGCGGCCGTCGCCTTGAATGCGATGAACCAGGCGCGCCGCGAATTCGATCCGGACAATCTCACCCTGTTCAAGGGGACCCGAGAAAGCTGCTCGTCCAAGGTCTTCGGCGTACTCAACTGCTGCAAGGGCAAGGGCTTCCCGCTTATCCCGGGCATCCAGCTACTCGTGGCGTTGGGCTGCAGCCGCGAGGAGATGCTGCTGCATCAGAAGGATGCGCAGGGTCTGTGCGCCTACGTCGGCACCTATTGCTCGTCCTCGTTCCTTGGCGTGTGCCTGACCAAGCGCAAGGTCTACTGCTGCTTTGAATCCAAGCTTTCGCGGATCCTTCAGGAGCAGGGCCGCCAGCAGCTGAACAAGCCCTGGGGCAAGCCGAAGACCGAGCAATGCCAGGGCTTCACCATCGACGAGTTTGCCCGGCTCGACCTCTCGAAAATGGACTTCAGCGAGGTCTACGCCGAGTTCACCGACGCTGCTCGCCTGCCTGACGAGCTGCATGCCACCCAGGACATCCAACAGAAGATCGAGGACTACTATGCCCGCGCCCGCCAGTAAGGCCGCGTGGTGGCTGCTTGCCGCCTGCGCGATTGCCAATTCCGTTTGCCAGTTGTCTCCGGCGACCGCCCAGTCCGCCGCAACCCGGACCGATGCGCCGCCCCACGCGCAGTCGGCCGGGCGCCAGGACAGCTTCTATTGCGAGGAACGGCGGCTCGGATACTGGTTTTACTGCGAGCGGCCCAAGACGCCGGACCAGAATTCGCCCTCGCCAGCACCTACGTCCAGCGCGACCAGCCAACTTGACGCGATCACGGCGACGTTGCGCGAACTGAAGGCCAAGGCGATCCTCGAGCCGACGCCAGCAAATGTGACGGCCTATATTCGGTTCCAGCGCGCCCAGCTCGACCGGGCATCGCTCTTCAGCGACGTCTGGCAGCGGGCGATCTGGCAGGATCCCGAGCTCGACTACACGCTGCAGCGCCCGGTCTCGACGCTTGGAAAACGCCAGTGGCAGGATTCGCGAAGCGCGGAACGGAACGCTGCGATGGCCCAGCTTTCCGAGCGCTATGGGCTGTTCTACTTCTTCGCCCAGAGCTGCGGCGCCTGCGAAGTCATGTCGCCGATCGTGCAGAGCGTTGCCTCGACCTGGCATATCGCTGTGCGCGCGATTTCGACCGACGGCGGCCCGTCGCGGCATTTCCCGAACTACACGGTCGAGACCAACCAGCGCAGCCGCATGGGGCTCGAGCCCAAGATCACGCCAGCGGTCGTGCTCTGGGACGCGCAGACCGGCCGCCCCATCCCGATCGGCTACGGCGTCATGAGCGCCGACGAGCTTCAGGACCGGATTTACCTCCTAACATCGAAGGAAGCTGGACGTGACTACTAGGATGAAAAGAGCCGTCGCTGCGCTCCTTGCAGCCGCCCTCCCCCTCACCCTCCCGCTGTCGGGCGCATCGGCTGATGTTGGCAGTTCGATGGACTCGTTCCTGAACGACGTCGGCGGCGCTGCCAACGTCAACGGACCAACCGCGTTCCAGGGGCAGTCTGCCGGCTATTACAGCCTCGGCAATGTCTGGACGCGGTTCCCGCAGAAGACGACCAACATCGCCAATCTGCAGTTGCCGCGCGCGCGCGCCGGTTGCGGCGGCATCGACATCTTTGCGGGGTCGTTCAGCTTCATCAACGCGAGCGAGATCGTTGCGATGCTGAAGGCAGTCGCGAACAATGCAGTCGGCTTCGCCTTCAGCCTGGCGATCGACACGGTCTGCCCGGAATGCTCGAAGATCATGCAGGAGTTCAGCCAGAAGGCTCAACTCATGAACAACCTCAACATCAACTCCTGCGAGATGGCGCAGGGTCTGGTGGGCGGGATCTGGCCGAAGGGCGACCTTGCCGACAAGGCGATCTGCGAAGCGATCGGCAACTCCGAAGGGATCTTCACCGACTATGCCGCGGCCAAGCATGGGTGCGGCACCAGGGGGCAGCGCTCGAGCACGACCGCGCAAGGCTCGGGCAAGTATGACGACGTCAATCCCGGTGTGCCGCGAAACTACACCTGGACGATCCTCAAGAAGTCGGCGTTCTTCTCGCCTGGCGGCCGCTTCGACGAGGAGCTCGCCGAATATGCGATGACGCTGCTGGGCACGATCATCTACGTGCCCCCCAAAGACGACGAGCCGGGCAAGTTCGTGCCGATCGTCGGTGAGGCATCGTCCACCCTCGTGACTTCGCTGCTGGATGGCACGACGAATGGCAACGTCCTCATCTTTGACTGCGACGAGCCGGAGAAGTGCCTCAACCCGGGCTTCAAGTCGCTGAGCCTGCCGACATCGAAAGCGCTGCGGCCGCGGGTGGCTGCGCTCATCGGCGGCATGGTTCAGGCCATCCGCGACGACACCGCGATCAGCGAAGAGCAGAAGGAACTGCTGCAAGTCGCGTCCATCCCGCTCTACAAGATCCTGACTGTCCAGGCGGCCTACGGCCGCGGCATGCCGACCGACGACCGGGAGACCCTGGCCGAGATCGCCAGTGTCGACCTGCTGTTTGCTGTGCTCGACCGGATCGTGAGCGAGGCGGGCCGCTCGATGTCGAGCTTCATCGGGGCCGACGAAGCCAAGATCGCGATGTGGCAGAATCAGGTCAATGTCGTGCGTCAGGCACTCGCTGACCGGCAGGCCAACACGCATCTCAAGGTCAATGCGGTGCTGCAGATCATCGAGAAGACGGCGTTCATCGAGAACGTGCTGGCCGCCTCGATGTCGCCCGGAATGGCCGCATCGCTGGACTGGTCACGCGGCGTCCAGAGCCGCGCCCTTACCCACTGACCGGGCCAACCACATCAAGGCGGGACAACAGACATGGTCGAGATTTTCACGGTCGGCGGCGGGGACTATCTGGTCAACGTCTTCCAGGCGGTCGCCGCCTGGACCGGCAACGGCGGTTACAAGAGCCTGCTCCAGGTGGTGATGGTAATGGGGCTGGGCTTGTCTGCCCTCACCCTTGCGTTCAATCAGGACTGGCGCGCCTGGATCAACTGGTTCCTCGGCGCAACGCTCATCTACTCCTGCCTCATGGTGCCGCGGCTCGATGTCCATGTGACCGACCGGCTCAATCCGAGCCTTGCCCCGGCCAATGTCAGCAACTTGCCGCTGGGCCTGGCCTTGATGGCGAGCTTTACAAGCCAGGTCGGCGACTATCTGACGGGCTCGGCTGAAGTGGTGTTTGGCCTGCCCGGTGATCTCAACTATTCGAAAAACGGGATGATCTACGGCGCGCGGCTCTACGATGCGACCCGGTCCTTGCGGATTTCCGATCCGGAGTTTGCTGCCAATCTCGACGAGCATTTCCGGCAATGCGTGTTCTACGACGTCCTGCTCGGCCGCTACTCGATGAAGGAGCTGGCGGAAACCGGCGACATCTGGGCGACGATCGCGCCGGGCAGTCAGGCGCGCGCGCAGCGGTTCCTGTCCCGGGACGCCACTTCAGGCCAGGTGAGCTCGGCCATCGTGACCTGCCGCGAGGCCTACGACACGCTCAATGCGCAGTGGGCAGGCCTCGTCGATGCGATGGGATCGGTGTTTGGCCGTCAACTTTACCCCAACCAGACGGCCGCGCTCGCCAAGGCAAAGCTCTTTGCCGACCTGCCGGTGGCCTATCAGTACCTGACTGGCGTCTCGGCCAGCGCGACCGAGATCTTCAAGCAAACGCTGACCATCAACGCGATGAGCCAGGCCATGCATTCGATGTCCGGCACCAGCGGCGCCGGCAATGTCGACGTCTACGCCCAGACCCGCGCCGACATTCAGACAGAACGGACCTATGGCTCGATTGCGAGCAACGCGATGAAGTGGGTCCCACTCCTGAACGTCGTGCTGACCGTGCTGTTCTACGCCCTCTTCCCGGTCCTATTTCCCCTGTTCCTGCTTCCCAAGACCGGGCCTGTCGCACTTAAGGGCTACGTGACGGGCTTCTTCTATCTCGCGGCCTGGGGGCCGCTGTTCGTGATCCTCCACATGATGCTGATGTACAAGGGCGCGGCCGACATAAGCGCAGTCACGGGCAGCAACGGCCTCAGCCTGGCGAGCTTTACCGGAATGGCCGACGTCAACAGCGATATCGGTCTGCTGGCAGGCTATCTCATCGCATCGGTGCCGTTCTTGGCAGGGGGTGTGGCCAAGGGCGCGATGGCGATCTCGCACCACGCGACGAGCTACCTCAACCCGAGCCAGAACGCGGCCGAGGAAGCGGCTCGGGAGGCGAGTACCGGCAATGTATCGCTTGGCAACACGAGCTTCGAAAACTCGAGCGTTCTCACTCGTCAGTTTGCGCAAGGAACGATTGCGCCGAGCTTTACCTATGGCGCTCCGCAGACGCGGACATTCAGCGACACCGGGGCAATGACCACGAGCTTCCCGGACGGCAGCTATGATCAGATCCCGACATCCAGCTATCCTTTCACGCCGACGCTGGGCCAGGAGTTCACGGCGCGCCTTTCGACGATGGCATCGCAGGCCCGCGCCAACAGCGAGACCTATGCCAATGTCGCCACGGAATCGACGACTAGCGCGGTCACGAAGTTCCGCGAGCTCAGGGACCAGTTCAGCCGCGGCGCATCCTTCGAGAGCGCGACCGGCACCTCGAATTCCGACAGCATCCAGACCGCGTTCAGCGAGGTCGATCAGGCATCGACGAGCCTGCAGCGACAATTCGGGCTGTCGCGCAGAGCGGCCGACGACATATCTACGGCGTGGTTCCTCGGTGGCGAGGCCGGGGCAAAAGCGGGGATTTCTAATGGCGTGCTCTCGGGAAACGTAGGAGCGAAGGGCGGTGGGACACGCACATGGACCGACAGTGACATCGGCATCGCGTCCGAAGACCGTTCTCGGATCTTTGGGAGCCTGTCCCAGATGTCTGACAGCCGCAATTGGTCGAGCACCCGAGATGGGTTCGTCCGCTCGGTCAGCACCTCATCGCGCTCGTCGATTTCGAGCACGGCGAGCGGCATGAACGCATCTCTGACGGAAGCCCAGAGCTTCACAATCGAGGCTCGTCGGGCCGAGGAGCTTGCCAATCGTCTCGAGAGCCAGGCGTCCTTCTTCGAAGGAAACAGCGCTGCAGGCAGTCTGAATCTGTCCCAGGCCTACCGCGAATGGGGTCTAGCCGAGATCGAGAGAAACCGCGATTTCTATGGCACTGCGCGGTTCGACGACGTCACTTTCCAGCTCAGTCCGCAAGGCCAGGCATTGCAGACAAAGTTCATCGAAAGCTATGCCGAGCAGCTTCGCGACGGGATCGACGATCGCCTCGCACTCTTCCCCGGACAGCCCGTATCCCGACCAGCAGTCTCTGGCGCAGGATCAGTGCGCGGTCGAGTACAGACCGGCAGCGGGGATTCCGGTTCAGTACCACCGGTGGGGGGCGGCGATCTCCGTGAAGAGGTGCAAAGGGCTCACGCGGCCGGTCGCCAGAAGATTACCGGCTCTAGGGGGCGTCTGGACGCGATCACCAAGGGAGCTCAAGGTGCCAGTGCAGATGCAGCGGATGATGTGAAGGAGTGGTGACTGCAACGGTCACCACAGGCCGAAGGACGCTCCAGCCAGAAAAGCGAAAACTGTGCCAATGACGATAAGGCCGAGTATCGTCAGCTTGCGCCCCCAAGGGTCGGCCCACGACTTCTTGATCCGATACTGCATAAGGCGATTGTCGCGGATTGCCTTATCGATCTCAGACAGCCCTTCCCACTTGGGCGATACTGGCGTCGAAGGACTTTCAGGATCAAAATTCATCATGACGGAATTTACCTTGCTCAGAATGAGAACATACTGAAAACAGTATCGACGGTCTACGAGATTCGACCTGCCCTTCTGATCCCCCTCTAATCAGCAGGACCTCCACTCGTTGGCGCGCCTGCAAAAACACCACCCTAGATGGAAAATGCCAATCTTCATTTCAGTCGGCGCTGTCCGCCGCGTCGACAAGTGTCGGGACCGCCGCCAATAACAGTTCGGCCGGATGCAGAGATATAGATCTAACGATGTCATTCCATTCCGGGGCGTAAGGCTGTCCCTAATTGCGGCAACATGCAGACTTGCATTTCATCAGTCCGGCCGACAGGGTAGCCGTCCATGCGGAGCAACCTTGACCATCTCCCGGCCTCGAAGCAGCGCGAACTCGAGCGTGTCCGTCAGCTGATCTTCGAGGAATTTGAAGACGTTACTGCATTGGCAAGCGCGGGCAGGAAGAGAGCTGGTCGCATTCTCAAAGTCATTCTTTATGGCAGTTACGCACGTGGAGGATGGGTCGACGAACCCCACACCGCCAAAGGGTACAAGTCGGATTTTGACCTCCTGATCATCGTCAACCACAAGGACCTGACCGATCGAGTCAAGTACTGGTCCCGGCTCGATGAACGCTTGATGCGGGAGTACGGGATCACCGGGACGCTCAAGACCCCAGTGAACTTCATCGTTCATACGCTGGGCGAGGTGAACGATGGACTGGCGCATGGGCGCTACTTTTTCATGGACGTAGCGCGCGATGGCATCGCGATTTACGAAGCGGACGATAGCGAACTGCATACGCCAAAGCCTAAGACGCCGGAGCAGGCGCTGGCGATGGCAAAGGAGTATTTGGAGGAGTGGTATCCTGCAGCTCTTCGCGCGCACGTAAATTTCAGAGATGATCTGGGCCGTGGTTGGAATAACGATGCGGCCTTTATGCTCCATCAAGCGACGGAGAGGTTCTACCATTGCGCACTTCTCGTACTAACCTTCTATACTCCCCACGTACACAATCTCGCGTTTCTTCGGACCCAGGCTGAACGCATCGACCGCCGGCTCGCTTACATCTGGCCGTCTGAGAACCGCAAACAACGCGCGATGTTCGAAAAGCTCAAGGAAGCATACGTTAAAGCACGCTATTCGAAGCACTATCGCATTTCCGGCGAGGAATTGGCTTGGCTCGGTGAGCAAATCGAGGAGCTGGGCCGCGTGGTGCATATAATCTGCATTGAGCGCATTGCTGCACTGGAGGATCAGGCAGGAACCCGAGCCGCAACACGCGCCGGGCAATGACGGAGAGCGGGGACTGACCGGAACGGCGGCTTCAAAGCGGCGGTAACGGGATAGCTGTCATTGACTCTGCCAACCCCAACGGTCGCTGCCGCTCAGTTTTCGACATACGCGCTCTTTCCGCGAAAATATCACTATTTCCAATGGTGGTCATCGAGTGACCAGGCCGTCTGGCGCGATCTGACCGAGGAGCGCTTTTCCCTGCTTGGGATGAGAAGGCAAAGGTGACTCGCTTGAGTGGCGGTGCGTAAACTGGGTCGCACTGGTTGGCGGGTCCAAGCTGCGAAAAACTCGGTGTCTGCTTCTCTGAACGCCATAGTTTGTCGCCGGACCAGGATGGAGATGCTATGTCCATCACAGAGGTGCCAATGAAGGGCAGAGTTCATAATGCTGTCACCGTCCTGACGCACTTTTCACCAATCTGCCGCCAAAGTGACCCACCTTCGTAGCCTTGGCTCTCTAGCGCGCCCCCAACGACCAAATCAGTCGGTCATTTGGGGGCCATCATGTTCTATCGTCTTCTTTCCGGATGTGCGCGTGCAGCCATCGCGCTTGCAACAGTGACGACTTGCACTGCTGTCGCTCACGCACAGACCAATGTTGCGGCCGATTCTGAAGCTGCCATCGAAGCTGCGGGGGATGCCATCGTCGTGACAGGCGCCATCGCCCAGTCGCAGGCCGCTTCCATTCAGGAAAAGCGGATCGCGCTTAACCTCGTCGATGTAGCCGCCGCCGATGCCGTTGGCCGTTTCCCGGACCAGAACAGCGCCGCTGCGCTTTCGCGCCTGCCCGCTGTGGCGGTGCAGCGGGACCAAGGGCAAGAACGCTATATCCAGATCCGCGGCGCACCCAATCGCTGGACCTCGGTAATGATCGATGGCGTGCCGATGATCGGTGTCGACGAAGGCGGCGACACGCGGGCCTTCCGCTTCGACGCTGTACCTGCGGTGCTGCTGTCATCCATGGTCATAAACAAGTCGCTGACACCTGAATTTCCGGCTGATGCTATTGTTGCCAATGTCGATTTGCGCACGTGGTCGCCAATGGAGCGTCGCGGTCTGCATGTGACGGGCGATCTTGGCTATGGCTTCATGGATCTGGGCAAGGGCGAGCAGCGTCAGGCTTCACTGCGCGTCACCTGGTCCAACGACAGCTTTGGTGTCGTGGTGGGCGGATCGCATTACCGGCGCAAGCAGTTGACCGACAATCGTGAGGTAGGGGCCTACGACTCGCCGTCGAGCCCGACGGACACCACATTTGGGCCGACAGAAATCGACATCCGGCAATACGAGATCGAGCGCTGGAACAACGGCTTGTTCGGCGGGGTCGAATATGAGCCAGTGGCTGGCCAGAAAATCTGGGCCAAGGCGATCTTCACCGAATTCAATGATGACGAGCAGCGCAACCAGTATGAGCTGCGCCTCGACCGTGCGGCAAGCGGCACGCGCAATCTGGACAATGGCAATCTGGTGGGCGTGCCGATGCGCGGCACGTTCAACTACGGTGAATACCGCAATCGTAACTACATCGGCGCGATCGGCGGCGACTACGCCGGGGATGATGGATTTACCGCAAACGTCCGTCTGAACTATACCCGCACGGATAACACATCCTATCTACCGCTGGTTCAGGCGAGTACCTCGGGCATCAATTCCCCGTCACTGACTTATGACCGTTCGAACCCTCTGTTCCCGGTTGTCACGCTGTACAATACCGTCAGCAACGCAGGCGTACTGGCGCGCGGCACCAACGTCATGACAGCGTTCAACCAGACGTCGCTCAACAATGCCGGTGCAATCTATATTGCGGCTCGCCAGCGCACGGTTTCGGACAGCTATACGATCAAGGTCGACCTTGCGAAGAAGTTCGAAAACCTGACCCTTTCTGCAGGTGGTTTCTATGCCGACCGCACCATCGCCGGAAACAACTTCTCCACCGCGAATGTCGCGGCGATCGGTGCTCTTGGTGCAACGGTCGGCCAGCCCTTCGACGTCAACAATTTCGTGACTAACCGGCCGTGGGAAACCGGTTTTCCGCTGGGCTTCACACTGAATTACGTCGACAATCGCGCAATGCGGGCCGCAATCGACACGTTGCTGCCCAAGCTGGCTGCTGCCGGACGGTTCAATCCTGCCAACGATGTTCCGGTAACCGATCGCTACAACCAGAGCGAGAAGACGGCCGCTGCCTACGTCATGGCCACCGCGGACCTCGGCGATCTGACCCTGGCTGGTGGCGTGCGCCTGGAGCACTACACGCTGGCGAATGCAGGTACGGTGCTGGCCGCCGGTCAGCAAGTGCCGCTTACGGTAGAGGGCAGCGCCACCGATCTCTTCCCGAGCCTCAATGCGCGCTATTCGATTGGGGATACGTTCATCGTCCGCCTGGCGGGCCAGCGTGGCGTCTCTCGCCCGGCCTACGGCGCGATCCGCGTCGGTGCCTCGATCAATGACACCAATTCGCCCGGCACGATCACCGGCGGCAACCCGCAGCTCGAACCGGAATACACCTGGGGTGTCGACGCCAGCCTCGAATACTACCTGCCGGGCAACGGCTTGATATCGGTCGCTGGGTTCCACCGGTGGGTGGACAACGTCTTCTATGCCAATTCGCAGGTCGTCTCGGGTGGCATCTACAACTTTGGCGGCGTCAATCGAAATGGCTACCTGCTCACATCCACGTTCAACGGCAAGAACGGACGGCTTTACGGCTTGGAGTTGAGCTACCAGCAGCAGTTCGGCTTCCTGCCTTCGCCGCTTGACGGGTTGGGCTTCCAGGGCAACCTCACTCTGCTGGACGGAAAGTTCGACACGCAGGTGGTGAATGGCACACAGCAAAAGGGCATCGCGTTCCAAGGTCTGTCGGACACGATTTACAACGCCTCTCTGTATTACGAGAAGTATGGGCTTTCGGCGCGTGTCAGCTACCAGTGGCGTTCGGACTGGCTCGACAGTCTGGGCGGATTTGGCAGCGGGGAATCGCGCAAGTCCTATGGCAACCTCGACGTTTCGCTGAGGTATCAGATCAACGATACGTTGACGCTGTTCGCCGATGCGGCAAACCTCACCAACGAAAAGTATGTGGCCTATCAGGACACGTTGGAGCAGCCGACCGAAGTAGAACAGATCGGCGCGCGCTATCTTTTCGGCGTGCGCTTCAACTTCTGAAGGTAAGGTACAGGGAGAAAATCATGTCCGGAATTCGTTCGCAGCGCCTCTTGTCGGGCATGATTGTCGCCGCGGTGGCCGGGGCTGCATCACCGGCCCTTGCCATCGATGATGCGGTAGTGACCCGCATCGACAGCGGGCACGTGGCCGTGGAATGGAAGGATGCCGACCCGGTCAGTGTCTTTGTTTCCGCCGTTCCGCAGGCAGACCGGAAGGGCGCTCGCGCGGTAGCCAAGGCAGACCGTTCCGGTAGCGTGGTGGTGGCCTCGCAAGTGAACGAGCGCCGCTACTTCCTTTTGCGCGATCATGGCGACAGGTCTGTCCTGCGCGTGGCTGAGCGCGTGTTGCCGCTCGAACAGGGCTCCAATTTCCGGGACATCGGCGGCTACAAGGGCGCCGATGGCAAGCATGTGGCATGGGGCAAGGTCTTCCGTTCGGGCGCGATGCCGCTCCTGACGGAAGCCGACTACGGCATGCTCGAGCAACTCAAGATCTCGACCATTGTCGACCTGCGGTCGACCGACGAACGCATGATTGCGCCCAACATGCTCGACGACCGCACCGGCGCGATCTTCATCAGCAATGACTATTCCCTGAAGGGCCTCATGGCCAATTACGGCAAGGGTGACGGAGAATATGCCTATCGCGGCATGGACACCTTCCTCAAGCCGCAATTGAAGCAGGTATTCGCATCGCTGCTGCGCAATGAAGGTGCCGTGATGTATCACTGCTCGGCCGGGCAGGACCGCACAGGTATCACCACGGCTCTGATCTACAGCGCACTTGGCGTGGACCGAGCAACAATCCTCAAGGATTACCACCTGTCCACCGAGCTTCGCCGTCCGCAGTTCGAGATGCCGCCGCTTGATCCCGCGGATTGGCCCGGCAACCCGATCGTGCCGTACTATGTGGCATCCATGAAGAAGCCGGGCGGGCCAAAGGCGGAACCGCTGTTCACGTCAAAAGGCAATTCGCACCTCGCCCAGTTCCTGGAAATGGTCGAGAAGGACTACGGCAGTGTTACAGCGTATCTCGACAAGGAGCTTGGGGTGGATGCAGATGACATAAAGCGCTTGAAAGCGCTCTATCTGGAATGAGCAGGGCCCGGTTAGTTTGCGCGGCAGGCATTCGCCGGACAACTACTCACCTTACGCGTAGCGTAAGCATTGACCGTCCTGACGAGCGTACCGTGTAACGCCGAGTCCCCGCGCCCTTGGCGTCAGATGTATTGCCTTGTGGCAGGACGAAACGAAGGGCTCGCCCCTCGGACGTGGACAAGGGCGTGGATTTTTGGGCTCCAACTTCGTGCGGCAAGTATAGTCTTGGTGAAGAAAAATTCGATGGTCGGTCGGGGGGATTTTGAAGGGATCGTTCTTGCCGGGCCGACCATCGAATAAAGTCTCTGCCGCCCCGGCAGGGAAGCGGCAGGCTCCGTCATTTTTTGCAAGGAGCCACTTAGACTTAACCTGCAGCGTATGGTCCGGCACCTAAAAAGACCATAGTAACGCCAATGCGGCAGGCACGGGATATGCAAAGCGCAGCGGGTCTCGCGGCAGCACTGATTACCCTACGTCACTGACAATCAGTCTGTAGCCGACGCCCGGTTCGGTGATGATCAGCTCCGGCTCGGAGGGGTTCTCCTCCAGCTTCTGGCGCAGCAATCCCATGTAGACGCGGAGATACTGCAAGTCTGCGGTCGAGTTGTTCCACCCCGCGGCGAGCAAGCGCTTGTGTGTGACGACCTGGCCCGCATTTCGGGCAAGCGCATGAAGCAGCATGTACTCCTTGGGCGATAGCTTGACGGGTTCCCCCATCAGCTCGACCTCGCGCCTTGCAAAATCTATCTTGAGCGGCCCGCCTCGGAAAACGGCGGCGTTGGCAGGTTGCGCCGCGTATCGCCGGACCGCCACCCGCATTCGGGCCATAAGCTCGCCGATTTCGAAGGGCTTGTTCACATAGTCGTCCGCCCCTTCGTCGAGAGCGGCGATCTTCTCCGCCTCCTGATGCCGAGCCGACACCACGATGATGGGCACCTGGCTCGACTTGCGGATTACACGGATGACTTCCTTCCCGTCCATGTCTGGCAAGCCGAGATCGAGCAAGACCAGATCGGGGTCGTGCGCGATCACACCGCTAATCGCAGAATGACCGTCTCCGGCAATCTTCACGGTGTATCCCGCAGCCTTGAGCACGGGCTGAAGTACGCTTATCAGAGCCGGCTCATCATCAACCAGCAATACGTGCCCTTGCGTCATCCTTGCGCCTCGGCAAGAATCGGCAGGTCGATCGTCACAGTGGTACCTCTCCCGTTTTCAGACGGCGATGTCAGACGGATTTTTCCTGCGAAAGCTTCGACAAAACCTTTTGCGATCGCAAGCCCAAGCCCGCTGCCCTGAGGCGAACTTTCACCACGCTTGACCCGGTAGAAGCGCTCGAAGACGCGTTCCTTATCCGCTTGCGGAATGCCAAGCCCCTGATCGGTAACTGTCAGAATGCAGCGTCGGTCCTGCCTCGTGTTCCTTATTACCACGGCAGAGTCCGGAGGACTGTAGATCAACGCATTCTGCACCACGTTGGCCAGCGCCAGTTCGAACAACGCGCTATCTGCATGGACGAGGATCTCCGGGTCTCTTGAATCCACCATGATCTCGCGTCCCGGAAAGCGTGGCCGCAATCGCTGGATCGCCGAACGTATCACGTCGTTTACACAGAGAGCCTGACCTGTGATGGCGGGGCCGTCGGCTTGAAGTCGGCTGAGTTCGAGAAGGTTGGCCGTAAAGCGGTTGAGCCGATCGCATTCCTCGACAATGCCTTGCAACAAGGCTGTCGAGGTTTCGAAATCCAGTTGGGTGCCAAACTCGATCAAGCTCGATGCCGAAGCGCTTATTGCCGTGAGCGGTGTGCGCAAGTCGTGGCTCACCGACGAGAGCAGAGCAGATTTCAATTCTTCAGTGCGTTGATTGGCTTCTGCCTCGGCGACGATGGAGGCAAATCGGGCACGTTCCAGAGCAAGGCCGACCAAACTGGCCAACGCTTCAAGGAATGCCCGGTCCACTTGTGCGACGCCCGCATTCTCGATGACAAGGGCACCGACACATGATCGGCTGCCGTCCAGACGGAACGCCAGGTAATCACCCTGTTGAAGCATACCCTCGCTGTGGATGGCACGCTGCGCCATCTGCAATGTACTCTTGCTGCAATCCGATGCGGGAAGTGCCTGGATGACACCATCGAGCAAAACGTAGAGTGAAAGCCTGAACCCGAGGCGTCCCGGCACGGTTGCGACGAGCGCCGCCTCTATCGCCGGAACGTCTGCCGCGGCCTGAAGCATCCTGCTGGTTTCTAGCAGGCTTTCCAGTTGAAGATTGGTCTGGCCGAGTTGATGGGTCTTGTCCTTGAGACGTCCTGCAAGAAGTCCGGAGACGACGGCGCACGCGGTAAAAATGATCGGCGGGGCCAGGTCCTCGCCGTGCGACATCCGGAATGTCAGCACAGGGTCTGCGAGGAAGAAATTGAAGATGGCCGACGCGAGAATGGCAGAGGCCAGGGCAGGCATGAGGCCGGCCCGCGCGCCCACTAGCGTGATGCCCAGCATGAACAGCATGCCGGAAGACACCTCGCCGTCGAGAATCGGCTTCAGGACGACGACAAGCACAGCCGTGACGACAAAAATGACTGCTGTGGCGCGCCAGGGGCTTCCTTTTGCGATCAGTGATCGCCGAAATTCGTCTTGTAGAGTGGTTTCGGCAAAAAGCTCCATGGCTTCACCCTTTGTCTGCACTCGCCAAATGCGTCCATGCATAAAAAACCTATAATACCGGTGACGCCGCAACCTGGGCTAGGCCTTCCGAGAAGTAACGGACAGGAGAACTTGCCATGAATCGCACGCGTGCCATCGGTCTTTTGGTAGCCAGTGCATTAGCACTCTCGGCATGTGGCCAGAAGCGGAGCGCCGCCGTACTGCCACCGGCACCGGGCGAGGACGTACAGAGCGTTGCAAACAACGGCGACTATGACGCCAACGGCAACTACATCGGGCCCGGCAGCCAGGCCGATCTGCGCCGTTCTGCGGGCAGCGACCGCGTCTTTTTCGACCTCGATTCCTTCGGTCTCGACGACGCCGACCGCTCGACACTGCAGCGGCAGGCCTCTTGGCTGGCCCAGTATCCGAACATCAACGTGACAATCGAAGGCCACTGTGACGAGCGTGGCACCCGCGAATACAACCTCGCACTCGGCGAGCGTCGTGCGAATGCAGCAAAGAACTACCTCGTGTCCCTTGGTGTGTCGCCTGCACGGATCTCGGTGGTTTCCTACGGAAAGGAACGGCCCGAAGCGCTCGGATCGGACGAACAGTCATGGGCGCAGAACCGTCGCGCTGTCACGATGGTAATCCGGTGACATTCCCGGGCTGTGCATGGCTTTGGCGATGAACGGCACCGGTGAGCGCGCCTTTCTCGAAGCGCGGGATATCCTGCGCAAGGGAGGCGCGCTCACCCGAGAGGAATGCCAAAAGCTCGAACACCTGTTCGACGAGGTCAGCGGCACGCAGTTCATCGCCCTCACACAGGACCCGGCACATTACCGGGCCCTCAGGGACTTCGACCGTCATCTCAGGCGGCCGGCACTGCCAGTCATCGTCATCATGGCATTCCTGCTGGCGCTGAGTGTAGCTGTGGGCATCTTCATCCGCCTGCAGCATTGAGGAGCCTCGCCCCAGCAGGTCGGCATAGAATCGAGGCTGAGCAACCGCCTGATCGAGCGACCCGTTCCGGCGGTACTGACGCAAGCCACGCGGGCAGCAGTAACCCGACCTCAGCGAATATTCGAGCGAGGCTCCGTTTTCGTGTAGCTGTCCAAGATGCGGCGCATCTCTTCGATGGCCTTCTGGCGCTTGTGCGGGTTGGGAATCTGGTTGAGACGGTCCTTCAAACTGGTCGCAAGACTGGCGTAATCATTCTGCCAGTCTCGTCCGATGACTTCTCGAATGTCGGCCCGTCCTGTTTTTGTCCGACGGGCGGGACCTCCGACCGGGAGTTCGTACCTCTCGCCGATCGCAGGTGTAACCACTTGCGACGCCAGACCCTCTGATTGCGCAAGCCGGCGCAGCGCTTCTATCGCCGCGGGTTCTCCGTGATCGAGAAACAGGCTGCCTGCAATAGGACCACGGTTCTTGATCCAAGCCAGAAGTTCGGATTGATCAGCGTGGGCGGAATAGCTTTCTATCCGGCGGATCTGCGCCTTCACCCGCACGTCACGCCCGGAGATGCGCACCCGCGTTGCACCTTCCAGAATCACCCTGCCTAACGAACCTGCGGCTTGGAAGCCGACGAAGAGTATGGTCGAATCCCGGCGTGGCAGATTGTAATAGAGGTGGTGCCGGATTCTTCCGGCTTCGCACATGCCTGAAGCGGCCAGAATTATCGCGCCGGATACCGAGTTCAGGCGCATCGATTCCGCCACATCATTGACGTAGTGAATCGAAGGATGGCCAAACACGTCACGCCCACCTGTGTCCTCAAGAATGGACGCATACTTTCGGAAGACGCCCGTCGCACGGTTTGCGAGCGGTGAATCAACGAAGACCATGGCATTGCCAATGCGGCCACTTGCAGAGAGTGTCGCGATGTCGAGCAAAAGTTCCTGCGTTCGCTCCAACGCGAATACCGGAATTACCAGATTACCGCCGCGGACGCGTGCAGCCGCAATCTCGGCTTCCAACAGCGCGCGGCGCTCGGAAATTGAAACCTTCTCGCGCTCGCGATCGCCGTAAGTGGATTCGCAAATGATGTGATCAAACCCGGCCGGAGAGTGGGGGGCGGGATGGAACGACTTGTTCTCGGGGCCCAGGTCCCCCGAGCACAATACGCGTGTCCCCCCTGCCTCCAGCTCGACAGAAGCGGATCCAAGGATGTGGCCGGCGTTCCAAAGCCGCGACCGGAATCCGGCAGCTGGTTCGAACCATTCCCCGATCGCAACGGGCTGCGTCTGGCGCCAGGCGGCCAATGCATCCTGTTCAGTGTAGATCGGCTCGAATGGTTTGTCTCCGGCGCGGTCACGTCGACGATTCCGCCTTTCTGCCTCATTCTCCTGGATACGTCCCGCATCGGCGAGCATGAACTCGAGAAGATCAGCCGTTTCCCGTGTACACCACACTGGTCCCGTGAAGCCCTGCGCCACCAAACGAGGTAGGAGGCCGCTGTGATCAATATGCGCGTGGGTGAGTATGACGGCGTCGATCGCGGAAGCGTCGAAGTCAAAAGGTTCGTGGTTCAATGCTTCGAGCGAGCGCGAACCCTGGAACAAGCCGCAATCCACCAATACGCGTGATCCGCGGAAGTGAAACTCGTGGCATGATCCAGTGACAGTCTGTGCCGCGCCGTGGACTGTGAGTGAAAGCGTCATGCCGGGCCTCCTTCTGTAGAGGTTGCCTTCAACCAACCCTGGGCCGCAATGCCGTTTGCCAGGATGCCCGAGAGTGACACGACACCCAGCGCATGGTTGGTCGAGTTCGTAGCGAAGATCCTGCTTATGCCCGCTGTCTTCATTTCTGCAATGTCCTCCGGCTGAGCGAGGCAATGCGTCGCGTATGCTTCAATTATCCGCGCGCCGGATCTGGCAAGCATGGCCGCGCAGGATGCTAGCGTTGTGCCGGAGGAGATAAGGTCGTCGACGATGATCACCCGCCGCCCTTTCACTTCGGCGATCTCAGGTATCTCCAGAATGACCTCCCGATCCCCCTTTCTGGTCTTCTGCCCGACAAGGGTCCTGAAACCAAAAGGCCGCGCTACCGCTTCGACCCAAGGCCGGGACTCGCTGTCTGGTCCGACAAGAATAGTGTCCGGCGTCGGGTGGTCAGCGGCAATGGCTGAGGCCAGAACCGGAGCGGCAGAGAGAGTGATTGCCGCAATGCCCGGCATCACTTCACTGAGGCTTCCGGTGCGATGAAGATGGGGATCGACCGTCACCACGCCATCGAAGTTTGACGCGAGGACACGCCCGATCACCTTCTGGCTCACAGCTTCCCCGGCATGGAACGCGGTGTCCTGACGCATGTAGGAAAGGTAAGGTGAGACGAGGACGACCTTCGTTGCACCGCCATCGCGGAGCGCCGAACAGGCCAGCAGTATCTCCACGAGTTTGCCATTGGGATCATCCAGTGACCGATAGAGGAAGGCCGTGTCGGCTCGACCCTTTACCGTCACGAGGCTCTCCCCGTCCGGGAAGCGACGGCTTTCGATAGGGTAGAGAGGAATCCCGCAAGCGCGCGCCAGATCGGAGGCCGCCGTGCCGCCATCGCTGAAGGCAAAGACAGCCGGGTTCATGACTGCACCACATAACCCGAAGATGCGCCCGCGAGATCGCGGGCATAGGCCAGCCCCGTCTCGGAATGTGCATGGATTCGGTATAGAACTTCACCACGCCGCACCGGATCACCCACCTTGTGCATCAGATCGATCCCAGCCCCCTTGTCCATCGGAGCCCCGGCAAGACGGGCGATGCGTGCGATCGTGTGGCAATCAATGGCAATCACTTTCCCTTCGAAGAGGGAACAGACATCGTGATGGTACCCGCCGACCTGCGGCAAGCTATGGCGCCGCCCTTGCGCATCGATCAAGCGTTCCATCGCTTTCAGTGCCGCGCCAGAGCCCAACAGTTCCATGGCGCGCGCATAGCCCCGCCCGCCGACGATGGCCGGATCGAATTCCAGCACGCGTCCTGCCAGCATCAGGGCCCGGTCCCGAAGATCGATGGGCGCATCCGCGTCGTTGCGCAAAACCGCCATTACGTCGCGCGCTTCGAGGACGGGGCCAATTCCCCGGCCGACCGGCTGTGACCCGTCGGTGAAGACAACATCCAGCACCAGGCCGAGCTTTCCAGCCAGGTACTCAAACAGCTTGCGCAGCCGAATGGCCTCCCGCTTCGACCGAACCTTGGCCGTCGGGCCGACCGGTATGTCGATCAGAAGGTGCGTTGAACCGGCAGCTACCTTCTTCGACAAGATCGAGGCGGCCATCTGCTCGAAGGTGTCGATCCGCAGCGGTCTCTCGACGCTGATCAATACGTCATCGGCTGGCGAGAGATTCACCCGGCCACCCCAGGCAAGGACAGCATTCTCCTTTCGCACCACCTCTGCCAGTCGATCCTCGGCCAGATCCACGGTGGCCAACACCTCCATCGTGTCCGCGGTGCCCGAAGGCGAAGTGATGGCGCGCGAGGACGTTTTCGGCATCGTCAGGCCATGCGCTGCGACGATAGGCACGACGATCATCGAAGTACGATTGCCGGGAATCCCTCCGATGCAATGCTTGTCGACAACTATATCCGCATCCCATCTCATCACGCGCCCGACGTCGGCCATGGCACGGGTTAGCGCGAGCGTTTCCTGGGTTGTCATGAAGCCGGCGCAGGCGACCAGGAATGCACCAATCTCCATCGGCGAATAGCGATATCCTGCGATATCCTTGATGATTTCTGCAATTTCGGTGTCATCGAGCGTGTCGCCATCAATCTTGCGGCGCACATATTCGAGGCTGTGCGGTACAGGTGCCTGGCGGAACGTGACTTCGGTGCCTTCTGGCAGACCCAAGCGCCGGAATGCCTGCTCGCCAAGGCCTATGGTTCCCGGGTCCAGGAGGCAGGTGTCGTCGACGATCGCCAGTGTAGCGAGGATCGTTGCTTCTCCGTTGCCGATCTCGATCTTGCGAAGCGCCTGGAATTGCTCGGGCGAATAGCCATTGCCCTCGCGGAGCAGGAAGGCAGTATTCTCGGGGTGCGTATCAATCGCTACTGCCTTGATCTTCATCTCCCAATTCTCCCGGGTTCAGCCAGCTTGATTGCTTGCCTTGTCGGATCGATCTTCGCGTCAATTGCCGGGGTGGTCGTTGATCTGAGTCATCAAGAAGGGCCTCATTGTGACTGGCTCAATGACTCGATGTAATGAAGTGTTTCCTGGACCGCTTTTCCCTATTCTCGGAAAGCTTGTTGATTTCCCTCAATAATATGCGACGTTGAACTGCCATGGTGGCGTTTCACTGATCAGCCTGAACACCCCTGGAGAAAGCGATGACATCCCTCGATGCAAGCCGAGTTGTGCGGTCCGTCATTGTCTATGCAACAGTCGATACGTTTGCCGACGATCGGGGCGCCATTGCGCTGGCTCTAGCGTTCTGCAGATCGACGCGAGCCTGTTTGACCGGCATGCTTCTCAACATCGAAGCGAACGAGCCGCCAAGGTACGAAACGCTCAAGCTGGATGACCTGCGCCAGAAGTCAGAGCAACGCGAAGCGCGCAACGCCCACAATGCAGAAGTCCTGCGCGCGATGGCCTGCAAGGCAGGGATCGCGGTCCAGACCCTGACCGCGGTTGATCATTCGCGGGGTGTCATCGGTTTTCTTGCCGACCACGCACGACTGCATGATCTGCTGGTTATCGGCACGGATGGAAGCGGCCCTCTTTCGGACAGGGTGATTGCCGAGAACGTGCTTTTCGAAACGGGACGACCCACGCTCGTCGCGCCGCTCTCCTGGACTGGAGAATTATCGTGCAGGCGCGTCGCAGTGGCATGGGACAACAGTCGTGGCGCGGCCCGTGCGCTTGGCGATGCGCTGGCGTTGTTCCCACAGATCGAGGAGATCGCGATGGTGACAGTCGGCGATGACAAGGCATTGGCCAGCAGCCTCGAGGCAAACGAAGTCATGCAGATTGTTCGTCGGCGCGGCGTCTCGGCAAAGTTCGAGCATATTGCCGGACGCGGACGCCCGATCGCAGACGTGCTGCAGGATTACGCCGCGGATAGCGACGCCGACATGCTTGTCATGGGTGCCTACGCACATTCGAGGCTGCGCGATTTCATACTCGGCGGCGCTACTCTTTCAGTTCTGGCAGCCCCGCGGCTTCCAGTCCTGATGTCGTATTGAAGGTGCATGACAGCCATGGAAGCACCTGCGTCCTCCTGTCATGCCCGATCGCCGCAAGAGGTTCTGCAGGCTCTTGAAACGACGCCTGCCGGGCTGGACGAAATCGAAGTCGAACGGCGCAGGTTGCAGTTTGGCGCAAACCGTATCCCCGAGGGGAGGAAGCGCAGCCTGGTGCTCAGGTTCCTGGCGCACTTTCACAACATCCTGATCTATGTCCTGCTGGCTTCTGCGTCGATTACGGCTCTGCTTGGACACTGGATAGACACTGGTGTCATTCTCGCGGTGGTGATTGCCAACGCGGTGATCGGCTTCGTTCAGGAAGGTCGCGCGGAGAACGCCTTGGCGGCGATCCGTGGCATTCTCGCGCCACGGACGGTCGTCGTGCGTGACGATGTCCGTCGAACCATCGACGCAACGGAGCTGGTGCCCGGGGACATCGTGCTGCTGGAGGCAGGAGACCGCGTACCCGCAGATGCGCGCCTGATAGAGGGGCGCGCACTTCGGATCGACGAGGCGGTATTGACCGGTGAATCGATCCCGGTCGACAAGGATGCGTCACCCGTTTTAATCGGAGCAACTCTCGCCGAGCGGCGATCGATGGCGTTCAGCGGCACACTGGTGGTGGCAGGGACCGCCAAGGCAGTGGTAGTGACCACCGGGGCGCGAACCGAGATCGGTCAGATCAGTGGAATGCTTGCCAGCGTCGAAACACTGAAGACCCCGCTGGTCCAGCAGATGGACGTCTTCTCGCGCTGGCTGACGGTCTTCATTCTGTCCGTTGCAGCCGGCCTCTTGGCTTTCGGCGTGTTTGTACGGCAGATGCCGTTCGCCGATATATTCATGATCGTCGTAGGTCTTTCCGTCGCAGCGATCCCAGAGGGCCTGCCAGCAGTGCTGACGATTACGTTGGCTGTGGGTGTCCAGGCCATGGCAAAGCGCAACGCAATCGTTCGGCGTTTGCCCGCGATTGAGACGCTGGGCTCCGTGTCGGTCATCTGCACCGACAAGACGGGCACCCTTACCCGAAACGAGATGGTAGTGGCCACGCTGGCGGCGTCTGGCGGGGAGTTCCTGGTGCAGGGCGTCGGCTACGAACCGGAAGGCGCAGTGCTTCACGAGGGCGTATTGACCGACGCAGCACAGAGTCCGGTTCTGGACGAATTCTCCCTTTGCGCGAAGTTGTGCAATGATGCGGCTCTGGTGCGCAAAGGCGATGCCTGGTGCGTCGAGGGAGACCCGATGGAAGGTGCATTGCTTGCGCTTTCGGGGAAGCTGCCGACCAATCAACCATCGGTGGCGAGGACGTTTACCCGGACCGACGCGATCCCGTTCGATGCTGCGTGGCGGTACATGGCCGTGCTCAGCCACGATCACGCCAATCATGCTTTCATCCACGCCAAAGGTGCCCCGGAAGCAATTCTGGCGATGTGCGCGGACCAGTACACTGCGGCAGGCGAGACTGCCCCGCTTGAAGAGGTTCTCTGGCAGGAGATGATGGAGAACATGGCAGCAAAGGGCCAGAGGGTCATCGCTCTGGCCACCCGCCGCGTGGATCCCGCTCAAACAACGCTCGCAGTGGAAGACCTGGATCGCAAACTGACCTTGATCGGGCTTGTCGGCTTCATCGATCCGCCGCGGAGCGAAGCAGTCCAAGCGGTAGCCGAGTGTCACCGAGCCGGAATCATGGTGAAGATGATTACCGGTGACCATGGCACCACGGCCCGAGCAATCGGTGGAATGATAGGTTTGCGCAACTCCCGCGACGTACTGACGGGGGCTGATCTCGCAACCATGTCTGACGCTGATCTGGCAGAGACGGCAATGCACGTTGATGTGTTTGCGCGCACGTCACCTGCCGACAAGCTGCGTCTGGTTTCCGCCTTGCAGTCACGTGGACTGGTGGTTGCCATGACCGGCGATGGCGTGAACGATGCGCCCGCACTGAAGCGTGCCGACGCTGGAACGGCCATGGGCATCAAGGGAAGCGAAGCCGCCAAGGAGGCTTCCGAACTCGTCCTCGCCGACGACAATTTCGCGTCGATCGCCGCAGCGGTTCGCGAAGGGCGCACAGTTTACGACAATATCAAGAAAGTGATCAGTTGGACTTTGCCCACCAACGCGGGTGAGGCACTGACGGTCATCGCCGCTTTGCTCGCAGGAATGACCCTGCCGGTGAGTCCGGTGCAGATACTCTGGATCAATCTGGTGACAGCGACAACGCTCGGCATTGCGCTGGCATTTGAACCAACCGAAAACGGCTCGATGCTAAGGCCGCCACGGCCGCGCAATGCCCCGCTGCTGGACGGTGAGCTTTTATGGCACATCATCCTTGTTTCGATCCTGTTCGTGTCCTTCGTATTCGGGATGTTCGCCTATGCGCGGGCAGTCGGTCACCCGGTCGAACTTGCGCAGACGATGGCGGTCAATCTGCTGGTGGTGCTGGAGATATTCCATCTGTTCTTCATTCGAAACATCCACGGGACTTCGCTGAACTGGAAGGCGGTGCGCGGTACGCCGGCGGTCTGGATGGCTGTCGCCGCAGTAACAATTGCGCAGTTAGCCATGACATACCTCCCACCGCTGCAAAGGGTTTTCGGGACGACGTCCGTACCCCTTTTCGAAGGTGTGCTGATCGTGTTGGCCGGCACTGCATTCTTCGCGCTCCTGGAAACCGAAAAGCAGATGCGTCTCACCTTTCGGGGGCGGCTCAATGTCGGCTCAACGCTGTCCCCCGCGGGACTATCTACCGACAGATGAAAATCAGGAGGCTCGCATGGCAAAGATGAAGGCGGCAATCTTCGTGGAACCGGGCCGGATCGTGCTCGACGAAAAGCCGATACCCGAGGTCGGCCCCCTCGACGCATTGGTGCGGATCACGACCACGACAATCTGCGGGACCGATGTCCATATCCTCAAGGGTGAATATCCAGTATCCCGAGGCTTGACGATCGGCCATGAACCTGTCGGCATCATTGAGAAGCTTGGCTCCGGGGTCGAGGGACTGATCGAGGGGCAGCGGGTCATTGCCGGGGCAATCTGCACGTCAGGACACAGCAATGCCGCGCTGTGTGGCTGCCACGCGCAGGATGGTCCTGGAACGCCTCACGGGTGGAAGCCGCTCGGTGGATGGAAGTTCGGCAACACGATTGACGGATCGCAGGCGGAGTACATCCTGGTACCGGATGCGATGGCCAACCTCGCGGTGGTGCCTGACGGCCTGAACGACGAACAGGTCCTGATGTGCCCCGACATTATGTCCACGGGTTTTTCGGGTGCGGAAAGTGGCGGAATTCGCATAGGCGACACAGTAGCCGTGTTTGCGCAAGGACCGATTGGTCTGTGTGCTACTGCCGGGGCCCGTTTGATGGGAGCCACTTCTGTCATCGCAATCGACAGCGTGCCTGAGCGAATGGCCCGGGCAAGAGAGATGGGTGCCGATCATGTGATCGACTTCCGGACCACTGATCCGGTAACGGAAATCATGCGCATGACGAGCGGTCGGGGCGTCGATGTCGCTATCGAGGCCCTCGGGCAGCAATCGACATTCCAGAATGCCCTGCGGGTCCTTCGTCCAGGAGGAACATTGTCATCGCTCGGTGTCTACTCGCAAGATCTAACGATCCCGATGGACGGGTTCCTGGCTGGCCTCGGGGATCATACCATTCGCACGACGTTATGTCCTGGCGGAAAGGAGCGGATGCGCCGACTCATGGACGTCATCGCTTCAGGCAGGATCGACACACGCCCACTGGTTACCCATCGTTTCAAGCTGGACCAGATCGAAGAAGCCTACGAGCTCTTCTCGAGCCAACGTGAGGGCGTCCTTAAAGTGGCCATCACGCCCTGATATTTGCCCATACGACGGCAGGTGATTTGCATCGACCGGGAGGTACCGGGCCCGCCTGGGCCAAGTACCTTCTTGAGGCGATCAAGTTTGCCTGACGAGCATTGTGTCACCGGGCAAGCACCTGAGCAGCTCCTCGGCTCGGCTGCCCACCATCGATCTGATAAAGCCGCCACGCCCGTGCGTGCCCATCACCACGAGATCTACGCCGAGGCGGTCGGTTGCTTCGAGCAGAACCTTATGCACCTCTCCGTACTCCAGGTGCAGCTGCGTTCTGGCCCGGACATCCTCCGGAACTTCCGGAGCCGCCAACATTGCTTTCAGTTCGGCGCGCGCAACTCCCGTGAAATCGTCGCGGGTGTCGTCCGAACGCAACCACCCCTCGTAAGGAACATGGAATGCATGGATGACATGGATTGAAGCCGCGGGAAACATTCTTGCCGCGGTGAGCAGTGCCGCTTGCGAACAAGGTGAGCAATCTACAGCGACAGCGATGGTCCGATATGCCCGGTGTGGACGCCGCTTCACGACGAGTACCGGACACGGGGCACTGCGGATCACGTGATCCACGGCCGTCCCGATAAAGTAATCGCCGAGGTGGTTCATGCGTGCCACCCCCATCACGACCAGTGCGCAGTTCCCATTTTCTGCGGCAGCAACGAGGGCAGCCGGAGCAGGTCCGATGGCAGGCAGAACGTCGACGTCTGCCTCAGGATCGGGAAGCACATCCCGGATTGCCTTGTCTGCCCGCGTCTGGTCGCGCTTGAGAAGGCTATAGGGTTCGATCGCATGAAGGACCATAAGACGGGCACCAAACTCCTTCGACAGAAGAAGCGCGCGATCGATTGCCCTGTCCGAGCGGGCGCTGAGGTCTGTACCAACCAATACGGTTTCTTGTTCGGCATCACGTCTCGACATACCCATGACGTCCCTCCTTTTGTTGTCGCTGCTCAAGTATCACCAGCTTAGTCCGTCAGGCTTCCGCTTCCCGCATGCGCTGGTCCGAGATATGCCTCATTGCGTCCTGGCTTTCGACACCGACCCCGTCCAACAGCTGGGCTGCCAGTTGAAGGCTGGCTTCAGTAGCCTCGGGCGTCGAATAGGCCGCGCCCAGTTCCCTGAGCTTGTTCGAGTGCTCCTTGTCCCTCGCTCTGGCGTGAACCGGGATTTCAGGCCACCGCCGATGTATCTCACGCACGATCTTGGATACGGCAGCAGGATCATTCATTGTTACAGCTACGGCTGCAGCGCGATCTATGCCCGCTTTCGCGAGGATCTCGACGCGAGACGCATCCCCGAAAAAGATATGTCCTCGCTCGTCCTTTTCCCGCGCAATGAGTGCCGCGTCGGCATCGAGGGCAACAAAGTCGATGCCTGCATTTGCCAGCACGCGTGACACAGTCTGCCCAACGCGTCCGAAGCCGGCAATGATGACATGTCCCGAGCATCCGCTGTAATCGGGCAATTCGTGGTGCGTTTCCTGCGTAGCCCGCATTTTCTCGATTGCGGCACCCACGTGTTTCGCTGCCTGCGCCACGAGGGGTGTCAGCATCATGGATAGGCTCGCGAGGAGCAGAATCTGCTGTTCGAGGATTCCGGTGATCAACCCTGACGACCCGGCCGCCGCCAGTATCACAAACGCAAACTCCCCACCCTGTCCGAGCATCAAGCCAGCCTCAAGCGCTACGGGAAGCGAGCGTCTGAAGATGAGCGCCAACATCACCACGATGGCCGACTTGAGAAGCCACAGGGCCGCAATCCCGCCAAACAGGAAAAAGGGATCCTTCAAGACCATCTGCCAATCGATACCCATGCCGACCGACATGAAGAACAGGCCGAGGAGAATTCCTTTGAAAGGCTCGATGTCCACCTCGATCTGGTGACGATATTCGGTCTCGGCCAGAACAAGGCCGGCCAGCATCGCGCCGAGAGCCATTGAGAGTCCGAATTGCGCGGTAAGCGCGGAAACTCCGACTATCGTGAGCAGGACTGCCGCCGTGAACATCTCGGCGCTGCGCGCGCCGGCGACCTGTCGCAAGGCTGGACGCAGGACAAGTCGTCCGGCACCGTAAATGAGGATAATCGCTATTCCTGCCTTGCCGAGCGCGCCCGTCAGCCCAGCTGCGAGCCCGCTCTCGCCACGCTCCCCGATAACGCCGACCATGAAGAGAATCGGCACGACTGCGAGATCCTGCATCAACAAGATCGCGAAGGCGGTTCTGCCGGCCCTGGATGCTTGCCGCTTGGCATCTATGAAAAGCTGCATGACAATCGCGGTCGATGACAGGGATAGCGCTGCACCAACCACCAAAGCCTCGTCCGGATCAAGGCCGAGCCATGAGCATGTCCAAGCAACCAGCGCCCCGGTCAGCACGATCTGCAGACCGCCCATTCCGAAGACAAGCCTGCGCGATGACCACAAGCGGTCAAGGGACAGTTCGAGGCCGATCATGAACATCAGAAATATGACGCCGATTTCGGCCAGTCGTCGCACGCCATCGACATCTGCGACCACAAAATCCGCCAGCATCGGGAAGTGCGCCGCGAGACGGCCAAGTCCGAACGGGCCGACCAGTGAACCGATCAAGAGGTAGCCGAGAACCGGGCTGACCTTGAGTCTGCTGATCAATGGTACGATCAGTCCGGCTGCAGCAAGGAAGATCAGAACTTCCCGCATGAAGGGCAAGGTTGCGTGCCCTTCCATCAGAAGCGCCAACTGGCGTTGCAGGGGCAGGCCGAAATAGGCGCTTGCCCGGCAGGCTGCCTGCTAACCGCTACGCTCTTCCCGACCGACCGAGTCTGCTCCGCTTCAACAGCAATCATGTTTCAAGGGTAGGACCCCACCAGCATAACTGCACCTAAAAAGTGCATACAAATCTCTGCCCCTTAGGCTGAGGATCTGTAATTGCAGGACGCTGGCGGTGCCGATCCCTTGAGGGTTTCATGGATCTGTCCGCACTGGCCGAGCCGAAGCCTGGTCGTGCTGTATCGGGTTTCACAGAGGCGAACGTTGCATTGACTCGATGCGGGCTTGTGAACCCATCCGGTAACCTTCGCAGAACGTTCGTCCCTGCGTTCCCCCGCGGGACACCGCCCTCGGATCAGCTTCGACGCTTCACCGCTGGCAAACAGGTTCTACCCTACCTCACGCCTGGAACAAAGTCCCGTCGCGCAGCATGGCATGCATGATGACCGCGAGGCGGCGGGCCAAGGCGACGCGAGCCTTCTTGAGACCTCGGCGCTTGGCGATCTTCATGGCCCATGTCTTGAGCGCGAAGGTTTCCCGGCTTCGGGTGAGGATCGAGTTGGCATCTTCGTACAGCAGCTTGCGCACGGTCCCATCTCCCTGTTTGGTGATCCTGCCTGTCCAGTCGAGCTCGCCCGACTGATGGCGTCGGGGCACAAGGCCGAAGTAGGCCCCGGCATTGCGGGATCGTCGGAAGCGTCCCGCTTCATCGACTGCGGCGGCGAAGGCAGCAGATGTTTGCACGCCCACGCCCGGTATGGTCATCAAGATCTCGCAGGCTTGTGACTGGCTTGCGATGACACGCAGACGGCGGTCCATCTCCTTGATCTGCTCGACGAGCGTCGCGCGTACCGTCAGCAGCGCGGCGATAGCTTCGCCCAGACCCGGGATGTGTGCCGCTTGCATCATCCTTTCGAGGAATGCCTTCCCTTGCCCAGCCCCGGGGCGATAGCCGAAGGTTGTGCAAAGACCGCGAATTGTGTTGTCGAGCCGGACACGCGCTTCCACCAGATGGCTCCGCGCGGTGATCACGCTGCGCACCCCATGCGCTGCCGGAGATTTGACGTGTACCTCCTTGTAGAAGCCGGTGCGGGCCAACTGAACGAGCCCGGCGGCATCGTGAGGATCGGTCTTGTTCGCCTTCATTGCCTTGAGGCTCTGGTGCGCCTGGCGGGCATCGATGCACACCACCGCGACACCCAGTTCACGCAGACCAAGCCAGATCGCCGAGTTCTGCGGCCCGTTTCGATCACTGCCCGCTCGATTGGACGGTATCGTCCGAGCATCGCGGCCAAAGCCTCCGGAGTGCTCTCGACCTTTTCCGACACGAGCTTCTGGCCATTTTCGTCAACGATGCAGACCTGTGCTTTCCATCGATAGGTCCAATCCGGCATAATGCTTCATGGCTGCTTCCTTCCTTCAGGATTCGACAACCAGAAGTGTGCGCCTCTACCGAGGTCCGAGGGAAGCAGCCCCAATTACACGATGACTCGTTGATCACCGCCAGAAGAGCACGGTGGCCGCGAGAGCGAGGGCGGAGAAGAAGACGGTTGGGCAGCGGTCGTAGCGGGTTGCCACGCGACGCCAATCTTTCAGGCGGCCGAACATGATTCCGATGCGATTGCGTCGCTTGTAGCGGCGCTTGTCGTCTTGGACGGGATGAGAACGGGATTTTCGGCCTGGAATGCAAGGCGTGATGCCCTTTTGCTCGAGCGCGTCCCTGAACTATTCGGCGTCATAGCCCCGGTCAGCCAGCATCCACTGCGCCTTGGGCAGATCATCGAGCAGGGCTGCCGCGCCGGTCTAATCGCTGATTTGTCCCGCCGTGATAAAGAAGCTCAAAGGTCGGCCGTTGGCATCGGTGACGGCGTGAAGCTTGGTATTTCGCCCTTGGTCCGCCCTATCAGGCGGCCGAGTCCCCCTTAATGGATGGCCCGCCCTTAAGCTGATCCGTTATTGTCTCGCGACAGGGGTTGGGTTTGCGGAAGGAGTGAAGGTCGTGGACGTATCGGTTCTTGGAATTGATCTCGGCAAGAACAGCTGCAGCTTGGTCGGTCTGGACGCGGCAGGTAAGGTCGTCGTACGACGGCGAATGCGGCGCGAGACAGTAATCGCATACGCAGACGCTCTGCCGCCATGTATCGTGGCAAAGGAGGCCTGCTGCGGTTCGCATCACATGGGCCGCGCACTTGAGCGGCAAGGTCATACGATCCGGCTGATGTCGCCCGAGTATGTCCGCCCCTATGTGAAGTTATGCTCACCTCGCCATAACTTTACTAATCACGAGGTCCCCATAATGCGGAGGAACGCGGCCTGATTGGCGGATTTTCGCCTTTCTTGGATCGACTTGCT
>NZ_JRVC01000023.1 GCF_000807925.1 Novosphingobium subterraneum | reverse complement strand
CCACCCAGACCGCCGAGACCGCCGCCCAAGCCCCCGGGCCCCATCTGCTGGTCCAGCCCCGGCATCGCGGCGCCAAGGCCACCCTTGCCGAAAAGCGCGCCCAGCCCCTTGAGGCCGCCCATCTTCTTGATCTGCTTCATGGCCTTGGCCATTTCCTGGTGCATCTTCAGAAGCTTGTTGACGTCCTGCACCTGCGTGCCGGAACCCTTGGCGACGCGGATCTTGCGCTTGGCGTTGAGCAGTTCGGGCTTCTCGCGTTCCTTGGGCGTCATCGAACCGATGATCGCGTCCATGCGCAGCAGCACCTTGTCGTCCATGCCGGACTGCGCCATCGCCGCCTTGGCCTTCTTCATGCCCGGCATCATGCCCGCCAGCACACCAAGACCGCCCATGTTCTGCATCTGGCGCAACTGGGTGCGCAGGTCGTTCATGTCGAACTGACCCTTGGCCATGCGCTGGGCGAGCTTCTCGGCGTCTTCCGCCTGTATCGTCGCCGCCGCCTTCTCGACGATGGACACGATGTCGCCCATGCCGAGGATACGGCCAGCGACGCGCTCCGGATGGAACGGCTCGATCGCGTCCAGCTTTTCGCCGGTTGCGGCAAACTTGATCGGCTTGCCGGTAACGGCCCGCATCGACAGCGCCGCACCGCCACGCGCATCACCGTCCATGCGGGTGAGGATCACGCCGGTAAGATCGACTTCGCCCGAGAACGACTGTGCAACGTTGACCGCATCCTGGCCCGTCAGCGAGTCGACGACGAGCAGCGTTTCCTTCGGGGCCGAGACAGCGGCAACCGCCTTCATCTCGTCCATCAGCGCCTGATCGACGTGGAGTCGGCCTGCGGTGTCGAGCAGAAGGACGTCGACCGCCTGCAGCTTGGCCGCGTTCACGGCGCGGGTGGCGATGTCGACCGGCTGCTGCCCGGTGATGATCGGCAGCGTGGCAACGCCCGCCTGTTCGCCCAGAACGCGAAGCTGTTCCTGCGCCGCCGGACGATTGACGTCCAGCGAGGCCATCAGGACCTTCTTGCCCTGCTTTTCCTTCAGCAACTTGCCGATCTTGGCCGTGCTGGTGGTCTTGCCCGACCCCTGCAGGCCGACCATCATGATCACAACGGGCGGCGCGGCGTTCAGGTCAAGCTCGGCCGTGCCGCCACCAAGCATCTCGACCAGCGCATCGTTGACGATCTTGACGACCTGCTGGCCGGGCGTGACCGACTTCAGGACCGACTGGCCAACGGCTTGCTCCGAAACGGAGTCAATAAATCGGCGAACGACGGGAAGGGCAACGTCGGCCTCAAGCAACGCGATCCGCACTTCGCGCATCGCCGCAAGGACATCTTCCTCACGCAGCGCGCCGCGGCCACGCAGGCGATCGAATACGCCTCCAAGCCGGTCTGAAAGACTGTCGAACACGCGCAATTCCCATCATCATGCCCTTGATCGGGAACCACTTTCGCGTAACGCGAAAAACGCCGGTGGGCGAAACCTCGCCGACCAGCGTGTGGCATCCTGAACAGGGGCCGTTGTCGAATCCGCAAGACGCAATGGCGCTCGCAGGCCTGCCCCTTAGCCTCGCTTTGCCCGCAAGGCAAGCAGCTTGGGCCGATTGGCCACCCGGCCTGCTGTCCGCCCGCAACGCCTGCCCTGCGTAAGAAACAGTCCTTAACCAAAATTTCAGGACGTTCCCTTAGCCATGGCCCTGACGGAATCGGGCCGCAGGACATGCGGCAGAGATGAAAGCGGGGGCATGGCGACAGCGCCTATCAAGTTCAACGAGCCGGATGCCACAAGCATCGCGCTCAAGGACCGGCGAGATCACGACATCGTGGGTCTCGGCGTCATCATTGCAGCCGTGCTGCTCTTCGTGGCGAACGGCTCATCCGTGCTGCGCGATTTCCTGCATTCACTCGCGACGGGCGCAAGGCCGCAAGAACCGATGCTCGGCACCGCGCTTGTGCTCAATATCGCCCTCCTCCTGTTCGGTTGGCGGCGCTATGTCGATCTCACCCGCGAAGTCGGCCAGCGCCGAGTTGCCGAGGAAGTGGCCCACAGACTGGCCCATACCGACCCCCTCACCGGCTGCCTCAACCGCCGGAGTATCGGCCCTGCCCTGCAGGACATGATCCACACCGCCCGGGCCACCGGTCATGAGGTGGTGGCGATGATGATGGATCTCGACAACTTCAAGAAGTCGAACGATGCGCACGGCCACCAGGCTGGCGATGCCGTGCTGCTGCAGACCGCCGAACGGATTCGCGCGCTGTTGCCCGAGAAATCGATCATGGCGCGCCTTGGCGGCGACGAATTCGCCTTTGCCACCATTTACGATCCGGATCATGTCGAAGCCATCGACCGCCTGATGATCCGCCTGAACGCTTCGATCGCGCGCCCGGTGGAAATCGACGGACTCGCACTTGAAGTGACAGCCTCCATTGGCCTTGCCAACACGGGACCGGCCGACCCGAACGACGCCGGCACCCTGGCGGAACTGCTGATCCACCGCGCCGACCTGGCCATGTACCAGGCAAAGAAGGGCGGACGGAACCGCTACTACTGGTTCGAACAGAACATGGAGAGCGAACTGCGCTTCCGCAGCGAACTCGAACGCGGCATCCGCGAAGGTATTCCTCGCGGCGAATTCGTGCCCTATTACGAAAAGCAAGTCGATCTCGACACCGGCGAGCTGACCGGCTTCGAAATGCTTGCCCGCTGGAAGAGCCCCAGGCATGGCCTGCTCTCGCCCGAACTTTTCATTCCGATCGCAGAAGAAATCGGCCTGATCTCGGAGCTGTCGGAAAGCCTGATCCGTCAGGCGCTGCGCGATGCGCGCGAATGGGATCCTCGCCTCACTCTCTCGGTCAACATCTCGCCGCTGCAGCTGCGCGATCCGTGGTTTGCCCAGAAGCTGCTCAAGCTGCTGGTCGAAGCCAACTTCCCGCCGCACCGGCTCGACATCGAGATTACCGAGACATGCCTGCATGAAAACGTCGGCGTCGTGCGCACCCTGATCACCAGCCTGAAGAATCAAGGCATCCGCATCAGCCTCGACGATTTCGGCACCGGTTATTCGTCATTGGCGCAGCTGCGCACCCTGCCCTTCGACCGGATCAAGATCGACCGCTTCTTCGTCTCGACGCTCGGCAAGAGCAAGGACAGCGGTACCATCATCGAAGCGATCTCGTCGCTTGGGAAGGGCATGGACCTGCCGATCACTGCCGAAGGCATCGAAAGCCCGGAAGTGCTCGACGAACTGCGCAAATACGGCTCCTTCAAGGGCCAGGGCTATCTCTACGGTCAGCCTGAAGACGCAGACGCCGTACGGGCCCTGCTGGCCAGCCACAACCTGTTGCCCAGCGCCCCCGCGATCTCGGTCAACGAACTGCCCGAAATGCCGCGAGCGGCCACGGCCTGATTTTCGGCGAAATGATTGCCACGAGGCGCGGTAATCCCTAAGTCGCGCGCCATGCGCATTCCCTTCCGCAAGATGCATGGCCTCGGCAACGATTTCGTGGTGATCGACGCACGCGAGACGCCGGTGGCAATGACCACCCGCCGCGCCGCCGCGCTGGCCGACCGCCGCACCGGCGTTGGCTGCGACCAGCTCATCGTGCTCGAGCCGTCGCAGGCCGCCGACGTGCGCATGCGCATCTTCAACAACGACGGCGGCGAGGTCGAGGCTTGCGGCAATGCCAGCCGGGCTGTTGGACTTCTGCTCGGGGGCACGAACTCGATCGAGACCCTGGGTGGCCTGATCCGCTCCGAGGCGGGCGAGGATGGCGTGACCGTGGACATGGGCCTGCCCCGCTTTGGCTGGCAGGAGATACCCCTGAGTTATGCCATGGATACCCTGGAGTTGCCGCTTGGCTGGGAAGAGTTGGAAAATCCCGTCGGCGTCAATGTCGGCAACCCCCATGCGGTATTCTTCGTGCCTGATGCCGATGCGGTAGAGCTCGAAAGACTGGGCCCCATCATTGAAAACGATGCGGTTTTTCCCGAGCGCGTGAACGTCAATGTTGCCAGCGTGGTCGGCCCCGATCACCTCAGGCTGCGCGTGTGGGAGCGCGGTGCAGGCCTGACCCGCGCCTGCGGCACCGGCGCCTGCGCGACCGCCGTGGCAGCCATGCGTCGCAAGCTGACCGGCCGCAAGGTCCGCGTCGACCTGCCCGGCGGCCCCCTCACCATCGCCTGGCCGGAAGGCGGCTCGATCGAAATGACCGGTCCTGCCGCGCTGAGCTTCGAAGGCTCCTTCGAGGACGCTGATTTCCCCGCATGAGCGGACAGGTCGTCTCTCTCGGCTGCCGCCTCAACATTGCCGAAAGCGAGGCGATCAGCGGGTTTCTCGCTGATGGACCGCCGACCGTGGTCGTCAACTCCTGCGCCGTGACTGCCGAAGCCGTGCGCCAGTCACGCCGCGCAGTGCGCAGGCTGCGGCGAGAAAATCCCGATGCCCGGCTCGTGGTGACCGGCTGCGCCGCCACGATCGAGCAGGACGCCTTCGCCGGAATGGCCGAGGTCGATGCGGTGGTGCCAAATGCCGACAAGCTGAAGCCCGCCACATGGCGTCCCCACGAAGGCGGGGACCTCGGTGTTGCGACGGAACCTTCCGTAAACCGGCTGCGGCCCCTGCCTTCGCGGGGAAGCGGCACTTCTCACACACGCGCCTTTGTGCCGGTGCAGAACGGATGCGATCACGCCTGCACCTTCTGCATCATCCCGCAAGGCCGGGGGACCAGCGTTTCGCTCGTGACAGCAGCAGTCATCGAAGCGATCGCGCGGCTTGAGGGCGTCAACGAGGTGGTTCTGACGGGTGTCGATGTCACTTCATGGGGCGCGGACCTGCCCGGTAGCCCGCGGCTTGGTGATCTTGTCGCGGCGATCCTGCACGCTTTTCCCGCCCTGCCCCGTTTGCGGCTGTCCTCTCTCGACGGCGTGGAGATCGATCCGCTATTGTTCGAACTGATCACGCAGGAGGCGCGCGTGATGCCGCACGTCCACCTGTCCTTGCAGTCCGGCAACGACATGGTGCTCAAGCGGATGAAACGGCGGCACTCGCGCCATGACGCGATCGATCTGGTGCAGCGCTTGAAGGCGCGACGCCCAGGCATAGCAATCGGCGCCGACCTGATCGCAGGTTTTCCGACCGAGACGCCCGAAATGCACGCCGACAATGTCTCGATCGTGCGCGACTGCTCGGTCGTCCACGGCCACGTCTTCCCCTACTCCCCTCGTCCCGGCACGCCGGCAGCGCGCATGCCGCAAGTCGATCCCGTGCTCGTCAGGGAACGCGCGGCCGAAGTCCGGGCCGAAGTGGCCAGGCAACGCCGGGATTGGCTGCAGTCGCTCCTCGGCACGCCTGCGCAAGTCCTTGCCGAGCGCGACGGAACCGGCCATGCGGGACACTTTGCGACCTACCGCGTTCCGGAAGGCACTCCCGTCGGGAGCCTCGTCACGGTAACGCCGACCAGGATTTTTGAAGGAATACTCGAATGAGTGCCGAAACCGCCAGCCCCAGCTGGTCCGACCGCATCCTCGGCGGATTCCGCAAGACGTCCGAGCGGCTTGCCGAAAATCTCGGCGGGATCGTCGGCAGCAGCCGCCTGAGCGACGAGCAACTCGATGATATCGAGGACGCGCTGATCCTGTCCGACCTCGGCCCCCGTGCCGCCGCCCGCATCCGCGAACGCCTGAAAAGCGCCCGGTTCGAGAACGGCGTGGACGAACGGGGACTGAAGGAAGCAGTGGCCGAAGAGATCGCCGCGATCCTCCGCCCGGTTGCCAAGCCGCTGGAAATCGTGGCATTTCCTCGTCCGCAGGTGATCCTGGTGATCGGCGTCAACGGATCGGGCAAGACAACCACCATCGCCAAGCTTGCCCACCTGTTCCAGGAGCAGGACTACGGCGTGATGCTGGCAGCGGGCGACACCTTCCGTGCGGCGGCGATCGGCCAGCTCAAGGTATGGGCCGATCGCCTCGGCGTGCCCATCGTCACCGGCCCCGAGGGCGGCGACCCGGCTGCCATCGTGTTCGATGCGGTAAAGACCGCCACCGACACCGGCATCGACACCCTGATCGTCGATACCGCCGGCCGCCTCCAGAACAAGCGCGAGCTGATGGACGAACTGGCAAAGGTGCGCCGCGTGCTCGGCCGCCTCAATCCGGAAGCCCCGCATGACGTGGTGCTGGTGCTGGATGCCACCAACGGACAGAATGCGCTGCAGCAGATCGAGATCTTCAAGGAAGTGGCAGGGGTGACCGGCCTGATCATGACCAAGCTTGACGGCACCGCGCGTGGCGGCGTGCTGGTGGCGGCGGCGGAGCAGTACGGCTTGCCGATCCACGCGATCGGCGTGGGCGAAAAGATCGACGATCTGCGCCCGTTCGATCCCGACCTTGTCGCCAAGGTCATCGCAGGAGTGTTCCGGTGAGCGAGGCCCGAAAGAAGCCCAAATCGTCCTGGCTGAACCTGCTGGTCGATTACGGTCCGCTGCTCGTGTTCTTCCTCGCCTATCGCTACTTCAAGCGCGACAGTGGTGATGCCGGGCTGGCCGAGGTGGTGGCCGTTACCAAAGGCACTGCAGCCTTCATGGTCGCAACCGTCGTGGCTTTGATCGTCTCGAAGCTGCGGCTCGGCAAGATTTCGCCGATGCTGTGGCTGTCGACCGTGCTGATCCTCGGGTTCGGGACGCTGACTGTCCTGCTGGGCGATCCCTTCTGGATCCAGGTCAAGCCAACGGCGATATATCTGCTCTTTGCTGGCGTGCTGTTCGCTGGCCTTGCCAAGGGCAAGGCCATGCTGCGCTACCTGCTCGAAGCCGCATTCGATGGTCTGAACGAGGAAGGCTGGCTGAAGCTGTCGCGGAACTGGGCGTTCTTTTTCCTGTTCCTGGCCGGGCTGAATGAAGTCCTGCGGTACTTCTTCAATACGGCCAACGGCAACTTCGAAATCTGGCTGCAGGCAAAGCTCTGGGGTGTGACCTCACTGTCGTTCCTGTTCACGTTCGCCCAGATACCCATGCTGATGAAGCACGGGTTGGCAATGGACGAACAGACCGAGGTAGAACAGAACCCTCCGCACGACTGAGGCGCGCCTGTCCTTCCCGAAGAGGCTGGCAGCCCAACCCTAATTTTGTGTGACATTTGCGGCACGCTGCCTAATATGCGCGGCAACCGTGGGGGCATGGTCGTGCTCCTGCCATATGACGGTTGCACATAGGGGGAAATCACATGGCCAAATTCTTTGGCAATCTTCATCTCGTACTCGTAGTCGGTCTCGTCGCTGCCATTGCGGTGATGGTGGGCTACGGCGCATCCGCTCCGGTCGACGCCAACTCGGTGTTCCGCTGGCTCCACGCCTTCTTCGGCATCCTGTGGATCGGCTTACTCTACTACCTGAACTTCGTGCAGGTGCCGACCATGCCGAAGATCCCGGCCGAACAGAAGGGCGCGATCACGGGTCACATCGCACCCAAGGTGTTCTTCTTCTTCCGCTATGCCGCGCTGCTTACGGTCATCACCGGCCTCGTCATCGCGTTCGTGAACGGATACGGCCACCAGGCGATGACCTTCTCGGGCGAAGGCAACGTCAACATGATCGGCCTTGGCATGTGGCTGGCGCTGATCATGGCGTTCAACGTATGGTTCATCATCTGGCCCGCCCAGAAGAAGATTCTCGGCATCGTCGAGGCATCGGCTGAGGAAAAGGCTGCCGCCGCACCGCGCGCGCTGGCCGCAAGCCGCACCAATCTGCTGCTGTCGCTGCCGATGCTGTACTGCATGGTGAGCGCAAACCTTGGCTGATGGCTCTAGCCTTTGATGCGCTGGAACTGGGGCGCGGCATTCTCGGATGCCGCGCTCTTTTTCTGCGACGGGATACTAATGCGTGTTCATGCGTTGCCCCCTCAACCCGCACTGCGGGTACGACACCAAGGGGAGTAATTCACCACATGCGCAAGTTCACGATCCTCGCTGTCGCCGCGGCGACCGCCCTGACGCTTTCCGCTTGCTCGGAAAAGACGCAGGAAGCTGCCGAGACGACGGCGGAATCGGCCGGTAATGACGTTGCCAACGCTGCCGACAACGCAGCGGCCGCTACTGACGAGCTGGGTGACAAGGCCGCTGCTGCCGTCGACAACGCGGCCGCAAAGACCGACGAAATGGCCGACAAGGCAGCTGCAGCTACCAAGCAGGAAGCCGCCGAAGCCGAAGCCAGCCTTCACAACGAATCCGTGGCGGAAGCCAAGAAGGACTGATCTGAATTCCCGGGGCGGCAATGCCGCTCCGGGGTTCAACGGTATTGCAAGTCAGCCGGTGAAAAGACCGGAAAGCTTTTCAATGAGATGGGCCGACACGTACGGCTTGCTCAGAATTGGCCGATCGTTGAACGGCGCATCGACCGAACCATAACCCGTGGCGATGATGAACGGAACGTCTCGCGCGGCAAGCGCTTCTGCCAGTGACGAACCGGATTCCCCGGCAAGGTTCCAATCAAGTACCGCAGCGTCTATTCCGCCTGCGGCGATCACATCCAGCCCCTCGCTCACCCTGCCGACCGGACCCACAGGCATGGCGCCGTGATCCTCCAGGGTATCGCAAAGCATTGCCGCGACAATGAACTCGTCTTCAACGACCAGTATGCGTTTCCCGTCAATCATCTTGCGTCCCAGGAAATGGCCGGAAATGCGGCACTGCGATACGGCATCGTAACCCGGCCCTGTCATAGTCCAGATCGACGCGACCACCAAGCTGGCGAGGTATCGCTTCGGCCAACAGGCGCGAGCCGAAACCCTTGCGTTCCGGCATATTCACCTCAGGGCCACCGCTTTCGACCCAATCTATTACAACCATTTCGGAGTCATCGAGCGCCCAACGCACCGTCACTCGGCCGGTAAGGCCCGACAGCGCGCCGTATTTCATGGCGTTGGTAGCCAGTTCATGCAGGACCATGACCAGCGAAACAGTGGCATTGGCAGGCATGATCACTTCCGGCCCCGACACATCGAGCCGCATGTCATCGGCTCTGCAGATCAACAGCCCATGGTTCACGATATCGGCCAGCCGCGCTCCGGCCCAGTTTGTCCGGCTCAGGGCGTCGTGGGCTCCGGATAGCGCGGCAAGCCTGTCGCTGAATGTGCTGATGCGACCATCGGCTGCGCCTTCGCCACGAAACGTCTGATGAGCCATCGCCTGAACCACCATGAGCGTGTTCTTCACGCGATGATTCAGCTCGTCGACGAGCAGCTTGAGTTGCTCTTCCAGTTGCTTGCGCTCGGTAATGTCGATGCCGGTCGATTGGGCAACCGACCATGCGCCCGCATCATCGAATTCGAGGGCGTGATTGCGCCACAGCATCCACCGGGTCCCGCCCGCAGCTTCGAAACGGTTCTCTATGGTCAGTTCAGGCTGCGCAGGGGTCAGGTTGAGCAACATGGCGCGGACATGCGCCTGATCTTCACCCGTGACGAAATCCCACAGGTTCCGCCCCGTCAGTTCGTGCGGCTCGCGCCCCAAGGTTGCTGCGTAGGCGCGATTGACGAACAGGATCGTGCCGTCCGCCCGAAAACGGCAGACGGTTTCAAGCTGAGCATCGAGAATCTCGCGCAGAAGCGCGCTATCGGCCATGTGGGCGTCCCTGTTGCCACGTTGGGCAAGAAGTAACGGAATTCTCCCGAATTCCAATATCCGCTACTGAAAACCGGACGAACCGAAGCGGACCGTTCAAATCTTCAACTGACTGCCCAGTTCGACAACGCGGTTGGTGGGAAGCCGGAAGAACTCCATGGCGCTTGCCGCATTACGCAACATCCAGGCAAACAACTTCTCGCGCCACAAAGCCATGCCGGGCTTTTCCGAGGGGATGAGCGTCTGGCGCGAGAGGAAGAAGCTGGTCTTCATCATGTTGAACGGCTCGCCACACATGCTCACGCCCTTCAATGCGCCGGGCACGTCCGTCTCTTCGAGGAAGCCAAATCGAAGGTTCAGCCGGTAAAAGCCGTTGCCGAAGTCCTTGACCGAATAGCGATCGCCCTCGTCAACGTAGGGCACATCCTCGATCGAGACCGTGAGGATCACGACGCGCTCGTGCAGGACCTTGTTGTGCTTGATGTTGTGCAGCAGGGCCGAAGGGACGCCAGCGGCAGTCGACGCCATGAAGATCGCCGTGCCGGACACGCGCGCCGCGCTCGAATGGGCAGACTTTGTGAACACCTCAAGCGGGATCGTGCCTTCGGCCATGTTCTCCCGCATCAGGGCACGGCCACGCGACCATGTCGTCAACAGGGTGAAGATGGCAATGCCCATCACCAGCGGAACCCAGCCACCGTCGGGGATCTTGGTCATGTTCGCGCCAAGGTATGCCCCGTCGATCGCGAAGAACAAGGCCAGCATGACGACGGCCGCAGGAGCCTTCCAATGCCACAGCTTGAACAGCACAACGGCAAGAAGGAAGTTGTCGATCAGCATCGCACCGGTGACCGCGATGCCATAGGCGGCCGTGAGGTTCGACGAGCGCTGGAACACCAGCACCAGCAGGATCACCGCAATCATCAGCGCCCAGTTGATCACGGGGATGTAGATCTGGCCGGCCGCAGTGGAGGTGTGCTTGATCGTCATGCGCGGGATGAAACCAAGCTGGATCGCCTGCTGGGTCACCGAAAATGCGCCGGAGATCACTGCTTGCGAGGCGATCACGGCAGCGCAGGAGGCAATGAACAGCAGCGGCCACTGGAACCACTCTGGCGCAAGATAATAGAACGGGCTTTCGAGCGCCGCGGGATTGCGGATCAGCAGCGATGCCTGGCCGAGATAGTTGAGCACCAGCGCCGGAAGGACGAAGACCAGCCACGACATCCGGATCGGGCTGCGGCCAAAGTGGCCCATGTCTGCGTAAAGCGCCTCGGCACCGGTCACTGCAAGCACGGCGGCGCCCATGGCCAGGAAGCCTCGCCATGGGTCGGAGATGAACATGGTGACCGCGTGGTGGGGGCTGAGCGCGGTGATGACCTGAGGGTATTCAGCGATGCTGAAGCTCCCGAGCACCGCAATCGTGCCGAAATAGACCAGCATGATCGGCCCGAAGAACGCGGCAACCTTCTCGGTCCCGCGGCTCTGGATAAAGAACAGGCCAATCAGGATACCGACGACCAGCGGCACGATCAGCGGATGCATGTCAGGTCGGTAAACCGCGACGCCTTCGATCGCGCCCATTACCGAAACCGCCGGGGTGATCATGGAGTCACCATAGAACAGCGCGGTGGCGAACACCCCCAGAAGGATGATCCCCTTGCCCCAGCGCTTTCCATCCGTGTGCTGGTTGATCAGCGCAAGCAGTGCAAGGCTGCCGCCTTCGCCCTTGTTGTCGGCGCGCATGATGATCGAGACGTACTTGAACGTCACGATGATCATCATCGACCAGAACATCAGGCTGATGATGCCGTAGATGTGCAGCAGGTCGAGCGGGAGCTTGTGATGGCCGGCAAACGTATCGCGCAGCGCGTAAAGCGGGCTGGTACCGATATCGCCGAACACGACCCCGATGGCGCCGACAGCAAGTTTGAGCAGGGGGCCGTGCGAATGGCCGGGATGACCGTGCCCTGCGGAATGCGCAGGTGCGCTTCCACTGGCTGGTTCGGCATTGCTGACAGCATTACTCATGGCAACAGTGCCCCCGGCCTCATAGCCTTGATCGCGACCGCCGAAAGGGCGGCGCGGCGCGGCGCTTTAGCACTGCCCCAATGCCCCCGCAATGGGCTGGAACACGGGCGCGCGGGAGCCTAACGAACGGCATACGGGGCCGTTCCTCATCAGAAAATTCTGATTTTTATTCAGCAGCTTGACCAGATCCGCCAGCCTCTGCCGAGGGCACCGCAACCGGCGCTCCGGCAGTCGACGCGCCCGAGGTTGCGCCAAGCATCGAGTCGATGCGCTGGATTCGCTCCGAGAGATCGGCGCGATAGGGCGCGTCTGCAGGAGAACGCCGGAGCAGTTCGGCCCACATCGCGCGAGCATCGGCAAGCCTACCGGACTGGGCAAGTGCCAGCCCCATGAAGAACGGTGGGCCGGGATGATCCGGCGCAATCGCCGCGGCCTTCTGGAACGCGAACTGCGCTGCGGGAGTGATTATGCCATCGCTGTGACCGACCAGCGCATTGCCGAGCGATACCCACAAGTCTGCGTCCTGGGGGAACTGTTGCGTCCCCTTGCGCAAAACCTCCGCGGCCGCGCCGTATTGCCCCTGCCGGGCAAGTCCGTCTGCCAGGATCATCCAGCTCTGCCCCTGGGCAAACTGGTCACCCATCTGCTGGCGCTGCTTGACCAGAGCCTCGTCCGCGGCGCGCTTGTTCTCGATCGGCGCCTTGGGCGCGCCGGGCGCGCCCGGGTGGCCTTGCAGCGCATAGCCTGCGATCCCCACGAGCAACGCCGCGCCTGACAGTTCCCAGCCGGCACGCGGCATCTTCAACACGAAAGCCAACAGCACGAAGACGATCGCGGCAATCAGCAGGATCAGGACCCAGGTCATTGGCCGTTCTCCGGCTTGATGCTCCTGCGGAAGCGCCCCCGCAGCAGAACGGCAGCGAGGAGCAGAATGACGAGCGGTGCCGCAAACAGCGGCCACATGATCGGTTTGTTCTGCGGCGCGTAGCTGACGTAATCGCCATAGCGTTCAACCAGCCAGGCGCGAATGGCCTCGGGATCCTCGCCCGCCTTGATGCGGGTGCGGACCTGATGCCGCATGTCACCGGCCATCGGCGCATCGGAATCCGAAATGGCCTGGCTCTGGCACTTGAGGCAGCGCAGCGTTTCCATCAGCCGTTGTGCTTTGGCCTCCAGCGTCGGGTCTTCAAGCTGCTTGTAGGCATAAGGCGCAGGTGGCAGCTGATCCTGAGCGAACAGGGGCTGAGCCGCCAGCAACGCCACGATCATGAAGAACAGGCGCTTCACGATTGCGCCTCCTTCAGCTTTTCAAGGATCAGCGGCACATCCTCGGGGCGAATCTCGCCAATGTGCTGGTACCGGATCACCCCTTTGGCATCGATGACGAACGTCTCCGGCACGCCGGATGAGCCAATGGCGAGCTGCACTTCGGAGAGGTCGTCCTTGCCGATGCGGGCAAAGGGATTGCCGTTTCTGGCAAGAAAATCCTCAAGGTCCTGCTTGCGATCACGCAAGGCAACACCGTCAATTTCGATGCCCTGCTGGCGCAGCGCTTCCAACTGTGGGGCTTCCACGGCGCACGGAATGCACCAGCTCGCAAAGACGTTGAGAAGCCTTGGCTTGCCCTTCATCTCTGCAGTGTTCAGCCCAGGCCTGTCATCGGTTGCTGCCGGGAGATCGAAACTCGGCAGAGGCTTGCCGATGAAGGTGCTTGCGACTTCACGGTCAGCCGGGCGAACAAGGCCCCAGATCACGAGGGCGAAGAACGCGCCGAACAGGATCAGTGGCAGCCAGATGGCGAGTCTGGAGCGCTTTGGCGCGGGCTCGGTCACTTGAGCTGCTCCTGCTGCGACTTGCGCCAGGCAATCTTCCCTTCAGCGCGCAGGCGACGGACGTCGTGCGCCGCGCGACCAATCAAGGCGAGCAGGCCACCAAAGGCCACGAGCAGGCCACCCAGCCATAGCAGTGGCACGAAGGGCTTCCACCAGAAGCGCATCTGCCAGCGGCCGTCCTCACCCTCGTTGCCCAAGACTGCGTAGAGCTGGCCGTTCCACCGCGTGTGCAGCGCGGATTCTGTGCGCTCGCCCGGCGGCGAGGTGAAAGTGCGCGCCTGCGGGTGAAGCGTTACCGGCGTACCGCCCTTGTACGATGCGCTGACGGTGGCCTCCAGCGCGGTCCAGTTCGGCCCCGCCACCGGCTCGACGCTTTGCAGCTTGAGCGAGATCGGCCCCACGGTCTGCGTATCGCCAACGTTCATGGCGGCGAGGCGCTCGGTCGAGAATGCACTTTCTGCCGCCGCGCCAAGCAGCGCCACGGCAATGCCGAAGTGCCCGAAGACCATGCCATAGACCGCCAGCGGCGTGCGGCGCAGATTGCGGCCACGCAGCGGGAACCAGCTCGCCACTGCGAGCCCTGCGCCCACGGCGATGCCCAGCATCGGCAGCACACGAATGCCCGGCGCCATGACCGCAACGGCCAGCAGCACCAATGCCGCCAGCAATGCGGGCACCGCGACGGTGGCGGTTATCCGCCCCGGCTTGTCCTTGCGCCAGCGCAGCAATGGTCCGACCGCCATGACCATCATCATCGGGATCGCGAAAATGGCCGAGACCGGATTGAAATACGGCGGACCGACCGAGACCTTGGCTCCGAACGCCTCGGTCAGCAGGGGGTAAAGCGTGCCCAGAAGCACGATGCCGAGAATGCCGCACAGCATCACGTTGTTGAACACCAGGCTGGATTCGCGGCTGAACACGCTGAACCGCTCACCTTCGGTGACGGTCGAGGCGCGAACGCCGAACAGAGCCAATGCACCGCCGATGTAAATCGCCAGCAGCGCAAGGATGAACGAGCCGCGCTCAGGATCGACTGCGAAGGCGTGAACCGAGGTCAGAATGCCAGAGCGGACAAGGAACGTGCCCACCATCGACATCGAGAAAGCAATCACGCCGAGCATCACGGTCCAGGCCCGCAAGGCATTGCGGCTCGCCAGCACCGAAGCCGAATGCAGCAGCGCCGTCGCCGCCAACCAGGGCATCAGCGAAGCGTTCTCGACCGGGTCCCAGAACCACCAGCCGCCCCAGCCGAGCGTGTAGTATGCCCAGTAGGAACCGGCAGTGATGCCGATGGTAAGGAAAATCCATGCACCAAGTACCCAGGGACGCATCGCCCGGGCAAACGCGGGACCAACATCGCGCGTGATCAGCGCGCCAATGGCGAAGCTGAAGGCGACCGAAAGACCGACATAGCCGACGTACAGCGTCGGCGGGTGGAACGCGAGGCCGATATCCTGGAGAAGCGGGTTCAGCCCTGCTCCTTCCGGTGCCGGTTCCGGCAGTCGTTCGAACGGGTTCGACGACAGGAGCAGGAAGGCATAGAAGCCAAGGCTGACGAAGGCTTGCCCAGCAAGCGTGGCCAGCAGCGTTTCCTCGCGCAGGCGCTTCTCGACCAGGGCAACGATGCCGCCCGAAACCGCCATGATCGTCACCCACAGCAGCATCGAGCCTTCGTGGTTGCCCCAGGTTCCAGCCAGCTTGAAGATGAATGGCTTCATCGAATGGCTATTCTCGGCGACGAGCTTCACCGAAAGATCGGTCTCGAGAAAAAGGTCGATCAGGCAGAGGAAGGACACCGCAACCAGTGCCCCCTGCATCACCGCGAGCGGCCGAACCACGCCGGCCAGCACCTTCCCGCCCGGCCGAAGCGCCGAGAAACCGGCGAACAGCTGCAACACGGCAAGCGCTGCCGCCATCCACAATACGGCAAGACCGAGTTCTGCGATCATTTGGTTTCGGCCACCACTTGCTTGGCCTGTGCGGCGGTCATGTCGCCCATCTGGCGGGGAACGTACTTCTCGTCATGCTTGGCAAGAAGATTGTCGGCGACGAAAGTGTCGCCCTCCATCCGGCCCTCGGCGACGACGCCCGATCCCTCGACGAAGAGATCCGGGGTAATGCCGGTATAGCGGACCGGCACGCGGGCCTTGCCGTCGCCGACGATGAAATCGATCGTCACGCCATCGGCCTGCGTCTTGAGCGAGCCCTGCTCGACCATGCCGCCGAGGCGGATGGCGCGGCCCTGCTCCGGCTTGTCTCTCACCAGGTCGCTCGGCACGTAGAAGTAGCTGGCCTGGTTTGACAAGGCATAGGCCGCAAGCAGCCCTGCCCCGATCAGCGCAGCAAGTGCAATGACCAGCAGGACGAGCCGCTGATGCTTCGGCTTGATGCCGCCGGTTGGCCCGCCGCTGGAAATGCTGCTCACTTGCCTCTCACCTTGTCACGACGGCGTTCCGCCCGGATCATCGCCACCAGCGTCCAGCCTACCAGCACCAGCGTGCCGATCACGCCGATTGCCAGGGCTGCTGCCACGTAATCCCACTGCTGAAGACCTTCGCGCATCGTACGTTTACGCCATCGCTTTCCGGCGCAGCCGCGCCTCGGCCTGGATATCGGCCAGAAGAGTGCGCATCCGCGCAAGGACCACGCCGCCGAACACGAGGCTGAAGCCGAGTGCGGCAATCAGCAGGGGCCACAGAAAGGTGCCATCAATTGCAGACTTGCCGGCCGTGATAGATGGAGGTTGATGCAGACTGTTCCACCACACCACTGAACGATTGATGATCGGGATGTTGATAGCACCGACCAGCCCGAAGATAGCCGTGATGCGACTGCCGCCACCTCCGCCTGCCATGTCGCGCTGCGCCGCGCCGGACAGTGCGATATAGCCGAAGTAAAGGAACAGCAGGACGAGGAAACTGGTAAGGCGCCCATCCCAGACCCACCACGTGCCCCAAGTGGGCCGCGCCCAGATCGAGCCGGTGGCGAGGCAGATTGCCGTGAACGTCGCGCCGGGAACCGCGGCCGCCCGCCCTGCAATGGCTGCCAACGGGTGCCGCCAGACGAGCTCGACGAGACTGGCGATGGCAATGGTGGACCAGCCAGCCATGCCGAGCCAGGCTGCCGGAACATGAATGAACAGGATGCGGACCGTATCGCCCATGAGCCGATCGGGCGGCACAACGATTGCGCCATAGAGTACCGCCCCCATCGACAGGAGCAGGCCGGACACCAGAAGCAACGGCATCATCCAGCGGGCAAGGCGCAGGAAACGGGCGGGATTGGCAAATCCGTGCATGGGCGCGGGGAATCTGATCCTTCTCCCGGCGACCCCCGCCGCCGGTCCATTATCGCTCTGCCACTTGCCGCGCCACGGGGCAAGCGCAATGGCGCCGAGCCGTACCAAAAGGCGATACGACATGGCGAAAATGCCTTTGATGTCAGGAGAGAATGGGGCGACCGATGGGGTTCGAACCCACGACCTCCGGTACCACAAACCGGCGCTCTAACCAACTGAGCTACGGTCGCCACATTGCTGCGCAGGTTTGCTCTGCGCGGGGTGGCCCCTTTGCAGAAAGGCGGGACAAATGGAAGCGGAAATTTGCGGGTGGCGACGATTCAGCGGTTGAACCTGTCCCCCCAGCTGCGGAAAGCGACGCGCGGCGGGTTCACGCCGACATCGATCAATGCCTGCTCCTCCACGCTGACCGAGTCGACCGTCACTGTCTGCGTAAGCAGGAACCAGCGGCTGCGCACCTGCAACTGGTTGAGAGGAACAGCAGCGCCCTCCCCTCCCACGCCACGCAAGGCTTCATCGGGACTTTTCCAGCCAAGAGCAGGTCGTGCCGCCAACATGGCGCGGGCGCGCTGCGCGGGAATCGCCTGGGGTGCAATCATCGTCAGCAGGAGGGCCTGATCCGGGCGCAGCGTGTTGACGTTGATCGGCGACAGGTCCGCCCCGGGCAAGGCACAGAGCCATGGGCGCAAACGCTCATAGAATTGCGGCGTCATCCCCCGCACCGCGCGAATCTCGCTGACGTCGCTGATCAACCGGCCGGCCGTGCGGTAGGGGACGGCACGGCCCTGATAGCTGTCGTCCTCGGCACCATTTGGAGCCGGCGCATTGTCACTGTCGATCCAATCGGCAATCGAATCGCTTATGATGGCCGCTTCCGCTTCGGGAATGGCCAGACCCTTCATCAATGCCCGCATCTGGCCCAGCCCGACCAGCCTGAGGCGCAAGGCGCCTTGCACATCGGCTTCGACGAGCGAATTGAGATTGAAGCAGTTCCCCGCATCATCAACGCGCGCCATCACGGTGCCGCGCGGCAAGGGCAGCGGAAAGTCTCGACCGAGCAGACCGCTGCGATCTACCGTCCTTTCCTGGGAGGTTTCGACGAGCGCCTTGATCCGCGCCATCGCCAGCGTCTCGGCGCTTGTCGCATAGAGCCTCGCTTGCGTCATGGCCTGGCCATTGGCGGCAAGGCGCGTGGCCAGATTGAGACGGTCGAGCATCAACGCCGCAATGACTGCCATCACGGCGACCAGCAGCAGGACGGAGAGCAAAGCTGCGCCACGCTCGCGAGGGTCATGCGGCCTCACTGATAGTTCACCCCGACAAGGGAGACCACCCGCAACGGCGGCACGCCCTTTTGCGGGATCAGCAGCTCGATCGCCACGGGCAGTTCAGTCGACAGTTGCGGGTCCCAGCGATCGCGCCAATTGCCGTCTTTCGCCCGGAAACGCACCGTGGCCGGCGCGCTGAGGGAGAGAACATCCGCTCCGGCTTCTGCAACAGAGCCATCGGGAAAGGGATAGCCTGCGCGAACCAGTGCTCCTGCGGCGATTCGGTACTCGACCTTCTGCAAGCTCGGACGCGGCGCGCCATCGACATTGTCCCAGCCGCTCCGGGTAAAACGGATCATCACGCCATCGGTATCGGCTTCGAAGGCCGGGTGGCTCGTGCCGGATGCGTCACGCGAAGGGCGCGGCACCGCCTGAGCCAGATCCGCTGTCCAAACTGACAGGAACCGTCGCTGGCTGGCGATGCTTTCCGTCTTGTCCCGGCTCGCAAGCTCCGCGTCCACCGAGAACCGCAGCAGTCCCAGTGCGCCGACCGCGATTACCGCGAACAGGGCAAGCGCCACCAGCATCTCCACCAAGGTGAAGCCGTTGGGCGAGGGTTCCTGCCTCATGCTCCCGGCAGCCTGGTGAAATCGAGAATGAAAGCCTGGCTCTGCGCGCCCGGAGTCGTCTCGCGGACCGACAGAGCAATGCGCAACACGCCGTAATCTTGCTGCATCTCGACGGTGCGGGTCCACTGGAAGCGGCGTCCCGCATTCTCTATGGTGCCCGAAGCCGATCCGACCGGCGGCGGCGCTGGATCGGTCAGTATCTCGGCCGCCATGTTCTGCGCCACGATTTCCCGGAGCAGGCGCTGGTCCAGATCTGCGGTGCGGGAGATACTCGCGCCTTCCATCTGCAGCAGGGCAAGCGCCGCGATCGCAAACACGGTAAGTGCAACGAGCAGTTCGAGCAAGGTGAAGCCATTGCGCTCAGCCGCCATCGACGATCACGCTCCCGTCGCGGCGCAGGTGGATTGAAAGCGCCGCTTCAGCACGCCGCAAGCGGATAAGGGCTTCGCTGCTGGCAAGCCCCAGCGAATCGAAAACGATGCGTTGCCGCTGGCCGTCGACAATGGTCTCGGCATTCCACCCCGTAAGTTCAAAGCCCCGGCCCGGCAAGGGCTGCCAACGACCTTCGCGGCGCCCTTCGAAGTAGTATCCCCTCTCGCTCACTACCAGCGATACAGGTCGCGCGCCAATAATGGCCTCGTCCCGCGCCGCGAGCGTTCGCGCTGCAAAGCGCTCGGCCTCGTCGCGAAGTTTGCGCCCATCGCCGGGGATCGTCAGCACTGCAGCGGTCGCCAGCAGCCCCATCACGAGCAGGACCACCATCATCTCGATCAGCGAGAAGCCGTTGCGGACAGCGCAGGATGGACTCTGACAGGGCACGGTAGCTCGCATGCGGCAGGAACGTGACGGTTTTACGACCAAGACACCAGAGGCTTCAAGTTGCAGTCTGGCATGTCGCTGGAGTAGAGAACCGGCGATGACGCCCGCCAATGAAGCTTCTGCCGACCGCTTGCTGACCTTGCCGGGAATGATGCGCGTGCCAACGCCCAGACTCGAGATGTTCATGCTGCGCGGATTTCTGAGCGATCGGGAATGCGCTTCGCTCATCGCTAGGATCGATCGTGACCGCCGGCCTTCCACAATCGCAGATGCCAACGGTGACCACTATTTCCGGACGAGCGAAACCTGCGATCTGCCGATGCAGGAGCCGGAGATCGTTGCGCTGGACGAAAAGATCTCGGCAATCTCGGGAATTGATCGACAGTTCGGCGAACCCATTCAGGGTCAGCGGTACGAACCGGGGCAGGAATTCAAATCGCACACGGATTACTTCGATCCTCATGGCGCAGACTTCCAGCGATATTGCCACGTAGCAGGTCAGCGCACGTGGACCTTCATGGTCTATCTCAACGATGTCGAGGCGGGCGGTGCAACGCGGTTCAAGGTGATCGACAAGATCATCCAGCCCGAAAAAGGCAAGCTGGTGTGCTGGAACAATCGTCGTCCCGATGGTTCGGTGAACCCGGCCACGCTTCACCATGCCATGAAGGTGCGCAAGGGCCTCAAGTACGTGATAACCAAATGGTATCGTGAAAGACCCTGGGTCTGACGGTCAGCTTTCCTCTTCACCACTCCGCGCGCTTCGGATGGTCGGAAGGCACCGAAACAGAACGCCCGTGTCCGCATCCCCAAGCAAGGCGGTAAATCGGGTTTCATGCCTGTCGATCCGCGCCACGGCATCGTCTGCCATCCTGCGGCCAGCGTCCGTCAACGTCAGTGCGTGACTGCGCCCATCCAGACGCCGACGTTCGACCAGGCCTCGTTCCATCAGCCGGGATATGATCGGAACCATGTTGGCCCGCTTGATCGCCAGCACTTGCCCGACCTCGGTCTGCGAACAGTCGGGATTTTCGGCGATGACCAACAGCGTCGTCACTTCGGCCGGACGCAGGTCAAGATCGGAAAGCTCGCGCCCCAGGTCTGCCATCATCACGGCGGATGCGCGGCGGAGCTGATAGCCGAGGCGGCTCTCGAGGGAATTGGTCAGCGTCATGGCCTGATCTTTAGGACGGCTATCGGTGATAGCAATATGCCATGGCAAACCGTTCACGCAAAAGAAAAGGGCGACCGAAGCCGCCCTTCCCGTCAATGTCCTGTCGCCAGCGCTCAGCGCTTGAGCGAAAGACCACCAAAGCGCTTGTTGAACTGGGCAACGCGGCCACCCTGGTCCAGCTGGCGCGTACCACCAGTCCATGCCGGGTGCGAGGTCGGGTCGATTTCGAGAGCGAGCGTGTCGCCTTCCTTGCCCCAGGTGGAGCGAGTCTCGAAAACGGTGCCGTCGGTCATCTGCACCTTGATCATGTGGTAGTCGGGGTGAATGCCAGTCTTCATGGGTCTTGCTCCGGTGCGCAGCCGGTTCCGACCGGCCGCTAGAATCTGTAAGGGCGCGCGCCTAGCGGAAAGCCGCAAGGTTGTCCAGCGGCTGCAGCCTCAGCTGTCTGCGATCATCGCGGTAAAGCCGACCTCGCAGGTCACCTTGTCGCCGACCATCGCCTTGCCAGCGAACTTGCACACGCGCGAACGCTTCTGGGTGAACTCGACATGCAGGTCGAGCAGGACGCCGGGCTCCACGGGATTGCGGAACTTGGCCTCCTCGATCGCCATGAAGTAGACCAGCTTGCCGGAACCTGCGAGGCCAAGCGATTCCACCGCGAGCACGCCAGCCGCCTGGGCCAGCGCCTCGATCTGGAGGACGCCGGGCATGATCGGGCGGCCAGGGAAATGCCCCTGGAAGAACTGCTCGTTCATCGACACGGCCTTAACCGCGTGGATACGCTCGTTCAGGGTGAGCGAAGCGACACGATCGACCAGCAAGAGCGGATAGCGGTGCGGAAGCGCCGCCATAACCTTGCGCACGTCATAGTCGGTGATCACGCCCTGCGGCGCGTTCTGTTCCTCGGACATTACCCGGCCCCCAAACCGAAGACCTCAGCGGCCTTCGGGTGCCTTCTTCGCAGGCTGCGCGGCGGTTGCCGGCTGCTGTGCGGCCTGAGCCTGAGCCTGCTGCTCACGCTGCGCGCGCGGCATCCAGCCAGCCGGCGGCACCAGCTGTGCCGAAGGAATGGCCTTGTTGAGCTCGGTCAGGATGTCCTGGTTGAGATTGTAGACCTGGCCAGCCTTGATGACCGACTGCGAATCGATCACCAGCGTGATCTTCTTCTTGTCCATCGCGGCCTGGGTGGCAGCGTCAAGCTTGTCGCCGATCTGCTCGAGCACGTACTGCTGCGAAAGGTTCAGCGGCTCGAGAATCTTCTGGATCTCTGCCTGGCCGGCCTGTTCGATCTGCTGGATCTGCTCGTACTGGGCCTGAAGCGCCGCACGGTTGGGGTTGGCCGCCTTCGAATCCGCCTGAAGCTTGTCGATCAGAGGCTTGAGCTGCGCTTCGATCTGGCCCTTGCGTGCATTGGCCTGGTCGATCTGCGGCTTGTAGGTCGTCGGACGCTGCTGCTGGGCGGTCTGATATGCAGCAGATGCGGCGACCACCGCCGAGGGATTGGCGATGGCGATACCGGGCGTGACCGTGCCCGAGGTGGCCTGCGCCACGGCAGCGGTCGGCGAAACGGAAAGAACAGCGAGGCCCGCGAGAAGCGCGGAAGCGTAACGGATTTTCATCAGAACTGGGTTCCCACGTTGAAAGTGAAAGTCTTGGGGTCGTCGCCATTGGCCTTCTTGAGAACCTTGGCGAAATCGAGGCGGAACGGGCCGAACGGCGAATTCCAGTTCACGCCGATGCCGACGGAGACGCGCGGCGACAGCGTATCGCCAACGTACTCTTCGATATAGCGCGTGGCAGTGTTTGCCGTACCATCCGATGCGGTCGGGCTGTTCGTGATCTTCCCGGTCAGCGCGTCAGTGTAATAGACGACGTTGTTCGGGTTCTGCGTGAGCGGGTTGGCAATGCCCCAGACGGCGCCGGCGTCGACATAGATCGACGGACGCAGACCGAGTTCGCGTGCGCCCGATCCCAGCGGAATCTCAAGCTCGGCGCGGGTCAGGTAATAATACTTGCCGCCCAGAGCGTCATCGACCCACTGGTTGCGGTCAGTCGATGCCGTGTCGGGAATGTTGTCGTTGTTGGTATCGATCGTCAGGAACTTGCGCAGGACGCGGGGTCCGACACCGCGAATGTCGAAGCCGCGGATCTGGGGTTCGCCCAGGAAGAAGCGGTCCGTCAGGCGCACGTCGTCGATGGTGGGATCGCTGGAACGGCTCGAAAGCGCCTTGATCGCGCCGCCTTCGGCGCGGACGGAGAAGATGAATCCCCCACCCACGGGCCAGAACTTGGCTGCGTTGGCAGTAATGCGTGCGTAGCGGACCGAACCGCCCAGCCCGGCAACGTCGGCGCCGACGACGAACTGCGTGCCCCGGCTCGGACGCAGGCGGTTATCCAGCGTGTCGTAGACCAGCGAAGCGCCAAGAATGGAGCTTGTCCGCTTGCCGATGGCATCGCACAGGTAACGCCCTGCCAGCAGAATGCTGCACTGGCCGTTCACATAGAACGTGCTCTGGTCCAGAGTGACGTCATCGAGATTGAACGTGTAGCGCCCGATCAGCGACATGTACTCCGACAGCGGCACGCCGATACGCGCCGAAAAGCCCGTGGTTGCCTGCTTGTAGGTCGTGTTGCGGTTGGAGTTGAACTGGTTGAAGCTGTTGAGGTCGCGCCGATAGACATCAACGCCCAGCGAGATGTTCTTGTCGAAGAGGTACGGTTCCGTGAAGCTCACCTGGACCGAACGCGTAAAGCGCGAGTAGTCGACCGAAAGGCCGATGGTCTGGCCACGACCGCGGAAGTTGTTCTGGCGGATCGACCCTTGGAAAATGAAGCTCTCGAGGCTTGAGAAGCCGGCCGAGAGCTGGAGTTCGCCGGTGGGCCGCTCTTCCACGTTAGCTTCAAGCACGATGCGGTCGGGCGCGCTGCCCGGCTTCTGCTCGATCTCGAACTTTTCCTGGAAGTAGCCCAGCGACTTGATGCGGTTGGTCGAACGCTTGACCTGGAACGTGTTGAACGCATCGCCCTCGGCTAGACGGAACTCGCGGCGCACGACCTTGTCCTGCGTCAGCGTATTGCCGTTGACGTCGACCCTTTCGACATAGACGCGAGGCGCTTCGGCAATGCGGAAGGTGACCGACATCGTCAGGTCATCCTTGTTGCGCGAAAAGTCCGGGCGGACGTCGGCAAAGGCATAGCCGAACGCGCCTGCGGTTTCGGTCAACGCGTCGACCTGGTCCTCGACCATCTTGGCGTTGTACCAGTCACCCGCCTTGATCGGCAGGCGCTTGGACATCGCATCGCTGTCGAAATCGCGCAGCTGGCTGTCAACCTTCACGTCGCCGAACTTGTAGCGATCGCCTTCCTCCACCACGTAGGTGATGATGAAGTCACGCTTGTCCGGAGTCAGTTCGGCCACGGCCGAAACCACGCGGAAGTCGGCATAGCCTTCGGTCAGATAGAACTGGCGCAGCTTCTGCTGATCGAAGGCCAGACGGTCGGGGTCGTAGCTGGTGCCCGAGGAGAACAGGCGGAAGAAACGCGCCTGCTTGGTCACCATCTCGCCGCGAAGCTTCCCGTCCGAAAACTTCTCGTTGCCGATAATGTTGATCTGACGAACCTTGGACTTCGGCCCCTCGCTGATTTCGAACACGATGTCGACGCGGTTCTGGTCAAGCATGACCATCTTCGGCTCGACCGTCGCGGCAAAGCGGCCCTGCCGCTTGTAGAGTTCGATGATGCGCGCAACGTCGGCGCGAACCTTTGATCGCGTGAAGATCTGGCGAGCCGCCAACTTGATCTCGGGGAGGATCTTGTCTTCCTTGAGGCGCTTGTTGCCTTCAAGGATGATGCGGTTGATGACCGGGTTTTCCTTGACCTGAACCACAACGTCACCGCCGTTGTTGCGGATCGAGACGTCGGCGAAGAGTTCAGTCGCGTAAAGGTCCTTCAGCGCCTGGTCACCCAGCGCCTGCGTATATGTCTGGCCCGGACGCAGGCGGATGTACGAAAGGATCGTGTCCGGCTCAAGGCGCTGCGAGCCCTGCACAGTCACAGTGCGAATGACGTCTCCGGCAGGTACCGGCGCCTGCACCACCGGAGCCGGGGCTGCAGGTTGCGAAACAGGAGCCACGGCCTGCGCCGAGGCAATTCCTGGAACAGCCACCAAGGCGCTGGTGGCCAGAAGGCCTGCGCACAGCGGGGAAGTCCTGGCGTTCCGATTCTCTGCCCGGCCCGCGTTACGTCCAATCATCACCAAGCGCCATCCCGTAATAAAGTGGCAGCAGGACGCCCCCGAGGAAGTCCGGCCACGGCAAGCAATGTAGCCCTCTGCCCGATGCCACAAGGCCAATCAAGCAAACATTGCCCCGCATTTCTGTGGAAAGACATTATGTGGAAATCCGCCTGCCACCCCTGACCGCCGAATACCACGCGTCCCCGCACCGGACGCAGTCAAACTCGCCTCACCCTCCAAACAGCTTGAGCGACGCCACGTCGTTGATCGTGACGAACAGCATCAATGCCATGACGAACGCCAGGCCGGTGCGGAATGCCCACTCCTGCCCGCGCTGGCCAACCGGCTTCCGGCGGATTGCCTCGGCCGCGTAGAAAGCGAGGTGGCCCCCGTCGAGAACCGGAATTGGCAGGAGGTTAATGAACCCCAAGTTAATCGAGATAAGTGCCACGAAGCCGACGAACGATTGCCAACCGGAAACCAGCTGCTCACCCGAATATTTGGCAATCTTGATCGGTCCGCCGAGTTCCTTGACCTCGCGTTTGCCCATGACAATCTGGCCAATCCCGTTGACCATCATCGCGATGATGTTGCCGGTTTGCCTGACGCCGTCCACTACCGCCTCAACTGGCCCGACCCTGACGATCTCGTAACTTTTGGGACCGATGCCAAGAAAGCCGATCTTCTGCGTATTGCCGAACCGGTCGCTTTCGACCTTCACAGCGGCGCTGACTGGCACGTCAATCTGGCGACCTTCCCGCAACACGACCAGATCGAGTGGTTCCCCCGGATTCTGGCCAACCTCGAGACGGATATCGAGGAAAGACTCGATCGCACGACCTCGGATGGAAACCACGCGGTCGCCTACCTTCACCCCTGCACGCTCAGCAACGGAACCCGCCTGAACTTCGCCCACCACAGGAGGAACGACCGATTTGCCGTAGGCGAGGGTAAACCCGGCCAGGATCAGCACCGCGAACAGAAGGTTTGTAACCGGCCCCGCCAGCACGATCAGCGCCCGTTGCCACAGCGGCTTCGCCTGGAAGGTGCGATTGCGTTCCTCGGCCGGGAGAGCAAGCCATTCGGGGCTGGGCTGGCTCGCCGCATTCATGTCCCCGGCGAACTGGACATAGCCACCCAGCGGCAGGGCAGAGAGCTTCCATCGCGTGCCGCGCTTGTCGGTCCAGCCCGCAATTTCCTTGCCGAATCCTATGGAGAAGACGTCGGCCTTTACCCCGAACCAGCGGCCAACAAGGTAATGGCCCAGTTCGTGGATGAACACCAAAGGCCCCAGCACCAGCACGAAACCGAGCAAAGTGACGAGAATTCCGGGGCTTTCCATCGGCGACATCAGCGTACGGGTTCCATCAGTTCGCGCGCCCTTGCCCGCGCCTCGGCATCGATCGCGATGACATCGTCAAGGCAGGTGGGCGCCGGCATGGCGCTGCGCGAAAGCACATCCTCAACCGATTGCACGATCCGGGTGAATGCAATCTGACCATCCAGAAACGCTGCCACGGCGATCTCGTTGGCCGCGTTCATAGTGGCAGGGGCCGCCCCGCCCTCGATCACAGCATTACGAGCAAGGCGCGTAGCCGGAAAGCGGATCTCATCCGGCGTGCGGAAGGTCAGTTGTCCAATGGCGGCGAGATCGAGCGGAGCACAGGGTGTGTCCATCCGCTCGGGCCAGGCGAGCGCTGAAGCAATCGGCACCCGCATGTCCGAGGGGCCAAGCTGGGCGAGAGTCGATCCGTCGCGATACTCGACCATCGAATGCACGATCGATTGCGGGTGGACGATGATGCGCAGGCGTTCCACCCCGACGGGGAACAGATGAAACGCCTCGATGAACTCAAGGCCCTTGTTCATCATCGTGGCGGAATCCACGCTGATCTTGGCGCCCATGGACCAGTTGGGATGCTTGACCGCTTCGGCCGGGGTTGCGCGCTGCAACTGTTCGAGCGTCCAATCGCGGAAAGGCCCGCCACTCGCCGTCAGCGTGATCGCTTGGACGTGCTCAAGGCTATTGCCAGCCAGGCACTGAAAGATGGCATTGTGCTCGGAATCGACCGGAAGCAGCGTTGCGCCGTGCCGCGCGACGGCCGCAGTCATCACGTCTCCTGCGGAAACCAGCGCTTCCTTGTTGGCCAAGGCGATCACACCGCCGCGCTCGATTGCCGCCATCGTCGGGGCAAGCCCGGCACATCCCACAATCGCTGCCACGGTAATGTCGGCCCCACGCGAGGCCGCCTCGATCAGCGCTGCCGATCCCGCTGCTGCGTGAATGCTGGTCCCGTCAAGAGCTTCGCGGAGGGCGGGCAGCGCGCCCTCATCGGCCACCACCGCAACTTCAGCGCCGAACTCGCGGGCCAGCCTGGCCAGACCTTCGGCGTCACCATTGGCGGTCAAGGCAACGACACGCCAGTCATTGCGATTGCGTCTGATCAGGTCAAGCGTGGAGGCACCGATCGAGCCGGTTGCGCCCAGAACGGAAATGGAGCGCGCCATCTGCCTCTAAAGTCCTGCCTGCGTTGCGGCCCAAGCCGTGCCGACGATGATGGCAACCGGGAGCAGTCCGTCAACCCTGTCGAACAGACCACCGTGTCCGGGAATCAGTCGCGATGAATCCTTCACCCCTGCCCGGCGCTTCAACCACGATTCGTAGAAGTCTCCGATCTGGGCAAAAACGGCCAGCACCGCGCCCGCGATGGCAGCCATGCCAAGGTTGGCGACTTCCAGCGCTGCCGCCACGCTTGGCCCCGTGGGCCCGATAGCAGAGACGAGATAGCTTGCGGAAAGCACCACCAACGACGCCCAGATGCCTGCCGCCGCCATGCCGCCGAGCAGCCCGGACCATGTCTTGGACGGGCTGATCCTGGGAGCGATCTTCGGCCCGCCGAGCGTACGGCCGGTAAAGTAGGCGCCCGTATCAGTGCAGATCACCAGGCCCAGTACCGCCAGCATCAACGGCTCGGGCATGACGGCAAGAGCAAGCCCGCCCCAGCCGACATAGACCGCACCGAAGATCACCATTGAAGAGAGGCGCGCTGCATCGTCAGCGATCTTGCCTACCAAACGCACGTACTCGACGAACACGCCGAGAGCCACGACGGCCACGAACAGGTCCAGCCACAGGCCGCCCGCCCAGAAGGCGGCGCCGGCGATCGCGAGCATCACGACGGCGGAAGCAAGACGCACGCCGAGATCGGATTTTCTGGGAGCTTCTGCCGCGCTCGGTGCGACTTGGGGTTCAGCGTCCACCGAAGCGCCTCTCGCGCGATCCGAACTGCTCAAGTGCCTCCCGCAGGTGCGCCGCGGTAAAGTCCGGCCAGAGCACGTCCGTGAACCACATCTCGGCATATGCCGCCTGCCACAGCAGGAAGTTCGAAAGGCGAACCTCGCCCGAAGTCCGGATCAGCAGGTCAAGCGGTGGCAGGCACGCGGTGTCCAGTTCCGCCTCGATAGCTTCGGGCGTGACCGGCCCCTTGGCTGCGGCCTTGGCCGCCGCCCGGGCGATTTCCTGTTGCGAGCCGTAATTCAGCGCGATTGCCAGCGTCGTGCCGGTATTGCCCGCTGTCCGCGCCATCGCATCTTCGATCAATTCCACGATATCGGGCGCAAGCGCCTGATAATCGCCGATGATCTTCAGTCGCGTGTTGTTGCCAACGAGTTCCGCCAAGTCATTGCGGATGAATGTCCGCAACAGCCCCATCAGGTCGGCAATCTCGTCCGCCGGACGCTTCCAGTTCTCCGACGAGAAAGCATAGAGCGTCAGCGCCTCAAGCCCCATGTCGCGCGCGGCGCGGGCAATGTCCCGCACCGTGTCTACACCGCGCTTGTGGCCGAAGGCGCGCGGCATCATCCGCTTCTTCGCCCACCGGCCATTGCCGTCCATGATGATCGCGACGTGCCGCGCGCCATGGGACGCGCTGCCGCCCGTCGAGGCGGGGACCGCCGTCACTTGCCGAGGATTTCCTTTTCCTTGGCCACAGCCGCTTCATCGGCCTGCTTGATGATATCGTCGGTCAGCTTCTGCAGGTCGGTCTCGGCGCGCTTGCGCTCATCTTCCGAGATTTCCTTCTTGTTCTCGTCGGCCTTGAGAGCATCCATGCCATCGCGGCGCACATTGCGGATCGCGATGCGGGCGTTCTCGGCATACTTGCTCGCAAGCTTGGCCAGTTCCTTGCGGCGCTCCTCGGTGAGGTCCGGGATCGGGAGGCGCAGGGTCTGTCCATCACTGATCGGATTAAGGCCCAGGCCTGCCGAGCGGATTGCCTTCTCGACCGGAGTCACGTTCGACTTGTCCCACACCTGTACCGAAAGCATGCGCGGTTCCGGCGCGGAGACGCTGGCCACCTGGCTGAGCGGCATGTGGCTGCCGTAAACCTCGACCATGATCGGATCGAGCAGCGCGGTATTGGCGCGACCGGTGCGCAGGCCGGAAAGATCGCCCTTGAGCGATTCAACAGCGCCCTTCATGCGGCGTTCGAGATCGGCCTTGTCGTACTTTGCCATGGCTCAGGCTCCTTGCTTGACGATCGTCTGCGTCCCCTCGCCCGCAAGCACGCGGGCAAGATTGCCGCGCTCGCGGATCGAAAAGACGACGATCGGAATGTTGTTGTCACGGCACAGCGCCACTGCGCTTGCGTCCATGACCTTCAGGTTGTCTGCCAGCACCGTGTCATAATCCACGGTTTCATAACGCTTTGCCGTGGCATCCTTCTTCGGGTCAGCATCATAGACGCCGTCCACGCTGGTCCCCTTGAGCAAGGCGTCGCACTTCATTTCGGCAGCGCGCAGCGCAGCGCCGGAGTCAGTGGTGAAATAGGGTGCGCCTACGCCGGCTGCGAAAATCACGATGCGGCCCTTTTCCAGGTGACGCTCGGCACGACGACGGATCACCGGCTCGCACACCTTGTCCATCTCGATCGCTGATTGCACGCGGGTCGGGACGCCAAGCTGTTCCAGCGCCGACTGCATCGCCAGCGCGTTCATCACCGTAGCCAGCATGCCCATGTAGTCGGCCTGCGCCCGATCCATGCCCTTGGCAGCTCCGGCCATGCCGCGGAAGATGTTGCCGCCACCGATGACCAGGCATATCTCGAGGCCGCTGTCGCGCGCGTCCTTCACTTCCTGCGCCACGCGGGCGACGTAGTCCGTGTCGATCCCGAACTGCTGTTCCCCCATCAGCACTTCGCCCGAGAGCTTCAGAAGAATGCGCTTGTAGCTGGGGACACTCATGGATCGGATGCACTCGTAACCAAAGGGAAGTGGCCGCCCTTATAGCCCTGTGAAGGGGCCTGCCAAGGGCGCAGGCATAACAATCCCCGCACCGACGGGCCAGATATCCGGCCCGTCCATGCGGGGATCGTTCAACGCAGACTTACTTGATGCCGGCGGCAGCAGCCACTTCGGCAGCGAAGTCGGTCTCTTCCTTCTCGATGCCTTCGCCGAGCTGGAAGCGGACATAGTCCTTCAGCACGATCTTCGTGCCAGCTTCCTTGCCAGCGGCGTCGACGACCTGCTGGATGGTCGACTTGTTGTCCATCACGAAGATCTGCGACAGCAGTGCGTTTTCCTTGGCGTACTTGGCGACCGCACCGTCGACCATCTTGGCCTGGACTTCCGCCGGCTTGCCGCTCTCGGCAGCCTTCTCTGCCGCGATCTTGCGCTCGCGCGCGATCAGCTCGGCGTCGAGCTGGTCGGCGGTGAGGGCCTGCGGGAAGGCAGCAGCGATGTGCATCGCGATCTGCTTGCCGAGCGCCTCGAGCTTGTCGGCAGCAGCGTCCGATTCGAGCGCGACGAGCACGCCGATCTTGCCGAGGTTGGTGGCGGCCGCATTGTGCATGTAGGGCACGACGACGCCGTTCGAGACTTCGACATGCTTGATGCGACGCAGCTGCTGGTTCTCGCCGATGGTGGCGACGTTGTTGGTCAGCTTGTCAGCAACCGAACCGCCGTCCGGATAGGCTGCGGCCTTCAGTGTCTCGACGTCCGAAGCGCCGGTGTTCAACGCAACTTCGGTGGCCTTGCGGACAAAGTCCTGGAACTGGTCGTTCTTGGCGACGAAGTCGGTTTCCGAGTTCACTTCGACGGCAACGCCCTTGGTCCCCGAAACGGCAACGCCGACGAGGCCTTCGGCAGCGGTGCGGCTCGACTTCTTGGCAGCAGCGGCCAGACCCTTGGCGCGCAGTGCGTCAACGGCGGCTTCAAAATCGCCGCCGGCCTCGTCGAGAGCCTTCTTGCAGTCCATCATGCCGGCGCCGGTGCGCTCGCGCAGGTTCTTCACGTCAGCGGCGGTGTAAGCCATTGCGTTGATCCTTTATCTTGAAAACACAGGAAGCCGCAGCACTGCCGCGGCTCGTAAATCGTACCCGGGTCAGTTCGGTGACGGCCCGCCGTTGCAAGGCAAGGCCGCCACACGAAAATCCGGATCAGGCTTCAGCCGTGGCTTCTTCTGCCAGCGGCTCGGCCATGGCGCCAAGGTCGGCACCCGAAGCGATCGCCGCGTCACGGCCACCCTTGGTGGCAGCAGCAGCAACGGCTTCGCAGTAAAGGCGAATGGCGCGGCTTGCGTCGTCGTTTGCCGGAACCGGGAATGCGATGCCATCGGGCGAGACGTTCGAATCGAGAATCGCGACCACCGGGATACCGAGGACGTTCGCTTCCTTGATCGCCAGCTCTTCCTTGTTGGCGTCGATCACGAACATCACGTCCGGAATGCCGCCCATGTCGCGGATGCCGCCCAGGGACAGCTCAAGCTTGTCACGCTCGCGGGTCAGCTGAAGGACTTCCTTCTTGGTCAGACCGGCAGTATCGCCAGCGAGCTGCTCTTCAAGAGCCTTGAAGCGCTTGATCGACCCCGAGATGGTCTTCCAGTTGGTGAGCATGCCGCCCAGCCAGCGGTGGTTGACGTAGTGCTGACCGGCAGCGCGCGCAGCCTGCGCGATTGGCTCCTGCGCCTGGCGCTTGGTGCCAACGAACAGGACCTTTCCGCCAGCCTGGACCGTCGCCGAGATGAACTCGAGCGCACGGGCAAACAGGGGAACGGTCTGCGACAGGTCAAGGATGTGGATGCCGTTGCGGGCGCCGAAGATGTACGGCTTCATCCGCGGGTTCCAGCGGTGGGTCTGGTGGCCGAAGTGGGCCCCGGCTTCGATAAGCTGATGCATCGTGACGACTGGTGCCGCCATGGGTAATTCCTTTCCGGTTGTGCCTCCGGGACGCTGGAACCGCTGCGGAGCTCCCGCTGGCGGCACCGGTGAAAGTGCATCCCGTGTGGATTGTTCGCCATATTCCGTCAGCACCATGCCGAACGGATTCATGCGAACGCGCCGCCGATAGATGAGGAATGCGGGAAAATCCAGCATTGAATCGCGCGCTGGTCCCTAGGCGAACGCCGTGCTTGATCGAGATTAATCCGATCACGCTGCAATAAACATCCGCTTCAAATCAAGGACATGGGTCGTTTGGCAGCAATTTGGCTGTTGGCACGACTGTTCCAGCTTGACGGATCGGAACAAAACAGGAACATTGGCTCCATATCCGAATCAGTCATCGGACAGTCAGGAACGATAGCTCAATCCACAGGTTATCCACAGGTGAATCGTAAATGGATTCTTAACCAGGTGGATCTGGCAGAACGCAGGGAATGGTCCAATGCTCGCTCTTGTTTGCACACTCGTCTTCGCAGCTGCAGCCACCTTCGCCGTGGGCGCGGTTTTCGTGACGATGCAGGGGCGAAAAGGGCAGATCACTGCTCTTCTGGCAGAATACCGCTCGCTTGAGCGTGACCGCGAATTTCTGGTCCATGTCACCAGCCACGAAGCCGAGGCGCCCCGGGCTTTCGCCGCGCCTCAACTCCGTCGCACGCCGCGCCGCCCGTTCAAGCAGAAGGATGCGGTTCGCTCCGCACGCTCGCGGCGCGCTGCCGCCTGACTCTCGCGTAGCGCACCACGCCTACGGGGATCAGCAGCAAATAGACGATGCAGATCCCCGACAGGGTCAGCCAAGGCTCGCTTAGCAGCGCCGCAATCACCAGACCGAACAGTGCAATCAGTTCCAGCCGTACGCTGCGACGGGGTCGGAGTGACGACCAGCTCAGCGTAGCGATGTTGGAAATCATCAGGAACGCCACCAGAACGAGCCACGGCCCGACCAGCAAGGGTTCGCGGAACACCGGGTTGTCCGTGGCAATCCAGAGGTAGAGCGGCAGAAACGCCAGCCCCGCCCCAACCGGCGCAGGTACACCTGTCAGGAAACCTGCCGACTTGTGGGGTTGTTCCTCCATGTCGATGCGAGCGTTGAATCGGGCAAGCCGAAGCGCGCAAGCGATCGCTACCGCAAGTGCGGCAAACCAGCCGACGCGGGGCGCCTCCTGCAGAGACCATAGGAATAGGATGAGAGCAGGCGCTACGCCGAACGAGACGTTGTCCGCCAGACTGTCGAGTTCCGCTCCAAAGCGCGACTGCGCCTTCAGCAGGCGGGCGATGCGGCCATCGATGCCGTCGAGCAGGCCTGCGATGATGACGGCAGCAACTGCCTTGCGCCAATCCTCGGCCACCTGCACGGGATCGGTGCCGGACGCTGCAGTAACCGCGAACCGTATCCCGGTCAGGCCCGAGCAAAGCGCGGCAGTGGTAATCGCATTCGGGGCCATCGCCCGCAACGTAAGCCCCCCGGGCAGGCGCCCGCGACGGAGGCGAGCCGCCCTGCCCTCGTCGATCATTGGCCGATGCCTTCGATCATCGGAGCTTCACCGATCTCGGCAAGGATCGTCTCCCCGGCGACGCACTTCTGGCCCATGAGCACCTTCGGCTCGGTCCCGGCAGGCAGATAGACGTCAACACGGCTGCCGAAACGGATAAGTCCCACGCGCTGCCCCACCGCCACGATGTCTCCACCCTTGACGAACGGCACGATGCGGCGCGCTACAAGCCCTGCGATCTGCGTAAAGCCGATCTGTACGCCATCACCACGTTCGACGAGGAAGTGCTGGCGTTCGTTCTCGTCGCTCGCCTTGTCGAGGTCGGCGTTCACGAACTTGCCGGGAATATAGACGACACGGCGAATCGTCCCGGCGATCGGGGTGCGGTTGATGTGCACGTCGAATACCGACATGAAGATCGACACGCGGGTGACCGGCTCGGGGTTCATGCCGCGGACGCCAGAACCATCGTCGGCGCACAGTTCGCGCGGCGGCGGCACCTTCTGGATCAGCGTGATCAGACCGTCGGCGGGCGATACGACGAACCTGTCGTCCCGCGGCGTAACGCGCACGGGATCGCGGAAGAAGGCCAGCACGCCCAGCGTCAGAAAGGCGAGCGGCCAGGCGATGGTCTCCCACGCCATGAAGGCGGCGCCCGCGCTCAACGCAGCAGCGATCAGGCCAAACTTGCGCCCTTCGGGATGGATGGATGGCCATGACCAACCGGCGGAACCGCGACCACGGTTATCGAGAATTTCTCCGGACATGCTTCCCATCTAGGCGCTGCCTCGCGCCGGGACAAGCAATCATCCCGGCTCGCGCAGCGCTTCGCCCGTCACAGGCGGCATCACACGCGCCAGAAAGCCGATGACCGCCTCGTTGAAAAGGTCGTTGCGATCGCCGGCAACCATGTGTCCCGCGCCGCCAATGTCGACGACCTCGAGCCGCGCAATCCGTTCGGCGAGATGCGCCACGCCTTCGTCGGTAACGATGTCCGACTTCATGCCGCGGACCAGCAATGTCGGCACAGTCGCGGTCCAACCCGCGTTCTCGATCAGGTCTTCGAGTGCGCCGTGAGGCCGCCCTCCGATCAGGAACTTCGGGTCCCAGTGCCAGTAGAACCGCCCATCGGAACCCTCGCGCAGGTTCTTGCGCAAGCCATCGAGCCGCGCCGGGCGTTTCCTGTCCGGATAATAGGCCGAGATCGCATCTGCAGCTTCCTCAAGCGAACCGAAACCACGCGGATTGGCCGACATGAACTCGACGATGCGGTCCACCCCGGATTCGGACAGACGCACCACCACGTCCACCAGCACCATCGCTGCCGGCATCGTCCCAAGGCTTGCCGCCGCCATCGACGAAAGTCCCCCCAGGGAAGCACCGACGAACGCGAATGGTCCCCGCGCCCGCGCTGCGATGGCCGTGAGGTCAGCAGCACGGCGGGCATAGGAATAATCGCCATCAGGCTCCCAGTCGCTCTCACCGTGGCCCAGCAGATCGTAGTTGATGACATGATAGCCGGCCTCGGCCAGTTCATGCCCGGCGCGGTCCCAGCTGTGCCGCGTCTGCCCACCGCCGTGCCCGAGGATCACGGTGGGCGCATCCGGGTTGCCCAGTTCGTCGGCCACGATGGCCAAACCGCCAGCTGCGGGAATGCGGATCGTCGTCATGCTGCGCAGCGTTGCGCAACATCCCGCGCCATGCAACAGGAATTAATTGGCCGATTAAAGCCGGGAATTCTCTCGTAATCGAGAAGCAGTGGTGGTGGACAGGGCTAGATTCGAACTAGCGTACGCTTGCGCGGGCAGATTTACAGTCTGCTGCCTTTAACCACTCGGCCACCTGTCCACACCAGTGCTGCCGGTGCCGGTTCCTCCCGAAGGAAGAGCCGATTTTCGAAGTCTCCGAAGAGACCGTCCGGCCGAGTGGCGGCCCCTTTGGCGAAGCTGGACTTGCCTGTCAATGGGCAGGCTGGCATGCGCAACACGAAATTTTTCAACAAGCTTGCAGAGAAGGTCTCCTGATGCCCCGCAATGACGATCAACCGAAGGGCCGTGCGCTGCGCGGCCGCGCCGGCCGCAACAAGGGCGGACGCGGTTCGGGCCGGGGCAGCGCGGGCTCGATCCGCCTGTGGGGCCGCCACGCGATCGAGGCTGCGCTGACCAATCCCAACCGCGACGCCAAGAAGCTTTGGGGCACGCGCGAGGCAATCCAGGCCATGCTCGACGATCACGATGCCGAACTGCCCGCCTCGTTGCCGGTGGAATACGCTCAGGCCGCCGACCTTGCGCGCCTTGTTGCCAAGGATGCACCCCACCAGGGCCTCGTGCTCGATTGTGCCCCACTCGACGATGTCGCTCTCGACGATGTTCTCGACGAATCCGATGGCCGCACGATTGTCGTGCTCGATTCGGTAACCGATCCGCACAACGTCGGCGCGATTCTCCGCTCCTGCGCTGCGTTCAATGTCGCCGCGCTCGTCACGCAGGACCGCCATGCCCCGCCCGAATCGGGCACGCTCGCCAAATCTGCCTCCGGCGCGCTGGAAATCGTGCCATGGGTCCGAGTGGTGAACCTGTCGCGCGCGCTCGAGCGGATGAGCGAGGAAGGCTACTGGCGCATCGGGCTCGACGGTGATGGCAAGGCGGTGTTCCCCTCCGCCGTCCCCGCAGGTCCGGTTGCACTGGTCCTCGGTGCCGAGGGCGAAGGGCTGCGCCACAATGTTGCCCAGCACTGCGATGCGATCGCGCGCCTGCCGATTGCGTCCGCGATTGAAAGCCTTAACGTATCGAACGCTGCGGCGATCGCGCTCTACGCGGTGGCCACGCGCGAGGGGTAAGCGCGACAGGAGGGGCAGATGCAGCGTTCTTGGGCTTTGGCGGCGGCAACGCTCGCTACACTCCTGCTGGCAGGCTGCCTGCTCCTCCCCGGCAAGTTCACTTCCGCCATCGACCTGCGCAGGGACGGCAGCTTCAGCTTCACCTACAAGGGTGAAATCCATGTCCTCGCCCTGTCGAAGCTCGCTGCCGAAGAGCGCAACCGCAAGAACGAGACCGCCCCTTTCGAACCTTCGAGCTGTTTCGACGATGAGAAGGTCGAGGAACGGGCCTGCACGGACGGCGAGATCGCGGAGCAGAAGAAAGCCTGGGAAGAGGAGGTCGCCGCCAGCAAGGCTGCCGCGGCTGAGAAGCAGAAATCCGACGAGCAGATGGCCAAGGCCATGCTCGGTGGCATCGATCCTTCAGACCCGCGCGCAGCGCAGGAATTCGCCGAACGCCTGCGCCGCCAGAAGGGCTGGAAGTCAGTCATCGACAAGGGCGACGGCAAGTTCGAAGTGGAATACGCGATCACCGGCAAGCTGACCCACGATTTCAGCTTCCCGATGATCGAAAAGCTGCCGATGGTCATGCCCTTCGTCACCTTCATCCGTCGCGCCGATGGCAGCGTGCGCATCGATGCCCCTGCGTTTGCCTCCGGTGCGGCAAGCTCTCCGATCATGGGCATGGCTGCTATGGCTGCCGATGAAAAGAGCGGAAAGGCCGGCGGCGATGGCATGCCTGTGCTCGACGGCGTGCTGATGCTCAGCACAGACGGCGAAATTCTCGCCAACAATACCGACGAAGGGCCCGTCGCCTCCCCTTCCGGCAAGACGCTGCAGTGGAAGGTAAACGAGCGTACCAAGGAAGCGCCCACCGCGCTCATCCGCATCGCACCATGAAAAAAGCCGCGCCGGTCTGCCTGACCGACGCGGCTCCGAAACTCACCAGGCAGTAGGCCCGGTCAGGCTGCGATCAGTTGACCGCATCCTTGAGGCCCTTGCCAGCCTTGAACTTGGGTTGCGCCGAGGCTTTGATCGACATCGGCTCTCCGGTGCGCGGGTTGCGACCGGTCGACGCCTTGCGCTTGGCTACCGAGAAGGTGCCAAAACCGACCAGGCGCACTTCGTCGCCCTTGGCCAGCGCACCGGAGATCGATTCGAAGACGGCCTCGACGGCCTTGGTCGCATCGCCCTTCGACAGGCCGCTGACATCGGCGACGGCGCCGATGAGATCGTTCTTGTTCATTGCGGAACCCCCTAAGTCTTTTGTCTTGGGTTGAATGGAATTGAGTCGCCTTTCGGGTGCACGGAAACAAGCCGAGAAACAATCACCTGTCAAAGCCTAATCGGCTCAGTCCAGCCCGGAATCACCTTATTTTTAGGCACTTTTCAGAACACGGAAGGGGTGCGCGCAACAAATGTGCGCACACCCCTTCCGAACTTGCAGTTGAGAACTGTCAGTGGGCAGTCGGCGCAGCGCCGGCCGCTCCGGCCGGCGCGGTCGGCTGAGAGGCGAGATCGTCCGCTTCAGTCCACTCGATCGCCTGCGGCACAGATGCCAGCGCACGTGCCAGCACCTCGTCGACATGGCTTACAGGAACGATTTCCAGGCCTTCCTTGATGTTGGCCGGGATCTCGGCAAGATCCTTGCGGTTCTCCTCGGGGATCAGCACCGTCTTGATCCCGCCACGCAGTGCCGCGAGGAGCTTTTCCTTCAAGCCACCAATGGCCAGCACGCGGCCACGCAGCGTCACTTCGCCCGTCATCGCCACGTCCGCCCGCACCGGAATGCCGGTCAGCGTCGAGACCATGGCGGTCACCATGCCGATGCCAGCGCTCGGGCCATCCTTGGGCACGGCACCCTCGGGCAAGTGGATGTGCAGGTCCTTGCGGTTGAAGATCGAAGGCCGGATGCCGTAGGCCGGACTGCGCGCCTTGACGAAGCTGAACGCCATCTGGACGCTCTCGCTCATCACCTCGCCCAATTTGCCCGTAGTCTTGACCGCGCCCTTGCCGGGCACCGTCACGCTCTCGATCGTCAGCAGTTCGCCACCAACCTCGGTCCAGGCAAGGCCGGTAACCGCGCCGACCTGGTTCTCCTCGTCAGAGACGCCGTGGCGGAACTTCCGAACACCGGCAAAGTCGGAAAGGTTCTCGGGCGTGATCGTCACGCTCTTGGCCTTGCCTTCCAGGATCTGGCGCAGCGACTTCCTCGCCAGACGCGCTACCTCGCGCTCCAGCGTGCGCACGCCGGCCTCGCGGGTGTAATAGCGGATCAGATCGCGCAGTGCTTCGGTCTCGAGCGTGAACTCGCCCTTCTTGAGACCATGCGCCTCCACCTGCTTGCGCACCAGATGGCGCTCGGCGATCTCGACCTTCTCGTCCTCGGTGTAACCCTCGAGACGGATGATCTCCATGCGGTCGAGCAGCGGCTGCGGCAGGTTCAGGCTGTTCGCCGTGCAGACGAACATCACGTCCGAAAGATCGAAGTCGAGCTCAAGGTAATGGTCCTGGAACTTCGCATTCTGTTCGGGATCCAGCACTTCCAGCAGCGCTGAAGCCGGATCGCCGCGGAAGTCCTGGCCGAGCTTGTCGATCTCGTCGAGGAGGAACAGCGGGTTCGCGGTGCCTGCCTTCTTGAGGTTGGTCACGATCTTGCCCGGCAGCGAGCCGATGTAGGTCCGGCGGTGACCGCGGATCTCGGCCTCGTCGCGCACGCCGCCAAGCGACTGGCGCACGAACTGGCGGCCGGTCGCCTTGGCGATCGACTTGCCGAGCGAGGTCTTGCCGACGCCCGGAGGACCGACGAGGCACAGGATCGGCCCCTTCAGCTTGTTGGTGCGCGCCTGCACCGCAAGGTATTCGACGATGCGGTCCTTGACCTTGTCCAGCGCGTAGTGATCGGCGTCCAGGATCGCCTGCGCCGCGGGAATGTCCTTCTTGAGCTTGCTGCGCTTGCCCCATGGCAGACCCAGCAACACGTCGAGGTAATTGCGGATGACAGTCGCCTCGGCGCTCATCGGCTGCATGGTCTTGAGCTTCTTCAACTCAGCCGTCGCCTTGGCCTTGGCTTCCTTGGAAAGCTTGAGAGTGTCGATCTTCTCCTGAAGCTCGGCGATCTCGTTGGCTTCCTCGCCATCGCCGCCACCCAGCTCCGACTGGATCGCCTTCAACTGCTCGTTCAGGTAGTATTCGCGCTGCGTCTTTTCCATCTGGCGCTTCACGCGGCCACGGATCTTGCGCTCCACCTGCAGCACGCCCAGTTCGCCCTCCATGAAGGAAAGCACCATCTCGAGCCGCTTCATCGGATCGGATTCGGAAAGCACCGCCTGCTTGTCAGCCACCTTGGCAGCAAGGTTCGCGGCAACCGAATCCGCCAGCTTGCCAGCATCCTCGATATCGCCAAGCTGGCCGCCGGCGTCCTGCGGCAGCTTCTTCGAAAGCTTCGCATACTCGGCGAACTGATCGACGACCGACCGCATCATCGCAGAAATCTCGGTGCTCTCGGCCACCACGGCTTCCTGCTGCTCGACCTGCGCGACAAGCATCGCGCCATGCGTCGTCGTTTCCTCGCGCAGGCCGTCAAGCACCGCGCGGTCCCGTCCTTCGACGAGCACGCGGACCGTGCCATCCGGCAACTTCAGCAGTTGCAGGACGCTGGCAATCACGCCGGTATCATAAAGATCGTCGCGATCCGGATCGTCGCAGCCCGGATCGAGCTGGGCGAGCAGGAAGATATCCTTGTTGCCGGCCATGGCCGCTTCCAGCGCCGCTACCGATTTCTCGCGCCCGACAAAGAGGGGCACGACCATGCCGGGAAACACGACGATGTCGCGAAGGGGAAGCAGGGGATAGAGATTCATGGGCACTTCGTTTCCGTCCTGCCGGGCACGCCGCCCGGCGCTTTCCCGGGATATGGGGAGACCGCGCGCCTGTCGCAATGGCTTTTGCCATATCGGCTGTGGATCACGACATCTCCTGGCCAGTTTGACCCTCTTGTCGGCGAGAGCCGTAAACCGAATGTTAGGTATAAATACGCATTGGACGTGAAGGACTGGGAGGCTGCCACATCGCATGCTGCGTACACGAACAACGCTGATCGTCGGCGCAGGGGCGAGTGCAGAATTGCAGTTTCCGACCAACGCGGAACTGCTGGCTCGCATCATCCAGGGCTATGATTTCAAGCGCACCAACTCGGAGACCTCGACACGCGACGGCCAGTTGCTTCTGCGCAATATCTACAAGCTTGCTGAAAAGCTGAACAAGAAGGTCGAGGATGTTGCCGCTGCCGCCGAGCGCCTGCGCAACGCCTGCCGCCTCGGTCGCTCGATCGATACCGTGCTTGAACAGTACGATCATGACCCGCTCGTTGTCGCCTGCGGCAAGCTGGCGATCACATTCTTCATGGGCCAGGCTGAATCGCGCAGCAACCTGAAGGATATCCCGCGCGTGGAAGGCGAGCTGCCGCTTCAAGGGAAGATTGCCGAATACTGGATCTATCAGCTCGGCCAGCTGATCACCTCTGGCGTTCCCCGGAGCAAGATCGGACAGACGCTCGAACAGCTGACCATCATTAACTTCAACTACGATCGGTCAGTCGAACACTTCCTGCCTTACGCGCTGGTCATGGCCTATGGGATCGAGCTGAAGGAAGCGCAGCAAGTCATTGCAGAGAAGCTCGACATCGTGCACCCGCATGGCTCCGTTGGCCGTCTGCCATGGCAGAAGGGTGAGGCACCCCAGGCCGAATGGGGTGTCGAGCAGCCATGGAACATCCATGCGATCGCTGCCCAGTTGAAGTCGCTCAACGAACGCAGCGCCGATCGCAATGCATTGCGCGACATCCGCCTGTCGGTCGCCAGCGCAAAACGCCTCGTGTTCCTCGGCTTCGGCTTCCAGCCCCAGAATGTCGACTTGCTTTTCGAGAACACACTTTCGCATAATCCCGAAGTGCTCATCTCCACTTACGGCATGAGCAGCGGCAACGCCGCCACCGTCTCCCAGATGATTCGCCGCCTCGCAGGTCTGGAGAGCGCCGACCAGTTGATGATCTCGCCGGGCAAGGCCTGGGAAGTCCTGCGCGATTATTCGCTGCTGCTGGAAAGCTGAGTCCCCACGCAGGAGGGGACCTCGGTGTTGTTACGGACCACCAGCATAAACCGGCCGAGGCCCCCGCCTGCGCGGGGGCGCAATCTCAACGTGCGGAAGGCAGCGGCTGCACCACCGGCTCCGAGACAAATATCGGCGCTGGCGGCGTAGCAGGAACGGGCTCGCTGGCCGCAGAAGGCATCGCAGGCGGCGGTGTCGGCGTGATCGCTGGCAGGGTGATCGATCCTTCCTTCTGGAAATCCGCCTTGCCCTTCAGCGCGTCGATCTCTGCCTGCCGGGTCTTGAGATAGAGCTCGCGATAGGAGGCGTAAGGGTTCGACTCTTCGCGGATGCGCTTGAACAGTTCGTCATTGGCCACGCGCTCGTCGAGAGAGCGGATGACGAAGCTGCCATAGACATAGCCCGGATTGCGCAGCGGTCCGCCAACGGCAAACGGCATCAGGAAACGGTCGAGCCCAAGCCCGATCACGTCGCGCAGCGTCGTCGGGCCAACCAGTGGCAGGAACATGTAGGGTCCCGGCCCGATACCGTAATATCCAAAGGTATAGGCAAAGCCATTGCGCCGATACGGCAGGTTGAAGGGCTTGTTTTTGGCGACGTCGATCACACCGCCGACGCCGATCGTCGAATTGATCGCGAACCGCCCGACCGTCTCGGCCGCCTTGCCCGGCTTCAGTTGCAGCAGATAGTTCAGCGCAACAATCGGCTCGGTCAGGTTGCGCAGGAAGTTCCTGAGACCCATGCGGATCGGGCGCGGCACGCCCTTTTCATAGACGTTGGCAACGGGCGCGATGACCGCATCGTCGACTGCCTGCACTGCATCGTAGCTCGCCTGATTGACCGCCTGCATCGGGTCCTGCCGCGGGGTCTTCTCGCCCGATACGACGATCGCCTGCTCGTCCTGCTCAATCTGGTCAAGTGATGGCGCGGGTGCCTGCGGCAAGGCGATAGGTGCTGTAGGCTGTGGCTCAGACGGGGTTTCGGCAGGAAGCGGCGTTGCTGCACCGGCAGCGGAGGCTTGCGAGTCCTGCACCAGCGCAACCTCCGGCACCAATGGTCCGTCCGCAACGGGAACGGCAAGCAGGGCAGCGCTGGCAAGCAAGGTCACACTCAAGCAGGAATTCCTGTCCGGTTCATCAGTTTACCGCACAGCCTTGGCCCGCCCCCAGCCACGCCGCAAGTCCTACACCATCAATTCATCGCCAGCCCACACCGGCCTGACCGGTCAAGCCACCGGTCAAAACGGCAGCTTGAACCCCGGCGGAATGCCGGCCGCCATCTGCACCTTCTGCATTTCTTCCGCAGCCGCAGCATCGGCCTTGCCGCGCGCGTCGTTGAAAGCTGCCGCAACCAGATCCTCGAGGATGCCCTTCTCGGACGGAGCCAACAAGCTCTCGTCGATGTTGACGCCGATCACGCGGCCCTTGGCCGAGGCCTTGATCTTCACCAGCCCGCCGCCTGCCGCGCCCTCGACCTCGATGTTGTCCAAGGTCGCCTGCGCGTCCTCCATCTGCTTCTGGATGGTCTGCGCCGCTTTCTGGGCGGCCTGGATCATCTCTTCCATCGACTTCATGCGCGTTTGCTCCAGGGTCTCTTTTCGTGCTCTCGCGAGCTTTCCTCATCAATGATCACCGCGCCCGGAAAGGCTTCGAGCGCCGCCTTGACCAAGGGATCTTCCTTCATCGCCGCGTCCGCCGCCGCCACCTTCTCGGCCTTGGCTTCCTCGAGGCTGGGCAGGGCATCGCCCTCCCCGCGCTCGACGATCCATGCCTCGCCGGTCACGTGGTTTAACGCGCGGCGGATATCCGCCGCCGGATCGTTCGGCAATCCCGGCGCCAGTTGATAGCGCAGCAAACCGGCCTTGAGTTCAACCACCCGCACGCCCAGCCGCATCGTCGATCCGACCAATGGCGAGACATGCTCGACTTGCTCGACCAGCGCTTCCCAGTCCATCGCGGGCGCCGCGGTCGCTTGCGCCACGGGAGCCGCGACAGCGCCCGGTTCGGCGGTCTGCGCCATGACCACGGGCCGGGAAGCAATCTCTTCCAGCTTCTTCACCAGCCCGCTGGGATCGGGCAGGTCCGCCGCGTGCATCACCCGCAACAGCGCCATCTGCGCCGCCACCAGCGGATCAGGCGCCACCTTCACTTCCTCGTAACCCTTGAGCAGCAGCTGCCACAACCGGTGCAACTGCCCCGCCGAAAGCGCCTTGGCCCAGCCCTCGAGAGCCTCCCGCTCCTCGGTCGAGCGGATGTCCGGCCCCACACCGCCGATCTGCGTAACCGTCACCCGATGGACCACATCCATCTGCGCCCGCATCATCGCGATCGGCTCGATCCCCAGCGCATACTGCTGCGCCACTTCCTCCAGCACCGTCCCGCCCTTGCCCGAAAGCACGGCGTCGAGCAGCCGGCGCTGCATGGTCTTGTCGGCAAGGCCCAGCATCTGCCGGACCTGCTCGGCCGTTACCCGGGTCTTGCCATCCTCGCTGCCAACCAGATCGGCATGGCTGATCGCCTGATCAAGGATCGAAAGGCCATCGCGCACCGAACCTTCGGCGGCAGCGGCGATCATCGCCAGCGCCTCGTCCTCGGCCTCGACACCTTCCTTGCCGCAGATCATGCCGAAGTGGCTGGCGAGCAGCGGGGCGGGAATGCGCTTGAGATCGAACCGCTGGCAGCGCGACAAGACCGTGACCGGCAGCTTGTCCACTTCGGTCGTCGCAAAGAGGAACTTCACATGCGCCGGCGGTTCCTCAAGCGTCTTGAGCAAGGCGTTGAACGCGTTGCGCGACAGCATGTGGACTTCGTCGACAATGTAGATCTTGTAGCGCGCCGAAACAGCCGCATAGCGCACCGCTTCGATGATCTCGCGCACGTCGTCGACGCCAGTGTTCGACGCCGCGTCCATCTCGATCACGTCGATGTGCCGGCCTTCGGCAATCGCCCGGCATGGTTCGCAAGACCCGCACGGATCGATCGTAGGCCCGCCCTGCCCGTCCGGGCCAATGCAGTTGAGCGCCTTGGCGATCAGGCGCGCGGTGGAAGTCTTGCCAACACCGCGTACGCCGGTCATCAGGAAGGCATGGGCCAGCCGGTCACGCTTGATCGCGTTGGCCAGCGTCTGCACCATCGCGTCCTGCCCGATCAGTTCGGCAAAGGTCTGCGACCGGTACTTGCGCGCCAGCACGCGATAGGGTTGCGCAGCAGATGCCGCTGCGGGCGCGACCGGTGGCGGTGGCGCCGTCTCCCGCACCACTTCTGCAGGAGCCGGAGCAGGCGCTACAGGCGCTGCGACCGGCGCCGGATCGCCGAACATCGAACTTTGGCCCGCCGCCTCGAGCTCGGCAGCAGAGGGCTTGTTCTCCTCCTCTTGCGGAGGATCGCCAAACATGTCGGTGGAATCGGCCATTGCCGCCTTAGGTAAGCACTCCCGGCCCGATTGTCGAATGCCCCGAGGGGGAGAATCGGTGGATTGACTCATAGGTTGCAAAATGCAACCTTAACTTCATGAGCAAGGTTCTTCCCGGTCGCCTCACCGCCGATTTCGATCGCTCGTTGGTGGTCTTCGTCATCGGCATGCGCATCAATCACTTCCACAAGGTGGGAAAGTGGCTGCCCGTCGCTCGCGCCATGGGGCCGATGCTCGCCGAACTTGCGCGAAACCCACAAAGCGGCTTTCTCGGAACGGAAACGATGCTGCGCGATCTGCGCACCATCGTGCTCCTGCAATACTGGCGTGATTTCGACAGTCTCGAAGCCTATGCCCGCGATCGGGACCAGAAACACTGGCCAGCCTGGACCGCGTTCAACAAGGCCGTGGGCAGCGACGGCACCGTCGGCATCTTTCACGAGACCTATGCCGTATCAGCCGGGGCCTATGAAACGATCTATGGCAACATGCCACCCTTCGGCCTCGGCAAGGTCGCCGGACTCATTCCCGCCACCGGAAAGCGCAATGAGGCGCGCTCGCGCATGAAAACAGCAACGGAGGGGTAAAAAGGAGCCGGCCGACCCGCCGCAACCCGTTGTGGCTGCTTCCTTCCGGACCTGACCAGGTTGGCGGACGCAAGCGTCCGACCGACTCCCGGCGCGGCATATGGAGAGGAAGCGGAGGCTTGTCCAGCCCTCGCCGAACTCTGCTTACTTAAAATTATCAGCGTAGCTCTGCAGCTTCAGCTTGCGCGGCGGCGTCGGGATCACGCGCACATCGATGCCATAGCGATCGGCATAGGCCTGCGCATCTTCCTGCGAATTGAACGCAAGCGTCACTTGGCTCTGCGTGTCGCCCGAACCAGCCCAGCCCATCAGCGGGTCGGGGCGGCGTGCTTCGGCAGGTTCGAACTCGAGCAGCCAGTCGCTGGTCCGGGCCTTGCCGGACTGCATGGCATTCTTCGGGCGCTGATAGATGCGTGCTGACATGGCTTCGCGCTTGCACACGAATCAGGTCGCAAATCAAGTCCGCTTTTGCGCGTTAAAGGCGTTCTTGGTCTTGAGGCTGGGGTCTTCGGCCCAGGGCTCGTCTGGCCACCGGTGCTTGGGGTAGCGCCCCTTCATGTCCTTCACCACATCGCGCCACGATCCGCGCCAGAAGCCGGGCAGATCTCCCGTCGTCTGGATCGGCTTGCCACCGGGGCTGGTGAGGCTCAGCAGCAGCGGCTTGGGCGGATGGCCCACGCACGGATGCCGCTCCAGCCCGAACAGTGCCTGCACCCGCAGTTCCACGCACGGCCCGCCCTCGTGGCCATAGTCGATCGCGTGGCTGGTCCCGGCGGGCGAGCGGAACTCCGCTGGGGCCAGCTTGTCGAGCGCCTGCCGCTCGTTCCAGTCGAGCCGGTTCAGTAGCGCCTCGTGCAGCCTGCCCGCGCCGATCTGCAGATCGCGCCGCCCCGCCAGCAATGGCCCGAGCCAGTCCTCAAGCGCGCCAAGCAGAGCCTCTTCGGACAGCGCCTCAAGCCCCGCATACCCCGCCCGCACGATCAGAGCCTTGGCGGCCTCGCCCAGCGGGAGCAGCGCCAACCCGCCATCGCGCACCACCTCGATCAGCTTCGCCACAACAGCCTCGGCGTCCGGCTTCGGGTCGGGCACCCGCGCCAGCACGATGGCCCCCAGCTTGCGCTCCAGCCGCGCTTCGACGCGACCCTCGATCGCGTTCCAGGTGAGGGAATGCCGCTCCTCGATCCGATGCGCGAGGTGTCGGACAACGTCTTCCTCCTCCAGCGCCACCGCCGCCGTGATCCGCGCGCCCTTGGCCTCGCCCTGCGCGTCTCCGATCACCAGCCACTTCGCCGTTGCCAGCGGCGATGCCGGATCAAGCCGATAGCCGCAGCCACCCGAAGCCAGCCAGTCCTCGCCCGAAGCCCCCCGCGCCCGCGCGATCCGGTCGGGAAACGCCTCCGCAAGCAACACGCCCAGCGGCACCTCGCCAGCCTTCCCGCGCGCACCCAGCCTGCCTGCCATCTGCGCCCACCGCGCCGCCAGCTTGCGCGATCCTTCGGCCCTGCTCCCGCGCTCACCCGCCCAGCGATCAAGCCGCCGCGCCAGATCCTCACCGCGACCGCCCAGCCCGCGTTCCTGCAACAGCAAGGCCAGTTGCGCCGCTTCGTCCGCCTGCCCGCGCTCGGCTGCAAACAACAGCATGTGCGCCAGCGCCGGCTCCATCGGCAGGCGCGCCATCGCCCGCCCGTGTGCCGTGATCCGACCTTCGCCGTCCAGTGCGCCTAAGGCCTGCAAGGCCCCGCGTGCCGCCGCCATCGCTGCCGTCGGTGGCGCATCGAGCCACGCCATCCCCGCCGGGTCACCCGCCCCCCACTGCGCTAGCGTCAACGCCAGCGGCGCAAGATCACTCGTAACCACCTCTGGTGGATCGAAAGCGGGCCGCCCCGCGTGCGCCGCCTCTTCCCACAGGCGATGGGCGACGCCCGGTCCCTGTCGCGCCGCGCGCCCTGCACGCTGGGCTGCCGAAGCCTGGCTCGCCGGCGTCGTCACCAGCCGCGTCACCCCGGCCGCCTTGTCGAACTCCGCCCGCCGCGAAAGGCCTGCATCGACCACCACCGAAACGCCATCCAGCGTCAGCGAAGTCTCGGCAATGCTGGTCGCCAGAACCACGCGCCGGCGCCCTTGCGGATCGCGCCGGATGGCCGCACGCTGCCCTGCCGGCTCAACCTGTCCATGCAGCGGCAGCACCAGAGCCTCCGGCAAGCGCTCGGCCAGAAGATCCGCCGTCCGCTCGATCTGCGCCACGCCCGGCAGAAAAGCGAGAATGTCGCCGCTCTCATCGCGCCACGCCGTCTGGATTGCCGAAGCCATCGCGGACTCGATCTTCAGGTCCGGCCGCGCGCCCAGCCACTTCACCGTCAGCGGGTGCGCCTTGCCCTCGCTCTCCACAACCGGTGCGTCACCGAGCAGCGCGGCAAAGCGCGAACCGTCAATCGTGGCCGACATCACCACGATGCGCAGATCCTCCCGCAGCACGCCTTGCGCTTCGACCGCCAGCGCCAGCCCGAGGTCACTGTCGAGATGCCGCTCATGCGCTTCGTCGAACAGTACGGCGGAAACGCCCGGCAATTCGGGATCGTTCAGGATGGTCGAGACAAAGATCGCCTCGGTCATCACGATCACCCGCGTTCGGGATGAGCGCCTGGCATCGAGGCGCGTGACATAGCCAATGGTCTGCCCCGCTTCCTCGCCCAGCAGCTCGGCCATTCGTTCGGCTGCGGCACGTGCCGCAACACGCCGCGGTGACAGCACGATGACCTGCCCGCCACACCACTTCTCGCCCAGCAGCGCCGGCGCGACCGCTGTCGTCTTGCCCGCACCCGGCGGCGCGATCAGGACGGCGCTTGGCCCCTCGCGCAAGGCTGCAAGCAGGTCGGGCAGGACGGCATGGATCGGCAGGTCGCTCACGCCATGCGCCTTAACGGCCTTTGCCCGCCCAAGGCAATGTTCCGGGAAACGCAGACCCTTACAGAACGTTCATGGTCCAGACTGCACAAGCATGCTAGGCGGGGAGAGATGAAGAGCACGCTGGAATTCGTCGTGGCGCTGACCACCGGCCTGCTGTTCAGCGGTGTGATGATCGGCGCCATCATGCTTAGCATCGGAGCGGTCTGCGGCGGCAGCTGCTACTGGCTCTGGCGCCGCTTCGGCAGGCGCAAGTAAGGTCAGCCCATCGGATAGGGGATCTCGCGGCTCACCTTGTTGATCGCCTTCTTCACGTCGTCGCTCAGCACGAGGTCGGCCGCGGCAAGAATCGGGTCGAGCTGACCTTCGGCACCGACGCCGACAATGGTCGAAGCCACGAAGTCGTGTTGCTTTGACCATGCCACCGCCATCGTTACGGGATCGAGCCCGGCCTCCGCCGCAATGGCCATGAACCGCTCGGTCGCGGCAATGCTGCGATCGTTGACGAAGCGCTTGCCCATCTGCGCCTGCCGCCCTTCCATTGCCAGGTAGCGCGAGAACCGCGCGCCCTCAGGCCGTGCTCCACCGTTGTACTTGCCCGAAAGCACGCCGCCCGCAATTGGCGAGTAAGGGATCAGGCTCACGCCTTCCTGTCGGCAGACCTGTGCCAGTTCGTCCTCGAAGCGACGGTTGTTCAGGCTGAAGTTGTTCTGAATAGTCTGGTAGCGCACCGTGCCGAGACGCTCGGCAGTCGCAAGGGACTTCATCAGGCCCCAGCTGGTCTCGTTCGAACAGCCGGTAATCCGCACCTTGCCCGCCTGCACCAGCTCGTGCAGCACTTCCATTGTCTCGTCATAAGGCGTGTCGTGATCAGGCCAGTGGGTCTGGTAAAGATCGATGTAGTCAGTGCCGAGCCTCTTAAGGCTGGCCTCGATTGCCGTCTCGATATTGCGCCGGTCCAGTGCGGTCATGCCGTTGCGACAGGGTGAGCGGAACCAGACATGGCTCGGCCCCGAAACCTTCGTCGCCAGCACGATCGCATCGCGCGGCTTGGTCTTGAGCCATTTGCCGACGATCTCTTCCGTCCGCCCCACCCACTTGACGTCCGGCGGCACGGGATAGCCTTCGGCGGTATCGTAGAAATTGATCCCTGCGTCATGGCAGCGATCCAGCACCCGCAGCGCTTCGGCTTCATCCACCTGGCTGCCGAAGGTCATCGTCCCCATGCAGATATCGGAAACGACAATGGCCGACCGGCCGAGGCGACGATGCTGCATCAGGCTCTCCCGCTATACGTATGAAACTGGATCAGAATCTCCGCGCGACGGCGAACAGCGCGGCCTCGGTCATGGCGACCTTGGCAGCACTGGCCGGGAAGCCGGCAATGGCGTCGATTGCCCGCTGCGCATACATCCGCGCTCGTTCGCGCGTGGCGTTCACCGCATCGTGCCGGCGGATCAGCTCGATCGCGTGGGCAAGGTCTTCGTCCGAAGACCGGTCGCCCGCAATCGCCTCCTGCCAGAACTTGCGCTCTTCGGCGTCGCTCCGCGCATAGGCGAGGATCACCGGCAGGGTCATCTTGCCTTCGCGGAAGTCGTCGCCCTGGTCCTTGCCCATTTCGGCAACTTCGGAATCATAGTCGATCGCATCGTCAGCCAGCTGGAACGCGATGCCGAGGTTCCGACCATAGGAATCGAGCGCCAGCTCGTCCGCCTCGTCACGCTCGGCCACCACCGCCGCGATCCGGCATGCCGCAGAGAACAGCGCCGCCGTCTTTGCCGCGATGATGTCGAGGTACATTTCCTCGGTCGTCTCGATCTGACGCTGCGCGACCAGCTGGTCGACCTCGCCCTCCGAGATCACCGCCGAGGCGTTCGAGAGGATGCGCAGCACCTTGAGGCTGCCATCCTCGACCATGAGTTCGAAGCTGCGACTGAACAGGAAGTCGCCCACCAGCACCGTCGCCGGGTTGCCGTAGACAATGTTGGCGGTCTTCTTGCCGCGCCGCATGTCCGAGCCATCGACCACGTCATCATGCAGCAGCGTTGCGGTGTGGATGAATTCCACCGCCGCCGCCAGCTTGTAATGGCGCGATCCGCCGTAGCCCAGCAGCGAGGCGCTCGCCAGGGTCAGCATCGGGCGCATGCGCTTGCCGCCGCCCGCGATCAGGTGCCCGGCCAGCGTCGGGATCAGCGGAATGCGCGATTGCATCCGATCGAGGATCACGGCGTTGACACTGTTCATGCCCTCGGCAACGAGGGCCATCATCGGCGCCAGCGAAGGTTCGGCCTTGCGCGGCAGGGTATGGATGGTCGCAGTCATCGGATTGACCGCTTGGCGGCAAGGGCAGCGCTTGGCAAGACGCAACTTGCACTGTAGCGGCCCAGACACGAACGCGCAGACCAAAAGACGGGGTAAGGGAATGAGCGAAGATCCGGTTCTGGCAGGTTATCGCCAGTCCATCGACAACATCGATGCGGCGATGATCCACATCCTCGCCGAACGCTTCCGCATCACCCAGGCCGTCGGCGCCTACAAGGCCGCGAACAAGCTTCCCGCCTCCGACCCCGGCCGCGAGGAGCGCCAGATCGCACGCCTGCGCAAGCTTGCCGAAGACGCGAAGCTCGATCCGGAATTTTCCGAAAAGTTCCTGCGCTTCATCATCCAGGAAGTGATCCGCCACCACGAGAAAGCGGCCGGATCTGCCGATTGAAGCCCTGGAGGGGATGGTCGGGGCTTAGCCGACCTGATCTTCCAGCGGCACGCCGGGCACCTGCTTGGCAGTGCGGATCGTCAGCGAGGTCTTGACGCTTGCCACGTTGGGCGCAGGCGTCAGCTTGCTGGTAAGGAATTCCTGGAAGCTCTGCAGATCGCGGCTGACGATCTTGAGGATGAAGTCGATCTCGCCGTTGAGCATGTGGCATTCACGCACCTCGGGCAGGGTGCGCATATGGTCCTCGAACTGACGCAGCGATTCCTCGGCCTGGCTCTTGAGGCTAACAAGAGCGAACACGGTGATCGCAAAGCCGAGCTTCGAGGCGTCGAGATCAGCGTGATAGCCGCGGATCACTCCGGCATCTTCCAGAGCGCGCACCCGGCGCAGGCAGGGCGGTGCGGTAAGTCCGACGCGCTGCGCCAATTCCACGTTGGTCACGCGGCCCTCGGCCTGCAGTTCGGCAAGCAGGCGCCGGTCGATACCATCAAGGGTTGCCATTCTTCGTGTTCGTCCGTTTCGCAAAGCCCCGGCCGGGGAATTCGGAAAGAAGCGTGAGTCGCAACTTTCCGCACAAAATCCGCCGTCCAAGATAATTTTATTGTTTCATAGTGCAACCGTCCCACATTGCAACGCAGTGGATAGTCACCTTCCCGCAACCGGCACGATTTGTTAGCCTTCTCCGGGCTAGTTCAGCGGATTAGCAACCTGTCCGGAGCTTCACGCTACGGTGCACGAAAGGCCACACGCGGAGCTCTGATGATCGTTGACGACCGCCTTGAGACCGTGCTGCGCACCCACGCGGCCGGCAAGACGGCAGCCAGAACGCAGCTGCGCCAGTTGGTTGACCTGCTCGGCCCCGTCCCGCTCGCCGCGTGGAATCGGCAGCACGCTGGCGCGCTCCAGCGCATGGATTTGCTTTGCGCCATGTTGACCGACGAGGAATGCGCCGCAGTTCTTCGCTCCGCCCCGCACCGCTCTGCCGTGCTGGTTTACCATTTTGCCCAAGGCGGTCCCCGTACCGCGGCGGCTGCAGTATCGGCCGCCCGGCTGACCGACGAGGACTGGCTCGCCGTGATCCCGCGCCTCCCGGTACAGGCGCGCGGCTTCGTGCGCCATCGCGCCGATCTGGGAGAGCCGGTCCGCCAGCTGCTATCACGCCTTGGCATCAACGATTTCCTGCTGCCCCAGCCCGAACCTGCGGTCGCAATCGAACAGGCCCGAGCTGACAGACAGGCGCCCCCCCTGCCCGAGCCCCTGCCTGAGCCCGAGCCTGTGCCCGAACCCCTCCCGGACCCCCTCCTGGCAGACGACGGCATCGGCGCGATCGTCCGCCGGATCGAGGCCTTCCGGCGCAAGCGCGAGGAACGCGAGGCCACTGCGCCTCAGGCCGCTCGCGGCGATGGTCTTGCCCCGCTCCTGCCCTTCGGCGAGGAGAACGCAGCGCCGCGCAAGCCGGTCGCGACGATTGACCTGCGCACTGATGCGCTCGGGCTTGTCGTTCACGCAGGCATCGACCCGCCGGGGGTCCTGCTCGGCAGCCAGATGTTCTGTGCAGACGCCGCCTCGCCGATGCGGTGCGATGAAACCACCGCTCGCGCATTCCGACAGCGCCAGCCGATCGAGGCCGGCTTCCTGTCGATCGAAGGCGCCGATCTCGTGGCTGGCCACTGGCAGGCCGATGGCACGCCAATCTTCACGCGCGACGGTGGTCGCTTCGCCGGCTACCTTTTGCGCCTGCGCCGCCTTGTCCAAGTGCCAGCTGCGGAACTGGCTCTGGAAACGCCCTCCGTCTCGGCCGAGGCAGACCGTCTGCGGCAGCTGCTGCACGAGCTGCGCACGCCGATCAACGCGATCCAGGGCTTTGCCGAGATGATCCAGTCCCAGGTCTTCGGCACCACGCCGCACCAGTACCGCGCCATGGCTGCCAGCATTGCGGCAGATGCGGCACAGATGCTCGCCGGCTTCGAAGAGATCGAGCGGCTGGTGAAGCTGGAATCGCGCGCGCTTGCAATCGACACCGGCCTTGCCGATGCGGCTGCGCTGGTCGCCGGGCTTGTCGAACAGATCTCCCCCGTTCTTGCAGCCCGCAACGTCCGGCTTTCCGTCAGCATGTCACAAGGCCCGCTTGCAGTGGCATTCGCTGCCGATGAAATCGAACGCAGCGTGTGGCGGCTGCTCTCGGTCATCGCCACCAGCGTCGCGCCCGGCGAGCGCATCGCCATCGCGCTTGAACAGCGCGAACGCTGCGCCAGATTGTCAGTCACGCTGCCTGCCGCGCTCGACCGGCTTGACGATGCGGCCCTCTTTGCGCCCGAAGCGCCGACGGGCAGTGGCGTGCTGGCGGCTTCGGCAATGCTTGGCAACGGCTTTGCCTTGCGCCTTGCCCGCGCAGAGTTTGAATCCGGCGGCGGATCCCTGCTGCGGGAGCATTCGCAGTTCGTTGCCACTATTCCGCTGGCGGACGAACCGCCGAGCGATGCCGCGCCGATGCAGGCCCGCGCATGACAGCCTCGGCCTCTCCTCAGATCCTTCGCCTGCCGTCGCCGGAAGACTTCGTCACGTTCGCGCCCGAATTTGGCACCCGGTTCATCCTGACGGTCGACACCGAAGAGGAATTTGACTGGTCCAAGCCGCTGGATCGCACCAGCCACGGCCTCGACCACATCCCCCGCCTCGCCAAATTCCAGCAGTTCTGCGAGGGCCTCGGTGTTGTCCCGGTCTACCTTGTCGATTACCCGGTGGCGAGCGACCCGCGCGCTGCCGAAGTCCTCGGAGCCGCCGTCCTCGCCGGGCGCGCCGAAATCGGCGTGCAGTTGCACCCCTGGGTCAACCCGCCCTACGATGAACTCGTCAATGTCCACAACAGCTTCGCCGGCAACCTTCCGGCCGATCTGGAACGTGCCAAGTTCCGCAAGCTGCGCGACACGATCGAGCAGGCCTTCGGGGTCGGCCCGCTGATCTACCGCGCAGGGCGGTACGGTGTCGGCCCGAATACCGCAGCCGCCTTGTCCGATTGCGCCATCGCGATCGACACCTCGGTCCGCTCGCGCTTCGATTACAGCTCCACCGGCGGCCCCAACTTCCGCGATCACCCCTTGCGCCCCTGGTGGATCGACCGCCGCAACGGTCTGATGGAAATGCCGCTCACCACGGTTTTCGCCGGGCACCTTCGCCGCCACGGACCGGCAGTCTACCCCGCCCTGTGGCGCGTGCCACGCCTTCGCGGGGCGCTCGCCCGGCTCGGCCTGCTCGATCGGATCCCGTTGACTCCCGAAGGTGTCACGGTGCTCGAAGCGCTGACCGGCATCGACATGGCGTTGGAAAGCCGCCTGCCCCTGCTCGTTTTCTCCTTCCACAGCCCCTCGCTTCGGCCGGGCTACACGCCCTACGTCCGCAGCGAGGATGACCTCGACCAGTTCTATGACTGGTGGCGCGGCGTCTTCGCCCATCTCGCCCGCCACCGCGTCCGTCCGACCTGCGTCAGCGAGATCATCGCCGCCGCGCAAGTCTGACGAGTGATCTTGCCAAGCCGCGACTGCGCCGCTAGCGGGATCAGCGATGGGCCTGTAGCTCAGTTGGTTAGAGCTGGCCGCTCATAACGGCTAGGTCGCGGGTTCAAGTCCTGCCGGGCCCACCATCATTCCCACCGATAGAGTCGGACAAATGACCCTGCTCCCCCCGCGCAGGCGGGGGCCTCGGTGTTGTCACGGAATCCTCACGTGAACCGGCTGCGGCCCCTGCCAGCTCAGGCGCGCGGATGAATTGCCTTGGCTGCCCGCCACCTCCACCGTAGCATCCATCCCGGCAACTGGTTGGAGGGGGCAGCACTGATGCGAATGCTTTTGGGGATTGTCCCATTGCTCGTGGGGCTTGGCGCGAGTTCGGCAACTGCGCAGTCGGCGGGCCTCGGCGAGGTGCTGGTCAGCGCCAGCCGCAACGATGCCCGCTTCTGGCAGAAGGACCGCCCGGTCGTCGGTTTGCGGCGCCAGGCAGATGGCATGGTCATGAACCTCACAATTGTCTCCGATACCCGCGACGCCGCTACCCGCCGCAGCGAGATCGACGCAGCTCTGCTCGCCGCCATTGATCGCGCCGTCGCGTCGGGCTTCCAGCTTGTGACCGGGACCGTGCAGCTCGAACCCGTGACCAAGGCGAACTACCGCAGCCTTCCGCAATTGCCCGCCGGCCGGGTGGATACCAGCAGGGTCGAACTGATGGTCAGGGGCAAGTTCGAGGGTTCGTCCCGCGCCACGCAGGACAAGCTGAAGGTGTTCATCGCCTCGCTCAAAGGCAATGGCCGCGCGACGATCGAGACGACTTCGGTAACTTCGCTCAGCGTCGACAATCCCGACCAGTACCGCGAAAGGATCCTTGCCCTCGTCGCCCAGGATGCGCGCACCACCGCCGGGATCTTCGGGTCGGACTTCACGTTCAGCGTAACAGGCGTGGATGGGCAGGTGATCTGGACCCAGGCAAGCCCCAGCGATGTCTTCCTGTATATTCCATACCGCTACGCAATAACGCCAAGGCAGTCCGACGGGAGGACCGCACCATGATCGAGCGCACGTTGTCACGCCTTGTCGCGCTCGCGATGCTCGCTGCGCCCCTGCAGGTGTCGGCACAAGAGGATGAGGGCATGGGCGAAGTCATCGTTACCGCCACTCGGCGCAGCGAGCGGCTTCCCTCGGTGATGACCAGCCTGCCCTATCTCGATCGCCGCCCTGCCATCGGCCTGCGCCGCGCCGCCGACGGCGTCGTGCGCCGGATCGAGATCGGCTCGGACTCCCGCAGCGAGGACATGCGCCGCAGCGAAGTGCAGGCCATGCTGCTCGCCGCGCTCGACCGCGCCAGCCGCAAAGGCCTCAGCCTCGTCACCGGCGAACTCGAGGTTAAGGAAGTCACGCGCGAGAACTGGCGCGCCCTGTTCCCAGCTCTCGCCAGCCCCTCCACCACCTCGCATGACGAGGATGATGACGACAGTCAAGACGACGATGAGGACGAAGGTAACGGCAAGGTCCAGCCCGGTTTCGAGGACGACGGAAGTACCGCCACCGCACGGCTGATGATCAAGGCCAAGCTCACCGGCACGATCGACGAGGCGCAGCGCAAGGTTTCGGCCTTCGTCCAGTCCGTCCCCGCCACGGGCCGCTCCGAAATTCGCCAGCTCGGCACGATGGCGCTGACCATCGTCAACCCCGAGCAGTACCGCGAGGAAATCAATGCGCGCATCGCCAGAAGCGCGCTTCAGGCAGCCAGCCCTTACGGCCCGGGTTACGGCGTCGAAGTGACCGGGCTCGATCGCGCCATCGCCTGGGCGCAGGTCAGCAATACGGAGGTTTACCTCTACATACCCTATGCCTACACGGTACGACGCTGATGGGCTGACGACAGCCTGATGGGTTTCAACTCCGCTTGCCTACACCGGGGGAGTGTGACAGGGACTCGCGCGCCCGATTTTCCCTGACTTTTCCAACCGGACGCCTGTCTCTCCCCATGCTTACCATCAACGGCATCACCGTGCGCCTCGGCGGACGCGACATCATTTCCCGCGCCTCAGTCGCCGTGCCGCCGCGCGCGCGCGTCGGTCTGGTCGGGCGCAACGGGGCGGGCAAGTCCACGCTGGTCAAGGCAATCATCGGCGAGATCGAGCCTGACGAAGGCGCGATCGAAATGCCTCGCCGCACTCGCCTTGGCTACCTCGCACAGGAAGCCCCCGCAGGCAGCGCCACGCCGTTCGAAACCGTGCTCGCCGCCGATGTCGAGCGCACCCAGCTGCTCGCCGAGGCCGAGACCTGCACCGATCCCGATCGCCTCGGCGATGTCCACGATCGCCTGCTCGCCATCGATGCCTACAGCGCCGACGCCCGCGCCGCGCGCATCCTGATCGGTCTCGGCTTCGACGAGGCGATGCAAGGCAGCCCGCTCGACAGCTTCTCCGGCGGCTGGCGGATGCGCGTCGCGCTCGCCTCGCTGCTCTTCTCCGCGCCCGACGTGCTGCTGCTCGACGAGCCCTCGAACCACCTCGACCTTGAAGCGACGCTGTGGCTGGAGAACTTCCTCAAGGCCTATCCCGGCACGCTGCTGCTGATCAGCCACGAGCGTGATCTGCTCAACAACGTGGCCGACCACATCGTCCACCTCCACGCCGGCAAGCTCACGCTCTATCCCGGCGGGTACGACAGCTTCGAGCGCCAGCGCAACGAACGGCTTGCCCAGCAGGCCGCCGCGCGCGCCGCGCAGGAAGCGCAGGCGGATCGGCTCCGCGACTACATCGCCCGCAACTCCGCCCGCGCCTCAACCGCCAAGCAGGCGCAGTCGCGCGCCAAGATGCTGGCCAAGATGCAGCCGATCGCGGCAGTGGTGGAAGACCCCTCGCTCAGCTTCGACTTCCCCGACCCCGAGGAACTGCGCCCGCCGCTGATCACGCTCGATCTTGCCAGCGTGGGCTACGCGCCCGGCAAGCCGGTGCTGCAGCGGCTCAACCTGCGCATCGATCCGGATGACCGCATCGCGCTGCTCGGCCGCAACGGCAACGGCAAGACCACGCTCGCCCGCCTGCTCGCCGCGCAGCTCGCGCCGATGGACGGGGCGATGACGGCGACGGGGAAGATGCAGGTCGGCTACTTCACCCAGTATCAGGTCGAGGAGATCGCCGATGGCGGCACCCCGCTCGAACTGATGACGCGGGCGATGGAGGGCAAGAGCCCGGCCGCCATCCGCGCGCAGCTCGGGCGCTTCGGCTTCTCCGGCAACCGCGCCACCGCGCAGGTCGGCACGCTGTCGGGCGGTGAGCGCGCGCGGCTTGCCCTCGCCCTCGTCACCCGCGACGCGCCGCACATGCTGGTGCTCGACGAGCCGACCAACCACCTCGACATCGATGCGCGCGAGGCGCTGGTACAGGCATTGAATGCCTACAAGGGCGCGGTGATCCTGATCAGCCACGACCGGCACATGGCCGAACTGGTGGCCGACCGGCTGGTCCTCGTCGACGACGGCACCGCCAAGCCGTTCGACGGCAGCATCGAGGACTACATCGACTTCATCCTCGGCCGCAACCAGCCCAAGACCGAGAGCGGCAGCAGCGACACGCCAGCCAAGGGCGGCGCGCAGCAGGACCGCAAGACGCGGGCCGCGGCGCGCGAGACGTACAAGGCGCTGCAGAAGGCGCAAGGCCTGGCGGAAAAGCGCGTGGCCAAACTGCAGGCCGAACTGGCGCAGATCGACCGCGCGATGTTCGAGCCGGGCAGCGCCGCGCCGGAATTCGCCAAGCTCACCATGAGTGACCTGTCACAGCGGCGAAGCAAGGTTGCGCAGGCGCTGGAGGAAGCGGAACTGGCGTGGCTGGAAGCTGGCGAGGCGCTTGAATCGGCCAGTTGAGGCCCGCCGAAAGCAGCGCCGAGGGCGACGTTCCGCACCGCAGCAGCCCGAGGGGTTTACGCGGTTTACACGGTTCAGGGGCGCTTTGCTCTCCGCGCTCCTCCTCCGGCGTCCCCGCGCAGGCGGGGACCTCGGCCGGTTTACGGACCGCTTCGGGTTTCTCGCGTTCGTTCCGTAACGACACCGAGGCCCCCGCCTGCGCGGGGGAGCAGGCTTCCCTGATTTCGGTCTGATCTTTATCCTCCTCTTCCCCGAACAGCGCTTGGAGCGTGGCTTCACGGCGGTTCTGGGCGGCGGACCAGCTTTCGCGGGCGAGCTGGCGGGCGCTTTCCATGTGGGCGTCGTGGGCTTCCTGCCAGTCGTCCCAGGCCTCGTCGGGCTCGTCGTCGGTGGGATAGGGGACGGCGCGCTTGAAGTCCTGTTCGGCCTGCTTCTCGCAAGCCTTGAGAAAGCGGTCCTGCGCCGGGTCGGCAAAGCCGGTGGCGGCGGCGACGTCGGCGCCCTCGGCCAGGGCCAGGAGCATGCGGTCGAAGTCTTCGGCGAGGTGATGGATTTCCCTGGGCGCCTGCGCGGCGCGGGCATCGAGCCGGGCGAGGTGCGCAAGGAGCAGGCGCGCGTCGAAGCGCCGCCGCTCGCCCACCGCCTCGCCCCGGAACCAGATCGTCTCGGTGGTGCCGTGGAGCGCGCGGGTGGCAAGCACCTGCTCGGCCGCCTCGCGCGCATGGAGCAGCGCAGCGTCCCATGCGGCGGCAAAAGCCGGGTCGCGCCGACGGCGGACATAGGCCGTCTGCGAAGACACCCCCGCCACCTGCGCCGCCGCGCGCACCTGCCCGTGGCGGCTGAGATGCTCGAGAAACAGCGCGATGCGCGTGGGCGTGAACTGGTTGGGGTGGAGGAGTGATGCCTCTTGCTCTTCCCCATGCGGGAGGACAGTGCCGTCTCTCCCCCCTCCCGCAGGCGGGCAGGCGTCCCTTAGTCTCTCCCCTCCCGCCTGCGGGAGGGGGACGCGCCCCCACCCCCTCGTGCCAACCGCAGGCAGAGCATCATCAGGCAGCCCGATATCCCGGCTCGCGGGGATCCACCCGCGCCCGAAGGAGGAAGGCTGATGCGGATCGGCGGCGTGCGGCATGGGCGGCTCCCGTTTGGAACGAAACGGGAACTTCTAGGCCGGGATGGGGGGTGTAGGAAAATGGTTTTGTGGGTTCGCGGAAATGAGGCAGAATCCTACTGCTGCCGGGACAGGGTAGTTTGTCCGCCTGTCCTTAAAGAGGCGATCCGGTCTGTCCTGCGATCCTCCGGCAGCGCCCCCTCACCACTTGCCGCCGAGATCCTCTATCGCCTTGAGCAACGCACGTTTTGACGGAGTGCGGCGGGTGCCGGGGTTGCGGGGCACGTCGACGCCGCCGAGCGCGGTTTCGCGTCGCGCGATCTGCGCGCCAAGCTCTTCGAGCTTTACCGGTTCACGCCGGGTCTTGAAGGTCTTGAAGGCCATGACTGCCTGCGGTTTCCTCTGCAATCCGGCGTTGCATATAGTCCAGATCGAGGCTTTCGCACAGGGCAAAGAGCGCGCGGGCTTGCCCAAGCATCTCCGGCGCGCTGCCCGAAGCGTATTGCCCCATGCGATCGGCAATGATGTCTTCCGGGGCGATGACCGCTACACTGCCATCTGCCCCCAGATCGACCAGTTGGACCATGTCCCGATCGGCCATGCCATCAAGCAGCGTATCAGCCACGCATTCGAAACCGAGCGCCAGTTGCGGATGGACCCACCCGCGCGTGGCCAGTCCCGGCCCCGATGGTCGGACAAAGCCATGCCGCTGCATGACCTGTTCGAGCACGTCCTGCCGCCCGCAGGCGAGATCGAAATCACCGGTGTTTACGGCACCGAGCGTATAGACCTCGACAGCCCCGCCGCCGACAAGCACCGGAGGGCGAAACCCGGCAGCATCCATCTCGACACTGATCCGCGCCAGCAGGCGCAGCGCCGCTTCGAATTCAGGACGGTAGCCGGCGCTGGTCATGCAGGGATGTTAGCGGGTGAGCCGGGGTTAAGCCATACCGCAGAACCTCGACCCGCGCCCGAGGGAGGTTCCGGCGCGTGAAGAAGGCTGATGCGGATCGGCGGCGTGCGGCATGGGCGACTCCCGTTTGGAGCAAAACGGGAACTTCCAGGCGAGGATGGGGGGTGTAGGAAAATGGATTTTTGGTTTGCGCAGTGGCGCCGAGGAAATGGGAGACGCGGAGGGACATCCCCTGCCCCGTCATCCCGGCTTGACTCTGGATCCCGCTTCTTGCGGGGAACGCTTTGCCTTAGGAAGAAAGTAAGACCCCGGATCAGGTCCGGGGTTTTACGGTGGCGAAGGGAGTTTCGGGTTTTAGCATGCTATCACCGTAACTCTAGGATTTGGTAGTTCGCCCCAAGCCGCCCGCCGACCTTCTTGGGCCGACGGTGCCATCTGTTCTGACACTTAGACCATTAAAATCTTTGATGGACTCCGCGATCTCTCTGTTTAATCGCGCAATATCTTCTGGGCTCGCGCTCTTGAGGAGAGCGTTCATTTTAGCTGTATCCACGGAGCCCTTAAAACTGTCCAAAGCTCCCTTTACTCGTTCAGCACTTGCGTTCTCCTCGTTCAGCCGGACTCGATAATCCAAAGCCTTAAGAGTTTGAGCGATGTTTTCAAGTTGAGCAGTGACAAACTCTTCATATGGAACATGTTGCGACTGCGGATCAACGACTGTAAATGCACCAAATGTATCTAGATATGGCTTAAACGTGCTCGCCTTGACCTGTGAATGAAGGTCGGTGATTCTTGCTGTTAGATCATGCATGAACCTCTCAATGCTTGAGAAATGCAGATCTGTCGGATATATCAGCGTATCTATAACGCCCGTATCAAATGGCAATCTGGTGTCTTTATCAGCTACGATCACGACTGGCTTTTTGAATGTCAGCCTCATGCCAAGTTCAAACATTACATTGGGGTTCAAAGCACTTATATCACAGACAACCATATCGCATTCGTATAGATTTTTCACGATTCTACTTTGAATAATGTCCGTTTCTGCACTTTGCCAAACAGGCTTTGGTGTAAAATTTGCCCCTTCAATCGACCGGCAAATTATATCTTTGACCTCTAACCAGTGCTGAGCATCATGGACGCCCCATGCCGAGATTGGCATCACGATCCCACAAGTCGGCGCGTTGTTGCCCTTAGGACCTTCTGGACTCTCCTTCTTCACAGCAATGATTCCTTAAAATTTCCTTCTAGGCGATACTAACCCCTGTATTTGCAAGCGCAATATTCGGATTACGGTGACAGGTGGATTAAGGTGTCACGGCCTATATTCCGAATTCGCCGTCACTCTAGACCTTGCCGAAGTCGAGCGCTTCCGGGATAGCAGCGTCGGGCTGCCATCCTTCGAGAGGCTCAGGATGAGCGGGGCTTGGGTGGTGGGGTGGTTACCACTTGCTTCGTCATCCTGAACTTGGTTCAGGATCCATTTTGCCGATTGGGCCTCCGCATGTGGGGAGAGATGGACCCTGAACCGGTTTCAGGGTGACGGGGTTGGCATTTCGGGTGGTGGTGTTGCGAGGGTGCCCCTCCACCACCCTGCGGATGGTCCCCCTCCCTCCTTCGACAGGCTCAGGATGAGCGGGCGGGGAGGAACTAGCGCTTCAACAACGGGGCCATGTATTGGCCGGTGAAGCTGCGGGGGTTCTGGGCCACCTGCTCCGGGGTGCCTTCCGCCACGATTTCGCCACCTCTCACGCCGCCTTCGGGGCCGAGGTCGATGATCCAGTCGGCGGTCTTGATCACATCCAGGTTGTGTTCGATCACGACGACGCTGTTGCCCTGGTCGACGAGGCGGTGGAGGACTTCCAATAGCTTGCGCACGTCCTCGAAGTGGAGGCCGGTGGTGGGCTCGTCGAGGATGTAGAGCGTCTGCCCCGTGCTGCGGCGGGCGAGTTCTTTGGCGAGCTTGACGCGCTGGGCTTCGCCGCCCGACAGCGTCGTCGCCTGCTGGCCGACCTTGACGTAGCCGAGGCCGACCTCGTTGAGCATGTGCATCCGGTCGCGGATCGGGGGGACGGCCTTGAAGAACTCCTCGGCGTCCTCGATCGTCATGTCGAGCACGTCGGCGATGGAGAGGCCCTTGAACTTCACCTCGAGCGTTTCGCGGTTGTAGCGCTTGCCGTCGCACTCCTCGCAGGTCACGTAGACGTCGGGCAGGAAGTGCATCTCGATCTTGATCAGGCCATCGCCCTGGCACTTCTCGCAACGGCCACCCTTGACGTTGAAGCTGAAGCGGCCGGCCTTGTAGCCGCGCGCGGCGCTTTCGGGGAGGCCTGCGAACCAGTCACGGATCAGGGTGAAGGCGCCGGTGTAGGTGGCGGGGTTGGAGCGCGGGGTGCGGCCGATGGGCGACTGGTCGATCTCGATCACCTTGTCGCAGTGTTCAAGCCCGGTGACGCGATCGTGCGCGCCGGCGATCACGCGCGCGCCATTGAGCGTGCGGGCGGCGACGGCGTGGAGCGTGTCGATGGTGAAGCTCGACTTGCCCGAGCCGGAGACGCCGGTGACGCAGGTGAAGGTGCCCAAGGGGATCTTGGCGCTGACGTTCTGGAGGTTGTTGGCGCGCGCGCCCTCCACGCCGATGAACAGGCCGTTGCCCTTGCGGCGGGTCTTGGGGACCTCGATCTTCCGCGCGCCGGTGAGGTACTGGCCGGTGAGGCTGTTGGGGTTGTTGAGGATATCGTCGAGCGTGCCCTGCGCGACGATCTCGCCGCCATGGACGCCCGCGCCGGGGCCGAGATCGACGACGTGATCGGCGGTGCGGATGGCGTCCTCGTCATGCTCGACCACGATCACGGTGTTGCCGAGGTCGCGCAGGCGCTTGAGGGTTTCGAGCAGGCGGTCATTGTCGCGCTGGTGGAGGCCGATGGACGGCTCGTCGAGCACGTAGAGCACGCCCGAGAGGCCGGAGCCGATCTGGCTGGCGAGGCGGATGCGCTGGCTCTCGCCGCCCGAGAGGGTGCCCGAGGTGCGATCGAGGTTGAGGTAATCGAGGCCGACGTTGTTGAGGAAGCCGAGGCGCTCGTTGATTTCCTTGAGGATGGCGCGGGCGATCTGGCTCTGCTGGCTGGTGAGCTGGCTGTCGAGATTGGCGTACCATTCGACCGCGGCGGCGACCGAGAGGCGGGTGACCGAGGAGATATCGCGCCCGGCGACCTTGACCGACAGCGCCTCGGGCTTGAGGCGCTTGCCTTCGCAGGTCTCGCACGGCTGCGCGGTCTGGAACTTGCCCAGTTCCTCGCGCATCCAGGCGCTTTCGGTTTGCAGCATGCGGCGGTTGAGGTTGCCGATCACGCCTTCGAAGGCCTTGTTGACGGTGTAGCTCTTCTTGCCGTCGATGAAGGTCAGCGGCACCGCCTTGCCGGCGGTGCCATAGAGGATGACGATCTTGACCTCGGCCGGCAGCGCGTCCCATGGCGTATCGAGGCTGAAGCCGAAATGCGCGGCGAGGCTGGCGAGGACCTGCATGTAATAGGGCGACGGCGGGTTGGACTTCGCCCAAGGGACGACAGCGCCCTGCTTGAGGCTGAGGTTCTCGTTCGGCACGACGAGCTGGGGATCGAACAGCAGCTTTTCGCCGAGGCCGTCGCAGGCGGGGCATGCGCCCTGGGGGGCGTTGAACGAGAACAGGCGCGGTTCGATGGACTCGATGGTGAAGCCGCTGACGGGGCAGGCGAACTTTTCGGAGAAGACGATGCGGTTGGCGGCAAGGCCGGTCTTCTTCATTCCCGTCTTCTGGGCGCCCTTCTTGCCATTGGCGTCCGATTCTTCCTCGCGGCCGGGGACGACGCCATCGGCGAGATCGACGTAGGCAAGGCCGTCGGCCAGTTTGAGAGCCTGTTCGAAGCTGTCGGCGAGGCGGGTCTGGATGCCGTCGCGGACGGCGATGCGGTCAACCACCACCTCGATGTCGTGCTTGAGCTTCTTGTCGAGCGCAGGCGCGTCCTCGATCGGCATGATCTCGCCGTTGATGCGGACGCGGGTGTAGCCGGCCTTCTGCCATTCGGCGAGCTCGCGGCGGTATTCGCCCTTGCGGCCGCGCACGACCGGGGCGAGCAGGTAGGCGCGGGTGCCTTCGGGCAGGGCCATGACGCGGTCGACCATCTGGCTGACGGTCTGCGCGCTGATCGGCTCGCCGGTGGCGGGGCTGTAGGGCACGCCGATGCGCGCCCAGAGCAGGCGCATGTAGTCGTAGACCTCGGTGACGGTGGCGACGGTCGAGCGCGGGTTGCGGCTGGTGGTCTTCTGCTCGATGGAGATGGCGGGGGAGAGACCGTCGATATGCTCGACATCGGGCTTCTGCATCATCTCGAGGAACTGGCGCGCATAGGCGCTGAGCGATTCCACGTAGCGGCGCTGGCCCTCGGCATAGATCGTGTCGAACGCGAGGCTCGACTTGCCCGAGCCCGAGAGGCCGGTGATGACGATCAGGCTATCGCGGGGGAGATCGACGTCGATCCCCTTGAGGTTGTGTTCACGGGCGCCGCGGACGGAAATGGTAGTGAGAGACATGCGCGGCGGTGTTCCATATTTGTTCGGGTTTCGCAAGGGATTCGGACGCGAGTGCCGGCCCGGTTGCAAGCGCCATGTGGGGAGCGGACCATTGCAGTGCAATATGGGCTTTCGGGGGCACGGTTTCGCTTCCCCATCCCCGGTCGCGACGAAAGGGACGGTGGCTGCGACCGGGTGCCAACGGTTCGGCGCAAGGTGGATTGCGCGGGTGCCGCGGCCGCGGGATGAAGCAGCGATAACATGAGGGTCTCGGGAATGAACGTGCGGATGATGTGCAGCGCGCTGGCGCTTGGGGTTCTGGCTTTGCCGGGCGTGGCGCTGGCCGACGATCCCCATGACCCGCAGATGCGCACGCAGGCCGCGCGCGAACGCGACCGGGCGATCATCCGCAAGCTCAACCAGCAGGAACTGGCCCGCGTGCGCGAGCGCGATGCCCGCTATGCGAAAGACTGGGCGGCATGGCGCGAGCATGACGCCCGCAGTGGCCGTGGAGGCCAGGACGCCAACCGCGCCTATGCCCAAGCCCAGGACGATTACGAGCAGCGCATGGCCGAATGGCGCCGCGCGGTGGCGGCGTGCCAAGCCGGGCGCTACGAATACTGCGGGCGTTGAGCGGCGGAAGCCGTCAGTTCTTCTTGCCGATCAGTATGCCGCCGATGTCGAGCCCGGTGGTAAGACCATTCCGCTGTACAAACCACGCCGCACCGATCTCGTTCGCGTTCGGACCAAAGAACCCGCCTTCGATCTGACCACGGGAAGCACCATTTTGCGTGGTGGCAAAGCCACGAAATAGCGAGGTCGTTCCGTCCGTCGTGATGATGTTCGCGGTGTAGGAGAACGTACCCACGGGCGATGCAGTGCTATCGTCGGCGACGATGTTAACCGTCGCGCCTAGCTTCATGTCTGCGAAATTTGCCGTCGCGGTGGCTGTGCCCGAGAACGTACCTTCATACGAGATCGCGTTGGCGCGCCCTCGTCCACGGATAATCCCATCGTACGTAGCAGAGCCGAAGCGCGGTAGTAGGGCATAAGGCGTCCGATTGCCGTAAATGACGAAGTACTGGGCATTTATTGCGTCTGGAGGATTGGAGGACGTCGCACGCACCTGCAAATCGGCAAAGGTCGCGTAAGTCAGCTTCAGAACGGGGTTCTGGTCGCCCGGCTTGAAGACGTAGCCCTTCGCGGTGACGCCACGATCGTACCATGTACGGCTGGCGTCACTTTTCGCCGGGTCGATGTCTGTCTGCTCAAACTTGGTGGCGTACGTGGTGTTCGAGTATTCGGGCGTGAAACGCAAAAGATAGGCGCCCGTTGCGGGATTATAGGTGACGGTCGCCGGATCGGATACGCCATGATCTCGCAGCGTGATCGCACTGAATGTCGTTTGCGTGGTGTAATCGCCCAGCGGCGTTCGGGCCGCAGTCAGACTGGCATCCTTCGCACCGATGATCGTCCCAATGGCCTTGTCGGCGCCATCGGCGGCCGACCAGGTTGCTGCGACTTCCTGAGCCGTTGGACCAAAGAAGCTGCCATCAAATGTGCCGGAGTAGTTGCCGATCCCGTCGAGCGTCAGATTGCCCGAGAAGGTGTTTGCCGTGCTGGAGATTGTGCCCGAGGCCCTAAAAACCCCGGTGGTGCTTTGAGGGTTGTGGCCAGAGATGTAGTCGATTTCGCCCAAGTCAACTGATGTGGCCAGATCGAGACGGCCAGTAGCGAAATCGGCGGAAAGCACGCCATTACCGACAACGTTCAATGCGTCAGTAAAATCGTTGTCGATTGCCAGTCCGTCGATATGGACCTTGTAGTCAGCTGACCCGCTCCGCGGCACCGCGCTGCTCGCTGTCGGCATGCCGTAAATGAAGTAATCGATCTGATACGAAAGCTGCGGATCGAGCGATGTTCCTCCAGTGCGTTGTCTGAAGAAGCCTACGGCGGAGTAAGTTTGTGTAGTCGGAAGGAGCAGCCCGGTAGCATCGTCCTGATAATTGCTTCCGCCATCATGTTCGTAAGGGGTATAGGACGTCAGGTGTCGTAACCGTATACTTCTTGGTCACGGCATCAAAAGTGAGTTGCAGCGGTTCACGCCTTAGTGATTGGTTGGTGAAATCGCCTAGCGTATTTGAATTGAACGATTTATCCTGAGACTTGAAGTCCAGTCTGCGCGCGCTTGTGCTGAAACTCTGCGTGTTGGCCAGCCTTCCCTCTGTGAACTGCGTGTTGCCGACAGCACCCTTTCGTCCGGTGATCGTGCCTACGGCGACCCGACCGTCCGGTGCAGTAGCATTGAAAACGGCGCCCAATTCCTCAGCAGCAGGGCCAAAGAATTCGCCGTTGAGCGCGCCCGAGAAGTTCGCCGCGTCCGACCATTTGATGGTTCCGGCGAAGTTGTTGGACGTTGCCGCCAGTGCAGCAGTTGCATCGAACTGGATGTCGGAGCCTGAGAAATAGACGCCTTTCATCATGCCGGAAATGCGAATCTTGCCGGTATCGAATTCGACCACCGCACCGCCGCTGCCTGCCATCGCAGCACTGCCCGCCGGAATGGATTCCACTCCGATCAAGGCAATCTCGTAGGCGCCAGTGCCGCTACGCGGTACAGCACTGGCCGAAGTGGGGATGCCATAAACAAACGCATCCACGCTGCCTGTTCCCGATGAACTCGATAGCTGCGTGTGTTCCCAGAAGGCGCTTCCGACATACTTGTAGGTAGCAAGGCCGGATGTGCCCGCCTTGGTAAGCGTCAGAACGTCGGTCGTCGAACCTGACTTCCTCGTGTAGACGGTGGCGACGGCGTTCGAACTGGCGCTATCAAGATCGCCCGGCCCGAAGGTGATCGAACCACCACCCGTCGTTAAGGTATAGGACTTCTTGGCCGCATCGTAACGGATTGTAGCTGTCTGGCTGGCGACGCTGCCGCGCGTACTCTCTCCATTGGCCGTGGCGGTTGCGCGCATGGAGAGGTTGGCGAAACTCTCGGTCGCGAGCGTTCCGATCAGGTCCGAATTCGCGCTCGGCGTAGGCGTCGGTGTGGGGGTTGGCGTAGGCGTAGGCGTAGGCGTCGGAGTGGGCGCGGGCGTGGGCGTGGGCGTCGGCGTCGGCGTCGGCGTCGGAGTGGGAACAGGCGTTGGCGTGCTGCTCACACCGCCGCCACTACCACCGCCACATGAGGCCAGCAGGAGGGCGAGCGTTGTCGTGGCTGTTGTGGCGAAAATCTTGCGGTTCACGGTTGCCCCCGTTGCTGGCCCGAATCCCTGTATTCAGACACCAATTCGGAGGAAGAATTAGCCAGAACCGATGTTAATCGCGAACATCTATTTGGATCAATTGTGTGATTTTAATCACGTTTTGGAGACTTCTAGTCGTGGGACCGCGTGCGAGGAAGGCTCACCCCAACCCCTCCCGCTTTCCGGAGGGGGCAAAGAGGTTGGTTTTCGCCCTTTTCTGCAAGGCGCTGTCCCATTCGGGCCGCTCCACCAACCTGCGGATGCCCCCCACCTTGTTGAAAGCAGGAACGGGCTCAGTTGGACACCTCGAAGAACCGTCTGATTTTGGCAGGATAGGGACGTGACGGCCAGCGAGGGGTTGGTGAGCCCCGTTTTCGGTTGGTTGATCCTCTGATTTTCTTGGGTTTCAAGACTGGAGCGCCGCTCTGAACCCCGTTTTCGCGTTATGCGGGCACACTTCGCCCCTCGAGCCAGGTGAGGCGCTGGAAATTGTAAGCGAGGTTGGCCATGCCGATCTTGATGCGGGCGCGGGCAATGCCGATGGTGCGCACGATCAGGCCCATGCGATGCTTCTGCCCGGCAAAGACGTGTTCGACTGCCGAGCGGATGGCTGAGCGCTTCGCATTTGCTCTGGCGACGCGCTCGGGCATGGCGCGGCGGTTCGGCTTGCGCTGGTGGATGTGGCTCTTGAACATGCCCTTCTCAAGGAAGGCCTCGTTCTTCTTCGAACGGTAGGCGGTATCGGCCCAGACGCCCGAGCCGGTGTTGCTCGTGCTGATCAGATTCGGCAACCGGGCGCCGTCATGGGCATTGGCGGCGCTGGCATCCCAGGTCCGGATCAACCCGTGAGCCCGGTCGATGCCCACGTGGTTCTTGTAACCGAACATCGGGATGGCGAGATCGACCGGCTTGAAGGCCTTGGGATCGGCGCCTTCCTTCACCTTGGCCTTGGTGTACTTCACACTCCACCGGGCATCACGATCCTTCTGACGGAGCCGGGCTGGCTTTGCTTTCCATGCCTCCGGAATCCGGCCGTCCTTGATCGCGGCTTTCTCTTCTTCGGTGTTGCGCTGCTTGGGTGCCGGCACAACGGTAGCATCGATGATCTGGCCGCCCATGGCGAGATAGCCGCGGTCGGTCAGCGCTGCATCGAAGCGGGCGAAGAGCTTGTCGATTGCCTTGGCTTGCACCAAGCGCTCGCGGAACAGCCACACCGTCGTTGCATCCGGCACCGTGCCATCGAGCCCAAGGCCCAGGAAGCGCTGGAACGACAAGCGATCCTTGATCTGGAATTCCATCGCTTCGTCCGACAGCGAATAGAGCGCCTGCAGCACCAGGATCTTGAACATCATCACCGGGTCGAACGGCGGCCTGCCACCCTTGCCGCGGACACTGCGGCGCAGAGCGGCAATCAATGGACCCCGGAACACCTCGAAATCGACCACGCCTGACAACCGCTCCAGCGGATCACCCGCTGCGCTCAACGCCTCGTACCGGTCCGAAAGATCAAAGAAACCGGGCTGTCCCGCCATCATCGCCTCCGCTCATCCACAAAGGCAGTGAATCACTCAGTGCCCCTCAACGCCAGAGGTTTTTCGAGGCATCCAGTTCTTCTTGCCGAACAAAGCGCCCTGAATGCTGAGCGTGGTGTCAGTGGTGCCATTGAGGAAGAAGGTGTAGCCAGCCTCGATCCCGCGCGGGCCGAAGAATGCACCACTGAAGGCGCCCGAAGCGTTGCTTCCCGAAAGCGTGCCGGTGAAGCCCGGGCCGGAACTGCTGATCGTGCCGGTGCCGTTGAAATTGCCAAACGAGGTGACCACGGTGCTGTTGGGTGCCTTGCCCGCGAGCGTCAGGCTGGTGCTGACCGAATTGCTGCCGAAATTGGCCGAGAATGTGCCGGTCGATTCACCAATCAGGTAGTAGCCCTGCCCGCTTCTGGCGGCGAGCCCGACGACTTGGGTCGCATAAGTGGCGCTGCCGCTACGCGGCACATCGGTGGCCTGGGTGGGCACGCCGCCGACAAGGCTGTAAGATCGGTCCGCTCCCGGCTGATAATGCGTCCAGTTGCCGAACAGCGCGTAGCTGAGCTTCACACCGTTGACGCTGGGATTGGAGATTGAAAGAAAATCGACAGCGCCGTTGCCGGCAGGCTTCTGCCAGGTGACGGTCGTATCGTTACGATTGACGACCTGCGCGGGCGCAAATTCGACAACTAGGCCACTGCCGTTGTTGAGGTTGTAGGAATCGGTCGCGGCCGAATACCTGATCTCCACGCCCTGGCCGAAAGCAAGGGTGCTTTGGTTCCTGAGTTCCGGGCCGACGGGCACGCCAGTAATTCCGCCCGACTGGAAGGTCTGATCGCCGGACAGTTCGGCAAGCGTCTTGTATGTGACCGGCGGAGGCGTGGATGCCATGCCGCCGCCATCGCCGCCGCCGCAGGAGGCCAGCAAGGTTGCAAGCGAAAGGGTGGCGGTGGCGTTGCGCAGCGTCGTGATCATGTTGCCCTCTGTTGCTGCCCGAATCTCCGCACCGGGCAACCTGATGACAAGGACTAGAGGCAAACCCGTAAGGGTGCGAACGTAAAGACAGGCCAAGCATGTGATTTTCATCACAATCTTTGCGTGCGCAAAGGTGCATGATGGCCACGCTGGGGGGAAATTTCGTCGGCAAACTACGTAAGTTTGTCGAAACCATACAATCGTGCGTGACGAAACTTTGCTAGGGCCTGCTAACCAAAGATAGGGTTTCAGGGCCACCAAGCATGAGCGCCGACCGTACATTGCCAGCAATTCCGGCAGCATCCGGCAACCCGCCGGCGCAGAGCCTGTTCTGCCGCAGCGCTGGCGCGCGCGAGGATCGTCCGGCGATCTCGATGCGGGTGCGCGAGAGCTTTGCCGCCTATTTCGCAGCCGACTTTGCCGCCGCGATGACCGAGCATCGTCACGAGAACGACCAGATCGCCCCGACCGCGGCCTAGCGCCTTCTACATCGCCAGCGCCATGTGGCCGGGCTCACCCAGCCAGCGTGCATCGAGATTCCAGACGCGGGCGATGACCTCCTGCGAGAGAGCATCGCGTGGCTTGCCCTGTGCAGCGATGCGGCCCCTGTCGAGCACGACCACGTGATGGGCATGGTTCATCGCCAGGGCGAGATCGTGGACGACGAGCACGACTCCCCTGCCCTCTTCCGCGAGCCCGCGCAGGCGCTGGATCAAGGCCTGCTGGTGGGCCAGATCGAGCGCGGCGAGCGGTTCGTCTGCAAGAATCCAGCGCGGCTTCGTGGCGAGCACCCGGGCAAGCAGGGCGCGGGCGCGCTCGCCCCCTGACAGGGTGGACAGCGAGCGCTCGGCCAGAGGTTCGAGCTGCATCGTCGCGATGGCCTGGGCGACGGCTTCGCCATCCTCGGCGGGACTTGCGCGGTGCGGCAGGCGGCCAAGTCCGACGAGCGTGCGGACCGAGAGGTTCCACGCGACCTCGCCCGATTGCGGAAGATAGCCGATGCGGCGCGCGCGCTCCTGCGGCAGCATCTGCGCCAGCGGCTGGCTGGCAAGGGTGACGGTGCCGGTTGCGGGCTCGATCAGGCCGGCAAGCGCGGCAAGCAGCGTGGACTTGCCTGCACCGTTGGGACCGACAATGGCAGTGACACCGCCAGCGCGCAGTTGCGCGGTGACGCCCTGCAGGCGGTGGGGGATGTTCAGCCCAAGCGCTTCGAGCATCATGCCAGTTCCCTCCGCAGCTTGAGGAGCAGGCGCAGGAAGAACGGCGCGCCGGCAAGGCTGAGCGCTATGCCGAGGCGCAGCTCGCCTCCTTGCAGCGGAAGGACGCGGCACAGGCAATCGGCGACGAGCAGCAGCAGCGCTCCGGCAAGGGCGGAGGGGAGGAGCGTGGCCGAGGGGCGCTGGTCGGTGAACGGGCGGACGAAGTGCGGGACCATCAGGCCGACAAAACCGATCATGCCCGCCACCGCGACCCCGCTGCCGACGATCAGGCCGATGGCGACGATCATGATGCCAAGAAGGCGCGCAGGTTCGACTCCCAGAGAGCGGGCGGCGGCCTCGCCCAAGGCAAGGGCATCGAGCGCGGGGCCGGCGCGCCACAGGGCAGCGAGGCCGAGGATGGTCAGCGGGGCAGCCAGGCGCACCTCGTGCCAGCCGCGATCGGCCAGCGCCCCCATCAGCCAGGTGACGATCTCGGACAGGGCGAAGGGATTGGGCGAAAGGCTGATGGCAAGGCTGGTCATGGCCCCGGCAAGGCTGGCGATCATCATGCCCGCCAGCGTGAACAGTGCAATGCCGCCACTTCGCCCGGCGATCAGGGCAAGCAGGGCCATGGCTCCGGCGGCTCCGACGAGGGCGAAGAGCGGGAGCGTGAGCGCTTGCGTTTCGTAGCCGGTGTAGAACGAGAGGACCGCGCCGAGCGCTGCAGCCGGGGCGATGCCGAAGAGGCCGGGGTCAGCCAGCGGGTTGCGCAGGTAGCCTTGCATGGCCGCGCCCGCTGCGCCCAGGCCCCCGCCGAGCGTCAGGGCAAGAAGCGCGCGGGGCAGGCGCAATTCCATGAGGATCGCAGTGGCGTTGGGGACGGGGGCGCCGAAGGGGTCGATCCACACTTGCCCGGCGAGGAGCGAGAGCGGGAGGGCCAGTGCCAGGGCGGCGCAAAGGGAAATGACGGGGCGGGTCACCGCGAGTGCCCCTTCACCACCTTCGATGGTCCCCCTCCCCCTGCCGGGGAGGAATTGCGGACTTGCGCCAGCCTTTGCGCGGCGGCGATCAGGGTGGGGCCGCCGCAGTAGAGGAGTTTCGGATCGAGGCGCTCGCGGCGGGTGGACTTGAGCGCCTTCAGCGCGGGATGTGACAGTACGCGGTCGTCGCCTTTTCCGGTCTCGGCGCTCTGCCCGGCGACGAGGATCAGTTCGGGCGGGTCGGCCAGCATCTTTTCGAGCGGGAGCAGGTCGGCCTGGCCGAGCCCGCGGGCAGCGGCGAAATTGGTGTAGCCAGTGCGACGCAAAAGATCTGCGATCAGCGTTCCATCACCGGGGACCATGCCGCCCGACTGCCATACGACGGTCTCGATAGGGCGCACTCCGGCTGGCGGTGCTGCGGCGGCAAGTGCGGCGTCGATCCGGGCGATCAGCGCCTCGCCGCGCTCCGGATGGCCGGAGAGCGTGGCGATCTGGCGGATCTGCTCCTGGCTGGCCTCGATGGTGCTGGCCATGCCGAGGGTTTCGAGGCGCAGGCCAAGGCGCTGGTAGGCGCTGGCCGTGGCGGGATCGATGAACGTGCTGCCGAGCACGAGATCGGGCTTGAGTGCCAGCACTTCCTCGACCGTGCCGCGCGTGGCCGGGAGGACGCTTGCGAGGCGCGCGTCCATCGAGGCGGAACGGGGGTCCTTGCTGTAGTGCGAAATGGCGAGGATCTGCGCCGGATCTGCCACTTCGGCGAGGATCGCGTCGGTGCAGGGATTGAGACTGACGATGGTCGGGTGCGCGGTTGCGCGGGATTCGGGAGTGGCCTTGCCTTGGGGGATGCAGCTGTTCAAGGCGGCGGCAGTGAGGAGGAGGGCCGTTCTGGCGAGGGGGGTTCGGGAGAACATGCCCTCCCCCACCCCCTCCCGCATGCGGGAGGGGAGCAGAAGGCGTTTCGCCAGCGAGACGAAACGCCTCGCCATCAGTACTTCGCGCGGATGCCGATATAGGCAGAGCGGCCCCAGGTGCCGTAGTCGGCGACGGTCTGGTAATTCACGTCGAACACGTTCTCGACACGGCCGTAGAGTTCCACCTTCTCGGTCAGGGGGAAGCTGGCGCGCACGGTGGTCAACGCGTAGCCATCGAGGCGGCGGGTGTTCGACGCGTTGTCAAAGCTGTCTCCGACGAGGCGCAAGTCGGCACCGAGGGTGAGGCCTGCGAGGGGAGATGTCCAGTCGCTCGAGAGGGTCAGCGCGTGGGCAGGACGGCGCGCGAGGTCCTTTCCGAAGTTGGCGGTGCCGCGCGTGCGGTTCTCGGTTTCGAGGTAGGTGTATGCGGCCTGCAGGTGGAGCGTGTCGGTAGGACGCGCGCCGAGTTCGGCTTCGACGCCCTGTGCGCGGGCAAGGCCGACGTTGTCGTAGAGGCCGAAAGGACGCGTGGCACAGGCGTTGAGGCTGGCGCAAGATACGAAGGTGATCAGGTTGCGGCTATCGCGGCGGAAGACCGTGACCGCGGCGTGAAGCTTGCCGTAGGGCGCGCCCCATTCGAGGCCGGCGTCGTAGCTCTTGCTGCGTTCGGGGTTGAGCGCGGCGTTGCCATAGTTTGAAAGCAGCTGGTAGAGCGTCGGGGCCTTGAAGCCCTCGCCATAGCTGGCGCGCAGGCGGAGGTTATCGACCAATTCGAACGCGCCGTTGGCACCGAAGGTCCAGGCCGTGCCGAACCGGCTGTGATCGTCAATGCGGACACCGGCGGCGAGGCTGGCGCGATCGCTGCTCCAGCCAAGCAGGGCGTGGCCCGAGGTGAGGTTGGCCTTGGCCTGTGCATCGAAAGTGCTCGAGAAGCGCGTCCATTCGCTGTCACCGCCGAAATCGAGCGTGAAATCGGCAGGCAGGTTGACGCGGCCCGTCAGGTCAACGCGCTCCGAGCGGCCCTTGTAGCCGTAGGACGGATCAGTGCCGAAGGTCGGGTCGTAGTAGTCGCGCTTGGTATCCGAGATCGCGAAACCGGTGTTGAGCGTGAGATTGCTGCCGGTGTAGCGCAGGCCGACGCGGCCCGAGGCTTGGCGGGTGGTCTGGTATTCGGGGGTATCGCCGAACACGAGGTAGGTCGGCGGGCCGAAACCGTCGATGTCGGTGCGGGTGTCGGCGTAGCGGGCAGTGGCGACGATCGCGAGGTCTTGCGACAGGTTCACGCGGCCCCTTCCCCCGACGCGCCACTGGCGGAAGCCATCGGGCTCGGTGCCGACCGCTGCGGCCGAGACGCCATCGCTGCGGCTGTAGCCGCCGTTGAGGGTGAGCGCACCGAAGTCTGACGCGATGCCTGCTGCAGCATCGGCGAGATAGCTGTCGTTCGCGCCCAGTTCGGCACTGGCTTCAATGCCGTTGAGATCGCGCGACTGGACCGCGATCACGCCGCCGATGGCCGCGCTGCCCCAGACGATGGAGTTGGAGCCGCGCAGCACGTCGATCCGCTCGACGCCGCCGGGGGTCAGCGTACCGAAGTCAAAGCCGCCCGAGGGGGCCGAGACGTCTTCGAGGCGAACGCCATCGACGAGGACGAGGACCTGCTCGGCATCCGAGCCGCGCAGACGCACGCCGGTGAAGCTGCCGGGGCCGCCGTTGCGGGTAATTGTCAGGCCGGGGACGCGTTCGAGGACGCGGGTGATGTCGGGGCCCTGGATCGACTGGATTTCGTCGGCGGTGATGACGGTGACGGGCTGGCCGGTCTTGCTGAGCGGGGTTTCGCTGCCGGTGGCAATGACGGTGATGGTTGCCGGGTCGATCTTGTAGTCAGCCACGACGACGTCGTCCGTACCTTGGGCAAGCGCAGGCGTCGCAAGGGTAAGGGCAGAAACGGAAAGCAGGTACTTCTTCACAGGACGCAACTCCGGCCACGAACGGTTGATGCCGTCCATGGCGAGAGGTGCGCTGGGCCATGAATCTGGCGCGCCTCGTCGCGTGCGCCCGGTACACCCCGCCCGGCCGCGGAACGACTACCATCGGCAGGTTTCCTGGCTCCCGGGTCATCGCCCGCTGCCCGCCTTCCCAGTACCGGGGATCGAATCCGGCACCAGTGGCATCACTGGACAGCGCGCTCTCCGGTTACAGTTGCGGGGGCAGCGCCGGATTGGAACCGGCTTCCCTCTTAGCCCGTGTTACCGGGCACCGTTGGCGTCGGCGCGGGGAACTAGCGGGAACTTTGCTGCGCTGCAAGAGGAACTACGTACTTCGGGGCAAGTCGGCGGTGGAGGTTAACCGGATCGCAGGAGCTTGTGCCGCATCGGGACAGCGGGAAATGCGGCCGTGCGCGAGGGGGCGCAAAAGGTTAGCGCAATTGAGGATTTTCAGGATTCAGCCCAGCCCCATGCCTCTCGAGCTTGCCTATCGCCCGATCGAACTGCCCGGCGTGGCAGCGACGGCTTATGGCGAGCAGCGTCCGCGCGATTTTGCGGCGCGGATCCGGCGCCGGGATATGCGCTCGATCCGCAACGCCTTGCGCGCGCCTTCGCTGATGCGGCAGCGGCTGGGCGGCGTGGCGATGTTCGGCGTGCTGGGTCTGCTGCTCGGGCCGACCGGGTGGGGCGAACCGGGCGGCGTTCAAGCGGCTGTCGCGCGCGCGCAGATGGCGGGACTGCAACCGTTCGAGCGCGGGGGTGACAGCTTTCCGGGCTCGGCGTTCTACTGGCTCGACACCAGCGACAGCGGACTGATCGCGCCGACAGAAGCGCAGGCGAAATGGGACCAGAGCCATTCGGATGCCGAGATCCACTCGGCCCGTCCGGTGTCGGCGGCCGGGTCGAGCGAGGACCGCTGGCGGGCTCTGCAGTGCCTGACCGCAGCAATCTATTATGAGGCGGCGAGCGAGCCTGACGGCGGGCAACGCGCGGTGGCGCAAGTGGTGCTCAACCGCGTGGCGCATCCGGCATGGCCGAACACGGTGTGCGGCGTAGTCTACCAAGGGTCGGAGCGGCCGGGCTGCCAGTTCTCGTTCGCGTGCGATGGCTCGCTGGCAAGGAAGCCGATGAAGGCGTTCTGGGACCGGGCGCGACGCGTGGCGGCCGATGCCTTGGCCGGCTATGTCTATGCGCCGGTGGGGCTGGCGACACACTATCATACGACGGCGGTGCATCCCTACTGGGCGCCGAGCCTTTCGTTCATCGGCACGATCGGGGCGCATCGCTTCTATCGCTGGGCAGGGGCAGCGGGGCGTCCGGCGGCGTTCACCGCGCGCTATCTCGGCGGCGAGCCGATTGCCGCGCCGCATCCGCGCACATGGACGCCCTCGCCCGTCGACATCGCCGATCCGCTGGCGCTGGAGAAGGCGTTCGAGGAAGGACGGATCGTGGCGCCGGGTGCTGCCGCGACACTTGCTCCGGTGGCGGCGGTTCCGCAAGCTGCGGCGCAGCAGAACCTCGTCCGCCCGCAAGTGCTGCCGGGGGTGAAGGCGGGCGCGACCAGCGCGCCGGTTTCGGGAAGCGGGTCGGTGCTGCCGGGGTACGAGAACGCCAACAAGTGGATCGCGCAGCCGGGGGCTTGAGCAGACGGTGAAGTCCGCTCATGCTGAGCTTGTGGAGACATCTGATGCTGCGCCTGCGTCCTTCGACAGGCTCAGGACGAGCGGGTTCGGGATTCCGCAGACCTGTTCCATTCCGCTCGTCGCAAAACCGTTTCAGGACGGATGGTTATTCGTTCCTTTACCGTGTCGTCACACACACTCTTAGCGCAGGTGGGTCTAGGGCGGGGTCGTGGAGAACGGCACCGATTGTCCCCGGCGCCGTCAGAGAGTTGAGGCACCATGCTGCGATTTGCCCCCCGTTACGGCATCATTTCCCCCTGTCTTTCGCGACGGATCCAGGCGCGGCACCTGCGGGCGGTAAACGACAATGGGGCAGGCTCGATCTGTCAGGATGAGGCGCTGGACGCCGCGCTGCGCCTGTTTGCCGCCCATGGCTTCTCGGCGGCGGCGCGCGCACGAGACGCTGCGGTCATTGCCGAACGCAGCGGCGAGCCGAGCCGCGTGGAATTCTGGGTCGAGGTCTGCGCGACGCTCGACCGGCGGATGGCGCGTGACTTCCTGAAGCGCAAGCGCAGCTGATCCGCGCAAGAGTTTGCGGAGAGGAAAAACAAAATGGAGCCCCGGCGGAGACGCCGGGGCTTTTTGCTGGTCGGATAGATTGCCCGCCGACGTTGCATTGCGAGGTTGTGCAACACCTCGGAAACAGACCTTTTGCTATTGCGAACTGATATCACAAAAACCCCGGATATAGCGGGTTTTCGCGGTTGCATTCGTGTGCGCGCGGGCCTAGGGCCCGATTCATTCTGCCAGAACCTTCCTGTCTCGCGGGGCACGGGAGGGACCTGGGCGAAAGCTCTGCTGGCATTTGTATGCTTGTCCCCGCGAACGGGAAAGGACCGTAGAGCATGGCACGCAAGAAGATCGCGCTTATCGGCGCAGGCAATATCGGGGGCACGCTGGCCCACCTCGCCGCCCAGAAGGAACTGGGTGACATCGTCCTGTTCGACGTGGTCGAAGGCGTGCCGCAGGGCAAGGCGCTCGACCTTTCGCAGTGCGGCCCGGTCGAAGGCTTCGACGCCAAGATTACCGGCACCAACGACTATGCCGACATTGCCGGTGCCGACGTGATCATCGTGACCGCAGGCGTTGCCCGCAAGCCGGGCATGAGCCGCGACGACCTGCTCGGCATCAACCTCAAGGTGATGAAGGCTGTTGGTGAAGGCATCCGTGACAACGCGCCCGACGCTTTCGTCATCTGCATCACCAACCCGCTCGACGCGATGGTCTGGGCGCTGCGCGAATTCTCCGGCCTGCCGCACAACAAGGTCGTCGGCATGGCCGGCGTGCTCGACTCGGCGCGCTTCAGCACGTTCCTCGCCTGGGAATTCGGCGTCTCGATCCGCGACGTGAACACGTTCGTGCTCGGTGGCCACGGCGACACCATGGTGCCCGTCACCCAGTACTCGACGGTCAACGGCATTCCGGTGCCCGACCTCGTCAAGATGGGCCTGTCCACCCAGGAGAAGATCGACGCGATCGTGCAGCGCACCCGTTCGGGCGGCGGCGAGATCGTCGGCCTGCTCAAGACCGGCTCGGCGTTCTACGCCCCGGCCGCTTCGGGCATCGCCATGGCCGAAGCCTACCTCAATGACCAGAAGCGCATCCTGCCCTGCGCTGCCTACGTCGATGGCCAGTACGGCGTTGACGGCCTCTACGTTGGCGTGCCGGTGCTGATCGGCGCGAACGGCGTTGAGCAGGTGATCGAGATCGAGCTGGACGACGAAGCCAAGTCGAACCTCCAGGTCTCGGTCGACGCGGTCAAGGAGCTGCTGGAAGCCTGCAAGGGCATCGATAGCTCGCTGGCTTAATTTGGTAGGATGACGTGCGCCCCCGCGCAGGCGGGGGCCTCAGTCGGTTTACGCAGGTGTTGCGTAACAACACCGAGGTCCCCGCCTTCGCGGGGACGCAATATCCGGAAGTGATTGATGTCCATTCTCGTCGACAAGAACACCAAGGTCATCACGCAGGGGATGACCGGCAAGACCGGCAGCTTCCACACGCAGGCTGCGCTTGACTACGGCACGCAGATGGTTGGCGGCGTGACCCCCGGCAAGGGCGGCACGACCCACATCGGCCTGCCGCAGTTCGATACCGTGGCCGAGGCCAAGGCCGTCACCGGTGCGACCGCTTCGTGCGTCTACGTGCCGCCTTCGGGCTGCGCCGACGCCATCCTCGAGGCGATCGATGCCGAGATGGATCTGATCGTGGCGATCACCGAGGGCGTGCCCGTGCTCGACATGGTCAAGGTCAAGCGCGCGCTGTCGGGTTCGAAGAGCCGCCTGATCGGTCCGAACTGCCCCGGCGTGCTGACGCCCAACCAGTGCAAGATCGGCATCATGCCCGGTTCGATCTTCAAGGAAGGCTCGGTCGGCGTGGTCTCGCGCTCGGGCACGCTGACCTATGAGGCGGTGTTCCAGACCTCGGCCATCGGCCTTGGCCAGACCACCGCTGTCGGCATCGGCGGGGACCCGGTCAACGGCACCAACTTCATCGACGTGCTCGAACTGTTCCTGGCCGACGAAGCCACCAAGTCGATCATCATGATCGGCGAGATCGGCGGCGATGCCGAGGAGCAGGCCGCACAGTTCCTGATCGACGAGGCCAAGCGTGGCCGCAAGAAGCCGATGGCCGGCTTCATCGCGGGCCGCACCGCGCCTCCGGGCCGCCGCATGGGCCATGCCGGCGCCATCGTCTCGGGCGGCAAGGGCGATGCTGAAAGCAAGATCGCGGCCATGGAAGCCGCCGGCATCAAGGTCTCCGCCTCGCCCTCGCTGCTGGGCGAGACGCTGGCCGAGGTGCTGAAGGGCTGAGGCCAAAAGCTACCGCCCGGATAGGTTACCTTGCGTAAGGTGCCACCGGGCGGATGCTTGAAGATTTCAGGGTAGACACCGCAACGGAAGCGGCCTGCCTCAGTTATGGATTTTTGCGCAAGTCTTTCAAGGCGAGCGCCGGAAGGGTCGGTTCCACGGTCAGTGGAGCGGAAGAAGTCCGAAGCCCCCAACCTCCCCGGGGGGACCAGGAGTTGATGATGGGTTCTGAACTGCACGATTTCGACGTGGATCCGGCACAGGAAGGTCCGCAGCCCGGCCCTTCGTGGGCCAACAAGCGCTGGCCGATCACCGATGCCGCGGCGGGCGACGACCTGACCCAGGCGATGGACCCGATGGCGCTGAAACTCGTCATCGAGAAGTCGGCCAAGAAGGGCGGCGTAGCGCTGGACGAAGCGGCGCTGCAGCAGGCGGCGATGGATTCGATCCGCGCGATGACGCTGATCCGCACCTATCGCGTGCGCGGTCATCTGGCGGCAGACCTCGATCCCCTCGGCCTTGCTCGTCAGAAGCTCCCGGCCGACATCTCGCCCGAGTATCACGGCTTCACGGCCGCCGATGCCAAGCGCAAGATCTATCTCGGTGGCGTGCTGGGCCTCGAGTGGGCGACGCTTGAGGAACTCGTCGCGATCCTGCGTGCAAATTACTGCGGACATGTCGGCTTCGAATACATGCACATCGCCGACGTGGAAGAACGCAAGTTCATCCAGGACCGCATCGAGGGCGGCGACAAGTCGATCGACTTCACGCCTGCAGGCAAGAAGGCGATCCTCGCTGCCGTCGTACGTGGCGAGCAGTACGAGAAGTTCCTGGGCAAGAAGTACGTCGGCACGAAGCGTTTCGGCCTGGACGGCGGGGAATCGATGATCCCGGCGCTCGAAGCAGTGATCAAGTACGGCGGCCAGCTGGGCGTCAAGGAAATCGTCTACGGGATGGCCCACCGCGGCCGCCTCAACGTGCTCGCCAACGTGATGGCCAAGCCCTATCGCGTGATCTTCCACGAGTTCTCGGGCGGTTCGGCCAACCCGGAGGACGTCGGCGGTTCGGGCGACGTGAAGTACCACCTTGGCACCTCGACCGACCGCGAGTTTGACGGGACCAAGGTTCACATGAGCCTTGTGCCGAACCCCTCGCACCTTGAAACGGTCGATCCGATCGTGCTCGGCAAGGTGCGTGCGCAGCAGGTGTTCCGCGACGACATCGGCGACGATGTGGGGCCCAATGCCCGCCACAAGCAGGTGCTGCCCGTCCTGATCCATGGTGACGCAGCCTTTGCAGGTCAGGGCATCGTGTGGGAGTGCTTCGGCCTTTCGGGCGTGCGCGGCTACAATACGGGCGGCTGCATCCACTTCATCATCAACAACCAGATCGGCTTCACCACGAGCCCACAGTTCTCGCGCGGGTCCCCGTACCCGTCGGACGTGGCCAAGGGCGTGCAGGCTCCGATCCTGCACGTGAACGGCGACGATCCGGAAGCGGTGACCTTCGCCTGCAAGCTGGCAATCGACTACCGCCAGAAGTTCGGCCGCGACATCGTCGTCGACATGTGGTGCTATCGCCGCTTCGGCCACAACGAGGGTGACGAGCCTTCATTCACGCAGCCGCTGATGTACGCGAAGATCCGCCAGCATCCGGGCGTGAGCGACATCTATGCCAAGCGCCTTGTCGCCGAAGGCGTGATCGACGCCAACTACAAGGGCGAGATCGAAAGCCACTTCGTGGCGACGCTCGAGACCGAGTTCGAGGCGGCCAAGGGCTACAAGGCCAACGAAGCCGACTGGTTCGGCGGACGCTGGTCGGGCCTGAACAAGCCGGCCGATCCTGTGACCGCGCGCCGCAACGTGGCAACCGGCATCGACCAGAAGCTGTTTGACAGCCTCGGCCGCACGCTGACGACCGTTCCTGAGGACCTCACGGTCCACAAGACGCTCTCACGCGTGATTGATGCAAAGCGCGAGATGTTCAGCTCGGGCCAGGGCTTCGACTGGGCGACTGGTGAGGCACTGGCATTCGGCAGCCTCGTCTCCGAGGGCTATGGCGTGCGCCTTTCGGGGCAGGACTGCGGCCGCGGGACCTTCAGCCAGCGCCACGCGGTGTGGGTGGACCAGAAGGACGAGCGCAAGTACGTTCCGCTGAAGACGCTGCCGCACGGCTCGTTCGAAGTGCTGGATTCGACGCTTTCGGAATATGGCGTGCTCGGCTTCGAGTATGGCTATGCCAGCGCCGACCCCAAGAGCCTCGTGCTGTGGGAAGCGCAGTTCGGCGACTTTGCCAACGGTGCGCAGATCGTGATTGACCAGTACATCGCCGCATCCGAAGCCAAGTGGCTGCGCGCCAACGGCCTCGTGATGCTGCTGCCGCACGGGTACGAAGGCCAGGGTCCGGAGCACTCGTCGGCGCGCATGGAGCGTTATCTGCAGCTTTGCGCCGAAGACAACATCCAGGTGTGCAACATCACCACGCCGGCCAACTACTTCCACGTGCTGCGCCGGCAGATGCACCGTCCGTTCCGCAAGCCGCTGATCATCATGACGCCCAAGAGCCTGCTGCGCCATCCGCTGGCAAAGTCGGTCGCTTCGGACTTCATCGGCGACGGGCACTTCATGCGCATCCTGTCGGACATCAACCCGGCAGCCGACAAGGACACCCGCAAGGTCATCCTGTGTTCGGGCAAGGTCGCCTATGACCTGATCGAAGCGCGCGATTCCGCCGGAATCACCGACACGCAGATCATCCGCCTCGAGCAGCTCTATCCCTTCCCCGGCGAGCCGCTGGCCTTGCGCCTTTCGCGCATGACCAACCTCGAGGAAGTGGTGTGGTGCCAGGAAGAGCCGCGCAACAACGGTTCGTGGTTCTTCGTCGAGCCCATGATCGAGGACGCGCTCAAGGCTGCCAAGAGCAAGGTTGCCCGTGCCCGTTATGCAGGCCGTGCCGCAGCGGCATCGCCCGCCACGGGTCTCGCCAGCCGTCACGCCAGCGAGCAGGGCGCGCTGGTGGCCGATGCGCTGGGCCTTTCGGTTCGTGGCGAGATCCGCCGCCAAAAGAAGCACTGATTTTCCTTCTCCCCGAGGAACGTGAATTATGTCGATTGAAGTGAAGGTTCCGACGCTGGGTGAAAGCGTCAGCGAAGCAACCGTTGGCCAGTGGCTGAAGAAGCCGGGTGAAGCCGTGGCGCTGGACGAGCCGATCGTCAGCCTCGAGACCGACAAGGTCGCGGTCGAGGTTCCGGCTCCGGCGGCAGGCGTGCTTGGCGCGCTGGTGGCCAACGAGGGCGATACGGTGAACGTCGGCGCGCTGCTGGCGCTGATCGAGGACAGCGTGGCGGCTGCGGGCGCACAGGCCCCTGCCCCGCGCACCGAAGCGCCGGTTCCGCCCGCTTCGGCCTCGGAAGCGCCTGCTGCCCCGATCGCTGCTGCTGCGCCATCGGGCGATGCTGCTGCACTTTCGCCGGCAGTGCGCCGCGCGGTGCTGGAATACGGCATCGACCCCTCGACCGTGAAGGGCACCGGCAAGGACGGGCGCCTGACCAAGGAAGACGTGATGGCAGCGGCTGCGGCCAAGCAGGCCTCGCCCGCACCGGCCGTTTCGGCTCCTGCGGCAGCACCAGCGGCTGCAATTTCCGGTGGTCGCAACGAAGAACGCGTAAAGATGACGCGCCTGCGCCAGACCATCGCCAAGCGCCTGAAGAGCGCGCAGGAAACCGCCGCCCTGCTGACCACGTTCAACGACGTGGACATGAGCGCGGTGATGGAAGCGCGCGCCAAGTACAAGGACGTGTTCGAGAAGAAGCACGGCGTGAAGCTCGGCCTCATGTCGTTCTTCGCCAAGGCCTCGGTGCTGGCGCTGAAGGACATCCCTTCGGTCAACGCACAGATCCAGGGCGATGAAATCGTCTACTTCGACTACGTCGACATCTCGGTCGCGGTTTCGGCTCCGAACGGGCTGGTCGTGCCGGTAGTGCGCGATGTCGACAAGCTGAGCTTTGCCGACATCGAGAAGTCGATCGCCAACTACGGCAAGGCGGCGCGCGACGGCACGCTGACCATGGCGGACATGGCCGGCGGCACCTTCACCATCTCGAACGGCGGCGTGTTCGGCGGTCTGATGTCGACCCCGATCATCAACCCGCCGCAGTCGGCCGTGCTCGGCCTGCACCGCATCGAGGACCGCCCGGTTGTCCGCAATGGCGAGATCGTGGTGCGCCCGATGATGTATATCGCGCTGAGCTACGACCATCGCATCATCGACGGTCGCGAGGCGGTGACGGCGCTCAAGACGATCAAGGAAGCGATCGAGGATCCGACGCGGCTGCTGATCGATCTTTGAGGTGGTGTTGCGCGGCATCCTTCGACAGGCTCAGGATGAGCGGGTGTTGTGCTATGACTTGAATCCAAGGCCGTTCGTGCTGAGCTTGTCGAAGCATGACCGCGCAACGGAGGCCGAAAATGGCTGAATACGATTACGACGTCCTTGTCATCGGTGGTGGCCCCGGCGGTTACGTCGCGGCGATCCGCGCGGCGCAGCTGGGGTTGAAGACCGCTTGCGCCGAAGGGCGCGAGACGCTGGGCGGCACTTGCCTCAACGTCGGGTGCATTCCGTCGAAGGCGCTGCTGCACGGGTCGGAGAAATTCGACGAGGCGAAGAACGGCACGTTCGCCAGCTATGGGATCAAGACCGGCGCTGTCGAGCTGGATCTGGATGCGATGCAGGCGCAGAAGGCGGATTCGGTCAAGGGCCTCACGGGCGGCATCGAGTTTCTGTTCAAGAAAAACAAGGTGACCTGGCTCAAGGGCTACGCCACGTTCGAGGACGCGTACAGCGTGACCGTGGCGGGCCAGAAGGTGACCGCGAAGAACATCGTGATCGCCACCGGTTCGAGCGTGACGCCACTGCCGGGCGTGACCGTTGACAACGACGCGGGCGTGATTGTCGACAGCACCGGTGCACTGGCGCTGAACCGCGTACCGAACCACATGGTGGTCATCGGTGGCGGCGTGATCGGGCTCGAGCTGGGTTCGGTGTGGCGCCGCCTTGGCGCGAAGGTCACGGTCGTCGAATTCCTCGACCAGCTGCTGCCCGGCATGGACGGCGACGTGCGCAAGGAAGCGGCCAAGATCTTCAAGAAGCAGGGCATGGACATCAAGCTCGGCACGAAGGTCACCGGCGTTGCAGTGGATGGTGGAAGGGCCACGCTGACTGTCGAGCCTGCAAAGGGTGGCGAGGCGGCAACCATCGAGGCCGACTGCGTGCTGGTGGCAATCGGGCGCCGTCCCAATGTCGATGGCCTCGGCCTCGACAAGATCGGGCTTGAGCTGAACGCGCGCGGCCAGATCGAGACCGACCACGACTTTGCCACCAAGGTTCCGGGCGTATGGGCGGTGGGCGACGTGATCCCCGGTCCGATGCTGGCGCACAAGGCCGAGGACGAAGGCATTGCCGTGGCCGAGAACATCGCCGGGCTCACGGGCATCGTGAACCACGACGTGATCCCGGGCGTGGTCTACACCATGCCGGAGTTCGCGGGCGTTGGGCTTACGGAAGAGGCTGCGAAGGAAAAAGGCGAGATAAAGGTCGGCAAGTTCCCGATGCTCGCAAACAGCCGTGCCAAGACCAACCACGAGCCGGACGGCTTCGTGAAGGTCATCTCGGACGCCAAGACGGACCGCGTTCTGGGCGTATGGTGCATTGCCTCGGTCGCCGGCACGATGATCGCGCAGGCCGCGCAGGCGATGGAGTTTGGTGCGACCAGCGAGGACATCGCCTATACCTGCCACGCGCACCCGACCCATTCGGAAGCGCTGAAGGAAGCGGCGATGGCCGTGACGGGCAAGCCGATCCACATGTGATCGCGCTCGGGTAATATTGATGAACGGGGCCGTCCTTCGGGGCGGCCCTTTTCGTTTGCCGGGAACGACTGCGGCGTTGCAGCGTGACATCCTTGGCCTGCGCTGCTAGCGGCCAAGCAAGAATTGAGGAAGCAGACGAATATCATGGCAGGATACAAGGAACCCGGTCTCGGCGACCGCCGCAACGCTTCGGCCGAGGCACGCGCCAAGGCTATCGAGGCGCTGAAGGCCAAGGCGAAGGCTCCGGTAGACCCGGCGGTGCTGGCCGAGAAGCTTGCCCGCGCCGAGGCCAAGGAGAAGGCCGAGGCCGAAAAGCGCGAGGCGGCCCGCCTGAAGCGCGAGGAAGAGAAGGCGGAAAAGGCGCGGATCGCGGCCGAGAAGGCCAACGTGCCGCCTCCACCGAGCAAGGAAGAGCTGGAAGCCGCGCAGAAGGCGGCCCGCGATGCCCGCTATGCCGCCCGCAAGGCGCGGAAGAAGTAGGCGTTGGACGCCACCCTCCCGGTTCAAGGAACCTCGCCTGTAGCCCCTCCCCCGATGTGGGAGCTCGAAGACGGTGACGAATTGATCGACACGTGTCGCGTGCCGGATGGCGCGCGGCTGCGGCTGGTCCGGAACGGCGAGGACTTCGTCATCCTGCTAGACCGTAACGAGCTGATGAGCACTGACGTTTGCGCTTCGGAAGTGCAACTGGCGGAAATGACCTGCGCACGGCTGGCAGGACGTTCAAACCTGCAGATGCTGATCGGCGGGTATGGCCTGGGCTTCACGCTGCGGGCGGCGCTGGAAGTGCTGGACGAGACGGCACACGTCACCGTGGCCGAGATCGTGCCCGAGATCGTGAAGTGGGCGCGCGGGCCGATGGCGGTGCTGACCGCCGGGTGCCTTGACGATAGCCGCGTGCAACTGGTCCATGACGACGTTGCCATGCTGATCGATGCAGCGCGCAACGCCTATGACACGATCCTGCTCGATGTCGACAATGGCCCCGAAGGGCTGACCCGGGCGCTCAACGGCTGGCTCTATTCGCCCGACGGGCTGCAGGCAGCTGCGCGGGCGTTGCGGCCGGGCGGAATTCTGGCAGTGTGGTCAGCGTTTCAGGACCCGGCTTTCGTCGAGTTGCTGGAGCACGCGGGATTTACCGTCGACGTGGCCAGCGTCGATGCGGGAGAAGAACCGCGCGAAGGGCGCAAGCCGCTGCACCACGTGATCTTCTTCGCGACGAAAGCCTGAACCTTTTGTTTGTGCCCTGCGGCTGCTGACGGTAACCGCAGGGTTTGAATCGAAGGAGTGCCACGATGGCCATCAAGCTGACCCTGACCGAAGACGAGACCGAAATCCTGATCGATGCGCTCGAAGCCGATCTTGAGGGCTATGTCGAAGCGGCAAAGGAAGCGCGCGGCAACAACAACCGTGAAGACGTCAAGACCTTCACCGAAGCAGCAGAACGCATCCAGGCGCTGAAGGGCAAACTGGAAGCGCTGCTGGGCAACTGAGCCCGTGCCCACCGCTCTGCCCACGGCAGACCTTTCTGCCCTCATTGGGTTGCTGGATCTCGTTGGCATCGCCGTGTTCGCGCTGACGGGAGCGCTGCTGGCGGCGCAGTTGCGACAGACGTTCGTGACGATGGCGTTCTTCGCGCTGGTGACAGGCGTGGGCGGCGGGTCTGTGCGCGATCTGCTGATCGGCGCGCCTGTCTTCTGGGTGCGCGATCCGTGGGTGGCGCCGGTGTGCCTTGGCGTGGCACTGGTGGCGTGGTTCACGCCGCATCGCTGGTGGGTGCAACCAGTCGGAAATTGGCCGGTTCTGGAATGGGCCGACGCGGCAGGGCTCGGCGCCTATGCGGTGCTGGGGACGGCGAAGGCGCTGGCGTTTGGCGTCGCGCCCGTGCCAGCGGTGCTGATGGGGGTGATTACCGGCTGCGTCGGCGGGATCATCCGCGACGTGCTGGCAGGCAGACCCTCCATCCTGATGCGGCCCGAGCTTTATGTGACGGCCGCGGCCCTGTCTGCAGGCATTTGCGCAGGGGGGGCAGTACTCGGGCTGGAAAGAGGGATGGTCTGGCCGCTGGCTGCGCTGGCCGGGTTCGCACTGAGGGGGGCGGCGATCTGGTGGAAGCTGGGCTTGCCGGTCTATTCCTCGGGCGAGCGCGAGGGCTGAGCAGGCCCAGCCCCAACCCCTCCCGCATGCGGGAGGGGAGAAACAGATGTCAGCCGATCATTTCGACGACGACCTTGCCCATGGCCTGGCGGTTTTCGAGGAGGGCGATGGCTTCGCGCCCCTGATCGAGCGTGTAGCGCTGCGAGACGCGGGGGTTGATCTTGCCCGCCTTGAGCAGCGCGAAGAGTTCCTCGACCTCCGCCTTGAAGGCGGCGGGTTCGCGGGCCGTCCACGCCCCCCAGAAAACGCCACAGACGTCGCAGGACTTCAGCAGCGTCAGGTTCAGCGGGAGCCTGGCGATGCCGGCGGGGAAGCCAACGACGAGGAAACGGCCTTCCCAGGCAATCGCGCGCAGGGCCGGTTCGGAATAGTCGCCGCCGACGATATCGTAGACGATATCCGCGCCGTTGGGGCCGCAGGCTGCCTTGAATTGCTCGGCCAGTGCCTTGGATTGGGCCTTGTCGAAGGGCGGACGGCCATAGATCACGACGTCGTCTGCGCCTGCATCGCGCGCGACCTGTGCCTTCTCCTCGCTGGAAACGGCGGCGATCACGCGGGCGCCGAAGGCCTTGGCGAGTTCGACTGCCGAAAGTCCGACACCGCCCGCAGCGCCGAGCACGAGAACCGTATCGCCAGCCTTGATGTGTCCGCGATCCTTGAGGCCGTGGATGGTGGTGCCGTAAGTCATCAGCAGAGATGCCCCGGTGGCGTAGTCGACGCCATCAGGCAGCGGGAACAGGCGCGCGACCGGAGCAACGACCTTTTCGGCGAGGCCACCGTTACCGATCATCGCGATCACGCGGTCGCCGACGTTCCAGCCGGTGACGCCCTCGCCCAGCGCCTCGATCTCACCAGCCAGTTCGCTGCCGGGCGCATAGGGACGCTCGGGCCTGAACTGGTAGAGATCGCGGATCATCAGCGTGTCGGGGAAATTGATCGAGCAGGCGTGGACCCGCACCAGCACTTCGCCCTTGCCCGGCACGGGATCGGGCAATTCGTCCATGACCAGCGTTTCAGGGCCGCCCGCGGCGTGGGTGCGCAGAGCCTTCATTCAACTTCTCCCAATAGTTGCGGATTCGATCCGCTCCGCATCAGGGAAGCAAGTTTTGCGCGGCTTGGGAAGCCCTGTTAAGCGTACGATTAAGCTGCCGCTACGGCATCCGTGCCGCGTGCCAGGAAGGGCAGGCTGTCGCGCATCTTCGCCTCGTGCGTGGAGATAGCGTCCCCACGCGCCATCGTCAGGCCGACTTCGTCCAGGCCATTGAGCAGGCAGTGCTTGCGGAACGGGTCGATCTCGAAGGTGAAGCGGTCCTGGAAAGGGGTCGTCACGGTCTGGGTTTCAAGATCGATCGAGACGGGATCGGTCTGCGCGACTTCCATCAGACGGTCGATCGCTTCCTGCGGCAGGACGACGGTGAGAATGCCGTTCTTGAAGGCGTTGCCCGAAAAGATGTCGGAGAACGAGGGTGCGATCACGGCCTTGATGCCCATGTCACCCAAGGCCCAGGCGGCGTGTTCACGGCTGGAGCCGCAGCCGAAGTTGTCGCCAGCGATCAGGATCGGCGAGCCGGAAAATTCCGCGCTATCGAAGATGTTGTCAGGATCTGCGCGCAAGGCCTCGAAAGCGCCCTTGCCGAGTCCCTGACGGGTGATTGTCTTGAGCCACTTGGCAGGGATGATCACGTCGGTATCGACGTTCTTGCGGCCGAACGGGATGGCCCGTCCTTCGATCTGCTTCACCGGTTCCATGACCGTCGCTATAGCTTGCGCGTTAGGTGATGCAATGCCCGTTTTGGGGGAGCTTTGGCGCAAGATTATTGCGTGGCGGACATTCCGAAATCAGTCGGTCTCGGGTGCGTCGGCGGGCGGGGCCTTGGGTTCGGTCTTTTCGGCCCGTTCCTTGCGGCGCGACGCATAGAGCAAGGCGGCGGCGAGTGCTGCCGAGCCGATTGCCGCGCCCGCCATGGCTGCCTTGCCGGTCCAGTCCGTCTTCTTGGTCACGCTTGAGAACTCCTTGAAACGTGACGCCAAGATTGGCCGGGCGTTCTGCGATTGCAAGGCTCAGACGAGGAATTTCCGCAGCTTCGTCCACTCGCCAAGCTTTGCCTCGAAGGTGAGCGAGGCATGGGCCGGGCTGCTGGAAGGCAGGCGCAGGAGCGCGAATGCCCCGGCCCCGACCAGTTGCGGCGTGCCGACGCTGGCGGACTTGGCACCGTTGAAGGCGATACATCGCAGATGCGGGAGCGAGGCGGCTAGAGCGGCCAGCGCATTGGGCGCGACATCGCGAATGGCGGTATCGAGGCTGCCCGAACGCGTGGCCGACCCGATCGAATCCCACAGGCCGATGCGATGTGCGAGCAGGGTTTCGAGGCGGCTTTCATAGTCCTGCGCGACAAGATCGACGTCGATCACCGCTCCGACCAACCGCCAGAACTGGTTGCGCGGGTTGGCATAGTAGCGCGCGGCGGCGAGGCTGGCTTCACCCGGGAGACTTCCAAGGATAAGCACCCGCGTGTGTGGATCGGCAACGGGCGCGAAGGACGACTTGCGGTCGGTCACGCGGGCGCTGGAGTGAGGTCGTTCCTGGCCACCTCATCCTTCGCAGGCGTGCCGCACGTCATGCAGAAGCGGAAGAAGGCCATCTTGCGGGTGTTGCAGCTGTGGCAGTGGTCGAACAGGGTCATGCCACAGTGAACGCAGAAGTTGGCTTCGGCATCGCCGGTGGTCGAAATCGGGCGATCACAGCCGGGGCAGACCTTCGCGGCCATTTTCTTGAAGGCCTCGTCATGGCTGACGCGGGCGCGGCGCTCCTTCTCGGCTTGCGCCTCCACTTCCTGACGGTGGGCAAGATAGGCGCGCATGTTCTTGATCAGGAAGTGACCCGCCGCGAAGGTCAGGACGATGCCCACGGCGTAACGGATGTAGCCGCCGTAGCTGGGCAGGTAGGGCACGAGTTCCACGAAGAACACGAAGACTGCAGCGAGGACGAAGCCGCGCATCAGTGGCCAGTGATCGCTCTTGCGCTTCTTCACCACCATCCACGCGGCGACCGCCAGCATCGGCAGGGTGATGAGCAGCCGCAGGCCGAAGACCCGCAGTTCCTGCCAGAACATCGCGCGCTCCTGCGCCGGAATGGCGTCGGAGATCAGCTGGTTTTCGCGCAGCCGCAGCGTGCTTTCGCGCTGGTCAAGCGGGGCGCGCTCATTCTCGAGATTGGCGATTGCCTGCTGGATGCTGCGTTCGTTGGCCTTGAGCTGTTCAAGCTCACGGGTGCGGGCGAGGACTTCGGGGTCCTGCGCCGGATTGGTCGTGGCGGTACGGGCGGCGATCCAGGCCTTGAACGTCTCGTTCGCGGTGCCCGAGGCACGCTGTGCCTGTTCGAGCTGGAGGCGCTGTATCTCGAGCTTGTCGTCGATGGCGGTCTTGCTGTCGCCAATCCTGCGAATCTCGTCGCGCACCGCGCGAATGGCCGGAGTGTCATCAGCGGGCGCGGTGTAGACCTGGCTTTCGACCATCGGCAGGTCGCCGATGACGAGGTTGCCAAAGCCGATGATGAAGCCGGCGAAGACGATGGAAACGGCCCAAAGCACGCCGCGATAGACGCGTTCGGGCACGCGCACGCCCTTGATCATGTCCATGGATCACCCCTCCTTGGTTTGGAGTGAGGCTAAGCTTCGAGCGGGGCGATGTAAATTGGGTGGAGGACGCTTCTGCCCTCCCAAATCCGCTCACCCTGAGCCTGTCGAAGGGTGCCCGCGCCGCCGCTGTGCCGGATGCTTCGACAAGCTCAGCATGAGCGGGCTTCAGGGGGTTGGAAGAGGCCTATTTCTGGACCAGCGGGCTCACGGGATCGCGCCCTGCTTCCCATTGCTGCCATTTATCACCAAGGCCGGTGTGGTCGAGCGCGCCTTCGCGCATGGCGGCGGCGGCCTGGGCGGCGGGGAGCGGCGGGAGCGGGCCGTTATCGCCGAGCATGAGTTCGTCACCCAGCAAGCGGAAGTCCTGCGGGCCGGGACGGAAGGCCTGCACGACGGTCATCACGCTGCCGCCGTACTGGACGACGTCTATCACCAGAGCATCGACTTCGCCCGTGGGCGTGTCGACCTTGACCTGCCGGGCAATGGCGCAATCGGGCCACTGGGCTGCACCGCCACCGATGAAGGCCCGGGCGGCAGCGTCCTGATCCTTGGGGCTGGCGCCGTCGAAGGTCTGAAGCTGGCGGCTGCCATCGGCGCGCATGCACAGCGATTGCGGTTGGTAATGGCCGCCGGGCGGCAGGTCCGACGCCGTCCAGAACGCGTGGGCCATGAGGAACCCGGCGAGCTGGAGCGCGGCTGTCGGAAGGCCTGCCACGGGCTGCGTCAGCCGATCAGCTTGCGCACGTCGGTCAACCGGCCGGTGACGGCAGCGGCAGCGGCCATCGCCGGGCTGACAAGATGCGTGCGGGAGCCAGGGCCCTGGCGGCCGACGAAGTTGCGGTTCGAGGTCGAGGCGCAGCGTTCGCCTGCTGGCACCTTGTCCGGGTTCATGCCGAGACAGGCCGAACAGCCCGGTTCACGCCATTCGAAGCCGGCTTCGGTGAAGATGCGATCAAGCCCTTCGTCCTCGGCCTGCTTCTTGACGAGGCCGGAACCGGGGACGACGATCGCCCACTTGACGTTGTCGGCCTTCTTGCGACCTTTCAGGATCGCGGCGGCGGCACGCATGTCCTCGATGCGGCTGTTGGTGCATGAGCCGATGAAGATGTTCTGCACCTCGACGTCTTCCATGCGCTGACCCGGGGTCAGTCCCATGTAGGCGAGGCTGGCCTTGGCGGCTTCCTGCTTGGATGGATCGGCGAAGCTTTCCGGCGCCGGGACGAGGCCGCTGATCGGCAGGACGTCTTCCGGGCTGGTGCCCCAGGTAACCGAAGGGGCAATGTCCTTGGCGTCGATCACCACGACCTTGTCGTAAGTGGCGCCAGGGTCGGTCGCGAGGCTCTTCCACCAGGCGACGGCCTTGTCCCAATCCTCACCCTTCGGCGCATAAGGCCGGCCCTTGAGGTAGGCGAAGGTCTTTTCATCGGGCGCGCACAGGCCGGCACGGGCGCCGTGCTCGATCGCCATGTTGGAGATGGTCAGGCGGCCTTCGATGGAAAGGTCGCGGATGACCTGGCCCGTGTATTCGATGACCGAACCGGTGCCGCCAGCCGCACCCAGCACGCCGGTGATGTGCAGGACAACATCCTTGGCAGTAACGCCGGGCATCAGCGTGCCTTCGACGCGGACTTCCATCGACTTCGACTGCTTGAGCAACAGGGTTTGCGTGGCGAGCACATGCTCGACCTCGCTGGTGCCGATGCCGAAGGCCAGCGCGCCGAGGCCGCCGTGGCAGGCGGTATGGCTGTCACCGCAGACAATGGTGGCGCCGGGGAGCGAGAAGCCCTGCTCCGGCCCGACGACGTGGACGATGCCCTGTTCCGCATCAGCATCGCCGATGTAGCGGATGCCGAAAGCGGGTGCGTTGCGCTCGAGCGCTTCGAGCTGCTGCGCGCTTTCCGGATCGGCAATGGGCACGCGCTGGCCATCGGCGGTGCGGCGCGCGGTGGTGGGCAGGTTATGGTCAGGCACGGCGAGCGTAAGATCGGGGCGGCGCACCTTGCGGCCTGCCGCGCGCAGGGCCTCGAACGCCTGCGGGCTCGTCACTTCGTGGACGAGGTGGCGGTCGATGTAGATGAGCGCGGTGCCATCGTCGCGCTGTTCGACAACGTGGGCGTCCCAGATCTTCTGGTAGAGCGTGCGGGGTGCTGCGGTGTTCGACATGGTGCAAGCGGTTAGGCCCGCCCTTCCCGCAATTCAAGCAGGAAAGGGCGGGCCAAGAGGCGCGTCGGCGTAATTTTGTTACGCCTTCTGGGCATTATCCGCCACTCGATCAGCCCCGGCGACCATCACGGTCCCATTTTTCGGCACGCAGGCGCTGGTTGATCGTCGCCACGCGGCGATCGAGTTCGCGGTATTCGCGGATCGAGAGGCCACGATTGGCGGAATTGTTATAGGCAACCTTGAGATTGCGGGCATCGCGGCGCAAGCCTTCTGCTTCGCGCGGGGAAATCGTCCGGTTGACCTGAGCGCGGTAGATGCGGTTGTCGAGCTGGTATATCTCTCGACGGATTTCGGCATTGCGCGCAGGGGTCAGGTAGGCCGCTTCGGCGCGGTTGTTGCCGGGATAGCGGTCACCGCCATGAGCCAGAGCCGGAGTGGCAACGCCCGCGACGAGGCTGGAAAGGACTACGGCGAGAACGGTCTTGCGCATGGGAAAAGCTCCTCATTGGTCTGTGAGGACAAACTGCCCGCCAGCGCCTGAACACCAGAAAAACGAGCCGTCGCGACTTTCGGGCAAAGTGTAAGAATGTGTCGCGGGCGCGCCGAAGCGAGTGTATGGGAGCGCCATGCAGACGCTTGTTGCCATTCTGATCATCGTTGCCACCGTGCTGGTCATGGAATTCGTGGCGTGGTCCAGCCACAAGTACGTGATGCACGGGTTCGGCTGGGGCTGGCATCGCGATCACCATGAACCGCACAATGGGTTTTTCGAGAAGAACGATCTTTATGCGGTGGTCGGTGCCGCCATCTCGATCAGCTTCTTCATGATCGGCAGCCCGCTGGTGATGGGCACCGAGGCCTGGTGGCCGGCGACGTTCATCGGCCTTGGCGTGATGGCCTATGGCGCGATCTACACGCTGGTGCATGATGGGCTGGTTCACCAGCGCTGGTTCCGATGGGTTCCGAAGAAAGGCTATGCCAAGCGGCTGGTGCAGGCCCACAAGCTGCACCACGCAACCATAGGCAAGGAAGGCGGAGTAAGCTTCGGCTTCATCTTCGCGCGCGATCCCCAAGTGCTGAAAAAGGAACTGCGGGCGCAGCGCGAGCAGGGGATTGCGGTGCTGAGGGAAGCGGTGGATTGAGGCGCTAGCTAGCCCAAATAAATCGTACCAGCGCCATTGAGAACGCAAACAGGTAAGCATAGCCAAAGCGGTCAAGCCGGACGAGCAACTGGCCACGCTTGTTTCGAGCCCTGCCGAGCATCGCCATGATGGCAGCGATCACTAGCGGTGTGACCACTAGATTGATTGTGCGGAAAGCGGGATTCCGGATTGCCGACGCCGGAAACAGAAACAGGCTGATTGCGCCAGCAATCAAACCCCAGAGTGTGTAGCCGACCATCGAGTAAACAGGCGTGCGGGGTTCGCGCACGGGATCGGCCAATGACCGGATGCCGAACTCTGCAAGTAGCTCGGCAAGCACCTGCACGATAATCTCGCCAAAAAACTGCAAAAAGATTTCGAAGAAAAACTCCATGGTCCAGTCGAATACTTCAATCACGATATCTCGCAAAGCCTTGTGGTTATAAATTAGGCCAGCCTGATCTCGTTCAGCACACCCTTGGCCAGATTGCGGAAGCGCAGGGCGTCGGAGACGGAGATGGCCTGATCGTGCGCGGCGGCGTTGCGAAGCGCGCGCATGTCCTCGATCATGCCAACGGTGCGCGCGGGAAGGACGCCGCGCTTCTGCAGGGTTCGGCCCGCCTCTGACACATCGGGGGTGGCAAGGGCATGCTCGATGGCGAGCGATTGCAGCGCGTCCTCTACCCCCGCCCAGGAATCGAGCACGGCCGCTCCGGGCGAGAGATCGAGCAGCTTGAGGAAGCGGGCGTGATCGCCGGTCAGGGCGATCTCGGGGCCTTCAGGCCCGGGCGGCGCGGGGCTGGCTTCGGATTCGAGGCGGTCCAGCCGCTGTGCGAAACGGGCAGACTTGTCGCCCCAGCTCAGTTCGTCGAGACGGGCCAGCAGCGCCAGCAGGGGGCGGCGGAAAATCAGGGCGATGACCAGCGCCGAGACTGGCCATGCCAAGGCAGCGAGCACCGAGGCGGTCCAGTCAAGCCAACCGATGTCAGTTCCAGCCGGGCCGACAGTCAGGGAAATCATCGTTCACATCCAATCCGTTCGAGTCCACCACAACTCTATCGGATTTGGAACAAAAGTGGAACAGATGGCAGTGACTATTCGGCGCGCGTCCAGATCCAGGTGCCGGTCACACCCATGACCACAGCCGGGATCAGGACCCAGGGCCACCCTGCGGTCACCCCGGTCAGCACCACCCCTGCACCCATCGCGATCAGCGCGCCCGTCTTGGCCTTGCGCGAGATCGCGCGGCGGTCCCGCCATTGGCGCAAGGGCGGGCCATAGCGCGGGTGATTTAGCAGGCGCTGCTCCCACGCGGGATTCGAGCGGGCAAAGCAGAAGGTGGCAAGGAGCAGGAAGGGGACTGTTGGCAGGATCGGGAGGAATGCCCCGACCGCGCCCAAGGCCACGCTGATCACGCCGCCAGCGAGATAGAGGTGGCGGCGCAAGTCCCCTGCCCTGCCGTCAGGCCGTGGCGGCGATGCGCGCGGCGTGCTCGCGAACCAGCGCGATCATGTTGGGTACGCCTTGGGTGCGGTTGGACGAGAGCTGCCTTTTCAGATCGAAGGGCGCGAGTTCCTCGGCAATATCCGTCGCGGCGACGTCTGCCGCGGGCTTGTCCTGCACAGCAGCGAGAACAAGCGCGACGATGCCCTTGGTGATTGCGGCGTTGCTATCGGCAAGAAAGTGGAGCTTCCCGCCCTCACCCTGCGTGGGGTAGACCCAGACGCTGGCCGAGCAGCCGCGCACCAGCGTGGCGTCGGTCTTGAGGGCATCGGGCATGTCCTCAAGCTCGCGCCCCAGCTCGATCAGGAGCCGATAGCGCTCGTCGCCATCGAGGAATTCGTACTCTTCGAGAATGTCTTCAAGGCTGCGCATGGGCACGCATTAGCGGGCGCGGCGGGGGGCGTCCATGGCCTGATTGGGCAGGCGGGCGATCCAGCCACGAACCCTCGTCATCCCGGCGAAGGCCGGGATCCATGACGCTCCGATCGGTCCCACTTGAGAAGTCATGGGGCCCGGCCTTCGCCGGGGTGACGAGGGTGTGCGATGTCAGCCCGAAAGGCCGCCCGGACGCGTAAGCGCATACCAGATCACGTAGATCCACGAGAGCACGCCGTGAATCAGTGCCCAGACGATGGACTTGTGCAGACTCCACGAAATGGTGATGGCAATCGCCGAGCCGAGGCCGATGCCGGCCTTGGCTGCACCTTCCGTGTGACGGCTCACAGGTCGACGCCCGAGGCAATGGCTTCAAGCTTGCGCAGGCGCTCGCGCATGTCGGCAAGTTCGATGAGGCTGCCGGCGTCTCCCGTATCGGCGCGTTCAAGTTCCATACGCTTGAGGGCGAGCCAGCCGTCCCAGCCGCGAAGGGCGGCCAGGGCGACCATGGCAAGCCCTGTGAGGCCGGAGAGGGAAAGGACGAGATCCGGGGTCATGTCAGCAACTCCCTTATAATTACCTTTCGCAAATCAACGGTCGCGCAGGGATTCGATCTCGCGCGACAGGCGGCGGGTTTCACCCTCGTCGGTAGCGATGCGTTCGAGGACTTCGAGCCGCTTGCGCAAGTCCGAGACTTCGCGTTCGAGGCTGGCGGTGTAAGCGGGATCGAACGGCGGTTGCTGCATGCTGCCGGCACGATAGCGATCCCGGTTGGTGCGGATGATGACGAAGGCGATGATCGCGATGATCGCGACGATGGTTGATCCGGGGCCCACTTGTTGCGTCCTCAGTTGACCTTGACTTCGCGCAGGTTCTCGATCTGCAGCGCGAGGTCGGAATTGTTTTCGGTGGCGATGCGTTCGAGCACGCGGACGCGCTGTTCAAGGCGTTCGGCCTGGGCAGCGTACTGTGCGGCTTTCTCGGCCGTCTGCTTCGAGAGCAGTTCCAGTTCGCGTTCCCGGAAAGCGAGGCGACGCTTGTAGATGTCGGCCCCGACGCCGAGCACGATCGGCACGACGATGACCATGAACACCAGCACCATGATGACGTCTTCGTTCATTGCGCTTTCTCCTGAGCGGGGCGCAGTGCCTCGATCTGGCGGGAGACGTCGAAGCCGCTGTCGGTGACGATGGCTTCGACGTTGGCAAGGCGCTGGTGCGTCTTGTCCAGTTGGTCGCGCAGGAAGGCGTTCTCCTCGCGCAGCTTGGCGTAGGCTTCCTGATCGGCGCGATCGGTCTTGCCGCCCCATTCGTCCTCAAGGGCATAGCCGTGGCGTGCGCGGATCCAGTTGTTGATCACCCAGCCGCCAGTGGAGATGGCGATGATCGCCAGGACGAATTCGGGACCACCCCAGTTCATTGCGCCCTCCGGTCTTCCAGTGCGGCGCTGTCCCGGCGGAGCGCCTCGATCTGCGCGGCGGTGTCGAAGCCCTTGTCGGTGACGATGCGTTCCAGAACGCGGACGCGTTCTTCGAGTTCGCGGGTGTGCTGGGCGTATTGGGCCGCCTTTTCGGCGCTCAGTTCGGCCGTCGCATTGATCTGCATCTCCGCAATCTTGGTGCGGTGCTTGGTCCAGATCGCGACGATCGGGATCATCAGAGCCGCGATTGGGATCAGCGGCCCCAGTGTGTCAGGTCCCATGGTTCAGTCCCCCTCAGGACGGTTGTGTTCTCAGCGCAGCTTCTCGATTTCGGCCGAGAGGCGCGGGTTCGAATTGACGTAGAAGCTCTCGACGTCGGCCAGGCGGCGGTCGATGTCGCGGAATTCGGCGCGGACCTCGCGGGCGGTGCGGGCGGGCGACTGGCGGACACGTTGCCAGAACTGCTGCTCCTGACGATCGCCGTAGAGGTTTGCCGGCTTCTTGTTGGCAAGGAAGCCCAAGGCAAAGTAGACCAGGAACGGCCAGCCCATCGAACATGCCAGGATCAGAAACCCGAGGCGGACCCAGAGCACGTCGACCCCGGTGTAATCGGCAACTCCGGCGCAGACGCCCATGAACTTGCCATTGACCTTGTCGCGATAAAAGCGGGTGCGGGGGCTGTTCACTTCGAGGTCCTTCCCTGTTCGGCGAAAAGGCGATCCAGTTCGCGCAGTTTCTGATTGTCGGTTTCGCGGTCGTGCACGATGCGCGCAGGCCTGAATTCGGGATTGTCGGCAGCGACGAGGCGCTCGACAGTATCCATGCGTTCATCGAGGCGGCGGGCGAGTTGGTAGAGCTCTTCCAGCAGCGCCTCATCGCCATTGGTCAGCGTGGCGGCAGTTTTCCATTTGGTGATGTAGTGGAAAATGATCCACGGCAGACCAAGGAAAATGGCAGCAATTGCAACGACGTCTTCCATGGCTCAGCCTTCCTTTCCAAGCTGGCGCTTCATCGCTTCAAGCTCCTCGTCGATCTTGTCCTGCCCAGCGAGCGCGGCGATCTCGTCCGCGAGGCTGGGCTTGGAGTTGTCGGCAAGGCTCAGTGCATCGGCGCGGCCTTCGGCGTAATCGACGCGGCGTTCCAGCTGGTCGAACCGTGCCATGGCTTCATCGACGCGCTCGCTGGCGAGCAAGGACCGCAGGCGGACGCGATTCTCGGCACTTTCAAGGCGCGCGGCGATCGCGGTCTGGCGGCTGCGGGCTTCGCGCAGGCGGGTCTGCAGCTTTTCGATGTCCTGCTCGTAGGCGCGCATCGCATCGTCGAGCACGGTGATCTCGGTCTTGAGCTGGTCAGCCATGTCTGCGGCCTTCTTCTTCTCGACCAGAGCGGCACGGGCGAGGTCCTCGCGGTCCTTCGACAGCGCGAGCTGGGCCTTTTCAGACCAATCGGCCTGAAGGCGTTCCAGCTTGGAAACGTGACGGCCCATCTCCTTCTGATCGGCGATGGTCCGGGCAGCCGAGGCGCGGACTTCGACCAGCGTCTCCTCCATCTCCATGATGATCATCCGGATCATCTTGGCAGGATCGTCAGCCTTATCAAGCAAGTCGTTGAAATTGGCTGCAATGATGTCGCGCGTCCGCGAAAAGATACCCATCAGGTTTGCTCCGGGAGTGAAGAGGGGGCGGGATTGGCCATTGCCGCCACCATTGCTGAAATTGCGCAGGCGATCCAGTTCCGCATCGAGACGGGTGGTGCGGCCACCTTCCTCACGCGAAGAGCGGATCGGGGTGAGTTCATCGGCCATCATGCCAGCTCACCGGTGATGGCGGCAGTGGAAGCCACGACGGTCGGAACCGCGTTCACCTGCTGCGTCAGGGCAAAACAGCACATCACGACCATCGCACCAATGCTGGCGAGGCTGGCGCGGCCGAGCGAGGTGGAGAAGAAGCGGGCGGTGTACATTTTCGTGACCTTTCGGCAGGTTACTTGTCAGTTCGGGCCGGCTCGGTGCCGGATGTTCATGTTAGAGCAAGGGGTGTGCCAAACTGCGATTTGCCCGGAATTCCGCCACTCTTGGTGCGTCACCCTTCTTTAATGTTGGGAATTCTTGCCGAGACTTGGGAAAATGCGCTAAACCTGTGGCATGGACAGGGAGGTTCAGTTCATCGGCCAATCGGGCGCGTTCCTCGATGCGGTCGAACGCGCCAGCCGCGCGGCGCCAATGCGCCGCCCGGTGCTGGTCATCGGCGAGCGCGGGACCGGCAAGGAACTGATCGCCGAACGCCTCCACCGCCTGTCGACGCGCTGGCAGGAACCGCTGGTGACGATGAACTGCGCGGCGCTTCCCGAAACCCTGATCGAGGCCGAACTGTTCGGACACGAGGCAGGCGCCTTTACCGGCGCGACGCGGGCGCGGACCGGGCGGTTCGAAGAAGCCGACAGGGGCACGCTGTTCCTTGACGAACTCGGCACGCTGTCGATGGGGGCGCAGGAGCGGCTGCTGCGCGCGGTCGAATATGGCGAAGTGACGCGGATCGGGTCGAGCAAGCCGGTCCGCGTGGACGTGCGCATTGTCGCGGCAACGAACGAGGACCTGCCGAAGCTGGCGGACCAGGGCCGCTTCCGCGCCGACCTGCTTGACCGGCTGAGCTTCGAGGTGATCACCCTCCCCCCATTGCGTGTGCGCGAAGGGGATATTGCAGTTCTCGCCGACTACTTCGGGCGACGCATGGCGGCGGAACTGCACTGGGATTCCTGGCCCGGCTTTGCAGGTCCAGTCCAGAAGGCCATGGAGGAGTACCTCTGGCCCGGCAACGTGCGCGAATTGCGCAACGTGGTGGAGCGCGCCGTCTATCGCTGGGACGACTGGAGCCAGCCCATCGGGCATGTCCAGTTCGATCCATTCGAGAGCCCGTGGAAGCCGGTGGCATCGATGCGGTCGGAAGTGGCGGAGAGCGAGGGGGCAGTGCCGGTGCGGAGCGCCATGCCGTCAGCAGATTTCGATAGCGTGGCGGACTTGCGTGCGGCGGTAGATGCGCACGAGCGCGCGATCGTGGAGCACCATCTCGGCCGCAACCGCTACAATCAGCGCCAGACAGCCAAGGCGCTGGGCCTGACCTACGACCAGTTGCGCCATTGCATGAAGAAACATGGCCTGAGCGACAAGACTTGAGCGAGAGGGCCTGAGCGACAAGACTGGAGGTTTCGCTTGTCGCGCAAACCCACTAACGCCTCAAAGCAATGTCCCTCACCCGCCTGACCCTGCGCGACTTTCGCAACCATGCCGCGACACGGCTGGAAGGGATGCGCGCGTTCAACGTGCTGGTGGGAGAGAACGGCGCGGGCAAGACCAATGTGCTCGAAGCCATCAGCCTGCTGGCGCCGGGGCGCGGCCTCAGACGTGCGCAGCCGGCCGAGATGGCGGGACGTGATGGGTCTGGCGGGTTCGCAGTCGCCGCGGAGATCGAGGACGGGGCCGTGCAGATCGGCACGTCGACCGCGCACGAGGCTCCCAATCGCCGGCTGGTGCGGATCAATGGTGCGGAAGGGCCGGCGGCGCGGCTGGGGGAATGGCTTTCGATCACCTGGCTGACGCCGGCGATGGACCGGCTTTTCGCCGAAAGTGCCGGATCACGCCGACGGTTTCTCGATCGGCTGGTGCTGGCGCGCGAGCCGGGCCATGCGCGCAATGCGACCCGCTATGAAACGGCGCTGCGCGAGCGCAACCGGCTGCTGGGTGACCCGACGGAACCCGATCCGCTGTGGCTTGACGGGATCGAGGCGCAGATGGCCGAGAGCGGTGCGGCCATGGCAGCGGCGCGGGCCGCACTCGTGGCAGCCCTCGGGCGCGTGCTGGAGACTGTGCCGGAGCAGCCGTTCGCGCGGCCTTCACTGGTCTATGCCAGCGCTGTGCCGATCGAGGCGGACGCACTGCGTAGCATGCTGCGCGAAGGGCGGCGTCGGGATCGCGCGGCAGGGCGATCACTGATCGGGCCGCATCGCGATGACCTGGCCGTGACGCTGGCGGCGAAGAACGCGCCCGCCGCCGATTGTTCGACGGGTGAGCAGAAGGCGATGCTTATCGCCATTGTCCTCGCCCATGCGGAACTGACGGCGGGCGAGCGCCCGCGCCTGCTGCTGCTCGACGAGATTGCCGCGCACCTCGATCCGGTGCGGCGCACGGCGCTGTTCGAGCGGCTGGAATCAAGCGGGGCGCAAGTGTGGATGACGGGCACCGAGATGGCGCCGTTTGCTGAAGTTTCCGGGTCCAGCGCCGTGTGGGCGGTGCGCGACGGATTGGTCGAGCCGCTCTGATCGCTACTTAACCGTGGCCGCTTTCAGCGCCTTTGCCACCTGATCCCTTGTCTCTGCGACGATCTTGTCGACGCCTCGGGCGTTCGGGTGGACATTGTCTTCCAGCATCAGATCCTTGTTGCCGAGGACGGGCGCAAGGAAGAACGGGACCAGGCCTGCATTGTGCTTCTTCGCGAGATCAGGCCAGATCGGGTTGAATTGCTTCTGGTAGTCCGCGCCCAGATTGGGAGCGGCGAGCATTCCCGTCAGCACCACCGGAATATCGCGCTTGTCGAACTCGGTCAGGATCGCATCAAGGTTGGCGCGCGTCTCGGCCGGGGGCAGCCCGCGCAGCATGTCGTTGCCGCCGAGGCCGACGAGCGCGAGGGTGGGTTTGACCGGCTGGTTATCGAGCGTGAACTGCAGGCGCTGGAGGGCCGCTGCAGTCGTATCGCCCGAGACGCCCGCATTGACGACCTTGGCGGGCACGCCCCCTGCATTGAGCGCCGCTTCCAGCCGCGGCGGATAGCCCTCACCCGGGTTGAGCTGGTAGCCGGCGTAAAGGCTGTCGCCGAATGCCAGTATGACAGGGGCATCGGCCGGGACAGGTGCCGGCGCCTGTGCGGATGCCGATGCGGTAGGGGTGGCAGCTGGTTCGGGGGCCTTCTCTGGCGAGCAGGCGGCGAGAACAAGGGTGGCGGCATGAGCGAAGCGGCGCATTGAAACTCCATTAGCGCGCCCCCAAGTGCCGGTTGCACGCTGCAACCAATCTATGCCACGTGAGGCCTGTGACAAGCACCCCCCTTTCAAGTTCATCGGCGCCGGTAATCGCCGCATCCGCCCTCACCCTCTCTCTCGGCACCGGGGAAGCGCAGGTGCAAATCCTCCGTGGCATCGACCTGACCGTGGCAGCAGGCGAGACCTTGGCGCTGCTGGGGCCATCGGGTTCAGGCAAGTCATCGCTGCTTGCGATCCTGTCCGGGCTGGAGCGGGCAAGCGGCGGGTCGCTCAATGTGGCCGGTGCGGATTTCACTGTACTGGACGAGGACGGCCTGGCCGCCGCGCGGCGCGGGCGGATTGGCATCGTGCTTCAGGCCTTCCACCTTCTGCCGACAATGACCGCGCTGGAAAACGTGGCGACGCCGCTGGAGCTGGCGGGTCAGGTCGATGCCATGGCGCGGGCCGAAGCCGAATTGGTGGCTGTCGGGCTGGGCCATCGCCTGCACCACTATCCGGCGCAGCTTTCGGGCGGAGAGCAGCAGCGCGTGGCGATTGCGCGGGCACTCGCGCCGAGCCCTGCCATCCTGTTTGCCGACGAGCCGACCGGCAATCTCGATCATGCGACCGGCGAGGCGGTGGCCGACCTGCTGTTCGCGCGCGCGGCGCAGGCCGGTGCGACCTTCATCATGGTCACCCATGACGAAGCCCTGGCGGCACGGTGCAGGCGGATCGTGCGGCTGGCCGATGGGCAGATCGCTTCGGACAAGGCTTCGTGAACCTTTCGTGGGGCGCCGCATGGGCGTTGGCGCGACGCGGGCTGGATTGGCGATTCAAGGGCTTGCGGCTGTTGCTGGTCTGCCTGGTGCTGGGCACGGCGGCGCTCTCGGCGATAGGCACCCTGACGGGCGCGATCGAGCGCGAACTGGCGACCCGCGGGCGGGAGATGCTGGGCGCAGATCTCGAATTCACCTTGGCGGCGCGCCAGCCCTCGGCGGAGGAGCGGGCCGCCATCGCCGCGATGGGCGACATTTCCGAAGGCGCGCGATTGCAGGCAATGGCGCGGGTGCCGGATGACGATACGCGCACGACGCCTGTCGAATTGAAGGCGGTCGATGCCAAGTGGCCGCTCTATGGGCGGTTCACGCTGGAAGGCGGCAAGGTGGCGGGCGCGCCGGAAGGCATGGCGGCATGGATTGCGCCGGGCGTGGCGGACCGGCTCGGCGTAAAGATCGGTGACAAGCTGCGCGTGGGCGAGGTCGAGCTTCGTGTCGGCGGGGTCATCGGGTCCGAGCCGGATCGGCTGGCAGAGGGCTTTTCGCTGGGGCCGACGGTGATTGTCAGCAAGGCAGCGCTCGATGCTTCGAAGCTGGTGCAGCCGGGATCGATGGTGCGGACCAAGCTGCGCGTACGGCTGCCGGCGGGCGCCGACGCTGTGGCGCTCGGCGAGAGGATAAAGGCGCAGTTTCCGCTGGCCGGCTATGAGGTGCGGACGCGCGACAAGGCCTCGCCGGGGTTGGACCGCTTCGTCTCGCGCATGGGGCAGTTTCTGGTGCTGGTGGCGCTGGCGGCGCTGGCGATTGCCGGGATCGGCATCGGCAATGGGGTGAACTCCTACCTCGAAGGGCGGCGCGGGAGCATCGCGACGCTCAAGATCCTCGGCGCTTCGAGCCGGGACATTGCGCGGATCTATCTGCTGCAGCTGGCCGCCGCTGCGTCTCTTGCGATTCTTGGCGGACTGGTGATCGGGGTGAGCATCACGCCGTTGATCGGCAAGGCGCTGGAAGGCCTTCTGCCGATCGAGGCCGGCTTCGTACTTGATTGGGGCGCTCTGGCGATCGCAGCGGCCTATGGCGCCTTGATTGCGCTGACTTTCGCCGCGCCGCCCTTGGCCCGGGCCAAGGCCTTTCCGGCGATGGCGCTGATGCGGGCGCGGGTCAGTCCGTTGGCGGGCGGCTGGAAGGGCGCGGCGCTGCCGGTCGCGCTCGGGCTTGGCGGGATCGTGGCGCTGGCGGTGCTGACCGCACCGCAGAAGCTGCTCGCCGCCGGATTTCTGGCCGGCGCGGCGGCGCTGTTCCTCCTGCTGTCCGCCCTCGGTTGGGGGCTGCAACGGCTGGCGGCAATGCTGCCCCGGCCCAGGGGTGCGATTGCGCGGATGGCGCTGGCCAATCTGCATCGGCCGGGAGCGCAGACTTCGGCTCTGGTTGTGGCACTGGGCTTCGGGCTTGCCGCCTTCGTTCTGCTGGCAGGCGTACAGACCAGTCTGGACGGCAACATCGCGCTGCGGGTGCCGAACCGGGCGCCCGACTACTTCGTGCTCGACTTGCCCCAGGGAAGGACTGCGGAGTTCGACCGGATCGTGCAGCGCGCCGCGCCTGATGCGGCAGTCCGCAAGGTCCCTGCCCTGCGCGGGTCGATCGTTGCCTATGGACCAGCGGATGCGATGACTCGGGTCGCCGATCTCAAGGAAATTCCGGAGAATGCCTGGCCCCTGCGCGGCGACCGCGGGCTGACCTATGCCGACGAAGTGCCCGAAGGCAATGTGCTCACCGCAGGTGAATGGTGGTCCAAGGCCTATTCTGGCGAGCCATTGGTGTCGGTTGACGACGACCTGCGCGAGGCGCTCGGGCTGAAGCTGGGCGACCGTATCGCGGTCTCGATCCTTGGCGTTGAGCGCAGTGCGAAGATCGCCTCGTTCCGCCGGATCGACTGGGAGAACATGGGCTTCAACTATGTGCTGGTGTTCAGCCCCAACGCCATTGCCGATGCTCCGCACAATCTGGCTGCCACGATCAGCCTGCCGGAAGGCGCGAAGACACCGGACGTGCGCCGAGCGATCCTTGGCGGGTTGGTCAAGGCCCTGCCTTCAAGCTCGGTGATCGAAATCGGGCCGGTGCTGGGTCAGGCGCGCGAGATCCTGTCGCAGATGGGAGCGGCCATCCTTGCTGCGGCGAGCGTGGCGATCCTTGCCGGGATGGCCGTGCTGGCAGGCGCAATTGCCGCCGCGCGCGAACGCAAGACCTACGACAACGTCATCCTGCGCGTGCTGGGAGCAAGCCGCAGGCAATTGCTGGTGCTTCTCGTGGCCGAATACGGGCTGCTCAGCGCGCTTCTGGCGGGCGTGGCGCTGGTGCTGGGCACAGGGGTGGCCTGGGGCGTGATCGTGCTGCTGTTCGAGTTCGACTGGCTGCCCGACTGGCCGCGCATCCTTGGCGTGCTGGGCGCTGGCGTGGCGCTGGTGATGGTGCTGGCGATCACCGGCTCGGTCGGGCTGCTGCGAACCCGACCGGCACAAGTGCTGCGCGAGCTTTAGGAGAATACGTCCGCTGGCGTCGGGTTCTTGGGATCAGGTCCGAAGCGGTTGGGGCCACGCGTGCCCTCGAGGCACATCAGGACGAGCAGCGCGAACCAGCCCAACAACGGAATGAGCCAAAGCAGCAGGAGCCAACCCGTGCGGTCCTGATCGTGAAGGCGCCGCACCGACACGGCAAGGCCCGGAACGATGGAGGTGAGCCAGAACAACCCGCCGATCCATCCCCCGGCCCCCACGAGCCGGGAACCATAGACAAACGCCCCCTCGCCTCGCGTCACCTCATTGGTGCCGAAAACCGCGTTCAGCACGATCATCACCAACACATAGAACAGCGCGAAGCTCCAGTACTCCCTGCGCCGAGAGCGCCCCGTGAATTCGGCATAGCGGCGATAGGGCAGGATCATCCAGTTCATCGCGAAAGCCCCTTGCGTTGGGTCAGCCGAACACGTCGTAACCAGCCGGGTTCTTCGGATCATCGCCAAAGCGGTTCAAGCCTGCGGTGCCCGGCAGGCACAGGATGACGAGAAACGCGATGCTGGCAATCCAACCCACGAACGGGATCATGCCCAGCACGATGAAACCGAGATACCACCAGCCAGACATGTCGCGATCATGCAAGCGGCGCACGATCACTGCGATGCCCGGCACAAGAGTACCGAGAAAGAACACCATCAAGACGGCGCCGATCCAGAACGAAACTCCGAACTGAGGGTCCTCGACGCCGGAAAGCGCTGTACCAAGGCCGCCGGCAAACATGAAAGCCGCAATCAAGGCATAGACGATCACCGTGAACAGGGTGAACATCCAGTATTCCTTTCGCCGGGACCGACCGGAAAATTCCGCGTAACGGCGATACGGCATCAGCATCCATTCCATGATTTTCCCCCAAGTCTTTCCGCGTGACCAACGCGAGATGACAAGTGACCATTATTTCGCGGAGACTGCAAGCGCAGTGCGATATCCGTCTCGTCAATTGGCCACGCGCAGGAAAGATGCCGGGGTGGTCTTTGGCGCAGATCCCGGTTCGGAAACGAGGGTCAGACCAAACTTGTCAAACAGTGCGCACGGGCCCCGACATTCATTTGAGCCAGCCGGCCTCGCGATACCACGCGGCGGTGGCATGCAAGCCCATTGCCGTTTCGACCTGCGGCAGCCAGAGTCCGGGAGGCGGCTGATTGCCCTCGCCGGCGCGCCAATCGGGGTGACACATGTAGCCGACGCGATCGAGCGTGAGCTTGGCGCCCTTTCCACGGAACGTGGCGTCAAGCTTGGCGCCAAGGCGCAGGATGCTGGCGGGGAGGTTTACCGCGGTGGCGCGCCTGCCTACCGCCATGCCGATGGCCTTGGCGAGATCGTTGTGGGTCCAGCCTCCCGGGGTGCCGTCATCGGGCTCGAAGGTCAGGTGCGTGACGTCCTCGCCGCCCGGAATCAGCGCGAGCAGCAGGCGCGCAAGGTCGTTAACGTGGATGATCGAGAGATGCCCTTGCGGCGGAAGCGGCACGATGCCCCGGCGGGCGAGCTTGAACAGCTCGAACATCTCGGTATCGCGCGGGCCGTAGACGGCGGGCGGCCGTACCACCGTCCAGTCGAGACTGCTGGCCTTGACGATCTTTTCGCCCCGCAACTTGGAGCGGCCGTAGATCGACAGGTCCGGCTCGCGCGCAGAGAGCGATGAGACGTGGACGAAGCGCGGGACGCCGGCTTCCAGCGCCGCATTGACCACATTCAGCGTGCCCCAGACGTTGCCATCTTCGAAGCCCTGCTCATCCGGCGCGCTGACCACCCCGGCAATATGCAGGACCACGCTCGCACGTCCGACGAGACGCTGCAGCGCGCGCTTGTCGCCCAGATCACCCTGAACCCACTCGACGCCGACGCGGGCATCCTGCGGGCGGCGGGCGAGCGCGCGGACCTCGATCCCGGCGCGGGCGGCGTAGTCGAGCACGGCTTGGCCGACGAAGCCGGTGGCTCCGGTAATCGCCAGCAGTTCCGCCGCCATTACAGCAGCACCATCTGGTCGCGATGGATCAGTGCCGAGCGGGGAGCGTAGCCAAGAATCTGCTCATGCTCGCGGCTGTGATGGCCCTTGAGGCGGAGGCATTCGGCTGCGTCATATTCCGACAGCCCCCGCGCCAGCGTTTGGCCATCGGGTGCGATCACGGCAATGGCATCGCCACGCTGAAAATCGCCTTCGACTTGCAGAATGCCGGCAGCAAGCAGGCTGGAGCCGCGCGCGAGAGCGGCAGCGGCACCGGCATCGACATGGACGCTCCCGCGCATGCGCATGCGTCCGCCCAGCCATGCCTTCCGCGCCTGCTTGCGGCCGCGCGGCAGGAAAAGCGTACCGCGATCGGCGCTCAGGGCAGCGTGGATCGGCGAAACGGGCTGACCGTCGATGATGGCGAGTGCCATGCCTGCGAGTTCGGCAATCTCTGCCGCCTGCAGCTTGGACGTCATGCCACCCGATCCGAGGCCGGAGGAGGAACCGCCTGTCGCCATGGCATGAATTTCGGGCGTCACGCCCTTCACCACTGGAATGCGCACGGCTCCGGGTTGGCGGGGATCGCGGTCATACAGCCCGTCGATATCGGACAGCAGCAGGACGCCCGAAGCCCCGGCTGCCTGTCCGACGCGGGCGGCAAGGCGGTCGTTATCGCCGAAGCGGATTTCCTGCGTGGCGACAGAATCGTTCTCGTTGATCACCGGTACCGCGCCTGCGGCCAGCAGCGTCCCGAGCGTAGCGGTGACGTTAAGGTAGCGGCGACGGTCTTCGAGATCCTCAAGCGTCAGCAGGATTTGTGCCGCAGCAAGCCCGTGTGCGGCAAGCAATTCGGCCCACAGGCCTGCAAGCGCGATCTGGCCGACCGAGGCCGCAGCCTGCGCATCGGAAAGACTTCCGCGCCCACCCTTGGCAAGGCCGAGCCTGCGGGCGCCCAGGGCAATTGCGCCGGAGGAGACGACGATGACTTCCTGACCGGCAGCGCGGGCCGCCGCTATTTCGGCAACCAGCGCGGACAGCCATTCACGCCGCGGCGCACCGTCCTTGCCCACGAGCAGCGCCGAACCGACCTTGACCACCAGGCGCGGACAGGCAGAGGCGTCGGTCAGGTGGGCAAGCTGGCTGATCTTCATGAGGGCCGCTTAGGGCAATTGTGACGGATCGTGAAGGGCTGTCAGTCCCGCTGGCGGAGCGCTTGGGCGATCAGATCGGCGACCACGGCTTCTGGTCAGCCTCTTCCTCCACCTCGCCCGTCGGCCGCTCGGTTGCCGTGGCGAGCGGCAGGTGTTCGAGGACTGCATCGAGCAAGGCGTCCATGCCCTTCCCGGTCGCGCCGGAGATCGGATAGACCTTGCTTGCGCCTGCCTCGCGCAGTTCCTTGGTGAAGGCCTTGACCAGTTCGGCATCGACAAGATCGATCTTGTTGAGTGCGATCAGGCGGGGCTTTTCATCGAGCCCGGCACCGTAGGCTTCGAGTTCCCCTTCGACGATCTGCATGGCTTCGACAGGATCGGTTTCACTGTGGATGTCGATGAGGTGGATCAGCACGCGGCAACGTTCGATATGACCGAGGAAGCGGTCGCCAATTCCTGCACCATCGGCCGCGCCTTCGATCAGGCCGGGAATGTCCGCCAACACGAACTCGCGGTTGCGATGGCGCACGACGCCCAGTTGCGGACGCAGCGTGGTGAAGGCGTAATCGCCAACCTTGGCCTTGGTGTTGGTGATCTGGTTGATGAAGGTCGACTTGCCCGCATTGGGCAGGCCGACAAGGCCAGCGTCTGCGAGAAGCTTCAGGCGGAGCCAGACGTACATTTCCTCGCCCGGCCAACCGGGACCGTGCTGGCGGGGCGCACGATTGGTGGACGACTTGTACGAGGCATTGCCCCGGCCGCCATCGCCGCCGCGCAGAAGAACCTTCTGGACACCCACTTCGGTCATGTCGAGCAGGACGGTCTCGCGATCGTCGTCGAGAACCTGCGTGCCGACCGGCACCTTGATGACGAGGTCGTTGCCGCCCGCACCAGTACGGTTCTGGCCCGCGCCGCCACCGCCTCGCTGCGCCTTGAAGTGCTGGGTATAGCGGAAGTCGATCAGGGTGTTGAGGCCGGTGACGGCTTCGAAGATGATGTCGCCGCCCTTGCCGCCGTTGCCGCCGTCGGGACCGCCGTATTCGACATACTTCTCGCGCCGGAAGCTGACCGCGCCTGGGCCGCCCTGCCCTGAACGGATGAAGATCTTGGCCTGATCGAGAAAATGCATGCGGGTAACTGTTTCCAATGACAGGCCCGGAGCAAATGCAACACGCCGCCCCGGAAGCGAGCCTTTTACCCGTTCATGGAGAGCTTGTAACGCCGAACCGCGAGGCGCCTGCCATATCAGGCGGTTCGGTGATACCTGGTGGAGCCGAGGGGGATCGAACCCCTGACCTCGTCATTGCGAACGACGCGCTCTCCCATCTGAGCTACGGCCCCGTTCCCGGTATCGCCCCACGGTGTGCTCACCGCAGGGAGAGCCGCCATTAGCGCAGCGCCTCCCCACTGAAAAGAAATTTTTTGCCTGTCCAGTCCGGCTCAGTGCCCGGCGGCAGTACCGTCCGGAACAGGCGCCGCGGTGATCTTCACCGCCTGCTGCGGCGGATTGACAAGGCTGCCGTACTGGGCCTGCCAGATGGCAAGATCCGTGCGATAGACCTCATAACGACGATAGAAGTCGTCGAACACGACTTCGATATTGGGCAGGCTGCGCACGGCGAAGGCCTCAAGATCGGCCGACTTGACGGCCGCACCATCGCGGCTGACCGCCATCACGGCATCGCAGAAGTCCGAAAGCGTCGGTGGCAGGGCATAGTGGTTATACACCTGCGTGATGTAAGCCTCACGCGGAGCGATGAACTTGGCACCGTACTTGGCCTTGAATTCGACATCGAGGCGCTTGTTAATCGCGTTCAGCACCTTGTTGTGCGTGGTCAGGAAAGCCTTGTAGCGGGGCAGGATGTCGGCATGGACCGGGGCGTTGCAGTTCAGCGCGGCCACATTGTAGGCCGAGCGAAGGTTCCACACCATCTGGGCCGACGAGATGTTGCGGTTCAGCGATTGGCGCAGTCCATTTGCATCGGCTGGCGGAACCGCGATGTTGTCCGAAGCGCCATTGGGTGCCTTGGGCTTTGGCGGAATGACCACGACCTTGGGTGGCGGGGGTGGCGGGG
>NZ_JRVC01000022.1 GCF_000807925.1 Novosphingobium subterraneum | reverse complement strand
GTCCAGGCGATCCCGCCGCGCTGATCTCCGACAACAGCCGCATCAAAGCCACGCTGCCGTGGGTCCCGCGCTATGATGATCTGGACACTATCGTCACCCACGCCCTGGCCTGGGAGCGCAAGCTGGACGAGATTCGCCCCGGCTAGGTCCCGCCCCTAGCCACCGATTGACCGGAACACGCCGTCCGGCTGGCAGAAAAAGCGCCCCTGCCGGCCTGCGGTTCTTTCGATCGTGTTCCATTCGTCCATCCGGTCTGTTCCGAAGGTGAGCGAAAGGAACACCGCGCGCTCGTCGAGCCGGCCGACGGCGGTGGAGTGGACGAAGCCCGAGCCGAACGCCACGCCCTTGCCCATGCGATACCGGTATTCGCGTTCCTCGCCCCTCACTGAAACATAGGCGAGGCCCATCGCGCAGGCGTTGGGGGTCAGCGGTGCCATCACGGTAAAGGCCGTGTTGCCTTCCGTCAGCCAATCGCGGTGCATGTCATGCGCCTCGCATCGGCTGCGGGTGACGAAGAAGCCGGAATAGAGCCGGATCACGGCATCGTGCGCCACGAACGGCGCGACGGCCTCGTCGAGCCTGAGCCGACGTAACAGGCCATCGAACCACCAGTAGGTCGCCTCGTCGGCATTGCTCAGCCAGCAGATATCGCTCTTCCATGCCGCAGGACGCTGGTTGTAAAGCTTCTGTCCGCCGGGCAGCGTATACGTCGCCTTGTCCTCTTCCATTGTCCGCGCGGCCTCGGCCAGCGGGGCAAGCTCGTCGAGAATCGCTTGTGGCACATCGAATTCGAGCACATTCCTGGCCATCAGCGAGGGGTTGAGAAAGACCGACTGCCCGGGCTTGTGCAGCAGTCCTGTCATGATCGAAGAGGTCATCCGCCCGGTTCCCGTCCATCCCGCGAGGCCCCGCCCGCATCAGCACGATTTGCATGCTCATGACGGCCGGGCAAGCGCCATCCTCGGCACCTGCAGGGTTGACTTGGGCTTTTGCCCCCACTAACGGCCACGCTTCAGTTTTCAGCCCGGTCAGCTTCGGGCAAAGGGATTCGACATGAAGATTCGCAACAGCCTGAAGTCGCTCAAGGACCGCCACCGGGATAACCGCGTGATCCGCCGCCGTGGCCGCGTCTACGTGATCAACAAGACCCAGAAGCGCTTCAAGGCGCGCCAGGGCTAATTCACCAGTTTCGGTGCAGTCTCGCGACGGCGGGGCTGCACCGGAAACCGACAGGCTTCTGCAAAAGCCACGCAGCCCCCGCCGAAATGCGGGGGCGCAGTCGTTTATGGGCCGCGCATCGCAGGATCGCGAATCGAGAGGCTGGCATGTCCGTAGAAGCGGTAGTCTGGGACATCGGCCGCGTGCTGGTGCAGTTCGACCTTTCCGGCATCTATGCCGAAGCGATCCCCGATCGGGCCGAACGCGCCCGATTCGTCTCCGAAGTCGTCACTGAGGACTGGCACGCCCAGCATGACGAGGGCGTGCCCTTCGCGCAGATGGTCGCCGCCCGCACGGCGCAGTTTCCGCAGCACGCCGACCTGATTGCGCTCTACGCCAGCAACTGGCTTGCCAGCCTGCCGGGTCCGGTGCCCGGCACGCACGAACTGATCGAGCGTCTGGCCGCGCGCCAGGTCCCGCAATACGCGATCACCAATTTCGGCATCGAGTCATGGGGCCTGTTCCGCCCGACCTTCCCGATTCTCGACCACATGGGCGACATCGTGATTTCGGCGGTCGAACGGCTGGTAAAGCCCGACCCGGCAATCTTCCACCTCGCTGCCCGCCGCTTCGGTCGTGCGCCCGAAACCATGCTGTTCATAGACGACAACGCCGCTAACATCGCGACGGCCAGGTCGCTGGGGTGGCACGTCCACCACTTCGTCGGCGATCCCGATGTGCTGGAGCAGCGAATGCGCGCGCTGGGCCTGCTCTAACCCCGCTTCTCACCTGCAGAAACAACGTCACCCCGGACTTGCTCCGGGGTCCCGCTTCCTTCTTGGCCACGGCGCCAACCGAAGCCGGAAGCGGGACCCCGGGTCAAGGCCCGGGGTGACGGCAAGGGGGAGGAGAGAGGTGTAACGCACCCTCTCGCCCCCACGTGATCAAAGCCCGTCGATGGCCTTGCTCACCAGCACGTTCACGGCAACGCGGCGGTTCTGCGCCTTGCCTTCCTCGGTCGAATTGTCCGCCGCCGGATCGGATTCGGCCATGCCGGTCGGCGTCAGCATGCGGTAGGGCGCCCAGCGGCACTGCTGCTGCAGGAAATTGATCACGCTGGCGGCGCGCTTCTCGCTCAAGGTCTGGTTGTATTCCTCGTCACCGACCGAATCGGTATAGCCCACCACCAGCATCAGCGCGTTCTCGGTGCCGTTTGCCATCGAGGCGGTCTGGCACAGCTCGGCCTTGGCCTGCGGGGTCAGCGCATACTTGCCGGTGTCGAAGTAGACGTTTGTCGTTGCCTTGATGTTGTATTTGTCGATGTCGCCCATGCGGCCCTTGAGCGCGGCAGTGGCAGCGGTCTGTTCGGCAAAGCCTTGCGCGGTGCCGTTGCGGATCATCTTCGCGGTCTTGAAGTCACCGTTGCGGAAGGTGATCTGGCTGGCCAGCAGCGCCTCGCCCGCCTGCATGGTCTTTACCGTCACGGGCAGGCCATTGAGCAGGTTTTCCGTCGTCAGCTTCTTCGATCCGAACAGGCCGGTGCTGGCCTTGACCGTCGTGGCGTCGTTGAAGAACACGATCGTGCTGGTGCCATCGTCGGCAGTGACCTTCATCTTGTCGCCCTTGCGCGCGGTGATGATACCCTTGACCTCGGGGCCCTTGGTCATCGCCGAGGTATCAGGCACGACCTCGCCTTCGACGATGATGTTGGGGTCCTGCATCCCGTTCTGCTGTGGCTGAGCGACAGCCATGGCCGAAACCGATGCGGCAGCCGCAGCGAGCAGCATCAGCCTTACGCGCCGGGGGGTAGTGGTAGTCATCGAGAACGCTCCTTGCGACCTTCAAAAAGGTGTCGGTGTTGCGACGGAACTTTCCCGCAGATGAACGATCCCGCCCGGGAACCCGATTCCGGGCACTGGCAGCGCCAAGCGTGCGACGAACCGAGTGGGCCGTGCACTGATGAAGGACGGAATGAGCCCCCTCTTTCTTGCCCCTCCCGCAGGCGGGAGGGGTTGGGGGTAGGCAAGAAGCGCTGCCGCCCGCCACCTCAAGGGAAGGGAAACACCACCGGCAAATCGCCCTCGCGCCAAGGCGCGAACTTGCCCATCACGCTCGCGAACAACGCGGACTCAAGGTGCGCGCAAAGCCAGCGCTGCAGGTGCGGCAAAGGCTGGCTCTCGAACCAGACAGGGTCCGTCGCCGCAAACTGCCGCACGAACGGCATCACGGCCATATCGGCAAGGCCCCGCTCTTTCCCGCACAGTTGTCCGTGCTCAGCCAGCCGCGAATCCAGATCGGCAAGAAACGCCAAGCCGCTTTCCCGATGCTCCAGCGCATTGCTGTCATGCCGCTCCGGATACTTGTAGCGATCGAGGTCATGCTTGAATGGCCCGTCGTTGCGCGCGATCAGCCCCGCATCGTCGCGCTCCAGCCAGCCTTCGGGATCATGCTGCAAGAGCGCCCAGTGCATCACGTCGAGGCTCTGCTCGATCACCGCGCCGTCGGGAAGGACCACCACCGGCACCGTCCCCTTGGGCGAGGCTTCGAGCATCGCTGGCGGCTTGGCGGAAAGCTTGATCTCGCGCAGCTCCACGCTCACGCCGCTGACCGCAATCGCCAGTCGCGCCCGCATCGCATAAGGGCAGCGACGGAAGCTGTAGAGGACCGGCAATGCCATTGGCTCAGCCGCGCAAGGCGATCAGCGAGACCTGCCGGCCGTAGCCCGGCTCCTGGCGGTGCTTGGCGCGGCGGAAGGAATAGAACCGCTCTTCCTGCGCGTACGTGTCCTCGCCCATCATCCCGACCTTGGTGAGGCCCGCATCGCGCAGGCGCAAGGCGACATAGCCTTCAAGGTCGAACCAGGCATGGCCCTCGCGCCCGGCCCGGAAGAAGCGCTCGTTCTCGCCCGCCTGTTCAAGAAACCGCGCTTCGAACCCTGCGTCCACCTCGTAGCTCTTCTGCGCAATGCAAGGGCCCACCACTGCGGCGATGTTCTGCCGGTTCCCGCCAAGCGCTTCCATCGCCGCAATAGTCGCATCGGTCACGCCCGTAAACGCACCCTTCCAGCCCGCATGTGCCGCGCCGACCACGCCTGCACGCTGGTCAACGAACAGCACCGGCGCGCAGTCTGCGGTCAGCACGCCAAGGACCAGGCCGGGGCGGTCCGTTACCAGGGCATCGGCCCTTGGACGATCTGCGTCGGCCCAAGGTTCGGTCACGGTCACCACGTCAGGCGAATGAATCTGGAAGCAGGTCTGCAAGGTCCCGCCCGGCAGCACCGCCTCGACCGCACGTCGGCGGTTTTCGGCAGTCAGCGCCGGGTCATCCTCGCTGTAGCTGACATTGAGCCCCGTAAGGTCACCCGTGCTCACCCCGCCCTTGCGGCCAAGGAAGCCGTGGGCGGCGCCAGCGAGAAGCGGATGGGTAAGCGCCTCGACGCTCACGCCTCCAGACTCTTGCTCACCTGCTCGCGCACATCGCGCGACAGCGTCGGCTCGGCGGCGATCCGCTCCAGCTCGGCCCGCATCAGCGCGGCGCGGCCTTCCTCGACCTTCTTCCACCGGCCGAGGTAGGGCACGAAGCGCGCCGCCACGTTGCCGTTTATCGGGTCCAGCTTCAGGATCAGGTCGGCTATCAGGCGATAGCCTTCGCCGCCTTCCCGGTGGAACGCCTGCGCATTGGCCGCAAACGCCATCCACAGCGCGCGGACGCGGTTGGGGTTGGTCATGGTGAAGTCTGGATGCTCGGCCAATGCCTTCACATGCTCGGTCGCCTTGGGATTGAGCGAGCCTGCCTGCAGCGAGAACCACTTGTCGATCACCAGCATGTTGCCGGCAAAGCGCGAGTGGAAATCGGCCAGCGCCGCTTCGCGCTCGGGGCATTCGAGGCTGCACAGCACCATGAGCGCGCCCTGGCGGTCGGTCATGTTGGTGGCGGCATCGTACTGCGCCTTGGCGCGGCGTGCGGCTTCGGCGGGATCGGCGGCCCCGAGATAGACGAGCGCCTGCGTCTTGCACTTGCGCGCGCCCCGCGCCTCGGCGGCAAGGCTGTAGGGCACGGCAGAGACGCGATCGTGCAGGGCCAGCCACTTGTCCTTCAGCGTCTCGCCCAGCCAGCGCTTGAGCCCCTCGCGCTCGGCAAAGATGCGCGTCGGGTCGGCGCGGGTCAGCTGCTCGGCAAGGTAGGCCTCGCCCGGCAGAATCAGCAGTTCGCCGCGCATCAGATCGTCCAATGCGGTGTCATCGAGAATCGCGCCCATCGCCGCGCCGATGGCAGCCTGCGATTCCTCGCGCTTTTCCAGCGTTCCCGCCACCGCGCCAACCAGATGCCGCACGATCAGCTGCTGCATCGCCTCATAGCGGGCGAAGGGATCGTCGTCGTGGCGGGCGAGGAAGACGAGGTCCTCCGTCGTCACCGGCGCCACGATCTCGACCGGCGCGGAGAAGCCGCGGTTGATGGAAAGGACGGGGAGCGAGGTGAAGCCCCCGAAGGTGAAGGACTGCTCCGGCTCGGTCAGGACGATCAGTTCCTCGCCGTGGTGCTTCCCCGTCTCGCGGTCGAACAGCGCGATGCGAAGCGGGATCACGAACGGCTTCTTGTCCGGCTGTCCGGGTGTGGGTGCAGTTGTCTGTTTAAGCGTGAGAGTTACCCCTCTGCCTCCGAGAGTTGCCGCTTCGCCCTCGAGAGTTGGATTTGCCGCATCGAGAGTCATAACAACGCTCACGCGCGGGGTTCCGGCCTGTTCGTACCAGTTGCGGAACTGCTTCAGGTCCAGCCCGGCGCCATCTTCGATAGCCTTTACAAAGTCTTCGCAGGTAGCCGCCTCGCCATCGTGGCGATCGAAGTAGAGCGTGGTGCCCTTCAGGAACCGCTCCAGGCCCGCCAGCACGGTCATCATGCGGATCACCTCGGCCCCCTTGTTGTAGACGGTCGCGGTGTAGAAGTTGCTGATTTCTTGATAGGAATCGGGGCGGATAGGATGCGCCAGCGGCCCCGAATCCTCAGGGAACTGCACGGCGCGCAGAATCCGCACATCCTCGATCCGCTTGACCGGCGCGGAGCCGCGATCGGCGCTAAACTGTTGATCTCTAAGGACAGTGAAGCCTTCCTTGAGGCTCAGCTGGAACCAGTCGCGGCAGGTCACGCGGTTGCCCGACCAGTTGTGGAAGTACTCGTGCGCCACCACGCCCTCGATCGCGTCGTAGTCGCCATCGGTCGCCGTCTCGGGATCGGCCAGAATATAGCGCGTATTGAAGACGTTAAGGCCCTTGTTCTCCATCGCTCCGGCGTTGAAATCGCTCACCGCGACGATGTTGAAATCGTCAAGGTCATACTCGCGCCCATAGACGTCCTCGTCCCACTTCATCGAGGCGATGAGCGAGCGCATGGCGTGGGTGGTGCGCTCCTCGTCGCCGGGGCGGACGTAGATCGCAAGATTGACCTTGCGGCCCGATTTTGTCGTGAAATTATCGCGGTTTGCGACCAATTCACCGGCCACCAGCGCGAACAGGTACGAAGGCTTGGGCCAGGGATCGTGCCACTCTGCCCAGTGGGTGCCGTCGCCATTGTCGCCCGCAGCAGTGGGGTTGCCATTGGACAGGAGCACCGGGAACAGCGCCTTGTCTCCGCTCATCCGCACCGAATAGACCGAGAGCACGTCGGGCCGGTCGGGGAAGAAGGTGATGCGGCGGAAGCCCTCGGCCTCGCACTGGGTGCAGAGCAGGCCGTTCGAGGCGTAAAGCCCTGAAAGCTGGGTGTTTGCCGAAGGATCGATCAGCGTCTCGATACCGATGTCATGGGTATCGCCGGGAAGTTCGATGACAAGATCGGCGCCGTCCATGTGCCAGTCATTGTGGGCTTGGCCATCTACCGTGACAGACTTGGGCTCGATCGCATCGCCGTTGAGGCGCAAAAGCGAAGTGTCTGTGCCTGCGGGATTTTTCGCCACCTTCAGGGTCGCCTGCACCTTCGTCGCGTTCAGCGAAAGCGCGAAATCCAGCGCGATTTCGGGAACGAGCCATTGGGGCGGGCGATAGTCCGCGCGGTGGATCACGGTTGGGGCGACGACGGGCTGGCCGGAGAGATCGTTCATGCGGCTGAACTTAGGAACGCGTGCGCGGCGGGGCAATCGCGGTTATCAGGCTTTTGATGGGAAACTTGCTGATCTTCGGAATGGGTTACACCGCGCAGGTGATTGCGGCGCGGCTGCGGGCGCAGGGCTGGACGGTGCGGGGCACGGGCAGCGCGGGTGATATCGCCTTTGATGACAAGGCCTTGGTCGAGGCCACGCTGGCACGGGCAACGCACGTGCTGTCCTCCGTTCCGCCCCTGCGAGAAGGCGGCGATCCGGTATTGCAGGCCTATGGCGGGGCGATTGCCGCCGCTTCGCTCGAGGCCATCGGCTACCTGTCTTCGACCGGCGTCTATGGTGATGCGGGCGGGGCCTGGGTGGACGAAAGATCGGTCGTCGGCACCGGGCGGCGCTCGGCGCGGACGCAGGCGGACCTTGATTGGCAGGCGCTATCGCCCAGGGTGCGGGTGTACCGCCTGCCCGGCATCTACGGGCCTGGGCGCAGTGCGCTCGAACGGGTGGCCGAAGGCAAGGCGCATCGCATTGATATTCCGGGACAAGTGTTCAGCCGCATCCATGTCGAGGACATTGTCAGCGGCGTCATCGCGGGGTTTGCCGGGAATGCCGGCGTCTACAACCTCGCCGATGATCTGCCCTGCAGCCAGAACGCGGTGATCGAGGAGGCAGCGCGGCTGCTGGGCGTTCCGCCCCCGCCGATGCAATCGCTTGAGGAGGCGAACCTTTCGCCGATGGCTCTGGCGTTCTATGCCGAGAACCGGCGCGTGGCGAACGGCAAGGCCAAGCGGCTGCTCGGATGGAAGCCTGCCTATCCGACCTATCGCGATGGGCTGCGGGCCCTTAGCGCCAGCACGAGGCCCAGCATCGCCAGTGCCGAGCCAGCAAGCGCCAGAACCGACCAGCGATAGCCTTCGAACGCGGTGGAAAGCAGCATCGCGACGACCGGCACCAGCACGCCGTTGTAGGCCCCGCGCCCTGCGCCGAGGCGCTGAAGCAGGCGGAAATAGAGCGGGAAGGTGACAACTGAGCCGATCAGACCAAGGTACAGCACGCCAAAGATGTAGCCGGGACGCATGTCGAACTGCGGCGGACCCTCGACGGCCCACGCGAAAGCTCCGTCCATGGCCGCGCCGAACAGCATTGCCCAGGCCAGCATGGGGATCATCGGCGTGCCGCGGGCCATGGGGCTGGCCTGCAACACGTTGGCGGACGAAGCGCTGAACAGCGCGGCGGTGGTGAGGGCAATGCCGGTCAGGACTTGTCCCTCGGGCGGGGCCATGCGGTATTCGTGCAGCAGCAGCAGGGCGATGCCCGCCCCCGCCACCGCCGATCCGACGAGGAAGCCGCGCGTCACCGGCTGCTTGAGCACGATCCAAGCAAGCAGCGAATTGGGCACAATCAGCAACGCGAAAAACACCGCGACGATGCCCGAGGTGAGGTGATGTTCAGCGCGGTACACGAATTGGAAGTTCATGACGAACTGAAGCAGGCCCAGCAGCGCTGCGACTTTCAGCGTGCTGTCCGAAACGCGCAAGGATTCGCGCCGGACCAGCGCAAGCGCCGCCATGCCGATGGCGGCTGCGGTAAAGCGCCAGGTCACTGACCAGCTTGGCGGCACGCTGCCGATCTGGTCCTTGATCACCAGCCAGGTCGAACCCCAGATCAACGCGACGAGGAAGAACGGCCCGGCAACGTCCCATTGCCAGAACTTCGCCTGTCCGGGCAATTCGTGTCCCGCTTGTCCCGTCTCGGTCACAGCGCGGAGATGGCGCGGGCAAGCGCGCAGGCGTGGGCCGGGTCGGTGTTCCAGGCGGTGACAAGGCGCGCGGCGCCCGGGGCACCTTCGGGTGCCGTCCAGTCGTAGAAGTCGAAGCCCTGCGCGCGCAGTGTCGCTTGCTCGGCGGGCGAAAGTACCACGAAGATCTCGTTCGCTTCGACGGCATGGAACACGCGCGATCCGCAGGCCTGCGCGATTTCCTGCGCGGCGGCATTGGCGGCGCGCGCATTGTCGAGCCACAGGTCATTTTCGATCATGGCGAGGACCTGCGCGGCAAGGTAGCGACCCTTCGATTGCAGGTGCCCGGCGCGCTTGCGGCGGTAACGGACAACATCGGCCAGTTCCATGTCGAAGAATACCAGCGCCTCGGCGTTCATGCCGCCATTCTTGACGCAGCCGAAGGTCAGCACGTCGACGCCGGCCTGCGCAGTGACTTCGGCCGGGTGGCAGCCCAGATGCGCAACGGCATTGGCAAAGCGCGCCCCGTCCATGTGCAGGCCAAGGCCGCGCCCTTGCGCCAGCGAGCCGATGCGGGCGACTTCCTCTGGCGTATAGACGCGGCCATATTCGGTGGCCTGCGTGATCGATATGGCGTGCGGCTGGACCTGGTGTACGTCGTTGCGGATGGGGTCGATCACGCGCTCGATCGCCTGCGAGGTCAGCTTCGCGCCTTCGCCCTCGGCCAGCATCAGCTTGGCACCGTGGGTATAGAAGCCGGGCGCGCCGCCTTCGTCCATCTCGATATGCGCCTCGCGGTGGCAGACCACGCCGCCGTGGGGTGGCACCATCGCGGCGAGCGCCAGGCAGTTGGCCGCTGTGCCGGTGGCGACCCACAGCGCGGTGCATTCGGTGCCGAAAAGCTCGGAGAAAGCCTCGTCCATGCGCTGCGAGAGGGCATCGCCGTCATAGCCCGAATCGGGCGCATCGGCGGCACGCATGGCATCCCAGACCGCGGGGTGGACAGCGGCGGTGTTGTCGGAGAGAAATTTCATCGGAAACCGCAATGTCGGGAGCGGCGTTTCGGGTCAAGCAGTCACAAAAGGACAGGAAGCACAATGGCCGACGTCAGCATCACTCATCTCGATCAGGGCGCGCGCGGGGAATACCACGCCAAGGTCGAAGGCAGCGACGCAATCGGGCGGCTGACGTATCAGCGGAACGGTGACGTGGTGGTGGCCGACCATACTCTGGTGCCCACCGAAATCGGCGGTCGCGGGGTGGCGGGCGAACTGGTCAAGGCGCTGGTGAAAGACGCGCGGCAGTTCGGCTTCAGGATCGTGCCACAGTGCAGTTATGTGGAAGCGGCGTTTCGCCGCCATCCGGAGTGGGCCGACCTCAGGGCCTGATCAGGCTATCCTCGGCAGGGACAGCATGGCGGCTAGGCCGCTGTCCTGCCACTCGATGCTGAACGTGCCTCCGCGGGCGGCGCAGATCCGCTCGATCAGGGTCAGCCCCTGTCCGCCCGAGCGTGATCTGGCGACCACAGGGCGATCGGACTGTTCCTGCCAGACGATAACGTGGCGCGTCTCCAGTCCCTCGCCTTCAGTGCGCGCGTCAAGCGCGATGCTGCCACCGTGCCCGATGGCACCGTGCTTGGTGGAATTGACGGTCAACTCCCCCACGACCAGCGAGATCACGTCGGCCTCCCGCCGATCAACCTCCTGGCTGGCGGCGCAATCAAGCTCGACCCGCGTGCCCTGTGCCGTGCGAAAGGGGAGAATCAGCGTGGAGAGCAGATCATGCAGGTCGGATTGGTCGGTCTCGCCGTCAAACAGGGTCTGTGCGGTGGCAAGGGCCGAGATCCGCGCGACCATGTCGCTGGCAAACTCCGTGTGGGTCTCGTTTCCGCGAGCAACCGTGCGCAACATGGCGCAGACCATGGCGAAGCTGTTCTTCAGCCTGTGGCGCATTTCCGACAGCAGGATCTTCAGCGCCTCGCGATCGGCATGCAGCTGGCTGACGTCGCGCGAGATGGAGATGTAGCCGGCGTGTTCGCCATCAGGGGCGCGAACCGCGGAAAGGCTGACTTCCCACCAGCGAGGCGTGCCCTTGGCGGTGGGGCAGAACGCCTCGAGGCGCACGACGCCGCCTGCGCTGGCGTCGGCCAGGGCAGAACGGATCACCGGGCGGGCATCCTCCGGCCAGAGTGCCGCCCACTCCTGACCGCTAAGTAAGTCGAAGTCCTCGATTTCCATCGCGCAAAGGCCGTTGGGATTCATCCACAACAAGTTGCCCTGCGGATCGACCAGCTTTACGCAATCGGTGCTCTGTTCAAGGACGTGGGACAGGCTTTCAGGAGAGAGTTCTGCTCTAGACAGCATCCGGGAGCCCCCACGCGCGTTCAATACAGCATAAAGCCGCAGCGCTACGGCAGGTTCCATATATCAAAAGTAAGTTTTTGCGGCAGACCATGCTGTGTCTGCGGGGAAATGGTGCTGCTGGGGAGGATTGAACTCCCGACCTCAGCCTTACCAAGGATGCGCTCTACCACTGAGCTACAGCAGCACACCATTTCCGCTTGGCCACTTCTCACCGGCGAACCGGCGGGGTGGGCAGGGGCGCGCTAATGACGGGGGCATGACCCTTTGTCAAGCGACGTTCCGGCGCAATGCCTTCAAGTCTTGCAGTTGGTCGGCGATACCGGCAATCGGGTGCCATGAACGATGCAAAAACCCCGATGACGCGCGAAGAGCGGCTGGCGGCGCGGCTGCGCGAGAACCTCAAGCGCCGCAAGGCACAGGCACGTGCCATGGGATCTGCCAGCGGATCCGAGTCCGAATCGCCCGATTCGCCGGAAACCGGGCTTTCCAATTCGGCCGCCTGACGCTAGGGGCGCGGTTCCTTCTTAAAGTCAGTTACAGGATGCCCTGATGCCCCGCCTGATCCTGATTCGCCACGGCCAGTCGCAGTGGAACCTCGAGAACCGCTTCACCGGCTGGTGGGACGTCGACGTGACCGAGAAGGGTGCGGCCGAAGCCTTCGCCGCAGGCAAGCTGCTCAAGGACAAGGGCGTGCTGCCGACGCTGGCCTTCACGTCGCTGCAGACCCGCGCGATCAAGACGCTGCATCTGGCGCTTGAGGCTGCCGGCCGTCTGTGGGTGCAGGAAGACAAGGACTGGCGCCTGAACGAGCGGCACTATGGCGGCCTGACCGGGCTCGACAAGGCCGAGACCGCGGCCAAGCATGGCGACGATCAGGTCAAGGTCTGGCGCCGCAGCTTTGACGTGCCGCCGCCGGTGCTGGAAGCAGGCAGCGAATTCGATCTGTCGTCCGACCCGCGCTATGCCGGGATCGCGGTGCCTTCGACCGAAAGCCTCAAGGATACCATCGCGCGCGTGCTGCCGTGCTGGGAAGAGAAGATCGCGCCTGCGCTGCGTGCCGGTGAGACGGTTATCGTCTCGGCCCACGGCAATTCCTTGCGCGCGCTGGTCAAGCACCTGTCCGGCATTTCGGACGAGGACATCACCGGCCTCGAGATTCCGACCGGCCAGCCGATCGTCTATGAACTCGACGACAACCTTGCCGAGATCGAACGCTATTACCTCTCGGAGCGCTGAGCGCTTCGGCAAGCCTGAAGGGGGCAGGGGACATGACTGACAAGCCTTTGGTCGCCATCGTCATGGGCAGCCAGTCCGACTGGGAGACGATGAAGAACGCCTCTGCCGTGCTGGAAAAGCTCGGCGTGGCACATGAATGCCGCATCGTCTCGGCGCACCGCACGCCCGATCGGCTGGTGAGCTTTGCCAAGGGCGCGCATGCCGAAGGCTTCAAGGTGGTGATCGCTGGCGCTGGTGGTGCGGCGCACCTTCCGGGCATGGTCGCTTCGATGACCCATCTGCCGGTGCTGGGCGTGCCGGTCGAATCCAAGGCGCTGAAAGGCATGGATTCGCTGCTGTCGATCGTGCAGATGCCGGGCGGCATTCCGGTCGGGACGCTGGCCATCGGCGTGCCGGGCGCGACCAATGCGGGCATTTTTGCAGCGTCGATCCTGGCGACGTCTGACGCGGCGCTGGTCGAGCGGCTGATTGCCTTCCGCACCGCGCAGACCGATTCGGTGGCGGAGAAGCCAGTCTGATGATCCCCCCCGGCGAGATGATCGGCATCCTCGGTGGCGGCCAACTGGGCCGGATGATTGCGCTGGCGGCGGCGAACCTGGGGTATCGCTGCCACGTCTATGCGCCGGAAGCGGATTCGATTGCCGCCGATGTCTGCGCCGCATTCACGCAAGGCGAGTACGACGACGAGCCGGCGCTGGCGGCATTCGCTGCACAATGCGCGGTCGTGACCTACGAGTTCGAGAACGTGGCGGCAACGCCTCTGGCGGCAGTGACGGCCCATGCGCCGCTCCATCCTCCGGCCAGGGCGCTGGAAGTGGCGCAGGACCGCGTGAACGAGAAGTCTTTCGTCGAAGCACTCGGCGGGCGGCCTGCTCCTTGGGCCAAGGTCGATTCGATGGAGGACCTGCGCGCCGCGGTGGCCAGTATCGGCGCGCCGGGGATCCTCAAGACACGGCGCGATGGCTATGACGGCAAGGGCCAGTGGCGGATCGTGCAGGCTTCTGATGCCGAGGCCGTTGAACTGCCCGGCAAGCCGTTGATCTACGAAGGCTTCGTGACCTTCGACGCTGAGTTCTCGGTGATCCTCGTGCGCACGGAAGCGGGCGAAGTGCGCTTCTGGGACAGCGCCGAGAACGTGCACAAGGGCGGCATTCTGGATCGCTCCACCGTACCTGCATCGCCGGTCATCCTGGCGCAAGTGGAAGAGGCGCGGGCGCTGGCGGCGAAGGTGGCCGATGCGCTGGGCTATGTCGGCGTGCTGACGCTGGAGTTCTTTGCGACGGCTGACGGCCCGGTGTTCAACGAGATGGCGCCGCGCGTGCACAATTCGGGGCACTGGACCATCGAAGGCGCGCTCACCAGCCAGTTCGAGAACCACGTGCGCGCGATCTGCGGGCTGCCGCTGGGCTCGACCGCGCTGGCGGCCAAGGGCGTGGTCATGGACAACCTGATCGGCGATGATGCGCACGATTGGCCCGCGATCCTGTCCGACCCTGCCAACCACCTGCACCTTTACGGCAAGGCGGCGGTGCGGCCCGGGCGCAAGATGGGCCACGTGACGCGGCTGGTGCTGTGAGCGCAATCAGGGCTGGGCTGTTCCTGATCTATGCCCGCGCCGACAACGGCGTGATCGGCAAGGACAATGGCCTGCCGTGGCGCCTGCCCGCCGATCTCAAGCGGTTCAAGGCGCTGACCCTTGGCAAGCCGATGATCATGGGGCGCAAGACCTTCGAGAGCCTGCCAGGGTTGCTGCCGGGACGTCGCCACATCGTGCTGACGCGCGATGCCGGTTGGAACGCCGAAGGTGCCGAAGTGGCGACGAGCGTGGAGCAGGCTCTGACGCTGGCGGGTGAGGGCGAGGTTGCCGTCGTCGGCGGGGCGGAGATATACCGCCTGTTCATGCCCCTTGCCGAACGGGTGGAATTGACGGAAGTACGTGGGCTGTTCGAGGGTGATACCGTGATGGAGCCGCTCGGACAGGAGTGGACAGAGGTATCGCGCGAAGTGCATCCGGCGCAGGCTGAGAGACCCGCTTTCGATTTCGTCACGTACGCCAGGGCGGACGCATGATTCGTCTCGACAGTCTGCAGCCGGTTCCGGAAGCGATGCGTGGCGGGATTGTCGCGCTGGGCAATTTCGACGGGTTTCATCTTGGCCACCAGGCGGTGGTGGGTGAGGCGATCCGTTGGGCCAAGGCGGAAGGGCGTCCGGCGATCGTAGCGACGTTCGATCCGCATCCGGTGCGGCACTTCAAGCCCGATGCCGAGCCGTTCCGCCTTACTACGTTGGATCAGCGGCAGGAGCTGTTCGCGGCCGCTGGTGCCGATGCCATGCTGGTGATCCACTTCGGCGCGGACGTGGCCGGGATGACCGCGCTCGAATGGATCGAGGCGGGGCTGGTCGGGCATCTTGGCGCGGTCGGCGTGGTGACGGGCGAGGACTTCACCTTCGGCAAGGGCCGCAGCGGCAATGCGCAAGTGCTGCGCGAAGAGGGGCCGCGCTTTGGCCTGACGGCGCGCGCGGTGGGGCCGGTCACGCTGGAGGGCGAGGTCGTCTCATCGAGCCGCATCCGCGAGGCGCTGAAATCGGGCGACTGCGAGACGGCGACGAAGCTGCTGACGCGGCCATTCGCGATCCGCGGCATGGTGCAGCATGGTGACAAGCTGGGGCGGACGATCAACTTCCCCACCGCGAACCTCGACATCGGCATGTATCTGCGCCCGCGTTACGGCATCTATGCGGTTACGGGGCGCCTGCCTGACGGGTGCGTGCTCAAAGGCGCGGCGAACCTTGGAATCCGCCCGACGTTCGATCCGCCCAAGGAGCTGCTCGAGCCGCACTTCTTCGATTTCTCGGGCGATCTCTACGGGCAGGAAATCGAGGTGGCGTTCCACCACTTCCTGCGACCCGAGGCGAAGTTCGAGGGGCTCGATGCGCTGGTGGCGCAGATGGGGCGGGATTGCGACGAAGCGCGGCGGTTGCTGGCGTAGCGGCCCGCTGCTCGTCACCCTGTCATCCCTAACTTGTTTCAGGATCCATGTTGCCGATCAAACTGCTGTTCGTGTGGAGAGATGGACCCTGAAACGAGTTCAGGGCGACGATGTGCTTGCTTTGAAGGCTTGTTGCCGCTTGCCAGCGCCCCACTTCCCCAATGTGCGCAATTGCTCTAGTGCGCAGCCGTCATGACCGAGCAACGCGACTTCCGCCCGACTGTCTTCCTGCCGAAGACCGATTTCCCGATGAAGGCTGGCCTCCCCCAGAAGGAGCCGGTGATCCTGCAGCGCTGGCAGGACGAGGGGATTTACCGGAAGCTGCGTGAGAACCGCAAAGGCCGCGAGAAGTTCATCCTCCATGACGGCCCGCCCTATGCCAATGGCGACATGCACATCGGCCATGCGCTGAACCATATCCTCAAGGACATGGTCTGCCGCACCCAGACGCTTCTGGGCAAGGACGCGCCCTATGTGCCCGGCTGGGACTGCCATGGCCTGCCCATCGAATGGAAGGTCGAAGAAGAGTACCGCAAGAAAAAGAAGAACAAGGACGAGGTTCCGCCGAAGGAATTCCGCGCCGAATGCCGCGCCTATGCCCAGAAGTGGGTCGACGTGCAGCGCGAGCAGCTGAAGCGCCTCGGTATCAATGGCGATTGGGACAATCCTTACCTGACGATGGATTCGCAGGCTGAGGGCACCATCGTGCGCGAACTGCTGAAGTTTGCCGAATCTGGCCAGCTCTATCGCGGGGCCAAGCCGGTGATGTGGTCGCCGGTCGAGAAGACCGCGCTGGCCGAGGCTGAGGTCGAGTACGAGGATATCGTCTCGACCCAGATCGACGTGGCGTTCGAGATTGTTGAGTCGCCGATTGCAGGACTGGTCGGCGCTTATGCGGTGATCTGGACGACGACGCCTTGGACCATCCCGGTGAACCAAGCGATCGCCTACAATCCGTCTTGGACGAGTATCGCTGATTTTGAGGCTGGCTACTGCATTTTCAGTACATCCAGTGGCCAACGTGTGTTTTTGTCGCGTGCACTCAAGTCGGCTTTCGAGGCGCGCAGCGGACTCGAACTTACGGAAATTGCTCAAATTTCGGCAGATCAACTCGCCGGAACCATCTGCCGCCACCCGATGCACGCGCTCGGCGGGTTCTTCGCCGAGCCGCGTCCGATGCTGCCCGGGGATTTCGTCACGACCGACAGTGGCACGGGCCTTGTCCATATGGCGCCGGACCATGGCGAGGACGACTTTGCGCTGTGCAAGGCGCACGGGATCGAGCCGGTGTTTGCCGTGCAGGGCGATGGCAAGTATCGCGAGGACTGGGGCTGGCTCGGCGGGCAGGGCTCGGTCATCAATCCCAAGTTCAACGCGCCGGACGGGCCGATCTGCGAGGACCTGCGCGCGGCTGGCGGGCTGCTGGCGGCGTCGGCCGACTACAAGCATTCCTACCCGCATTCGTGGCGTTCGAAGGCCAAGGTGATCTATCGCTGCACGCCGCAGTGGTTCGTGCCGATGGACCGCGAGGCCGAAGGCGGCACGCTGCGCGAAAAGGCCACAAAGGCCATCGCCGACACCCGCTTCGTGCCCGAAAAGGGCCGCAATCGCATCGGCGCGATGGTTGAAGGCCGCCCGGACTGGGTGCTGTCGCGCCAGCGCGCGTGGGGCGTGCCAATCACGCTGTTCGTCGATCGCAAGACCGGCCAATACCTCAACGATCCCGACGTCAACGCGCGCATCGTCGCCGCGGTCATGGCCGAGGGCGTGGATGCGTGGGACGAGGAGCGGGCGCAGGAGTACCTGGGCGACAAGTACAAGCTCGAGGACTACGATCGCGTCACCGACATTCTCGACGTGTGGTTCGATTCCGGCTCCACCCATGCCTTCGTGCTGGAATCCGGGCGCTGGCCCGATCTGCTGCGTCCCGAAGGCTGGACCGGCCCGCGTGCCGACCTCTACCTTGAAGGGTCGGACCAGCATCGTGGCTGGTTCCAGTCGTCCTTGCTCGAATCCTGCGCAACGCGCGGCCATGCGCCCTACAAGGGCGTGCTGACGCACGGGTTCACCATGGACCAGAAGGGCATGAAGATGTCCAAGTCCCTGGGCAACACGATCAGCCCGATCGACCTGATGCGCGATTACGGCGCGGATATCCTGCGGCTCTGGGCGCTCTCGGTCGATTTCACCGAGGACCACCGCATCGGCAAGGAAATCCTCCAGGGCGTTGCCGACCAGTACCGCAAGCTGCGCAACACCTATCGCTACCTGCTGGGCGCGCTGGACGGTTTCAGCGAGGCCGAGCGGCTGCCGGTTGCGGAGATGCCCGAGCTGGAGCAGTACATGCTCGGCCTGCTCGGCAAGCTGGACGCCATGCTGAAGCAGGCTGTCGCGGACTTCGACTACAACACCTATGTCCGCGCGCTGACCGATTTCTGCAACGAGGACCTTTCGGCGTTCTTCTTCGATATCCGCAAGGATTGCCTCTACTGCGACGCACCTTCGGACCCGAAGCGCCGCGCCTATCGCACCGTGCTCGACGCGTTGTTCCACGCGCTGGTCCGCTATGGCGCGCCGGTGCTGGTGTTCACGGCTGAGGAAGTGTGGCAGTCGCGCTATCCGGGTAGCGACAGCGTGCATTTGCTGGAATGGCCTGAGGTGCCTGCCGTTTCGGTGGACGAAGCGCGCTGGAGCGAACTTCGCGCGCTGCGCCAGACGGTGAACGAAGCCATCGAGCCGCTGCGCCGCGAAAAGGTGCTGGGCTCCGGCCTCGAAGCGGTTGTGACCGTGCCGGAAGGCGCGCCGGAGGCTGATCTGGCAGAGCTGTTCATCACCGCGACAGTCAATCGCGGGCAGGGCAGTCACGTGATTGTCACCCGTTCCACCGACCACAAGTGCGGCCGTTGCTGGCGCCTGCTTCCGGAAGTCACGGAAGACGGAGCGCTGTGCGATCGTTGCGACGAGGTCGTGACGGCCATTGACGCAGGTGCAGCGGCCTGATGCTGACCCGTCCGCGCATCGAGGGCCTGGGCCTGGCGCTGCTGGTTGCTGTGGTCGACCGGATCGTCAAGGCGGTCATGGTGGGCCCGCTGATGCTGCGCGATCTGGGGGTGATAGACCTGCTGCCGTTCTTCGACCTGCGCTATGCCGAGAACTATGGCGTTTCGTTCGGCATGTTCACGGCAACGTCGATGGAGATGCGGTACGGTCTGATCATCGTGACGGCACTGATTGCGCTGGGCGTGACGGTGTGGATGCTGCGCGAGACCTTGCGCGGTGACATTCTTGCGCTTGGGCTCGTGCTGGGCGGGGCGCTGGGCAATATCTATGACCGGCTGACCTTGGGCTATGTGATCGACTATGCCGACCTGCACATCGGCGAATGGCGGCCTTTCGCGATCTTCAATCTGGCCGACGTGGCGATCACGTTCGGTGTCCTGATACTGCTTGCCCGCTCGTTCAAATCGCGCGAAAAGCCAAACGATAGCGGCGACCAAACCGCCACGGAGAATGCATGATGCGTAAAGCTGCCGCCCTTGCTCTTGTCGTCTCGGGGGCGACCCTGCTCTCGGCCTGCGGTGGCGGCGGTTCGCTGTTCAACCGTGACCGTCCTGACGAAATGGCCGTGACGCGCGCCGCGCCGCTGGTCGTGCCGCCCGATTTCGCGCTGACCCCGCCGAGCCCCGGCGCGCCGCGTCCGCAGGATTCGGAAACCGGCAAGCAGACGCTGGAAACCCTGTTCGGCGGTCCTTCGGCACGTTCCAGCGTGGAGACCGACGCGCTCAACCGTGCGGGTACCGCAGCAGCCTCGATCCGTTCGACCGTGGGCGATCCGGCAACGCAGACCGTGGCCAAGGGCCAGGTCGTGCGCGACATCCTTGCCGCGCCGGAAGGTGACGGTCAGGCAGCGTCTGCTTCGATTCCGGGCTGAGCTTCGGCCCGATCCCGATGTGAAAGCCTCGCTGCGGCGGGGCTTTTTGCGTCAGAACAGGGTTTCCTGGAGGCGCCAGTCTATCGCGCCGCGCCCATGGGCCTGAAGGAAGGCATTGGCCTGGCTGAAGGGTTTCGAGCCGAAGAAGCCCTTGTAGGCCGAAAGCGGGCTGGGGTGCTGGGCCTTGAGCACGAGATGCGGGCCGCTCCGCAGCGCGGCGATGCGCGCTGCCTTCTTCTGCGCATGGCTGCCCCACAGCATGAAGACGGTGGGCTCGGGCCGCGAGGCGACGGCTTCGACTGCGGCATCGGTGAGCAGTTCCCAGCCCTTGCCCTGATGCGAGCCGGCGTTTGCTACCTCGACTGTCAGCGCATTGTTGAGCAGGAGCACGCCTTGCTGCGCCCAGCGCGTGAGATTGCCGTGGCCTGCGCGCGGGATGCCGAGGTCGGTTTCGAGTTCCTTGTAGATGTTCACGAGGCTTGGCGGAATCTTGACGCCACGCCGGACGGAGAAAGCCAGACCGTGCGCCTGTCCCGGACCGTGGTAGGGGTCCTGCCCGAGGATGACCACGCGCACCTGATCGAGCGGCGTCAGCTCCAGCGCGGCGAGGCGCGCATCGCGCGGTGGATAGATCTCCTTGCCGATGCGTTCTTCGGCGTCGAGGAAAGCGTCGAGGTCGCGCAAGGGAGGGGATTGCAGGACCGGTTCGAGGCTCGGCCGCCAGCTTTCGGGCAGTGAAATGCTAGTCATGTTCCGGCAAGGTTAGACGGTTAGGAGGCGCGCCCGCAAGCAGGGTTCCGGGATGGGCCAGTGCTTGCTAACAGCGCAGGGCTGTACGGAGTGCTTTGATGAAGATCGCAATGGTTGGCTCGGGCTATGTCGGGCTGGTTTCGGGAGCCTGCTTTGCCGATTTCGGCCACGACGTGGTCTGCATCGACAAGGACGAGAGCAAGATCGAGCGACTGCGCTCCGGCGTCATGCCGATCTACGAACCGGGCTTGGCCGAACTGGTCGCCGCCAACGTCAAGGCCGGGCGCCTGTCGTTCTCGACTGATCTTGCCAGTTCCATCGAAGATGCTGCTGCGATCTTCATTGCAGTCGGCACGCCCTCGCGCCGGGGCGACGGGCACGCCGACCTGACCTATGTCTATGCCGTGGCTCAGGAGCTTGCGGAAAACATCAGGACGCCGACCGTTGTCGTAACCAAGTCGACCGTGCCGGTGGGCACCGGCGACGAGGTGGAGCGGATCATTCGCGAGAGCGGAACCGATGTGAAATTCGCCGTGGTATCCAATCCGGAATTCCTGCGTGAAGGCGCCGCCATCGGCGATTTCAAGCGGCCCGACCGTATCGTCATCGGTGCCGAGGAGGAATGGGCGCGTGGCGTGATGCGCGAGGTCTATCGCCCGCTGTTTCTCAACCGCGCGCCGATCCTGTTTACTTCGCGCCGCAGCAGCGAGCTGATCAAGTACGCCGCCAATGCCTTTCTTGCCACCAAGATCACCTTCATCAACGAGATGGCAGACCTGTGCGAAAAGGTCGGCGGCGATGTGCAGGACGTGGCGCGGGGTATCGGCCTCGACAATCGCATCGGGTCGAAATTCCTGCATGCGGGGCCGGGCTATGGCGGGTCGTGCTTCCCCAAAGACACTCTGGCGCTGCTCAAGACCGCGGAGGATTACAACAGCCCGGTGCGGTTGGTCGAAGCAGTGGTCAAGGTGAACGACAGCCGCAAGCGCGCAATGGGTCGCAAGGTGATCGAGGCGCTGGGCGGCGACGCCCGCGGAAAGCGCGTGGCGCTGCTGGGCCTGACGTTCAAGCCGAACACCGACGACATGCGCGATGCACCCTCGATCGCGATCGTGCAGACGTTGCTGGATGCGGGGGCCGAAGTTGTGGCCTACGATCCGGAAGGCATGGACGCCGCAGTAGAGATCCTGCCTGAGGTGACCATGGCGGCATCTACATATGCAGCCGTTGCAGGGGCCGACGCGGTTGCCCTTGTCACCGAATGGGATGCGTTCCGCGCGCTGGATTTTGCGCGGGTGAAGAGCCTTATGAACGCGCCGGTGCTGGTGGATCTGCGTAATGTCTATGACCCGACCGAGGCGCGTGCTGCAGGCTTTGCCTACAGCAGCATCGGCCGGGTCTGAGGGGTCAGACCAAGCCTGCCTCGGCGCTGATTGCAGCGTCCTCCTCTTCCACCGGGGGACGCTGAGTGCCCCAGTGGATCGAACTCCACACGCGCTCGTGGAAGTAATAGAGTCCAATCTTGGTAATCACTTCGGTGCCGGCAATGGCCCCGGCAGCCTTCATGCTGCCGGTGAACAGCCAGCCGAGCAAAAACGTATCGATACTGCCCAAGGTACGCCAGCTGATCGCCTTGACGATCGAACGGGCGTGCGCCTCGTGTCCATGAAACAGAATCATTGGCGGTTTCCCTCCCGGCCAGAGACGATTGCTTAAATGGTCGGGGCCCACCCGAGAAGCGCATTCACGATGCGTTCGGCGGCATCTTCGGGCGACTCGGCGGTCGTATCCACGCGGAAGTCGGGAGCCTCAGGCGCTTCGTAGGGGCTGTCGATCCCGGTGAAGTTCTTGAGCTGGCCGGAACGCGCCTTCTTGTAGAGGCCCTTCACGTCACGGGCTTCTGCCACTTCGAGTGGCGTGTCGACGAAGATTTCGACGAACTCGCCGTCGGCCATCAGACTGCGGACCATTTCGCGCTCGGCCCGGAACGGGCTGATGAAAGCGGTGAGCACGATCAGGCCGGCGTCGGTCATCAGGCGGGCGACTTCGCCGACGCGACGGATGTTCTCGATGCGGTCGGCCTCGGTGAAGCCCAGGTCCTTGTTCAGCCCGTGGCGCACGTTGTCGCCATCGAGCAGGAAGGTGTGCTTGCCGAGCGCGTGCAGGCGCTTTTCGACCATGTTGGCGATGGTGGATTTGCCGGAACCGGAAAGGCCGGTGAACCACAGCACCTTGGGGCTCTGGTTCTTGAGCGTGGCGTGGGCCTCGCGGCTCACGTCCAATGCCTGCCAGTGCACGTTCTGGGCCCGGCGCAGGCTGAAGTTGAGCATGCCGGCAGCGACGGTGGCATTGCTCATCTTGTCGATCAGCACGAAGCCGCCGAGCGTGCGGCCATCGTTGTAGGCCTCGAAAACGATCGGCTTGTCGGTGGCGATCTCGGCCACGCCAATTGCGTTGAGCTCGAGCGTCTTGGCCGCAAGATGCTCCATCGTGTTGACGTTCACGACGTATTTCGGCTGCTGCACCGTGACCGAGACGGTCTGCGTGGCGAGCTTGAGCCAGTAGGCGCGACCCGGCAGCATGGCTTCGTCGTTGAGCCAGACGAGCGTCGCTTCGAACTGGTCGGCGGCCTGAGGCGGATTGTCGGCAAGGCTGATCACGTCGCCGCGCGAGCAGTCGACCTCGTCGGCCAGGCACAGTGTGACCGACTGGCCTGCAACGCCCTGTTCGAGGTCCCCATCCAGCGTGACGACGCGCGTGACCTTGCTGGTCTTGCCGGACGGAAGGACGCGGATTTCATCGCCCGGCCTGACCGAACCAGTGGCGATCAAGCCGGAGAAGCCGCGGAAATCGAGGTTGGGGCGGTTGACCCACTGCACCGGCATGCGGAAGGGCTTGTCGGCATCGACCGAGGAAAGAACTTCCACGGTTTCAAGGTGATCGACCAGCGTGGGGCCCTGATACCAGGGCGTATTGGCCGAGCGCGTCGTGATGTTGTCGCCCTTGAAGCCGGAGATCGGCATCGCGGTGAAGCTCTCGATCCCGATGGACTTGGCGAATTCCGCATATTCTTTGACGATGGCGTCGAACACTTGCTGGTCGTAGTCAACCAGATCCATCTTGTTCACGGCCAGAACGATATTGCGGATGCCGATCAGGTGGCACAGGTAGGAATGGCGGCGCGTCTGCACCAGCACGCCCTTGCGCGCATCGATCAGGATCACGGCAAGGTCGGCGGTGGATGCGCCGGTGATCATGTTGCGGGTGTACTGTTCATGGCCGGGGCAATCGGCGACGATGAACTTGCGCTTCTCGGTGTTGAAGAAGCGATAGGCAACGTCGATGGTGATGCCCTGCTCGCGCTCGGCAGCGAGACCGTCGACGAGCAGCGCGAAGTCGATTTCCTGACCTTGCGTGCCGACCTTCTTCGAATCGTTCTCGAGTGCGGCCAGCTGGTCCTCGAAGATCATCTTCGAATCATAGAGCAGGCGCCCGATCAGGGTGGACTTGCCATCGTCCACCGACCCGCAGGTGATGAAGCGCAGCATGGTCTTGTGCTGATGCTGGTCCAGATAGGCGTTGATGTCCTCGGCGATGAGGGCGTCGGTCTGATAGATAACGTCCTGCGTGCTCATCAGAAATACCCCTGCTGCTTCTTCACTTCCATGCCGGCGCCACCGGCATCCTTGTCGATCACGCGACCCTGACGTTCGCTGGTGGTGGTGAGCAGGGTTTCCTGGATCACTTCAGGCAGCGTCTTGGCGGTGCTCTCCACCGCGCCGGTCAGCGGGAAGCAGCCCAGGGTGCGGAAGCGGACCGACTTCATGGTGATTTCGGGGCGATAGCCCAGCACCTTTTCCAGACGGGGAATGTCGTCGGCCATGAACAACTGGCCTTCCCACTCATAAGTCGGACGCTCGTCGGCAAAGTAGAGCGGGACGATCGGCACGTCGTTGAGGTGGATGTACTGCCAGATATCGAGCTCGGTCCAGTTCGAGATCGGGAACACGCGAATGCTCTCGCCCTTGTTCTTGCGGGCGTTGTAGAGGTTCCACAATTCGGGGCGCTGGTTTTTCGGGTCCCAGCCGTGGCTGGCAGTACGGAAGGAGAAGATGCGCTCCTTGGCGCGGCTCTTTTCCTCGTCACGCCGTGCGCCGCCGAAGGCTGCGTCAAAGCCGTACTTGTCGAGCGCCTGCTTCAACCCTTCCGTCTTCCACATGTCGGTGTGGAGCGCGCCGTGATCGAACGGATTGATGCCCTTCTCGGCAGCTTCGGGATTCTGGTAGATGAGCAGTTCCATGCCGCTCTCGACCGCCATCTTGTTGCGCAGGGCATACATGTCCTGGAACTTCCAGGTGGTATCGACATGCAGCAGCGGGAACGGCGGCGGCGAGGGATAGAACGCCTTGCGGGCAAGGTGCAGCATGACCGCGCTGTCCTTGCCGACGGAGTAGAGCATGACGGGATTGGTCGCCTCGGCGACGACCTCGCGCATGATGTGGATCGCCTCGGATTCAAGGCGTTCTAGATGGGTCAGGGTCTTGGCGTCCAGTGCCACGGCTCTCGCTCCGTAATTGCGTGAGCGTTCCTTGCGCGATTCACCGCGTGTGGTGCGCTCCCATCTGGGAGCATGGCCGCAATACAATACTTTCATGCCGCAAACGCCAACTTGGCGGTCGTGACGGGCCACGTCTTTTCCTCCTTGCACTTGTCTGGGCGGGACTGAAAGCTTGCGGGTCCTTGCCCAACGCCCTAAGCGACAGGAATGGCCGTTTATTTCCATGAAGAAGACCTCCCCGAAGGCGTGCTTGCGCCGGGTGCCGTCGCCGTCGATACCGAGACGATGGGGTTGATCACGCCGCGTGATCGCCTTTGCGTCGTGCAGATTTCGGACGGGCAGGGCGACGAACACCTCGTCCGCTTCTCACCGGGCAGCAGCTATGCGGCGCCCAATCTGAAGGCTGTCCTGGCCGATCCTTCGCGGGTCAAGCTGTACCACTTCGCCCGCTTCGACCTTGCCGCGATCGAGCATTACCTCGGCGTGGTCGCGGCACCGGTGTTCTGCACCAAGATCGCCTCGAAGCTGGTCCGGACTTATACCGATCGCCACGGCCTCAAGGACCTGGTGCGCGAATTGCTCGGAAAGGAAATCTCCAAGCAGCAGCAGTCGAGCGACTGGGGTGGGCCGGTGCTGTCCGATGCGCAGCAGGAATACGCCGCATCCGACGTGCGCCACCTCCATGCCATGCACGCGATCCTCGTCGAGCGTCTGGAGCGCGAGGGCCGCACCGTGATGGCGCAGGCCTGCTTCGATTTCCTGCCGATGCGGGCCCGGCTCGATCTTGCCGGTTGGGCAGAGCGTGACATCTTCAGCCACGCGGACATGTCAAAGCTCCCTAGTCGAGCAATTGCTACGATCGGGAATGCCGAAGCCTGCGAGGCCAAAGTCCGAAAGGAGGGGGAAGAGACCCGGACCCGCATGGCATCGGCATTACCCGATGCGGTCCGACATCACGAAGCGAACTGCCAGTATGGCCAGAACGCCGCGCCAGAGGGGCCCGGTCCGCTCCGCTAATGTGGAGTGATTCGGTCCGGATTGCAAGGGGGGTGTTTAAACCGGCCCACCCCCAACCCCTCCCGCCTGCGGGAGGGGTTGGGGGTGGGCAAGCAACGCTACGCCCCTCAGGAATCCAAAACCATTTGCACCTGAAACCGAATCTGATATTAATGTGATATCAGATTTAAGGGGAATCTCCGATGTCCGAGTCGAAGACGCATTCCGCCAGCACCGAAACCGGGGCCTGGTCGATCAGCGGCTATCTCATGTTGATCCTCATGGTCGTGCTGGTGATCCTCACCGCTGCACGGGTCCTCGGGTTTGCCAGCGGCAATCCGTCGGAAGATGCCGTGCCCGGCTTCATTGCGACGATTGCCGCGCTGCCGGTCGCCATCGTGTTCATGGCCTCGGGCTTCTACATGATCCAGCCCAATCAGGCCGCCGCGATCAACCTGTTCGGTTCCTATCGTGGCACGGACCGCAACCACGGGCTGCGCTGGGTCTGGCCGTGGATGACCAAGACCAAGATCTCGGTACGCGCCAACAACGTCGTCTCGGAAAAGCTCAAGGTCAACGACCTGCGCGGCAATCCGATCGAGATTGCCGCAAACGTCGTCTGGCGCGTATCCGATACTGCGCAGGCCCTGTTCGACGTCGATGACTACAAGGCCTTCGTCTTTGTCCAGATCGAAAGCGCCGTGCGCTCGATCGGCTCGCGCTACCCGTATGACGATATCGAGCACCACGAAGTCACGCTGCGCGGCCATCACGATCAGATCAACGCCGAACTGCGCACCGAACTCAACGCGCGACTGGTGCTTGCAGGCATCACGGTTGACGAATGCGGTCTTACCCACCTTGCCTATGCACCTGAAATTGCAGGAGCCATGCTTCGTCGCCAGCAGGCCGAAGCGGTAATCTCGGCGCGCAAGAAGCTGGTCGAAGGCGCCGTGTCGATGGTGGAAATGGCGCTGACCCAGCTTTCGGAAAAGAACGTGGTCGAGCTGGACGACGAACGCCGCGCAGCGATGGTCTCGAACCTGATGGTCGTGCTCTGTGGCGAGCGCGATACCCAGCCGGTCGTCAACACCGGCACGCTCTACCAGTAAGGCGTTCGGGATGGCGCCGAGTCCAAAGAAGGCCTTTCCGTTGCGCATCGATCCGGCGCTCTTCGCCGCGATCGAGCGCACGGCCTCGGCCGACTTGCGCTCGGCCAATGCCCAGATCGAAGTGCTGCTGCGCGAGGCCCTGACCCGGCGCGGCGTGAAGCTCGCCGCGGCCGAACCGGTCAAGCGCGGGCGGCCGCCGAAAATCGACACGGAGAACAGCGATGGTTGATGCCCGCTACACCACCCGGCCGCCTAAGTCCCAACCGCCCGCCACCGACGACGGCGCATGGTTCGCGCCCAAGCGCTTTGGCTATGGCGCGGGCTTGCCGCTGCGTTGGCAGGGCTGGGCCCTGATCGGTGGCTATATCGCTCTGCTGCCGCTGGTGAAGCTGCTGGATGACAGTGGCGACGGCCGATTGCGCACGCTGGGCTTCGCACTTTTCATCGTCGCCACGGCAATCGTGTTCTCGGTCTCCGCCAGGCGCACGCGCGGCGGTTGGAAGTGGCGCTGGGGCAGGAAGGATTGATCCTGTAACTTCGGGCAGGTCCCCGGTTCCTGCGGGAACGCAAGGGCCTGTCAATCATTCCGCGCTACCCCGGCATTCGAAATCGCCGGGGAACAGATATGCGCATGATGAACCCGTTCGCCTCCAGAGAGCGCCGCCACCGTGGCCAGCGCCTTGCCGTCTTCCTCCTCGGGATCGCGGTGATTGCAACGATTCCGGCCACCGCTCTGCTCGCACAGGGCCAGCGCTCGCCATACACGGTGGTCGAGACCGGCCGCAGCTATGCCGCGCTCCAGCAGGCGGTGAACGCCATCGGCGAAGGCACCGGCACGATCCGCATCGAACCCGGCATCTATCGCGATTGCGCGGTGCAGCAGGCGGGCGACATCGGCTTCGTCGCGCAAGTGCCGGGGCAGACGGTGTTCGACGGCGCGGCATGCGAGGGCAAGGCGGTCATCGTCGCGCGCGGACGCTCCACCACGGTCGAAGGCCTAATCTTCCAGAACATCCGCGTGCCCGATGCCAATGGCTCGGGCATCCGGCTGGAACGCGGCAACCTCACCGTGCGCCAGTCATGGTTCCGTGACAGCGAGCAGGGCATCCTCTCCGCCGACGACCCCGCCGGCGCAGTTCTCATTGAAAAATCAACCTTTTCGCGTCTTGGCCGGTGCGATCGCGGCCTCTCCTGCGCCCACTCTGTCTATTTCGGCGATTATGGCAGCGTCACCATCCGCCGCAGCCGCTTCGAAGCGGGGCGCGGCGGGCACTATGTGAAAAGCCGCGCCGGCCGCGTCGAAGTCACGCAGTCGAGCTTTGACGATACCGCCGGAAAAACAACCAATTACATGATCGACCTGCCCGCAGGCGCGACCGGGAGCATTGCCGACAATGTCTTCGTCCAAGGCCTCGACAAGGAAAACTACAGCGCCTTCATCGCCATCGCCGCCGAGGGCAAGGCACACCCTGCGACCGGCCTCGCCATTGTTGGAAATGATGCGCGGTTCGCGCCGGGGGTGAGTCGTTCGTCTGCCTTCGTCGCGGACTGGTCGGGCGACAAGCTGGCGCTCGGGGCGAACACACTTGGGGCGGGCCTCAGCCGCTTCGAGTCCCGCTAGAGTCGCGCCGAGTTGGGGTGGAGTTGCCCCTCTGTCCTTAAGAGTCTAACTGGAGTTGGAATGCTGAGCGCACCCCTCCTGAAGCTGGGTGGACGGCTCTGGGCGCTCCTTCTCGCCCTCACTGTCCTGACCCACGCGCTTGTCCCCTTCGAGGCACCCGTGACCGTGCGTCACGGCTCGGCCTTCAGTGCGGCAACGGTGGACATGGCGGTGGCACCGCGCAAAGCCGCGCAGATTCAACGCGCTGTCGTGCCGATGGCGCCCCCGCCGCCGGTCGTCCTTGCGCCAAGGCTGGCCCCGGTGCCGCTCGTCCAGCACGAAGGCTTCTGGCCCCCGCAAACCGCGCCGCCTGCACCGCAGCCGCTCGCGCTGCTGCCAGCACCCAGGGCACCGCCACTTTCCTGACCTGAGCCCCGCGCCCCTCGGGCGCAGTTCAAACGCATGTCAGGAATCCCACAATGTCAAACACTTCCACGATTGCGAAAGCAGTCGACTCTCGCCGCGCCCACGTCGAGGCGCTCCTCGCCGCCTACCCCGACGTCACGCCGGACGAGCGGCAACTCATGGTCAACTGGTTCCGCTCCGAAGCCAGCGCGCTGGACGTCGCTCTCGTCGCCAGCAACCCCGCTGCCGAGCGTGGCTACCGGCTCTTTCGCTCTGAAAACGTGGACAAGTTCACCGTCAAGGACATGGGCTATGCCCTCCTGTTCGCGGTGATTATCGCGGCTGCGGTGCTGCTGATCGCGTGGCGCGCTTTCTAACGCAGCAGATGACCGGTCCGATCTCGCTTCGTATCGAGATAGCGCTGGTTGTGGGGGTTGGCGGGGAGCTGGTGTGCCAGACGCTCCGTCACCTCCACTCCAAGTGCCTGCAATGTCGCCACTTTCTGCGGATTGTTGGTCAGCAGGCGGATCGAACGCACGCCGAGCAAGTCGAGCATCCGCGCCGCCACCGGGAAGTCGCGCGCCTCGCTCGGCAGGCCGAGGCGTTCGTTGGCGTCGACCGTGTCGAAGCCCTGGTCCTGCAGCTCATAGGCGCGGAGCTTGTTGATCAGGCCAATGCCGCGGCCTTCCTGCCGCAGGTAGAGCAGCACGCCCCAGCCGCCCGCATTGGCTTCCTCGGCCATGCGGGCAAGGGCGGCATCAAGCTGCGGGCCGCAATCGCACTTGAGGCTGCCGAGAATGTCGCCGGTCAGGCATTCGCTGTGCAGCCGCACCACCGGCTCACGCTCGCTGGTTTGCGTACCGATCACCAGCGCCACATGCTCGCGCAAGTCATCCCGCGCGCGAAATGCCACGATTTCAGCATGCTCACAGGCGTGGACGGGCAGGCGGGCGCGGACCTGAATGGTGAGGTTGAGCGGGTCCTTGAACGCCGCAAGATCGGCCGTCGATACCTCCGCCGCGATTTCGACGCCCGTCGAGATCAGGAAAGCGGGCAGGATCCCTGCCAGACGGGCCAGTTCCATGGCGGCAACGGCCGCATCATGCGCCTCGATCGGATCGGCCTTGAAGGGCCCGCGCAACGGGCTGCCGAGGTCCTTCGCCGGATCGGCCAGATTGCGTGCAGAGCCAAGGCTGAATGGTTCGGCGCCATGGATCATCACCGGGGCTTCGGGCACGGCGGCGTCGCGTTGGTTAGCGAGCTTCAGCGTCGCCGCGCGGGCGGCGGAAATCAGCAGTCGCGCGGCATAGATGCCGGGTTGGGCGAAAGCGGTTTCGGCAGGCAGCAGGTCGAGCGCGCCGTCCGCGCCGGTCACGCGGATCGCCCAGCCGTGGCGCAGCGCGTCGAGCGCTTTTGCTACGTTACGGGATTCGCTCACAAATTCAGCTCGGTGATCAGCGGGATGTGATCCGAAGGCTGCTCCCACTTGCGCGTCTCTTCGACGAAGCGGTGCGAGCGCGTCTGCGCGGCAGCCTCGGGCGAGGCCCACATATGGTCGAGCCGGCGGCCCTGGTCCTTGGCACGCCAGTACGAGCGGTAGGACCACCACGAATAGTTGCGTTCCGGCGCGGGGATGTGCTTGCGGCCAAGATCGACCCAGCCATGCGCATCGGCAAAGCGCTGCAGCGTCTCGACCTCGATTGGCGTGTGACTGACGACCTTGAGCAGCGCCTTGTGGTCGTAGACGTCGCATTCCAGCGGCGCGATGTTGAAATCGCCGGTGATCAGCGTCGGCCGCTCGATCTTCTCGGCCCAGCGGGTCATGCGCTCGAGGAAGTCGAGCTTCTGGCCGAATTTGGGGTTCACCTCGCGGTCTGCCACGTCGCCGCCTGCGGGGATATAGACGTTCTCGATGATCAGGCCGTTGCCCGGCCCCAGCAGCTCGACGCCGATATGCCGCGCCTCGCCATTGTCCTGCCAGTCATGCTTGCTGAAATCGCGGAAGGGGATGCGGCTGACGGTGGCGACGCCGTGATAGCCCTTCTGCCCATGGACGGCGCGGTGGGTATAGCCGAGCTTCTCGAACACCTCGTGCGGGAACAGGCTTTCCGGCGTCTTGATCTCCTGGAGGCACAGTACGTCGGGCGATTCCTGCAGGAGAAAGCGTTCGACCTGATCGGCGCGCAAGCGCACCGAATTGATGTTCCATGTGGCAACCGAGATCATGGCGCTGCTTTAGGGTTGCGGGGGGGCGATTGCTAGATGGGATGTGGGGGCTAGCGCGGATCATGCGCGGCTACGAGAATGCACTCATAATCTTGCAGTTCAGCCGTCTTTCTCAATCGCTGGCGCCTAAGCCACAGCCCCATAGCCACCATCGGCAATGATCCCAGCCCCCTCAAGATAGTCAGAGCTGGGACCTTGTGCCAAGCGACTAACTCCTTTGATGCTGCCCAAACAGAAAATGCGGCGACGAAGAGAATGCTCGACGCAGCAACAGCAAAAAGTGCCAGCTCCGTTATTCGAGAAGGAACTATTGGTCTGCGAAAAATCATACGTGCACTTTGACGCGATCTATGCGACATTGCAACGTCATGCAGCTTCCTGCAAACGCCGCACAATCGGCTGCTCATGCTGCCGCGCCCGCCACAGATCATAGTTCGCCTGCATTGCCAGCCATGCCCGCGCCGTGCTGGCGCCTGCCTGCTCCAGCCGCAGGGCTAGATCGGGGCTGATCCCGGCCTTGCCGTTCAGCACGCGCGAGAGGGCGACACGCGACATCGCGAGGCGGCTGGCCGCTTCGGTGACGGACAGGTTCAGCGCTTCGATCACTTCATCGCGAAGCAGTTCTCCGGGATGGGGAGGGTTGTGCATCATCGTCATGACCTCAATGGTAATCCTGATAATCGACGAGTTCGGCGTCTGCCCTGATTATGCCCAAGATGAGGCCCAATGCCGACAATTCATTGATGGGTGCACGGCCTGGGCTTCAGACGAAGCGCAATGCCCTCCTGTTCTGCCGGAATTATGTCCCCGATGTCGCAGCCGTTGACTTCGGCGGGCGCGGCAACGATTGAGCCAACCGCACCTGCTTGCGTTTTGGCAGAAACAGCTATGCCCGCGGTTCGACCCAGATATCTGTGCTGACCGACGCCAATGCTGGTGATCTGCGCCATTACAGGATCGCCCTTTCTACTATCTATCCCCAACGGGTTGCTCGGGAACAGCAAGACCAAGGGCGCTAACAGCGCAAGCGGAAGCAGATATTGTATGTGCCACCGATACCGCAGGTTGATGTATATCGACCGCAACAGGTTCATACGACAAATATGCAGCGACAGGCTGTGTCAGCAAGCGAATTACATCGCGGAATGCTTCATTGAGCCAAGAAACAAAACCCTCGGACCGGGGGCATTGGTCCGAGGGTTCCATTTGCGTTCGTCACGCTTGACGTTGCGGTCTCCAGGAGACCGGGCAACAGGGGGGAAACCCGCCTCGACCGCCTCGTCGAAAACCGTTCTAGGCCGGTGACGCTTGCCCCCCGATGAACGGTAGCTGCAGGTTTGTCGCAGCTTGTCGCAGGGAGTGAACGGTTGATGGGTAAGGCGACGATCTGGGGCGACGGGTGGTGCCGGCTTCTGTCAGGATGCAAACGCGTCCCCGCGCAGGCGGGGACCTTGTTGGGGTTACGAAACGTCCGCGCAAGCCGATGAAGACCCCCCGCCTTCGCGGGGGAGCAGGTTTTACAAGTGAGTCGGCTCAGCGCGTCACGGGGCGGCGCGGGTCGGTCCAGCGGAAGGTGCTGTCGTTCACCGCCACGCCGTACTGGTGGCCCGAAAGGCGCACCGTGGTGCGCTTGTTCTGCGAATCGAGCGCAACCCACGAATCGAGCTGCAGGCCACCCGGTGCATTGCCGTTACGGACAAAGATCATGGTGATCGTGCCGTATTCGGGGTGCTTGGGATCGCGCACTTGCAGGCTGATCACGCCCGGATCGCCGGTTGGCAGCTGCTTGGCGAAGCGCGCGACGTCCTTGTTGGGATCGAGCAGTGCGCCCAAGGGGCTGTTCTTGATCGGCCAGCGCTGAACCTGGCGGACCTCGTAGTCGATCATGGTGAGCGCCCTGCCGTCACCCACGATCAGCAGCGGCACGCCCTTCTGGTACTGGAAGCGGATCTTGCCGGGCTGCTTCATCGTCAGCACGCCCGAAACGCTCTGGCCCGAACGGTCGGTCTGCGTGAAGTTTGCGCGCAGCGTCGAAATGCCGCGCAGCGCAGAGACCGCGCGGTCGATGTCCGAGGCCTGTGCCTGCGCCACAGTCGGCGCGAGAAGCGTTGCGGGCGTGGCCGCAGCGAAGGCAAGCGAAAGGGCCGCCAAAGGACGGCCCATTTTGCGAGTCGAGAAGATTGTGTTGTTCATCGCCGTTCCTTGCAGTGTCGGCGTTGAACTCGCCGTGAACCGTCCCGGTTCCGAAAATGGCGGGACGGGCTTCACGGGTAAAGCGCAGATGCGCTGATTACTTGATCTTCGCTTCCTTGAACTCGACGTGCTTGCGCACGACCGGATCATACTTGCGGAAGGTCATCTTCTCGGTCGTGTTGCGGGGATTCTTCTTGGTCACGTAGAAGAAGCCGGTGTCAGCGGTCGAGACCAGACGGATCTTGACGGTGGTGGGCTTTGCCATGGCTCTATCCTGAACTTTCGCGCGCGAATCTGAAAACGAATGTGGCGGCGCGTTTCCACGCCGCCGTCACAGGGTGGGGCCGTTGGGGGAGAATCAGGGCAAAGTCAAGCGAGGAGAGACTGTCAGCGATATTTGCCGGATGGGAGCTACCGTGCTAATAGTTGCAGACGAAACCAGATTGAGAGACGATGAGCACTGCCAACCTTCCCACGGATTTTTCGCGACTGCCCGATCTGCCGAAAGGGGTCTACACCGCGCCGCTCAAACGTCCAGCGCGAGTCGGGGAGGATTGGCTGGAGCCCGCCCAGCGGCGCTATGCTTCCGAGGAGCACGCAATCTGGGACGAACTCTATGCCCGTCAGATGGAGGTGCTGCCGGGGCGGGCTTGCAGTGCGTTCCTGCGCGGACTGGAGCGGCTGGACCTCAGCCGGGGTGGCGTGCCGGACTTCGGCCGCCTGTCCGAGGAACTCGGCGCGCTGACCGGCTGGAGCGTGGTGCCGGTGCCGATGCTGATCCCGGATCACGTGTTCTTCTGGCACCTGGCTAACCGGCGCTTCCCGGCAGGCAACTTCATCCGCACGCGCGAGGCTTTCGATTATATCCAGGAGCCCGATGTCTTCCACGACGTGTTCGGCCACGTCCCGATGCTGACCGACCCGACATATGCCGATTACATGCAGGAGTACGGCCGCGCCGGATGGAAAGCGATGCGCCACAACCGGCTCAAGTCGCTCGGTGCGCTCTATTGGTATACGGTGGAATTCGGGCTGGTGATGGAGGACGGCATGCCGAAGGTCTACGGCGCCGGCATTCTTTCGGGACCGGCAGAAGCCGTATTCGCGCTTGAAGGGCAATCGCCCAACCGGATCATGCTCAATGTCGACCGCGTCATGCGCACCGATTACGTGATCGATGATCTGCAGCCGACCTACTTCGTGATCGAGAGCTTCGCGGACCTCTATCACCAGACCGTGGAGCGCGACTTCGACCGGCTCTATCGCGGCCTCGGCGCCGGGTTCACTTATGCCAACACCGCGGTGATCGACGTCGATGACGTCCTCCATAGAGGCACGCTCGAGTATCACTTGCGCGGCGGGCGCGGTTCGGGCGCGACGCCTGTCTAGGTCGCACGCCGTCTAGCAGACAGCAAAAAGCCCGGCGCCTTCCAGGGTGCGCCGGGCTTCCTTGGCCGTTAGGCGGAAAAGAGCGGGATCAACCCGGGGTCTTGTCCATCGTGTCGGCCTTGTCTTCCATGGCGTCGGCCTTGGCTTCGCCGGCATTGCGGACGGCATCAGCCTTGGCTTCCATGGCGTCTTCCGAAGCGCCGCCCATGGCGTCGGCCTTGTCTTCCATGGTGTCAGCAGCGGCTTCCGACGATTCACGCACGGCGCCAGCCTGATCTTCGGCGGCGTTTTCCTGCGCGCTGTCGCAAGCCGAAAGGCCGAGGCCCATCGCCACGACAGACGCCATCATCGCGCCCTTGAAAATTGCCTTCATGTCAGTCCCCTTCAGGTATGGAGAAGGCGGCCAAAGTGACCGCCTTCAGGTTGAAAGTTGGAATTTCGCGGATTAGCGAACCGAGCCGCGACGAACGAGGTTCACGATCGCCAGCAGGATCAGGGCGCCGAGGAACGAGACGATCAGCGTGCCGGCCGAAATGCCGTCGGTGATCGAACCGCCGCCGATCAGCGGAGCGAGCAGGAAGCCGCCCAGCAGCGCGCCGACAATGCCGACGACGATGTTCAGGAAGATGCCCTGCTGCGCGTCGGTGCGCATCACGATGCTGGCAAGCCAGCCAAGAATGCCGCCGACGACGAGAAGAATGATAAGGCCCATGGTAAGTACCCCTTTGAAGTTCAGTTGTCGGTTAAAATCCCGACGATGAACTTGGTTCCGCAAAAGCGGTGGGGCGTTTCGGGCCTTGTCGGTGTCAGCGCATCCCCAGCCAGACGAGCGCGACTGCGCCAGCCACAATGCGGTACCACGCAAAGGGCCTGAAGCCGGACTTGCTGACATATGCCACGAACATCCTGATAACCGCGAGCGCGACCACGAAGGATACGGCGAAACCGATGGCAATCTCGGTCCAGCCCACACCCATCGTGCCGTTCATCAGGGCATCGCGGTTGTCGAGCAGTTCGAGCGTGGTGGCGCCCAGCATTGTCGGGATGGCGAGGAAGAAGCTGAATTCGGCCGCAGTGCGGCGTTCGATGCCCATGGCGAGCGCGCCCATGATCGTCGCGCCGGACCGGCTGACTCCGGGAACCATGGCCAGGCACTGTGCGGCGCCCACGCCGAGGGCCTGACGCAGCGGCAGTTCGCCAATCCCGGTCAGTTCGCCAGTCTTCGCGCTGCGTTCGATCAGCAGGATCGCCACCCCGCCCACGATGAGAGCCCAGCAGACGACGGAGGGGCTGCCCAGCAGCACGTCAATGTAGTCTTTCAGGGCAAGGCCGAGAATTGCAGAGGGAACGAACGCCGCCAGCAGATTGCGCAGGAACCGCAGCGACATGGGGTTCAGCTTGAGCAGGCCCATGCCCACGGCCCAGAACGTGCGCCAGTACTGCACCACCACCGCAAGGATCGCGCCCAGCTGGATGACGACGTTGAACATCGCCCACTGGTGCGCGTCATAGCCGAACAGCTCGGTGGCGAGGATGAGGTGCCCGGTCGAGGAGACCGGCAGGAACTCGGTGAGGCCCTCGACGATGCCGAGCAGGATGGCGGTGACGATCGTGTCCATGATGTCCCAAGCGTTTGCCGCAGTGCAGCATCAAGTCAAGGTGTTAGGCGGCAAGCCCTTCGAACTGCAGGCGGGCAAGCCGCGCATAGAGCCCGTCTGCCGCCGTCAGGCTGGCATGGGTGCCCTGTTCCACGATCTTGCCGGCATCCATGACGACGATGCGGTCTGCCGCCCGGATCGTGGCGAGACGGTGGGCGATGACCAGCGTGGTGCGGTCCTGCATCAGGCGGTCGAGCGCTTCCTGGACCAGCCGCTCGCTTTCGGCGTCGAGCGCGGAGGTCGCTTCATCGAGCAGCAGGATCGGCGAATTGCGCAGCACGGCGCGGGCGATGGCGATGCGCTGGCGCTGGCCACCAGAGAGGCGGGCGCCGTCCTCGCCCAGGAACGTGTCGAGGCCCTGCGGCAAATCGCGCAGGAACTGTTCGGCATTCGCCGCGCGGGCCGCTTCCCAGATGGCCTCGTCGCTGGCCTGCCAGTTGCCATAGCGCAGGTTGTCGCGCGCCGAAGCTGCGAACAGCGTGGCGTCCTGCGGGACGAGCGCGGTGCGCGCGCGGATTTCGGCAGGGTCGGCGCTGGTCAGCGGCACGCCGTCGATGCGGATCATGCCGCCGTGCGGATCGTAGAAGCGCTGGGCGAGGAGGAACAGGGTCGACTTGCCAGCGCCTGACGGGCCGACGATGGCGACGGTTTCACCCGGCTCGACCGTCAACGAGAAGTCGTCGAGGGCGAGGACTTCGGGCCGCGAAGGATAGCGGAAGGTCACGTTCTGGAACGCGATCTGGCCGCGCGGCGGCACGGGCAGGGCCGTGGGGCGGGCGGGGGCCGAGATTTCCGGCTCCTCGCGAAGCAGTTCATTGAGCCGTCCGGCAGCGCCGGCCCCGCGCAGCAGATCGCCATAGACTTCCGACAAGGCCCCTGCCGCACCGGCAACAAGGCCTGCCGTGATGACGATGGCGAAGATGGTGCCGCCGCTGATTGTCCCCTGTGCGACGCCGACGGCGCCTTCCCACACCAGCATGGTGATCCCGCCGAACACCAGCAGGATGACGATCGCGGTCATCACCGCGCGCAGGCTTATGCGGCGAAGCGCGGTCTGGAAGGTCGCCTCGACGCGCTCGCCGAAACGCTCGAGCTCGCGCTTCTCCTGTCCAAAGGCCTGCACGATCTTCATTGCGCCGAGGACTTCGGCCACGATCACGCCGATGCCCGCCACGCGATCCTGGCTCGACCGGGAGACATTGCGGACGCGCCGCCCGAAGAACACGATCGGGCCGACGACCAGCGGGATGCCGACCATGAGGATCGCCGTCAGTTTCGGCGCCAGGTAGAACAGGTAACCGAGGCCGCCGATGGCCGTGATCGTGTTGCGCAACGCGACCGAAACCGTCGTGCCTACCACTTGTTCGATGATGGCGGTGTCCGAAGTCATCCGCGAGGAGATTTCCTTCGGGCTGTTGGTCTCGAAGAAGGACGGCGGCAGGCGCAAGAGATTCTGCTGCACGCGCAGGCGGATGTCGGCGACCACGCGCTCACCCAGCCAGGAAACAAAGTAGAAGCGGCAAGCCGTGCCGATCGCCAGAACCAGCACGATCAGCAGCAGATACTGGAACCAGCGTCCCAGGTCATCGACATTGGCGCCAGCGGCAAAGCCTTTGTCGATGATCAGGCGGAAGCCCGATGGAATGGCGAGTGTGGCTGCCGAGGTCGTCAGCAGCGCCAGTGCTGCAAATGCCAGTTGGCGGGGATACTTCAGCGCCTCGCGCCAGATCATGCGCAGCGGCCCGAGGGTCTTGGCCTTGGGGGCGGGCTCGGCAGCGGTCGGCGGGCTCTTGGTTTCCTCGTCCATGGCCGCGTGCCTAGCCGATGGCGGGGATTACCGAAAGGGGGCGGTTAGGGAACCCGCAACATGACCGGATATTTGTTGCGTTGCACAAACAATCGAATCGCGGCAATCTGTATACAAACGACTCCCGCTCTTTGGGCAGGCCATAATCAGAAGGTGTTCGCAGTGCTCTATAAGGCTTATGAAATTCAGCGCTCGCTGATGAACGCGGGCAGCGCCTGGGCCTCGATGATGGCCGATGCGCTGACCGATCCACGCAACCCGTGGGCGGGCGTCGGCCCCTCGCAGACCCTCGCCAACGCGCTCGATGTGTTCGCGCATGCAGCAGCGCCGCGCGGCAAGCCCGCGTTCGGCATCAAGGTCGTCCATGTCGACGGCACGGCCCATGCGGTCAAGGAAACAACGGTCGTTACGCGCCCGTTCGGTGACCTCAAGATGTTCACCCACGATGGCCTGCCCAAGAATGCGCCGCGCCTGCTGATCGTCGCACCGATGAGCGGGCACTACGCCACGCTGCTGCGCGGCACGGTCGAACGCATGCTCGAACGCTGCGTGGTCTACATCACCGACTGGGCCGATGCGAAGTATGTGCCGCTGGCCGAAGGCACCTTCGACCTCGACGATTACATCGATTACCTGACCGGCTTCCTCGAGCATATCGGTGAAGGTGCGCACATGATGGCGGTGTGCCAGCCGTCCGTGCCGGCCTTCGCCGCCACCGCGATCATGGGCGCCAGCAAGCACCCCTGCCGCCCGGTAACCCTGACGATGATGGGCGGGCCGATCGACACGCGCGAAAGCCCGACTGCAGTCAACGACCACGCAATCACCAAGCCCTATGTCTGGTTCAAGCACAACGTGATCACCACCGTGCCAACCAACTATCCGGGTGAGGGACGCCGCGTCTATCCGGGCTTCGTGCAGCTCGCCAGCTTCATGTCGATGAACCTCGGCAGTCACATGATGAGCCACTACAAGCTGTTCCAGCACATGAACGCCGGGGCCGACGAGAGCGCCGAAGCCACCAAGGCCTTCTACGACGAATATCGCGCGGTCTGCGATCTTCCCGCCGAGTTCTACCTGCAGACGGTGGATGTCGTGTTCCAGCGCCACGCACTGCCCAAGGGCGAGTTCATTCACCGTGGCCAGGCCGTGGACCTTGGCGCGATCACCGACACCGCAATCCTGTGCATCGAGGGCGAGCGCGACGACATTTCGGGCATCGGCCAGACCAAGGCTGCTCTCAAGGTCACGCCGAACCTGCCCGAGGACATGAAGCAATATCTGCTCGCCCCCGAAGTCGGCCATTACGGCATCTTCAACGGCTCGCGCTGGCGCTCGTCGATCGCCCCGGTGGTCGAACAGTGGATCGCCCAGTTCGAGAAGAAGGCGAAAGGCCGCAAGCTCAGCGTCATCGCCTGAATAACGGCAAGAAGCGTCAAATCCCGAAGCCGACCGTGCCAATCCGGCACAGGTCGGCTTTCCACTTCTCTGCAATATTGCGCAACTTTCCGGCAAGATCGCGGATGCCTTGAAATGGCAGAGGTGGCCTTGTGGACAAGGGAGCGCATTCTATCGGCGGACCGGGACGCGGAGCATCGCCCCGCGTCAGCATCGTGCTGCCGGTGCACAATGGCGCTGCCTTCCTCGATGACGCGATACAATCGGTCCTCGACCAGACCTTTGCAGATTTCGAGCTGATCTGCGTCGACGACGGTTCCACCGACAGCACGCCCGCTATCCTCACGCGCCATGCCGCAGCCGACGAGCGCATCCGCATCATCACCAATCGGCCCAACAAGGGCCTGCCGGGCGCTCTCAACACGGGTTTCGCTGCTGCACGCGGGCCATTGCATACCTGGACATCGGACGACAACATCGCGCGTCCCCACATGCTGGAACGCCTGGTCCAGACGCTTGATGCCAACCCCGATGCGGCCATTGCCCACGCCAACTACAGCGTGATCGACGGGCAGGGCCGCATCATTGGCTTTCAGAAGGTCGGGCCAGCTTCCGAGATACTGTTCGGCAACCGCATCGGCGCGGCGTTTCTCTATCGGGCCAAAGTGACCGAAGTGCTTGGGGGGTATGACACTGCGCTGTTCGGCGTCGAGGACTACGACTTCTGGCTGCGGGCAGCGCGCAGGTTCCGTTTTGTCACCCTAGATGAGGACCTCTATCTCTATCGACGTCATGAGGGGAGCCTGACTGACACGCGCGCGCTCAGGATCCACCGCCTCGTCGGCCAGATCATACGGCGCGAACTTGCCGCAGTGGACGATGCCGGACTGCGGGCGCGGGTGCTTCTTGAGCACGGCCTGGCAAGCCGCCTGGATGCCCGGCTGGGGATGCTGTGGCAGGCTTGCAAGGCGCGCCCCGGGCTTGGTCTGGCCAAGGCCCCGGCAATTGCGCGGCACCTGCTATTTCATCTGGTGCGCGCAATCTCCGCCAGCCTGGCCGGCCTCAGACAAAGAACTGCGTGATCCACTCGCACTGCAGCGCGGGCTTGGCCTCGCCCTCGATCTCGATGGTGATCTCCATGGTCTGCTGCCACTGACCGGGACGCTTCTCGTCCATCTCGAGCAGCTTGAACACGCCGCGCACACGCTTGCCGACGCGCACCGGCGCAAGGAAGCGCGTGCGGTTGCCGCCGTAGTTGACGCCCATCTTGATATGTTCGGGCCGCGGGCAATCGCTTTCCATCGTCAGCAGCGGAATCAGCGACAGCGTCAGGAAGCCGTGCGCAATGGGGCCACCGAACGGGGTCAGCTTCGCCTTTTCCGGGTCAACGTGGATGAACTGGAAATCGCCGGTCGCCTCGGCAAACTTGTTCACGCGCTCCTGCGTGATCTCGATCCAGTTCGACGTGCCGACCACCTGGCCGATCCGAGCCTTGATTTCCTCGGGCGGAAGGAATGTCGTCATGGCGATGCGCTCTCCTGCTGATGTCTCTCGGCAGGCACAATGGCGACAAGCCGGACGCGGAGCAAGCGGGTTTAAGTGTGTGGTTAAGCCGTGGCGGGGCGCGGCGCAGGCTGCTGCGTTGCCTTGCGGAAAGGCTGCGGCTGTGCCGTCCGCACCCGTTTGATATAGGCCCACAGACCGCATTGCAGGCCGACCAGCATGTAGCAGAACGGCTGGAACGCGATGCCGACGAAGGTGGAGCCGACCAGGTAGATGACCTGCGCCTGCTGCAACGCTTCGGCAAGCGGCGCGACCCAGCGGAACTCTTCGGAGGTCTCCTTGCCATAGCGTCGTCGCAGCAATTCCATCTGCCATACGCCCAGAAGGTGCAGCGACAGCCATAGCGCCAGGCCGGGGTAGCCCTGCTCGCCCAGCATCTCGAAATAGCTCGAATGGTAGGCGCGCCCTTGCTCGACGATCGGCTGGTATTCGAGCGCGGCATTGTTGTCGCCGGCGTAGTCGGCCTTGACGGTATCGTACGTCAGCTTGTTCTGGCGATAGGCCTCGAACCCGCCGCCGAAAGGATGGCGCTTGGCGAACTCGATCGTCCACTTCCATACCGCCACGCGCGTCGAGGCGGATTGGTCGGACTGGTGGTTCCTGATCGTGCTCATCCGGTCCGTGAACTCCTTTGGCAGGAGCGGGACCGCGATCAGGGCACCGGCCGCCATGACCGAGACGATCAGCATGCGTCGCTTGGCCGTGCGCAGGATCATGGCCGCCAGAACGACGACGCAGACCAGGCCGGTGCGCGCGCCCGTGCCGATCGGCATCAGCGCGCAGGCAAAGCACAGCGCCCAGGCAAAGATCTTCACCCGCCAGTCGGGCGGAAAGATCGTGCCATAGCGCGACAGCCAAAGCGCCAGCGGGATTACCGCGATGGCGACGGCCGAGATGATCGAACCTTCGTAGAGCCCGGTATTGTCGTTCACCAGCAGGCGCAATTCGCCGTAGCCCCCGCCGCCTGCCGCAGTCTTGATCCCGCCGCCGATCACGATCACTCCGATCGACAGAGCCAGGATCAGCGTGATCGCCTCGATTCTCAGGCGGGTGCGCAGGGTGAGGGGCAGGAACAGCGCCCACAGCAGCGCCTTCCACACCCACGCCCACTTCTCCGCCGCTTCCACGGGGAAGTCGGCGGCCTGCGTCGTCAGCCCGCAGTAGACCAGCAGGGTCAGCAGCAGGAACTGGCGCAGCGAGATGCGGATGCCGTTCTTGTCCTCGGCCACGAACCACGAGAGGAAAGCGCAAAGGAACGCGATCAGAGATACCGGGATGTGGCTGAGGATGCCCCAACTGACCTTCTGCGGCGCGACGATGTCGATGTAGCTGTAGGCCAGCACGAAGATGAACGGCTTGCGAAAGCCCGCGCCGATGAAGCCGAGCACGCAGGACAGCAGGAACAGGTCAAGCATCGCCACCGCTCGGCGCCTGCTCGCGGCCTTTGCGGAACGGCGTCTTGCGGCTCGGCAGGGAAGGGTCGTCGTTGAGATCGTCACGATGCAGCAGGCGCCAGATGGCGATCGCCATCAGCACGTGCGGCAGGATTATCGTGAACTTGTCGATCATTGCAGGACTTGCGCTAGCCGATCGAGGTTGACGCGGCGTTAAGCCTTCCATGGCAGAGCGTTGACCATGACACGCGTGCTCCACGTTCTCGATCATTCGCTGCCGATGCACAGCGGCTACACCTTCCGCACCCGCGCCATCCTCAAGGCGCAGGCGGCGATGGGGCTGGAGGTCCGCGCCGTGACCGGGCAGCGCCACACGGCGCCCATGCCGAGCGATCCCGAAGTCGTCGATGGCCTGACCTTTTACCGCGCTGGCGGCACGGCGGGCGGCCTCCCGCTGGTGCGCGAATGGTCCGAAGTTGCAATGCTGGCCGAGCGCATCGTCGCCATCGCGCGCGAATGGCGGCCAGATGTGCTTCACGCCCATTCGCCGGCGCTGTGCGGCCTTGCGGCACTCCGGGCCGGGCGCAAGCTCGGCATCCCGGTCGTCTATGAGATCCGTGCGTTCTGGGAGGACGCCGCCGTCGGCAATGGAACGGGGCGCGAAGGCTCGGCCAGGTACTGGCTGACGCGCGTGCTGGAAAACGATGTCGTCAGTGGCGCCAACCGCGTCGTGACGATCTGCGAAGGCCTGCGGGCCGATCTGATCGCCCGCGGCTTTGCACCGGAGAAACTGTCGATCATGCCCAACGGCGTCGACCTCGACCTGTTCGGCGAACCGCTGCCGCGCGATGCCGGGCTGGCAAACGAACTGGGGCTGGGAGAGGGGCCAGTGATCGGCTTCCTCGGCAGCTTCTACCCTTACGAAGGTCTCGACGACCTGATTGCGGCAATGCCGGCCATCGTCGCTCGCGTGCCTGACGCGCGCCTGCTGATGGTTGGCGGGGGCCCTGCCGAAGCGGACTTGCGCGCGCAGGCGCAGGCCTCGGCGGTAGCAGACGCCATCCGCTTTGTGGGCCGCGTGCCGCATCACGAGGTGGATCGCTATTACTCCTTGGTCGACGTGGTCTGCTATCCGCGGAAGGCGATGCGGCTGACCGATCTCGTCAGCCCCTTGAAGCCGCTTGAAGCCATGGCGCAAGGCAAGCTGGTCAGCGCCTCGGACGTCGGTGGGCATCGCGAACTGATCGAGCACGGCAGGACCGGCACCCTGTTCCCGCCCGACGATCCGGCCGGCCTTGCCACGGCCCTTGCCGATCTGCTCGGCTCCCGCGACGGATGGCACACCCGGCGCGAAGTTGCCAAGGCGTTCGTCCGTGAACGCCACGACTGGGCTGGCAACGTCAGACGTTATCTACCTGTTTACCAAGCCCTGTTACCGAATCACGAACTGCCATCAGTCGCGGCCTGAGCTGCGACGCCGGTGGCGGCAGGATGACCGAAACAGACAGGACGACGCCCACGTGACCGCGACAAAGCGCAAGCCAAAGCCCATCACCGCGCATCCGATGTTTCCGGTCGTGACATCCCTGTGGTTCGCAGCGTTCTTCGGCCTCGGCAGCTTTGCCGTGGCACCCTCCCTGCTCGAAGGTCCGGTCGTCGCGCTGGGGATTCCCGCAATCGTCCCTGCGGCCGCTCCACCACTCGGCTTTACCGCGCGCGTGCTGCTGGCGCTTGGCCTGCTGCTGCTGGGCGCAATCATCGGCTTTGTGGCAGGGCGCAAGCTCGCACCCAGAGAGGCCGCGCCGGTGCGCCGCCGTGACATGTCCGCTGCCCGCAGGCAGCGCAGTGACGAGACTGCTGATCGTTCCGACGAACCCCGCCGTGTCTTGAACCCTGCCGAGGACCTTGGTGAGCCGCTTGACGCGCCCGCCGAAGATCTGGTGGCGCCGTTGCGTCGGCGCGCATTGTCGCTGGCCGACGAAGGTCAGCCGCAGGTTCCGGCCGAGGATGCGCCGCTCCCCGGCTATCTGCCGTGGGAGAATGCTTCCCCAGCCTATCCCCCGGTCGCCCGCGATGAAGATCCGCTCGCCCTGGAAGGTCTGCTCGAAGCCGCTGCAGGCGCGGCCGAGGGCTCGGTCGGGGCCGGGCCGTTTTCCGCCCCTGCCGATTCGGATGAAGAGCAGTTCGCAGCCTTTGCGCCTCCGGCCGCCTTCACGCAGGAAGTTGAAGCGCCGTCTGTTGCGACTCGCGATGTCGAACACGATTCCGCTCGGCCGACAGAGCAGATCCCCGCTGCCTCTGTTCTGGCACCCAAGCCCCTGCTTCAGGCCCCTGCCGCGCAGGTGACCCCGATCGAGCGCGCGCCGCTTGATGGTCTGGGCATGGTCCAGCTTGTGGAACGTCTTGCCGTCGCGATTGCCCGCCATGCACCCCCCGTGCGGGATGCCGCGCCGCTTGAGGCCTCCGCCTATGCGGCTCCAGTGGTGCCGGAAAACCCTGTTCCCGTCGAAACCGTGGCAGCCCCTCAGCCCGAACGGGTTGATGAAGTCCGCGACGATCTGCGAGTCGTCCGGCTGCGTCCGCTTGCCGTTGAACTGACGCCGCCGCTTGACGAAGACGACGAGCAGGAGGGAGTCGCGCAGCTCGCCCGCTTCCTGCGCGCACCGGCTGCGTCTGCACCGGAAACATCCGCACCCGCCACCGATGATCCGGCCGAGCCCGAGGTCGCGGAAGAGCGCTATCCTTCGCTGCTCGACATGGGGCCCGCCTCGCTCCGCCAGCACTCGCCCCGCATCGACGATGGCCTTGCGCTGGAGGACGAGCCCGCCCCCGCAGACGTTGAACCGACCGTGGTCTTTCCCGGGCAGGTTTCGGCGCTGCAGGGTGGCTTGCGCCGGTTCGAACGGCCCTCGATCCTGCCGGTCCAGGGTTCGCCCCTGGCAGCACCTGGACAGGCGGCGCCCTCGACTCCGGCAGAAGTCCTGCCCGATGCGTCACCAGATGCGCCCGGTGCGCTGGCTGATCCCGAAGAGGCCGATCGGGCACTTCGCGCCGCTCTGGCAACGCTTCAGCGGATGACCGCGCAGGGCTAGTTTTCCACGTCCCTCGCGGCACTTTCGGGCAGGAAGACGCGGCGGAGCCGCACTTTCTGCCATGTCGCAACCGTATTTACGGCATTAACCGCGCACTTGATGCCCTTGCGCGGTTGCAAAATAACTTTCCTGCAGTCATGGGGGCACTTCGCGCAATTTTCGTCGCTTTTCCGCGAGGGTGATTCGCGCGCCGCTGCCTTTTTGGCCATTGCCTTATTGGATGTAGGACGATCATCGAGATGGGATTTCCGCCGCTTCAGGGCCTGTACGATCCGCGTAATGAGCATGACGCCTGTGGCGTGGGCTTTATTGCCCACATCAAAGGCCAGAAAAGCCATGCGATTGTGGACCAGGCGCTGGAAATTCTGCACAATCTTGACCATCGCGGTGCCGTCGGCGCCGATCCGCTGCTGGGCGATGGCGCTGGCATCCTGATCCAGATCCCCGACCAGTTGTTCCGCAAGTGGGCCGCTTCCGAAGGCAAGGACCTGCCGCAGCCGGGCGATTATGCCGTGGCCATGTGCTTCCTGCCGCAGGAAGAGGCCGCGCGCCTGTTCGTGACCGAATTCTTCGAGAAGTTCATCGCCAAGGAAGGCCAGGAACTGATCGGCTGGCGCGACGTGCCGACCACGCAGGACGGCCTCGGCAAGGCCGTCGTCGAATCGATGCCGGTGATCCGCCAGTGCTTCATCAAGCGCGGTGCCAACACGCCGGATCAGGACGCTTTCGAGCGCAAGCTGCTCGCCATCCGCAAGCAGACGCAGAACCCGCTCGCCGCCATGGCCGAGAAGCACAATCTTCCTGGCGTGACGCAGCTCTACATGCCGAGCTTCTCGACCCGCACGATTGTCTACAAGGGCCTGCTGCTGGCAACGCAGGTTGGCTCATTCTATGACGATCTGCGCGATCCGGATTGCGTTTCGGCCCTGGGCCTCGTGCACCAGCGCTTCAGCACCAACACCTTCCCGAGCTGGAAGCTGGCACACCCGTTCCGCTTCATCGCCCATAACGGTGAGATCAACACCGTTCGCGGCAACGTGAACTGGATGAACGCGCGCCGCCGCACCATGGAATCCGAGCTGCTCGGCCCGGATCTCGACAAGATGTGGCCGCTGATCCCGCACGGCCAGTCTGACACCGCAAGCCTCGACAACGCGCTCGAACTGCTGCTCGCCGGTGGCTACAGCCTTGCCCACGCCGTCATGATGCTCGTGCCCGAGGCTTGGGCCGGCAACCCGCTGATGGATTCCAAGCGTCGCGCCTTCTACGAATACCACGCCGCGCTCATGGAACCGTGGGATGGTCCTGCGGCCGTCGCGTTCACCGACGGACGCCAGATCGGCGCCACGCTCGATCGCAACGGCCTGCGCCCCGCACGCTTCTCGATCACCCGTGATGACCTGATCTGCATGGCTTCGGAAAGCGGTGTGCTGCCCTTCCGCGAGGAGGACATCGTCCGCAAGTGGCGCCTCCAGCCCGGCCGCATGCTCCTGATCGACATGGAGCAGGGCAAGATCATCGAGGACGAGGAAATCAAGGCCGAGCTGGCCAATGCCGAGCCTTACGAAGAATGGCTCGACCAGGCGCAGTACAAGCTCAAGGAGCTCGACGTGATCGAGCCCGAGCTGGCGGCGCTGCCGGTGGAAACCACCTCGCTGCTCGATCGCCAGCAGGCTTTCGGCTACACGCAGGAAGACGTCACCAAGTTCCTCGAACCGATGGGCATTGCTGGTGATGATCCGATCGGATCGATGGGCACCGACACGCCGATCGCAGTGCTTTCGAACCGCTCGCGCCTGCTGTTTGATTACTTCAAGCAGAACTTCGCGCAGGTGACCAACCCGCCGATCGACCCGATCCGCGAGGAACTGGTCATGTCGCTGGTCAGCATGATCGGGCCGCGCCCGAACCTGCTTGGCCGCGATGCCGGCACCCACAAGCGCCTCGAAGTCGACCAGCCGATCCTGACCAACGAGGACGTCGCCAAGATCCGCTCGGTCGAAGCCGCGCTCGACGGTGCCTTCCGTACCGGTACCATCGACACGACATGGGATGCCGCCAGCGGCGCCGATGGCCTCGAAATGGCGATCAAGGAAATGTGCTGGGCGGCCACCGAAGCCGTTCTCGCCGACAAGAACATCCTGATCCTGTCTGACCGCGCCCAGTGTGAATCGCGCATTCCGATGCCGGCCGCGCTGGCAACGGCTGCAGTGCACCAGCACCTCGTCCGTCAGGGGCTGCGCATGCAGACCGGTCTCGTCGTCGAAACGGGCGAAGCGCGCGAAGTTCACCACTTCTGCGTGCTTGCGGGCTACGGCGCCGAAGCGATCAACCCCTATCTGGCGTTCGAAACGCTGGAGCAGATCCGCGTTGCCAAGGAGCTTCCGCTCGAGGCCAAGGACGTCAAGAAGAACTATATCAAGGCCATCGGCAAGGGCATCCTCAAGGTCATGTCCAAGATGGGCATCTCGACCTACCAGTCCTACTGCGGTGCCCAGATCTTCGACGCCGTCGGCCTGTCGACCGATTTCGTGAATGCCTATTTCACCGGCACCGCCACGACGATCGAAGGCGTTGGCCTCAAGGAAATCGCGGAAGAGACCGTGCGCCGTCACGCCACGGCCTATGGCGACAATCCGATCTACAAGAAGATGCTCGATGTGGGTGGCATGTACCAGCTGCGCCTGCGCGGCGAAGAGCATGCCTGGACGGCATCGAACATCGCCAACCTGCAGCACGCGGTTCGTGGCAACACGCCTGAAAAGTATCGTGAGTTCGCAGAGTCGATCAACGACCAGTCTGAACGGATGCTCACCATCCGCGGGTTGATGGAGTTGAAGAAGGCTGATCAGCCGGTCCCGCTTGAAGAAGTTGAACCAGCTGCCGAAATCGTCAAGCGCTTCGCCACCGGCGCGATGAGCTACGGCTCGATCTCGTGGGAGGCGCACACCACGCTCGCCGTGGCGATGAACCGCATCGGCGGCAAGTCGAACACCGGCGAAGGTGGTGAGGACCCCGCGCGCTTCAAGCCGCTCGCCAATGGCGATTCGATGCGCTCGGCGATCAAGCAGGTCGCATCGGGCCGCTTCGGTGTCACCGCGGAATACCTCGTCAATGCCGACGACGTGCAGATCAAGATGGCGCAGGGCGCAAAGCCCGGTGAAGGCGGCCAGCTGCCGGGTGACAAGGTCGACAAGACCATCGGCAAGACCCGTCACTCGACCCCGGGCGTCGGCCTGATCTCGCCGCCGCCGCACCACGACATCTACTCGATCGAAGATCTCGCGCAGCTCATTCACGATCTCAAGAACGTGAACACCGGCGCGCGCATCTCGGTCAAGCTGGTGTCCGAAGTGGGCGTCGGCACCGTGGCAGCGGGCGTGTCCAAGGCACGCGCCGACCACGTGACGATCTCGGGCTACGAAGGCGGCACCGGTGCTTCGCCGCTGACCTCCCTGACGCACGCCGGCAGCCCATGGGAAATCGGCCTTGCCGAAACCCAGCAGACCCTGCTGCTCAACAATCTGCGCAGCCGCATCTGCGTGCAGGCTGATGGTGGCCTGCGCACGGGCCGTGACGTCGCGGTTGCCGCGCTGCTCGGCGCTGACGAGTTCGGCTTTGCCACCGCGCCGCTGATCGCGGCGGGCTGCATCATGATGCGCAAGTGCCATCTCAACACTTGCCCGGTCGGCGTCGCCACCCAGGACCCGGTCCTGCGTGCGCGGTTCACCGGCCAGCCTGAACACGTGATCAACTACTTCTTCTTCGTCGCCGAAGAGCTGCGCGCGATCATGGCCGAAATGGGCTTCCGCACGGTTGCCGAGATGGTCGGCCGCGTGGACCGCCTCGACGTGAAGAAGGCCGTGTCGCACTGGAAGGCACAGGGCGTCGATCTGTCGAAGCTGCTGCACAAGGTGGAGCCGGTCGAAGGCACGACTCTGAACTGGAGCGAGACGCAGGATCACGGTCTCGAAGCCGCGCTCGACAAGGACCTGATCGCTGCCAGCGCTCCGGCCTTTGACAAGGGTGAACCGGTCCGCCTCGAACGCAAGGTCATCAACGTCAACCGCACGGTCGGCGCGATGCTCTCGGGCGAAGTGGCCAAGAAGTACGGGCACAAGGGCCTGCCGGACAACACCATCCACATCTCGTTCAAGGGTGTGGCAGGGCAGTCGTTCGGCGCGTTCCTCGCGCATGGCGTGACGCTCGATCTCGTCGGCGATGCCAACGACTATGTCGGCAAGGGCCTGTCGGGCGGCCGCGTGATCGTCCGCCAGCCGAGCCATGTCGATCGTGACCCGACCGAGAACATCATCGTCGGCAACACCGTGCTCTATGGTGCGATCGCCGGTGAGGCCTACTTCAACGGCGTCGGCGGTGAGCGCTTCGCGGTGCGCAACTCGGGCGCCCTCGCGGTAGTCGAAGGCACTGGCGATCACGGCTGCGAATACATGACCGGCGGCGTCGTCGTCGTCCTCGGCAAGACCGGACGCAACTTTGCGGCAGGCATGTCGGGCGGCGTCGCTTACGTCTACGACGTCGACGGCAACTTCGCACAGCTCGTCAACGGCGCGATGGTCGATGTCCTGCCGATCTCGGCAGAGCGCGACGAAGACGATGGTACAGGCCGTCCGCAGCAGCGCGGGATCGATGTCTACGACTACGGCATGGGCGACATGCTGCGTCACGATGCCGAACGCCTGCGGGTGCTGGTGGAACGCCACCATCTCTACACCGGCAGCAAGCGCGCTCGCGAGATCCTCGACAACTGGGGTGAATCGCTCGCGAAGTTCGTCAAGGTCATGCCGCGCGACTATGCGCGGGCGCTCCGTCAGATGGAGGCCGAGCGCCTCGAAGCCGCCTCGGTCGCGGCTGAGTAAGGGTTAGATTACAATGGGTAAGGCAACCGGCTTTCTCGAGATCGATCGTCAGGACCGCAAGTACGATGCGCCTGCCGAACGCCTGAAGCACTATCGCGAGTTCGTGATCCCGCACGATGATGCCGGCCTCAAGGGCCAGGCATCGCGCTGCATGAACTGCGGCATACCGTACTGCCACAACGGCTGTCCGGTGAACAACCAGATCCCCGACTGGAACCACCTGGTCTACGAGAACGACTGGCGCGAAGCGCTGACCAATCTCCACTCGACCAACAACTTCCCCGAGTTCACCGGCCGCATCTGCCCCGCCCCGTGCGAGGCGGCGTGCACGCTGAACATCGTGGACCAGCCGGTCACCATCAAGTCGATCGAATGCGCCATCGTCGATCGCGGATGGAAGGAAGGCTGGATCGAGCCGCAGGTGCCTGCCAAGAAGACCGGCAGGTCTGTCGCTGTCGTCGGTTCCGGCCCGGCAGGCATGGCCGCGGCCCAGCAGCTGGCCCGCGCCGGCCACTCGGTGACGGTGTTCGAAAAGAACGACCGTGTTGGCGGGTTGCTGCGCTACGGCATCCCTGACTTCAAGATGGAAAAGACCCACATCAACCGCCGCGCGATGCAGATGGAGGCCGAAGGCGTCCAGTTCCGCACCAGCGTGGAAGTGGGCGTGACCGTTTCCTTCGCAAGCCTGCAGGAAAACTTCGATGCCGTGGTGCTCGCAGGCGGCGCGGAAGACCCGCGCGGCCTCAACATCCCCGGCGCCGAACTTCCCAGCGTGCGCATGGCGATGGAGTTCCTGACCCAGCAGAACAAGCGCAATGCCGGGGATGACGAACTGCGCGCTGCCCCGCGCGGCTCACTCACCGCCACCGGCAAGCACGTCGTCGTGATCGGCGGCGGTGACACCGGTTCGGACTGCGTCGGAACCTCGAACCGCCAGGGTGCCGCTTCGGTCACCCAGCTCGAAATCATGCCCAAGCCGCCCGAGAAGGAAGACAAGGCGCTCAGCTGGCCGAACTGGCCGCTCAAGCTGCGCACTTCGTCGAGCCACGAGGAAGGCTGCGAGCGCGAGTTCGCCGTGCTGACCAAGCGCGTCGTCGGTGAGAACGACGTCTCGGGACTCGAATGCGTCCGCGTCGAATGGGTCAATGGCCAGATGCAGGAAGTGCCGGGCAGCGAGTTCGTGCTCAAGGCCGACCTGATCCTGCTCGCCATGGGCTTCGTCGGCCCGCGCAAGCAGGGCCTGCTCGAACAGGCCGGCGTCGAACTCGACCCGCGTGGCAACGTCAAGGGCAACGTGGTCGACTACAAGACCAGCGTCGACAACGTCTTTGCCTGCGGTGACATGCGCCGCGGTCAGAGCCTCGTCGTCTGGGCGATCCGCGAAGGCCGCCAGTGCGCCCGCGCCGTCGATCAGGCGCTGATGGGCGTGAGCGAACTGCCACGCTGATCTTTAGGCGTTAGCCGATCAAGAAAGGGGCGTCCGCAGCGGCGCCCCTTTTTTCGTTGGCATCCTTCGACAGGCTCAGGACGAGCGGACGTCGAAGGTGTGGCGCGATGGTCTCAAATAAGCCCGCTCATGCTGAGCTTGTCGAAGCATCCGACGTGAGCTTCAACCGTCGCCATCGGGCGCTACCGCAGGCATGGCCTTGGTCCGGCACACCAGCAGCTTGTCGATCTTGCGGCCATCCATGTCGACCACCTCGAACCGCCATCCCTGGTCGTGGAAATGCTCGCCCTCGTTGGGCAGCTTCTTGAGCACTGACAGGCAGTAGCCGGCTGTGGTTGCAAACTCGCGGTCATCAGGCAGGTCAAGCCCGAGCCGGTCGGCCAGGGCATCGGCGGGCAGGGCGCCCGAGATCAGCAGCGATCCGTCCTCGCGCTCGACCACCATGGGCTCGTCGCCGGCATCGGCGTGGCCGACGAAGTTCCCGGCAATCGCTGCCAGCAGGTCTGCCGGCGTGACGATGCCTTCGAGGTGGCCATACTCGTCATGGACCAGTGCGATCGCCACTTCAGCTTGCTGGATCATGCCGAGTGCATCCATCGTGTCGAGCTGGTCAGGCACGATCGCCGGCTTCTTCATCAGCCGCCCGAGTTGCACCTTGCGCCCGCGCAGCAGCGTCGAGAACACGTCGCGCACCTTCACCACCCCGACGATGCGATCGACAGATCCGTCCGCAACCAGCAGCAGCGAGTGGGGACTATCGTCGATCGCTTCGCGCAGTTCGGCTTCGCTCGCCTTGCGTTCGATCCAGTGAAGCTCGGTACGCGGCGTCATCACTTCTCGCACCGGCCGTTCGGCAAGGCGCATGATCCCGGTCATGATGGCCCGCTCGTCCTCCTCGATCACGCCCGAGCGCGTGGCCTCGGCGAAGATCATGTGGAGTTCCTCGGCGGTCACTTCCTGCTCGCTGCCCTGCTTCAGGCCAAGCAGGCGGATGATCGCGCTGGAGGAATTGTCCAGCAGCCAGACGAACGGCGCGGTGATCTTCGACATCAGCGCCATGGACGGCGCCGCCAGTTTGGCAATCGGTTCCGCCGCGCGCAACGCCAGTTGCTTTGGCACCAGTTCGCCGACAACGAGGCTGAGGTACGTGGTGATGGCGATGACGATGACGAAGCCAGCGTCGTCGGCATACTGCGCCGGGAATCCCCAGGCCTGAAGCCGCTCGGCTGTCGGTCCGCCAAGGCTCGACCCCGAATAGGCACCTGCGATGATGCCCACCAGCGTGATGCCGATCTGCACTGTCGATAAAAATTTGCCGGGGTCAGCCGCCAGCGCCAAAGCAACTTTCGCGCCCTTGCTGCCCTCTTCGGCGGCGACTTTCAGGCGGGCAGGTCGTGCAGAGACAATCGCCAGTTCCGACATGGAAAACAGGCCATTGAGCACAACGAGGCCCAGGATCACGAGGACGTCAGACCAGGGAAAAGGTGTCACGCAAAGGCCCCTAACAGATTTAGGGGGAAAGGCGAATAGCGCGAGGATTGTTCCTGATGATTGCGAAACTCAAGTTCCCGTTCGGGAACCGTTCAGTCGAAGTGGGCGTATTTCACCCTGTCAAAGCGGCATTGCGGCGCTAAGCTCGTGTCCGGATGCTGGTAAAAGGGGACAGGAAATGAAAATCCGTCGTGTTCTTATGTCGAGCCTGTGCGCGGTTTCGCTGGTCAGTCTGTCGGCCTGCGTCACCGATCCCAACACCGGCGAAAAGAAGGTTTCGCGTACGGCCATCGGCGGCATCGGCGGCGCGCTTGGTGGCGCCCTGCTCGGTGGGCTGATCGGCGGCAAGACCGGACGCATCGTCGGCGCCGGCATCGGTGGCGTGGCCGGTGGCGTTATCGGTTACCAGAAGGACAAGCAGATCAAGGAGCTGCGCGAACAGACCGCAGGCACCGGCGTTGACGTGACCGAGACCGATGGCGGCAACGCCATTCTCGTCAATCTGCCCAATGGCGTGACATTCGACGTCGACAGCTCGACCGTGAAGCCCGGCTTTGCCGCAACGCTCGATCGCGTCGCCCAGTCGCTGGTCCAGTACCCGAACTCGCTGATCGACGTGTATGGTCACACCGATTCGACTGGTTCGGACGCCTACAATCAGGCCCTTTCGGAACGCCGTGCCCGCGCCGTTGCCGATTACCTGATCTCGCGGGGCGTGGGTTACGCCCGCATTCGCAGCCAGGGCTTCGGCGAATCGCAGCCGATCGCCTCGAATGATTCCGAGCAGGGCCGTCAGGCCAACCGCCGCGTCGAGATCAAGATCGTCCCCATCAGTCAGGACGATGTGAACGCGGCACGCTCGGGCCAGTAAGCACTGAAGCACATGTCAGCGGCGTCGCCCACCTGGGCGGCGCCGTTTGCTATGCGGAACATACGATTGGGCGTTGACCGGCGCGGGCCGAGACTGGCATCGGCTCTGACAAAGGAGACCAGTTCGATGCCCATTCAGCGCCGCAAGATCAACGGACGCGAGACCAACCCGATCGGTCTCGGCTGCATGTCGCTAAGCTGGGCCTACGCTGGCCGCCCAAGCGAAGAAGAGGGCATCCGCCTGCTCCAGCACGCGGTCGACATAGGCTACGACCATTTCGACACTGCCCGCCTCTATGGCCTGGGACACAATGAAACGCAGGTCGGTAACGCGCTGAAGGGCCGTCGCGACAAGGTGTTCCTCGCCTCGAAGATGGGCATTTTTGCCAGCGGCGAGAAGCGCGGCGTTGATTGCCATCCCGATACGATCCGCAGCGAACTCGAGATCTCGCTCAAGCTGCTGCAGACCGATCACATCGATCTCTACTACATGCACCGGCGCGACAGGAACGTGCCGATCGAGGAATCGGTCGGGGCGATGGCCGACCTCGTCAAGGAGGGAAAGATCGGTGGCATCGGCTTGTCCGAGATGTCGGCCGAGACCCTCCGCCGTGCTGCTTCGGTTCACCCCATCGCCGCGATGCAGACCGAATATTCGCCATGGACGCGCCAGGCGGAAATCGCCGTGCTCGAGGCGTGCAAGGATCTCGGTACCGCTTTCGTCGCCTTCTCGCCCGTGGCACGCGGCGTGCTCGCCAATGGCCTGCGCGATCCGCAAGCGCTGCCCGATGGCGATATTCGCAAGGCCATGCCGCGTTTCATCGGCGAGAACTGGGACAAGAATCTTGCGCTGGTGGATTCATTCAACGCAATTGCGGCGAGGGAAGGGGTCACTCCTGCGCAGTTGTCGCTCGCCTGGGTCCTCTCACGTGGCGAACATGTCGTTGCCATTCCCGGCACCGGCAAGATTGCACATCTCGAAGAGAACATCGCGCGGTGGGACTGGGAAATCGCCGCTGTCGTCGCTGCCGAGGTCGACGCGCTGATCAACCAGCAGACGGTCTCCGGCCATCGCTATGCCGGCGCGATTTTGCCGACGATCGATACGGAAGATTTCGATTAAGCCAGCTTCGCCGCACGCTCCGCCAGCCGCTCAACCGCAGCGGCATGGATCGCCGGGGCAGTTACCAGCAGCCCGAACGCGCGCGGGTCGCGCTTGTTGTAGTCGAGCGGTTTGCCGAAGGCGTCGGACACGACCGCGCCTGCCTCGCGGGCGATCAGCGTGGCGGCGGCGATGTCCCATTCGAAGCCCCAGCGCAGCGTCGCCAGAAGATCCGCCTCGTTGGCACCGACCATGGCGATGCGCAGTGCGATAGAGTTGGGCTTGTCGACGGTCACGAGATCGGCGTCGGCCTTGGGCAGGCTGTCGGCGGGCACGCGCGATCCCGCCAGCACGGTGCGCGTGCTGGCTTGAAGCTTGCTGCCATTCCGCTCTGCACCTTGGCCCGCGACTGCTGACCAGTATTCGCCCCGGGCAGGCGCGCTCAGCGCCCCGATCAGCGGCCGCCCCTCGCTCACCAGCGCTACCGAAACCGACCAGCCCGGTCGCCCGCGCACAAAGTCGCGCGTGCCGTCCACGGGATCGACCAGCCAGCACAGACCGCGTTCCAATCGTTCGGGATGATCCACCGTTTCTTCGGAGAGCCAGCCGGCCGAAGGGAGGAGCGCGCCCAGTTCACGCTTCAGGAAGGCATCGACCGCAAGGTCTGCATCGCAAACCGGGCTGCCCGGCGTCTTTTCCCACACCTGGGGGGCGTGGCCATGGCCCGGCCACAGGCCCAGCGCCATTTCACCGGCGGCGCGAACGATCTGGTGGAGGCGGTCATAGTCGATCATTCTGCGCCTCCGTGCACAGCGGGGAACCTAACAATGTGCAATTGCGAGACGTTATCAAAAATAGCTTCGAGTCTCGCATTTACGCTCCTTTTCAAGCTCCCCGCTCTGTGCTTAAGGCATTCCGAGTCAAGCGCCAATGGCGGCGTATACCTTTGCGCCAGTGCGGCGCGCCTGTTCGAAACGGGGATAACGCATGAACGTCCATGAGTACCAGGCGAAGGAACTGCTTGCGAAGTTTGGTGTCGGCATTCCGGCTGGGATTGCGGCGCTGACGGTTGAGGAAGCGGTTGCTGCGGCCAAGCAGCTTCCGGGGCCGCTCTATGTGGTCAAGGCGCAGATCCATGCCGGCGGTCGCGGCAAGGGCAAGTTCAAGGAACTCCCTGCCGATGCCAAGGGCGGCGTGCGCCTGGCCAAGAGCATCGAGGAAGTCGAGGCCTTTGCAAAGGAAATGCTCGGCAACACGCTCGTCACGGTGCAGACCGGCGAGGCCGGCAAGCAGGTCAATCGCCTCTACATCACCGATGGCGTTGATATCGCGAAGGAATACTACCTCTCGATGGTCGTCGACCGCGCTTCGAGCCGCGTCGCGATGATCGTCTCGACCGAGGGCGGCATGGACATCGAGGAGGTCGCGCATTCGACCCCTGAGAAGATCGCGACGATCACCATCGACCCGGCCGAAGGCTTCATGCCGCACCACGGTCGCGCCGTCGGCTATGCGCTCAAGCTGACCGGCGATCTCAACAAGCAGGCCGGCAAGATCGCCGAGCAGCTCTACAACGCCTTCGTGGCATTGGATTGCGACATGCTCGAGATCAACCCGCTGGTGGAAACGAAGGACGGCAACCTGCTCGTCCTCGACACCAAGATGAGCTTCGATTCGAACTCGCTCTACCGCCACCCCGACGTGATGGCGCTGCGCGACGAAACCGAGGAAGACCCGGCCGAGATCGAAGCCAGCAAGTACGACCTTGCCTACATCAAGCTCGACGGCAACATCGGCTGCATGGTCAACGGCGCCGGCCTTGCCATGGCGACGATGGACATCATCAAGCTGAACGGCGAATTCCCCGCCAACTTCCTCGACGTGGGCGGCGGCGCGACGACCGAGAAGGTCACCGCGGCGTTCAAGATCATCCTCAAGGACCCGGCGGTGAAGGGCATTCTCGTCAACATCTTCGGCGGGATCATGAAGTGCGACATCATCGCTGACGGCATCGTTGCCGCGGCCAAGGAAGTGAACCTGCAGGTTCCGCTGGTCGTCCGCCTCGAAGGCACCAACGTCCAGCAGGGCAAGGACATCCTCGCCAACTCCGGCCTGCCCATCGTCCCCGCCAACGACCTCGGCGATGCCGCCAAGAAGATCGTCGCTGAAGTCCGGAAGGTTGCCTGACCTTTCACCGGACTGCGGTTTGATTAGGGGGCGTCGGGCAACCGGCGCCCCTTTTCATTTGCCGGCCGCACGTCCTTTCGAACACGCCACGCTGACGAGGGCTTCTCGGCGGCGAACTTTTTGCGCCGCCCAGCACTCTAACCCTGCCGACCAATGCATGGCCAGATGTGTAGTTGACGTTTACGTAAGCGCGAATTATGCCGAGGCCTACGGAATCAAGGAAAGGACGCCTGGCGATGAAAGCCCTGGTCTGCGTGAAGCGGGTGATTGACTACAACGTGAAGCCACGTGTGAAGGCGGATGGGAGTGGTGTTGATCTTGCGAACGTGAAGATGAGCATGAACCCGTTTGACGAGATCGCGGTGGAGGAAGCCATTCGCCTGAAGGAAAAGGGCGTGGTGAGCGAGATCGTGGCGGTGTCGGTGGGCGTTGCCAAGAGCCAGGAAACGCTGCGCACGGCGCTGGCGATGGGTGCGGACCGGGCGGTGCTGGTGCAGGTCGAGGACGGCACCGAGGTCGAGCCGCTGGCCGTGGCCAAGATCATCAAGGGCATTGCCGATGAGGAGCAGCCTGCTCTGATCATCACCGGCAAGCAGGCGATCGACGATGACAGCAACCAGGTCGGCCAGATGGTCGCCGCGCTGCTGGGACGGCCCCAGGGCACCTTTGCCAACGAAGTCTCGGTCGAGGGCGATGCCGTGGTGGTCAAGCGCGAGATCGACGGCGGCCTGCAGACGGTGAAGCTGGCGCTGCCCGCGGTGGTCACCACCGACCTGCGCCTCAATGAGCCGCGCTATGCTTCGCTGCCCAACATCATGAAGGCCAAGTCCAAGCCGCTCGCCACCAAGTCGCCCGCCGACTACGGCGTCGACATCGCGCCGCGCCTCAAGACGCTCAAGGTCAGCGAACCGCCGGTGCGCTCAGCCGGCATCAAGGTGCCCGATGTCGACACGCTGGTCGCCAAGCTCAAGGAAATGGGAGTAGCCTGATGTCCAAGGTTCTCGTTCTCGTCGAACACGACAACGCTTCCGTAAAGGACGCCACGCTCGCCGCCGTCACTGCCGCATCTCAACTGGGCGAAGTGACTGCGCTGGTTGCCGGATCGAACTGCGACGCTGCTGCACAGGCTGCTGCGCAGATCGCCGGCGTCGCCCGTGTGCTCAAGGCCGACGACGCATCGCTGGGCAACGCGCTCGCTGAAAACGTCGCCCCGCTCGTCGCCGGGCTGATGGCCGATTACGACGCCTTCGTCGCCCCTGCCACGACCACCGGCAAGAACGTCGCCCCGCGCATTGCCGCGCTGCTCGACGTGATGCAGGTCTCGGACATCCTCTCGGTCGAAGGGCCCAAGACCTTCACCCGTCCGATCTACGCCGGCAACGCCATCGCCACGGTCGAAAGCTCTGACGCCAAGCTGGTCATCACCGTGCGCGGCACCGCCTTTGCCAAGGCTGCCGCCACTGGCGGATCGGCCAGCGTCGAAGCCGTCAGCGCCACCGGCGACAGCGGGTTGTCGACCTTCGTCAGCGCCGAGATCGCCAAGAGCGAGCGCCCGGAACTGACCAGCGCCAAGATCATCGTCTCGGGCGGCCGCGCGCTGAAGGACGCTGCCACTTTCGAGCAGATCATCACCCCGCTCGCCGACAAGCTGAACGCCGGCATCGGCGCCAGCCGCGCCGCGGTCGACGCAGGCTACGTGCCCAACGACTATCAGGTCGGCCAGACCGGCAAGATCGTGGCTCCCGAAGTCTACATCGCCGTCGGCATCTCGGGCGCGATCCAGCACCTTGCCGGCATGAAGGACAGCAAGACCATCATCGCCATCAACAAGGACGAAGACGCGCCCATCTTCCAGGTCGCCGACATCGGCCTCGTCGGCGACCTCTTCACGCTCGTCCCGGAACTGACCGGCAAGCTCTGAACCCCACTCGACCACAACGCCACGCTGGAGTGTTTCCCCGGGGAAACACTCCAAATGGGTTAATAGCCCCGCTTGCGAGAGCGGGGCTTTCTGTTTCTCTTGTTCATGACTAAGCTAATGTACATGAATAAGACTTCCCGGACCCTGGGCACGTATGCCGCCATCTTCGCGATGGCAGCGATCCCGCGGCCGCTGCTCGCCTCCACGCCCGAAATGCTGTCCTCTCGCACTGCATGGATCGTGCACTATGCCGATGACAGCTGCCGCCTCGGCCGGGAGTTCGGTGCCGAGGGCGACAAGATCATGGTCATACTCGACCAGTTCGCGCCGGGCGACGTCTACCACATAACCTTGGCAGGGAAGGGCACGGAGCGGCTGGGAAAGACCGGCAGCGATGCCGACATGGGTTTCGGCCCGGAGCTGGCTCTGCAAAAGCAGGTGGGTCTGATGCGAGGCACGAATACGGCGGGCGAGCCGGTCGTGGTGCTCGGGCCGCTCGACTTGCTCAACCGCGATTCTGAAGGGGCCCATCCGCCTGCGACTGCAGCCGAAGTTGCGAAAATTCGCGAGTTGCGGATCAGGAGAAAGTCGGAGGACCTGACCTTCAGACTGGGAACGATGACTTCGGCACTGGCTGGAATGAGGACCTGCACCGCGGATCTCGTCAAGCTGTGGGGGCTTGATCCGGTCCAGCAACAGAATCTCGCCAGCCTTCCTGCTCCTCTGACGTCTCCAAGCAAGTGGCTGAAGTCGTCCGACTATCCGAAGAAGGCGCTGCGCAAGAACGAGCAGGCCCTCGTCAGCTTCAGGCTGATGATCGACGCAAGCGGGACGCCGACGCTCTGCCGGATTCAGGTCGCCACCCAATCGCCCGAGTTCAAGGAGCTCACGTGCGAGCTGCTGATGAAGCGCGCCCGCTTCGAGCCTGCGAGGGACCGGTCGGGCACCGCTGTGCCCAGCTATCACGTCAACACGGTGAGATGGATTGTCGCCGACTGAGTTGCATGCCATGCAACTGCAAATCCGTCCTTCGCACTTGCAGAATCGGGCTCGGAATCGCACATAGGAGAGGCCTTTCAGGCATCCTCTCCCAAACTTTCCAAGGCTGGTCTTCGGACCGGCCTTTCTTTTTGCGCAATTGACTCGTGGGAAGGTAGCTGTGGCCTGTCAGGCCCTGCGATAGTCCGCGATGATCTCGCCACATTCGGCCAGCTCGGCCTCGTGGCCTTCCTCGCGCCACGCTTCGTCCAGTGCCTCCGCTTCCCACTGCCGCATTGCCGGGTGGTCGAGCATGTGATCGACCCAGGCCTGTCCTTGCCCGACATCGAGGCCATAGGTGCGGATGCGAAAGGCGACGGGGGCGAAGAAGGCATCCAGCGCGGTGAAGGCGGAGCCGGCGAGCCATGGGCCGCCAAAGCGCTCCAGCCCTTCCTCGAAGATCTCGCGCACCCGCGCCACGTCACGCACGAGGGCAGGCCGCATCGGGCGAGGCGTGACCCGCACCCCGACATTCATCGTGCAGTCGTTGCGCAGCGCCGAGAAGCCGCCGTGCATTTCGGCCACGGCGCAAATGGCGAAGGCGCGCGCCGCTTCATCGGCGGGCCAGACGCCGTCGTGCCGCTCGGCCAGGTAGAGCGCGATGCCCAGCGAATCCCACACGGTCCGCGCGCCATCGAGCAGGACCGGCACCTGCCCGGTAGGCGAGAAGGCACGAAACTCATCGTAGTTTGAGGGCTTGGTGAAAGGCTCGACCCGATCGGTGAAGGCAATGCCGAGCGCCTTCATCAGCAGCCATGGTCGCAATGACCAGCTCGAATAATTCCGGTTCGCCGTGATCAGGACATAGCTCACCGGGACACTCCTCTTGTCATTCGACGTAATGCGCCGTCGAGCGGGCGCGGACCTCCTCGGCCGATACGCCCGGCGCACATTCGATCAGCTTGAATGGGGAATTGTGGTCGGGCCGCTGGAAAACCGCAAGGTCGGTGACGATCATGTCGACCACGCCCTTGCCGGTAAGTGGCAGGGTGCAGGCGGGGATGAACTTGGGGTCGCCGTTCTTGGCGCAGTGTTCCATGACCACGATGATCTTCTTGACGCCTGCGACGAGATCCATCGCGCCGCCCATGCCCTTGATCATCTTGCCCGGGATCATCCAGTTGGCGATGTCGCCATTTTCGGCCACTTCCATCGCACCCAGCACGGTCAGGTCGATCTTGCCGCCGCGGATCATCGCGAAGGACTGCGCACTGTCGAAATAGGCCGAGTGCGGCAGCTCGCTGATGGTCTGCTTGCCGGCGTTGATCAGGTCGGCGTCCTCTTCCCCCGCGTAGGGGAAGGGGCCGATGCCGAGCATGCCGTTTTCGGACTGCAAGGTCACGGTCATGCCGGCTGGCACGTGGTTGGCCACCAGCGTCGGGATGCCGATGCCGAGGTTCACGTAGAATCCGTCCTGCAGTTCGCGCGCTGCGCGCGCTGCCATCTCGTCGCGGGTCCAGCCGGTCTTCAGCCCGTCATGCGTGGTCATCGGTCTAAGCTCTTTCGTGTCGGATCACTTGATGGGGGGCGGCGCCAGGAACCAGCCTGCGCCGATGAATTGTTCGAGCGCGATGCCGACCGGACCGTCGGGATTGCGCAGATAATCGAAAACCTCGTCGAAATCGGCCTTGCGATCACCCACGATGGCCAGGACGCACCACTCCGCGTCGGCTCGGTCAAGCAGTTGCTGCTTGCGCGTTTCGGCTCCTGAGAGGAGCATCACCTTGTCGATGCCGAGCGGGTCCAACCCGGTCGCCTTGAGCGTCGTGCCAAGCCGCTTGGACTGCGTCTGCGGCAACGAGGCGACCCAGACCACTGCCGTACCGGTGCCGCGAATGCGCCGGAGATGATTGGCAAGCCCTGGTTCCGGCGCAGGCGGATCGTCCAGATCGAAGGTGCCCGTGCCGGGATCGAGATCGATCAGCACGGCGCTGCGCTGGTCGGCGCAGGCTCGCATCCGGGGAACCTCGACCAGACTGCGCTGGTCGAGCAAGGCCGATTTGCGGACCTTGCCAGTCCTGCCGGCCTCCGCCTGTGCCAGCACATAGGCGGCCATCGCCGCATAGGGATCTGCGCTGTCGGCCAGAGCGCCTGCCATCCCTGCGGGCTGAGCAGCAGGGGGCTGAACCGGAATTGGTGGGGCAGGCTCGGCCTCGGCAACGGCCGGAGCCAGCAGCGGCGGGACAGCGGAAACCCCTTGGCCAATCGAGACTTCGGGGCGTGGCGTCGTGGCAGAGGCTTCGCCTCCGCCCTTTCCCTTGGCAGCCTTGGCCCCCAGCGCACCGGTTGCTGCCAGCGGCGCGATGGCGGCAGCGACGCAGCCCGAAAGCTGCGTTGCCGCCAGCGCCGCCAGCAGGGGCAGCGCGCGACGGATCACGCGGCCTCCCGCTCGCGCACGGTGCGGAACTCGATCTTCTTGTCGTAAGGCGCGCCGACGATCATGCGCTGCACATAGACGCCGGGAAGGTGAATGCTGTCCGGGTCAAGCGAGCCTGCGGGCACGACTTCCTCGACCTCGACCACGCAGACCTTGCCGCAGGTGGCAGCGGGCACGTTGAAGTTGCGTGCAGTCTTGCGGAACACGACGTTGCCGGTCTCGTCTGCCTTCCACGCCTTGACCAGCGCGATGTCGGCGAAAATGCCGCGTTCGAGGACATATTCCTGTCCGTCAAAAATCTTGGTTTCCTTGCCCTCGGCCACGAGCGTGCCGACGCCGGTCTTGGTGTAGAAGCCGGGAATGCCGGCGCCACCAGCGCGCATGCGCTCTGCCAGAGTGCCTTGGGGGCAGAATTCGACTTCGAGTTCACCCGAGAGGTACTGCCGTTCGAACTCCTTGTTCTCGCCGACATAGCTGGAGATCATCTTCCTGACCTGCCGCGTGCGCAGCAGCTTGCCGATGCCCTCGTTGTCGATTCCGGCATTGTTCGAGGCGAAGGTGAGGTCCTTGACGCCCGAATCGCGCACGGCATCGAGCAAGCGCTCTGGAATGCCGCAAAGACCGAAACCGCCGCAAGCAATCAGCAAGCCATCGCGCAACAGGCCATCGAGCGCAGCAGTGGCATCGGCATAGAGCTTCTTCGACATCGGCAGAGTCTCCTTTTCGCCCGAGGTGCTAGCACAGGATACAAATTGAAAAGAGCGATTGTTTTTTATCACAATCGATAACAGTCTCTGATCAATGAAACGGATTGCGATCTACCACCTGGAAACGCTGCTGTGGATCGCGCGGCTCGGCACCTTTCGCGCTGCGGCCGAGAGGCTGAACACCACGCAGCCCGCCATATCCGCCCGCGTGCGCGAGATCGAGGAGCAGTTGGGCATCGCGATCTTCCGCCGAGAGGGGCGCAACATGGTGTTGACCGCGCGCGGGCGGCGGCTGGTGCAGGAATGCGAGCCGCTGTGGGCAGGGTTCGAAAAGGCGCTGCTGACGGCGTCCGGCTTCGAGGGTGCCAGCGGTGTCGTGCGGATCGGTTCGGGCGAGATTGCCGCAGCATCGTGCTTGCCGGGCTTCGTCCATGCTATCGAGCAGGACTTGCCCGGAGTGACACTGGAGCTGGAGCTGGACCTGACCGCGCGCATGTTCCAGCAACTGCTTGGCGGCACGATCGACCTTGCTTTCCTGGCGGGACCGGTGGCGAGCCCGGGCATTCGGACCACGCCTATCGGTTCCGTCGGCCTCGTCTGGGCAGCGAGCGCGCGGACGGCAGCGGCGGGCGGGTTTGCCAATGCCTTGCCGGTGTGGTCAATTCCGGATCTCTCGCCGCTGCACGGCGTGACGATGGAGACGCTCGAAGCCAACCGCGTCACGCCGCGCTCGATCGGCACCTGCAACAACGTGCGCACGTTGATCGATATCGTTACCGGTGGCGGCGGCGCGGCAGTGCTGCCCGAGCCGATGGTGCGGCCACTGCTGGAGGCGGGCATACTGGCCGAGGTTCTGCCGCCTCCCGCCCGCAAGATCCGCTTCGAAGTGGCCATCCGCAATACCGAGAGCGATCCGCTGGTGCTGGAACTGTTCCGGCGGGCGAGCGAGCTGAGGATCGATGGCACGCCCGACTGACACACGAAAAAGGCCACCGTTTCCGGTGGCCTCGTTCGTTTCGCCTGTCAGGCCTTGAAAGGCTTATTCGCCCTTCTTGTCGGCCCAGACGTTCTTCTTGGCGAGGTATGCCAGGACCGTGGCGACCAGCAGGAAGCCAAGGACGGCCCATCCGGTCTGCTTGCGCTTGTCCAGCTTGGGTTCGGCGGACCAGATCAGGAAGGCCGAGACGTCCTGAGCCATCTGGTCGACGGTTGCCTTGGTGCCATCCGAATAGGTCACCTGACCCTCGCCGGTCAGCGGCGCCGGCATCGAGAGGTTCAGGTTGGCGAAGTACGGGTTGTAGTACAGGCCATCCGGAGTCTTGGCATCCGGGAACTTCTTGAGCAGCTCGGCAGGCTGTTCCTGATAGCCGGTCAGCAGCGAGGCGACGTAGGCACCACCGTTGTGACGGGCCTTGGTGATCAGCGACAGATCGGGCGGGCTGCCCTGACCGGCGTAGTACACGGTCGGGAAGTAGTCCGACGGGATGTTGTCACGCTCTGCGCGCTCACCGGTCTTCGGATCGAAGGTGGGCTGCTTGGTGCCCCACTCCTTGGCGATCGCCTTCACTTCGGCTTCCGAGTAGCCGAGGGCGGCGAGGTCACGGAAGGCGACGTGCTTGAGCGAGTGACAGGTGGCGCAGACTTCCTTGTAGACCTGGAAGCCGCGCTGCAGCTGCTGCTTGTCGAACTTGCCGAACGCCCCGTCAGACGCGAACTTCACGTCCTTGGGGTGCAGGTGGAACTCGTGCTCTGCCGTGGGGGCAGCGGGTTCCGAGATCGCCGAGTAGGCGCCATTGCCGAACGACCAGAGCAGTGCGACGGCGAAGAAGAGGCCGACTAGGGGGCCAAAAAGACGGACCATGGGGTTCTCTTTCTCTTGCGCTTCGTACCGGCTCAGGCGGCCGCAGGGTTGGCGTTGAGCACTGCGCTCTCATCCTTGCCGAGCACGGCTTCGGTGATCGAGAACGGAAGCGGTTCCGGCTTCTCGATCGACGAGACGATCGGCAGGATGATGAGGAAGTGCGCGAAGTAGTACAGCGATGCCAGCTGGCTGAGCATCACGTAGGGTTCCGCAGCCGGAGCGCCACCGCAGTAGAACAGCACGGCCATGGTCGGGATCAGGCCGAACCAGAAGAACTTGCGGAACAGCGGACGGTAGTGGCCCGAACGCACCGGCGAGGTATCCAGCCAGGGCAGGAAGAACCACACCAGGATCGCGCCGAACATCGCCAGCACGCCCATGAGCTTCGCCGGAATGAAGAAGAAGTCATAGGTGAAGGCGCGCAGGATCGCGTAGAACGGCCAGAAGTACCATTCCGGAACGATGTGCGCAGGCGTCGAAAGCGGGTTTGCCGGGATGTAGTTGTCCGGGTGACCCAGCGCGTTCGGTGCGAAGAACAGCACAGCGCAGTAGATCAGCAGGAACACGCCCAGACCGAAGCCGTCCTTCGCCGTGTAGTACGGGTGGAACGGAACGGTGTCGCTTTCGCTCTTCACTTCGACGCCGGTCGGGTTCGACGAGCCGGGGATGTGCAACGCCCAGATGTGCAGGATGATGACACCCGCGATCACGAAGGGCAGCAGGAAGTGCAGGCTGAAGAAGCGGTTGAGCGCAGCGTTGTCGGGCGCATAGCCGCCCAGCAGCCACACCTGCAGCGGTTCGCCGACGACCGGGATCGCGCCGAACAGGCCGGTGATGACCTTGGCACCCCAGAACGACATCTGGCCCCAGGGCAGCACGTAGCCCATGAACGCCGTTGCCATCATCAGCAGGAAGATGACGACGCCGAGCAGCCAGATCATCTCGCGCGGGGCCTTGTACGAGGAGTAGAAGAAGCCGCGGAAGATGTGGAGATAGACGACGACGAAGAACGCCGAAGCGCCGTTGGCGTGCGCGTAGCGCAGCATCCAGCCCCAGTTCACGTCGCGCATGATGTGCTCGACGCTATCGAAGGCAACGCCAGCGTTCGCGGCATAGTGCATCGCGAGGATGACGCCGGTCACGATCTGAAGCACGAGGCAGAAGCCGGCGAGAACGCCGAAGTTCCACATGTAGTTCAGGTTGCGCGGAACCGGATAACCAGCGCCGACTGCGTTGTAGACGAAGCGGGGCAGCGGCAGCTTCTCGTCAAGCCACTGCGTCAGGCCATTGGCCGGCTTGTATTCGTTTGCCCAGGGAAAGCTCATGTTGCCTGTCCTCAGCCGATCTTCACGACAGTGTCGGAGATGAATGCATATTCGGGCACCTCGAGGTTCTTCGGTGCCGGACCCTTGCGGATGCGTGCGGCGGTATCATAGTGCGAACCGTGGCACGGGCAGAAATAGCCGCCAAACTCGCCCTTCACTTCACCTTCGCCCGCGCCCAGCGGCACGCAGCCGAGGTGGGTGCAGACGCCCATGGTGATGAGCCAGTTGGTCTTGCCTTCCTTGGTGCGCTCTTCCAGCGTCTGCGGATCGCGCAGCGAGGATGCATCCACCTTGTCGGCGGCAGAGACTTCTTCCGGCGTCAGGTTGCGGATGAACACCGGCTGCTTGCGGAACACCGCCTTGATCGCCTGGCCCGGCTGGATCGCCGAAATGTCGATTTCGGTCGAGCTCTGCGCCAGGACGTCCGCCGACGGCGCCATCTGACTTACCAGCGGGACCAGCACGGCAGCGCCGCCAACCCCCGCAAAACTCACCGCCGCGATATTGATGAAATCGCGCCGGCGCACGCCTTCTTCGGCCTGTGCCGAAGTGTCGATGCTTGCCTGTTCAGCCATTGAAATTCCCTGCCTGCTGCCGCCGCGCACGCGGATCGCGCACGGTCCAACTTGCCCCTTTGGAACGGCTCTGGAAATTGCCCATGGGGCTAACCACATGAACACCGGAACCGCACGGGAACCGGGCACGCGCAAATGCACGGCCCCGGCCCCCACTTGGCGCGCCTGATAGACGCAAAGCCACGGCTTTGCCAACAGGCATTTTGGTGCGGGAAACAGCCCTTATCAGGCCCTGTATTTCCGGGCGATTTCAAGCTTGCGACAATGGGTGGGGCGCGGTTGGCGCCTCAGGCGAATCCGGCGCCCTGTGGCCAATGCGGCCCTGCGAGTCCCATGACCTTGAACAGGACACCCATCTGCCCTTCGCCAGTCAACCGTTCGCGCGCGGCCTGGATTGCCTCGGCATGGGGCGGCGCATAGGCCGCCAGCGCGTCTGCCCGCGCATCGATCCCCAGCGCGCGCAGCCAGCGCCCCTGTTCGACCGTGCCGAGCCATTGCACTCCGCGCGACAGCGCGATCGGAGCCAGTGCCGAAAAATCGACATGCGCGGTCAGGTCCGCGTCGCCCGGATTGGAAAAGACATCGACCTTGCGATGCGCGCGCACCGCCTGGAGCGAGGAGCCGGTGCGGGGTTCGGCATGGCCATAGTCGATGAACAGCGCGGCGCCGCCCTGCCCGGCCAGCCTGCCCGCCACTTCGTAGACGACCGCTGCCGAAGCCGGGGATGTTTCGAGAATCGTGCCTTCCGGTGCTTCATGCCGCCCCTGCGGCACGGCGGCATCCATCGGCGCCGTCCCTGCGACCGGGATCAGGCGCCCGTCGGCAATGCCGACCATGCGTTCGCGCCAGCCAGCCGGCGTGCGCACAAGCTGACGCACCGGCAGCGCATCGAGGAACTCGTTGGCAATGATCAGCAGGGGGCCGTCGGTCGGCAAGGTCGACAGGTCGGCATGCCAGAAGGCTGCGGGATGGAGTTCGAGCTGCAGCGCCTTGAGCGCGGTGCTCGTCTCCACGAAATGCACGCGGGGCGTCAGGCCATAGCGGCGCGCCGCGCCCAGCGCATCGCGTGCCAGCGTGCCGCGCCCCGGCCCAAGCTCGACATAGTGAATCGGCTCGGGCCGCCCGGCGCGAATCCAGATGTCGGCCATCCACAGGCCGATCAGTTCGCCGAACATCTGGCTGATTTCGGGCGCGGTGATGAAATCGCCCGCCGTTCCGAAAGGATCGCGGCTGGAGTAATAGCGCGCGTTGGATTCTGCCATGTAGTGCGCCACGCTGATCGGACCGGTATTGGCGATCAGGCGGGCGAAGGTCTCCAGCAGCGATGCACTCACGCCGGAAGCGCTCCGCCCGTTGCCACGGGTTGGCGCATCAAGCCGCGCAGCAGGAAGAACAGACCCACGGCCATCATCGGGACGGTCAGCCACTGCCCCATCGAAAGGCCGCTCTGCATGGCAAGGTCCAGCAGCTGGGCATCGGGCTCGCGGAAGAACTCGACGGTGAAGCGCGACAGGGCATAGCCCAGCGTGAAGGTGCCGACGAGCAGGCCGGGCCGCCAGCGTGCCCTGGTCTTCCAGAACAGCACAAGCAGGACGATCGCCAGCACGAGTCCTTCCAGGATGGCCTCGTAGAGCTGGCTGGGGTGACGGGCGACCGGTCCGCCGCCGGGGAAAACCATCGCCCAAGGCACGCCGGGACCGGCCTCGCGGCCCCACAGTTCGCCATTGGCGAAGTTTGCCAGACGGCCGAACAGCAGGCCAAACGGCACGCAGACCGAGATGTAGTCGCACACGCGCACGAAGTTGAGCTTGCCGCGCCAGGATACCCAGGCGATCGCCAGCACAGTGCCGATCAACCCGCCGTGGAAGCTCATCCCGCCTTCCCACAGCTTGATCAGGTTCTCCGGATGCGTCAGCAGTTCGGGGGCATAGAAGATCGCATAGCCCAGCCGCCCGCCCAGGATGATGCCGAGCGTTGCATAGAAGAACAGGTCGTCGGCATGGCGCTGCGCCATCGGCGCACCGGGCTGACGCAGCATCTTCAAAAGGTGCCAGTAGCCCAGAACGATCCCGGCAAGATAGGCCAGCGAATACCATTTGAGCGCAAAGAACCCGAGATCGAGCGCGATCGGCCCGACGCCCAGATCCTCCCAGCGAATCGGCGCATGTCCGGCAGTTGCGGATGCCGACGCTACGGCAAGCGCGGTTGCTGTTGACACTAGTGACAGCAAGAGATGAACTCCCTAGAACTTTCAGGACAGAATGTTTTGGTTGGCCCGTTTTCGTGCTGTCAAACGCGCCCGATGAGGTAACGTATTGGCACAGGGAAAAGGTTGCAGGCAAACCCGAAAAAGGCGCGAAACAAGACAGCGTCAGGGTGAGGAGACGAAAGGGTAACATGAAGACCGAGCTGGACCTCGCCATGGACAGCGCCTTTGGCGCGCTCACTGCCGAAGGTGGCATGTTCCACACCGTCCCCATCGAGCGGTTCGGGCAGCAGTTGCCGATGATCGCCGCCGCACCGCCGCACCTGCCGGCCTACTTTGCCTACTTCTGCGCGACGCAGGGTGAGAAGACCTTCATCGTCGATGGTGACACCCGCCTGAGCTTTGCCGATGTCTACAAGGCGGCGCGCCATGTCGCGGGTGGTCTGGTCGAAGGGCTGAAGCTGCAGAAGGGCGAACGCGTCGGGCTGGCGGCACGCAATTCGGCCAACTGGGTCATCGCCTACATGGGCGTGCTGATGGCAGGCGGTTGCGCCACCCTGCTCAACGGCTGGTGGCAGGGCGAGGAACTGGCCCACGGCATCGATCTGGTGAAGTGCCGCTTCGTCATTGCCGACGCTGCGCGTGCCGCCCGGCTCGAAGGTCACGCGCACGGCGCGCAGCTCCTGCCGATGGGCCACGATTGCCCTTACGAAGAGGGCCTTGCCGCGCTGCTCGCAAACGGTGGCGGAATGGAAACCATCCTGCCCGACCTTACCGGAGACGATCTGGCCACGGTGCTGTTCACCTCGGGCTCCACCGGCATGGCCAAGGGCGCCTATTCCGATCACCGCGGTGTCGTGCAGGGCACGATGAACTACGTCTGCCAGTCGGCGGCGATGCTGGCGATCCTGACGGCGCGGGGCGAAGGCCCGGCAGAAGGTTCGCAGCCGGTAACGCTGGTAAACGTGCCGCTGTTCCATGTGACCGGCGAAGTGCCGGTGTTCCTCCAGTCCTTCGCGCTGGGTCGCAAGCTGGTACTGATGCCCAAGTGGGACGCAGTGGAGGCAATGCGCCTGATCGAGCGCGAGAAGGTGACCTACTTCGTCGGCGTACCGCTGATGAGCTTCGAGATCGCCACCCATCCGGACCGCGACAAGTACGATCTTTCGACCTGCGTCTCGTTCGCCGCCGGTGGCGCGCCGCGCCCGGTCGAGCACGTCGACCGCATCCGCAAGGCACTGCCCCATGCCTTCCCGTTGCTGGGCTATGGCCTGACCGAGACCAATGGCGTCGGCTGCGGCAACCTGAACGAGAACTACCTCGCCAAGCCCGGCAGCACCGGCACGGCCTCGCGCCCGCTGGTCGATCTCGCCATCCTCGACGATGATGGCAAGCCGCTGCCGCAAGGCCAGGTTGGCGAGGTGTCGATCCGCTCGATCTGCAATTTCCTCGGCTATTGGGACAACGAGAAGGCCACGCGCGAAGCGATCATGCCCGATGGCTACTTCCGCACCGGCGACCTCGGCTACCTCGATCCGGAAGGCTACCTGTTCATCGTCGACCGCAAGAAGGACATCATCATTCGCGGTGGCGAGAATATCTCGTGCATCGAGGTGGAAAGCGCGATCTACGCTCACCCCTGCATCGCCGAAGCCAGTGTGTTCGGCCTGCCCGACGAGAAGTTCGGCGAAGTGCCCGCCGCCGTTTACCTTGCGAAGGAGGACTGCTCGGCCACCGAGGAGGAACTGCGCGAATTCCTCAAGGCGCACATCGCTCCATTCAAGATCCCGGTGCGCTTCTGGGAAGTGACGGAACCTCTCCCACGTCTCGGCACCGAGAAGGTCGACAAGCGCACCCTGCGCGAACGCTATACCAAGGAATTCCTTACGGCTTGACCGGCTGGGCAGGTTCGTGAGGTCAGACGCTCACGAACTTGCCGGCCGCGCGGTCCTTGCGAACCTTGAGGCCATCGAACACCTGGCCGCTCATCGCGATCCACACGCCGGGCGCCGCCACCTGCGCCGTGGCGAAGGCCATGCCGAGATTGAAGTGCGCGTCGGTCTCGGCAAAGCGCGCCGGTGACAGGGCGCCCGTCAGCACGATGGTCTTGCCGGCAATGTCGCTGAGCGCCTTGGCCGTTTCGGTCATCGTATCCGTGCCATGGGTAATGACGACATGGCGCTCGGGCGCCTCGCGCACCGCGGCGGCAATCAGCGCGCGGTCGGCGTCGGTCAGTTCGAGGCTGTCCTTGCGCATCAGTTCCATCACCCGGAACGGCAGCGCCACGCGCGCCTCGGCGATCAGCGCGGGGATTCCGCTCTCGACGATCTGGTATTCGCTCAATGCGTCGAAATAGGCCTTGTCGATGGTGCCGCCAGTGGTCAGCACGAGGATCGGTTCTTGTTGCATGGCCAAGCCCTTAGCCGAGCGTCAAGGCTGCGGCTAGTTGCCCGGCGGGGGAGGTGGCGGCGGGGCGGACCCCGTTGTCTGGCTGGGCAGCGCCTGCCCGCCCGGAAGGCCTGCGCCCGGCGCCCCGCCCGAAAAGCCCCAGCCCTGCTGCGGTGCCGGCGGTCCCATCAAACCGCGCGGCAATGCCGGGCGGGGCGAAGGGTCGGAAGTAGGCCCGGCAGTCTCGCGCGAGGGCTGCGCCGGGGTCGACGCAAGCTGCGCTTCGGGCACTGCCACGGGCGGCGCTACCGGGACCAACTCCTGTGCATCCGGCCTCTTTTCAGCCGCCGCACCGCTTCCGCGCGCCGCCGGAGGCAGGGGGACTTGCGCCAATTGCACCGGAGTTTCTGCCGCAGGCACCGCGATTGCGGAGGGCTGGGCTGCGGGTTGCTGCCGCGCCATCACAGTGGTTGGCCCGCCCGGTTGAACCGGGTTGTGCGCTGGCTGGCCGAGCAGCACGACGGCGGCAATAGCTGCCGCAGCAGCGGCAAGGCCGCCGACGGCAAACCGCACGCGCGAAGGCGCAGCCACCCGAGCGGGGCGAGCTTCAGCGCCAGTGAATGGAATCACCTGCGCCGTTTCGCGCGGCGTCGACGGCTCTGCGAGGGGTGCGGCTTCGGCGGAAAGCTGCGGCAACGCCGTAGCCTGTGCCACGATCCGCGCCGCAAGCCCCGGCGGCATTGCAGGACGCGGCGCCTTGTTCAGCATCGCATCAAGCGCCGCGCTGGCCTTCGCGGGGGAGACGGGAACCTCGCGCGCCATCACGCGTGGGCCTCGAGATCGGCACAACCGACGTCGCGCGCTTCCAACAGCGTGCGCATCTGCCTGCGGGCCCTGAACAGCAGCGATTCCATCGCCTTGATATTGAGATCAAGCACCTCGGCTGCAAGGGCGTTGGAAAAACCTTCGTAATAACAAAGGACCAATGCTGCGCGATAACGCTCTGGCAAGTCCGCCAGCGCGGCTGCCACCGCCCGGGATGCCTGATCGGCCTCGATTCGGCGATCGGCGAGAGGCGTTTCGTCCGCCGGATCGGGCAACGCCTCGACCGTAACCACGCGGAAGCGGCGCTTGCGATCGAAGCACAGGTTCATCGTCACGCGGTGCAGCCAGCCGACAAGGCCAGCGCCGGTCGGCGTCCAGCGCGGGGCGTTCTGCCACAGGCGGGCAAAGCAGTCCTGCAGCACGTCCTCGGCCTCGGCCGCATCGGACAGCATGCGCATGGCCACGCGATAGAGCGCGGGCGAATGGCGATCGACCAGCAGCGTGAAGGCGTCGACCGACCCGCGCGCAACCTCGCGCATGAGGGCCGCGTCATCCAGCGCCTCGCGATGGATCGGATCCGCAGCGGGAATCGGGCTGTCCTCAGCCGACACCGCTTCCGAGCGCAGATCGCCGTAGAAGGTCAAGGATACCCGCCGTTTCGCACCAATCCCCGGCCCAAGCGCAGGGGATTCCACGTACCCTGCCTGCCAGTTCCCAAGTGAACAACAGATTTACGGGAACTTAAGACACGGTTCGTCGCAATTATTTGCACGCCCCGGCGAAGGGTTGGCCGGCGCGCTCCGTTAGGTCCCGCGGAGGCAACCGGCTTTGCGGCCACAAGTCCTCCGACCTGTCGATCGGACAGCGGGGCCTGCCTCGCCATCCGGCACTCGGCCCGCGCCGACCGCACCCCGGCGCGGGCCATCTTTATCGGAATTCATGAGGGGTTTATGGACCGTCTTCACAGCACAACCATTCTGTCGACGCTGACTGGAGCCTCTCTGGCTCTCGTCCTCATGGCGCCTCAGGCGGCCCATGCCGACACCACCGTCAGCACCAGCACCACCGCGCCGCTCAAGACCTCGACCGCCGGGAACGTCACCGTCGCCAGTGGCGGCACCATCACGCTGGGCTCGGGCGGCACCGCGGTCACGGTCGATTCGAACAACACCGCCACCGTCGCATCGGGCGGCACCATCACCAACACCGGCGGCAAGGACGGCGACACCGGAATCACCGTCGAGGCCGGGCGCAACACCACGGTGACCAACGGCGGCACGATAACCGTGACCGAAAGCTTCAACGGCGCCGATACCGACAACAACGGCACCGTCGATGGCCCGATCGCTTCGGCCAGCAACCGCTATGGCATTCTGGTCGGCGCAGGCGCGACGACCACGGCAACGCTCAAGAACACCGGCACGATCACCGTCGAAGGCCTCAATTCGGGCGGCATGGTCGCCAAGTCTGACCTCACCGGCAGCGTTTCCAATACCGGCACGATCAAGGTACTGGGCGACAACAGCGTCGGCATCGGCACCAGGGGCGTGTCGGGCAACGTGACGGTCGAAGGCACCGTTGCCGTGGTCGGCGCGGGCGCGCAGGGCCTTGTCGTTGGCGGCAATGTCGGCGGCGCGGTGCGCATACAGGGCGCGATCTCGCAAAGCTCGTCCTACACCAATGACGCCGGCACCACGAAGACGCTTTCCCGCACCGACTTGCGCACCGGCAAGGCCGCAGTGGAGATCGGCGGCAGCGTCGCGGGCGGCATCCTGCTCGACGCGGCCCCCTATGACCTCGACAGCACCAAGACCGACGAGGACAACGACGGCGTGGCCGATGCCTCCGAAGTCACCGGCACGATCAACTCGGTCGGCAACAGCCCCGGCATCCTCGTTGGCGCGGCGAGCGACATCGTGATCGGCAAGGTCAAGGGTCGCGACGGCGAATTCTCGCTCGCGCTCGACGGCAACGTCACGGCCAATGCCGTCTACAGCAATACCGATGCCTATGCGGTCGTGATCGGCGGCAAAGGTGGCACGGTGACCATGGCCAACGGCATCGGCGTCTCGGGCACGGTCAGCGCGACGACGGTCGACCAGAAGGCAGTCGCCATCCTGATCAACGAAGGCTCGACCGTGCCCAGCCTGTCGAACAGCGGCACGATCAAGGCCACGCTGTCCTCGCCGGGCGAAGGCACTGCCTATGCCATCCAGGACAAGTCGGGCACGCTGACCAGCCTCGACAACACCGGGTTCATCTCGGTTTCGGGGACAAGCGGCGATGACCTGCGCGCGATCGACCTGACCGCCAACACCAGCGGCGTGACGATCAAGCAGTACCTCAACGCGATCGACAAGAAGGCGCAGGACGCCGAGAAGGCCGCCAGCGGCTACAACTCCGCCAACCCGACGATCTACACCTCGATCACCGGCAACATCCACACCGGCAGCGGCAATGACGTGCTCGACGTGGCTTCGGGCCGGATCTTCGGCAACAGCTTCCTCGGCGCGGGCAACGATTCGGTCCTGCTTTCGGGCGACAGCGGCTATGTCGGCAACATCGATTTCGGCGCGGGCACGGCCACGATGACGATGGGTGACACCGCCTTCTTCATCGGCAAGCTGGACATTGGCGGAAACGCGGGAACGCTCACCCTTGGAGGGACCTCGATCTTCTCGGGTACCCTTGCCAATGCTGGCCAACTGGACGTCACGGTCAACGGCGGCAGGTTCGGCGCAAGCAGCGCGGCGACCCTCTCATTTGACAGCCTCACCGTGAACTCGGGCGGTGCGCTCAACGTCTATATCGACGGCAGCACGGGCACCTCCTCCCTGATCGACGTCAACACCGCGACCTTCGCCACCGGCTCGAAGGTCACCGCCACGATCACTTCGCTCGACAAGGCGGTCGGCAACTACACTTTCCTCAAGGCAGACACGCTGACCGGTGCGCCGGTGTTCGATGCAACCAACACCCAGCTGCCGGTCCTGTTCAACGGCGCGATCAACCGCGTCGGCGAGACCCTGGTGCTGGCCGTGACGCGCAAGACCGCGGCGCAGCTTGGCCTGACCGCGCCGCAGGCCGCCGCCTATGATGCGATCTACAAGCAGGGCACGGCCGTGGCCAACCTTGGCAGCAGTTTCCTGCAAGTGGAGGATGCTGCCGCGCTGCAGGGCCAGTTCAATCAGCTCCTGCCCGACTATGCCGGTGGCGTGTTCGATTTCGTCACCCGTTCGGGCCGGATCGCATCGCGCCACCTGATGGACGACAGCTCGATCTTCGACATCAGCGAAGTCGGCGGCTGGTTCGAACCGGTCTACTTCCGCGGGACCAAGGACCAGACCGGCACGGCGGCGTTCGAGGTCAAGGGCTGGGGCCTGTCGGCCGGGCTGGAGCGCGATATCGGCGCGGGCTATCTCGGCCTGTCGTTCCTTTATACCAAGGGCGACATCACCACCTCGGACTACCAGAAGACCGATGCGAGCAACTACGAGCTTGGCCTGTTCTGGCGTCTCGCTTCCGGTCCGTTCTACGCCTTTGCCAAGGCCTCGGGCGGCCGTGTCTCGCTGAATTCGACGCGGCAGTTCACCGGCGCCGTCAATGGCTCTGCTCTTACGTACACCGCCAATGGCCGGTGGAAGGGCTGGACCGTAGGCGGCCAGGGCGGCGTGTCCTACCGTGCCGATCTCGGCGGCAACCTCTCGCTCAAGCCGATGGCCAAGTTCGATTACTACCGCCTGAGCGAAAAGGGCTACACCGAGACCGGCAGCGAACAGATCGCGCTGTCCGTCGCCAAGCGCACCTCGGACCTGCTGACCGGCACCGGAAGCCTCACTGCCGCATGGAGCGCGGGCGAGGTCAACCGCGACGAGCGCCCGCTCACGCTTGAGCTGGAAGGCGGCTACCGCGCACGGCTCGCCGGAACGCTCGGCGATACGGTGGCGAACTTCGAGGACGGCGACCAGTTCCGCCTGGTGGCCGACCGCATGAAGTCAGGCTGGACGTCCGAAGCGCGCCTGCTGATGGGCGGCATGGACTACACCTGGCAGCTGGCCGGCGGTGCCGAACAGATCCAGGGCGGCGTCGATTACTCGATCCGCGCCTCGCTCAGCATCGCGTTCTGATCGAAGCGACATCGAAAAGGGGCGGGCGGCAGGACAAACTGCCGCCCGCTTCGTTTCGGACCTCTTTCGTTTCAAACCAGCGCGTTCGCCCTGGCGATCGCCCCCAGCACGCCAGCGCTCGGCTTGGCCTTCCGCTCGAACGTCACCGGGTCATAGCTGGCGAGACCGAACTTGGGCCGGTAGCCGAAGATCCACTCGAAATTGTCGACCAGCGACCAGTGGCAGTAACCGATCACCGGCACGCCATCGTCGATCGCCTGCTTGAGGCCCGCGAGCGAAGGCGGAATGAACGCGGCGCGCACCGCGTCGTCATCAATGCCGACGCCGTGCTCGGAGACCAGCACCGGCACGCCCGTCGCCGCATGGGCATACCGCACGGCGCCCGCCAGTGACGGTGGCCAGACTTCCGTACCTGAAAAATTGCGCATGCCGCCTTCGGGCGGAGGAAGCCTGCCCTTGTCGCCCCACAAGGCGCGCTCGTAGTTCTGCACGCCGATGAAGTCGTCGGCCCTGGCCACTTCAAGCCACGACCCGTAAAGCTCGCTACGCATGCGATCGCGGATTGAGTTCTTGCCCACCGCCTGATCGTCCAGCATCGCCAGCGATACGCCGACCGGAAGGTCCGGCCGCACCGCCTTGATCGCCGCGCGGCCCGCCTTGTGCGCGGCCAGCAGACCGACCTGCAGTGCCGGCAGGTCTTCATAAGCCGCCACGTTGCCGCAAACCATTTTTTCCACGCCGAGCCGCTTGGCCGCCGTATCGAGCGTCAGCTTCTGGATGTCCCACACCGGCTTTGGAAGCATGGGCTTGAGCAGCAACAAGATGTTGGGCTCATTCAGCGTGATCGCACTGTGCATCTGCTCGCCCATCGCCTGCGTCACGCGGGTGCAGTAGCGGGCGAACAGCTCGGCGCTTTCGGGGTTGGTCCAGCCGCCTTGCGCGCTGAACCACAGGGGCGCGCTGAAGTGGCTGTAGGTGACGACCGGTGCGAGTCCCCGCGCCCGGCAGCCTTCGACGATCCGCCGATAGTGCCCCAGCATGCCCGTGCTGAACCGCCCCTTGACCGGCTCGATCCGCGCCCATTCCACCCCGAAACGATAGGTGTTGAGCCCGATCGACTTGGCCAGGTCGAGGTCACGCTCCCACAACAGGAAACTGTTGGCCGCATCGCCCGAAGGCTCGGCAAAGACGGTGGGCTGCTGGTGTTCGAGATACCACAGGTCTGACGTGGTATTGTTACCCTCGATCTGGTGCGGCGCGGTCGATGCGCCCCATAGGAAACCCTCGGGAAAGCGTGGGCTGGGGGCTGGTTTGCGGGTGGCCTTCGCAGACAGCGAGGCACCGCTTGCAGCAAGGGCAGCAACGCCCCTGGCGAGAACGGAACGGCGATCGATCATGGTTTCTCCCAAGGCTTTGCCGCCCGGCCTACGCCGCGCAAGCCATCAGGTAAAATAACCGATTATCGCCCCGTTATCGGCCCAGCCTATGCCTCGGCGAGGACATCCAGCATCGCCCGCCCCAGCGGCGGCAGTCCCCGCTCGGCCAGATAGCGCACGCCCACGCTGCGCTCGAAGGTCGCCTCGCCGATCGCAATGGCCCGCAACACGCCGATGGTCAGCTCTGCCGCCGCTACCGTACGCGGCAGGATCGTCACGCGGTCGCTATGGCGGACGATGGCCTTGGTCGTCAGCAGCGAATCGCAGCGGATCACGTTCTGCGGCACAGCCACACCGGCAGCCAGGAACAGCGCATCGACCTGGCGCCGGAACGCGCCTTGCGCCTCGGGCAGGACCCACGGCAAGTCGGCCACCTCGCGCAGCGAAACACTGTCGCCCAAGGCATCGTGCCGCCGCCCCACGATCAGGGCAAAGGAATCGCGCGAGGCCGTCACTTCAACCAGATCCGGCGGACAGGCTTCGATCTCGGTCGTCACGAAGGCAAGGTCGAGCGAACCCTTGCGCAGAAGATCGGTCAGTTGGGGATCGGGCCGCTCGATCACGCTCAGCGCGAAGGGACCGACGCGCTCCTCCAGCCGCGCCACTGCCTGCGGCAACAGGCTGACCAGCGCGCCGGGCGTCCCGCCGATCCGCAACGGCCCGGCCACGTTGCGCGCAGCGTGGTCCACCTCGACTGCCGCCGTCTCCAGCAGCCGCACCATCGCCTCGGCCCGCTCGCGCAGAGCTTCGCCCTCGCGCGTCAGCACGATACCGCTTCGCGACCGCGCGAACAGCGTCACCCCCAGCCGCTGCTCCAGCAGCGAGATCGTGTTCGAAACTGACGGCTGCGAGATATTCAGCGCCCGCGCCGCGCCACTGATCGATCCGGTCTCACACACCCGCCAGAACGTGGCGACAGCACGGGGATCAAGGCGGAGGCGCGAAGGGGGCTTGCTCATGACTCTGGCTTAGCCTGCAAGCATAGCCTGTGTCTATGTGATAAGCCTCAGGGATCTACCCTACGGGCCTTGTCACCCCCGTGACGATCATTGTCATCGGACATCGCGCACCCCCCGCGATAGCTGGAATGCCATCATCCAGTCGCGAGGGGTACGATGGCGACCAAGCACCTTTTCCTGCGGGCGACGGCCTGCGCCATGGCCGTGGCTGCCGCGCTGCCAATGCCCGCGTTCGGCCAGGCGAACGAAGCCGAAGCCCGCTATGCCGCACTTGCCGCGCAGGAGCGCCAGAAGGCCGGCGACCCCGCGTTCGACTACGCCCTCGGCCTGGCAGCTTCGGACGCCGGGTACTATGGCGAAGCCATCGTCGCCCTGCAGCGGGTGCTTGCCCGCCAGCCCGACAATGCCCCGGCCCGCGCCGAACTCGCCCGCGCCTATGCCCTGGCCGGTGACATAGACACCGCCCGCAGCCAGTTCGCCACCGTGGTCGACGATCCGACCATCCCTGACCCGGTCCGCCAGCGCTTCACCGGCTTCGTCCGCCAGTTCGACAGGCAGATCAAGGGCGGCGGCTCCGACCTTTCGGGCTTCGCGGAAAGCGCTTTCGGGCACGACAGCAACATCAACTCCGCCACCCAGCTCACCTCGATCACCATCCCGCTGTTTGCCGCGCTTGGCCCCGGCACCCTGGGCAACAACGCCCGCGCCAAGAAGGACAAGTTCTACGACATCTCAGGCGGCATCTCGGGCGTCAGCGCGATCAGTCGGCAGGACCGCGTGTTCGGCTCGCTCCTCGGCAACTTCCGCGACAATCTGGACTCTGCCGCCTTCGATCAGGCCAGCCTCACCGGGACGGCAGGCTTTGCCCACACTTTCGCCAACCGCGATGTCGCCTCGCTTTCGGGGCAGGTGCAGAAGTACTGGCTCGGCCACAAGGGCTTCCGCACCGCCTATGGCGCGATCGGCCAGTACACCCACATGCTGAGCGGCGGAAAGGCACTGTCCGCCTCGGTGCAGTACACCCGCTTCGATTACGACCGCGACCCCTTGCGCGATGCTGACCGCTTCGCCGTGGGCCTCGGCCTCGCCGCCCGCCAGTTCTCCGTCAACCTGATCGGCGGGCACGAGGAAACCCGCGCGCAGGCCGGCGATGCCGAATCCAACACGTTCGCCGGAGCCAGCGCCGGTGCCGAGATCCAGATCGCGCCCAAGGTCGCGGTGGTTGGTGGCGTGGCGTTCGACTTGCGCCGCTATGACCGCGCCGATCTGCTGTTCATGCGCAAGCGCCATGACGAGCGTGTCGACGTGACCGCTGCCGTCAAGATTGCCGTCCTGCCGCGCCTGTTCCTCCAGCCCAAGGCCGCCTGGTCGCGCAACTGGTCGAACATCGCCCTCTACGATCACGAACGCTGGACCGTGCAGGCCGGCGCGCGCTTCGAATTCTGATCCGGGAGACCAGCCCCATGAAAGCCTCAGCCCTCACCGCCCTCCTGATCGGAGCCTCCAGCCTCGCACTCGCCACCCGCGCCCACGCGCAAGAGGTGGTCTTTGCCGACAATGTCGACCTTGCCGCCGCCGCCCTGCGTGGCGAGCGCGTGACCCAAGAATCCGGCGTCACCCAGATCCGCCTCTCCAGCGGCGCGATGCTTTCGTTCGTCGAAGGCGCGGAATTCCGGCTGCGCCCCGATGGCTCGGTCGATCTGTTCAAGGGCAACGTCACCGTGACCGGCGCGGGCATGAGCGAAACACTCGTCCGCCTCGGCGGTCAGGGAACGGGCAAGATTGCGGGCGCAGGCTCGTCGGGCAGCTTCTCGGTTGCCACCGACGCCAGCGGCAAGACGATGGCCACGGGCCGCGTTCTGACCGGCCTTGCCAGCATTGCCAACGGGCGCGAGGAGCGGCGCTTCAACGCCGGGCAGGCATGGGAAGTGGCCAACGGCCACCCGCGCCTTGCCACATCGGCCCCCGTCGCGCCCGCCCCGCGCATGACCCCGCAGCGGCAAGCGCAGCTTGCGGCACAGACGCCCGTGCCAACTCCGGCACCAGCGCCCGCATCAACACCGGCACCCGAACCGGAAGTCGCCTCGATCAGCGAAGGCGGTCCCGCCGCTGCTGCCGAGAACGGGGTGCCCGTGGTCCTCGGCGAAGCGCTCGCAGCAGCTGGCGCTTCGGGCGATATCGTCTCGTCAGGCCAGCGTATCGAAGCGGCAGTGGCCAACCCCAGCCTCGAAACTTTCCCTTCGAATGATCTTGCGGTTCTCGTCGCCTATGCCGCCCGGCTTGAAAGCCTCTACGGCGGCCAGCCCTTCAACCAGGCCCAGGCCGACGTGATCCGCGCCTACCTGAACTACCTCGCCAGCGGCCAGACCCAGGCGCAGTTCCTCACCGTATATGCCGGGCTGATGGTGCAGTTCCTCGACCTCGTCCGTTCGGGTGCGGCGCCGTCCTCGTTCAGCGGCACTTCGCTGGCCGATATCAACGCCTTCATCTCCTACCGCTCGCGCACCGATGGCTTTGCCGCGCTGTCGAGCCAGAACCGCGTGCTGGTCGATGCCTATCTCGCCTTCGTATTAGGTGGCGGCAATGCCGACCAGTTCGTCACGCGCTACACTTCGCTGACCAGCGCCTACTTCGCCTATCTGCGCAGCGGCGGCGATCCGCTGGCGTTTGCAGGCGCGACCCAGGCGACGCTCAACGCCTATATGGGCTTCCTCAACGATTCCGGCCTGCTTGTGCGCCTTGCCGAAACCGACCGCGCGCTGTTGCAGGCCTATCTCGCCAATGGCGGCACCGCCTTTATCCAGCAGTACCAGACCGCGCTGACCGCCTACTTCGCCTACCTCCAGGGCGGCCAGTTGCCGAGCCAGTACGGCGCCGCCGATCCTGCCGCACTGCGCCAGTATCTCGAAACCCTGCAGGCCACGGGCCTGTTCGAACAGGTCCTCGGCGCACAGGCGACGTTCTACGCGCAGTATCTCGCCTACCTGAAGCAGGGCGGCACCATCGACGGCTGGCAGGGCCTGCCCGCCAATGTCTTTGCCGGTTATGCATCCGCACTCAGCAGCTATCAGGCCTATCTCGCGGCGGGTGGCGTGCCCTCGGCCTATACCGCGCTCGATCCCGCCGTGCTGCGTCAGTACCTCGATGCCCTTGCCGCTGCTGGCGCGCTTGACCGGTTCCTCGGCGCACAGGCCACGTTCTATGCCCAGTACCTGGCCTACTTGACCGGTGGCGGGACGATCGATGGCTGGCAGGGCCTGCCGTTCAACGTCTTCACCGGCTACGCCACGGCGCTCCAGGCCTATTACGAATTCCTGCAGAACGGCGGGCTGCCGTCTGCCTACACCGCACTGACGCAGGACGAGATCCGCCAGTATCTCGCCGCGCTTTCGGCAGTGGACGCGAACGAGGCGTTCCTTGGCCAACTCGCCAGCTTCTATTCGGCGTTCTTCGCCTATCTCGCCAATGGTGGAAACCCGGACCTCTATACCGGCCTGCCCACCCCGCCGAACTACGAAGCCTTTGCCGATGCGCTTTCGACCTATGTCGACTACCTGCAGGCGGGCGGCGTGCCGAGCGCCTATACCGGGGCCGACCTCGCCTTGCTGCAGCAGTACATCAAGGCGCTGATCGACAGCGGCAAGCTTGCCACGTTGCTCGGCACGCAGGCGGAATTTCTCACCGCCTACTACGCCTTCCTTGCAGGCGGCGGCACGCCCGATGGCTACACGGCGCTGCCTGTCTACGCGACGTATGTCACCGCGCTCGAAGCGTACTACGCTTTCCTCGCAGGCGGCGGAAAGCCTTCGGAATACACGGCACTTACGCAGGCGCAGATTCTCGCCTACCTCAAGGCGCTGACCGACGCCGGCGTGCTGGCTGCCCTGTTCGACGGGGCGACGCTGGCCTTCATCCAGAGCTACTATGTCTACCTCGCGGATGGCGGCAACCCCGACCAGTTTTCCGGTCTGCCCGGCACCAGCGCAGCCAAGGTCGGCTACAACACCAGCGCCGAAGCCACGCTGATCACCTCGCCCGTCACTGCCGACATTACTGCCGAGGGGAAGATCAAGCGCCTGCAGTTTTCGCAGAACGGCCGTCCGCTCGATTTCAACTACGCGGCAAACCCGGTCAACGTCGCCAAGGAATACGGCCGCTTCGGCGATGACGTCGCCTGGACCCGCTACTTGTCGGACACCTCGAACAATGCGGTGAACTTCAACAACCACCTCATCGTCGGCACGCCATCGGCCACGATCCCGGCCAGCGGGAAAGTCGACTATCGGCTCGTCGGCGGCACCGCACCGACTGACTACGGGGCGGCAGAAGGCGAAGTCGGGACATTCGCCGGCAGCCTCGCGGTAAGCTTCGGCGCCGCGCCCAAGGTCGGCGTGGCCATGGATGTAGTCGCGGGGAGCCGCAGCTGGCATGTCCAAACCGCAGGCGGCGCCGCCGATCCGACCAATGGCGGTTTGCTGATCGGCACGGACCGCGCCTTCGTCGGCACCAACGCGAACCTTGCCACCACCTCCACTTCCGGCGGCGGGTGCGTCTCGGCCTGTGGCACCACGCTCAACGGAAACCTGTTCGGCCAGAACGCCGCTTATGCCGGTTTTGCCTACAGCCTGTCGGACAGGTCCCTGCCCGGCTCCACCCAGATCAACGGCGTCGCCGTTTTCGGACAGACCGGAACGACGCTCGCCTATCTCGGAAAGGCTCCTGCATCGAATGTGCTGACTGGCTATACCGGCGGCTTCAACGGCACGTCCCCGCGCATAAACTTCATAACCACCCTGCGCCTCTCGAGCAGCACCCTGCTGGCGGGCAGCGAGCAGGGTTTCGATGCCCTGTCCTACACGCTCGATAGCAATGGCGGACTCACCAGCTACACCCGCGCTGGCAACTTCACCCGCACGCCAGGCACCATGACGATCAGCGACGTCGCAGGAGATGCCGATGTGCTTGTCGGTCGCTGGTCCGATGGCACCAACACCGGCGCAACTCCCTTTACCCTGACGGCAGATCAGGGCTTCCACTACATGCTGACCCGCGCCACGCCGACCGGCTTTGCGGCGCCGACCACCGGGACGATCGCCTACGACCTCCTCGCTGCCACCAAGCCGACCTGGATCGACGGCTCCGGCGCGCCCGGCACCTTTACCGGCAGCTTCAAGGTCAACTTCGGCCTCGCCCTGCCCAAGATCGCGATGGAGGCGAAGATCGTGATGCCGACCGGCGGGGTTGGCGGCGGCGCCTATACCTTCGATTTCACCACGACCGGCGGCCTTGCCGACATCACCCAGTCGACCAGCAACTTCAATGTCTTCTCCAATCAGAGCTTCAGCTTCGTCGTCCCGGGTGACGACCACTCTGGTTCGTGCAATGGCAACGTTTGCTACCTTGCCGCCTTCGGCAACTGGGCCGGCAGCACCGACAAGCTTGCCCTGACCTACACCGCCGTCAGCACCGCCGGAAACGCCAGGAACATCATCGGCGCGGCAGCCTTCAAGATTGGAGCGGGGGCTGGAACGGGAAGCGGCAACACCACGCCCGCGGCTGCGCCGGACGGCATCGTCAAGTATGTCGGCTATCTCGGCGGCGGACGCTTCTCCACCTTCGAAAACGCAACGCCCGTCACCACCGACAGCAACGGCGGGCTCACGAAGGTTGATGGCTTCTTCGAGCAGAGCGGCGCGACCAGCACTGACCGTGGCAATGCCTCCGGAATCGTTGCCTGGTCGCGCTGGGTCAATGGCAACATCACCGGCCTTGCCGGAACGCCCAGCACCACGCTCGGAACAGGCGGCCTCGCCCAGGTCTGGGGCAAGCCTGCCACCAATGCGCCGACCTCCGGCAAGGTCGACTACGCCCTCGTCGGCAGCACTCGTCCGGCAACACCCAACGCCGTCGTCGGGACGCTCGACAGTGCGAAGCTCTCGGTCGATTTCTCCACCGCCAAGGTCGGGTTCGAGGCCGGACTGACGGTGTCAGGCCAGCCGGTCACCATGGCTACCAGCGGCGGCACGGCCACCCCCTCGATCTCGCTTCGCGCCAGCGGAACGGCATTCGGTGCTGGCACCGGACAAATGACGCTGACCGGTGCCAGCGGGGCCTCGATCGAAGGCTTCCTCGCCGGGGTCGGGGCGACGCATGCCGGCGTCGGGTACTATCTCCAGACGACCACCGGCAATGTTGCAGGCGCCATCGCGTTCGGTCCGAAGGCACCCTGAACACGTCAACGAAGATGACGGCATTTGTCACGAGAGTGACGGGACAGTTGTGTGGGAGTTGAGGGGGAGTTGCCGCAGAGTTCGCGAGAGTTGGAAAGGGGCCGCACGGGGGTGCAGCCCCCCTTCTAGGGGAAGACCGATGCTTCGCAGGACCTTGACTTTCGCCGTGCTTTCAATGGTTTCCACCGCTGCCCTGGCGGCCGAAAAGGAGCCGCCGGTCACGCTCACCAAGTGCGACAAGAGCTATGGCTCGATCGCGCTCGTGGATGGCGATACGCAAGGCTGGACCAAGTACGGCCTGTCCTCCCCGCGCGAGCTGATCGCCGCCATGGCCCGAGAATCCGGCTGCTTCTCCCTGCACGATCCGGCCAGCGGCAAGCCCGCCACGTTCCTGATGAACGTCATCGCCGGTGACAAGGAAGAAGTCGACCAAGCCATTGAAAAGGCCAAGGGAGTCGCCATGGAAGGCCTTGTCCGCTCGGGCGCTGCAAGCGGAATGATGCGCAGCATTCCGGGCGCCGGCTCGATGCTCGGCATGTTCGGCGGGTTTGGCGGCAAGAAGAAGGTGGTCGCCGCCGGCATCCGCCTGATCAGCCCGGCCAATGGCCAGACCGTCGCCTCCGGCTCTGGCGAGGTCAAGAAGACCACGATTTCCTTCGGAAATGGCGGCGGGACCATCGGCGCGGTGGCCAGCGGTGCGACCGGTGCGGCCTATGCCGGAAGCAAGGACGGGCAGATGCTGATCGAGGCTTTCGTCAAGGCTTTCAACGGCTTGTCGGGCCAGGGCCCCGCCCTCGCATCGCTCGCTCCGGCTGCCGCGCCAGCACCGGCGGCCCCCGCCAGCGCGACCGCCGCAATCGACACCAGGATCTTTGCCGCGGCCGATCTCAAGTCCGCAGCTCTTCGTACCGTGCGCGCCGGGACCGCTCTCACACCCACCGGTCAGCGGCAAGGTCTGTTCATCGAGGTCCAGGACAGCTTCGGCACCAAGGGCTGGGTCTCGGTCGAGGACATGCGCTGAAACGCCCGCGAAACGAAGGGTTGCAAGGCCACCGTCCGGCGTGAAATGATCGCGCCGGACGGTTCGGCCAGGGGAAATGCCGGATCGGGGGCAGCGAAGATGGGCAATCTCAACATCCTCTACGTGGAAGACGATCCACGCGCCGCGCAGGCCGTGCAGGACCTGGTGCTGGCCGATGGCGACCGGATGGCATGGGAGCAGACCGGCACGGCAGGCCTGCAGCGCGCCGGGGCCGAGGACTTCGACGTGATCATCCTTGACCGCATGCTGCCCGATCTCGACGGCCTGACCATCGTTTCGCGCCTGCGCTCAGCCGGCGTGGGCACGCCAGTGCTGATGCTTTCGGCGCTGGGTCGCAGCGAAAACCGCATCGAAGGGCTGGAGGCGGGCGTCGACGATTATCTTGCCAAACCTTACGAGCCGCAGGAGCTGGTAGCGCGGCTGCGCGCGCTGCACCGCCGCGCAGCGGGTGCGGTTCACGGCGCAGTGATCATCTACGGCGCGTTCGAATGCCACGTGAAGGCGCGGACTGCATTCCGTTCGGGCAAGCACATCGCGCTTTCGCCCCGCGAGTTCGCGCTGTTTCGCTATTTCATGGAAAACGCGGGCGAAACGGTGACGCGCGAAATGCTTCTGCGCGACGTATGGAACATGAACTTCGATCCCCAGACCAATGTCGTCGACGTCAACATCGGCCGCATGCGCCGCAAGCTCGAGGACGGCTTTGCCGCGCCTGCGCTCGAGACGATCTGGGGCGCGGGCTATCGGCTGACGAGAGGCGAATGAAGCCAGCGCGCGTCCGGGCACGGTCGATCTTTGGCCAGCTGACGACAGCCTCGATACTGATCGCGGTCATCGCCGTGGGCGTGCTGTTCGCAGTCACCACGATCACCGTGCAGCGCCAGGCGCGGGCCTCGCTTTCGGCCACCGTCTCGACCGACCTCGCCGGCCTGATCGATATCTACGCAACGGCCGGCCGCGAGGAACTGCTGCGCCGGGTGGCCGACCGGCAGGCCGTGGTCAGTCTTGAAGGGCGGCGTTCGCATTACATGGTTGCCGATGGTGCGGGGCGGCTGCTGGCGGGCGACGTGCGCCGCTGGCCGCAGATCAACTCCGCGCGCTCCGAAGAGGGGTTCGTGACGCTGGCCGATGGCACCGAGGTCTATGCGCAAGGAGCCAGGCTTGCCCCGGACCTGCAATTGCTGGCAGCGCGCGAATATGACCGCGACCGCTCTGCGCTGGCGGTTCTTTCGGCGGCGTTCCTGGCGGTTGGCGCGGCGATTGTCGGTGCGGTGGCCTTCGTTGCGTGGATCACCGCCAGGCATCTTGCCCGCCGCATGGATGCCGTGAACGCCGCACTGGGCGCGGCGGCTGACGGACGCGCCGCGAGCTTTCCCGCCCGTCAGCGTGGGGGGGACGAGATCGACGAGGTGGCGGGGCACGGCGCACGCCTGCTGGCCCGGCAGGCGCAATTGCTCAAGGCCTACAAGCAGGTTTCAGAGCATGTCGCGCACGAGGTGCGGACGCCGCTGATGCACCTCGACAATCGGCTGGGGGCAGCGATGCAGGCTCGTCCCGAGAACGCGGGCGGCCCGATCGGCCAATCGCGCGAGGACATCCGGGCGATCCTTTCAATGCTTGATTCGCTGCTCGACATCGCCTCTGCCGAAAGCCGCCGGGGCGATCTGGCAGGGCTTGCCGAGATCGACATGAGCGCGCTGGCGGAGAGCCTTGCCGACCTTTACGAGGGCAGCGCCGAGGATGCCGGGCTGACGCTGGAAACCGCAATCGCGCCGGGCGTGACCATGCTGGGCGAGCGCATGCAGATCACCCGGCTGCTTTCGAACCTGCTCGACAACGCGATCAAGTACGTGCCCGAAGGAGGGCGTGTGCGCCTGATCCTCCGTCCGGGGCCAAGCGTGACCGTCGAGGACGACGGCCCCGGGATTCCGCGCGACCAGCGCGACCGGGTATTCGAACGCTTCTCCCGTGCGACCGCGCCCGGCGACAAACCCGGCCACGGCCTCGGCCTTGCCCTTTCACGCGCCATTGCCGAACGCCACGGCCTTGTCCTGAGGCTGGGCGACGCCCCGCGCGGCGCGCAGTTCATTCTGGAGCCTGCCCCATGAAACCCTTTGCCCTGACTGTCCTTGCCTGCGTCGCCGCGCTGGGCGGGCGTGCTGCCAAGACGCAGAGTGCCGACCGTGAGGTGCCAGTGAGGGTGGTATTGACCAATTCCTCAGGGCCGACCGAAGCCGTCGCTACACTTCTGGCCGAGGCGGACAGTTCGCAGGGCGATCCGCAGAAGTTGGGCATGATCCTTGCCGCGCTAGACTCCTTCGGAGCCCGCGCGATGCCCGGGGAGCCCGATCCGGTGGCCAACTGGCGCGCAAGGGCCGTGATGCCCGATACGCCGCCTTATCGCGGGCGCGTGCTGGGGCCGGCATACAAGGCGGGCATGCTCAACCCGGGCGCAACCGTACGCCTGCCGCAGTTGTTCGATGGGGGACGATCCGCCCGTGTTTCCGTGGCGACGCCCGGACAGGCCGCGCTCGATTTCACGGTACTGGACGGTGAGGCCAGGCCAGTCTGCCCGCCCGCCAAGGCACGGACCCGCGAATGCATGTGGACACCGCTGTTCAGCGGACGCTTCGAGATCGTGCTGACGAATCCGTCCAGCAAAGCCGCGGGCTATTACCTGGTGATAGACTGAAGAAGCGGCAGCCCTGGCAAGTGTGGAGGCCCGAGCCGGAATCGAACCGGCGTAAACGGATTTGCAATCCGATATTTACGCTACGGAAACTGACATTCTTGCCTTCCATGTCGCACTCATGTTGCATCTGCAAATAGTGCACGCTCGATTGCGGCGGCATCTTCGCTGTCTTTGCGGGCCTGCTCGAACAGGTGGCCGTAGGTATCGAACGTCATCTGAATTGTGCTGTGTCCCATGAGCGTCTGAATCCGCTTCGGGTCCAATTTCTGCTCAATCCAGAGCGAGGCCGCCGCATGTCGGAACGAATGCATGCTGTATCGTGTGGTGAGTTTGGCTGCTGTCTGGATCGGGTCAACCAGATTGGCCATCATGGTCCGGTATGGCATTGGTGTGCCGCGTGCGTTCGGGATGACCAGATCCAGCTTGCTAGCAGGACAAGCCAGCTTCCAAGCCTTGAGAACAGTTACAACGCGGGGCGGTAGCGCGATTGTTCTGTGGCCTGCTTCAGACTTGGGCGTGCCTATGTGGCCTTGTGCGTCGGCGCGTTGGGATACCGTCACCCTGCCCCGCTTCAGGTCTACATCAGACCAAGGCAAGCCGCGCAATTCGGAGGCACGCATTCCGGTAAAGATAGCGAGTTCGATCAGCGCCCTCGCTTTCATTTCTGCCGCTTCTGCTGCTTTCAGGATTGCGCGCAAATCAGCTTTGGTTGGAGGTGTGGCCTTCGTCTTCTCTCTGGTTGCCGTCTTGGCCTTGATCGCCTGCGCGACGTTCTGAGCCACCTGACCGCGTTCCTGCGCCTCAGCAATGATCGCCTTCAAGGATCGCAGCACGCGCAAGGCCATTGGCCGGGACAGATGCAGCAACCACTCGTCCAAGATGGCGCGAACCTTGGGGGCCGTAAGCTGGCTGAGTTTCAACGCGCCACATTTGGGGATGATGTGCAGCCGGACGTGCTGATCATAGGCGGCAATGGTCGTCGGCTCTCTACCATTGGCTCGAACGGACTTGACCCACTGCTCGGCTGCGGCGGCAACGGTGATCGAAGTGCTATCGGGGGTATGCACTCCGCGCTGCACTTCTGACGCGGCATTGGTCGACCACGCCTCTGCATCCTTTTTGCGCGCGAACTGCTTAGCGCGGCGCTTCCCGGCCTGATCCTTGTAATCGACCAGCCAAGCCGTCTTCTCAGTGCCATCTGGTGCAGTCCAAGTGCGCTTACGGATTGCCATCTAGATGACGCCTTCCATCAAGGAAGGATCGCTTTCCCATGCCGCGACATCAGCATTAATCTCGGCAACGCCCGATTCAGGCAGCGCTCCTCCGTTAATTATTTCATGCCAAATGCGACTCAGATTAATGATCACGGTGCGCGGTTGGGCAGTCAGAACTGCTGCAGTTTCCAGTAAGTCGCGCTCATCAGCCGCGTCCAATGTCATCAAGGCGCAGCCGTTTGAAGTCCAAGCGAGTTTCTCATCGTCCCCTGCATCGGTTAGACCACCAAAGTCCTTTGGCCAAAACACGATTGAAATGGGCCTTGGCTCGTTGCGTACCTGCACTATTCCGCGCCGAATCTTCAGCCACCATGTTTTGACAAAGCTAATGGCCCGTTCTGGAGTGATGCCCGCTTGCAATAGCTCTAGAACGAGGGCGAGCTTAAAAATCTGCTCTGCTCGATAATCTGTGCGCGCGGTCTTCCCCGCGTTCACGCCGTCAGGGAACTTCAATCGCTGCAGCTGCTTAAGCCGCGCTTGGAAGCGGGGGCGCTTGTCTGGGAAAACCCCAATCAGGTGCGCCAGAACGCTTTCAACCTCACGGAACTGCACTCGCCATCCTTTTTTAGATACAAAGTTGTCTATACCTCTTGCACGCCAGCGGAACAAGGCGTAATAGGGATACATTGTTGTTCGTATCTGAAAGGAGCAGGCATGCTGAACGCTGATTTGATTTCCGGTGCTGCAGAAGCCGCCGCTTACTGCGGAATTTCGCGTCGCACGGTTTATAATCTGGTTGAAAACGGACGGCTCCCGGCGATCCGGAAAGGCCGCAAGCTTTTCTTCCGCAAGTCCGAACTCGAAGCGGCATTCCGCTCGGAGGCGGCATGATACCAAAAACCCCCGCGCGGTGAGGCGCGAGGGCTGGGGTGTCAGTGTAGGAGCCGACGCACCAGTCCTAGGCCAAAGCGTGGGGGAACTCAAGAAGTTCCACAGGCGCACGATCGCGCCACTCACTAAAAAGGACTGTCAAAATGGCTGTACTCCAGCATCGGGCGGACTTTGCCCGCGAAACTGAGCGCCCGTTTTCGCCGCGCTCGTTCATCGCTCTCTTCACTGCTTGCGGCGGTGGCTATTGCCTCACGCCTGGCGGGCAGCTGTGGCTTGGTGTGCTCCAGACCGGATCTGAACGTGCAGACCGCACCATGGCGGCGCAGATCATGCGCGTCCTGACGCCCGAAAACATCGAAAGCATTCGGGAGTACCTACTCTCGGGAGATAGCGCCGGGCCACTTCAGGGCGCATGGAACGAGGGAAAGGCTCGATATGATCGGGCCGTTCAGGAATTCGACGCCAAAGCTGCTGAAGACCCGGCCTGCGACGCGCTCGACCAACTCTGCGATGTCTTGACGGACACCGAGGATAGTCTGTTTCGCATGAACGCACCCAGCATGCAGGCAGTGTTGTGGAAGCTAGACCGGCTTCAGGAGGAGGCGGACGGCTCATCGATCAACCCGGGTCAAATCAAGCAGGTGTCCGACGACATCCGCCGTCTGTTCGGGGAGGCCTGAGCCATGTCTGATCTTGCTCCCGAGACAAACGCGCAGCCTTCGGCATTCGAGCGCGCATTGGCCCGCTATCTCTTCGCTTTGGAGCGAATGCACACCGAACCCGACGAGAGCAACGAAGCGAACGACTACATCACCGACGCGCTGGTGCAGGCGGAGAACGCGGTGATGTTCGAACCCGCGAACGACTTCGATCAGTTGCGTGTGAAGGCCGATATCCTGTTCTGCGACTTGGATTCAACGCCACCGACGCGGCACGTTCTGGCGTTCTTTGCAGATCTGGTTCGGCTGACCGGAGATAAGCCGTCGCCTAGCTTCAATGCCGAACGGTGGCTGTCTCGTTTTGTGCGCTGCGGTGGGGAATGGGTGGTCAAGGCAGGTACGCCTTGGATCATGTGGCCAGAAGATGGGCGCTGCGACGATTTGCTTGCGGAACTCAAGGCCCGTGGCGGCAAGCCTGCGGTGATGAACCTCATCCGTTCGCTAGCTGCGAAGGAGGCATGATCATGTCGACCAACGCAAGCATTTGGGAGGCTGCTCTCAAGGTTGAGAGCGAAGCTCGCGACATCGCAGAACGGTTTTACAATGAGGACGCGAAGCCTGTCTTCGATGCGCATGATGCCGGGGCTGCGGCCTACGCTGCCGTACTGGAGCGGGAAGAGGGCTACGACACCCTCACCAGTGTGCACTACGACACGCTCAAGGCCCTCTTCATAACGCCTGCGCCGACCTTGGAGGCTGTGGCCGTCAAGTTGAGGATGGGCTGCGCAGACTGCTTCTTCGATGGGTCCAAGGCTTCATTCGAAGTGCTGTCGGCCATCGCAGGTGACGTCGAGCGCCTGAGCCGGGAGGCCAGCCATGCCCGGTAAGATCGATCGCGACGAAGCGCGAAAGATGCACAGCGAAGGTGCGTCCGACACTGACATTGCGCGGCGCTTCGGCGTCACGCAGTCAGGCGCTACACGTTGGCGCCAGAAGCAGGGCCTGCAGCCAAACATCATCGCGCCGCCCAGCTTGACGCCAGAGCATCACCGCAAGGCTCGCAAGATGTTCCGAGAGGGCGCTACGGTCGAGCAGGTCGCTCGTGCCCTTGGGTGCAGTACTGTGACTGCCAATAAACTCAGGAAGCCCTTGCGTGGCGATCCACGTTTGCGCGGGCACGGCATAACCTTGCAAGCCGAGCAGCGCATGGCGCGGCGTGATGCGCTGGCGATCGTCAACGAGCTGAAGGCGGCAACTCGCCGGATCAATGACGGCAGCATTCGCGACGACACCATTGGCGAAATGTTCCTGGCACTCATGGAAGGCCGGTTGCAGCGCGATCAGATCAAGAATGAAGCCCGCCGCTATTCCGGCCGGCAAGTGGGCCTGTGGCAGTCGCCGTGGGCTCCTGCGTCGATCGATGAGGATCTGAACGCCGAGGGCTTCACGCTCGCCGACCTCATCCCTTGTCCGACCGCTGCGGCATGGCTGGAGAGTGTGGGCGCGTGACTCTTGTTGTCCAACTCGATCCCACAACGTGCCGCGATTCAAACGGCGTGGTCATCATGCTCAACATGGCGAAACCGAAGCTTGGAGTTTCAGCCATGGAAGTGATGACTGCGCCGGAAGCGGCCCGATACATCGGCGTCCACGAACGCACTCTTGCCGCAATGCGCGCAAGGGGTGACGGCCCCGTATTCACTCGAAAGTATCTGAGCGGTCGCGGTGTTCGTTACAGCCGCTCTGACCTCGATGCGTGGATCAACGCTCGGGAGGCTGCTGCGTGATACGGGAGCGAAAACGCCCGCACAAGGCGGGCGCTGTTCTCAGCTGGCAGGCATCGGAACAGTCCAGATTCTACAGGATCGGCAGACTCGGCGCAAGGCTCGCAGCACGTCGCCTGCGGCCCATGATGGGGGTGCGCGTCGGATGAGCGCCAAGAGACATAGCGGCTCCATTGTGCCCTTCCCTCATCCCGTGGTCCGTGCGTGGGTCGTGGTGCGCGTCGACGGCGGATTTCGTGGTGAACTCGTCGGCGGACGCGATCTGCTCGACGATGGGCCAACGGCCACCGATGTCGGCACGTGGCAACTCGTGATGCAGGCGCTCGTGCGGCGTGATGTTCGGCAGGGCTTGCCTATCGTGCAGAGGCCTCAGGTCGAAGTGCGTGGGGGCGCTGCGGCATGACGGTGCACGCTCAAGACCTTACGCCGATGATGCAGGATGTAGCGAAAGCGTTGCTTGGTAAGCCAAACGACAAGTTTTCTCGTCCCCGCGACGGTGTGTTTCGATTTGGCTCTCACGGCTCGATAGAGGTCAACACGCGCGAAGGCTGGTTTTCGGACTATGAGGCTTCTGTGCGTGGTGGTGTGCTCGAACTTATCAAGCACAAGGGCGGCGCGAAGGATGATGCCAGCGCGTTCCGATGGCTCGAAGAGAGAGGTATCAAGGACCCTTCGGAGCCAGAGGGCGAAAAGCCTTCGTCGATCTTCTACGATTACCGTGACAAGGACGGACGCACTGTCTTTCGTGTGGAGCGAAAGCAGCGGGGCAAGGACAAAACCTTCCTTCAGCATGGTCCAGACGGTCAGGGAGGCTTTGCCTGCCGTACGGGCTGCATGCAGGGCGTAAAGCGTGTCCTGTATCGCCTGCCCGAACTGATCGCAGCAGATCCAGACGAACCCGTCTTTTACTGTGAAGGCGAAAAGGACGCTGACCGTCTGACTAGCCTTGGCCTCGTTGCGACAACTCACCCAGGCGGTGCCGGGAAGTTCGATGCCGTGGCAGACTGCATCAGTCAGCACCTTCATGGGCGGCGGGTCGTGGTTCTGCAGGACAATGACGAGGCCGGGGCTGCGCACGCGATTGCTGGTGTGGAGGCTATTGGCCGCGTTGCAAAAGAAGTGGCGCGCCTTGCCTTGCCCGGATTGCCTGACAAAGGCGATGTGTCGGATTGGCTAGAAAACGGCGGTTCCGGCTTCGAGCTGCAAAGCTTGGCGGAAGCGGCACTGTTGCCAATCGAGCCAGACCCCACCTTGCCAGCCCAAATCAAGGCGACCCCTTACCAATGGCGAGATCCAGAAACCATCCCGCTTAGGCCTTGGGTCTTTGGGCGTTGGCTGCTGCGACGTACGGTTGCTGCAACAGTAGCGCCAGGCGGGGTTGGCAAAACCACATTCTTGGCTGGTGCCGCCATGTCGCTGGTGACGGGTCGGGAACTGCTTGGAAAGACGGTCTGGGATGGTCCCCAAAAGGTCTGGATATGGAACCTTGAGGACGGCCTCGAAGACATGGAGCGTTCCATACAGGCTGCGGCTTTGCATCACGGTCTACGCCGGGAGGACGTGGAAGGCCGTCTCTTTGTCGACTGTGCGATGGAGGGCGCAGGCTTGTGTACCGCAATCGACGGAAGCGATGGCTTTAAGTTGATTGCTCCGGTCTATGAGCAAATCACGGCTGAGATCATCAAGCGCGGCATCGACGTACTGATGATCGATCCATTCGTGTCCAGCCATGCGATCGAAGAAAACGCCAACTCCCTTATCGACAAGGTTGCGAAGGCTTGGGCGAGGGTTGCGCACGATGCGAACTGTGTCGTCGTGCTCGTGCACCACACCAGTAAGCAAGGGGCGGGCAACGTAACGGCTCATTCATCGCGTGGCGCTGTGGCGCTCACAGATGCCACTCGCTCAGCGCTTGTCCTGAACCGTATGGAAGAAAAGAAGGCGCAGGAACTTGGGTTCGATGACAGCGAGCGCAAGCGATACTTCAGCGTTGGCGATGACAAGCACAATCGCGCTCCGGCTGAAAAGGCAGACTGGTTTTATCTTGCGTCGGTAAGTCTCGGCAACGGTCCAAACGGCGGCGACAGTGTGGGTGTCGCAGTGCCTGCGAAGCTGCCCGACCCCTTTGAAGACATCACTGTCGACCATCTGCGTGCAGTACAGAGCAAGGTCGCGGAGGCGGACTGGCGCGAGAACAGCCAAGCGACCGATTGGGTGGGCAAGGCGGTTGCTGAGGCGGTTGGCCTCGACCTCTCAAAGGTGTCGGACAAGGCGCGGATCAAATCCCTTCTGCGGACGTGGATCAGCAACGGCGCGCTCCGCGTGGTGGAACGGAAGGACCACCGAAGCGAGGTTCGCAAGTTCGTCGAAGTGGGTTCCCCGGCATGATCTCCGCACCTTGCAAGGTTGGTGCGGACAGGTGCGGAGGCACGGATGCCCGCACTCCGCACCCCCACCTCTATAGGGGTGCGGGGTGTGGTGCGGGGACGCAGGTGAGGATTTGAAGGTGCGGACGATCGCAACGGAATTCAGGGGTGAGTTATGAAGGACGGTAAGGTACATCTCTTCGACCTTCGCGAGCGCACCAGCGCTAGCGGTAATCGCTACCTCTCGGGATGGCTGGGCAAGGCTTCAGTCGTCGCGTTCCTCGATCGCGAGGCGGAGGAGCCGACGTGGAACGTCTACGTCTCGCAACCCAAGCAGCAGGACGCTGCACCTCGGCGCGCACCACGGCAGGAGCGTGGAACCGGAGCTGCTCGTTCTTCGCGGCTCGCACCGGGTGAACTTGACGACGACATCGGAGGCATTGGGCGATGAGCAACCCACTTGAAGGCGTGGCCGAATTGGTCGTCAATGAAACGCTGTCGTGGCTTACCAAGTGGCAGGCAATAGGCGGAACCGTCACGGCGGTCATGACTGCCGATGGTCAAGTGTCCGACTATACGCTGAGCGCGCCGGATGCTGACCGCCTGACACCAAAGGGCCGATACAAGCTCCTGTGCCTGCAGCGGTCCGAGCCGGACCGCTTTTGCATGAAGGTGGCCCTGGCTGCAGAGGCAGCGAGGCAAATAGACGAAGGGACCGTCCAGTGACCGAGCAGGTAGAAACCAACTCGCTTTTGCCGACCGAGGTCAGCGAGAAGATCGCGGCGTTGATCGGTGTCGGTGCCTCTCCTGAAGAGGCGAACGCCATTGCAACGGCTGCGCCTTTAACGGCTGCAGACAAAGCCCGCGCCTCGCTCGCATTGCGGAACGCAGAGCATAGCCTCGCCGTCGATCCGCGCACGGCGACAAAGGTGGCGGAAACGATCGGCCCTGAAGACATGGGCGTTGCGCTTGTCCTTCAGGAAGATGCGCTCGGCGCTGCTGACGAAATCGAGCGCATGCTCATGAACCAGATATTGGCTATGAACGGTCTCGCCTTACGCGCAACTGCCCGTGCCCACAGTACGGAATACGTCCAGCAATGCGATGGCTACATCAACCAGGCCAACAAATGCTCGCGCACCTTTGCCACGCTGGTCGAAACGCTGAGCCGATATCGTGGCAAGACTAGTGAGCAGAAAGTAACCGTGCAGCACGTCCATGTTCACGAGGGCGGACAAGCTGTGGTTGGCAATGTCGCTGCCCCGGAGGGGGGGCGGTCGCGTGCGCGCAAGGGGCATTCGACCCCATGAACGGCAAGAAAACCTGCGGGGCAAAGAACCGAAAAGGCCTGCCATGTGGTCGCGCACCGATGAAAAATGGTCGCTGCAACCTACATGGCGGCAAGTCGCCGGGTGCCAAGCGCGGCAATCAGAACGCCCTGAAACATGGGATGTATACGGCTGAGATGAAGGAGATGCGGCGTCTCGTCCGCCAAGCCTCGCGCAATGCGACCGACGTTCGAAAGTTCCTCAAGGCGATCGACTAGCCGCGATTCAAAGAGGCGGAAAACGGCCCCAACATCCCTCGGATGTTCAATGGCTTGGCGCGGTGCCCGGCTGTGGACGATCGGGGGAATACCATGACTGCCCTTCTCACTGAAACGGACTATCAGGCGCAGCGCCGCGATCTGGAGCGCGCCATCAGCTACGCAGAAGCAGAGCGCGATCATGCGGCGTTCAAGGCTCAGACCGGCGCAGGAAGTGCCGACGATGCCAAGAAAGCCAAGGACCACTATGAGGCCATGAAGGCTAAGCTTGCCGATTTGGAAGCCGCGCAGCGTGGTGCACAGGTGGCAAGGCAGCAGAATGCAAGCGCAGCGAAGGCGGCGGCGCACAAGAGCCTGCAGTCTGAAGTGGGGGCTTTCATCAAGCGTCGTGGCGCGCTGGTCGATGCTGTCGCCAAGCATGCCGAAGCGCTGGCCAAGGCGATCACCGATCATCAGGAAGCAACCGCCGACATCCGCAAGGTGCTGCACGCATTCGTCAACAAGCATGGCGGCTCGACTGTTCTCGATGGCATCAACCTCAATCTGCAGAACGGTCCGTCGCCTTACGGGATTGCAGCTTGCACGATGGCAGATCATCAGGTTCCCGCTTCGATGCTTTCGGGCACGGTCGGCGCATTCCGCGAACGATCAGCGGCGGAACTGGAAAAGCGGTTCGCTGAGCAGCTTCGCGACAATGTCGCACGCCTCGCACCGAAGGAGGCTTGAGCCATGGCAACGCACACGGTTCTTGTTACCATGCAGCGTCCCGACGGGGCGTTCTGGTATCCGAAGCAGCAGGTTGACTACGACGGCAAGCCAGACTGGAAGCTTGAGCCTCTCGACGAGGATCAGCGGGCCGAATGGAAAGCCCGAACGGCCCAGCCTGAGCGCGTCGAAGATGAACGTCGGCGCAACAACATTTCCGGTGTCTTCGAAACCGCAGAGCAAGCCCTTCCCCCCGGCAGCGTCCCTGTTTCGGCAGTGGCGCTGCCCCCCTCGGGATGGGGTGCGACCAATGTGTGACCCGGCGACGCTAACCTTGGTGGCGGCGGGCTTGTCTGCCGTGTCGACTGGTGTCGGCGCGGTCATGGCATCACAGCAGGCGCGTGCGCAGGCAAAGATTGCTGACCGCAACGCCGCCATGGAGCGCAACGCGGCACAAGAAGAGATGGCGAATACCCGCACTGCGGCCCTTGCCCGATATCGTGAGATTTCGAAGGTACAGGGACAGCAACGTCTCGCTGCCGCTGCAAACGGTGTCGGTCTAGATTTCGGGACCGCTTCAGACGTGGTCGCCGATACCGAGATGCTTGGCCGCGAAGATGTCCAGCGCATCTACACAGCGGGGGACCGTGCCGTGAAGTCCCGCGACATCAGCGCGTCGAACTTCACCGCTCAGGCCAACATGGCGCGGTCGCAGGCAACCGGCGCGCTGATCGGTGGTGCACTCGACATGGGGTCAACAATCCTTGGCGGGGCTTCGCAATACGGCCAGATGAAGGACGCCAAGAAGTGGCAGAACGTGTCACGGCTGACGCCTAGCGCTAGGGGCACGATCCTCAGCAACCCGGTTATCTTCTGATGCCCCGCGCTCCGGTCTATAGCCCGACTACGCAGGGTGTTGCGCCGATAGAGGCGCGGTTTCGTGCCCCTTCAGGCCCGACGGGCGGCGAGATGGTTGCCCGTGCCCTCGATGGTGTCGGGCAAGCCCTGCAGCGTCACGCGGAGGTCAAGAACGCGCTGGCGATCGAACAGGACAAGGCCGACGCCGGAACCAATGCGGTCGCATTTCAGGACGCAGCGGGGCAGATACTGGCCAAGGCCAAAGCATCGCGGGGCTTCGATGCCGGTGCGGCCTACAAGTCGGCGGAAGAGGAGCTTCTCAAAGCGCGCGAGCAAATGCTTGGGCAGTCTCGCAGCCCACGTGCGCGCGAATTGCTCAAGTCGCGCACCGATGGTTTCCTCGCCACGTACAGAGCGGAATTGGCGCAGCACGAAATCACCCAGACGCGGGAAGCTGCAGAAGAAAGCTACATCAGCCAGGCCACGAAAGCGCGCGAGGAAGCGGCGCGGCAGTGGCTGTCGATCGATGCCGTCAATGCACAGATCGAACTCGGTCGGGGTGCCATCCGGGATAAGGAACGGCTTCTCGGTCGCGACGAAGCATCGATCAGCGAAGCCGAACACGAATACGAAAGCTCGGTGCATCGCGGCATCGTCGAAGAGCGCAACGCTCAAGGCGATGTCGACGGGGCACTAGACTACGGTCGGGCGAACCTTGGCAAGATGACGCTGGCCGACAAGACGGCTGTCTCGGCAACGCTGCGGGGTGCGATCGAAACCAGACAAGCGGCGGGCGATGCCGACTGGGCGATATCGCAAGGCGGTCCTGTTCCTGCGGCCAAGCCGGGAGCCAAGTATAGCGCGCCTGTCCAAAATGGCCGGGTAACGTCTACCTACGGTGTGGATCGTGGCAAAGGCCGCTCTCACAACGGCGTCGACTTCGCTGCACCTGAAGGTTCGGCGGTTACACCTATGGGCGATGGGGTGGTTGTTGCGGTCGGCTCGGATGCGCGATCGGGCAACTTCGTGATTGTCGACCATGGCAACGGGCTGACCACTAGCTACGCTCACCTAGGCACGCACAGCGTCCAGCGCGGCGATCGTGTGACTTCAGGGACCAAGCTTGGACCTGTAGGCATGACTGGCCACACAACCGGTCCGCACGTGCACGTTGTTGCCCGCCAGAATGGGAAGCCGGTCGACCCTCTGCAGTTCATCGGACAGAATGCGCCGTCGTCTCAGGCTGCGGGAGAGTGGGACAAGCGCTCGGCCTATGCCGCGATCGACAACAATCCTGACTGGTCGTTTGAGCGGAAGCAGCGTGCGAAGGAATGGGTTGATCGGGAGTTCTCGCGGAAGGACTCGATCGACGCTCGCGAGGAACGTGAAGCCGACGAACAGGCCAAGAAGGTGGTGCTCGGCCTGGGCGACAACTTCAAGTCGCTCGATCAAATACCCAAGGCTGTTCGGGACCGGATGAGCATCGATGCGACCGCGTCCTTCTCTGACATGGCGAAGGCGAACGCGGCTCCCAAGCCAGTCGCGGCCAACGGTGCCGAATTCCTGCGGCTGCAGCGTCTCGCCATCGAAGCGCCGGAGCAGTTCGCGGGTCTGGATCTGACGCGCTCGGCCTCGCGCCTTACGCCGGGGGAACTGGCGCGCCTCGATGCGGACCAGGCGAAGATTCAGCGCGGTGGCAACGAAGTCAGCATCCGCTCGGCAATCGCGGGTCACATCAACACGTTCGCGACGCCCGACATGCACCTCACTGGCGACAAGAACAAAGAAGACTTCATCGAAACCTTCGGCCTCATGCAGGCAAATATCCTTCAGGCCACGGGGGGCAAGCGGATGCCAACCGACAAGGAACTGGAAGACGCCTTCTCGCTCGCAACCCGCACTGTCGTGGCCAAGCGTCCGGGGCTGCTGTGGGGCACGAACGAAAAGTCCATTCCCGCCCATGACCTTACCGTGTCGGATATCCCGCAGGCGACCCTCGGTCAGATTGATGCCGCGCTCCGGCGCAATGGCCTCCCGGTCACGGACGCCAACCGCATAGTGCTTTACGTCGAAGGAGTTTCCGGACGGTGAGTGAAAACCCCTTCGATGAAATCGTGCGCCGCAAGCGTGAACGCCCCTTCAACACCTTCCGGCCCGCACCTGAGCCGGTCACCACAATCAAGGCGGAGGCGGACGGGAACGAATTCGACGCGATAATCCAGCGGCGGCGCGGGCGCATGCTCGGCGCGACCCTGCGCGCATCCCCTGCCCCCGACCAGGCTGCGCAGGCCAACCGCATAGCGCGGGCAAGAGGCTTGCCTGCCGCTGTGGTTGATCCCAAGCTTCAGGTTCTGCAGATTGCTGACCAAGCTACCAACTTCCTGAACATGACGCGGCTGTTCCCCCACATTGGTTCGTGGGCAGAGGCGAACCCTCGCGATGCGGCGGCGGCGGCTGACGATACGAAGGCACTGGGCATGCTTGGCCATGCTTTCTCCGAACGCGACCTTTCTCGAGGCTATTCGATCAGCGCTCCGAAGCCTGTCGAGCCTTCACTCTGGAACAGTGCCAAGGGCGTTTGGCAGAGCCTTGTGGGGGGCTGGCAGCAAATGGACACCGCGTTGTCCATGATGATTGATGACCGGGTTGAAGCTCCGAAGTGGATGCAGGGCGGAAAGGCATATTCCGACCGGCTCAAAGCGGATTTTGTTCAGGCGCAGGATAACGTCGAAAAAGCAACGCCAGCTTTCAAGTCTGAGACTGCACGCGGCATCTATGGCGGCTTTGCTTCGCTGGCACAGATGGCACCCGGAATAGGTGCATCGATCCTGACGCGCTCTCCGGTCCCTGCTATGGCGATTGCGGGCGCGCAGGTGGGAACGACGGCTTACGGCAAGTATCGCGTGCGCGGCGGGACCGTGAACGAAGCGACTACAGGTGGTTTGCTTGAGGGAACCATCGAAGCCGGGTTTGAGGCGATCCCCATGGGGGCAGTCGTGTCCAGATTCGGCAAGGGTGCGACCAGCAAGTTCCTCGCGGAGATCTTCGTCAAGGAGATGGCGACGGAACAAGCCACGACGATCGCGCAGGATGCGGTAGACACGGCCATTGCGAACCCAGACAAGACTTGGGGCCAGTACTTCGCTGAGAGGCCTGCAGCGGCCTATCAGACGGCGCTAGGCGTTCTTGTGATGTCTGGTGCCCTTGGCGGTGCATCAGCGCTCGCAAGCAAGGCTCAAGCGCCTGAGACGGCTCGGGCGCAGGCGCGCATCGAACGGCGTGTCAGGGATGCCGAAGAGGCTCAGCAGACTGCGGGGTTCCTTGACCAGATCGAGCGAGCCGCGACAGCCAGCAAATTTCGCCAGCGCGACCCTGTAGGCTTTGCAAATCTGGTGGCCCAGACTGCACAAGCGCAAGGCATCGAGAGTGCATACATACCCGCGACCGCAAGCCGCGACTTCATTGGCGAAAGCGAGAGCTATCTGTGAGCATTGCCAATCTGCTGGTGCAGCCTGACGCTGCTTACATTGTGACCGACTCTGGCTTTTTCGGAGCCGATGGCCGGCTCATCGGTAAGTTGCCCAAGTCGATCGTTCTACCAGACGTTCCAATTGCCCTGGCGTGCGTCGGGAGTGGCAATACACTCATTGATGTCTTTCGCCTGAACCCATGGGCTAGCTCGTCTGAGGGGTTCTCGCTGGATGCCTTCCGCGATTTCGTTCGGGAGGTTCACGAAGGCGCGGGGCTTGATCAGGATGCGCACTATTCGCGCTGGGTTGCGGCCTACTATTCACGCCAGCTGGGGCGACCTCTTGGCTTCTCGATGTTTACCCATGCGAAGGACGGCGAGGCTTCGGGCCGGGAGCCTTGGACCTGGTATCCTGCACGAACGATCATCATGCCGATGGTGCCGCCTACGGAGGTCTGGGGGGCGCACATCAAGCGCAACTTGCCTGACCCCGCGCAGTTCAATCCTCACGCCGACTTCATGGATCTAGTGCACGCTCAGCGGCGGCACAAATTTGACGCCTTTGACTGCGCGGTGGCCGGGGAAATTCTGCTCACGAAGGTAAGCGCTGACGGCGTGGAAGACATTTCGCTGCATGACTTCGGGGACGAAATGTGCGAGGTCGTTCAATTGTAACGCAGGGTTACACTGCTTGATTCAAACCCCGTACCGTTTCCGCCCGCTACTGGTTATGCAGTAACGTCCGCCTCGCTTGCCAACGCATACCTTGCCTCCGTTGCAAGGGCACTCGCCGTCATCAGCGGTCCCGCGTGATGGCGTGCCGCCAGACATTCCTCGGCCTGACCGTCTACGCCTTTTGCCGCGCCTAGCATCAGCTTCGACAGGCAATCCGACAACAATGCCCGCGAAAATGCCGGAGAGAAGGTCTCTGCGCTTCATGATCTCCCCTCCGGCTCAAAGTGGTTAGTTGGTCACTGGCCCTGTGACGGCTGCGGGCGTTACAGCAACGGCGGGTGCGGGCGGGACAAATGCAATATCCTCTTCAAGGAAGCCCTTGGTCCCTGATCCTGCGGGAATATTAGCACTGGTGCCGGTGGTGAAAAAGCCAGCCAGCGGTACAAGAGCAATCGACGCAACGACGCCTCCAGTTCCGGTGACGCCCTTGTCGTCAAACGTACCGCTAAGGCGCACCTGACGATCTCCGAGGCGCATCGAGAGCAGCCGCACGGCGATGTAGCCCGACTTGCCCCACATTCCCTTGTTGCGCACCTCAGTCACTTCGCCGACTGCCGGGGTTCCGACTGGCACGATCGTAAGCCCATTGGCAGTCACATTGCTGGCGACTTCAAGCTGCACGCGCTGCCCGACACGCACCTGCTTTTTCTTGGTCGTCAGTTCCTCACGGGTAATGAGCGGAATTTCTGTCCCGGCGCGCAGCACATTTGTCGGCGCGGGTGCCAGCACAACGGCGGTGGCTGGGGTGGGTGTGGTGACTGCGGCTGTTTGAGCAAGGCACGGCGTTGCAACTAGCGCCATTGCGGCGGCGACCTGAAAGCGAATCATGGTTTTCCCCCTGTTTGAGGAAACAGGGCGTGCGGGGCAGTGACGCACAAAGTATGTGTGCTGGGTCACGTTTTCTCACCGAGTTGGAGAGAAACTTTGTAAAACCATTCTCAGCCCTAGGATATGGGCGACTGGTGGGTAGGCTTGCGAATGGGTAAAATCACCGTGAAAAATTGACGCTGTATCTGCTCCTACCATCTGTCAAATTTGATGGTGGCCCGACGTCACCCGCCCCATGAGCGGGATATTGAAGGTCTGCCGTTGAATTTCAAAGCCAGACTCTTTGAGCTTACGCTCGAACTCCCGAAAGCGACCAATCTGATCGGCCGCCGCATTGTTTGTTGGGGTATCGAGCGCTGCGAGGAGCGCGGTCTCAATCGACATGTTATACCCTTCAAATGTTGCGGTTGTGCACGTAGAATGCCGCGTTTGCGCGCGCAAGGTAGTCTGACAACGTATCACAGTACTGCCGTATCCCGTCCCTCAGCGCTGCATTCTCGCCAAAATCGTCAATTTGCAGTCTCAGCGTTTGCCGTAATGTCTCTATACCAATCATACGTCCATGTGAATGCCAATGGCCGTTATCAGAGAGCAGCTTGGCGATTTCCTCGGCACGTTGCTCTTTCTCCGCCTGCGTGACCTGTGCTCCGACATTGTTCGTCCGATGCACTGTCCAGTCTTTGAATTTGTATCGCGTGAGCCACTGCTTCAAGAGACTTATGGAGAGGTCCCTCGCCTGTTCATAGAACCGAATCATTGCCAAATCCTGCGCTTGGAGGATCGCAAATTCCGCAGGTGAGATAGTTCCATTGGCACTCTTGGCGATCAGTTCTCCAACTTTGTCGAGATAGCCGAGCGCAGGGACAAGAAACTTGTTTTCTCGGTCGGGCACTTGTGGATCAATAGGCCCCAAGGACGACGAGTAGTCCATGTAGATACGGTCGCAAGCCATACAAAAAATTGTGCCTGCCGACATGGCGGATTGAGGAACAATCGCGTAAACTTGATCGTAGTGGTGGCGAGCGATCTGCACCATCTTCTCGACCGCCTCTGCTTCACCGCCAGGGGTGGTCATGCACACACCCAGTGCCTCTCTCTTTGTGGGCTGCGCAGCCATCCGCTCAATCGCTTCACGGAACGGTGTAATTAGCCCCCGCCGCAATTCACCAAAGTAGTAGAGCACATCGCAATCAAGATGCTGCTCAAGAGTTTCTTCGGCATTGTTGACGATATCGATCACAACGCGATCGAGTTGCGGCAAAGCCATTGCCAATGCAGTTCCCCTTAACGACTACGTTAGACGTTACGCTCTTGAATCAAGGCGCTCGTTAGAAGTCAAAGGGAAACAACTCCGCCGTGATGAGAAACACATAGAACGGAACTGTGCACGGCACTAATCCATGTTGCATCCATGTTGCATGGAGCAGCCGGAAGGGCGCGGAATCGGCGGGATTCGGCGGTTTTTAGCATCAACACAGAGCAATGCGCGGCAGCGCTGCGCCTCCACATAAACTGCTGATTTGCAGGGATAATATTGGAGGCCCGAGCCGGAATCGAACCGGCGTAAACGGATTTGCAATCCGGTGCGTAACCACTCCGCCATCGGGCCTCGATCGCAGGAGCTGCGTGGTTCGGCGCGGTTAGCCGGAAGATCGCGCTGCCGCAAGCGGTTCTTGTGCAGGGGTCAGCTTACCGGCGCGAACTGGAGACGGCGCTGCTTGCTGTCGACACCGGCAAGGCTCAGGTCCACGCGCTGGCCCGGCGCAGCACCGGCAATGCGGGCGCGGGCCACTACGGGCATGTCGAGCAGCTGCACGCGCGCCGAATCGCCGTCCGTGTCGGTCACGCAGGCGCGGAAGGTCTCACCCTCGCGCCCCTGGAGCATGACTGTCTCGGCAAGGTCGATGACTGCGCGTTCGATCTGGCCGGAGAGCGCTTCGGCCTTGGCCATGACCGCAGGGAGGCGCTGGAACGCAGCTTCGACTTCCAGCTCGACGGCCTTGCCGTTGGCGATGGCAAGCACGGCGCGAATCACGTAGCGGTCAGCGAGGCGGCGCAAGGGCGCAGTCGCGTGGGCGTAAGTGGCGGAGATGGCTTCGTGCCATGGCGTGACACCAGGTATCCACGGGGCATAGCCAGCGCCGCCACCTGCGCGCCGCACCGCGAGCATGAATGCGGCGTGGTCGGGATTGCGCTGGTCGAGCGTGCGTTCGAGGGCCTTGAGGTCGACATGTTCCGGCCAGTCGAGGCCAAGACCGGCCGCCGTGCTGCGCAGACGCGCCATTGCCGCTGCTGTCGGGCCTGCCATGACGCGGAACAGGCCGGTCCCTGCTTGGTGCAACGCTTCGGCAATGGCGAGGTTTGCGGCAAGCGAGAGCGTGGCGTTGGCCCGTTCCGAAGCAAGCAAGGGGCGGAAGGACAGGGCGTAGCGTCCACCCCCGAGCGCTTCGACTTCCTGCTCCGGCGGATCGACGCGGGCGGCGCCGCGCGCAGCTTCGGCGGCGTTCATGCGTTCGGCAAACCGGGCGAAGTCGGCAGGGAGCTGGTCGGGGCGAACGCTGTCGTAGGCGAGCTTGGCCTGGCTGCGGATCATAGCGCGGCGGGCGGCATCGAGCCGCGCCTGGCCATTGGCGCCGAGGCGAACGGTGAACACGACGGCCGGGCGCGGGCCATCGGGCAGGAGGCTCGCGGCGCGTTCGGCCAGGGCAGGCGGGTAGAGCCCGGCCTTGCCATCGGGGAGATACTGCGTTTCGCCGCGCTTCCACGCCTCAGCGTCGACCGGATCGCCATCGACCACGAACCAGGCCACGTCGGCAATGGCGTAGTGGAGGATCAGGTCGTTGCCGGATGCTTCGATATGGAAGGCCTGATCAAGATCGGTGGACGTTGCCGGATCGAGCGTGACGAAGGGCTCGTCGGTGCGATCCACGTGCTCTTGCCCCGGTGTCCTTGCCGCCGCCAGTGCGGCCGCAGCGAGGACTTCGGGCGGGAAGCCTTCGGGCACCTGGAACTGCTGGCGGATGGCGGCGAGACCGGAGGCAAGAGCACCGGACGGATCATGGATGGCCTTCATCCTACGAGACCTAGGCGGCGTGGACAAATTCCACAACGCCACGGTTGCCCTGTAGAAGGCCTTAGCGAGGCGCGAGGACGCAGGAAGAGTGGGTCTCTTTCAAGGCCGAGCAACGCTGCCAAGGCCTTTTACAGGTCAACCCCTGCGGGGCTGGACCAAAAACCGCCATTTCGGCGTCGGCTCGTCGCGCAATATTCCCGATATTGCGCTTCCTTGCCTCCTTGAACTGGCGGTTTTTGCCTCCAGCCGTGGCGCTGTGGAATTTGTCCACGCCGCCTAGCAGGCTGTTACGGATCGACAAATTCTCCGGCGCGCTTTTCCATGCCCGCACGCACGGCTTCCAGCTGATTCTTCGAAAACATCAGCTCGTGCTGGGCCACGGATTCGGCCATCAGCACTTCGTCCACGGTCATGTCGGGCGTGCGGTTGGACAGCAGCTTGGCGCCGCGCACGGCAGTGGGGCTTTTCGATGCGATCGTGCGGGCAAGAGCCATGGCATCGGCCAGCGGGTCGGCGCTGACATGGGTGGCAAAGCCGAACTGCACCGCTTCCTCGCCGCTGAACTCGCGGTGGGTATAGGTCAGTTCGCGCAGCACGTCGTCGCGCACATTGCCGCGCCACAGGGCGTATCCGGCCATGTCGGGGACGAGGCCCCACTTCACTTCCATCACCGCCAGCCGCGCATCGGGCGCGATGAAGCGGATGTCCGCACCGCTCGCCACCTGCAGGCCACCGCCGAAGCATACGCCGTGGACAGCCGCGATCACCGGCATCGGCAGCTTGCGCCAGACCATGGCCGCCTGCTGGGCGCGGTTGGCGTTGCCGTGGGTGCGGGCAGTGAGACCACCGCCCTCGCCATCGTCCTTCCATCGGCTGGTGTTGCCCATGCTGGAAAGATCAAGCCCCGCACAGAACGATCGACCTGCGCCAGAAAGCACCACCGCGCGCACGCCGCGCTCATGGCCGAGATGGTGCCCGGCTGCGATGATCGCTTCGAACATGGCATCGTCGAGCGCGTTCATCTTGTCGGCGCGATCAAGCAGCACGTGGGCGACGTGATCCTCGATGGTGACGGTGACGCGGTCGTGGAAGTTCATTGCTGGCATCCGTTTTCTGGTTCGTCGGGGCCAAGGTGCCCGAGCGCTCGCTCCCGGTCCAGCTTCCTGATTTGACGGATCGCGCGAAACGGCAACGGCCCCGTCCGCAAAGGCGGAGAGGGCCGCGTCGTCATGCTGATCAATCGCGCGTCAGGCAGCCGACGAATTGACGCCCATCGACTGCAGGTAGCGCTTGATGTTACGCGCGGCCTGGCGGAGGCGCTGTTCGTTCTCGACCATGGCGATGCGCACGAAGCCCTCGCCATCCTCGCCGTAACCGACGCCCGGGGCGACCGCGACTTCGGCGTGGGTGAGCAGTTGCTTCGAGAATTCGAGGCTGCCGAGATGCTTGAGCGCGGGCGGCAGCGGGGCCCAGGCGAACATCGAGGCCTTGGGGCTGGGAATTTCCCACCCGGCGCGGCCAAAGGCTTCGACCATCACGTCGCGGCGCTTCTGGTATAGCTCGCGGTTCTTGACGACGATGTCCTGCGGCCCGTTCAGCGCGGCGCAAGTCGCGGCCTGGATCGGCGTGAAGGCGCCATAATCGAGGTAGGACTTCACCCGCTTGAGCGCAGCGATCAGGCGTGCGTTGCCCACGGCAAAGCCCACGCGCCAGCCGGCCATCGAGAAGGTCTTGGACATCGAGGTGAACTCCACCGCCACGTCCTTTGCGCCCGGCACTTCGAGGATCGAGCGGGTCGGATTGCCGTCGTAATAGAGCTCGGAATAGGCGAGGTCGGACAGGATCCAGACCTTGTTTTCCTTCGCCCAGGCGACGAGGCGTTCATAGAAGGCAAGGTCGACCGTCTCGGCCGTCGGGTTCGACGGGTAGTTGACGATCAGGATCGACGGGCGCGGCACCGAGTACTTCATCGCGCGATCGAGCGAATCCCAATAGCGCTCGTCCGGCGTGGTCGGCACGGACCGGATGGTGGCCCCGGCAATGATGAAGCCGAAGGTGTGGATCGGATAGCTCGGGTTCGGCGCGAGCACGACATCGCCGGGCGCGGTGATGGCGGTGGCAAGGCTGGCGAGGCCCTCCTTCGAGCCCATCGTCATCACCACTTCAGTCTCGGGGTCGAGATCGACGTTGAAGCGGCGTCCATAGTAGTTGGCCTGCGCCTTGCGCACGCCCGGAATGCCGGACGAGGCCGAATAGCCATGGGCGTCGGGCTTGCGCGCCACTTCGCACAGCTTCTCGATCACGTGGTTGGGCGGGGGGAGATCGGGGTTGCCCATGCCGAGGTCGATGATGTCCCTACCGGCGGCGCGCGCGGCGGCCCGCATGCCGTTGACTTCGGCAATGACGTAGGGCGGCAGGCGCTTCATGCGGTAGAATTCTTCATCCACGGTTGAATACTCGTCGAAAAGGCGCGGCAGGATCGCCGCAGCGCAGCCCTTACGCCAATTGCCCAGTTGTGGAAACCTTGCTGTCGATGGAAGCATGATCGTGATCGGCGGATGCATCTGCAGGCTAACAAGCTGTCACACGGCGTGTATAGACTGCTGAGACAAGGCCATGACGTAACGGCAGGGAACGGAAGATGACGAACAAGAACCTGGGTGATTCGCCAGCGGATTCAGTCGTGTTCGAAGACCTGTTCCGCCAGCAGGGCGAAGCGATGCGCGCGATGTTCGCGCCGCTGGTGCCCGGCGCCGAAGCCGTTACGACCGATCCGGCCGATCTTCAGCACTGGGCGATGTCCGCTGCCAAGCTGCAGAAGATGTGGCTCGATTTCAGCGCCGAGCAGGCCGGTCAGGTCGAACCGATGCTGGGCCGCCTGGGCGACATTGGCAAGTGGACGCAGACGTTCATGGCCATGGCCGGGCAATTGCCCATCGCGCACGCGGAAACACAGGCGAAGCTGTGGAACGAAAGCGTGGCGCTGTGGTCCTCGGTCATGGGACAGTTCGTCTCGGCCGGAACCGGCAATGCCGCGCCCCCTCAGCTGCCGCGGCAGGACCGGCGGTTCAAGGACAAGCGCTGGCACGAACAGCCCGCTTTCGCGCTGATCCACCAGACCTATCTGCTCCTGTCGGAAAAGCTGCAGCAGATGGCCGACGAGGCCCAAGGGCTCAGCCCCGAGCGCAAGGAGCAGCTGCGCTTTGCCACCAAGGTGGTGACCGATGCGCTTTCACCGGCCAACTTCCCGCTGACCAATCCTGTGGTGATCGAGCGGACGATGGAGACCAAGGGCGAGAACCTGGTCAAGGGTGTCGAACACCTGCTCGACGACTTGCGCAAGGGGCAGCTCACCCACACCGATCCCGATGCGTTCGAACTGGGCCGCAATATCGCGGTCACGCCGGGCAAGGTGGTGCACGAAACGCCGCTGTTCCAGTTGATCCAGTACACGCCGACGACCGACGAGGTGTTCGAGACGCCACTTCTGATCTTCCCGCCGTGGATCAACCGCTTCTACATTCTCGACCTCAACCCGCAGAAGAGCTTCATTCGCTGGGCCGTGGCGCAGGGGCTGACGGTGTTCGTGGTTTCCTGGAAGTCGGCCGATGCTTCCATGGCCGATGTGATGTGGGACGATTACGTTCGCGCCCAGATCGAGGCTATCGATCATGTGCGCGAGCGGCTCAAGGTTCCGGCGGTCCACACCATCGGCTATTGCGTGGCCGGCACCACGCTGGCGGCCACGCTGGCCGTGCTGGCGCGCAGGGGCGAGGCCGACAAGGTTGCCAGCGCCACGTTCTTTACCGCGCAGGTCGATTTCGAGGACGCAGGCGATCTCAAGAACTTTATCGACGACGGGCAGTTGAAGATGCTGCAAAGCCTGTCCACCGACGGGTACCTCGATGGGCGCTACATGGCGGCCACGTTCAACGCGCTGCGCGGCACGGACCTGATCTGGAACTACGTCGTCAACAACTACCTGCTGGGCGAGGACTATCCGGCGTTCGATCTGCTGCACTGGAACGGAGATACGACCAACCTGCCCTCGCGGTGGCATCAGGCCTATCTTTGCGACCTCTATCGCGACAACCGCCTGATCATTCCGGATGCAATGGTGGTCGATGATACGCCGGTCGATCTGCGCCGCATTGCAACGCCATGCTATATCCAGGCGGGCCGCGAGGATCATATTGCGCCGCCGAACAGCGTGTGGAAACTGACGCGCCATCTGTCTGGAAAGTGGAAGTTCGTGCTGGCCGGTTCGGGACACATTGCCGGGGTGGTGAACCCGCCCGAAGCGGGCAAGTACCAGTATTGGCTCAATCCCAATGATCCAGCGAGCTTGGAGGAGTTCGTGGCCGGCGCCACGGAGACCAAGGGCAGCTGGTGGCCGGACTGGATCGAGTGGATGGCCGAACAGGCACCCAAGCGCGTGGCCGCCAAGGGCAAGCGCATTCCGGGTGGCAAGGGCGACCGCGTTATCGAGGATGCGCCGGGACGCTATGTCCGCAGCCGCTGAGCGTTAACGGCGCGCGGCATTGGTAATTGGTCAAATACGGAATTTGTGCACCGCACAATTTTCTTGACATTTTGCGGTCGACTCCTATTTTGTGCAGTGCAGCAAGAGACGGTTCAACCCGTCCCGTGCGCAAGCAGGAGTCGCCAGGATGGTTGAAGAAACGAAGGAAAGCCCGGAAACCTCCGCCCCCGTGGTGGACGTGCCCGTCGCGCTGGCCGACGCGCCCGAAGCCGTCGCCGGAACTGCCGAGATCGAAGTTGTCGAGCCGGTTGCCGCCGAGAAGCCCAAGGCTTCGCGGCCGCGCAAGGCCAAGCCCGCTGCCAAGCCGGTCGTGGATGCTGAAGCTGCTCCGGTCGAAGCACCTGCCGTGGCAGAGCTGGTTGCACCGAAGGCACGCAAGCCCCAGGTCGCAAAGGCGAAGCCCGTTCGTCAGGCTCCCAAGCCTGCCCCCAAGGCCCGTCCGGCCAAGCCACCCGTGGTGGCCGCTCCGACGGCCGCGGTGAAGCCCGCAGCCAAGCGTCCTTTCACCGCCATTCCAAGCGTGAAGAAAACAAGCGCCGCCCTCAAGAATGCGGCGCCCAGAAAGGAACTGTTCGCAATGGCTACCACCACCGAAATGACCGAAAAGATGACCGCTGCATTCAAGGACGCTCAGGACAAGGCCAAGGCCGCCTTTGGCGACGCCGGCGAGTTTGCCAAGGGCAACGTCGAAGCCGTGGTCGAATCGACCAAGATCCTGGCTTCGGGCCTTCAGGAAATGACCAAGGGCTATGTTGCCGAGACCAAGTCGGTCTTCGAAGCGATGACCGCTGACGTCAAGGAACTGACCACGGTCAAGTCGCCTACCGAATTCTTCGAGAAGCAGTCAGCCCTGCTCCGCAAGAACTTCGACGCTGCGGTTGCCGCCAGCTCGAAGAACAGCGAAGCCATGCTGAAGCTCGCGAACGAGGCCTTCCAGCCGATCTCGACCCGCGTCAGCCTCGCGGTCGAAAAGATCAAGAAGGCCGCCTGAGCCTGACCGGCAGCCAACCGCGCTGCCAGCCACAAGATAAAGGGCCGGTCGGGTTCTCCCGCCGGCCCTTTTGCCGTTCTGATGCTGTCGTGCTGTCGTATCAGCGCCACAATTCGCCATCCTCGTGCCACCATCCCCTTCGTGCCCCTTGTGAAGCGGGCCGGTGAGTGCGATATTCGAGGCATCATGAGAGCCGAACCTTTCGATCAACCGGACCTGTCCGTTCCGCTGCGCTGTGCAGAGGGTGACGACACACGTGGTCCGGGCGGAGACGATCAGGTCGGCATCGCTACCAAGACCCGCGCCAAGCCGAAGAAGCCCAGCCAGTTCAAGGTGCTGATGCTGAACGATGATTACACCCCGATGGAATTCGTGGTGATGGTCCTGAAGCGCTTCTTCCACATGGATCTGGAACAGGCAACGCGTGTGATGCTCCACGTCCATCAGCGCGGCGTGGGTGTTTGCGGCGTCTATCCCTACGAGATCGCCGAGACAAAGGTGAACCAGGTGATGGACTTCGCCCGGCAGAACCAGCATCCGCTGCAATGCACGCTGGAAAAGGCGTAAAGCCACCGCTGACCTGACGCAAAGCGCCAGATCGCGAAGGCCGTCAGTGTGCCGTCAAGGCTCCGGTTTCCACAGCCTGGCGGGCGAACGCACGCAGCAGCGCCGCGATCCAAGCCATGGCCAGGCTCTGGGCCTCACGCGAATGCGCGCCGACGCCGCCATCGAGAATCACCTGCGCGACGAACGAACCGTCCTTGAGGCGCCCGCCAGTGAAGATGGCATCACGCGGGATCAGCGCCACCGCGGCCGATTCGAACGCGCCGGAATCAGCAAGGACTCCGATCCAGTCGAACGCGGCATTCAGGCGTCCGCCTTCTTCCTCGGTGTGCGGCGAAGCAATCTCGAGAAGAACCCGCTCGAATCCCTTGCGCTGTTCGGTGGGGGCGAGTTGCTCGCACCAGCGCGCCAGCGCGCTCAACCTTTCCGGATCGGGTTGACCGCCGGCAAAGCCTGCGAACCACGCACTACCGGTTTGCTCATGCGACATCTTCGAACTTTCCCTCACTGGCACTGGCATTATTTCTATGACTTTCAGCGAGGCAATTCCATAACTTTCGTTATGACTTGCGAAAGTCGCGCCGGTTTTCCCTTCCACGAAGCCGTGCGAAGCGCTAGTCCGTAAAAGCTCATGGCTGGTTCACCTGTCGGCAGCCACTCGGGCAAGGCCCAGGCCCCGCCGAATATCGATCCACGAAAAGACGCCAGCACCCGCCACGTGAAGTTCCTTACCGCCACCGATCGCTACATTGCCCGGCTCGTATTCGTGCCGATGCTGTCGGTGTTCGTCCTCGCCGCGTCTCTGCTCATCCTCGACAAGATGCTGAAGCTGTTCGACTTCGTGGCGACAGAGGGCGGACCGGTCAGTGTCGTGTTCAAGATGCTGGCGAACCTGCTGCCGGAATATGCCAGCCTTGCCATCCCGCTCGGCCTGATGCTCGGCATCCTGTTCGCTTTCCGCAAGCTGGCGATGAGTTCCGAACTCGACGTGATGCGTGCGGTCGGGTTGTCCTATACCCGCCTGCTGCGCGTGCCCTACATGTTCGCGATCGGGCTTGCGGCGCTGAACCTGCTGATCGTCAGCTATCTCCAGCCGCTATCGCGCTATTACTACGAACAGCTCCAGTTCGAGCTGCGCTCGGGCGCACTAGGCGCGTCGATCAAGGTCGGCGAGTTCAATTCGCTGCAGGACCGCACCGCCTTGCGCGTCGATTCGAGCCGCGACGAAGGCCGTGACCTGCGCGGCATTTTCGCCCGCCTGCAGACCTCGAATGGGCAGGTCATGGTGATCTCGGCGCGAGAGGGACGCTTCTTTGCGAACAAGGAAAGCCCGGACACGGTGATCCTGCGCCTGACCGACGGTCAGATCGTGCAGGACGGACCGGGCATTGCCTCGCCGCGCGTGCTGACCTTTGCCAGCCACGATCTGCCGATCGACCTGCCGAGGATCGAGCAGTTCCGCCAGCGCGGCGATGCCGACCGCGAGTATTTTCTCCCCGAGTTGCTGCAGATCGGCTGGAACGACCGTTATTCCGAAGAGATTCGCAATCAGTCGAAGGCCAGCCTGAATTATCGGCTGGTCGAGGTCGTGATGATGTTCCTGCTGCCGCTTCTGGCAGTGGCGCTGGCGGTTCCGCCCAAGCGGTCGACTTCGGCACTGGGCGTATTCCTGTCGATCGTGCTCGTGGTCGCCTATCACAAGGTCAACCAGTACGGGCAGGACGTGGCCAGCCTTGGCCGGATCGACCCAGTGCTCGCCCTTTGGGGGCCGTTCGTGGTCTTTTCAGCCCTGATCCTGTGGATGTACTGGAAGATCGCCTACGTTCCCGGTGGCCAGCCAATCGGTGCCCTCGAAACCGGCTTTGCCAAGGTTTCGCGTTCGATCCGCAAGCTGTTCGAGCGCAAGCGGCTGCGCGATGAGCCTGCCCTTGTCGAGGAAGATGCCGCCCATGCAGCTTGAATTCTTCCCGTCGCGCACTCTGGCGAAATACATCGCGAAGATGTTTGCGGTGCGCATTGTCGCCGTGCTGCTGATGCTGGTACTGGTCCTGCAAATGCTCGACCTGTTGAGCGAGAGCGGCAAGGTGCTGGCAGCGCCCGGAAACGGACAGGGCGAGCTGCTGACGTATGTGTCCTTGCGCATGCCGCAACTCATAAGCCGGTTCCTGCCCTATTCGGTGCTGCTGGCCACGATCATCACGCTGATGACGCTGAACCAGAACAGCGAGGTCATCGCGATGAAGGCGGCGGGCCTTTCCGCGCATCAGGTGCTGGCACCACTGTTTCTCGTTGCGGCGGTCACCTCCGCGGTGACCTTCGGTTTCAACGAACGCATCGTCACACGGTCGACTGCTACGCTCAAAGCCTGGCAGAACGTGGAATACGGGCCGATCCCGCAGGAATCGGCGATCAAATCCAATGTCTGGCTACAGGACGGTCCGAACATCCTGTTCGCCCGCTCGGTTGCCGGCGAAGGCAAGTCTATGCGGATGGATGGAGTCAGCTGGTATCGCCGCGACCCAACCGGGATGGTGACCGAAATCGTCACTTCGCCCTCGGCGGCCTATGCCAATCCGGGCTGGAAATTCCGCGATCCTGTTGTGTTCGATGTACAATCTGCCCGAAAGACGTCGATCGGCCGCGACGAGGTCTTTGCCAAGACGGTGGAACCGGTCCAGGTCACGATCAGCCGGGTCGATGCCGACGCGGAATCGTTGACCCAGCTATCGGGTTCGCTCGCCGCCATCCGAGAGGCAGGCTTTCGCACCACCGAGCTTGATGGCAAGTGGTGGCACAAGCTTTCTGGGCCGCTTTCAGCGCTGCTCATGCCTCTTCTCGGTGCCGTGGCAGCATTTGGCCTGGCGCGATCAGGACACCTCTTCGTGCGCGCGGTGATCGGCATGGCGCTGGGCTTCGCCTACTTCGTATTCGACAACGCGGCCTTGGCCATGGGCAATTTCGGCGCTTACCCGCCGCTGCTGGCCGCGTGGGCACCGTTCGTCCTGTTCTTCCTCATCGGCGAGACGGTGCTGATCCGGACCGAGGAATAGACCTTAGAATTAGATATTGCTAATTTTCGTAATATCTAATATATGGAGGCCATGACGCTTCCAACCATCACCCCTGCACAAGCCAAGGCGCTGCTCGACGAGGGCGCCCGGCTCATCGACATCCGCGACGCCGACGAACATCGCCGGCAGAGCATTCCGGGCGCGGCCAACATGCCGCTGTCGGCGCTGGAGCCGGTATCCGGCCATCCTGCGGTGATCTGGCATTGCCGTTCGGGCATGCGCACCGCTGCCAACGCCGATCGGCTCGCCGCCGTGTCCGACTGTCCCGGCTACCTTCTGGAAGGGGGCATTGACGGCTGGCGCTCGGCCGGCCTGCCGGTGAAGACCGATGCCAAGGCGCCACTCGAGATCATGCGGCAGGTCCAGATGATCGCAGGGCTGCTGATCCTTGCCGGCGTGGCGCTTTCGCTCACCGTGGCGCAGGGCTTCGTCGCGCTTTCGGCATTCGTCGGTGCGGGCCTGTTCATGGCCGGGGCAACCGGCTGGTGCGGCATGGCCAGGCTGCTTGGCCTGATGCCGTGGAACCGCCGCGCCGCCTGAGGCAGCGTGGCCTTTCCACTCAGCGCGGCATCATCGTGCTGCGCGCCAGCCTGCCGACAAGCGGCAGCAGGCCGTTGTAATTGCCCTTCTCATACGTCGAGCCAGTGCCGAGGTGCGCCACGATCCGGCGGTGCGCTTCGGCCAGCGAGTGATAGGGCATCGAGGGCAGCAAGTGGTGCAGCGCGTGGTAGCGCAGACCAACCGGCGCCCACAGCGGCGCCAGCCAGGCGGGCGGGGGTACGTTGACGGAATCGAGGTACTGGCCGGTCACGGTCATGGCCTCGCCCTCGTTCTCCCACAGATGCGCCACCAGCGTACGGATCTGGTTGAGCAGCGCGGTCAGCGAGATCACTGCAATGCCGATAAGCAGCGGACGCCAAGAATGCGTCGCACTCCACCACAACACGAACAGCGCCCAGGCCGATGCACCCAGTTCCTGCCAGAACACCTGCCGCGCAAACTCGCCTTCGGGCGGACGCCGGCGAAATTCCGGGTTGATCGAGAGCGCAGAGGCACGCTCCCACACCAGGCGGCGCAGTGGCGGGATGACCGCCCCCAGCGGCACGAGGATTGCCGAGCGGATCAGCAGACCTATCGGCAGCAGCAGGGCGACCAGCGCGAACAGCGGCAGCGACCACGGTTTCATCAGCGCGAGCGGCAGGTACTCAGGGTCCTCGACCGTGCCATAGCGCGTGCGCGCATGGTGCAGCGTGTGGACGCCTTCGTACATGAGCGAGGGCGTCAGCATCGGGATGCCGACCAGCAGGTTCCACGCAAAGCGGAAGCCCGGCAGCGCGTTCTTGTGGATGTGGGTGAGTTCGTGGATGAACAGCAAGGCGCGGTAGAGCGCGAGCGCCGCGACCACGCCGGACAGCGCGGCGACGGGCGGATTGCCGATCAGGATCGCGCCGGCCAGCGCGGCGTAACCAAGGGCTGCAGAGCCCAGCATGTCGGGCCAGTAGATCTCGGGCCGCGCGGTCGCGATATCGCGCGTCAATTCGACGGCGGAGCGGAGCATTTCCTTGTCGTCAGGCGTGCCTGCCAGGCCGCGGGGAAGCTTGGCAGCTTCGGCACCGGCAGGAGCCACGTCGCGGGGAGTTTCAAGCGTATCGGTCGCAATCATGCCACAAATTCCAGTATGACCCGTATCTACCGGCTCAGGCCGGCTTTTTTTGCACCAAGCAATAGCCTCTGGGCGTCCCCACACCGCGCCCTGCGGCTTGACAATGCGCCGGTCGGGACCGCAGTCCCATCGGCAACGACCCCATATCCGCAAACAAAGGCAAGATCGTGGCTCAAGGCGAAGTAATCATCACACCGGTTTCCGGCAAGGCTGACCGAAAGGCCTTCGTCGACCTTGCGTATCGCCTCAATGCCGGTGACTCCAACTGGGTACCGCCGCTGCGGATGGAAGCCGAAGAGCTGATCACGCCCGGCAAGAACCCGTTCTTCGAACATGCCGACGTGCAACTGTTCCTTGCTCGCCGGGGCAGCGCTGTTGTGGGTCGTATCTCCGCCCACATCGATCATCTGGCGATCGCCATGGATCCCAGGCAGGGCATGGGGCCGGGCACGGGGAACTGGGGCCTGCTCGAGGCCGAGGACGAGGCCGTCGCGCAGGCACTGATCGGCCGCGCTGAAGGCTGGCTGCGCGAAAAGGGCATGACCCGCGTGCTAGCGCCCTTGTCGATGTCGATCTGGGAAGAGCCGGGCCAGTTGACCATGGGCTTTGATCATCCACCAACAGTGATGATGGGCCACCAGCCGCAGCGCTATGACGATTATATCAAGGCCTTGGGCTACCAGCCGGCCAAGACGCTCAATACCTACGAGCTCGACATCACCAAGGGCTTCCCGCCGCTGATCCAGCGCATTGTCCAATCGGGCGAGAAGAACGCCAAGATCCGCATCCGCAATGTCGACAAGTCGAAGTTCGATGCAGAAGCCGCGCTGATCCTCGACATCCTCAACGATGCCTGGTCGGACAACTGGGGCTTTGTCCCGTTTACCGACACCGAGATCAAGTATGCCGGCAAGAAGTTCAAGCCGATCGTGCGCGAAGACCTGATCATGATCGCCGAGTACGAGGGCGAGCCGGTGGCCTTCATGATGACACTGCCCGATCTCAACGAAGTGCTGAAGCCGATGGGCGGAAAGCTGTTCCCGTTCAACTGGGCCAAGCTGCTGCTGTGGCTGCGCAAGCCGCGGGTGCGCACCATGCGCGTGCCGCTGATGGGTGTGCGCAAGCGCCTCCAGGCCTCGCGCCTGGCAAGCCAGTTGGCCTTCATGATGATCGAGGCGATCCGCCTCAACTCGGTGCGCGACTACGGCGCCTCGCGCGGGGAGATCGGCTGGATTCTCGACGACAATCAGGGGATGAACGCCATCGCCGAAGCGATCGACAGCCACGTCAACAAGACTTACGTGATTTACGACAAGCCTCTAGTCTGAGCCTGCCGGCCTGTTCGCGCCCGTCAACATGGCGGGCGGGACGGGCGGTGGAACGCTGCTTGGCTGCCCGCGTTCATCGAGACAGGTCAGATCAGGGTGCGACAGACGGTGCCGACTACGACACAGGACAACAAGAAGACGGCGCGACGAAAGTCTGGCCGTGCGCTTGGTCCTGCTCTGGTTGTGGAAGACGATGGCCTGGTTGCCATGGACATCGCCGACGCTCTTGGCGAAGCGGGTGCAGCACCGGTAACGACTTGCGCCAGCGTTGCGGAGGCAATGGCGCAGCTGGAACAGTCTGTTCCATCGATCCTGGTCCTCGACGTGCACCTTGCAGACAGGGGCGATGGCTGGGCCTTGGCAGAACTGGCCATTCAATTGGGCGAGAACTCGCCGCTGATCATCTTCACCACCGCGACGCCTGAAGCCATCCCCGATACAGCCGCAGGGCTTGGCCGCGTCCTGCCCAAGCCCTTCAGCACTGCCGCACTGGTATCCTTGATACAGCAGGAACGGCCACGTGGCATTCTGGGCCGCATCCGGAGCGCCCTGGCTGGCCAATAAGTCCGGTTGAGCGAATTCCTCCCAACCCTCGGAAACGAAAGCCCCAGCCGCGCGGGGAGCGCAGCCGGGGCCGATCAACCAAAAAAAGGTCCCCGACGTTTCCATCGGGGACCTTTCGGGATCGTATCACCAGCCGCTTGGACGGGAGGGGGGGTCTCGGCGGTGACATACCCTAAACGAGCGTCCCTGAAGGCGGTTCCAAAGCTTCAAAAAATTTTTTCCGTTTAAAATCAGTCGCTAGATATAAGGCCGCGAAGAAAATGTGCTGCCATCGATCTTTGCGTAGGCTTTTGCCGCGGCAATATCGGGAACGCTGATGGTCGAAAGGGTCCAGTCGACCAGCCCCATGCGCCTGAGAGTCTGCAAGGTGCGGTTGGTATGCACCAGCGACAGCCCCAGCATATCGGCAATCTGCCCCTGCGTAATCGTCAGCGTCAGGACACCGCCCGGAGCAATTCCCGTATCGATGCCGCGCTGGACAAGAAACACAGCCAGAGCTGCCATCCGCTCGCGCGCGTTGCGCTGGCCGAGCGAGACGAGGTGTTCCTCCAGCGCCGCTTCCTCGTGGGCCGCAAGCCAGGTCAGGTCAAACGACAGTCTTGGCTGCTGGGCAACCAGATCGAAGAACTTCTCGCGTACGAAAGTGCACAAGGTGGCATTGGTCAGCGCCTCGACAGTGTGGCTCATTTCCGCATCGAGTGCCGCCTGCAGCCCGAGAAAGTCACCCGGGAACATGAAATTGATGATCTGGCGCCGGCCATCCTCAAGCAGGCGTGTCCGCATGAGGACCCCCGAGAGCACGGTATAGAGGAACGTCGGCCGCGTCCCCTGTGCAAAAACCTGCTCGCCCCGGGTGAAGCGCATTTCACCGTGGCGGAACGCGGCAATCCACTGGCGGACATCTGCCGGGGGCTGATGCAAAGCCTCGCAATCAGCCAGCGGGCACGCCAGGCACGGCTGTCCTCCGTTCAGCATCAAGTACCCCCCTCCTCCACCTTGATCCTGCACCATTGCGCCGACTTCCCGCCCGGCGCCGTAGTCTGCATCGTCCCTGCCCATACCCAAGCCTTTCATCATCAGTCCGCCGGACCTGCTATGTCAAAAGACAGGGTTTGTTCCCGTGATGTGCCTTAGGGTTCCCGGATGGAACCGAAAAACGAAGCTGCCGTCAGACACGGTCAGGATCTTGTCCTCGTTGTCGAAGACAGCCTTCTCGTCGCCATGGCCATCGAAGATTCCTTGATGGAACGCGGACTTACGGTGGCTGTTGCCTCCACCATTGAAGCGGCAACGGACCTTGTGGCGAGAGGCCTGCCGGCAGTCGCGTTGCTGGATCTGCAGCTTCCCGACGGCAACTCGCTGGAACTTGCATCGCGCCTGTATGAAGCGGGCTGCGCAGTGGCCATCACTTCCGGGCTGGATTCCGGATCGGTGCCGGACAGCCACGGATTTGCCATCCAGTTCCGCAAACCCACTTCGCCGGACCTTCTTGCCGATTGGGTCGTTACCACATTGCAGACGCTGCCCGCATCGCAGGCGGGGTAAGCGCATTTTTCCTCTTGTTCCCGATCGGGAACCGGATGACGTTATGGTGCGTTTGATCGCACGTTACTATCCGGGAAGGGGTGCGAATGACTCTGGGTGCCAAGGTTGCCAATCAACTCCCTTATCTGCGCCGCTACGCGCGCGCATTGACGGGAAGCCAGAGCGCGGGCGATTCGTTCGTGCGCGCAACTCTGGAAGCGGCGCTTGCTGACGACTCCCTGCGTGCGATGATCGGCGAAGGGCGTCCGCAGCTCTATCATGCGTTCAATCGGGTGTGGTCGACGGCCTATGTTGACACGGTGGACCGGTCGAGCGGCTTGCTCGGAGATCATGAAGCCGCTGCGCAGGAACGGCTTGCGGCCATGACGCCCGCCAATCGCCAGGCCTTGCTGCTGACCACGCTGGAAGACTTCAGCATCGAGGAAGCAGCCTTCATCATGGGTCGCGAGCCGGCTGATGTCGAACTGCTGGTTCAGGATGCCGTTGCCGAGATCGACCGCGAATCTGCCACGTCGGTTCTCATCATCGAGGACGAGCCGCTCATCTCGATGCAGCTCGAGGACCTCGTCCGCTCGCTCGGCCACGATGTTTGCGGCATGGCGGCTACACGCACCCAGGCGCTTGAGATCGTCCAGCGCGAACAGCCCGGCCTGGTGCTTGCCGACATCCAGTTGGCCGATGGCAGCTCGGGCCTTGACGCCGTGGACGACATCCTGCGCATCGGGTCCGTGCCGGTCATTTTCATTACCGCCTATCCCGAGCGCCTGCTTACCGGCGATCGTCCGGAGCCGACCTACCTCATCACCAAGCCCTTCCAGGAGCAGACCGTGCGCACCGCGATCAGCCAGGCGCTGTTCTTCGGATCAAGTCGTCCGCTCTGAAAGGCTTTTGGCCGAGTGACCAAGCCAAGGGCGCGGTGTCAGCCGCGCCCTTGTCGTATGGCGAAATCGCCGCGCCGTCTGACCGGAATGAGCAGGCTGCAGCGGACGCCTTCGGCCTCGAACTTCAGGTCGACCGGATTGCGCAATTCGTGCGCAACGATCTTCTCTACCAGTTCTGTGCCGAAACCGCGCTTGCGGCGAACGGTGGTGTCGATCGCAGGGCCTCCCCGCTCGACCCATTCGATGCGCGCCAGGTTCTCGCCGGCCATATCCCATGTGACCGACACTTGCCCGGTCTCGACACTTAACGCCCCGTACTTTGCCGCGTTTGTGGCCAGTTCGTGGATGGCAAGCCCCAGCGACAAGGCATCGTTCGGCGCGAGTTCCACGTCAGGGCCTGAGATAACGAGATGGCGTTGGGCATCTTGCGCATAGGGCGCGAGTTCGGCCCTTACGACAGCCATGACCGGCGTCGTTCCCCAATCGGACTGCGTCAGCAAATCGTGAGTTGCAGACAGCGCGCGAATGCGCATTTCCAGGCTGTCGGCAAATTCCGGCAGGCTCGTCGCACGGCGACGCGTCAGCGAGATGATCGAAAGCACGTTGGCCAAAGTGTTCTTGACGCGATGGTTGAGTTCGCGCGTCAACGAGTTGCGGATCGAGGACTGCTGCTCGAACCAGGCGAGGGCGATGCGGTCTTCCACGGCCTGCTGAGTCAGCAGGCGGGCGAGGACGAGAAGCAGCGTCGCAACAAGCAGGCCGAACAGCAGCGACATGACCGACATGATCGAAAGCATCGGGGTTGTCGGTGCCTCGATTTCCAGAATGAAGCGATGCCCGGCAATGTCGAGCGCCTGGCGAATGATCCGTCCTGATGCTCCGACCGGCGCGACCTCGGCCATCAGCCTTTTGCCGGATGCATCCTCATCGAACAATCGCACGCCAGCGCCCCCAAGGTGGTTGGCGTCGATGGACGATTCGAGGAAGCGCTGCGCATTGTAGGGAGAATACACATACCCGCGCAGGGCGCGCGGGCTCGGGTCGCTGTTCAGCGTGTACACCGGCATGTAGACGAGGAAGCCCGGCTGACGCGCTTCGTGACCTTCCTGCTCGAGCACGACCGCACCAGAAGCGGTTGGCTGACCGGCACGCTCGGCTGACTTCATCGCGGCACGCCGCACGGTCTCGGAAAACATATCGAAGCCGATTGCGCGTCTATTGCGCAGGGTATTCGGCTCAAGATACATCACAGGGACCACAAACGGTCGTTCCGCACCGGGCTGTGGCCGGATCGCGAAATCGCTCACCCCTCCGTTCCGCATGATCGCTTCAACCGTCGGTACGTCGGCGCTGTTAACCTTCATCGCCCAGCCGATCCCATCGGATCCGACATATCGGCCATCAAGATGCAGTTGGCGGATAAAGGTACGGAACAGCGGTGCCTCGACCATCTGCTGTGTCGCGAACAACGCTGCACTTGAACGCAGATAGGCGGCATTGGCGTTGGACCGCCGCTCCAGACCGGACGCGACGGACTGGGCAAGTTGCGCCGTGGTGGCGGTTTGGCGACGATCTTCGGCAGTTTCGATGGCTGCGACGCTAATGACCGTGACTGCCATGGTAAGGCCAAAAATACCGACGGGCAGGGCGCGGGGAAAGCGCTCGTACCATCTGGACGTCAGCTTTTTCTGGGCAAGCAATTTCTCCATCGCGCGCCCGTTGTCCCTTCCATTGCAGGTTTCACCAAGAAACCCGCTTCCCCCGATACAGCCAAACGCCCGCGAAGCGAAAATTTCGCTGCAAGCATCAGCTCGGGAACCGACAGGAGCCAATATCGTTCCACATCAAAACCTCGCGTCGCGCGCTTTGCCGTTTACCTTGATCGCTTTCTGATGAAAGCAATTCAGTGGACGGGCGCGATGCATTCAGAAATGCGCATCTGCCGCGCCGTTGCGGTCACACTTTGGATTTATCCCTGGAGGGGGAGGCGTTGACAGAGCGAATGTCGAAAGAACAACCAATGAATCCGGGTCAGCAGCGCCGCAAAGGCGGAAAACCGCGCCCGCCCGAATGGGCAGATGGGCTCAAGCGCCTTTACGATTCCGTACTCGATGAACCTCTGCCAGACACCTTTGCCGATCTGCTGAACAAGCTGGACGATCCGTCCAATGGCTGAAGCTGCTCCGAAGGCTGCCGGTGTTGACATCGACAAGACGCCTCGCCCCGCCAGCGATCCGGTCACGTTCAAACGCGAACTGACCGGCGTCATCCCCCACCTTCGCGCGTTCGCGCGCGGTCTTTGCGGCAGGCCGGATCTTGCCGATGATCTGGTACAGGAAACGCTGCTCAAGGCCTGGGCCGCGCAGGAGCGGTTCGAGCCGGGCACCTCGATGCGTGCATGGACTTTCGTGATCCTTCGCAATGCCTACCTGACCGACATGCGCCGGAACCGCTTCCGCGCCGACTATGATGAAACCGTAGCTGAACGGATCCTGGTCGCCCCCGCCGCGCAGGAGGGGCCCATGCACCTTTCGGACATGCACCGAGCCTTGCTCACGCTTCCGCCCGAACGGCGCGAGGCATTGCTGCTGGTGGGCGCAGGCGGCTTCAGTTACGAGGAAGCCGCCCAGATTTGCGGTTGTGCCGTGGGTACAATCAAGAGCCGCGTTGGTCGCGCCCGCGCAGCACTGTCGCAAATGATCGAGAATGGGCAAATCCCGCGCCGCAGCACTGATGATGCGGTGGCCCACTCGGCAATCATGAGCGAACTCGATCATACCGTACACGCCGGCAGCCAGTCCTGACGGACTGCTCTGTCGGAGCAGCAACACTCCCCTGCAAATTCACGCGGCCTCCTGCCAAGGCTATTGATCAGCGCCTGACAACGGTGGATGGAACACTGAAACCTCCGTCAGGCCCGTTTGCGTGAATCAACAGCCGTCAGAAATGCTGGAAAGACCGCTGGACGTCGACGATCCGGCGGATCGTCGTGCACGGCTGCAATCGGCCATTGTCCTTTTGCTGGGGCTGGGGCTGTTCCTTGCCTTGCCGTTCGTGCTCTCCATCGGGTCGGTGGTCTTTCTCCCTCCGGTGACGGCGATGATCTTCACGATCGTCATGTCGCCGCTTGCCGACCGACTGACCCGTCTGGGCCTGCCAAACATGCTGGCATCCTTCATCGCGATCTGCGCGCTGATCGCAGTCGTGTTGATGGCGCTACTGCTGATCCTGCAGCCCGCGTTCGTGATGGTGGATCAGGTCCCGGCCCTGGCCCGGCAGGTTGCCGGACGGTTTGCCGAGCTTCGCGGAAACCTTTCATGGATCGCCGATGTGAACCGGCAGCTTGCCCGGATCACCGGGCATTCGGCCACACGCGAAGTGGTTGTCGCCAGTCCGTCAGTGATCGAACAGGTCGCCTTTGCCACGCCGAGCGTGATCCTGGAAACCCTGCTTACCCTGCTGATGACCTTCTTCATGATCGAATCGCGCATTCGCATGAAGCGACGCATCCTGCTGGATCGCCATTCCTTCAACGCCTCAGTCCGCCTCGCACGGGTCCTGCGCGATGTGCAGGAGCGTGTCGCGAGCTACATCCTTACCGTGGCACAGGTGAACTTCGGCGTCGGGGTCGTCGTGGCGCTGGGAGCATGGGGCTTTGGTCTCGCCGCGCCGGTCATGTGGGGCGGCCTTGCCTTCGTGCTCAATTTTCTGCCCTACCTGGGACCACTGGTGATGATGGGACTGCTGGCACTGGTGGGACTCGGCACGGCTAGTAGCGTGGCGGTGGGTCTGGTGCCGGTTCTTGCCTACCTGGTGCTCCACGCTATCGAATCGAATGTGCTGACCCCGTCGATCCTCGGCGCGCGCTTCACCCTCAATCCCGTCGCGATCCTGCTGTCGATCAGCTACTTTTCATGGATCTGGGGCGTGCTCGGCGCACTGCTTTCGGTCCCGATCCTGCTGACCATCGCCGCGCTGCTTGATCATATCGGCAGGCCGAACCTCGTCGGCTTCCTGTTTGGCGAGGCTCTTTTCGAACCTGCCCGCCTCGCCGGTATCGACGAGGACGGGCAAGCGGATGCGAATCAGGCCGGATAGGTCCAGGTGCCATCGCGGCCGAGGTTCTCCGCGGCAAACTCCCAGTTCAGATGCTTTTCGATCACCGCCTTGAGATATTCGGGGCGCAGGTTCTTGTGGTCGAGATAGTAGGCGTGCTCCCACAGGTCGATGACCAGCAGCGGCTTGGCATCGCCGGTGGCAAAGGTCGCCGCGTCATGCGTCTGTTCGACAGCCAGCTTGTCGCCGCGGGCCACGAGCCAGACCCAGCCCGAGGCAAAGTGTGCCGCGCCCTGTGACGCCAGTTCCTCGCGCAGGCGGTCGAGCGAGCCGAAGCTGCCTTCGATCGCTGCAGCAAGATCGCCGGTCGGCTCGGACGAGGTCGGTGTCAGGCTATTCCAGTAGAAGGCGTGGTTCCAGCTCTGCGCAGCATTGTTGAACAGGCCCTTGTCGCCCTTTGCCTCGGCAGCGGCGACGACTTCCTCGAGGCTCTTGTCCGCCAGGTCCGTGCCCTCGATCGCGGCATTGGTCTTGTCGACGTAGGCCTTGTGATGCTTGCCGTGGTGCGTCTGCAGCGTCGTCGCCGAGATGCTCGGCTCGAGTGCGGTATCGGCATAAGGAAGCGGGGGAAGTGTAATCGCCATGATAGTCAACGTCCTTGCTTGGAAATCTGCGTCGCAGACCAACGCGCGAGGTAGTCGTTGGTTGCGAAGTCGTCCCGCCCCAAGGTCGTTGAAATTATCGAAACAGCAGTTGCACTTATCGCGCAGGTTCACTGTGTGCGCGGTCGACCGCCGCCGTCACCGCGACGTCCATCGTCACGTTGCCGAGCGTGCGCATGAGGTCGGGCAGGACTTCCACGGCAACCAGGATGGCGAGTGGCTCCACCGGTATGCCCATCGCGATGGAGATGGGGCCGATTGAGGTCACGAAGCTGATTGCGCCGGGCAGGCTGACCGCGCCCAGTGTCGTCAGCGTTGCCACCACGCAGCCCGCAACCAGCATCGAAGGCGTGATCGGCATGCCGAACCAATGCGCAACGTAGATGGCGACAGCGAAGTTCATCGCTGGCCCGGTCGCGCGGAACAGCGCCACGGCAAGTGGCATCACAAGGTCTGAAGTCTGGTCCCGAACGCCCAGCTTGCGGCAAACCGTCAACATTGCGGGAAGCGTTGCGAGAGAGGACTGCGTCGAAAGTGCCAGAGCCTGCGCCGGCAGCACAGCGCGGGCGAACTCGCCCAGCCGCAGACGCGCGCCGAACACGGCAACGGCATAGGCCATAAGGAAGATCACGGTGCCGGCCGACGTCACTACCACAACGTAGTGCGCCAGCGCGCCGATGGCCGAAGTCCCGCTCTGCGCCGCAACCGAAAGGCTGAGGCAGAACACGCCGAGGGGAGCGGCCAGAAGCACCCAGCCGATCACCACCAGCATCGCATTGGCGACGGCCTCGAAGAATGTCGCGAGCGACCGCCGTTGCGTTTCGGCAAGGCGCGTGGCGGCAAGGCCGAACACGGCGGTAAACAGGATGACCGGCAGGATCTGGTCCGTGGCAGCCGATTGCAGCACGTTGGTGGGCACCAGCGATTGCAGGAAGGCGCCAAAGCCGGGCACGGTCGCCTTGTCGTGAATCTGCGCGACGCTGGCCCGCAAGGCTGCTGCAGCGGCGGTCGGCATCGGGAAAACGGAAAGGATCGCCGGGATCAGCAGTCCCGCCATTGCACTTCCGCCGGCCAAGATCGCGAAGAAGAACAGCAACGCCCGTCTTGCCAGCGCCCCCGCACGCGCTGCGGCCACCGTCTGTGCGATGCCGGTGAACAGCAGCGAAACCACGAGCGGCACGATCGTAGCGCGTAAGGCGTTCAGCCACAGCGTACCGACAGGTTGTGCCACGACCAGCACGGGATCAAGCAGCGCCGGGTCAAGAAACGCCAGGGAAAGGCCCAACGCAAGCCCTCCGACAAGCGCGGCAAAGATCCAGCCTGCGCGGATCGTCGGGATCGGCGGTTGCGTGATGGACGAATTTTCAGAAGGCGGTAAGGTCATCTTGAGACAACTCTAGCTAGGTTGCACGGCAAGGCAACGCATGCCGCCCGGGATCGGGCGCACGAAAAAGAGGGAAACGCCGTTTCATGGCACGCAAGTTCTTCGGCACCGATGGCATCCGGGGCCGGACCAACGCCGGAGTGATGACCGCCGCGACCGCAATGAAGGTCGGGCAGGCGGCAGGCACGTACTTCCAGCGCGGCGACCACCGCCATCGCGTCGTGATCGGCAAGGACACGCGCCTGTCCGGCTACATGATGGAAAGCGCGATGGTCGCCGGGTTCACTTCGGTTGGCATGGATGTCGTCCTGCTCGGACCGATGCCGACGCCCGCGGTCGCCATGCTCACCCGCTCGATGCGGGCGGACCTTGGCGTGATGATCTCGGCCAGCCACAACCCTTTCGAGGACAACGGCATCAAGCTGTTCGGGCCGGACGGCTTCAAGCTTTCGGACGATGCTGAACTCAGCATCGAAGCCATGCTGGCCCAGGATCTTGCCCTCGCCGACGCCACGCAAGTCGGGCGCGCCCGTCGTATCGAGGATGCGCGCGGCCGCTATATCCATGCGGTCAAGGCCAGCTTGCCTGACAACGTGCGGCTCGATGGCCTGCGCATCGTGATCGATTGCGCAAACGGCGCAGCCTACCACGTCACGCCCTCGGCGCTGTGGGAACTGGGCGCGGAAGTCATCGCCATGGGCGTCGAGCCCAACGGCAAGAACATCAATGCCGGGGTCGGCTCCACCCATCTTGATGCGATCAAGGCCAAGGTTCGCGAAGTGCGGGCCGATATCGGCATTGCCCTCGACGGCGACGCCGATCGCCTGATCGTGGTCGACGAGAAAAGCCAGACGGTCGACGGCGACCAGATCATGGCACTGATCGGCACCCAGCTTGCCGCGCGTGGAGAGCTGCGCGGCGGCGGCGTGGTGGCCACTGTCATGTCCAACCTCGGCCTCGAACGCTGCCTCAATGGCAAGGGCCTGACACTCGAACGCACCGCAGTGGGGGACCGCTACGTGCTCGAACGCATGCGCGAAGGCGGGTTCAATGTCGGTGGCGAGCAGTCCGGCCACATGATCCTGACCGATCACGCCACCACTGGTGACGGCACGGTCGCGGCCCTGCAGGTGCTGGCCGCGCTGGTCGAAAGCGGCAAGCCGGCCAGCGAGCTGCTGCATCAGTTCGACCCGGTCCCGCAATTGCTGAAGAACGTGCGCTTTGCTGGCGGCAAGCCCTTGGACGACAAGACGGTGAAGCAGGCGATCGCTGATGCCGAGGCGCGCCTGATCGGCAAGGGCCGCCTCGTCATCCGTCCATCCGGCACCGAACCGGTCATTCGCGTGATGGCCGAGGGTGACGACGCCGGCGAAGTCGAGGCTGTGGTCGACCAGATCTGCGATGCCGTCAGGAAGGCTGCCTGATGCTGGAAATGCGCCCCGATTGCGAACGCTGCGGCGCGGATCTTCCGGCCGAAGCCCCCGGCGCCTTCATCTGCTCGTTCGAATGCACGTGGTGCGCCGAATGCGCCGAAGAGCTCGACGATCGCTGCCCCAACTGCGGCGGTGAACTTATGGACCGCCCGACGCGGGCGAAGGCGCTCCACGCCAAGCACCCGCCATCAACGGAGCGCAAGTTCAAGGGATGAGGCCACCCCGCGTCCTGTCGATCGCAGGCTCGGATTCCGGCGGCGGCGCCGGCATCCAGGCCGACATCAAGACGATCACCATGCTTGGTGGCTATGCGATGACCGCGATCTGCGCCCTGACCGCGCAGGACACCACCCGCGTCCATGCCGTCCTCCCGGTCGATCCCGCCATGGTCGCCGCGCAGATCGACGCCTGCCTCAACGATCTGGGCGTAGATGCGGTGAAGATCGGCATGCTCGGCTCACCCCAGATTGCGACCGTGGTAGCAGACCGGCTCGAATGCCTGTCCGTGCCCATCGTGTTTGACCCCGTGATGATCTCCACCAGCGGTGCAGCGCTCGCTGACGCAGCTACAATTGCTGCCTTCGAACGACTGATGGCGCTCGCCACGCTGACAACGCCGAACGTACCTGAGCTCGCAGCGCTTGGTGGCGATGCCGCGATGCAGGGGCGGGGCATTGCCTATATCGCCAAGGGCGGGGACGCCGACGGTCCCGAAGTGATCGACCGCCTGGTCATTCCAGGGCAGTCCGAGCGCGTCTGGACCGCACCGCGCATCGAGACGCGCCACACCCACGGCACCGGCTGCACGATGTCGAGCGCCATCGCCACGCTGCTCGCCAGCGGCGCGTCGCTCGAAGAGGCGGTGGAAGACGCCAGAGAATTCGTCCGCGCTGCCCTGCTGGCCGCGCCCGGCTTCGGCGCTGGCCACGGCCCGCTCGGCCATCAGGCGGTGCGCTGATCCCAATCCTCGCGCGTTAGCGCGAAGTAGACGCTGTCGCACCACTCCTCGCCGACCAGCCACGTCCGCGCCGCGCGGTGTGTCTCGGCAAAACCGAGCCGTTCGAGCAGCCGGATGGAAGCCTTGTTGCGCGGATCGACGTCGGCAAGGATGCGCGGCAGGTGATGGACGGTAAAGCCGCGCGCTATCACCACGCCCACTGCCTCACGTGCGAAGCCCTGCCCCCAGACGTCCGGGTCGAACATGTAGCCGAGGTCGGGGAAGCGGTAGAATCCCGCCTTGCCGATGACGCGGCCCTGATGCTCGACGATGAAATCCTCACCCTCCAGGTCAGGGATGTCCGCCATGTTGCCAAGCCATTCCGCTGTCACGGCCTCGCTGTCGTGCGGCGGTGTGGACCAGTAGGCCATGGCACGCGGCTGCCGCATGATCGCGTGCATCGCCGCAAGGTCCTCCTGCGGGCGCACCGGTCGCAACAGCAGCCGCGAGGTCCGGATCATCGGTCAGCAGTCCAGATCGTAGAACTTGACGATGTGGTCCCAGGCTTCCTCGGCTGTCTCCACCGGAATGAACAGCTCCAGGTCCTCGAAGTTGATTACGCCTTCCTCGGCAAGCGCACGGAAGTTCACCACGCGGTTCCAGTAATCACCGCCGAACAGCAGGATTGGGATCGGCTTCATCTTGCCGGTCTGGATCAGGGTCAGCAGTTCGAAGAACTCATCGAAAGTGCCGAAGCCTCCCGGGAACACCGCCACCGCCCGCGCCCGCAGCAGGAAGTGCATCTTCCGCAGCGCGAAGTAGTGGAACTGGAACGAGAGGTGCGGCGTGACATAGCTGTTCGGTGCCTGCTCGTGCGGCAGGACGATGTTCAGCCCGATCGATTCGGCGCCAGCATCGTGCGCCCCGCGATTGGCCGCTTCCATGATCGATGGCCCGCCGCCCGAGCAGATCACGAACTGGCGCTTGCCGTCTTCCACCAGCCCGCACTTGCTGGCGGTGAAGGCCAGCTTACGCGCTTCTTCGTAGTACTTGGCCTTGGCAACAAGGCTCTCGATCACCGCCTTGCGCTCGGGCGTGGTCGCCGTCGCGAGCGCCGCTTCGACCATGTCGGGCGAAGGGATGCGCGCAGACCCATAGACAACCAGCGTCGATCCGATGTCCGCTTCGTCGAGCAGCATCTCGGTCTTGAGCAGTTCCAGCTGGAACCGCACCGGTCGCAATTCCTCGCGCAGGAGGAAGTCGGTGTCACGGAAGGCCAGCCGGTAGGCCGGGTCCTGCTGCTGGGGGGTGGTCTTGGGGTGGTTCTCGACGAAACCGGCTTCCTGCTCGGCCTTGTAGAACTTGCGCTTGGTCAGCTCGTGCTGCTTTTCTTCTTCAGTCATGCCTGCATAGGTCGGTCACCATGCCGGAAAGCGCAACCCCCGAACCGTGCAAGGAAAGATTGCCGCACACGCCGGTCCGCGCTGGTGGGCCCCGCAAGCTGTATGCGGCGGTGCTAGGCCAGTTCAGCGCGATGATGGCACCAGGCGACTGCAAGCCACAGCAAGGCAAAGAACGTCAGGACGCCCCATTCGACAGCGTGCCCCGGCATCTGGTTGAGGGCGACGACACCGGCGGCATACTGGCCTGCGGCAAGGCACAACGCTATCCAGCGCATGGCGCGGGGGCGGAACCGACAAGCCACCGCCACCGCCATCCCGACAACAACCATGAGGAAAAAGAGCGCGTTGACGGAATTGTCATCGCCAATGATGCCAACGGCAGCGTTCGACCAGACGGTAAGGAAGGCTGCAACACCGGCGAGGATGTAACCCACGCGCTGTGTTCCTGCCTGAGCATATCTGGCCGCAAGTTCGCATACGGCGCCGATGAAGCCTAGCAGCAGTGCGGCGAACACGAAGTCCCCGGCAGTCCAATTCACCTCCGGGGTCAGCTGCATCGCCAGGGCGGGAAGGAGGAGCAGTGCCAGGAGGCTGCCCCATCCGGCAATTCGCCAGCCATTGGCAGTCTTCGAAGTATGGGCGTTGGTCATGATCGAGCCTCCTTGCGCATTTATGGCGGCGATTGATGAGGCGGCGCGGTCTGAAAGGCATGAGGAAAAGATGAGCAATTGCTGACAACACGCCAAGCGCTTGCCAATGCTCCGGTATGGCAGCAGACCCGGACGCAATGGGAAGACACGCACAGATTCTGCGCTTCGGGGACTTCGAGCTCGACTGCGAGAACCGGCAGTTGCTGCAACACGGAAAACCGGTCGAGCTCGGCAGCCGCTACTTCGATGCGCTCGCGCTGCTGGTCGCGCGGCGGGGCGAACTGGTGAGCAAGGACAGCTTCATGGACGAGGTCTGGCAGGGCATCCCGGTTACAGACGAGGCGCTGACACAGTGTATCCGCACCCTGCGCCGCGCGCTGGGAGACAATGCGGCCAATCCCCGCTTCATTCAGACAGTGCCGAAACACGGCTACCGCTTCATTGCTGCGATGCCGCAGCAAGCGGATGCTGCCGAACCAATGGCGCGAGCGTCGCGTATCGCCGCGGCCTGCACTTTGTCGGGACTCGTGGCCGGAGCCGCCGCCGGGCTGTGCTATGGCATCATCGCGGGGACTGGCGGTGGCGGTCAGGTGCTTGTTCTGTCCGCGATGATCGGTGTCCTCGGTCTTCTCGCCGGTGCAGGTCTGGGCGCGGGAATGGCTGCCACCGTGGCTTGGCGCCAGAATGCCGATTGGTTGATCGTTGCCGGCGCCGCACTGGGCGGCCTCGCGACTGGCGCTCTGGGCAACCTCTTGGGCCGGGAAGGCGTGGGGTTGCTGTCCGGCGTATCGGACCTTTACGTCACCGGACCTTTTGAGGGCGCAATTCTTGGCTCTGCGGCAGGTCTGGCCTCGTGGGCCGCGTGCACCGGCCAAAGCCGACGTGTCGTGCTTGCCGCCGCACTGTGCGCGGGAGGGACGGCGGGCCTCCTGATCTACCTTTCCGGCGGAGTTCTGCTGGCAGGCTCACTCCAGGCTCTCGAGCTGGGAGTTGCGGGCATGCAGCTCGATGTCGACAGGATTGGCAACCTGCTTGGCGAACAGGGGCTTACAACGACTGCACGGGGGCTCACCGCGGTCATCGAGGCGCAGGTTTTCGTCCTGGCGATCACCTGGGGGCTGCTCATGGCAGGCAGAAAGTCTGGAAAGCTGGATGCCCCGCGAGGATTCGAACCTCGATAGACGGAATCAGAATCCGTAGTCTTACCATTAGACGACGGGGCAGTGTGAGGCGCGCAACTAGGGGGCGAGTGCGCCCAAGTCAAGCGGTTCAATGGGCATTTTTGGTGCCGGTCTTGCGGGCGGGGCGGCACATCGCTAGCATTGGCATCAAGTACCCGGCCTGCATCAGGCGGCGCGGGAAAACATAAGCGAATACGATTCATGGCGGGTTCCATTCCGCCGGCAAATGGGCAAGGCGCGCGACCGGACGGCCAGCCGGCCAACGGGAAGACGGCAGGCGGCAAGAAGGGGCAAAGGAAAAAGCCCCGTCGGCCACGCGGCAAGACCGGGAGCGGTGTCCCACCCAAGTCGGCCGGCAAGACCAGTCCGCCCGCAGCACGCGGTGGCGGCACGCACGAGGCTATCGCCGCGGCAACTCCGGCTGTGGTGGCGGAATCTCCCGCACCGCCCGCGTTTGAGCGTGCAAGCACCTGGCAGAAGGGTGCAAGCACCTGGCAGAAACCGCTGCCCCATCACCGCCAGGCCTATGCCGCGATCGACCTGGGCACCAATAACTGCCGTCTCCTGATCGCAAGGCCCTCGGGCGAGCATTTCGTGGTGATCGACGCCTTCAGCCGCGTGGTCCGCCTGGGCGAGGGACTGGCCCAGACCGGGCGCCTTTCCGACGAGGCCATGGACCGCGCGCTTGGCGCCCTGCACGTCTGTGCCGACAAGCTGCGCAAGCGCAACGTGCATCTTGCCCGCTCGGTTGCCACCGAAGCCTGCCGCCGTGCGAGCAACGGACAGGCCTTCATCGATCGCGTTCGCAACGAAACCGGCATCCACCTGAATATCATCACCGCGCAGGAAGAGGCACGCCTCGCCGTGCTCGGCTGCCACATTCTGCTCGAACAGGGCAACGGCCCGGCGATGATCTTCGACATCGGCGGCGGGTCGACGGAGATGGTGCTGGTGGAAACCGGCGAAACCGTGCCCCGCATCCTCGATTGGCAGTCGGTGCCATGGGGCGTCGTCTCTTTGACCGAGAGCATCGGCGCGATTGCCGACGATCCGCATGCCCGCGCGGTCGCCTATGCCGAGATGCGCCGCCGTGTGGACGAAGGTTTTTCCGATTTCACCGCCCGCGTAACGCCGATCCGGCACGCAGCGCAGGGCGAGCGCAGCATCCGCCTGCTGGGCACCAGCGGCACCGTCACCACGCTGGCATCACTCCATCTCGAACTGCCGCAGTATGATCGCCGCGCAGTCGACGGCCTGATCGTGCCGGCCGATTCCATGCGCGACATCTCGCGCCGTCTGTCAACGATGACCCCGGCGGAGCGCATTGCCGTGCCCTGCATCGGGCGCGAACGCTCGGACCTCGTCGTCGCCGGGTGTGCCATCCTCGAATCGATCCTCGACATCTGGCCGGCAGAGCGCCTTGGCATTGCCGATCGCGGCATTCGCGAAGGCATCCTGCGCAGCCTCATGGCCACCGGCGCCGATCCGCGCGGGCCCAGGAAAACGGAAGCAGCATGAGTCGTTCCGGAAAGAATCCCAACGAGCGGCTCAAGAGCGCCAAGGGCCGCTCGGCCTCATCGGTGCGCTGGCTGTCGCGCCAGCTCAACGACCCTTACGTGAAGCAGGCCAAGGCCGAAGGCTGGCGCAGCCGCGCGGCATTCAAGCTGATCGATCTCGATGAGAAGTTCGGCCTGCTCAAAGGCTCGAAGCGTGTCGTCGATCTCGGCATCGCGCCTGGCGGGTGGAGCCAGGTCGTGCGCAAGAAGTCGCCGGCGGCAAAGATCGTTGGCATCGATCTCCTGCCCACCGATCCGATCGAGGGCGTGACCATCTTCCAGATGGACTTCATGGCCGATGAGGCGCCGGAAGCTCTGCAAGGTGCGCTGGATGGTCCCCCAGATCTCGTGATCTCCGACATGGCCGCCAACACCGTTGGCCACAAGCAGACCGACCACCTGCGCACGATGGGCCTGGTCGAGACGGCTGTAGACTTTGCCGTCCAGACCCTGGCCCCCGGCGGGGCGTTCGTCGCCAAGGTCTTTGCCGGCGGCACCGATGGCGAACTCCTCAAGATCCTCAAGAAGAACTTCACGACTGTAAAGCACGCCAAGCCGCCCTCGAGCCGCAAGGATTCCTCGGAGTGGTACGTGATTGCCCAAGGGTTCAAGGGCCGTGCGGGCGAGCCTGCGTTAACCGACGACTAGCCTGCTGTCGCATCGCGGGACTCAGGACAAACCCCTAGCTGGGCGCGCCTGGCGGGCATGGTTATCAGCACCTTAACCGAAGCACTCCGGAGCCACCCGATGACCTCCATCCGCAGCCTGCTGCTCCCTCTCGCCTTCCTCGGCTTCTCCGGCAGGGCAATGGCAGAAGACATCGCAGCAAGAGGATGGTCTGCCGACTGGAAGGTCATCGGCGTGGCCGAGGACCGCACCGAAGTGCTCGTGCGTCCCGAATCAGTCCGCGAACTGCCGCCCAGCCCGGCTCGTAGCTTTGCCGTCCGTCAGGTCTGGGCAGGTTTCGACTTTGCCCCCGCCGCGAGCTTGGCCACCGGGCGCAAGATCATCCTGTTCCGCTATGACTGCGCCGCGAAGCGCGTGCTCATTGCCGCGGCAACGGACTACGCGACGTCCGGCGAGATCCTGTCCCGCAACGCCGTTGCCGCCGACAGTGCCGATCAGTACGCCCCGGTTGAGCCAGAGACGCTAAATGCAGCGATCATGGCCGAGGCCTGCCACCTCTGACGGTCAGCGCTTCGCGTTCCAGTTGAACAGGAAGCTGCGATGCTCCGCCCAGGTCTGGCCCTCTATGTGATCGCCTACCAGGCACGCCGCCGTGTGATAGGGCCCGGCGCCATCGGTGGTGCGAAAGCTCACGCAAGTCCGCGCGCGGTCGGTCTTCCAGCGTCCTGCCAGTATTTCGCTCTCGTAGAAGCTGCCCTTGACCGTGCCATCGGCCTGCAGCTGTAGCACCATCGGTTTTGTGTAAGGCTCGTCCGGCTTGGCTGACAAATCAACGGTCCAGTTGCCCTGCATGGCGGCGGGAGGTTCCGCCGCACCGGCCGGAGTCATGACGAGCAGAAGCGGCAATGCAGTAAACAGGCGCATCGGTTTCTCCTAAAGCGCAACTCTGCGCGGCTCATGCGCAAACGCAATAGGTACCGAAGACATCAAAAGGGCGCCCGGATCGCTCCGGACGCCCTTTTGAATTTCGTCTGAAAGCGAAGTTTACTTCTTCGACTTCAGGTAGGCGATCACGTCCGCACGCTGCTGATCGTCAGCAATGCCGGCGAAGGTCATCTTGGTGCCAGCGGCAAAGGCCTTGGGATTCTTCAGCCAGGCATCGAGCGTGGCATCGTCCCAGGTGCCGCCCTTGCCCTTGAGCGCGTCGGAGAAGGCATAACCGCCGCGATCGCCAGCCACGGCCTCACCATGAACGCCGAACAGGTTGGGACCAATGCCGTTGGCACCGCCCTGATCGATGGTGTGGCAAGCCTTGCACTTGGCAAAGACTGCCTCGCCCTTGGCGGCATCGCCAACCAGAGCAACGGCAGCACCTTCGGCAGGCGCAGCACCAGCTGCCGGAACGGCTTCAGGCGCAGGCAGCGGCAGGTTCGAGCCGAGCGAGTTGAGATAGAGAATCACGTTGGCGCGGTCTTCACCCTTGGGCAGACCGGCGAATGACATCTTGGTGCCGGCGGCAAAGGCCTTGGGGTTCTTCAACCAGGCATCAAGCGTGGCGAAATCCCAGTTGCCGCCCTTGGCAGCGAGATCAGCCGAATAGGCAAAGCCCGCAGCATGCTTGCCGACCGGCTTGCCGACGATGCCATAGAGGTTCGGACCGATGCCATTGGCGCCGCCCTGCTCGGCGGTGTGGCAGGCCTTGCACTTGGCAAAAACGGCTTCGCCCTTGGCAACGTCACCAGCAGCGAGGAGATTCGCCAGCGGCAGCTCAGCCGCCCCGCCACCCTCGGCACCTTCTTCGACGACGCCCTCGATCGCGTAGCCCATCTTTTCCGGACGGTGCTCCTTGTCGGCCAGGAAGTAGTGCGCCGACAGGCTGGAGAGCCCCAGAGCCACGATGCCCCCGAACAAGGTCCATCCGGCGATGGTATTGAAACGATCGTCCATTTACGAGCCCCATAGGCGCAACGTCAGCACCTTGCCGACACCCGCGCGAGTTCGGGGTCCCTCTAGTCAGGGCCATGCGGCAGCGCAAGATGGTTTGCGCCGCAAATTCGATCTCCCTTGCCCGAAAGAACAGAGCGGCTTAACGCGCGAGCCATCATGCAGAGCTATCCCGCCCCCGCGCTTGCCCTTGTCGAGAACATGGCTGCCGCTGCAGCCGCCGATCCTGCGCGCGCCGTTTCGTTCCAGGGGGCGCCGGGCGCCAACTCCCACCGCGCCGCGCTCGAGGCCTTGCCCGATTGCCTGCCGCTGCCATGCTTCTCGTTCGAAGACGCGCTCGACGCGGTCAAGGAAGGCCGCGCGGCCCACGCGATCATACCGATCGAGAATTCGCAGCACGGGCGCGTAGCCGACATCCACTTCCTGCTGCCCGAGAGCGGCCTTTCGATTGTCGGCGAACACTTCCTCGAGATCCATGCGAGCCTGATGGCGCTTGGCGATGGTCCGTTCACCGCCGCATACAGTCACCCGCAGGCGCTCGGCCAGTCGCGATTCTATCTGCGTGACCGCGGCATCGTGCCGATGAGCTATGCCGATACCGCCGGGGCCGCTGCCTATGTCGCCGAACTGGGCGATCCGACCGTGGCCGCACTTGCCCCGCGCATCGCCGCCGAACTCTATGGCCTGAAGGTGATCGAGGACAACGTCGAGGACGCGCACGACAACACCACCCGCTTCGTGATCCTGTCCAGGACCCCGCGCGATCCGGCCACCATCTCCGGCCCGGCGATGACGACGTTCGTATTCGAAGTGCGCAATATCCCGGCTGCGCTCTACAAGGCGCTGGGCGGCTTTGCGACAAACGGCGTCAACATGACCAAGCTGGAAAGCTATCAGCGCGGCGCGAGCTTTGCCGCCACCGAATTCTATGCCGATATCGTCGGCGCGCCGGGTGAACGCCCCGTCGATCTCGCGCTCGAAGAGCTCGATTTCTTTGCCAAGAACCTGCGAATACTTGGGACTTACCCGTTGGAACGCATCCGCGGCCAGTAAGAGTATTCAAAAGGACGGTGACTTGTGCTTGCCCCGTCGCCTGCCGCGTGCAAGGTTGCGCGGGTGACGGCACCGGCTTCGGCAACAGTACCAGCAAATGATGCGGCCGCAGCCGAGGCTGCATGGCGCTCGATCCGCGAATCGGGCGATATCCAGCTCGCACCTGTCCCGCCCGATCCCATGCCCGTCACGCCGGACTGGCTCAAGGCGCTTGGCCGCTTCCTCGAATGGCTTCTCTCACCGCTCGGGCGCCTGCTCGGCGGCAGCTGGAGCGTGATCGAGATGCTGATGCTGGTCGGCGCAGGGCTCGGCGTGCTGTGGATCGCATGGAGCCTGCTCTGGCCGCTGTGGCGCGAACGTGGCACCCACCGGAGAGTGGCAGAGCCTGAATGGGCGCCGCTGCGCGAAGAAGCGCTCGCCCTGCTCGAGGACGCTGACCGCCTTGCCGCGCAAGGCCTCTATGGCGAGGCCGCGCATCTCCTGCTCAAGCGCAGCGTTGGCCAGATCGCCCGCGCCCGGCCCGATTGGCTGGCCCCCTCCAGCACCGCGCGCGAAATCGGCACCATCACCGGGCTACCCGGAGAAGCGCGCGCCGCCTTCGGCACCATCGCCAGCCTGGTCGAGCGCGCGCGCTATGCCCTGCGGCCCTTGGGGGCAGACGAATGGAGCACGGCGCGCGAAGCCTATTCCCGCTTTGCCATCGCGCCGCTGACGGTCGCTGCGCAATGAGCAATGCCGCACCAACCCCGTTCTCGCGCGGCACGCTGACCGGGATGCTGCTGGTCGGCGCGCTCGCCTTCGTCGCGCTGCTCTGGTTCCTTGGCAACGGCACCGGCGGCAATGGCAACAACGGCGGCGCGCATGTCGGCGGGCAAGGCCTCAATGGCTTTGCAGGCCTTGCGCGGATGCTCGAAGCCGAAGGCCTTGACGTCCAGCGCCAGCGCAACCGCCGCGCGCTGGAAAACGCACCGGGCCTGCTCATCCTCACCCCGCCAGTCGATGCCGATGGCAAGGAGATCGCCAGGATCGTCGATGCCCACCGCTACTGGGGCCCGACGATCGTCGTCACCCCCAAGTGGCTGGCGATGGGCGTCAACGCCAAGGCCGCCAAGCGCGGCTGGGTGCAGATGGTCGGCACGCAGGCGCCTGAATGGAAGGGCTTTGCCGACAACGTCACGGTCGAGATCGGCAATGAAGACTCACCTCCCGCAGGTGGCTGGAAGCTTGGTGACCGCCGCGGCAAGTTCCCTGACGATCGCCAGATCGAAACCGGTTCCGGCAAGGGCCTCGTCCCCCTACTCACCACCGGCAGCGGCAAGACGCTCGCGGCGTTTCTCGATGACGATGGCTACTATCCCGCGCTCAACAATTTTGCCGGGATCGACCCTGGTTACGGCGGCGACGACGAAGACCTCTACCCTGTCGTCCTCGTGTTCGAGCCCGACCTGCTCGACAACTGGGGCTTGGCCGACCGCAACACCGCCATGCTTGCCCGCGATCTCGTGCTCGCCACGGCGGATGATCGCAGCCAACCAATCGTCTTCGACATGACCTTCAACGGCTTCGGCGCCAGCCGCAATCTGCTGACCCTCGCGTTCGAGCCACCTTTCCTTGCCGCCACGATCTGCCTTTTGCTCGCCGCGCTGGCGATCGCCTGGCGCGCGCTCAATCGCTTCGGACCGGCGCTGGTGCAGGGGCAGGAAATCGCGTTTGGCAAGGCCGCCCTGGTCGCCAACGCTGCGGGGCTCATCCGCCGCGCCGGCCGCGTCCACCTCGCCGCCGCGCCCTATGCCGATGCCACGCGCGAACGCATTGCCTTGGCGCTGGGCCTGCCCAAGGGCCTTGACCCGCAGGAGACCGAGCACCTGATCGACGCTGCGCAACTCCGCCGTGCCATCGCCGGCCCTCCGTTTTCCCAGGCCGCTCGCCACTTGCGCGACGCCCGCAAGCCCCATGAACTGACGAAGCGCGCCCAAGTGCTGCAGCAGATAGAAAGGCACCTCAAGTGACCGAGACGACCCCCGAAATGTCCCTGACCGAGCTCGGCGCGCTATCCGGCCGGATCCGCGCCGAAGTCGGCAAGGCGATCGTAGGGCAGGAAGAGGTGCTCGATCACCTGCTCGTCGCGCTGTTCGCAGGCGGCCATGTCCTGCTCGAAGGCCCTCCCGGCACGGCGAAGACCTTCCTCGCGCAGACCTTTGCCGCCGCTCTCGGCCTTGATTTCGGGCGCATCCAGTTCACTCCCGATCTGATGCCCGGCGACATCCTCGGCTCCAACCTGTTCAATTTCCAGACCAGCCAGTTCACGCTCACGCGCGGGCCCATCTTCCACGAACTGCTGCTGGCCGACGAAATCAACCGCACCCCGCCCAAGACGCAGGCTGCCCTGCTCGAAGCCATGCAGGAGCGCCGCGTCACCCTCGACGGCGAGGTCCACGCCCTGTCCGAACGCTTTACCGTGGTCGCCACGCAGAACCCGATCGAAAGCCAAGGCGTCTACCCGCTGCCCGAAGCCCAGTTGGACCGCTTCCTGTTCAAGCTCCTCGTCGGCTATCCTTCCATCGAGGAGGAAGCCCGCATCGTTGCCCGCTACGGCGAAGGCAAGGGCGCACCCAAGCCCGCCGATCTCGGCGTCGTTTCCGTGACCACTGCGGCAGAGCTTGGCCGCGCACAGTCCGCCATCGCCTCGATCACGCTCGCTGAATCGATTGTCGACTACATCGTGCGCCTGGTTCGCGCCACGCGCGAAAGCGGCGATCTGGTCGTCGGAGCCAGCCCCCGCGCCGCCGTGCTGCTGGCCGGGGCCGCCCGCGCACGCGCCGCGCTCGATGGTCGTGATTACGTCATCCCCGACGACGTCAAGGCGCTCGCCACTGCCGTCCTGCGCCACCGCCTGATGCTCAGCCCCGCTGCCGAGATCGAAGGCAAGCAGGTCGAGACCATCGTTGCTGCGCTGGTAGAAGGCACGGAAGCCCCCCGTTGATCAAGCCTGCCGCCATCCTGCCCTCGGGCCGTGCAGTCCTGCTCTTTGCAGGCCTCGCCCCGCTGGCCCTGGTCCTGGCCGCGGCCGCTCCTGCGGCCTGGATCGCCGCACCTGCGCTGGGCGGCGCACTGCTCGTGCTGATCCTGCTCGACGGCCTCTTCGCCGGCTCCCTCGAGGACGTACAGATCCACACGCCGTCCGATAGCGAGGTCGGCGAACCTGCCACTTTGACGGTGGTCGCCGCACTCGCCCGTGTCCGCAACGGCATCCGCCCCGACGCGGCAATCGCATGCGACTCTCGCCTTGCCGAGGGGGGCCGTATTGCCCTGCCGCTCACCTTCGCGGACGGCGCATGGAGTGGCAGCACCACGATCGCCCCCACCCGCCGCGGCACCGGCCAGCTCACTCGCCTGTGGCTGCGCTGGAGCGGCCCGCTCGGCCTCGCCCACCGCCAGGCCACCCGCGATCTTGAGGCCGAAGTGCGGGTCTGGCCGAACATCGCCCCGGTACGCAGCCCGGCACTGCAGATATTCCTGCGCGATGCCCAGTTCGGCTTGATCGCGCGGCGTATCCGTGGCGAGGGCACTGAATTCGAAGCACTTGCCGAGTACGAACCGGGCATGGACCGCCGCCGGATCGACTGGAAAAGCTCGGCCCGCCACGCCCGCCTTTTCGCCAAGGAATACGAGGTCGAGCGCAACAACCAGATCGTCTTCGCGTTCGATTGCGGACAGGCGATGTGCGAACCGATCGACGGCCTGCCCCGGATCGACCGCGCCGTCACCGCCGCACTCACCACCGCCTATGTCGCACTCAAGGCGCAAGATCGCGTCGCGCTGTTCGGCTTCGCTGCGCGCCCGGAAGTTGCCACCCCGTTCGTCACCGACAGCCGCGATTTCGTCCGCCTCCAGCGCGCCGCCGCCGGGCTCGACTACCATCCCGGCGAGCCCAACTTCACGCTCGCCCTGTCCACGCTCGCCGCACGGCTGCAGCGCCGTTCGCTGATCGTGCTGTTCTCTGATTTCTCCGACCCCACCAGCGCCGAGCTGATGGTCGAGAACGTGGGCCGATTGGTAGAGCGCCACCTCGTGCTGTTCGTGGTCATGGCCGATGCCGAACTCGCCGGCCTTGCAACCGCCACCGTCACCGACATGCAATCCGTCGCCGAAGCGGTCACCGCCTCCACGCTTTCCAGGCAGCGCGCGATCGTGCTCCAGCGCCTGCGCCACCTCGGTGTGCGCGTGCTAGAAGCGCCGCATGACCAGATCGGCACGCGGCTGCTCGATTCCTATCTCGCGATCAAGCGCGAGGGACGCATCGGATGAACGCTGTCACCACAGGAATTGCCCAGAAGATCGGCAATTGGTTTGCCCGGCCGACGGAGGCCGCTGTTGCGGCTGAACACGCCGCCCTGCGTTCCGATCGCTTCCGGCTTGAACGCGAAGCCGATTGGAAGCGCTTGGAAGCGGTGCTCAAGCGCATGGAGGCCGGGCGCACGCGCGGCGTTTCGGATGAGGACCTGCTCGCCCTTCCGGCGCTCTATCGCACCGCCGCGTCCAGCCTTTCGATCGCCCGCGAAACCTCGTTGGACGCGGCGCTCGTCGCCTATCTCGAAGCGCTGACCCAGCGTGCCTGGTTCCTCGTCTATGGCCCGCGCGCCTCGTTGTGGTCATGGTTTCGCGGCTTCATCGGCGGCGGATGGAGCGCCAGCGTGCGCGGGCTCGGCATCGATCTGCTGATCGCGCTCGCATTGATGGTTGCGGGCACTGCGGTCGGCTGGCTGCTCGTGGCGTCGAACCCCGAATGGTACTATTCGCTGGTCCCTGGCGGCATGGCCGATGTCCGCGTGCCGGGCGCGAGCCGCGAAGTCTTGCACGGAACGTTGTTCGGCAACCAGGACCAGAGCGGGATGAGCGTGTTTGCCGCCGGCCTGTTCAGCAACAACGCGCAAGTCTCGATCATGTGCTTCGCGCTGGGCTTTGCCTTCGGGCTGCCGACCATGCTGTTGCTGGTTCACAACACGGCACTGCTTGGCGCGATGCTGTGGCTATATCATGGACAGGGCCTGCTGCTCGATTTTGTCGGGTGGCTCGCCATTCACGGCACGACAGAGCTGTTCGCGATCCTGCTGGCGGGCGCAGCCGGCATTCATATCGGGCGCGCCATGGCCTTCCCCGGCAACATGTCTGTCATGGATGCCGCCGCCGCGGCCGGCCGCCGCGCCGCGCAGGTCATGACCGGCGTGGTCCTCATGCTGATCCTTGCCGCCCTGCTTGAAGGCTTCGGGCGTCAGCTCATAGATTCCACCCCATCGCGCCTCACCGTGGGAGGCTTCATGCTGGTGCTGTGGATCGGCTATTTCTTCGCCTTCCGGCGTGAGGCCCGCTGATGGCGATACGCCTGCCCTTCCGCCGTGACGCCAAGTCCGCGCCCCGTACTCCGCAGGCGCTTCAGGACCGCCGCCGCCGTATGGTCGTCACCCCTGAAGGCGTGGCGTTGCCATTCGTCCTGGCCTCGCGCGGAGCGCGCGCCGCTGCACTCTTCCTCGATCTGGCCATGATCGTCGGCGCGATCATCGGCGCCACGCTGCTCATTGCCTATGTCGCCAATGCAGTGGGCATCAACTTCAATGATGATGACAGCCCCGCCGGGCGCGCGGTGCAGGCGCTGGTAGTCGTCTGGATCATCGCGCTGTTCCTGTTTCGCAACGCCTGGTTCCTGTTCTTCGAACTCGGCCCGCGCGGCGCTACGCCGGGCAAGCGTATCACCGGCATCCGCGTCGCCGCCCGCGCGCGTGGCAAGGATGGCGCGCGGTTGACCACCGAAGCGGTTATCGCCCGCAACCTCGTGCGCGATATCGAACTGTTCATGCCTGCGATCTTCATCGTCGTCGCCTCGGTCGAAGGCGGCGATACCGAGATGGCGGCCTGGGCGGGCCTCGTCTGGTTCCTGCTCTTTGCGCTGTTTCCGTTCTTCAATCGCGACAGGCTCCGGTGCGGGGACCTGATCGCGGGAACCTGGGTGGTCGAAGCGCCCAAGCGCAAGCTGGAACAGGCGCTATCGGTTGGCGAAGGTGCGCGCGGCCTGTCGCAGGCAACCGGCGTGCAGTATCGCTTCAGCGACGCCGACCTTGCCGTTTATGGAGAATACGAACTGCAGGTGCTCGAGCGCGTGCTGCGAGAGAACCGCGAGGAAGCCCTGCGTGATGTGGCCCGCACGATCTGCGGCAAGATCGGCTGGAACGCAGGCGCGGGCGACGAACGTGCTTTCCTCGAAGCCTATTACGCCCAGCTGCGCGCACGCCTTGAAACCGGCATGCGCTTCGGGCGTCGCAAGGCCGACAAGCACACCTGAGCGCAAGCCCCCGGCCTACAAGCCGGAGACTCGCTTTTCGGATCAGTTACGCCATTTCCATGAGCGCAGCAGCATTGAACCCATGACCTTGCGGTACTTGGCACGTTCGCCCGATGCGGCCTGCATCTGCGCGGCTGTAGTCGCCATGAACGCGTTATAGGCCTTCTCCCGCGCATCTTCCTGCGCCGGTTCGGCGAACTTGGCGAATCGGGTGATCAGGAAGAAGTCGGGCTCACCCGGCCGCTTGTTCTCGTTGGTCTGGATTTCATAGCCGGTGATCCAGCCCTGCTTGACCGCAAAGTCTTGGCCCTTGCGCCACATTCCGGCGAGGTGATTGGCATATTCGAGATCGTGCCCATCCTCGACCGAAATCATTGAGACCGTAACGTAATCTCCCGGCACAACCGGATATTCCTGCGCCGCCAACGGCGTGGCAACGCCGAGCGCAAGCGCCGGCAGGATCATCAGCTTTTTCATGGCATCGTCCCCTTTATCGCTCCCACCGATGATCGGTGGTGCGGATGTGCTTGGGTGGGGCGACCCATTCACGGCTCATCTCAAGCATTGCGAGACTGCGCCCATTCGTGCTCAGAAGTCAATGTTACTGGAAGGGAGGGGCCCAATGGAGCGCGTCAGGATCCTCGAAGACGATCTTTCCGGAGAGGCAATCCGCGAACTTGTCGCCTTCCACCTCTCGGGCATGCATGCCAACTCACCTGCCTGCAAGGTCCACGCCCTCCCGGTTGAAAAGCTGCGCCAGCCCGGCGTTACCTTCTATTCGGCGTGGGTCGGAAATGCGCTTGCCGGGATGGGCGCGATCCGCGAACTCGATCCCACGCATGGCGAACTGAAGTCCATGCGTGTCGCAAGTGATTGGTTGGGAAAGAAAATCGGCGAAGCCATGCTGCTACGCCTGCTTTCGGTTGCGCGGCAGCGCGGCTATGCCCGCGTCAGCCTCGAAACCGGCCAAGGCCCAGCCTTCGAACCGGCACTCGGGCTCTATCGCAAGCACGGCTTCGTCAATTGCGAGGCCTTTGCGGAATACGTGCTGGACGATTTCAGCCAGTGCCTGACGTTACCCCTTTAACCCATTTGGAGTGTTTCCCGGGGAAACACTCCAGCGTGGCGTTGTGGTCGAGTGGGGTTCAGAGCTTGCCGGTCAGTTCCGGGACGAGCGTGA
>NZ_JRVC01000021.1 GCF_000807925.1 Novosphingobium subterraneum | reverse complement strand
TGACGACCGGAGAAATGGCCCAACGATCAGGCTGCCCACACCTCAAACTGCGCGCGATCATCTCGGAATCCTGCGCGGACAATTCTCGGAACGCTGCGCGCGATCACCTCGGAATGCCGCGCGCGATCAAATCGGAACAGTGCGCGCGATGACCTCGGAATCCGCAAGCGCATCTTTCCCGCAGAGATTACGACACCGTCATTCACGCCGGAGTTCGTCGAATCCTACGAAATTGGCCTCAAAAACGAATTCTTCAACCGACGACTGCGCCTCAACATCGCGGCGTTCCTGTCCGACTACAGCGATATGCAGATCGTTGTTAATGAGGGAATCGCACCGAAGGTACGAAATGCGGGCACCGGCCGGATCAAGGGGTTCGAGGTCGAGGGCGAAGCGGCTCCAATCGATCAGGTTCAGTTGACCTTTGGTGTAGGTTATCTGGATGCCTATTACACCAACATCGACTTATCAGCCGCCCCCGTTACCAAGGATTCGAAATTTGCTTTCGTACCCAAGTGGACAGCTTCGGCAGCTATCAATGCGGATGTCTATGAAGGGCAAGCCGGGAAACTGACGCTTCGTGGTGACTGGTCCTATCAAAGCGGCACCTTCAAGGATGCGGTAAATAGCCCGCAATTGTTTCAGCCAGCATATAGCGTCTTTGGTGCGAGCGCGTCATTCACTGACAAAAGCGAACACTTCACCGTGACGGGCGGCGTCACCAACTTGACTGACAAACGATACATCCAAGGCGGATACGTCGATCTCGACATCGGCGGCGCCGCCACCGCAAGCTTCTCGCGTCCGCGCGAATGGTTCCTGAAGCTCGCCTACAAATATTAAGACCCTATACCCGAGGGCGGCGGCCCGCCGCCGCCCTCACCCTTGCCTCGACGGGCAAGGCCAGAACAGAATAACTCGGGAGAAATCCGATGGACGGCCTACGCTATTTTCTCATTCCGGTCATGACCTTGGCGGGCGTTATCGGATTCCTGCTCGGCGGCAGCTACGTCTGGTTGGGCGCGGCGACCTTCTAAGCGCTAACGATTCCAAGCAGCTGCTTTGCATCAACCAGATCGCCTGCCTTTACGAAGAGGCTCGAGACAACGCCTTCCGTCGCCGACAGGATCGCAGACTCCATTTTCATGGCTTCGATGGACATCAGCCTGTCACCCGGTTTGACCGGTTCGCCAACTTTTACGCAGATCGAGGAGATGAGGCCGGGCATGGGGGCAGCTACATGGGTTGGGTCTGCCTCATCCGCTATGCGGACGTCGACCCGGCCAATGTTGGCTACTTTTTCGACGATCGCTATGGTTCGCGGCTGCCCGTTGAGCTCAAAGAACAGCTTTCGCTCGCACTTCTCATTGAGCTCGCTCACGGCGATCAGGGCGATATTCAGCACCTTGCCAGGCTCGATCTCAACGGAAATCTGGTCTCCAGGACGCATGCCATAAAAATACGTGCTGGTTGGAAGCTTGGAGACAGGTCCATAGCGTGACTGCGACCGCAGGAAGCCAGCCGTGATTTCTGGGTACATCAGATAGCTTGCCAGCTCCCAAGAGCTGAGTGCCCTACCGCAGCTCGTTTTTGCCACGCTTTCAACCTGCTCAAGGTCTGCGGCTGGTAGCAGTTCGGACGGGCGTTCCGTGTATGGCTTCTCGTCCTTGAGGACAATCTTCTGAAGGTCCTTCGGAAAGCCACCCATTGGCTGACCGAGGTCGCCCTTCAGCATGGACTTCACCGATGCGGGGAAGGAAACCTCCCGGCGCCCAGAAAGAATGTCGTCGGGGGACACGTCCTGCGCAACCATCATCAGTGCCATGTCGCCGACGACCTTTGAAGAGGGCGTCACCTTGACGATATCGCCGAACATCAGGTTGGCATCATGATAGGCCTGCGCGACCTCGTGCCAACGCGTCTCGAGCCCCAGAGCCCGTGCTTGCTCGCGCAAGTTGGTGAACTGACCCCCGGGCATCTCATGTAAATAAACCTCTGAGGCGCCGCTTCTCAGATCACTCTCGAACGCCCGGTACTGTTCGCGGACTTGTTCCCAGTACGTGCTGATCCGCATGAGGCTGCCAGGGTCAAGGCCGGGATCACGTTCCCCAAACCTAAGGGCCGTAGCAACTGTGCCCAAACAGGGCTGCGAAGTGAGCCCAGACAGGCTGTCCATGGCTGCATCGATCGCGTCTACACCTGCCTCGGCCGCCGCGATCAAGGTCGCGGCAGCCCCCCCAGACGTGTCGTGTGTGTGCAGATGAATTGGTAGATCGGTCACGTCCCTGATCGCAGCAATGAGCAGCCGAGCCGCCTGCGGCGTGAGCAGTCCGGCCATGTCCTTGATTGCGAGCATATGGCAGCCGGCTCGATCCAGCTGGCTGGCCAGATCGACGTAGTACGAAATGCTGAACTTTGATCTCGCCGGATCAAGGATATTGCCGGTGTAACAGATCGCTCCCTCCGCGACCTTGCCACAGTCTGCAACGGCGTCGATTGCGACCCTCATGTTTTCGACCCAGTTGAAGCAGTCGAAGACTCTGAAGATATCGATGACGTTGGCAGCTTCACGAATGAACCGGCAAACGACGTTGTCGGGATAGTTGGTGTAGCCTACCGCGTTTGCCCCGCGGAGCAGCATCTGCGTCAGAACATTCGGGACCTTTTCCCTAATGCTCTGAATCCGATCCCAGGGATCTTCCTGCAGGAAGCGCATCGAAACATCGAAGGTCGCGCCGCCCCAGCATTCCAACGACAGCAGGTTGGGCAATGCCCGGGCGTAATCAGGTGCGATACGCTTCATGTCGTAGGTACGCATCCGTGTCGCCAGCAGCGACTGATGCGCATCCCGCATCGTCGTATCGGTGACCAGTACGCGCTCTTGTGCGCGGACCCACCGGGCAAAACCAGTCGGACCCATTTCCTCCAGGAGTTGCCGGGTGCCTGGCTGGATTTGTCCCTTCAGATTTAGCGGTTGTGGGCCTGCGCTGTCAGGCCTCGGCTGAGCCCTTCCTTTCACGTCAGGATGGCCATTGATTGAGACGTCGGCGATGTAGGTCAAAAGCTTGGTGGCTCGGTCGCGCCGCATTCGACCCGTGAGCAACTCCGGTCGCGTGTCGATGAACCGGGTGTTGTAATCGGCGTTTCGAAACGCAGCGTGGCTGAGCAGGTTTTCCAGGAAAGCCAGGTTGGTTGAAACGCCCCGGACTCGGTACTCGCGTACCGCCCTAAGCATTCGTGCGACCGCCTCCTGAGGGCTAGCCGACCATGCGATGATCTTCTCGAGGAGCGGATCGTAAAACCGAGTTACGATCGCACCTTCATAAGCCGTCCCCCCATCCACTCGGATGCCAGGCCCAAATGCCCCTCGGTAGGCGGTGATCCGGCCGTAGTCGGGGATGAAGTTGTTGTCAGGGTTCTCGGTCGTCACCCTGCATTGGATCGCGTGGCCATTTAAATGGATCGATGCTTGGTTGGGGATCCCTGTTTCGTGCACCGACCCGATCCGGCCGCCTTCGACGACTTTGATTTGAGCCTTCACGATGTCCAGCCCAGTGACGGCCTCAGTGATGGTATGCTCGACCTGAATCCGGGGATTGACCTCGATAAAGTAGAACTGGCCGGTGGATCGATCGACCAGAAATTCCACGGTGCCGGCATTGCTGTAGTCGACATGCCGACCAATCTTCAGCGCTGCGTCGCAGATTGCAGTGCGTTGGGCATCATCAAGATATGGCGCCGGAGCGCGCTCGACTACCTTCTGGTTGCGGCGCTGGATGGTGCAATCGCGCTCGAATAGATGGACGAGGTTCCCATGGAGATCGCCCAGCAGCTGGACCTCCACATGCCGTGCATCATCGATAAGCTTCTCAAGATAGACCTCATCCCTGCCAAACGCCGATTTGGCTTCGCGCCGGCCTTCCATAACCATGGGGATCAGCTGGCTGGGATCATGGATCGGACGCATGCCGCGTCCACCGCCACCCCAGCTTGCCTTCAGCATCAATGGAAAGCCGATCGACTGGGCAATCTTCATGATTGCATTGGAGTCGTCAGGGAGTGGAGGGCTCGCAGGTACAACTGGCACTCCGGCCGCCATGGCGATACCGCGAGCGGAAACCTTGTTACCCAATGATCGCATCACTGTAGGCTTCGGACCAATAAAGGCGATACCCGCAGCATCACATGCCTCAGCGAACTCGGGATTTTCCGAAAGTAGGCCATATCCTGGGTGAATCGCATCCACCTTGGTCTTGAGCGCAATATCGATGATGTCGTCAATGGCCAGATAGGCTTGGATTGGGCCCTTCGCCGGATCGAGGCAATAGGCCTCATCAGCCTTGAACCGGTGGAGCGACAGCTTGTCCTGATCAGCGTAGATCGCGACAGTATTGATATCGAGTTCGGTTGCGGCCCGAAAGACGCGGATTGCGATTTCGGAGCGGTTTGCAACCAGCAATTTGTTGATTTTCTTCATAGGATTGGTGCCGTGTTGAGTAGCGCTGAGAATTGACCCAGGTTCATCACTCAGAATTGACCTGGGTATTTATTGGTTATGATCTGAACGCCAGGGCCACGGTCAAGAGTTGGGTCCATCCTTGCGGGATTTGGGTCCGGCGGAGCTGGCTCTGAAGCGGAACCTGTCATTGCCTGTTTCGCCTCGTTTGCAGATTTAGACCACGGCGGCGACAACTGCGCGGTCATCGCCAAGCTGATGGAGAACTGCACGATCTCCGGCATCAACCAGCACGCGTGGCTGACCGACACTCTGGCTAAGCTGGCCAGCGGTCATCCAGCGAGCGCCCTCGGTGAGCTGATACCATGGACCACCGACACCTGAGAACACCGCTTACCTCGATCGCAGCAATCTCACTAAAAAAGACGGGTGCTTGACGAAGCAAGCACCCGCCAGGGTGGAGAGATCTCGGCCGCTTCAGCTTCCGGGCCGTTTGCCAACGCCGATTCCACCGTCGCTGAGCAAAACCGTTCCTGTCATGTAGGCCGAGTCCCGACGCGAGGCGAGCAAGGCATAGAGGCCGGAGTGATCATCCGGTTCGGCGATCCGCGCGAGCGGCGTCATCCCGGCAATCATCGCGTCGAGCCCTTCCATATCTTCCATGTGAACATCGGCTGTTCCACCCGCATGGGTACCGCCCAGCGGCGTTCGGGTGCCGCCTGGCGCCACGCCGTTGACCCTGACATCGGGGGTAAGTTCCCATGCCAGCTGGCGGATCAGACCAAGGACCGCGTGCTTCGATGCCACATAGGGCGTGCCACCGCCGCCGGTATAGAAGCTCGAGGTCGAGGCCGTGAAGATGATGCTGCCCTTGGTCTTCCTGAGTTCCGGGATTGCAGCGCGGGCACCGAAGAAGTAGCCCTTGACGTTGACCCCAAAAATCTCGTCCAACGTTTCGGAGAGCTTGTCCGGATCCATGTCCGCCAGCGGGGTCATGTAATCCCAGATGCCGACATTGCCGACAAACACGTCGAGCTTGCCGAAGGTAGCCACGGTCGCCGCAACCGCGTTCTGGTTGTCGGAATAGTTGCGGACATCGCCCTCAACCACGACTATTCCTTTGCCATGCCGCGTACGCACCAAGTCGGCTTGGGCGGCATCCCTGACCAGGACGCCTACCTTTGCACCTTCTTCGAGATAGCGGGCGACGACCGCCGCGCCGATCCCGGTGGCGCCGCCGGTCAGCAGCGCCACCTGTCCTTCGAGTCTTGCAGTCACATCGTTTCTCCCAATGATCGTTGCTTGCCGATCACTGATCGAACATTCCGGTGCGACCTTCCTGGAGATTGACCACCACCGACTTGGTCTGGGTGTAGTGATTCAGCACTTCATGGCTGAATTCGCGCCCGAAGCCGCTCTGCTTGTAGCCACCCAGCGGCATGTTGGCCTTGAGGTTGTAGTAACGGTTGATCCAAACCGTGCCGGTTTCGAGCTTGCGCGCAATCCGGTGGGCCCGGGCGATGTCCTTGGTCCAGACCCCGCCGGCCAGGCCGTAGGTCGTGTTGTTGGCCTGCGCCATCATGTCGTCTTCGTCGTTCCAGGTGATCACGCTGGTCACTGGACCGAAGATTTCCTCCTGCGCGATGCGCATGGTGTTCTTCACATTGGTGAAGATCGTCGGCTTGATAAAGTTGCCACCAGCCAGGTTGGCGGCATCCGAGCGGGTACCACCGGTAAGGACTTCCGCTCCTTCCTCGGTCGCGAGGCGAAGATAGCTTTCAACCTTGTCGAACTGCATCTTCGATGCCTGGGCGCCAAGCTGGGTGGCCATGTCGAGCGGATCGCCCTGGCGGATGCCTTCCAGCGCGGTCTTGAACTTGGCGAGGAACTCGTCCTGGATGGACTGGTGCAGGAACAGGCGCGAACCGGCCAGGCAGACTTCGCCCTTGTTGAGGACGGTCGACATGGTCGCGCTTTCGACCGCCGCGTCGATGTCGGCATCGCCGCACACGATGTGCGCCGACTTGCCGCCGAGTTCGAGCGTCTGCGGAATGATGTTGGCCGAGGCGTACTGGATGATCCGGCGCGCGGTGGCGACCGATCCGGTGAAGGCGACCTTGGCGACATCGGGGCTGGTAACCAGCGCCTCACCCACGTCGGCACCGTAGCCGGTGACTACGTTGATCACGCCCGGTGGCAGCAGATCGGCCATTTCCATGAAGAATTCGATCACCGAAAGGCAGACCGTCTCGGCCGGCTTGAGCACCACGGTGTTGCCCGAAGCCAGCGCAGGTGCGATCTTGCATGCCATCATCAGCATCGGCACGTTCCAGGGGATGATCTGCGCGCAGACGCCGAGCGGTTCGCGGTGAACGATGCCGACTGCGTCGGGATAATCGAGCGTCTGGCCGTGCAAGCCATAGGCGGCACCGGCGAACAGTTCGAACTGCCCGATCGTCTGCGGCATATCGAAATACATCGATTCGCGCATCGGCTTGCCGTTGTTGAGCGTTTCGAGGGTGGCATAATGCGAATGGCGGGCCTTCAGGCGGCGCGCGATTTCGATCAGGATGTCCTGACGCTCACCCGGCAGACTCTGCGACCACTTGGGGAACGCAGCCTTGGCGGCGGCAATCGCGCGTTCGATGTCCTTGGTGTTGCCCGCCTGAATCTTGGTCAGCACCTTACCCGTCGAGGGATTGACCAGATCGATGGTCTTGCCGCTGTCTCCGGCGATCCATTCGCCGCCGATGTAGTGGCCATATTCCGATTTGATTCCGTATTCGTTTTCTGCACTCTTCAACTGCGTAGCCATGACAATTCTCCCTTAAATCTCATCCAACTTCGATCAGCAGATCGTTCAACGGATAGAGCCGGCACGCCAGTGCGTAGCCCTGTGCCTGATCGGCGGCAGTTACCTTGGCCGTGCTCATCTTGCCGGTCCGATACTTACCCTCGACGACGCGGACCCGGCAGAAGCCACAGCCGCCGCCACGGCAGCCCACGCCGATTTCGTCCAGGCCGGATCGCTCCATCGCGAACAGTACGCGCTCCTCTTCGGAACAGGTGAACTGTGCGCCACCGACAATGCGGATCTGATGCGCTTCAGCTTTCATCCGACCAATCTTCTTCAACTTTCGATTGCGCTGTTGCAGTGGCCTTTGCGGCCAGACTCTGCCCACCGACCGCGAAATGTGCAGGCGCCATCTCCCGCAGGATCACCCTGACCGATTCGCGCGGCGCGCCGATCGCCTCGATCGCCGCGTTGGTCAGCGCCTGGATCAGCCGTTCCTTGGCTTCCGGAGCGCGCCCTTCGAGCAGGTTTACCTCGATGATCGGCATATCAGGCCTCCACCTGGAACATGACCGCGCCAAGATCTTGAACCGTGGTCCGCACGGTCTGGCCCGGGGCCAGGTTGGGTGCGGCAGTGATCCCGCCGGCCATGACTATATCGCCGGCGTTGATCTGCTCGCCCGCCTCCGCGACCAGCCTCGCCGCAGCAACCAGCGAGCGGATCGGGTGGCCGAGGATTGCCGCGGTCGATCCCACCTGGACCACCTCGCCGTCGATCTCGAGGATCACGCCGAGATTCGAAAAATCGATCCGTGGATCGTGCCAGGAGCCGATCACCAGCCCGGATGAGGAGGTGTTATCGGCGATCACGTCTTCCAGTGCGAACTTGAAGTTCTCGTACCGACTATCGATGATCTCCATGGCCGGAGCGATCGCTTCGACCGCGGCCAACGCCGCGGCAGCAGTAACCTTGCCGGCCAGCGGCGCCTTCATCAGAAAGGCCACCTCAGGTTCGACCCGGGGGTGAACATAGCGCGCGCGCGACAGGGCTGAGCCTTCCTCGACCAGCATGGCGTCGGTCAGCCGTCCCCAAGCCACTTCCTCTACGCCGACCTGCAGCATCTTGGCACGGCTGGTCAGCCCCATCTTGACGCCGATCCGCCGTTCGCCGCGCGCCAGGCGACGGTCGACCGAGAGTTTCTGCACCTGATAGGCCTCCGCGACCGTGAAAGCAGTGTCCACCGGCGTGATCTGCGGTGTCGCTGTGGACTCACGCGCGGCGGTGTCGAGCTTTTCGGCGTAATTTACGAGCCTGTCCATGTCAGTTTGCCCTGGCCTTGATCAGATCGAGCGCCACGTCGATGATCATGTCTTCCTGGCCGCCGACCATCCTGCGGTTGCCGAGTTCGACCAGAATCTCGCGGGTATCGATACCGTACTGCTCCGAAGCCTTCTCTGCGTGTCGCAGGAAGCTCGAATAGACCCCGGCATAGCCCAGGCTCAGCGTTTCGCGATCGACCCGCACCGGTCGGTCCTGCAGCGGGCGGATGATGTCGTCGGCCGCATCCATCAGCGCCATCACGTCGCAGCGGTGCTTCCAGCCCTTTCGGTTGGCCGCCGCGATAAACACCTCGAGCGGGGCGTTCCCCGCGCCCGCTCCCATGCCCGCGAGACTGGCGTCGATCCGCACCGCCCCGGCCTGCGCCGCGACGATCGAATTGGCCACGCCGAGCGACAGATTGTGGTGCGCGTGGATACCGCGCTGGGTTTCGGGCTTGAGCACCCGGTCATAGGCCTGGAGCCGCGCGGTCACGCCGTCCATATCGAGCGCGCCGCCGCTGTCGGTGACATAGACGCACTGCGCGCCATAGCTTTCCATCAACAGGGCCTGCTGGGCGAGCGCTTCGGGCTCGATCATGTGGCTCATCATCAGGAAGCCCGAAACGTCCATGCCCAGATCGCGAGCAATGCCAATGTGCTGCTTGCCGACATCGGCCTCGGTGCAATGGGTCGCGACCCGGACCGAACGGACACCCATCGAGTAGGCTCGCTTGAGTTCTTCTGCGGTGCCTATACCGGGCACCAGCAGCGTGGTCAGCACCGCGTTCTTGATGACATCGGCGGCGGCTTCGATCCAGTCCCAGTCGGTATGGGCACCGAAACCGTAGTTGAAGGTCGAACCGTTGAGGCCGTCGCCATGCGAGACTTCGATTGCATCGACGCCCGCGTCATCCAGCGCCTTGGCGATCGTGCGGACACTGTCGGTGCCGTACATGTGCAGGATGGCGTGCATCCCGTCGCGCAGGGTCACGTCCTGGATGTACAGCCGGTCGGATTCGGGATTGAAGGTCATGCGGGGATCTTTTCCATGTGGGTCTTGGCAAGGCTCTCGCCGGCAGCCTTGGCGGCGGCGGTCATGATGTCGAGATTGCCAGAATAGTTGGGCAGATAATCGCCCGCACCCTCGACTTCGAGGAACACGCTGGTCTTAAGACCTTCGAATTCGCCGTAACCGGGAATTTTGAGCGGGCGGTTCGAACCGAAGCGTTCGAACTGGACGTCCTGCTTGAGCCGGTAGCCCGGCACATAGGACTGGACTTTGGCGATCATCGCCAGGATCGAATCGCGAACCTTGTCCTCATCGACCATTTCGGACAGCGTGAAGATCGTATCTCGCATGATCATCGGCGGTTCGGCGGGATTGAGGATGATCACCGCCCTACCCTTTGCCGCGCCGCCGACGGTTTCGATCGCCCGGGCGGTGGTGCGGGTGAACTCGTCGATGTTGGCACGGGTGCCGGGACCAGCCGAGCGCGAGGAGACCGACGCGACGATTTCGGCATAGTGCACCTTGGCGACCTGCGAGACCGCCGCGACGATCGGGATCGTCGCCTGCCCGCCACAGGTCACCATGTTGATGTTGCGCACCGCGGCATCGACCGCCGGGTTGACCGGCGGAATGGTCGCCGGGCCGATCGCGGCCGGGGTAAGGTCGACCATCAGCTTGCCGTCACGGGCGAGGATTTCGTCGTGCGCCTTGTGCGCATAGGCCGAGGTCGCATCGAAGGCGATGCCGATATCGGCATATTGCGGCATCCGGCACAGGCCCTCGATTCCTTCGTGGGTCGTCGGGACGCCGCGTTCGCTGGCCATCGCCAGCCCTTCGGAGGCCGGATCGATCCCGACAACCGCCGCTAGCTCCAGCGTATCCGAACCCTTGAGCAGCTTGATCATCAGGTCGGTCCCGATATTGCCGGAGCCGATAATTGCGCACTTCATCTTGGCCATTTGACCAGCCTCCAATTTGAATTCAGTCAGCGGCGAACGCGGCGCGGACCGTTCCGAGTCCGTTGATCCGGGCTTCGACCACATCGCCGCGCGCAACCCCGGCCATCGGCCCGAGCGCGCCCGACAGGATTACATCGCCTTCGAGTAACGGACGCCCCGCTTTGGCCATCACCCGCGCCAGCCACAGCGAGGCGGTGATCGGGCTGCCCAGACAGGCAATCCCGGCACCGACCGAAATCGGTTCGCCTTTGACTTCCATGACCATGCCGCAGCTGCGCAGATCGAGCCCGTCGAGCTTGCGCGGCACCGCGCCGAGCACGAACAGCCCGCTCGAGGCGTTGTCAGCGATCGTGTCCCAGATCTTGATATCCCAATTGGCAACACGGCTGTCCACGATCTCGATCGCGGGAACGACATATTCGACCGCCCGAATCATCTCCGCTGTCGTCATGTCGGGGTGCGGCAGATCGCGGCCGACCACGATCGCGATCTCGGCCTCGACCTTGGGCTGGATCACCTGGTCGAGCGACACCGGAATGCCTTCGGGCACGTCCATGTCGGCGAACAGCATCCCGTAGTCTGGCTGGTCCACCCCGAGCTGGCGTTGCACCGCGAGCGAGGTCAGGCCGATCTTGCGGCCGACCAAGCGCCGGCCGTTGGCGAGGTAGAGCTTGGTGTTGGCTTCCTGCACGGCATAGGCTGCTTCAACGCCACCAGCCGAAATCAGGTCGCGGATCGGGCTGACCGGCTTCCCCGTTTCGGCCGCGCCGCGCAGCGCCAGGGCCGCTTGTTCGATAGTCTTGGGGTCGATTGTCATCGTCTTACAGCTTCACGCAAATGTTGGTGATCTCGGTGTAGAATTCGAGGCTGTGCACCCCGCCCTCGCGACCGATCCCGGAATGGCCTGACCCGCCGAAGGCGGTGCGCAGGTCGCGCAAGAACCAGGAATTGACCCAGCACACCCCCACGTCCATCGCCGCCGCCACGCGGTGTCCGCGGGACATGTTTTCGGTCCAGATCGAGGCGCACAGGCCGTAAACCGTATCGTTTGCAAGTGCGATCACCTCGTCCTCGCTGTCGAACGGCACGATACCGCAGCACGGTCCGAAGATTTCCTCGCGCATCACGGTATCGCCGTGGGCGACGTCGATCCACAGCGTCGGTTCCACGAAGAAGCCACCGGCTTCCGCACCCGAGATTTCGGGAACGCCGCCGCCGGTGACCACGGTGGCCCCGTCCTCGACCGCACGGCGATAGTAACCCAGCACTTTCTCGCGGTGCTCGGCGCTGATCAGCGGGCCGAGATAGGCGCGATCACCGGTCACGCCCGGCTTGAAGCCCTGCGCCGCCGCCGCCATCCGCGCCACGAAGGCGTCGAAGATCGGTCGTTCGACATAGACCCGCTCGGTTCCGAGGCAGACCTGCCCGGTGTTCAGGAAGACCGAGCGCGACAGACCCTCGACCGCCTTGTCGAGGTCGGCATCGGCGAACACAATCGCCGGGTTCTTGCCACCGAGTTCGAACGAAATGTCGCGAACGCCGATCGCGGCCTTCTGCATGATCGCCTGTCCGGTGCCGGTCTCGCCGGTGAAGGTGATGGCATCGACATCGGGGTTGGACGTGAGGAATTCGCCGGCCGAACCCGGACCGAATCCGTGGACGACGTTGTAGACACCCTTGGGCATGCCCACCGCGTTCATTACTTCACCCAGCAGGGCAGCAGTCCGAGGCGTTTCCTCCGAAGGCTTGACCACCACGGTATTGCCGCAGGCCAGCGCCGGGCCAACCTTCCAGGTCATCAGCAGCAGCGGGAAGTTCCATGGGCAGACCACCGCGACCACACCCTTGGGCTTGCGCACGGTATAGTTGAGCGCCTGGCCGCCATCGGGGGTCGATGTGTTGAAGCTTTCGCCCGGCATTGTCGAGACGACATCCGCGAACATGCGGAAGTTGGCGGCCCCGCGCGGAATGTCGATATGGGACGCGACATGGCGCGGCTTGCCGGTGTCGGCCACTTCGGCAGCCAGGAAATCATCCGCTCGGCGTTCGATCTCGGTCGCCACGGCGGCGATCAGCTTGACCCGCTCGGCCGTGGTCATCTTGCCCCATGGCCCGGTAAGCGCTGCCTTGGCCGCAGCCACGGCGTCTGCGACGTCGGCCTGGCTTGCTTCGTGCACAACCCCGATCGCGGTGCCGGTGGCCGGATTGACGTTGGGAAACGACTTACCCTCGCTACCTTTGCGATAGGAACCGTCAATGAAGTTCAGGATAGTTTCGGTGACCGGAGAGGAGGAAGTTGAGGTCATTGGTGCATAATACCTAAGTTGGCCGGAGGCCATGGTGCGTCAGAATTGCCTTGCGCCGATCGCAGCGAGACCGGCGTTGGCGTATTCGACGTCCATCGCTTCGCTCCCGCCGGAAACACCGATCGCACCGACGAATACACCGGCGATTTCGATCGGCAGGCCGCCGCCGAACATTGCTAATCCCGGCTGCGCGACGATTCCGTCGCGCAGGGCCGGATTGCCGGAAACCATCGCATAGAGATCCGGCGTCGGGACGCGGAAGCTGGCGGCGCTGTAAGCCTTATCTTGCGCGATCTTTGCGGATGGCGAAGGGGAGCCGCTGGCGCGGACGAACGCGACCAGATCTCCCCCGGCGCCGACCACCGCGGCAACGACCGGACAGCCCGCCGCCGCACCCGTGGCAACGGCGGCAGCCGCTGCCTTGAGCGCCAGTTCGTGGCCTACCGTCCGGACCGAAACCACCCCGTCCATGATCAGGTGTTCACCGTCATGAAGCGGTCGTTCAGCGCCTTCTCGTAGTAGAAGATCGCCTTGCCGGCGCTCTCTGCCTGCCACATGCGCTGCGGATTGTCGGGATAATAGATGTAACCGCCGCTGAAGGTTTCGTTGCGGTTACCCGAGGGATCGAAGAAGTAGATCGTCTGGCCGCGGGTGATCCCGTGACGCGTCGGCCCGATATCGAGCGAAATATCGTAGCGGCTGATGATGTCGGCTGCATGGCCGACGTCGTGCCAGGATTCGAGGTTGAAAGAGGTGTGGTGGATCTTGCCGTCTTCGGGATAACCGAGGAAGGCAACATCATGCGCCTTGTTGCTGCAGCTCAGGAAGATGCCGAGGCGCGTCCCACTGCCTTCATCGACCAGCTCCTCGGTAACCGAGAAATCCAGCGCATCGACGAAGATTTTTGCGGATGCGGAGATGTCCACGCCATTCAGTGCGCAGTGATCGAAGCGGGTGGCACGCATGCCGCGCGGTTCGACCACCCAGACATCGGGGTTCTTGACCGCCGGGCCGGTGGCCGACAGTTCCATTTCGGCGTAGAGTTCGAAAACATGCTGGGTCGGCGTGTTGAAGCGGATCTTGCGACCCACACCGGGGTCCGATCCGGCCGGGATCACATCGACATGCACGCCAATATCGAGCAGGCGCTCGGCAAAATGATCGAGGTCGGCATCCTTGGCGACTTTGAAGCCCATCACGTCCATGCCGGCCTGATCGGCCTCACGCAGGATGATGCTGTGACGATCGAATTCGTCGAACGCCTGGAAGAAGGCGCGGTCGCCGTCGCGATTGACGAAGTTCAGGCCAATCCGGTCGCGATAATGGGTAATGGCCTCATCGAGGTCGAGGACCCTGAGTTGCACATAACCGGGACGAATTACACCAGTTAGAGCCATGACGATTATCCTCTCCGATCAGGCCTTGAGGCCATTCTTAAAAAACTCGGCAACCATGCGGTTGAAGCTTGCCATCCGTTCGATCTGCACCCAGTGTCCGCATTCGGCGAAGAGGTGCAAGTCCGCACGCTTCATCAAACCGGCGAGTTTCACGGTTGAATCCAACGGGATCACCTGATCAGCGACGCCATGCAGGATCAGCGTTTCGTGCTCGAGTGCGGCGATGTCTTCTTCGCGGCTGGCGAGCATCGCTACATTGCGCTGGCGGTCGGCACCGCCGAAGGTGGCATTGTAGGGCTCATGCGCTTCGGGCCGGGCGCTGGCGACATAGCGCGACTGGATCAGATCCTCGGTCAGGCGGCTGTGATCCCAGGCAAGGTACTTGAGCGAATCGCGCATCGCCTCGACCGAGGGCTCATAGCCCCAGACCTTGTCGAGCGCCGGGGTGATTGGAAAGTTGAGCCCGGCCGGGCCCATCAGCACGGCGCGCTCAACCCGGTCGGGATGGGCAATCATGAACGCCAGCGTGATGCCGCCGCCGAACGAATTGCCGACCATCGAAACCTTGTCGATGCCCAGCCCGTCGAGAAAACCGGCCAGCTGATCGACCCAGATCTGCTTGTCCTCGATCCGGCCCTTGCTGTCCGAATAGCCGAAGCCGAACATGTCGGGCGCGATGACCCGGAAATCCTGGGCGAGAACCGGCATGTTCAGCCGCCAGTTGGCCCATGCAGTCACGCCTGGGCCCGATCCGTGGACCAGCAGCACCGGGGCGCCTTCGCCGACGTCGTGGTAATTGGTCGAACTTCCGCCGACAACCAGCGACCTACCGATTTCCGGAAGTGCCGTGTCCAAAGTCGAGCTTGCCATGGTAGCCATCCGATCCTTTCCCGCCTCGATGATTTTGTATTCGGCTGAGCCTGGACGCCGAATCGCCGTCTCTGTCGCCAGAGGCGTCGTTCATTGCACTATTTGAAACGCATTTGCAAATGAAGAACGACGTGGGCGACGGCGATCGCCGCCGCCCCGCGCCCTTCGATCAGATGAGACCTTCGGCCTGCAAGGCCGCCCCAACCGCAGGCCGCTGCGCAATCCGGCCGCAATAGGCGCCCAGCGCGGGATAGGCGCTCATGTCGATCCCGACATGGGCAGGCCAGCCCAGCATCACGAACAGATAGATGTCGGCGACGCTAAAATCGGCACCCGCATAGTGCTCTTTGCCGGCGAGATCCTTATCGAGCGCGACCAAGTGATTCTTGACTGCGGTCGTAGCGGCGGCCTTGGCTTCATCGCTGGTGCCGGGCGTAAACAGGGGCACGAAGGCCTTGTGGAATTCCGAACCCAGGAAGCTCAGCCGGCTGAGCAGGCGGTACCGGTCCATGGTGCCGTCGCGCGGCGCCAGGCCAGCCTCCGGCTTCTGGTCGGCGATGTAAAGCAGGATCGCGGGGTTTTCGGTCAGCGTTTCGCCGCTGTCGAGGGTCAAGGCCGGAACCTTGCCTGACGGATTGACCGCCAGAAAGTCCTCACCGGTCTCGACCTTTCGGGTCGCCAGATCGACCTTGACCGCATCGAAAGCGGCGCCGGCTTCGCGAAGCGCGATGTGCGGGGCGAGCGAGCAGGCGCCGGGGCTAATGAACAGCTTCATAGATAGTCTCCTTCAGGGATGCAGTGAAACAGGACCCGGTCAGATCGGGGTTGCGAGCAGGGTCGCTATGCGCAGCGTGTCGTAGATGCAGGTCCGGCTTTTCAGACGGACATGTCCGCCGCCCAGATCGAACCGGTCGACGTATTTGCCAGCATTGTAGATGCGGGTTTCACCATCGTTACGGGTCTGGAAAACGACGTAACTGGCTTCTGCGGAGACCTCGTCGCCTTCCACGCCGGTGATCACAGCGCGCCCGATCAGATGGCGGTTGAAATGTTCGGGAAATACGTTGGCCTTGCGCAGCGCAACCACGCGGTCAACCAGCATCCCTTTGCTGTCGCAATACATCACTGCTGCGGGCAAGCCGTTATCGACATTCTCGCGCGCGATCACCTGGTACAGGCAATCGTCCACGAACAGGTCGGGCCACTGCTCGAGCCGGTCGTCGTCGAGGCACAGACCATAGGCGGCGTTGAAATCGTCGATCGCGCTCTGCACTTTGTCCGCAGGGGCGCTCATGCGCGGCCCTCCACCGCGAGATCGGCCAGGGCATTGCCCATCAGCCCGAGATAGCCCTTCCAGAAACCGCGCACGGAATTTTCATCCATGCCCATCGGCGCGTAGGAGGGTCGGACATCGTCCCCGCCCATCTCGACAAAACTGCGCTTGCCTTCGGCACCGATCGTGCCCTGCTGGCATAGTTCGACAGCCTCGCCGTCCTCCATCGAGATTAGCCCCGACGGCCCAACCAGATTGAGGTTGCGCAGGCGGTGGCGGGTCGTCTCCTCGTCATCGTCGGCATAGCCGAAATAGGTCCAGACCAGCTCGGTCTTGTCGGTGCCGTGGGGCACGATCTGCCTTGTCGCGAGGGTGTTCTGAATCTGCTGGACGACCACCGACGGGAAGATCGACTGGATGTGCAGCCCGACATCGTCAGCGATCTCAGGGCGGAATGCCAGCAGGCGCTCGTCCTGCAGCTTGGCCTCACCCTGCATCTCGCGGTTGGCCTCGTCACCGAAAGAGCCGTAGTCGACATCGCCCTTGGGCTTCGAGACGGTAAAGACGGTGTGGTAGCCTTCGTCCGAAACCAGCCCTGCGCTTTCCTGGCTCTGGCGGTAGATGCCGAAAGTCGGATAGAACAGGTGCAACAGACCGCCGTGGTAGCTGTCACGACTGTTTTCCGAATAGAGCTTCCAGTTGCCGGCCATCAACTGCCGCGCATAGCCCAGCACCTTGACCGGGCGCTGGAAGACACGCTGAATGTATTTGCGCATCACTGGACCCAGAAAGTCCTCGAGCGGGGCGATGGACGGGTTGAAGGTGCCGAACACGAGACCGCCGAATGTCTCGACACGCAACCGCTCCAGCGAATGCTCGGCCATATTGAATTCCGTCGAATAGCCGCCCACGCCTTTCAGCCCCCGCCGGAACGGCACGCCGACAAGCGCACCGGTCGCGTCGTAGGCCCACTGGTGATAGACGCAGACGAACGCCCCGTCGGCCTGGTTGCCGCGCAGCGAGCGGCACACGGTCGCGCCCTTGTGGGCGCAGCGGTTGACCCAGGCGTGGATCGAACCGTCCGCCGCGCGCGTCACCACCACTGGGGTGTTGCCGACATGGGTCGAACGGAAATCGCCGCTGTTGGCCAGCTCGGCTTCGAGGCCAAGATAGCACCAGGTCTGTCCGCGAAAGATGTTTTCCTGTTCGGCCGTGAAGATCGCCTGGCTGTGATAGACTGCGTAATCAACCGCAGTCGGCTCCGACCCGGCGGCGACGGGCATGGTTTCGGCGTTCATGGTCTTCTCCCTAAGCTTGTTCGAAACCGCGGCCCGAAGCGAGCCGTCCGCAAGTGCGCATCGCGCTCTGCATCATGGCGGCATCGGCTTTGCCGGTACCGACGATGTCGTAGGCGGTGCCATGGGCCACCGACATATGCAGGTACGGCGGCCCCATGATGATCACGCTGTTGCCCGAAAAACCCCAGGTCTTGACGGCGATGTGGCCCTGATCGTGGAACATCGCCAGGACCATGTCGTAGCGGCCCTCGATGCAGTGGCGGAAGACCGAATCGGGCGCGATCGGCCCTTCGACATCGATGCCCCTGGCACGCGCGGCTTCAACCCCGGGCGCAATTTCAAGGCGATCCTCGTCGCCGATGGCATGTGGGTTGAGACCGGCAACCGCGATCCGGGGTTGGGCGATGCCCCAGGATTGCATGGCCTCGTGCAGTTGCCCCACCGCCATGGCGACGAGGTCTGCCGAAATGACGTCGATCACTTGCCGCAACGACATGTGATCAGTCAGGTGCGCAACCCGGAGCGGCCCGGTGAGCAGCACCAGATAGCTTTCGCCGGGTGTCGGGCTGATGACCTTGTCGAGCTTCTTGGCGAGCTTCAGCGAACCGGTGCTGATCGGCCCCATGATCGTGGCCGCGAAGGAACCGTCGCGGGCAAGCGCGTCGAGCTCGTCCAGCCATTGCGCGGTGGCGTGCCCGGCGGCCTCGGTGTCCTCGCCCAGGGGCAGAACGCCATCGGGCAGCGCGCCGGTATCGATGACGTCGATAATCGCGGGATCGTCGCTGGGTTTTTCGAAGCTGCGCATGACCCGCAGCCGGGCCTTGGTGCCGGTGAAATCGAGCGCGCGTTCCACCGCAGCCGCCGATCCGAGCAGCACGGGGATCGAATCCTCGTGCACCGATCCGCCAGCCAGTGCCCTGACCGCGACTTCGGGCCCGATCCCGGCGGGATCGCCGATCATGGTGCCGACAACCGGGCGCGCCTGTCTAGATGCTATAGACATCGGCGATCTCGTGGAACAGATCTGTGACAACGATCGTCTTCTTGCGACGGATCACGAAAGTATCGTCCTTGGGCTCAAGATCGTAGTAGGCCCACCCGCTGAGAGTGGCGACTTTGCCTTCCAGCACCGAAACCGTGGTCCAAGACGTCCGCGCATGCACCTGGCCATCGCTCTCCTCAGCAGACAGCAGGGAGAACTGGTGAACCGTGCGTGGCTGCGGCGTGCTCGCCGCCGAGCGCCGGGTCCTGATCCGGAACACCCGATCCTCAAGCCCGCCCCGGTTGGGATAATAGATCAGCGAGACTTCGTTCTGCGGATCCGCAGTCGGCCGTTCGTGATCGTCCCAGGCTGGAACCCAGTATTCCGCCTCTTCGTGATAGAGCGCCAGCCAGGCATCCCAGTCCTTGTCGTCAAGCGCCATGGCTTCCTGACCGATGAAGCGGGAAACCGCCAGCCAGCGCGAATGGAATGCGGTCATCATGCCTTCTCCAGCGAACGCTCAAGGAAGGCGGCAAGCTCGCTGCACTCGCTGTCGATGGCCTTTTCCATGAGCGTGAGCCACTCGTCATGGATCGCCACATAGAGGCCTTCGTCGGCAACCGCCGGGCTGCTCAGCACCACATTGAAATCGAGCGGCTCGCCGAACTTGCCCGGGCCGGTGTCCCAGCGCGTCGAACCGCGCGACATCTCGTTGTAGCGGCCTTCGCCGGCGCCATAGCCGGTCTGGCAGTTGTTGAATTCGGTCAGGTCGTCCGGGGTCGCCATGCCGGTCGAATTGAAGAAATCCTCATACTGACGCAGCCGCAGGGCACGCGCCTCGGCGCTTTCGCCGACCGGGGCGATGCACACCGTGCTGACTTCGGTCTCATCCACCGCCAGCGGCTGGATGATGCGGATCTGAGTGCTGGTCTGGTCCATCAGGAAGACGTTGGGAAACAGCTGCAGGTTGCGGATGCGCTTGTTCATCCACTTGGCCTTTTCGGCGCCGTAGGACTCTTCGAGCCAGTCGATGATCTCGAAATTGGGGCGATCCATGAAGTTGGCATAGTCGGCCCACAACACCGTGTGTCCGTTGTGGAACGAGAACGACCCGCCATCGCGCGCGGTGAAGCCATTGAAGCTAATCGCCTTGGTTTCGTTCTTCGAAATGCCTTCGACGCGGCGCTGAACCGTCATGAAGTAGTTGGCGTGCGTGGTCATGACGTGATAGCCGTCGAGCCCGTTCTCGACCTGCATCTTCCAGTTGCCGTGATAGCGGTAGCGGTTGGTTCCGGGCAAAACTTCCATTGCGCCGGACTTCGACTGGTCCACCAGGATATCGATGAAATCCCGCGCGCCGGCGAGGTGATCGACCAGCGGGACGACATCGGCGGAGAGGCTGGCAAAAATGAAGCCGCGGTAGCTTTCCACCCGGGCGACCGGTTGAAGCCCGAAATCAGCGCGATTGAATGCCTCCGGATAGCCCCCGATGCTCTCATCGGTGACGTCCAGCAGGTCGCCCCCAGACGAGAATGTCCAGCCATGGAACGGACACATGTGGTTGCGCTTGTTGCCCGCCCGCTCGCGGCAAATGCGCGCGCCACGGTGCGAACACGCATTGACGAAGGCTCGGACCTCTCCCGTCTTGTCACGGGTGACCAGGATAGGAACGCGCCCGATCTTGGTCGTGATGAAATCGTTAGGTTTAGCGATCTGGCTCTCATGCGCCAGATAGACCCAGTTGCGCTCGAAGATGTATTTCATCTCGAGATCGAACAGCGCGCCTTCGGTAAAGGCAGCACGATCTAACTGGAAGATCCCGCGCTCGTGATCCTTCTTGAGCCAAGCGCGCATGCGCCCTTTCAAGCCCTGCAAGTCGGCAATCCTGCCGCCGATTTTCTCATTGAGTTCCATCGATCCTCTCCCGTTCTGTGCGTCGGGCACCCAATACCTCCGCGAATCAACCGCAGATTGCACACGGGGACTACCTCATCCCATCATTTCGTGCAACGTATTGCACAATGAAAAACGTTCTGGTAGGTAATGAGTCAGAAATGGCTGAAACCGGCGGCTTGAATCGAAGCAAGGCGGCCAGCAAATCGCAAAATGACCCCGTTTTGGGGTGAATTGGGAGAGTTTGAACTATGTCGGTCGTCACCGAACTCGGCTATCTTGGTCTTTCCGTTTCCGATCTCGCTGCCTGGCGCGCTTACGCCGCCGAAGTCGCCGGCATGGAAGTCGTCGATGAAGGCGAAGGGGATCGGCTCTATCTGCGAATGGACCTTTGGCATCACCGCATCGTTCTGCACGCTGATGGCAGCGATGACCTGGCTTACATGGGCTGGCGCGTGGCCGGGCCGCAGGAATTCGCCGCGATGCAGGAAAAGCTGAGCGCGGCGGGAATCCCCTTCACCGTGGGCACCGAAGCCGAGGCGCGCGAACGCCGGGTTCTCGGGCTGCTCAAGCTGGCCGATCCGGGCGGCAACCCGACCGAGATCTTCTTCGGCCCCCAGGTCGATACGCACAAGCCGTTTCATCCTGGCCGTCCGATGTTCGGCAAGTTCCTGACCGGCTCGCAAGGGATCGGGCACTGCATCCTGCGCCAGGACGATGTCGAGGCGGCGGCCCGGTTCTATGAACTGCTCGGCCTGCGCGGGTCGGTTGAATACCATCTCCACCTGCCCAACGGCATGGTCGCCCAGCCCTATTTCATGCATTGCAACGAGCGCCAGCACTCGGTCGCCTTCGGCCTCGGACCGATGGAAAAGCGCATCAACCACCTGATGTTCGAATACACCGATCTCGACGATCTCGGCATGGCTCACGACATTGTGCGCGGGAAGAAGATCGATGTAGCGCTGCAGCTTGGCAAGCACGCCAACGATCAGGCCCTGACCTTCTATTGCGCCAATCCGTCGGGTTGGTTGTGGGAGTTCGGCTGGGGCGCCCGCCACTCGACCGGCCAGCAGGAATACTACACCCGCGACATCTTCGGCCATGGCAACGAGGCGGCTGGCTACGGGATGGACATTCCGCTGCTCTGACAATCGCCCATTTTGCTCGATTCTTGACAGGACAACAGGTCAACCATGTCAAACAAATTGCGACTCTGTGAAGCTGCCAGCGTGAAGGACGGCGAGCCGGTTGCGGCATTCGCAGAGGGAATGCCCGCCCTTGCCGTCTACAATGTCGATGGCGAGATTTTCGTTACCGACAATCTTTGCACCCACGGCAATGCCATGCTGACCGACGGATATCAGGATGGCGACATCATCGAGTGTCCGTTCCATGGCGGCTCGTTCGACATCAAGACCGGCGCAGCCAAGGCCTTTCCCTGCCAGGTGGCGATCGCGTCCTATCCGGTCGAAATCGAGGATGGCTGGGTCTGCATCACGAAGCCCGAAGGAGCAGCATGATGGGCCTTCCCACCCTTGAGCAGATGCAGTTTCAGCATGCCGCTGCGCAACTTAATGCGCTTCATGCGGAACTGATCGATGACGACCGGTTGGAAGAATGGCCTGACCTGTTTGAAGAAAAGTGCCAGTACAGTGTGATCTCAGCGGAGAACCACAATCGTTCACTGAACCTGGCTGCGGTGTTCTGCGACAGCCGCGGCATGCTGGTCGATCGCATCGTCTCTTTGCGCCGCGCCAATATTTTTCCCGCGCACAGCTACCGGCATATTCTCGGTCCGACCCGCGTGAAGTCGACCAGCGGGCAGATCGTCACCACACAGACCAACTATGTGGTCCTGATGACGCGCAACGACGGTCAGACGTCGATCTACAATTCCGGAAAATATGTCGATCAAATCGACGTTTCCGGGGCTGCCCCGCGCTTCCTTTCCAAGACCGCGATCTTCGACACCCACCTCATCGATACGATGATGGTCCGCCCGATCTAGCTGCAAAGTTGAAAGCACCCAATTATGTCCATTCCCCAGCAAACAGACGCCTTGGATCAAGCCCCGTCCACTGCAGGATGCCGGGTTCCGTACCGCGTTTTCACCGATCGCCAGTACTACGATCGCGAACAGGAGAACATTTTCAAGGGTAACTGCTGGTCCTTCGTCGGACTTGAGGCTGAAGTTCCGCAGGCGGGTGATTTCAAATCGACCTTCGTGGGCGAAACACCGGTGATCCTCACGCGCGACAGCGACGGCTCGTTGCATGTCGTGGTCAATCGCTGCGCCCATCGCGGCGCCCTGGTCTGCCGCGAAATGCGCGGCAACCGCGCAAGCCTGGAATGCGTCTACCACCAATGGGCCTACGATCTGAAGGGGAACCTGATCGGGGTACCCTTCCGCCGCGGCCTCAAGGGACAGGGCGGGATGCCGGGCGATTTCGACATGTCCCAGCACAATCTTCGCCAGCTGCGCACCGAATCCGTTGGCGGTCTGGTGTTTGCCTCATTCTCCGAAACTGTCGAATCCTGCCGCGATTTCCTCGGCCCGATCGTGGTCGAGCAGATCGAGCGGATCATGTGCAAGCCGATCACCGTGCTGGGCGACCAGCGCCAGCGGATCCGCGGGAACTGGAAGCTCTACGCCGAGAACACCCGCGATCCCTACCACGCGAGCCTGCTGCACCTGTTTCACAACACGTTCGGTCTCTATCGCTCGACCCAGACAGGTAAGGCATTGATGGATGCCAACAAACGCCACTCGCTGCTCTATTCGATCGCGGCCAGCAACGACGATGCCGCCGACAAGCAGGCCTATGGCGATTCCCGCACCTTCGACACCGAATTCAAGCTGCAGGACATGTCGCTGCTGAAAGGTCGGCAGGAATTCGCGGACAATGTTACGCTGGTGATCCTCGCGGTCTACCCCAACCTGGTCCTCCAGCAGATCCAGAACACTCTCGCGGTGCGCCAGACGGTGACCTACGGGCCGGATGAATTCGAGCTCGTCTGGACCCATTTCGGCTACCAGGACGACGATGCGGAAATGCAGGCCATCCGGCTCAAGCAAGCCAACCTGATCGGCCCCGCCGGGCTCATTTCGATGGAAGACGGCGAAGCGGTGGAAATCGTCCAGAACGCCATCGTCGGCGAGGCAAGCGCGACGTCCTACATCGCGATGGGTGGCGGCCGGGCCGAGGATGCCGACCATCTCGTCACCGAGGGCGCGATCATCGGCTTCTGGGACAATTATCGCGAAATGGTCGGCTTTGAGGTGGAGCCGACATGACCCGCACGATCGACTTCTACTTCGATTTCATCAGCCCGTTCAGCTACCTTGCGCAGCTCAAGCTGCCGGAGATCGCGCGGGCAGCGGGATGCACGGTCGATTACTGGCCGATCGACATTCCCGAAGCCAAAATTGCCGCCGGCAACTATGGCCCGTCCAATCGCGAGGTATTGCCCAAGATCAAGGTCATGAAGGCAGACCTTGAGCGCTGGGCCGAGCGCTATGGAGTGCCCCTCACCTTTCCAGCCAGCTTCGCTTGCGCAGACTGGAATTGCGCGGTGCTGTTCGCCCGCGAGCACGGTAAGGCCGAGGCATTTGTGACCGATGCCTACCGCCGGATCTGGGGCCAGGGGATCGATCCCGGCGACCGCAACGAACTGGCCGCATGCGCGATAGCAGCGGGGCTTGATCCCGCGGCGCTGATCGCTTTCGTCGAATCGCCCGCCGGCCAGAACGAATATCGCAAGGCCCGGAGCCAGGCGATCCAGCGCGGCGTGTACGGTGCGCCGCTGATGTTCGTCGACGACCAGATTTTCTGGGGAAATGACCGATTGGATTTTCTTGCCGAGTATTTGAACAAGTCAAAATAAGCAATTCGGTTACATAGGGGAGGTTTGCATGAAAAAGTATGGCTGCTATTTCGTTGCCTTGATGGGAGCGACCGCGCTGACGCCGCAGATGGCCTTGGCACAAGACATCACAAGCGAATCGGACGAATCCCACGCTACCGACACGGGCCTAGGTGACATTATCGTCACGGCCACTCGGCGCGAGGCCAGGCTGCAAACCGTGCCGGTTGCAGTTACTGCGGTTACCGGCGACGCTCTGGCTTCCGCCGATGTTTCGACGGTCCGCTCCCTCACTCAGGTTGTGCCGGGCTTCATCGGCAGCCGTAATATGGGCGTCTTCCAGCCGGTGGTCCGCGGGGTCGGCTCAACCGGCATTTCGGTTGGTGATGAACCCAATATCGCAACCTACGTCGACGGCGTCTATCAACCGGAATCGGCCGCCAACTGGATCGACCTGGTCGAGGTCGAACGGGTCGAGGTGCTGCGTGGCCCGCAGGGAACGACCTTTGGCCGCAATGCCACCGGCGGACTGATCAACGTAATCACCCCCGATCCCAGCTTCGACTTCCGCGGCAAGGCTTCGCTGCGCGTGGGGCGGATGAGGCGCGATGCCGGCGATTACGATGCCCGGCTCTATTTCACCGGCCCAATGAGTGACAAGGTCGCGGCTGATTTTGCCGCGCTTTTCCGCAAGAACGATGGCTATATCGACGATCTGGTCCGCGGCGGCACACTTGGCAACCAGCGCGTCATCGACCTGCGTAGCAAGTTGCTGTTCAAGCCGACCGACAATTTCAAGGTGGTCCTGACCGGGGAATACTTCAATCAGGAAAGCACCACCAATTCGCCGCAACCGCTGGACGGCAACACCGCGGGCCGCAACTGGCCGGGCGTGATCGTACCGACCGATGCCTGGCAGGCGTCGTTGACCGAGGTTCCGCTGCTCAATCTCACAAGGTGGAGCTTTGCGCTGCACACCCGGCTCGATCTGGGCAGTGTGATGCTTGAGACCACCTCTGGTTTCCTCAACCTGCGCTGGCAGCAGACCACCGATGGCGATGCCTCGAACATCAAGCTTTCGAACTTCCCGGCAGTGTTTGAATCGGAGTCGGGCAGCCAGGAAATCAAGCTGAGTTCGGCCAACCCCGGTCGCTTCCAGTGGCTGGTCGGCGGCTATTTCTACCAGTTCGGCGGCGGCGCGCCGGTGCTTCAGCCTTGGTCCACGACCAACCCGGCCTCGCCCCTGGCGGGTCCGTCGCTCACGCCGAAGCTTGATGGGCGCTCATTCGCGGGCTTTGCCGAAGGCACCTATGAGGTTCAGCCGAAGCTGTTCCTCACTCTTGGCGGGCGTTACACTACCGAGACGCGCTGGTTTAGCCAAAGTAACAATGGCGTATTGCTGGTCGATGACGTTTCAAAAACGTTCAACAAGTTCAACTACAAAGTCGGTGTCCGTTATGAGGTGACCGACAAGACCAACGTCTACGCCACCTACAGCACCGCGTTCAAAAGCGGGGTGTACAACATGGCGGCAACCGGCGGCACCCCGGTCAACCCGGAAAACATCAAGGCGGCTGAATTCGGGATCAAGTCCGATCCGCTGGACTGGCTGCGCACCAACCTTGCCGTCTATTATTACGACTACAAGGATCTGCAGCTTCAGTCGAAGGCCCCGACCGGCCCCGGATACATCCTGCAGAATGCCGCCAATGCCGAAATCTATGGTGGCGAATTCGAGACCATCATCAGCCCGGTCCGCGACCTCCGGCTGCGCGCGGCGGTTGCCTATACCCATGCGCGCTACAAGGATTTCCCGAACGCCCAGGGCTTTACGCCGATCGTCAACGACAATGGCGACTTTGCCGGCAACGTGGCGGCGCCGTTCGATGCCTCGGGCAAGGTCATGACCCGGGCGCCGGAATGGTCGGGCAATGTCGGGTTCGATTGGGGGCATGATGTCGGCAACGGCCGCGTCACGCTGGCAGGCAATCTCCTGTGGAGTTCCCGGGTCTATTACGACTTTGCCAACAGGTTCTCGCAGCGGCCCTACACCCTGTCCAACCTTTCGATCAATTGGCAGCCCGAAAGCGAAGCCTTCAAGGTTGGGCTGTGGGTGACCAACTTGACCAACGAAAAGGTCTTTCAGACCATACGTCCCGGAACGTTGGGCACCGACGGGTTCTACGAACAACCGCGCAAGATCGGGATGACGATCGAGACCAAATTCTGAGAACCTGATCCGAAACTCGCGAAAGAGCCATTTTCAGGCCGGCACCGAACGATCCGAAACGAAGTTTCGGATCGGGCGCCTAATCAGCATAACATGAGGGAGAATGCAAAATGCCAAACCGACTAATGTATTTCAGGAAGGCCTTCCTGCGTGCCAGCGCCTCGGCTATGGTCGGATACATCGGGCTTGTGCCGATTTCGGCGCATGCACAGGATGCCGCAGCAAGCGAGCCCCAGGCCGAGGAGCAACAGACCGGCGGCCTCGAAGAGATCACCGTGACAGCGCGCAAGCGGGCCGAGAACCTGCAGGAAACACCAGTCGCGATCACCGCGATGACCGGCGGAATGCTCGAGGAACGCCAGGTCACCAACGTAGCAGAAGTCGCAAAATTCGCGCCGAACGTGAACATCTCGCCGGTCGCCAACATTTCGGGTTCGAGCGCCTCGATCACCGCGTTCATCCGCGGCGTGGGCCAGACCGATTTCAATATCACCGTCGACCCGGGCGTGGGCGTCTATGTCGATGGCGTCTATGTTGCCCGCTCGGTTGGCGCGCTGCTCGACATGGCCGACGTTTCGAGCGTCCAGGTCCTGCGCGGGCCGCAGGGCACACTGTTCGGCAAGAACACTATCGGCGGCGCGATCGTCGTCAATTCCGTCGAACCGCAGAACGATTTCGACATGAAGCTCGAAGCGGCGACCGGACGGTTCAACCGCGCCGATTTCAAGGGCATGATCAACGTACCGCTGAGCGACACTCTCGCAATGCGCGCGGTTGCTTCCTATGAAACCCGCGACGGCTACCAGAAGCGTTTGTTCGACGGAGGCCGCCAGGGCAATAAGGACAGCTTCGGCGGACGCATTGCGTTCAAGTGGGAGCCGACCGACAAGCTGACCGTCAACCTGAGCGGCGATATCAATATCAGGCGCGAAGAAATGGCTGCTTCGACGCTGGTCAACCTTTTCGAATCGCCCAACCTGCTGCAGGTTGTCGACTTGAATGGCCGAACCGTGGTTTTCCCCAGTTCGACTTATGCTTGGAACAAGTTGCAGGGCGGCGCAGGTTTCTGCGGTGCGGACGGGCAACTGGCACCGGTCAACGACCCGCGCTGCGCCACCACGCAGTGGATCACCGGCGATATCGATTCAACCTGGTCCGGTGCCAAGAACCAGTCGGATTTCGACCTGTGGGGCACGAACCTGACGCTGGATTATGATTTTGGTGACATCAACCTGAAGTCGATCAGCTCCTATCGCGATCAGAAGGCCACGATCCAGTTCGACTTCGACGGAACGCCACATCCCTACCTCAACCTGACAAACAATATCGATCTGTGGCAGGCTTCGCAGGAATTCCAGTTGACCGGCAGTGTCCTGAATGATCGGGTGAAGTTCGTTCTGGGCGGCTATTACCTGAAGGAAAAGGGCCAAGACAAGAACAACCTGCTGTTCGGCTTCGCTGACTTCTTCAGCGGCGGCAAGATCGACAACGACAGCTATGCTGCCTATCTGCAGGCAACGATCAAGGTGACCGATCGTCTTTCGATCACGCCGGGCATCCGCTATACCGACGAGACCAAGCGGTTCGATCCTTCGTTCCAGACCATCAATGTTGATTACACTGCTCCGCTTGGGCAGGCCGGCATCATCCCTTACCCCCAGGGCGTGTTCATCGCCTTCAGCCAGTGCGTGACCGGCCAGCCAGTGCCCTTGCTGGTGACCGATCCGGCGAGCCCGCTGTTCGGCTTCCCGCTGCCTGGAGGCTGCGCACCAGCCGCCACTAACCCTGGTGGAAACCACACGATGCCGGCGGTCCAGGTTGCCGCCAAGGCCAAGGAATGGACGCCGGCAATTTCGGCTGACTACAAGATCACCGACGATATCCTGGTCTATGCCTCCTATTCCAAGGGTTTCAAGAACGGCGGCTTCACGCAGCGAATCTTCCCGGCTGAACAGGTTGCGCCGTCGTTCAGGCCCGAATTCGTGGAATCATACGAACTCGGCCTCAAGACCGAGCTGCTGGATCGCCGCCTGCGGCTGAACCTCGCCGCGTTCATGTCAAACTACGATGACATCCAGGTCGTCGTCAGCGAAGGCATCGCCCCCCGGGCACGAAACGCCGGTTCCGGCCGGATCAAAGGCTTTGAAGTCGAAGGCGAGGCGGCTCCGACCGATTGGCTACGCCTGACCTTCGGCGTTGGCTATCTTGATGCCTATTACCGCTCCATTGATCCGCTCGCGTTCCCCGTGAACCTGAACTCGAAGTTCGCCTTCGTGCCGGAATGGACCGGATCGGCCTCGTTCAACGCCGACGTCTATGAAAGCGACATGGGCAAGCTGACGGTGCGCGGAGACTGGTCGTACCAGAGCGAAACCTTCAAGGATGCGATCAACAGCCCGCAATTGCGCCAGCCTGGCTACAGCGTCTTCGGCGCTAGTGCTTCGTTCACCGAAAAGAGCGAGCACTTCACCGTGACGGCCGGCGTGACCAACCTGACCGACGAACGCTATATCCAGGGCGGTTACGTCGATCCGTTCGTCGCCGGGACAGCGCTGGCAACCTACTCGCGCCCGCGCGAATGGTTCCTCAAGCTCGCCTACAAGTACTAAGACCCAATACCCGAGGGCGGCGGCACGCCGCCGCCCTCACCCCTGTTGTGGCACCGTCCACGAGCCTGCCAGCCACGTTGCAGCCTAATTTTGATATCGGCAACTGGTCTTGCGGCCAAAGGAGCCAAGTCTTGGCCGTTACGATCCCCCCGCTCGAGCGCAGCGATTTCCTGACCGGCCAGCCGCTTGTCGACGGCACCGAAATCTGTGGCGACTCTACCTACGCGATCACTAACCCGGCAACCGGCGAAGCGCTGGCGAATGTCGCCAAGCTTGGCGCTGCCCAGACGTACCGGGCAATTGAAAGCAATTCCCGCGCCTTCATCGATTGGCGCAAGCGGCACGCACAGGAACGCGCCCGTCTGCTGCACGACTGGCTGGCGCTGGTCCGGCTGCACCGCCAGGATCTGGGTCTGCTGATGACCGCCGAGCAGGGCAAGCCGCTGGCCGAGGCGCTGGGCGAGGTCGATTACGCCGCCAGCTTCATCCAGTGGTTCGCCGAGGAGGCGCGCCGCGTCTATGGCGAGGTTATTCCAGGCAGCGCTGACCGGCGGATCATCGTGATCCGCCAGCCGGTTGGGGTAGCGGGGGCGATCACGCCGTGGAACTTTCCCGCCGCGATGATCACCCGCAAGGTCGCGCCAGCGCTGGCGGCGGGCTGCACCGTCACCCTCAAGCCGTCCGAACTCACCCCGCTGACCGCTTTCGCCCTCGCGAAGCTCGCGCTCGAAGCCGGCATCCCGCCCGGCGTGTTCAACGTGGTCTGCGGCGATGCTCCGGCCATTGGATCGGTCCTGACCAGCCATCCCGATGTCACCAAGTTCACCTTCACCGGTTCAACCGCGGTGGGCAAGCTGCTGACTGCGCAATGCGCCACCACCCTGAAACGGGTTTCGATGGAACTGGGCGGCAATGCCCCGCTGCTGGTTTTCGACGACGCCGATCTCGATCAGGCGGTCGAGGGGACGATCGCCTCGAAATTCCGCAACACCGGGCAGACCTGCGTCTGCGCCAACCGCATCCTGGTTCAGGGCGGGATCCACGACCGTTTCGTCGAGGCGCTGGCCGCCAGGGTCAGCGCGTTCACGGTCGGCAACGGGCTTGAGGGCGCAACCGATCAAGGGCCGCTGATCACCCGGGCCGCCTTCGACAAGGTTCAGGGCCATGTCGCCGATGCAATAGCGCAAGGCGGCGGCATCGTCACCGGGGGCAAGCGGCACGGGGCGGGGGAACTGTTCTTCCAGCCGACCGTGCTGACCGGCGCGAACCCCGCCATGCGCCTCGCGGACGAGGAGACCTTTGGCCCGGTCGCGCCCGTGTTCCGCTTCGATACCGAGGCCGAGGCGCTGGCCCTGGCCAACGCCACCCGTTCCGGGCTGGCTGCCTATGCCTTTACCCGAGATATCGACCGGGCCTGGCGGGTCGCGGAGGGCCTCGAAACCGGCATGGTCGGGATGAACAACGGCATCGTCTCGACCGAAACTGCCCCGTTTGGCGGCATCAAGGAATCGGGTCTGGGCCGCGAAGGTTCCCGCCACGGCATCGATGAATTTCTCGAGATGAAGACGATCAATCTGGGGGTCCGGTCGTGAGTCGCACCACCCTTATGGAAATACGAAAAGCGTTGCACAATGCGGAACGCGTTGTATAGTGTTGGCAAAGATCGGGAGACGGATTACAGCATGCCCAGCAAGGACCGGCCTTTCGCGACCTTGATCACGATGCGCTCGCAGGCGGGATTTCTGCGGTGAAACGCATGGTCGTCGGCATCACCGGTGCGACCGGATCGGTCTATGGCCTGCGGTTGCTTGAGCTGCTGCGCGAAGCTGGCGGCTGGGAAACCCATCTCGTGTTGTCTCCGGCCGCCCTGCTCAACATTCGCGAGGAATTGCCCGATGGCAAGGCCAGGCTCGAAGCGCTGGCCGATGTCGTGCATAACGTCCGCAATGTCGGCGCCTCGATCGCCAGCGGTTCGTTCGTGTGCGAAGGCATGGTGATTGCACCCTGTTCGATGCGCACGCTGGGCGCGGTCGCCCACGCGCTGTCCGATAATCTGATCACTCGCGCCGCCGACGTGATGCTGAAGGAGCGCCGTCGCCTGGTGATGATCACCCGCGAAACGCCGCTCAACCTGGCGCACCTGCGCAACATGACGGCCTGCACCGAAATGGGTGCGGTGATCTTCCCGCCGGTGCCGGCCTTTTATTCGCGGCCTACCTCGCTGGCCGAGGTAGTCGATCACAGCTGTATGCGGGTGCTGGATCTGTTCAGGCTTCACGCGAAGTCGGAGAAACGCTGGCAAGGCCTGAGCAAAGAGGCGGCAAACCTCGTTCCGGCCTTGGCGCAAGAAGAAGGGAACTAGAGAATGGCGTGGGATGTCAGCCGTCGCACCGTCATGAGCGGGGGTGCCGTGGGAGCGGCAGTGGCCGGTCTGGGGATCGGTCGCAGCGCCTTGGCGAAGCGACCACTCAAGATCATTGTCATTGAGGAAGCAGAAGTCCCCGAAAGTCGGCTCTTTGCCGAAACCTTCGTCAATTCGGGACGTGCGGCAAAGGTGATCCGGATCGACCGGACGCTCAATGGCCTGCTCCATGAACTCGCAATTGGCGAAGGTGTGCTCGTCGGCCTGACTTCCGACCCGGCAGCCATGATTGCCGAACAGGTTCTGCTAGCCGACGGCGCGCGCCCGTTGCTGAAATGGGCGCATCATTACCGCAAAATGCGGTGGGAACACCGGACCGACGGCGCTCCGGCGCTGCTCGCGCGGGCCAGCACCGGCTGGCCGATTGTTCTGGCTAACCACATGCAGGATGCGCTGGTCGGCGATCGCCAGGATGACGAACTGCGGTGCCAGTCGGGACATTGCGGGCTCGATGGGAAAAGCCCCGGCATGCTGGTTTCGTGGGCATTCGAAGTGGGAGTACAACAGTCGTGAGCACGCGCATGCCCCAAGGCGTTGATGCCGCAACCCTTCGCAAGGCGCTGGATGAGCTGGCCGGAATCGTCGGCAAGGAATGGGTCTTCGTTGATGATCTGCCGCTGTCGGCCTATCGCGATGCCTATTCGCCGCTGGCCGATGGCGAGATGCTGCCTTCGGCTGCCGTGGCGCCGGCAAACATGGAACAGATCCAGCAGGCGCTGAAGGTTTTCAACGCCTACAAGCTGCCGATCTGGACCTTCGGCAACGGCCGCAATTTCGCCTATGGCGGACCCGCCCCGCGCCAGTCGGGCTATGTCATGTTCGATCTCAAGCGGATGAACCGCATCCTCGAGGTCAACGAGAAATACGGCTATGCGCTGGTCGAACCGGGCGTATCCTACTTCCAGCTCTATCGGCATCTGCGCCAGATCGGCAGCAAGCTGTGGATCGATCCGGCGGCTCCGGGCTGGGGCGGCGTGATGGGCAATGCGCTTGAACACGGTGCAGGCTACACCCCCTACGGTGATCACTTCGTCATGCAGTGCGGCATGGAAGTGGTCCTGGCCGATGGTCAGGTCGTCCGCACCGGCCAGGGCGCGATCGAAGGGTCGCAGCACTGGCAATCGACCAAGCACGCGGCCGGCCCGCATTTCGACGGCATGTTCACCCAGTCCAACTTTGGCGTGGTGACCAAGATGGGCATCTGGCTGATGCCCGAACCGCCGGGCTACAAACCGTTCATGATCACTTACGAGCGTGAGGAAGACCTCGCCGCGATCTTCGACGCGGTCAAACCGCTCAAGGTCAACCAGGTGATCCCCAACGCGGCGGTGGCGGTCGACCTACTTTGGGAAGTCTCCGCCAAGACCACGCGCCGCCATTACTTCGACGGCAAGGGCCCTATCCCGGATTCGATCCGCAAGAAGATCGCGTCTGATCATGGCCTGGGCATGTGGAACTTCTACGCCGCGCTGTATGGTCCGCCGCCGATCATCGAGAACAACTGGAAGCTCGTCGAGGAAGCGATGATGAGCATTCCAGGTGCGAAGCTGCACCTCAACCGCGAAAACGATCCCGCCTGGGACTATCGCGTGCGGCTGATGCGCGGCGAGCCGAACATGACCGAATTCAGCATCATGAACTGGATCGGCGGCGGCGGGCATATCAACTTCTCGCCGATATCGGCACCCGACGGCAAGGAAGCGCTGAGCCAGTACAACCTGATCAAGCAGCGCTGCCACGATTTCGGGTTCGATTATATCGGCGAATTCCTGGTCGGCTGGCGCGACATGCACCACATCCTGATGATCATGTACGATCGCGCCGACGAAGGCATGCGCAAGAGCGCCTATGACCTGTTCGGCAAGCTGGTCGATGAGGCAGCCGGTGCTGGCTTCGGCGAATACCGCACCCACCTCGCCTTCATGGACCAGATCGCCAAGACCTATAAGCACAACGATGGGGCGCTGTGGGACCTGCACCACCGCCTCAAGGATGCACTCGATCCCAACGGCATCCTCTCCCCCGGCAAGCAGGGGATCTGGCCCCAGGCGATGCGCAACCAAGCGTGATCGCGCGACCAGGTGAACGACGAAATCAAGGATAGAATGACCATGATGCAACTTGAGCACTGGATTGGCGGCGCCGCCGTTGCCGCAACGGGCGGAGCCTATTTCGACGATCTCAACCCGGTCGACGATTCAGTCTATTCGCGGGTGCCGTCCGGCACCGCCGAGGACATGAATCGCGCTGTCGAAACCGCCCATCGAGCCTATCTGCAGCATCGTGACCTGACCGCAGCAGTGCGCGAAGGGTGGATCGCGAAAGCCGCCGAAATCATGGAGCGCGATACCGCCAAATTCGCCGACGTGCTGGTCGACGAAATCGGTTCGCCGATCGCCAAGGCCGGGTTCGAAACCCGCTTCGCGGTCAGCTTCCTGCGCGCGGCGATCGGCGTGCCGCGCCGGATTCGGGGGGAAACGATCCCTTCGGACACCCCTGGGCGGTTCAGCATGAGCCTGCGCCAGCCGGTCGGTGTGGTCGCCGGGATTACCCCGTTCAACGTGCCGCTGATCAAGGGGATCAAACAGTCGGCCATGGCCCTGGCCACAGGCAACGCCTTCGTGCTGCTACCCTCGGAAGCCGCGCCAATGATCGCCGATCTGCTCGCTAAATTGTGGAAGGAGGCCGGCGTTCCCGACGGCTTGTTCAACGTGGTCTACGGCAATGGCGCGGAGATCGGCGACGTGCTGACCGGCCATCCCAAGGTCGCATCGATAACCTTCACCGGGTCCTCGCGCGTCGGCAAGCACATCGCCGAAATCGCGGCCCGCAACCTCAAGAAGTACACGCTGGAGCTGGGCGGCAAGAGCCCGCTGGTGATCTGCGCCGATGCCGATCTGGACAAGGCGGTCAACGCCGCGCTGTTCAGCATCTTCATGTACCAGGGCCAGGTCTGCATGGGGGCTTCGCGGATCTATGTGGAACGGTCGATCTTCGACCAGTTCACCAAGGCCTTCGCCGCCGCGACAGGCCGCGCCAACAGCGGCGACCTGCGCGATCCTACCACCATGCTGGGCCCGATAATTTCCGAACGCCAGCGCGACCGCGTCCGCCGCCACATCGACGATGCCCGGTCCAAGGGCGCCGCGGTGCTGGCCGGCGGCGAGTGGAGCGGAAACAGCTGCGCGGCCACCATCCTGAGTGGCGTTACCGCGGAAATGACCGTGTTCGAGGAAGAGACCTTCGGCCCGGTCACCTCGCTCTTTCCGTTCGACACACTTGAGGAAGCCCTCGAACTCGCCAACAACACCGAATACGGCCTCAGCGCCTCTATCTTCACCCGCGATCTCGACAAGGCGCTGGCCTTTGCCCAGCGGGCCGAAGCGGGGATGGTCCACATCAACGCGCCGACCCTGCACGACGAGCCGCACGTTCCGTTCGGCGGAACGAAGGCCTCTGGGTTCGGGCGCGAAGGCACCGAAGCCGATCTCGAGATCATGACCGAATGGAAATGGGTCACGATCCAGTCGGCGACTGAGGGCGGACACTGACAGGCGGGAACGAATGACCATGAACGATCTCCCTAACCGCGCCCGCTCGATCTCGTCGCTGCGCGACTTCCTCGAACTGCTCGAGGATGCCGGCCAGGCGATCACCTGGAGCGATGCGGTGATGCCCGAACCCGGCGTGCGCAACATAGCCGTCGCCGCATCGCGCGATGCCAACGGCGCGCCGGCGATCGTATTCGACAATATCACCGGTTACCCCGGCAAGCGCTTGGCGGTGGGCGTCCATGGTTCGTGGGACAACATCGCCCTGCTGCTGGGCCGACCCAAAGGCACGACCATCCGCGAGCTTTTCTTCGAGATCGCCGGCCGCTGGGGCGATCAGGAAGCGCAAATCAGCTTTGTCCCAGAAGCCCAGGCCCCGGTGCACGAATGCCGGATCGAACAGGACATCAACCTTTACGATGTCCTGCCGGTCTATCGGATCAACGAATACGATGGCGGGTTCTACATCGGCAAGGCCTCGGTCGCCTCGCGCGATCCGCTCGATCCAGACAATTTCGGCAAGCAGAATGTCGGCATCTATCGCCTGCAGATCCAGGGGCCGGACACCTTCACCCTGATGACGATCCCCTCCCACGACATGGGACGTCAGATCATGGCGGCCGAACGGGAAGGCGTTCCGCTAAAGATTGCGGTCATGCTGGGTAATCATCCCGGCCTTGCGGTGTTTGCTGCCACCCCGATCGGCTACGAGGAATCGGAATATTCCTATGCCTCGGCGATGATGGGCGCGCCAATCCGGCTGACCAAATCGGGCAACGGGATCGACATCCTGGCCGACAGCGAAATCGTGATAGAGGCCGAACTGCAACCGGGTGGACGCGAGCTGGAAGGGCCGTTCGGCGAATTCCCCGGTTCCTACAGCGGCGTGCGCAAGGCGCCGATCTTCAAGGTCACGGCGGTGTCGCACCGGCGCGATCCGATCTTCGAGAACATTTACATCGGGCGCGGCTGGACCGAGCACGATACGCTGATCGGCCTGCACACCTCCGCCCCGATCTATGCCCAGCTGCGCCAGAGCTTCCCCGAAGTCACCGCGGTCAACGCGCTTTACCAGCACGGACTGACCGGGATCATCTCGGTCAAAAACCGCATGGCCGGCTTTGCCAAGACGGTCGCGCTGCGCGCGCTGAGCACGCCGCACGGCGTGATGTACCTCAAGAACCTGATTATGGTCGATGCCGATGTCGATCCGTTCGATCTCAACCAAGTGATGTGGGCGCTTTCGACCCGCACCCGTGCGGACGATATCATCGTGCTGCCCAACATGCCTGCCGTGCCGATCGATCCTTCGGCAGTGGTCCCGGGCAAGGGGCACCGCCTGATCATCGACGCGACCAGCTATCTCCCGCCCGATCCGGTGGGTGAAGCGCACCTTGTCACCCCGCCGACCGGGGACGAGATCGACGCCCTGAGCAAGCGGATCCGCGAAATGCAGCTGGGAGCCCTGTCATGACCACCACCGTCTGCGGGCGCTGCAAATCGAGCGGCGCTGTCACCGATCATCAGGGCAGGCAGGACGGCGCGGTCGTGTGGACGATCCTGCGCTGCCCGACCTGCAACTTTTCCTGGCGCGACAGCGAACCGGCCCGCGCTATCGACCCGGCTGTGCGCTCGGCCGATTTCGCCGTCGATGTCGGCGATCTCCAGCGTTATCCCAAGATTCTCCAGCAATAAGGCTCCCAACGCCATGATCGATCAAGCCCGCCAGACGGCCACGCTCGGCACCCTCGCCCAGGCACTGGGCAAGGCCGCCGTCGATACCAGCCCGCAGACCCTGGCCCGCTATGCTGTCCCAGGGATGGCACCGGCAGGCGTGGTGCTTCCGGCCGATGAAGCCCAGCTCGCCAAGGTGCTGGAAGCTGCGCGCACCAGCGGCGGTGTGGTCCAGACGGTCTGCAACGGCGCCTACGGACTTGAAAAAGCCGTACAGGACAAGGTGATCGTGCTTGACCTGCAGAAGATGAACAAGGTCCTCGAGGTCAATGACGAACTGGCCACCTGCCTAGTCGAACCGGGCGTCACCTTCCGCCAGCTCGATGCCCACATCAAGGAAAAAGGAATAAAGCTGTGGGTCGACTTTCCCGGCAATCCCGATGAAAGCGTGGCCGCCAGTTTCATCAACCGCCGCCCCGGCTACACCCCCTATTCCGATCATTTCCTGATGCAGTGCGGGCTCGAGGTCATGCTGGCTGATGGCAAGATGGTGCGCACCGGCATGGGCGCCATGCCCAAGAGCACCTGCTGGCAGCTGTTCAAGTTCGGCTATGGCCCTTGGGTCGATGGCCTGTTCACCCAGTCCGATTTCGGGGTGGTGACCAAGGTCGGCATGTGGATGATGCCGCAGCCCCCGGCGCACCAGACCTTCATGGTCTCGGTCCCCAAGGAGGACGATCTGGGCGCGTTGTTGGACGTGCTCGGGCCGCTCAAGCTCAACATGGTGGTGGCCAATGGCGTCGCGGTGGGCAATGCGCTCCACGAAGCGGCCCTGCTCGGCAAGCGCCGCGCTGATTTTGAGGGCCAGGGGCCGATGGCGGCAAGCGCGGTCAAGGCCGCTGGTGAGGTGCTCGGACTAGGCTACTGGAACCTTTACGGCTCGCTCTATGGCCTGCCCGGCAACGTCGCGATCCTGTGGGACATGGTCAAGGGCGCGTTCTCGTCGATCAGCGGCGCAAGGGTGATTACCGATGGCAAGGGCATCGATCCCAAGCTGTGGGCCTGGCGGATGGGCACGATGACCGGTGTGGTGGCCGATCCCCCGGCCAGGACAGCAGGCTGGAGCGGCGACTTGGCGCTTACGGTCAACCCGGTCAGCCCTGTGGATGGCGAGGAAGCCGTCAAGCTCTATGAACTGTCGCGCGATATCTGTGCCAAAAACGGCTTCGACTTCGTTGGCGAAACCACCGCGATCTGGCGTTCGGCCAACCATCGCCAGGTGCTGCCCCATGCCGCCGGGAAGGGCGAGGATGCGGTACGGGCCAAGACTTGCGCCGAAGCCCTGATCGCCGCGCAGGCCGAGGCCGGCTTCGGCCAGATCATGACCGACCCCGGGCTGGGGGCGGCGGTTGCCAAGACCTATGAAAAGGGTGGCCGCTCGGCCCTGCATGCGCGGGTCAAGCAGGCGCTTGATCCCAACTCGATCTTTGCCTCGGTCTGAGCCGATGCGTCGCCATGCCTGCGGAGGTAAAATGAATAAGTTCCTCGCCCTTTCGCTTTTCGCTGCACTTGCTGCCTGTTCGTCCGCACAAGGCGAATCAGTGGTGGACGGTGCGGAGAATTATGAGCGTTACTGCGCAGGTTGCCACAACCCCGGCCCGGGCCACGGTGGCACCATGCTGCTGGCCGAAAAAGGTGCTCCGGTGCCTTCGCTCATCGGTCGCAAGGACTTAGATTACGATTACCTACATTCGGTCGTTCGCCAGGGCCTGATCGAAATGCCGCCGTTCCGACCGACCGAATTGTCGGACGCGGAGATCAAGCAGATCTACGATCACATCGTGGCGCAGAAGCTTCCCCCCACAAAGGCCGAACCCGCCAAAAACAAGGCACTTTGAGGTCAAATCAAGCTGGGCGGAAAAGGTCAACAGGGTTTGTAAGGCTGAAATTGCTAGGGTGCCAACGGAGTATGCGGATAGCTGGTTGCTTTGGTGAGCACGCAGGCTTGGTGCCATTGAGAAGTCAGCCATCTCCGGTTGGCACCGCAGTCGTCTGCAGACCCGCCGCATCTGATCCCGAACCGGGTTCGGTCAGGCCGAAAGCGGCGATTTCATGCGCGGCAGCCATGCAGACTTCTGCGCTTCTGTTCCACCATTCTTGAAGGCTGATGCGAACATGCCGACATTGATCGAAATGAACGAGCGGAATGCCGGCATCGCATAACTTAGCGTGTGCCTGGTGAGGATATACTGGCTGATGTTCATGCCGGCGCCGCCATGCTCTTCCGGTATGGTCAATCCAAACAGACCCAGGTCGCGCATCGCTCGAGGACGCTTTCGGGGATGAGGTCGGTTTCAATAATTTTGCACTCGACAGGACTGAGCCGGTCGCGCACGAAGCGTTCAAGCTGTATCAAGACTTCTGCATCTATGCCGGCATTGCTCATCGGTTACCTGTCAGATTGCATCATAAGGAAAGACATGCGCCGAGACTTCATCGGCGCGCGCGAAGCTGCTGCGAAACGAAGGTACAAGCTCGTGGGCAATTGCCTCCGGCGTCCAGCCTTCGACCTTGGTCATCGACCGGATCGGCCGGGGCTTGCAAAACAGGGCGATTTCATTCTTGCGAACCGCGAAAATCTGGTTCGTCACGTCCTTAGACAGGTCGGATGCCAGATAGGCAACCAACGGCGCGATCTTGTCTGCCGACATGGATTGCAACCGTTGGACACGTTCGTGTTCGGCAGGAGTTGTCGCGGGAATTGACGAGGTCATGCGGCTCCACGCAAAAGGCGCGATGCAATTCGAGCGGACGCCAACCCGCGCCATGTCGAGCGCGATAGACTGCGAAAGCGCGACGACGGCAACTTTGCCGCCGAATAGTTCGCCTGCCCGATGTTGCCGATCAGACCGCTCGTCGAAGTGAAATGATCGAAACTGCCCGCCTTCTGTTCACGAAAATAGGGCGTGGCGGCCTGGGAAACGTTGAAGACACCAGTAAGATTGACCGCGATGACGCTGGTCCAGTCCGCGTGACTCATCTTGTGCCAGATGCTGTCTCGCAGGATGCCTGCATTGTTCACGACCGCATCGATTCGGCCAAATTTCCGTACCGCATCCTCGATAATGCTCTGCGCCTCCGCCGGATCTGCAACATTACCGAAGTTGGCCGCCGCTTTGCCCCCGGCAGCGATGATGTCGTTGGCGGTGTTCTGAGCGAATGCGGTATCGCCGCCGTTGCCCGCCTGCGCCACGCCAGGATCGTTGACGATAATTGCCGCCCCCTGCGCCGCGCAATACAACGCCAGTTGGCGACCTATTCCGCGCCCGGCACCAGTGATCGCGACAACTGATCCATCCAGGCACCGATCCATATCCCGTTCCTCAAATGCAATTAGCCCGACAGGCAGGACTGGCTCAATGCCAGGCCCTGGCAACAAGCTCACCCAGTTCCTCTGCCACTCCGCCAGATGTGCTCGCCAAGGTACAATAGTTGGCAAAGCTTGCCTGGACTGCAGCTTCGGACGACTCGGCACGGGTCAACTGGTCCAGGTCCAGCCCAGCGAGCATTTGGGACTGGACCAGACGTTCACCATGCAACTCTGCCGTCTTCAGCGCCGCATAAGCCGCGGCGTTAATTTCCGACTCAGGCGTACCTTGGCACCACTGCTTCATCCAGCGCCGCACCGCACGGACCGGTTGCACGAAGCGTTCATTCGCAGTTGCTGCCGAGTGCTGCGCGGCCTCGATGTCCGAAACAGCGAGAATGGCGCTACGCGCCCCTGCCAACCAAAGGCAAAGCAACACCGTGTTGACGTCACAACCATGCTGGTCCTGCAAGGCAAGGCAGGAAGCTGCCACACCCGGCTTGGCATAAATGTGTAAGGAATAGTCCCATAACGCCGCCGCGTGCTGCTCCACCTGAACTGAAGCTCCATCACCCACTGGCGGCACGGCCGGGCCTTGGTCCGACCGTGCCGAAGTACCCAATCGCGGACCTTGGTGAAAATGCTGACCAGACATGCAACGTGGTCAACCGCCTAGAACCTGCGGGCGCCGAAATGGATTTCCATCATCGGACGCATGACATCCCACCGTTCCAGCTGCGACCAGTGGCCCGAACGGTCGAGAACGTACAGTTCGGCATGCTTGAGATGCTGGATCAGGTAGAGGCTGGTGTCGAGCGGCACCACCCGGTCCTGGCGGCCATGGAAGATCAGCACTTCGTGCGGCATTTTGCCCAGCAGTTCGGGCGGCATGTTGAGCGTCTCAATGCCGTTCTTCATCGAATCGATCATCTTGACCGCGGTCTTCATGATTCCCGGATCGGTGGCGATCTTGTAACGGTTCTCGACGATTTCCTCCATGCCTTCGAACTTCTCGGCATCGTAGGCGAAGCTGTGCATCACCTGGCGATAGCGGGCATATCGTGGATCGGAATAGAACGAGAGCAGGCGGATCAGTTCCGGGGTGCGCGGGCCGGGGGCTCCGATCGAACCCATCAGCACCACCTTGTCGATCGCGTCGGGCTCCTCGCTCATCATCTGCAGGGTCAGCGCGCCGCCCATCGAATTACCGACAACGTGGGCCTTCTTCACACCGAGCGCCTCAAGCAGGCCAAAGCACTGGTCGACCCGGGTGCCGATCCAGCCCATCACGCTGTCAGGCCACGGATCGGGAATCACTGACTGGCCGAAACCGATCAGGTCGGGCGCGATCACGAAGAAGTTTTCGGCGAGGTCCGGCATCAGGTGATACCAGTTGGATGCGGCATGTGCGCCCGGACCCGCACCGTGAAGCAGCAGAATTGCCGGCTTGGACGGATCGCCCGCCAAGAGGGTGTGCGAGGTCAAGCCCCGGCCCGTGATCTTTTCTTCCCTGATAACCCCTTCAGCAGCCATGACATTCTCCCATGCGATCTTGACGAAATATCCGCGAGACTCTTTGCCGGAGTTCACGGTCATTTTTACCGGAGCCTAAGATATCGTTTGACATTGTGCAATGAGTTTTCCCAAACGATATGCCACGGGAGATTGCAAGATGGCAGTGGAGGCATTCAGCGACATACTGGTCAACGAGCTGGCGCTTGAACTCGACGGCGCCGAGCAGACCCGCGAACGGGTCCGGCCGTTCTCGGCGCGCTATCCCGCCATGCGGATCGAGGATGCCTACCGCATCAACCAGGCCTGGGTCGATCTCAAATTGGCGCGAGGGCGCACCGTTTGTGGCCACAAGATCGGCCTGACCTCGCGCGCGATGCAACAGGCAGCCGGGATCACCGAACCCGATTACGGCACCTTGCTGGATGACATGGTGTTCGAACAGGGCAGCGACGTTCCAGCCGCGCGGTTCATCACGCCCAAGGTCGAGGTCGAGCTGGCCTTTGTGCTCGGGCGCCGCCTGGAAGGAGCACAGACGACGATTTTCGATGTCCTGAGCGCCACCGACTATGTGGTTCCGGCAATCGAAATCATCGACACACGGGTGCATCCCAAGGATGCCGAAACCGGGGCCGCGCGCAAGGTCCTGGACACGATCAGCGACAATGCCGCCAATGCCGGAATCATCGTCGGCGGTCTGCCGGCGAAACCCGACGGGCTCGACCTGCGCCGCATCGGCGCCCTGCTCAGCCGCAACGGGGTGATCGAGGAAACCGGCCTTGCGGCAGGGGTGCTCAACCATCCCGCCAACGGCGTCGCCTGGCTGGTACGGCGGCTCGCGCCCTGGGGGCAAGCGCTCGAAGCCGGAGAAGTCGTGCTCGGCGGATCGTTCACGCGTCCGGTCGAAGCGGCGCCGGGCGATGTCTTCAACGCCGATTTCGGCGAGTTTGGTTCAATCGGGTTCCGGTTCGTATAGAGGGCGACAATGCAAACACCCGTCAACAGCTTCAAGGCGGCCTTGCGCGAAGGTCCGGTCCAGCTTGGTTTCTGGCTGGCGCTGGCCCATCCAGACATTGCCGAAATCTGTGCGGGCCAGGGTTATGACTGGCTGTTGATCGACGGTGAACACGGCCCGCAGACCTTGCCCGGCATCGTCGCGCAGCTGCGTGCGGTGGAAGCCACTCCACCTTGTTCTGCGATTGTACGGGTTCCCGGCCATGATTCGGTGACGATCAAACAGGTTCTGGATCTTGGTGCGCAGACCCTGATGGTTCCGATGGTCGAAACCGCCGAACAAGCCAAAGCGATCGTGACCGCATCGCGCTATCCGCCAGCTGGGGAACGCGGCCTCGGCGGTGCCCGCGCCTCACGCTGGGGTGGCTATCCTGCCTATGTCGCAGAGGCCAATGCGCAGGTTTGCATCATCGCCCAGATCGAGACCGCGACTGCCGTCGACAACATTGAGGCGATCGCTGCGGTGGATGGGATCGACGCGCTGTTTCTTGGACCTGCGGACCTGGCCGCGACCGAAGGTTTGCTGGGCGCAAGCAGCTTCGATGCCCTGTTCAAGCTGACCGGCGAGGCGCTGGCGCGTATCGTGGCAACCGGCAAACCGGCCGGGATCCTTTCGCGCGACGAGCGGCTCGTCCAGCAGTTCCTCGATGGCGGCGCCCGCTTCATCGCCAACGGCATCGACAGCTTCACCTTTGCAAAAGGTGCAGGCGACGGGCTTCGCCGCTGGCGCGAACGCATCGCCGCGCAGGGCGGAGTCTGACCATGGCGAAACCGGCCTGGCGGGCCGCAGTAACCGGCGATCCGTCCAAACCGCTCGATGGGGTACGGGTGCTTGAGCTCGCCCGCATTCTGGCCGGACCTTGGTGCGGGCAATTGCTGGCGGACCTGGGCGCCGAAGTGATCAAGATCGAGCGGCCCGGTGCGGGCGACGACACGCGGCATTGGGGGCCGCCGTTCGTGACCGCAGAAGACGGTACGAGTCTGGGCGCGGCCTATTTCCATTCGACCAATCGCGGCAAGCGCTCCTTCGCGATCGACATCGCCAGCGCGGAAGGCCAGGCCATCATCCGCGAGCTGGCGAACGGGGCCGACATCGTGATCGAAAACTACAAGGTCGGCGGGCTGGCGAAATACGGGCTTGACCATGCCGCGCTGTCCGAACTGAACCCGCGCCTGATTACTTGCTCGATCACCGGGTTCGGGCAGACCGGGCCTTATGCCCACCGCGCGGGCTACGATTTCATCGCCCAGGCCATGGGCGGCATGATGTCGATGACCGGCGAACCCGATCGCGAGCCGCAGAAGGCGGGCATCGCGGTGGCCGACCTGTTCACGGGCATGTACAGCACTGTGGCGATTCTCGCCGCGCTCAACCGCCGGGACCGCACCGGCAGCGGCGCCCATATCGACATGGCGCTGCTCGATACCCAGGTGGCGGTCATGGCCAATCAGGCGATGAACTGGATGACTTCGGGCAAAGTCCCGCGCCGGTTCGGCAACGGTCATGCCAATCTGGCACCCTATCAAGCCTTCCCCACGCTTGACGGACCCTTGGTGATTGCGGCCGGCAACGACGGCCAGTTCGCCAGCTTGTGCCGCGTTTTGCGGTGTTCACTGCATGAAGACCCACGCTTCGCCACAAATCCTGCCCGTCTCTCGAACCGGGCGGAACTGGTCACAACGGTCGAGGGGCGCACGGCCCAGTGGAACCGACAAGCGCTGTTCGACGCGCTTGAAGAGGTTGGCGTGCCAGCCGGACCGATCAACGAACTCGACGAAGTGTTCGCCGATCCGCAGGTCGTCGCCAGAGGCCTCGCCGCAATGGCCGGAGGGCGCAAAGGCGTCGCGAGCCCGATCGTGATCGACGGGGTGCGAATGGTTTCGAATCTGGCCGCGCCGGGAAGTCCCGAGCCGGTCGAAGATGAATAGGCGGCACAGTCAGTTCGCAGCCTGAACCGGTATAGGTCCCCCGAACAATCGCCAGCCTTCGCTGAACAGTACAAGCACGATGGTCACGCTCGCCACCCCGAAGAACGAATAGGCCAGAGGCAGCGGGGAACCATTGTAGGCCTGCCCGATCAGTGCGCCCAGCCCCGCGCCAAGCACCAAACGGAAGAACGTCTGAACAGAGGCCGCGGCCCCGGCCACCTTGCCGAATGGCTGCAGGGAAATCGCGGTGAAATTGATGAAGACCGTGATCAGCAAGCACATGTTCGCGGATGTCAGAAGCACAAACTGAAGCAGGGTTTCGCCCGGTCGGGATGCCAAATAGATCTGGCCGATCGACACAAGGAAATGGCACAGGATGGCGGCATGGCCGATCCCCCGGATGCCGAAGCGGTGTACGATCGCAGAATTGGCAATGCTGGCCAGCATCATCGAGCCCGCCATCAAGCCAAAGATTACCGAATAGGCCCCGCCGGCCCCGAAATGTTCGCCGATCAATTGCTGCGAGCTGTTGATGAAGCCGAAGTGAGCGCCGAAAATCAGGGCCATGCCAATGACGTAACCGATCGACCGGCGGTTTGTCAGAACGAGGCGGATGTTGCCGAACAATTCACTGGCACCATGGGACTGCCGCCGGGAAAGCGGCAGCGTTTCTTCCATGCGGTAGAAATACCATGCTGACACTCCCATCGACAGCACCCCGATGACGATGAAGACGGCACGCCAGCCGAGCGCTGTAAAGATCACATAACCCAAACTTGGGGCAAGGGTCGGGACTGCCATAAACAGCATCGCGACAAAGGCCTGCAGCTTGGCCATGTCTTCGCCCTGATAGCGGTCGCGAATGATCGCCAGAGGAAGGACGGTCAGGGCGGAAGAGGCACAGCCAAGCAGCGCGCGGGCCGCCAGCAGGACCGAAAAGTCAGCCACGAAAGCACAAAGCAGATTGATCAGGGCGAACAGACCCATGCAAACCAGCAGGACCGGCCTCCTCCCAAGCCGGTCGGAGATCGTCCCCGGGACGAGCGAAAACAGGCCAGAGCAGATCAGGAAGGTGCCGATGACCCATTGCCGCTGATTTGAACCGCTTGCCCCCAGATCGTTTGCCATGACACCCAAGGCCGGAAGCAAAGTTGTAAACCCAAGTGACTGCAATGCCTGGATCATCGCCATCATGGCGATGAACTCCCGTTTGCCGATTGGCTCTTTATGGGTCAGCGACAACGTTCATACCTTCCGGATGGTCGGGCCTGGCAGCGACTCCGCCATGAAGCCGGTCCACCAATATGGAGGCCAGTCCACTTCTGATGGAAAACCGCAGGAGCTATCCTTGCCAGCCGATCGCACGACTCGCTGCCATGGCCGCCGAACGGATCTTTTCGATCTTCGGCTTTGAATAAAAATGCTTGTCCTGAACTCGCGAGAGAACGCTCATCGTTGCAACAAGCCTGTTCCCGGAATCAAGCACAGGTACACTCAAGGCAGAGAGACCAGGCACAACCGTACCCTGTGTGGTCGCGTATCCCATCTCGCGCGCTTGGACTATCTGCCTTTCCAGTTCGTCGTCGGAAACCACCAGCCCGCTGGCGCGCTCCTGAGCGATGACGGGCCGAGTCAAAGCTCGTGAACAATGGGTCAAATACAGGATGCCGGTGGACGAAGCCTGCAAGGGCAAAACAGAGCCGACGTGCAAACTGGTAAACAGGGGCAGACCGCCATCGATCCAGCGAATCACCGTTGGCCCATAATTGCCCCAGACCGACAGCAACCCTGTCGTTTGCAGTTCTTCCAGCACGCTCGCCAGATTATCGCCAGCGATCCGTACCGGCTCCACCCGCGCCAGCGCGGCCATGCCAATACGAACTGAAAACTCACCTAGTGCATAGCGGCCATTCTGGATATTCTGCTCGACCACGCCTGTATTGACAAAAGCCAGCAGGTAACGGTGTGCCTGGCTGCGTGACAGACCCGATTTCTCGGCAACTTCACGCAGATGTGCGCCGTCCTTGCCGCAATCCATCAACGCATTGAGGACGCGAACACCGATTTCGACGGACTGGATGGCCTTGCGCGGCTGCTCATTCGACGAACCGTTGTTGGGAGTTCCCGATGCCGGATCCTCTTGGTCATCGTCTTCGCCCCGGGAGATGCCTTGATTGTCAACAACTGTGTTCACGGATTAACCCCTCTCGCGCAATCATGCAACATTCATGTTCGACTTGCACTATGGGAAAAATGTTGCACATTGTCCAATGTATCGTGTATGCGCGTTCCAATTGACCGCGTGGCTCAGCATACTGTGCCCGTTAGGCCGGACGTCACCCTGTCGTGACACAGAGATGCCGGAGAGGAAGGACGTTTGACAATGGCGGCAACGACGTTTCCCACATCGACCGACGAGCATTTCGAACGGTTGCGGCAGGCGCCCGTCCTGGCGCTGCCGACGGCGCTGTTGTTCGTTGTTTCCATGGCGGGAATCGCCACGACCTGGTATCTTGCGCTGAACGCGATGATCCCGCTGTGGGTGGGTGCGATCGCCAACGGCGTCATCACCTATCTGCTGTTCAGCGTCATCCACGATGCTTCGCACAAGTCGTTGTCGAGCGTGGGCTGGATCAACGAATCGATCGGCGCGATCGGCCTGTTCTTCCTCTTCCCCTATGCCCCGATGGTGCTGCTGCGCTGGGTCCACAACAAGCACCACACCCATACCAACGGCCCCAAGGATCCCGACCGGTTCGAACACGAATCGCCGCTTTGGCAAGTGCCGTTCCGCTGGACGTTCTTTGACGGCGCCTACATCTGGTATTTCGTCAAGTACGGCCAGAACGTGCGCAAGAAGCATGGCACCGAACTGGTTGTGTTCTATTCGTTCCTGATGCTTCTGTTCGTCGCCGCGCTCTACTTCGGGTTCGGGTGGGAACTGTTCATGCTGTGGTTCGTGCCGTCGCGGATCACGCTGTTCATCATCGCGATCGTCTTCGTGATCCTGCCGCACCATCCCGCGATCATCGCGCAGGAAGAAGATCCCTACATGGCGACTACCATGCGGTTCGGCTGGGAATGGCTGCTGAACCCGCTGCTGGTCTATCAGAATTACCACCTGATCCATCATCTCTGGCCGGAAATCCCGTTCTACCGGATGCACAAGGCCTATTACCTCAAGTACGACGAAATCAACCAGCAGCGCATCCCGCGCCAGAAGGCGTTTGGCTTGAAGCCCGAGAACTATGACGAACACTTCGCGGTTCGGCGGGAACTCGACCAGGCCCAGGGCAAGGCTTTGCCTGCTTGAAGAAGCTCCAGCCGGGCCATCCAAACGGCCCGGCTGAGTCGCAAGATCGGGGTGCCGATGGCCAAACAACTCCACCTTGGCGCGTTCATGCGCCCGGTCAGCATCCACACCGGGGCCTGGCGCTATCCAGGCGCGATCCGCGACGCGAATTTCAGCCTGGCCGCGATCCAGCGTTTCATCCGCAGCCTTGAAGCCGCCAAGTTCGATTACTTCTTCATGGCCGATCACCTTGGTGTGTTGAACCTGCCGCGCCATGCCTTGATGCGCAGCCATACAGTGACCTCGTTCGAACCGTTCACGCTGCTATCCGCGCTGGCCGGGGTGACTTCGCGGATCGGCCTCGTCGCGACCGCCTCGACCACTTACGACGAGCCGTTCCACGTCGCGCGTCGGTTCGCCTCGCTCGATCACATCAGCGGTGGGCGCGCGGGGTGGAACGTGGTGACGACATCCAACCCGGACAGCAGCCGCAATTTCGGACTCGACACACAGCCCGACCACGCCGCGCGCTATCACCGCGCGCGGGAGTTTTACGATGTGGTGAGCGGGTTGTGGGACAGCTTTGCCGACGACGCCTTCGGGATGGACCCGGACTCGGGCATCTATTTCGATCCCGACCGGATGCACACGCTGAACCACAAGGGTGAGCATTTCTCGGTCAGCGGCCCGCTCAACATTGCCCGTCCCGTGCAGGGCTGGCCGGTGATTTTCCAGGCCGGCGCCTCGGACCCGGGCCGCCAGTTGGCCGCCGAAACCGCCGAGGCGGTCTTTGCGGCGGAATCGACCCTGGAGGGCAGCAAAGCCTATTATGCCGACGTCAAGGCGCGCGCGACAGCGGTCGGGCGCAATCCCGACCACATCAAGATCATGCCGGCCGTCTTCCTGGTGGTTGGGGATACCGTCGAGGAAGCCCGCGCAAAGCGGGCGAAGCTCGACAGCCTGGTCCACTACGACAGCGGCATCCATTCGCTGTCGGGCATGCTCGGCCACGACGTATCGGGCTTCGATCCCGATGGGCCCTTGCCGGAAATTCCCGAATCCAACGCCAGCAAGAGCTCGCGCCGGTTCATGATCGAACTGGCCCGGGCGGAGAACCTGACAATCCGCCAGCTTGCCGCCAAGGCCGGCAGCTATGGCGGGCTGGCCTTTGTCGGCACCGCCAGGACCATCGCCGACGAGATGCAGCACTGGCTCGAACAGGGCGCCTGCGACGGCTTCACCACGATGTTCCCCTATGTGCCCGAAGGCCTGGAAGACTTCACCAGCAAGGTCGTACCCGAATTGCAGGCCCGCGGTCTGTTCCGCTCCGAATACGAAGGCGAAACGCTGCGCGATCATCTGGGCCTGCCGCGCCCGGACAACCGCTTCTTCGCCTGACGGGATGAGCCGGCTCGCCATCGTCGGTGCCGGGGCGATCGGCAGCTTTCTGGGCGCGCGACTGCACGAGGCCGGGCATGAAGTCTTGCTGATCGCAAGGGGCACGCGGCTCGAGGCTTTGGGAGGCGCGGGCGTGCTGCTCTCCGAAGGCGGCACCGAGCGGCAAGTGCGTGTGCCGGTTTCCGCCGCTTGCGATCCTGCCGTTCCGCCGGATCACGTCATCCTGGCGACCAAGACGTTCCAGCTAGAATCGGCGCTCGCCCTGCTCGAACCGCTCCGCGAAAACCGTTTCACGCTGCTGACGGTGCAGAACGGGGTCGAAGCGCCCGGGATCGCCCAGGCCGCCCTGCCCCGCGCCGTTGTCCTGGGCGCACGGATGCACGGCTTCTTCGAACTTGACGGGGGGATCGTGCGCCACACCGGCGTTCCCGCCACGCTGCTGGCCGGCCCGGTCGCCGATCGCACGACCGACCCGGCTGCCGAACAGGCTGCGGCAAGCCTTGCGGCCCACCTTGATGGCGCTGGGGTCCCGACCACGCTGGTGGACGACATGCGCCCGGCGCTGTGGGACAAGTTCCTGATGGCCGCAACGATCGGCGGGGTGGCCCCGGCGTTCGGCCTGAAGGTCGGTCAGGTGCTGGGCCACCCCCAGGCCAGCGCAATGCTGCGCGTGGCGATGGAAGAGGTAGCCGGGATCGCAGCGGCGCTGGGCATCGCGCTGCCGCCCGGCTGCATCGCCGAAAAGCTGGACTTCATCGATCGCTTTCCGCCCGATGTCACCAGTTCGCTGCAACGCGATCTCGAAGCTGCGCGCCCGTCTGAATATGCCCAGCTTACCGGCGCAATCCCCCGGTTCGGTCAGCGGGCAGGCCTGCCCACCCCGGCAACGGATGCCATAATCGCGATGCTGCACGCACGGGGATTGATGCTGTCCTGATCAGACGGCGGCGGCAGCTTCCCTGTTCACCGCGCGCGAAGCCAGCCAGGCACCGCCAAAGATCGCGAAATGCCCAGCCAGAGTTGTCAGGCCGACCCACAAGGCCTCGCCGTGCCAGCCAACGCTGTAGATATCCCATACCGCTCCGACCGCTTCGGTCAGGACGATCACCGGTATCAGCGCCCGGTAGCGCAGCGGATCGCGCGCGCCCCACAGCGCGACTGCGCCGATCGCCGCAAGCTGGATGCCGACGATCAGCCAGGCATCGAGCAGCAGGCCGAACACCGGCCTCCCCTGCCCCAGCCCGATGCCGGGGTAGATCAGCGGCAGGGCCCCGGCATAGACCGGCGGCCAGAGCAGCACGAGATTGCAGAGATACCAGAGCCCCACGGCTATCAGGAATGTGCGCAGCGTCTTCATGGTAGTCGCTCAGGCAATCGCGAAGATGTCCGAGGTGGTGCTGGCGATGCGCGCATCCTTGTGCGGCGCGTAATCGGGATCGTTCATGAAGGCGTCGATCGCCTCCATCGAAGGGAACTCGATCACGACGACATAGTCCGGCTCGGTCCCTTCGCCCTCGTAACGGACAAACTGGTTCGAGCGGCAGATCATTGTCCCGCCGTGCCGTCCGACCAGCGCCGGAACCGCGGCCATGTAGCCGGCCACCCAGGCTTCGTCGTGCGACTTGATCAATCCGATGAAATAGGCAGCCATCACAATGTTTCCTTTTGTCAGGCCGGAATCGCCAACGTTCCGGTTAGAGCCCCAGCAAAGTGCTGCGGACAGCATCCGCAAACTCGACGGTGGTCCCTTTGCCACCAAGATCGGGAGTCTTGGCAATATCGGGAGCAGTGAGCGCCGTTTCGAGCGCGCGCATCACCAGCGCGGCGGCTTCGGTCTCACCCAAGTGTTCCAGCATCATCGCGCCTGACCAGATTTGGCCGATCGGATTGGCGATGCCCTGGCCGGCAATGTCCGGGGCAGACCCGTGGACCGGTTCGAACATCGAGGGGAACCGTCGTTCGGGGTTCAGGTTGGCAGAAGGCGCCACCGCGATGGTGCCGGTGATCCCCGGCCCCAGATCGGATAGAATATCGCCGAACAGGTTCGAACCAACCACCACATCGAAGCGTTCAGGCGACATGACGAAGCGCGCCGCGAGAATGTCGACGTGATACTGATCGGCGGCAACATCGGGATATTCCGCGCCAATCGCGGCGAAACGTTCGTCCCAGAACGGCATCGAATGATAGAGGCCGTTCGACTTGGTGGCGGATGTCACATGCTTGCGGCCAAGCCGACGCGCGAAATCGAAGGCATACCGCAGGATCCGGTCGGTGCCGCGGCGCGTAAAGATCGCCTGCTGGACCACGATCTCGTCCTCGCCGGTGCCGGTCCGGCCGCCGACCTGCGAATATTCGCCTTCGGAGTTCTCGCGCACCACCCAGAAATCGATGTCACCGGGGGCTTTGTCGCGCAGGGGCGAAGCGATCCCCGGTAGCAGCCGCACCGGACGCAGATTAACATATTGCTCGAACTCACGCCGGATCGGCAGCAACAGACCCCAAAGCGAAATATGGTCCGGAACGCCCGGATAACCGACCGCCCCCAGAAACACCGCCTCATGATCCCGCAACTGGTCAAGGCCGTCATCGGGCATCATCTTGCCGGTCTCGAGGTAAGTCTGGCAGCTCCAGTCGAAATGCCGGAAATCGAGCGCGAAACCGCACTTGTCGGCCGTCGCGGTCAGTACCTCGATTGCGGCAGGCACTACCTCGCGGCCAATCCCGTCCCCTGGAATGCTGGCGATGGAATAGCGCTTCACGCTCAAGCACCGCTCACAGGTAACTGTTCAGGGTCTTGAGAACCCGATAGGCGCTGAGGAAGGTCGGCGCGGACACCTCCAAACGCTCAGCAGCGGCGGCAAGCGGGCCGAGGACTTCGTCCACTTCCATCCGCCGACCTGCCACCAGATCGTCGTGCATCGAGGTGCGAACCGGGCGGTTTTCCGGTTTGAACCGGGTGCCCATGGCCATAACCCCCGCAACGGCTTCCTCAAAGCCTTCACGTTCGATCTCGACCAACCGGGATACCGGCGCGAAGTAATTTTGCGGTTGGTAGCCAAGCGCCTTGTAGATCGCCAGCAGATCCTTGACGACATGGACGTAGTGTTCGGCGCCTTCGCGAACCGCCACGCCATCCACGAAATCCAGCTTTGGAATCGCACCCAATGTGCTCGCGCTCCACGAGGAGGCGCTGCCGACCTGGACCACTTTTTCCCAATGGACATGAACAATGTCGAGGGTCGAGCGCGAACCCATGCCCGCCTTGTCGAGCGCTTCGGCCATGATCCGCGTACGCTCGCTCTCCCCGCCTTCCAGCTCGCCGAAATAGGCGGTGACCGGAACCGCCATGTGATTGAGCGCCTTGCCCGGCTCGAGCAGGGTCGCTCCGTCCATGATCGAGCCGCCGATCACCTTGTCCTTGCCGAACGCAGCCTGGAGCTTGTCTTCCTTGCCCACGCCGTTCTGCAAGGTCAGCGCGCAAGCGGTGCGATCGACCAGCACCTGCGCATCGGCCAGCGCCTGATCGGTGCCTTTGGCCTTGGTCAGCAGGATGTAATAGTCGATGTCGCCTTCAACCTCTTCGGGTGTCTCCACCGCGAAGAGGTTGTCGCGCTGCACGAACTGGGCGCGCACCCCGGAAATCTGCAGGCCATCCTGGCGGATCGCCTCGACATGGGGCTTGCGCGCGATCAGCGTTACCTTGTGGCCGCCGCGCGCCAGGAATCCGCCGATGACCGAGCCCAGCCCGCCGGCGCCGTGGAAACAGAAATGCAATTGCTTGGACATGCTTTGGGATTCCCGTTCGTTCGGTTCAGGCAATGCCCAGTTCGACCAGCTTGGCCCTGATCTGCTCTTTCTTTTCCGGGGTCACATCGGCCACCGGCGGCAGGATCGGACCAGCCTTGAGGCCGATCGCCTCGTACCAGGCCTTCACATTGGCAAGTGCGCTGGCATAGGTCGCGGTGCGGGCAATATCCCACAGGAAGTTGTCGTGATAGAATTCGCGGACTTCGCTGAGCTGATCGGAGGCGGCCCGTGCTTCCTCCCATTTTCCTTCGTGCGCCAGACGGATGTATTCCTTGGCGAAGTGCCGCTTCTTGCCGTAAAGCATGTAGGACAACTCGCCCCAGCAGACCGTGCCGCCCAGACGAAGATCGTCGAGGAAGAAGTATTCGAACGGCTCCATCGTGTTGAAGCCTTCGGGCATCAGCTGGCGGATCTTGATGGTCTCCGCGCGGCTCATCGCGCCCTGCTTGACCCCGATCACGGTATCGATATCGGCCAGGCGGCGCATCAGGTCCCAGCTCAGCACCGTGCCCGAAACCGGGGTGCGGTAGAGGCAGACCGCCAGATCGGTGTGGTCGGTCAGGTACTTGAACCAGGCGTAGATTTCATCGTCGCGCTTGAGCTGGACCACCGGGTTGATCACCTCGGCCCCGTTGTAGCCCAGCTTCTCGACGAACTGCATCTTCTCGATCGCGGTATAGACGCTGGGATCGAGCACAATGGTCCACAGGTCGAGCCGCCCGGCGTTCGCTTCCGCAACGATCTCGTGATAGCGAAACCAGTCGGAGGGGGAGACGTTCCAGCATTCGGCGATGAACCCGCCCACGGCCAGGCCATCGACGCCCATTTCAACATATTTGTCGATGTTGTAACGGATGCCGTCCACGTCGAACTTGTAATCGGCGGTCATCGGCGTGATCGGACACTGATAGAAACCTTTGACCGTCTTGGTAGCCCACGCCTTGGCTTCGTTGCGAGTGTAGTCCATGTCCAGCTTTCCCTTGTCTTGGTGATGTTCGGGTACAGTGTTGTTTGCCGTGCAGGTCTAGGCAGCCGTGAGCGCCGCTTGGGCGGCAGCCAGTCGGGCGATCGGCACGCGGAACGGCGAGGCGCTGACATAGTCCAACCCGATCTCCTCACAGAAGGCGATCGTGGCCGGATCGCCGCCGTGCTCGCCGCAGATCCCCAGTTTTAGGTCGGGCCGGGTTTCGCGCCCTTTGCGCGATGCCATTTCGATCAGCTTGCCGACCCCTTCGATATCGAGGGTGACGAACGGGTCCTTGGCGATAATGCCTTTTTCCACATAAGCACCCAGGAAACGCGCCGCATCGTCGCGGCTGATCCCCAGCGTAGTCTGGGTCAGATCATTGGTTCCGAACGAGAAGAATTCCCCGCTTGCAGCGATTTCGTCGGCAACCAGGGCTGCCCGCGGCAGCTCGATCATGGTGCCAACGCTAAAGGCGATCCGCTCGCCTTTTTCGGCGAACACGACTTCAGCGACCCTGTACAGGGTATCCTTCAGTGATTCCAGTTCACGCGGCAATCCGACCAGCGGAATCATGATTTCGGGACAGACCGCCATGCCCGCCTCGCCCGCGACTTCGAGCGCCGCCTCGAAAATCGCGCGAGCCTGCATTTCGTATATTTCGGGATAGACCACGCCCAGTCGGCAGCCTCGATGCCCCAGCATGGGGTTGGTTTCCGCCAATTCGATTGCGCGATGCCGAACCTGCTCCACGTCAATACCCATCGCCCGCGAAAGCTCGGTGAACTCGCTATCCGTATGCGGCAGAAACTCGTGCAGCGGCGGATCGAGGAGGCGGATGGTGACTGGCAAGCCTTCCATGATTTCGAAGATCCGGCGGAAGTCGGTGCGCTGTTCGGGCAATAGCTGGTCGAGCGCGGAGCGTCGTTCCTTTTCGCTGTCGGCCAGGATCATCTGCCGCATGGCGAGGATCCGGTTCTCGTCGAAGAACATGTGCTCGGTCCGGCACAGCCCGACCCCCTCGGCGCCGAAGCGGCGCGCCATCGCGCAATCGACCGGAGTTTCCGCGTTGGTCCGGATCTTGAGGCGGCGGTGCTGATCGGCCCAGGCCATCACGGTCGCAAAGTCGCCCGATAGTTCGGGCAGGATCGTGGGCAGCTCTCCGAGAAACACTTCGCCGGTCGAACCGTCGATCGTGATGAACGCACCTTCTTCGAGCCGCTGCCCGCCCACTTCGGCAACCCGCGCGACCGGATCGATCTTGAGGGTGGAAGTCCCTGCGACACAAGGCCGGCCCATGCCCCTTGCGACAACGGCAGCGTGGCTGGTCATTCCGCCCCGCGCGGTCAGAATACCCTGGGCCACATGCATGCCGTGAATGTCGTCGGGCGAGGTCTCGTGCCGGACAAGAATCACCTTTTCACCCAGCTCCGCCCGGCGTGCTGCGGTTTCGGCATCGAACACCACTCCGCCCGAGGCCGCGCCAGGAGAAGCCGGCAGGCCCTTGCCGAGCACGACGCGCTCCGCATCCGGATCGAGGGAGGGGTGGAGCAACTGGTCGAGCGAAGCGGGATCCAGACGGCGTAGTGCCGCTGTTCGGTCGATCAGGCCTTCCTCGACCATGTCGACGGCGATCTTTAACGCGGCCTTGGCGGTGCGCTTGCCCGAACGGGTCTGAAGGAGGTAGAGCCTGCCGCGTTCGACTGTGAATTCGATGTCCTGCATGTCGCGATAGTGGCGCTCCAGCAGTTCGAACACCTCAGCAAGTTGGGCATAGGCCTTCGGCATCGCTTCCTGCATTGAGGGAAGCCGCGCACCTGCGGCTTCGCGGGCAGCCCTGGTCAGATACTGGGGCGTGCGGATGCCGGCGACAACATCCTCACCCTGGGCGTTGGCCAGCCATTCGCCGTAGTAGGCCTTCTCGCCGGTTGCAGGGTTGCGGGTAAAGGCGACGCCGGTAGCGCTGGTCTCGCCAAGATTTCCGAACACCATGGCTTGGACGTTAACCGCCGTGCCCCAATCTCCGGGGATATCGTTCAGGCGCCGGTAGACCTTGGCTCGCGGTGAGTCCCATGAGCGGAACACCGCCTCGATTGCCGTCCAGAGTTGTTCCTGTACATCCTGAGGAAAGGCCGCGCCGTGATGGGCAAGCACGAGATCCTTGAAGGTCGCGATCACGCCGCGCAGATCCTCCACTCGAAGATCGATATCCTCATCGACGCCGCGATCTTCCTTGATGCGGTCAAGGGCTGCCTCGAATACGCCATGCTCGATTTCGAGCACGACACTGGAATACATCTGGATGAAGCGGCGATAACTGTCGAGCGCGAACCGCTCATCCCCGGAGGACTGGCCCAGGCCGGTGACGGTAGCATCATTGATGCCAAGGTTGAGGATCGTGTCCATCATCCCCGGCATGGATACCCGCGCGCCCGAACGCACCGAGACCAGCAGGGGATCGCGAGGATTGCCGAACGTCTTGCCCGTCGCCCGTTCGACCAGCCCCAAAGCAGCCGAAACCTCATCGCGGATGCGATCAAGTGAAGCTCTGCCGTGGTCAAGATAAGCGAGGCATTCGCCGGCGGAAATCGTGAATCCAGGCGGGACGGGCAGCCCGATCCGCGCCATCTCGGCGAGGTTGGCCCCTTTCCCGCCCAAGACGCGCTTGTCGAGACCAATCTGACCTGCGACCAGAACGCCGGAACCGAAGGAAAACACACTCGACATTGTTAAATTCCTGAGGTCCAAGTGCAGGTCCAAGGCGGCGCAATTCGATTGGTGCGCCGCCCCAGAAGCGATCTACATTTTGAGAATGGCCTTGATCGCCTTGCCGGTCTTTTCGGTATCCTCGACGGCCTGGTTGATCTGGTCGAGATCATAGAAGGTGCAGAGCTTCTCGAACGGGAACAGCCCGGCCTTCTGCATCGCAATCAGTTGCGGGATGAAGACCTGCGGGGTGCTCGATCCTTCGACTACGCCGCGCAACTTGCGGCCAAACAGCATGTTGTTCATGTCTAGCGAAAATTCGGTGCCCAGCTTCGCCCCGCCGACCACTGCGGTTTCACCCATGTTGTGCGTGCTGTCCACCGCCGAGCGCAGCACCGCTGGAATGGCGGTGGTATCCATGGCATAGTCGGCGCCGCCACCGGTCATCGCGACGATCGCTTCCTGAGCGTTGACCGTGTTGGCGTCGATCACATCGGTGGCGCCCAGTTCACGCGCCAGTTCCAAGCGGCCTGCGTTGCGGTCAACCGCGATGATCTTGAGGCAGCCCGAGGCCTTGGCGGCCATCACTGCGCTGAGGCCGACCGACCCGACCCCGAAGATCGCGATCGAGGAGCCAGGTTCGGGACAAAGCGCATTGAGGATGCTGCCCGCCCCGGTCTGGATGCCGCAGCCCAGTGGGCCCAAAAGTTCGATCTGTGCGTCGTCGGCAACCTTGACGCAGTTGTTTTCCGACGCGATCGAATAGGTCGCGAACGAGGATTGACCGAAGAAGCAGGCGTTGACTTCTTGGCCGTTGCGGGTGATAGGCGTCGAACCATCCAGGCGGCGGCCCATGAAATTGAGCGGGAACAGGCTCGGACAATAGGCCTGATGGCCCTTGAGGCACGATGGACAGGTGCCGCAATAGCTGAAGGAGAGCACGACCTTGTCGCCTGGCTTGACAGTGGTCACGCCGCGGCCGACCTTTTCGACAACACCCGAACCTTCATGGCCCAGCACCGCCGGCAGCGGCGTCGGATAATATTGATCGCGAACCGTCAGGTCGGTGTGGCATATGCCAGCTGCGGCAACCTTGACCAGCACTTCGCCGTCGCGCGGATCCTCGATGGAGACGTTATCCAGAACGAATTCGCCACCCTGACGCTCGATAATTGCCGCGTATGCGTCCATTTTTGCTCTCCCGTTTCCTGATTTCTATTTGATTGAATTTGCTTATACAAAGAAATAGAGATTCTTGTCCTGCACGACGCGCGCGTCGATATTCAGCTTTCTGCTGAATACCTTGAAGCCGCTGTCTGTTTTCCGCAGCTTGTCTTCGCGTCCCAGCGTGTGCACGTAAACTTCGCTCTGTCGGCGATTGCGGTGCACCAGAACGTTAGAGAAGACCTCGAATTCAAACGGTGCAATTTCGAATGCTTCGACATTGGTGACGAAATAGCGGATTCGTGATGGCGGATCTTCCATCCATACCTGACCCGTCAGCAACCGGTCGACCCGCTGCTGCAGCTCGGAATAGTCATCGTTGTAGATTGCGGCATCCCCCGGGGTTGGATCCGGGCGGCGGTCACGTGCGAACCGCTGTTCGTAAACTGGCATCCAGTAATGGATATCTTCGGCGATTACAGTATCGAACCATTCGCGATATTGCTGGTTTTGCAACATCCGCACCTCGGCGGAATAGTGACTGACGATGGCATGATGCAGTTCCATGCCTACGGGCTTGCGTGTTTCGGTCATCTTGCGGTCCAGATTGCTGTCGGGATCAGTCTTGCGGCTCGGCTTGCTTCGCCGACAGACGATCAGGCCAAAAATTACGGTTGGTCCACATTACATCCCAGGTATCGTCATTGGCCCGGATAGCTGCCCAATCCGGCGCATCGAGCATTTCTTGCCAGAAACGATAAAAGCCCCGATACGAGGTTTCGCCGATGAAGCTGACCCCGACAATTCCTGGATAGACGGGGTGCGGCCCTTCGCGGTCCTTGCCCATGCTCGAATTCATCCGCCCCTTGCGGGTGATGATACCGTTGTTGATGTAGGTAGCCGACGACATATTTTCGCCATCGTCGCTTTCGAGCGTTCCCGCCGTTCCGAATGAACGGATCGCTTCGCGCTGGATCGACCGCTTTGTTTCGGTGTCGGCATTCTTCGGCACCATGGTATAGGTCCAGACCTCGATTTCATGCGGCCCGCGCGGATGCCAGATCTTGAAGGTGTTGGTTCCGTAGAGGAACGAACAGTTTGGGAAGATCGACGTATTCCAGTGACCGACATAGAGCCGTTCGCGCTCCGGCCCGAATTTTTCGCGAATTCCGCCCCGCGTCTCCTCGAGATATTTGACGTACCCGTCGCGCTTGACGTGGATCGCAGTCGCCGCGTTATCGATCAGGCCAAACCCGTGGCCATGCCGCATGGTGAATTGCAGACCAAGGTCGTCAAACGGCATGTCGGCGCGATTGCCCGACAGGCCAGCCAGCTCGCCCCCGATCATCTGGAGAGCGGCGGCATGCGTCCAGCCCACGTGATACCCATCGCCGACGAAGTTCTCGGTCGGGACTTTCCAATTGCAGGCGAGGGTGCTCTTCAACGGCGGCCCGAGCAGTTCCAGACCACCGTCCGGACCGTCCCAGATCGTATCGAGGTACCAGCAGAAGTCCCCCAGATAGTCCTCAAGCGATGGCGCTTCGGGATCATGGCAGCCGAAGATGAAGCCCTTGTAAGTTTCGACCCGGATCGGCGCGAGCCCCAGCTTGGATTTGTCGAGATCGCTGTGATAGCACCGCTCTTCCATCGGAACATCGACGAGCGAACCATCCTGACCGAAAACCCAACCATGATAATTGCACACGAACGCCTTGGCGCTGCCGCTGTCGGCATGACAGATCTGGTTGCCGCGGTGAGTGCAGGAATTGATGAACGCCTTCAGCGAACCGTCCGGCTGCCGCGACAAGATGACACGGTCTTCTGCCATGTACGTCGTAATGAAGTCGCCCGGTTTGGGAACTAGCGAATCATGTCCGAGCATGAGCCAGCATCGCGAGAATATCCGCTCCAGCTCCAGCTGATAGACATCTTGATCCCAGAACACCCGGCGAGACTGGCTCGCACCGGCGTTGTCGACGAGTGCCGACGATCCATTCATCGCATCGCTCCCATGCTTTTTGTTCCGAGTGCTGCATAGTCGATTCGCGCTATACATGCAACGCGATGCACCATATGCAAAACCTACCGTTGGCGCAAGGACGATTCTCAAGCCGCGTTTCTGGGGAGAATTTTAGGTTGCAAGATGCCGACCGCAACACGTCCAGCATCCTGGGTCTTGTGTCCAGGCTCTGGCAATCACCAGCCCTGTTGCTGTGTCTGGCCTCGTTCTTTTGGGCCCTGAATCCGATCGTCGGGCGGGCGGCCAAGGACTTGCTCTCACCCGTGACGCTGGCGTTCTGGCGGTGGGTGGTGGCGCTGGTCTTCGTGCTCCCGTTCGCTTGGCGACACCTCCGCGACGACCTGTCCGCCATTGTCGGCGGCTGGCGGTTCCTTGGGCTCCTCGGGGCCTTAGGAGTGGGGCTGTTTTCCTTTCTCGTCTATCAAAGCTTGCAGTTCACCACCGCGACCAACAATCTTCTGTTGCAATCGACCATGCCGGTGATGACCCTGCTCATGCCAGTTGTGCTGTTTCGGGAGAGGGTGCACCCGATCCTTCTCGTTTGCGCACTCCTTTCGATCACCGGAATCGCGTGGATCATGACCAAGGGGCATCCCGACTATCTGCGCTGGGATGCGCTGAACCGAGGCGATCTGCTCGCCATCATTGCGGTTTTTCTCTATTCCGCCTATGCTACCTTCCTGCGCCGCGCACCGGCGATGCACCACCTCAGTTTGCTGGTTGTCCTGTTCGGGGTCGGGATCGCGGCTTTGAGTGTGCCCTATGCCTGGCACCTCTGGTGGGCTGGCCTGACCGTGGCTTCACCCGCAGCGCTCGCATCCCTGCTCTATGTCGGGATATTTCCTTCGCTGCTGTCCTACGCGCTGTTCAATCGCGCGGTCGCCTTGGTCGGCTCGGGCCGCGCGGGGGTCTACATGAACCTGCCATCAGTGTTCGGGGTTCTGATGGCCGTACCACTGCTTGGAGAACGGTTCGCAAAATACCACCTGATCGGTTCGCTGTTGGTGGTTGCATCAATCCTGCTGTCGCGTCGGGTCAAGACATAAGGCCAATGAAGTTCTGGAGCCGACAGAGCCAGATCTGCCTCCTGGTTGCCGGTCAGTCTTCTTTAGTGGCCCATCGTAATGCCGCCTGATTTCGACGGTCGTGGGGCAAGCCAGATCAGGGCGGCGGCAAAAAGCAAAACGGCTGTGGTCGCCCAGAAGGTATGAATAAGCGCCAGCGTTGTCGCCTCCAGCTCAACCATGTTGCTGAGCACTTGCCTTATCTGTTCAGAAGGGAAGCCGAGGCTGGAAAGGCTTGCCTGCGCCGCTTCCGGCTGCAGGACCGCCACCGCATCGCTGCGCGCGATGCGCTGGGTATCACCCCAATAAGACAGAGTGATGGAAGTCGCTACGGCGGTGGCGATGGTTCGCATGAAGCTTTGCAGGCCGGCGGCCGATGCCACCTCGTTTTCCTCAACCGTATTGAGCGTCAGGGTCATGAGAGGAAGCATCATGAAGGGAGTGCCCAGCCCCTGAACGAACTGCGGAATGCTGAGGGTCCAGAAATCGGAGTCTGTTGTCCAGGTTGTGCGCACGAGCGTCATCGCCGCAATCCAGGTGACGCCGCACGAAACAAGGACACGCAGGTCGAGGCGGCTCATCAGAAAAGCCACCACCGGCGCGGTAATCAGTCCGCCCATAGCCGAAAACGAAGAGGACAAGCCGGCTGCTGTCGCAGGAAATCCGAGCCAGGCTTGCTGCCACTGGGGGACAACGACAAACCCCGCGAAGTATCCGGCAAATGCGAGCGACAGAACAGTCAGGCTGACGCTGAAGCCACGGTGCCGCAGGACTCGCAAATCGACGATCGGGTGATCCTCGCCCAACTCCCAGATAATGAAAACGATAAAACCCACGGCAGAGGTGATCGCCAGCGCCACGATCATCGGGTCGGCGAACCAGTCGTGGTTACGGCCAAGGTCGAGCACGATCTGGAGGCAGCCGACCCAGAGCACCAGCAAGGCAAGGCCGACATAGTCGATCGGCAGGATCTGCCGCTCGGTCTCGATCGGCCTGAGCAGCGCGAAACCCACCACGATGCACAGGATGGCGACGGGCAAGTTGATCAGGAATATCCAATGCCAGGAATAATTTTCTGTGAGATAGCCACCGATCATTGGACCAAGAGCAGGTCCCATCAGCAGTGTAACAGCCCATAGTCCCATCGCCATATTGCGCTTCTCGGGCGGGAACACGCTGAGCAGCAAGGTTTGCGACATGGGCATCAGGAAGGCGCCGAAAATTCCCTGTCCGATACGACTGGCGACCAGCATGCCCATCGTGACTGAGATCCCGCACAGGAATGAGCAGATCCCGAACCCGACCATGCTGAACAGGAAGGTGCGTACCGATCCGAAGCGTCCGGCGACCCATCCGGTCAAGGGAACGCAGATCGCCTCGGCGACCGCGTAGGAGGTGATGACCCATGCGCCTTGTTCAAGCGTGATGCCCAGATTGCCCGCGATATGCGGGATCGAGACATTGGCGATGCTCAGGTCGAGAATGACCATGAAATTGGCAAGGGCAAGCACGAGCCCGGCAACAAGCTGCCGGGACGGGGCTATTCCTGCGCCTGATGAAGCGGTCTCGCTCATCTGGTTTCACTCACCGGAAACATCGATCTCGACTTCCATCGACAGCCCGACGCGCAACGGGTGCTTGCGCAGTTCGGCAGGATCAAGCTCGATCCGCACCGGCAGGCGCTGGACAGTCTTGATCCAGTTGCCGGTGGCGTTCTGGGCGGGGATGATTGCCATCGACGATCCCGTACCGCCGGCCAGCCCGGTGACCTTGCCTTGGTAGACGACATCGCCGCCATAAAGATCCGACTTGAGGGTTACAGCCATGCCAGGACGGACACGGCCGAGTTGGCCTTCCTTGAAGTTGGCATCGACGTAGAGCTTGTCGATCGGGACGATGGTCATGATAGTCTGACCGGGGCTCAGGCGCTGTCCCACCTGAATCTGCAGGCGGCTCACCACCCCGGAAACCGGCGCGCGAATTTCGGTACGCTGGAGGTCGAGCAAGGCGGCATCGAGCCGGGCCTTGGCCGCCTGAACCGCTGGGTCGGTATCTACGCTGGAGCCGCGCACCAGGGCGTCGTTGGCGGCAAGTTGCCCTTGCGCGACCCGTCGGGCCGAAGTGACTTCGGAGATGCCCCCGCGGGCCGCCTCGAGCGCCGCGTTGGCGGAGGCGTAGGCCTTGCGCGCCTGGGTCAGTTCCTCACCCGAGATCGCGCCGCTGGCAATGACGGCCTCACGGCGCCGCAAGTCGATCCGCGCCTTGTCGAACTCGGCCTGCGCGGAGCGGAGCCTTGCCTGCGCCTGGACAAGACCGGCGCTTGATGTGTCGATCTGCGCCGACAGCGCGCTGTTGGTCGCAACCGCCTGCCCGAATTTGCGGCGGGCGGCGGCAAGATCGGCTTCAGCCTGCGCGACGGCGATTTTGGCATTGGCCTGATCGAGCCGGACGAGGACATCACCCGCCTTCACCTGCTGCGTGTCTTCGACCAGCACCTCGATGGCCGATCCGACAACCAGCGGCGTGACCTGCGCCATTCGCGCATTCACGTAGGCGTTGTCGGTGCTGACATAGTTGCGGGCGACCAGCACATACCAGGCACCCCATGCGAGAGCCGCCACTGCGAGCACAATGGCCAGGCGCTTGAGCCACATCGTCCGGCGTGCCTTGCGAAAGGCGGACAGTTCCGGATCGACTTCGGCAGCTTGTGTCGCAGTATCGCTCATTGCTCGGTCTGTCCTGATGGTTGGGTAGTGGCCGCGTCGAACCCGCCGCCCAGTGCACGGATCATCGCCAGCGTCGCCCCGCGTTCGTATGTCTCAAGGCCGATGACTGCGACGCGAAGGTCTTGCGCGCTGCGTTCACTGGCGAGGACATCGAGGTAACTGGCAAGCCCGGCCTCGTAGCGTGTGCGCACCAGACCTAGCGCTTCCTCGCTTGCGGCCAGCGCCGTGCGGGTTGCGCCAAGCCGCTTGTCCGCTGCGTCGCGCTGGGTCACCGCGTCGGCAGCCTGCTGGTACGCGGTGACAACGGTCTGGTTGTAGTTCGCAACGGCCTCGTCATAGGCCGCCTCAGCGCTGCCATATTGCGCCTTGAGCGCGCCGCCCTGGAAGATCGGCAGGCTGATTGCCGGACCGACGGCTCCGAATAGCGAGCCCGAATCGACCAGATTGCCAAGTCCCAGCGCCTGAAGCCCTACCAATGCCCTCACGTTCACGGACGGAAAGAAGCCGGCCCGCGCCACCTTGACGCGGCTGGCTGCGGCCTCGACCCGTTCGCGCGCCGCGACGATATCGGGCCGCCGACCAAGCAGATCGGTGGTGACACCGGCGGGAACCCCGCCGGGTGTCGAGGGTGCAAGCGGCGGACGGGTAATCGACGTTCCCCGATCCGGGCCAGCACCCAGGAGCGCGGCAAGCTGGTTGCGGCGGATGCCGATGTTCTCATCGACGGCTGCCAGATCCTGCTCCGCCAAGGCAACTTCGGCATCGGCGCGGCGCAGGCTGGCGAGGTTGTCGAGCCCGTTGCGTTGGCGCTGGGCGACAAGCTCGCGCATCGAGCGGCGGTTGGCGAGCGTGGCCGCTGCGTTGTCGCGCTCGCGGTAATGGCGCCCGAGCTCTGCGTAGGCGGCGGCTATCGCGACCGAGAGCACGAGGCGAGCCTGCGCCGCATCGACCATCGCCGCGCGGGCCTCCGATGTCGCGGCAGCATAGGCAGCGCGGTTGCGACCCCACAGGTCGAGGTCGAAGCCGAAACTCAGCGAGGTCTGCCCGTAGTCTTTCCAGCCATCGGGGAGGAACTGCGCGGGGATGCCGTTGTTGCCGCTCTGACGGCGCAGGCCGCCTTCGGCCTCGGCACCGATCGCGGGAAGCCGCGCGGCCCCGACGCGCTGCGCCTCGGCTTCCGCGCGCCTGACCCGCGCCACCGCCACCGCAACCTGCGGCGAATTGGAAAGGCCCTCCTCGATCAGCGCGGTCAGTTGCGGATCGCCCGCAAGGCGCCACCATTGGTCTGGCGGCCAGGCCGTATTGCCGCGCACGGCCAACGTCTGCGCAGCCTCGATTGTGTCGGCGGTTTCCATGACCGGACGAACTCCGGCGTCGGGGACCGCAACGCAACCCGCCAGCGCAAGTACTGCCAAGGCTCCCGGAGCAGCTAAGGGCTTAGCCGACATAGGCACCCCGTCCGCTGGCCAGCAGCCTGCCCTCGGCATCTTCGATCCGGGTCTCGGCAACGCTCAATTGCTTGCCCAGCTTGACCACCCGCCCGATCGCGCGCAGCGGCCCCGAAGTGGCGGGTCGGTGGAAATCGACCAGCATGTCAGCCGTCGCGCGCGCCGATCCGCCGAGCGCGTTGATGGTGCAAAGCCCGGTCAGGTCGATCAGCGCCGAGAGGACACCGCCATGGGCCGATCCGATCATCGGGTTGGAGACGATTTCCTCGCGCCACGGCATCTCGAGGATCAGCGCCTCGTCTGTCAGTTCGGCGATATCCAGCCCCAGCCATTGGTGGAACGGCGCGATGAGCAGCATCGCACGGAGCTGTTCGAGGTCGACCTTCGCTGCAGGTTCACTCATGCCGCGATCTCCGTTCCGTGTGTCCGCATCAGGAAGTCGAGGATCGCATCGCCAAAGGCGTCGTTCTGGTCGCCGACCACCATATGCGTCGCATCGGCGATGTCGCTGTAAGCGGCGTGGGGAACCAGCGCGCGGAAATGCGCGACGGCTTCGGGCGAGACCAGATCGCTCGATCCGCCCCGGATCAGGTGGACCGGCAGCGCAAGCCGCGCAGCGGCTTCGCCCAGTTCGCCGCGTCCATAGTCGCTGCCATCGCCGCGCTCGGCGTTGCGGCGCATGATGCCATCGATGAAGGCGGGATCCCAATGCCAGTAGTAGCGTCCGTCCGGCTTCAACCGCAGGTAATGGGCGAGACCGGACGACGCCTTGCGGCTTGGGCGATGGGGGAGATATTCGGAGATCACCCGCGCCGCCTCGTCGGGCGAGGCAAAGCCTTCGCGCGCGTGCGCCGCCATGAAACCTACCACGCGCGTTACGCCGCCCGCCTCCATTTGCGGGGTGATGTCCACAAGGGTCAGCGAGGCGAAGCTGCCGGGGGCGACCTCACCTTCGGCCATGATCCCGGCCAGCCCGCCAAGCGATGCTCCGATCAGCGCGGGTTTGCGGTCGAGCGACCCGGCGATGGCGACCAGATCGCCAGCGAAATCCACGATGTCATAGGCACCGTCATCGGCCCAGGCGCTGTCGCCATGACCGCGCAGGTCCAGCGCGATGGCGCGGAACCCATGTCTGGCCAGCATCGCCGTCACCTGCTTCCACGCCCGCTTGGTCTGCCCTCCACCGTGGGCGAGAAGTACCGGAAATCCTTGCTCAGGTCCTTCGGTGAGTGCGGCTATGGCATGACCGGAATGGCCGGAGAGTGTGACGTGCGGATTCGACATGCTTATATCTTACTATAAGATATTTTACAGTAAAGACTGTCCTTTTGAGCAATCGAAGGCTATGAGCGACGACCATGGCGAAGACGTCCGACGAGCAAAGCTACCTTACCGAAGCCGATGGGCTCGTGTTCCTGATCGAGGAGGTGCCGCGCAAGCTCCGCCGCGTGTTCGATGCATCGACCGCGAAGTTCGGGCTAACCCGCACCCAATGGCGCGCACTCGCCTATATCTTCAGGACACCCGGTCTGACCCAGACCGAACTCGCCAAATGCCTGGAGCTGGAGCGTGCAAGCGTTGGCCATGTCATAGACCAGCTCGAAAAGGCGGACTATGTCGAGCGCCGCGCTGTCGAAGGCAATCGCCGGGTGTGGACCTTGCATCTGCGCCCAAAAGCCATCGGCATCCTGCCCGCGCTTAGGGCGGAAGCCGATGTGGTCTACGAACGGTTGCTCGCTGGCATATCGGCTAATGACATTGCCACCTTCAAGCGACTCCTGGCCAGTATGTCCGCCAATCTGTAGTCTTGGCACCGATCGCGTCTATCACAACTCGCGAGACAGTGATCAGCCATCGATTGTCAACCGAACAGAGGATTTGCCCTTCCCTGTTGCCTTGGGGCTTTTCGTGGGATTTGTCCTGCCGATCGGGCAGATTGTCGTCGCGGACCTTCTCGCTGCTTCTGCTCGCGGGAACCCCTCGTTGCAGCGCTGGCGACGCTGGTCATAAATCCGTTCACCTTTCCGCCGATCTACTATGCCGCGTTTCGCGTAGGCAACCATTTCCTTGGCTCATCTGGCGGGACCGGCGCAATGCCTGCAGCGGTGAATGACCTGTCGACATCGATGCTCAGCATGGTGATGGGGACCACGCTGCCCATAATCGCCGGTCTCCTCCTGTTTGCGACCGTTTCGGCCGCTGTCGGCTTTGGCGCGGTTCACCTCGCATGGCGGCCGCCGCTGGCGCGCCAATGGCGGTCTCGCCTCCTCCTCAGGCAAGCCGATCACCAATCTCGTAACGATGCATAATCAGGCCACCGACAGTGTCGCGTGATCTCTATTATGACCTTTTTAGGTGCCGCTGGCGCCGAGCTGCGGTAAACAATACATGCTCACGGAGAAAATCGTCCCGGACTCGTTGCCACCCTGCCGAAGCAACGATCAACTCAATTCGATGGTCGGCCTTAGTCTCCCCGGATCCCTTCAGCGAGTGGCGGCCGACCATCGAACTTTGGTCTGGATGGACAACACCCCCGGGGAGAATTGACCATGCGCTGGAGTGGGCCCTTGGGGTCGGCCAGAAGTCAGGCGGGCAATGGCGCAAATGCGAAGACCCCAGCACGGCAGGCTATACGCCGGGAGCGATCGAGCAGATGAAGGACCTCAACGGCGACGGACGCCCGGAGGCAGTCATCACCGAGGGAAGCACCTTCTGTTTCGGGATCACGGGGGTCGTTTTCAATATCGTCAGCAAGCAAGCCAATGGGTCCTGGAGGCTGGTCGCATCGCGCACCGGTATCGCGACATTCCTGGCAACCAAAGGCGCCGGAGGCTGGCCTGACGTCGAAATTGGTGGCCCCGGCATGTGTTTCCCAGTCGAGCGCTGGAATGGGCGCGAATACGTAATTCATCGCCGACAATATGAGGGGCGGCCCTGCCGCCGTTGATACCATCGATCGATCGCCAAAAATGTCGGACCTCTGACAATTGAACCAAATGCGTGATCCAGACCACCTTACCTGCATGATGCATGGTTCGCACGAGAACAGGCCTGATCGCGAAGAGGAAGTTCGCATCGCGCAACGCGCGATTGACGGCTGCCACACGTCCTTCGAAAGACTGGCGCGGCAGTGGCACCCCAAACTGGTTGCGCACGCCTGCCGTCTGCTTGGCCACCGTGAACAAGCCAGGGACGCAGCACAATCCGCGTGGGTCAAGATCGCAAAAGGTATCCGAACCCTGCGCGATGCGCGTGCGTTCCCGGCGTGGTCGTATCGGATCGTGACGCGACGCTGCGCCAGTCTCATCGCGAGCAATCAAACGGACCGCGCTCTTGCCTCCAATCTGCGGGATGATGCGGTCACGTGCGCAGGCACCGAGCAAGAACCTCCGTAATTGTCTCAACTTATCGGAATCTTCTCGGGCCGCACCGGTTGGGTAAGCATGATGATGATGACCGCGCAACTCGTCCTCTTCGGTGCCGGTGTCTGGGCCGCAATTGGTTTCTTCGCCGCTGCCGATGCCCTTACTGCTGTGAAGTGGGGAATCCCTGCCGCGGTGCTCCTCATCATGTCCTTGATGATCAAGCTCGCGCTGTGGCCCGTCATCCACGTGAACAGGATGCTCGCACAGCTCCACCGGCTCGAACTCTCGGTTTTGCGCGACACAGGCCACTCTTGAATCGCCCGGTAGTATGGCAAGGATTAAGCAACGAGATGCAAGGCTCGCGCTTGCGAGATGACTCGACGAACGCTCTCGGGTGTCCAGCAAAGGCCATCTCGGGGTGTCGGTTCCCTCAAGTCCCGAGAAAGCCAAGTGGCGATGTCGCGCAGAGTTGCATCGGGATGTGTGTTGAGACGGTCGGCAACAAGGCGGGCCACCCGTGTATCGGGCGGCAATCGCGGTGACTTCTGCAGAATCGCGGGGTTGGCAACGCTTGCACGCACCAAATTACGGCACGCCTTAACCAGAGTTCGCTCGCTGAACGAACGGACCGGTGGCGTGATCGCCAGCACCTGACGCAGAACCAATGCCCATGGCAAATGTGGGCGGAGGCGTTCGACTGTCGGCAGCCAGCGATGCCTGCCATCAAGCAGTTCGTTCAGATGTCGCTCGTTGTGGCTGACGCGAATATTCGAGATCGCCACGGGATCACGTTCCCGCATTCTCGGGTTGCCAGGCTTCGCTCCCCTGGCGACGGCAGCCTTGATGCCTGCCCGCGTCCGTTCCCGGATAAGGGCTCGTTCAAACTCGGCAAACGCACCAAGCATCTGGGTCATAAGCATGCCCTGCGCGCTCGACGTGTCGATCGGGTCGTGGATCGAACGGAAGTATGCGCCCTTTCCTCGCAGGGTCTCGACGATCTCCAGCAGATGCGACAGCGAACGAGCCAAGCGGTCAATCCTTACGACCAGCAGGGTATCGCCCTGCCCCGCCCGTCCGAGTGCACGTGCTAAGTTTGGACGTTCCTTGCTGGCACCGCTCGCCTTGTCCTCGAAGATCTCCACGCAACCTTGCACGCGCAAGGCATCCTGCTGGGCGACCGTATCCTGCTCATCCGTGGAAACGCGGGCGTAGCCGATCAATGCTATTTGTCACATTCCATTTAATGGTCCCATCAGAACGGTTGCCCCCGTTAGATATAATCTTCTGTCGCTCTTGGCTAGTGCCGAGCAACCACGTGATTCCGCGGCTTTCCGCCGGTATTGGGACCAACGAGCAGGGAAAATCACGCCGGCGCAGGTATCCGTGATGGGCCGTTATCGGACAGTGGAAGGGGCCAGAATAAGGCCTCAATGCAGAGTATACTTTTCGATCCATTCCTATATTATTGGCAGTGATGGCACCCTCCCCTCCCCCGTGGCAACTGGCGCTCGCACGGCTCGAGGGGGCGCTGCCGTTCCTGGGCGCGGAGGTGGGGCAAGGGTTGGCGCTGGCTTCGCTCAGGCGGTTGTGGCGCGTCCATGTCCGCGATTTTCCTCAGGAAAACCAAGGCCCTGAGCACAATCCCGGGCTCGAGGCGGCCGAGCTGACCCGCTCGTGGTACGCGAACGAACGGCGCGATTTCCTGTCGTGGATCGGAAGGCGCGGGTCCCCTCCCCTCGCCCGCGCAGCGCGCCTCGCGCTCGCCGCCAAAGGTACGACCGAGAGCTTCACCAGCGCGTGCGATCCGGCAGATCGGGCGCTGGCGCGGCTTGATGCGCTGCTGCCGGCACGCGATCCGCTGGCGACGCTGGAAGAATGGCTCGAGCAACTGCGCGACGATGAGATCGACTTCCTCGAACTGGGCAGCGAGGAGGTGGTGATCGAGGGCAAGGTGTTCCAGCGGTTTGCGGCGCGGGGCAGCGCCTGGGCGGCCTCGCTCGCCGCGGCGATGCGCCCGCATGTGTTCGGGCTTGGCGCCGCACCGTTGGCCTTGGCCGGTCTCGCCCCGCGCAGCCTATTCAAGGCGGACCTGGAAAGGCCCCTTTCCGCCTTGCTGACCTCCGCGATCGATGCGGCCGCGACCGATGTGGCAACCGACCTGGCCGCAGTGCGTACAGCGCTTGCGCTGGGCGACGAACGATTGGCGGGGCTCTACGCCTCATCGCAGGCGCCGGCGGTGTGGCAGCTGATCCTGAGCCTGGGACCCCTCACCCGCGCCGAACTGGCCCGCGCGCTTGATGTGACCCGCCGAACGGCCTCGCAGGCCGCCGCAGCGCTCGACAGGGCCGATCTGGCCACCCTGCGCCCCGGTGACCATGCCCTGGCCCCCATTGCGGCTCCCAGGGCCTCCTGAGGCGCGTTACGGCGCCAACGACACCTCGCGGTAGGGCACGCCAATCCTTTTGGGGGCTGACGCCCGGCGCTTGAGCAACTGGCGGGCAAAGCGTGCGGCTTCGTTTTCGTCGGCAAACGAGACCGCCCTCCCCTGCCCTTTAGTGCCGATCCGCCCCCAGGCGAACTCGACGATCGAGGCCCCGAACAGGTCGCGGCTCACCGCGACGGTATAGCGCCGGGCGACATTGCGCTCTGCGCAGACGGCTTCGAGCCAAATGAAGCTGCCGTGGGTCGGGGTGTCCATGCGCGCATAAATGCCGCACGAGGATTCATGCAATCCAACGGGAATTTTGAATCAGTCGAGTCTCAGTGATTCACGCAGGCGATTTATCTCGGGCACCGCCCCCAAGCGGTCAGGATGGGCATTTGGATCAGCTTTTCTGCAAGACGGACTCGATCGCCTTCAGAACCTCAGCCGTTGATGCACCGCTTCGAGCAGGAACCTTGAACGTGTGCCCTCCCCTCGCCGAATGCGCATAGCGCAAGATCACCTTGCCATTCGCCCCCCTCACTTCGGCATCGGAGTTCGATGACTTCACTGGAGCGACCGTTGCGCGGATGAGGCGCTTCGCAATCTCTGGAGCGGGAAGCGCAGTTCCAAGATCATCGCGCTCAGCCACGATCGCACGGCTTTCGGCGATCATGAGATCCAGTGCGCGCCTGTCAGAAGTCAGTGGCTTGATGTCTCGCGCCACCCGCACGGTAATGCCATGGGTGTCCGGGAAAGCAGCAACGATCTCTGATGGTAGCCGCGCCACGTCCAGCAGGCGGCTGAGCCACGACTTCGATATCTTCAGATGCTCGGCCATCTCACTTTGGTTTGAGTTGTAAAACTCGTCGAGCGCGCGGGAATATTCCTTCGCGCGCTCCCAGTCGGAGATATCCTTCCGAGACCTATTCTCAATGTCGGAAACCCGAAATGCCTCTTCGTCGGAGACGTTCTGGATCGTTACGAGATATTCGAATTCGGGATGGTGGTGGGTACGCAGCCACTGAACCGTCCACCAACGACGAACGCCCGCAATGATCTCGAAGTCGTGATCAGGGTCGTCCTTGAGGCGACGGACGATTGCCGGGATTCGCTGCTTCTTAGCGGAGAGAAATGCGTCGATTAGATCGCGGCAGCTATCTTCGGAAAGATGGTCGAGGTCGCGGTTATGAAGGCGCCAAGGTCGGCAGCGCGCGGGATCAACCCACTCCGTCCGGTCGGTCACGACTTTGCCTGCCGCGATCCTTGCCAAACTCTGACTGCGGCTTGCCATAATGCTTTCGGAGGGAGCCGGCGCGCCAACCTCGATATCGTCATCCAGCCCTTCCGTCAGGCTGCTTCCGAAGCCCCGATTTCCCTTGGCCATATCGTATCCCGAACCTCTCTTCTTTATTCGCCGGAGGCATAGTTGCCACGTGGCAACTGCCCTCCATGAGCCGCTGTGAGGCCGCCAGATTTGGTAAGTTGCCACGTGGCAACATTCCCAAGAAACTGCCTCAATCCCACGCCTCAAGCCTCATACCAACCAATCAAATTTCACTGACATGACGTTGATAATATGCGGTTTTATGCCCGAGTTGCCACGTGGCAACTTTGACTAAACCGCCTCCCCTGCCCTGCTCGCCCAAGTGCGCAGGACGTCAGTCTCAATCTCTCTGCAGACGTCGCTCAGATGCTTCATGCAACGGTTGTGAACTTCATGCGAGGTCACTGGCCTGTCGAGCTCAAAAACGGTCTTCATGCGTGAGCTGGCGTTGTCGATTTCCGCGCTGGTTTTCAGAACAGATGTCGCCATTGAACCGCCAAAGACCTGCCGCATCATCGACAGGATTTCCCGGTGCATAGACTTGCTTTCATCCACTCTGCTCCCAACCAGGCGGATGAAGTTGTAAGCTGGCTTCACCCTGCCCGCGATTTGCTCAAGCTGCTTCATCGTGGTGCGAGCCATGTCGATAAAGGACACGGTAGACGCGAAGTCGATCACACTCGGCGGTACGGGAATGACCATCGCATTGGCTGCTTGAAGTACCGCCATGGAGACCATGCCGAGAGCCGGCGGCGGATCCATGACAACGACGTCATAGTCGTCGACCACCGTATCGATAGCTTCGGCGATCAGATCGATGATGTCGAAGTTCTGATTCTGCGCCAGGTAGCCCGCGATCTCGTATTCGAGATTGTAGAGTTTGAGGTTGGCTGGGATCAGGTCGAGGCCAAAGAAGTGAGTCTTGCGGATGATGGACCGCACCCCGAGGAGTTCGGGATTATGAAAATGCCCGTAGAGAGTGTCGTCTTCGGTCAGATCCACGTCGGGCCGATATCCGAACATCATCGTCGAGCTGGCTTGGCTGTCGCAGTCGATGAACAGAACGCGGTAACCGTGAATGGCGAAATGCTGAGCGAGATGCAGCGCGACTGTCGATTTCCCAACACCACCTTTGAAATTGGACACGGAGATAACCGCGGGCGTGTCGGTTGGTTCTCGCCAGGGGCGAGTTCCGAAAACGGCGCGCATTTGATCGAGCTCTTCCAAGGTGTACTGGACCCGATGGCCGGACGCAGTTCGATCGCGTTGCGGCAGTCGCCCATCGCGCTCGGCCTCACGGATTGCAGAGGCAGTTCGGCCGACGAGCGCGGCCGCCTTCGAGATTGAGTAGCACGGCCCGACCTTTTGGCCGGTCTCCGGATCCAGGGCTCCATCGCGAATACGCTTAAGGATGGTGAGGGCCTTTCGATGTAAGGTCCCCAAGCCGTCTTCCAGGAGTTCATCGGTTTGTGCGTCGAGCGCTGCTTCGCTGGCCATGGTCACCGCTTTGTGAGATTGAGCGGGCGAATTAGCACTCTTGGCAGTTTTGAGCAAACTTTGGCCACCAATCTTACAAAGTGACCGATGATCTCCGTGCTCTTTTCAGGCTAGCGCCGAATCAGAGGGGTAGGACGGATCGAAAAGTCACTGGTCGCCAGGGAGCAGGGAGTTCAATCTTGTGACGCGCATCGGCGGTCGCACAAGGACGTGTGTGCCTAGTTTGGCCCCCTGTGGACAATCACCGATGATCTCGGTGCAAACCGATGAATTCAGTGCATTTAAGCGATGATCTCGGTTCTCTTGAGACCGATGATCTCGGAGCCCATACCTACTAAAGGAATCTCCTAAGAAAATCCGATTTGCGAATCGTTTTTGAATTTTGGTCATTGGATTTTGTTGTGCGCCAACAAACCGCTCCGAGATCATCGGCGTGTTTGGAGGTTTCAGGCCCGGAAATCCGTCAAAACTGCCAATGGCCTTGCTTTCGAAGATCAAACCTGTTGATTAACGACCAACCCGGGGCTCCAATGAGTCGGGAAGGGACGGTTCAATGAGCGGAGACACACTGCGTCCAATCGGACATCAATACGCTCTAGCAATGCTAGGCGGTGGTGAAGAGCGAGTCAGGTCACTAGCGCAGTCTGCCGGCACTCAGCTGACCATGGATGCGTTTCTCAGGGTTCAGGATGAAGAGCCCGTACCGGCATTTCTGCATTCAGCGCTTTGCGCGATGTCCCTGCCCACGAAGCGGCCGAAGGATGATACGCAACCCATCCTTCGCGAAGACGGAAAGTATGCGCTGGCGATCAACCCCAGGCCCATATTGCAAACCGTCGATGGCAAGCCGACACTTCGAAGCCTCGGAGTACCGTATGGGGCCTATCCGCGCGTCGCGCTGATCTATCTGCTGTCGCAAGCAGTCACGAAGCGTTCGCGCGACGTCTACTTGGGTCGCAATTTCACTGAGTGGATGCGCCGTCTTGGCTATCAGACAGTTTCCTATGGACCTCGCGGTACCGCCAATTTGATGAGGGAGCAGGTGGACCGGCTGCTTGCCTGCGAATGGCAAATCCGCTGGGAGGGTAACGAGGGTGGGGACAACGCATTCGCTGTTCGGGATGTGAAGATTTCCAACGAGTACGCCGGATCGCTTGAGAAAAACGGCGCATTTGCGCGTGAAATTCGGATGTCAGAGGCATTCTACAGCCACCTGCTTGATCATGCCGTACCGCTTAACGAGGTCGCTATTCGAGAGCTCAAGGGCACCCCAACTGCGCTCGACCTCTATACCTACCTTGCGTATCGACTGCCACGGATCGGCAGTGACCGGGGGCAAGTAATCTCCTGGGATCAACTGGCCAAGCACTTGGGCAATGACGCCGACAGCAAGCGTTTCCGGCAAACCGTGCGAGAGACCATGCAGTTGGTTTCGGCGGTGTATCCCAACGCAGATGTCGATTTCAGCGGTCGCAAGGTGGTGTTGCGACCTTCGCCAGCCCCATTGGAGCGAAAGCTCGTCGGTCCGCACCTGCGTGTCATTGGTGCACCAGCGTTGGAAACCGCACCGAGATCATCGGTCCCGAAGATGGCTCGCACGCCCCTTCGCGAAACGAAGACCACCGAACCTCTGCAGCATTTTCCGGGCGGTAGCCTGACATACGGCGACCGAGAGACGAAGTTTCGGGCGATCGGTCTCGATAAAGGTAAGCCGTGGTGTGTTGATACCATGGCAAACGCTTTTCGTGCGGGCTTCCCTGGCATCAAGCAAGCGCGCACTGATGCCGAGTGGCTCAGGGTCTGGGAGGCCTTCGTTATCAAATATGCTGACCGGCGCGCTCAGGCAGGCGCAAACTGACCGATGATTTCCGAGCACATCGCCGACGGCTGATTCGCGTCGGGGGAGGGGAGTAGGGCTGAGCTGGGCGGTTATGCCCCTCATCAGCAATCACCCTACATCGGATCTCCGAACCCTCGTCGCCCGCCTAGGTGGCAAGTGGACGGGCAACACCGCGATGTGTCGTTGCCCGTCCCATGCAGACCGAACGCCGTCACTGGCGATCAGGCAAGGCGATCGCAGCATCCTCGTGACCTGCCATGCCGGTTGTGATGCTACCGATGTTCTTCGAGCGCTTCGCAGGATCGCCGACCTGCCAAGCGTTGGCCCCGCTGAGGTAGTTGGCAGACAGGCTCACCAGCCATCAGCCTTTCTTGCGATTTGGCAGGCAGCTCGTCAGATCGAGGGCACGCTGGCCGAGCGCTATGTCCGCGAAGTCCGCAACGTCTGGGCACCGCTTGAAGACCTGCGATTTCATCCGCGCTGTCCGAAAGGGCAGGGGAGGCTCGTTCAGTTTGAGCCAGCCTTGCTGGTCGCGATGCGCAAGGCGGGCGAGATCGTCGCGATCCAGCGGATATTCCTCGATCCAACGACGGCCCACTACACCGAGAAGCTCGTCCTCGGGCGAGCGATCGGCGCTGCCTGGACCAACGGACCACCGGGCAAAACGATTGGCCTCTGCGAGGGCTTCGAGACTGCCGCGGCATACACCTCACTGACCGGCATCCAGGCATGGGCCACCATGGGCGCCAAGCGCTTCCACCAGGTCGAGATCCCGGCCAGCGTTGAGCGCGTGTTCCTGCTTGCTGACAACGACCCTGAAGGCCGCCGCGCCGAAGCCCGTGCGCGGCAAGCATTGGCCCGACCGGGCCTTGCGATCAACACCGAGTGGCCACCGGGACGCATGAACGACTGGGCGCAGCTCCTGAAGCGCTGAGGGGAGGGGGGCTGCAGGGGATGTGCCGCCGGTCGGCAGCAGACCTCACAATTCTCCCGGAGACCTCCATGACCGCTACGATCTCAGGCAGCAGCGCCATTCTCGGCGCTGCGCGAACGCTTGCTGCCAAGCTCCTGCTCGCCATTCCCATCGATCGAGCGGCTCTCACGGAGGCCATGACCGAGAGCTCGGGCGGCAACGATGCTGCGGGAGCCTGGACCCAGCGCGAGAGTTTCGAGGCGCTTGAGGTGGCGCTGGCCATGGCAATTCCGGAACTGGTCGGCCGAATGGACGCCGGTGCTGCCATCGGCACGCTCGAGGCGCTTGCTCGGGAATTACCGACCCACACGGTGCGCAGCGAAGACCAGATCGCTTTCCAGCAGTTTTCTACCCCGCCGGCGCTGGCGTGCCTTGCCGTCCATCTCGCGCGCCTCGGGTCCGAAGATATCTTCCTCGAACCGAGCGCCGGCACCGGGATCATCGCTGCGCTGGCAAGAGGCGCGGTGAAGCAGTTCCTTCTCAACGAACTCGAACCTACCCGCGCTGAGCTGCTCGAAGGCCTATTTCCGGGCTCTTCAGTCTATCGCCACGACGGCGCCAAGATTGCCGCGCTGCTCCGCACACAGCTGCCGCGCCCGGTCTCGACATGGTCCAGGAAAGCCATGATCATGTCGGGGCCGAGATCCTCGATCTCAAGATCGGTCGGCCGACGCTTCAGCCGATCGGCAGCGAACTGAACGAGGAGGACGAAGCAGTTGGCATAAGTCTTCACTGTGTGCGGGCTGACAGCACGTTCGCGTGGCAGATGCTCACGCAGGTATGCCGAGAGATGCGGAGCGAGCGCCGTCATGCCGCCTCTCCCCGGTAAAGCTGCTCGCTCGCAGCCGCAATGTCGCGCAGCAGCACCGGAGTGGCCTCGAGATACCAGTACGTGTTGGCGACCGACGCGTGCCCCAGATAGACACTGAGACCGGCCATGTGGTGAGCGATGGCCTCCCTGTCAGGTGGGCAGGACTCAAGGGAACGGACAGCGAAGGTGTGCCGCAGATCGTGGAGTCGCATGCCCGCCGTACCGGTTGGTCCACGATATCCGAGCTGCCGGGCCAATCTGACGAACACGACGTGGGCGCGCACCTTGTGCGGTGCCCGTCCCCGGATAGTGACGAACAGGTCGTTGCCCCTGGCCGCGTGCTTCTCGCGGAGGGCGAGATAGGCTTCGAGTGCTTGGCGCGTCGATGGCTGCAAGGCAATCAGCCGCTGCTTGCCAAACTTGCCGTTGCGGACGATCAGGCCATCCTCGACCAGATCTTTGCATTGTAATGCGAGGGCCTCGGAAATCCGGAGACCTGTCGCCGCCAGCAGCCCGAACAGGTAATGGTACGTGTGTGGGCTGATCGTGCCTTGGGGTGGAACGTCCAATGCAGCAGTCATGATCGCCCGCACCTGGTCCGGCTCAATGATGGTCGGCGTCGGGCGTGGCCGCTTGCCCCGACCGAAGACGCCGGCAGGCGGAACTTCGTGGCCTGAATCTTCGGCGTGAGCGAAAAGGCTGAAGTTACGTGCGGTGTCGAACCTCCGGCGGGCCACATATTGTGAGCTCGACGTATGGCACCAGTCGTAGATGCGCTGGACCTGAGTGTGCCGATCGCCGAAACCCCCGGCGTAGGCGGCGTACAGGCGCAGCATGCGTTCCTGTTCAGAGAACTTCAGCCCGAGGCTGCGATGCAGCGCCACGTATCTGGAAATGTGGATGTTCAGCATGACTGTTCTCCCGGCCAGGGCTGCGCGATCTTCATGAGCATCGGCAGATCGACCTTGGCGTAGATGGCAGTGGTCTCGGGCGAGCTGTGACGCAGGATGGTCCCGACGGACTCCAGGCCTGCGCCCGCGCGCAGCAGGTTGGTGGCAAGCGAATGCCGGAATATGTGCGACCCGGTCGGCACTCCTTCGATCCCACCGCGGTCGCGCGTACGAGCGACGATGCCCGCTATCTCAGCGGACGAGCGGAATGGCCGAAACGGTGCTTGTGCACGCAGGAACAGATGCTCTTCGGCGGCCTTCGGGCGGGCTGCCGCAAGATATGCCAGGATCGCGTCGCCAACATCCTGCGGCAATGGCAGGCGGTCCGGTCGACGCGTCTTGCCCTTGACCGTCAGGTGGCCGGATCGCCAGTCGATGTCGTCGAGACGCATGTTCTGAATATCGGCAGCCCGCAGGCCGAGCCTGGCGAGCAGGAGAATGATGGCCTTGTCCCGGACTTCCACCGGACGATCTGTCGGACAGGCCGCAATGATCCTCTCGATCGTTGCCGGGTCGACGTGGCGCGGCAGCGTCGAAAGGCGGTAGCGCTGTACTGATGGAACTGCATGCAACAATGCCGGCCGGCACTCGCCACGCACGACCAGAAACCGGATGTAGCTCCTCATTATCGTGACGAGCAGCGATGCCGACCCCGGCGTCTCCTTGCTTCGTCGTTGGAATGCGCTCCTGAGTCCGGCGGCATCCCATTGCGAAGGCTCGCCCAGCATTGGCATGAGCCGTCTGATATCGGTCCGGTAGCGCCGGATCGTCTCGTCCGTGGCGCCGCGGTGTTGCTTGAGCCATGCCAAGTAAGCCGACATGTGCGGGTCATCGTCCGCCACCGGTTCAACCAATGGGATGGCGCCCCGGCCTCGCAGGAACTCGACGAAGTGCCGTGCGCATCGCCGCCGCCGCTTGGTGCCCGTTGCGACCAACTTGCCCCGCTTGCGCCAGACCGGGCATCGGCAATCATGCGCTGCATAGTGGTCGATGATCGTGTCATCGATATCGATCCATTGGCGCCGCGCCATGCGAAGCCAGGCCACGAAATGCTCGGCCTCGGACCGATAGGCCTGTGCCGGTCCCTCGGCAAGTTGCAGGCGATCGATCGCATCGGAATAGTCGGCGAGGTGCCGTGGCAGATCGTCGATCCCGTCGTCGACTTCGACGTAGCCTTGATCTTCCAGGAACCGGACGAAGCGCCTGACCCTTGCTGCTTGGTCAGCCTTGTAGTGCGCTTGCTGCGCCGAATACCGGTGGCACCGGCACCCATGCTTTTCGAACCGCCGGACAGCCCGATCGTCAATCGTGCGGATGGCGATCCTATGCAGGCCCAGCCAATGCAGGAAATGGCGGACCGCCGCGCCAAACAGAACCGCACAGCCTGACTTCTCGTCGAGCGACTGAGAGGAGAGGAATGTGGTGAGAAGGGTGCCGTGACTGGGCGGGTCTTCGACCCGGAGCGGGGCCGCTCGAAACGGCAATGATGATCTTGATCGCATGTTGGTTCCTTCGACTTGTTGAGGTCGAGGGAACCGTAATTATCTGGAGTGAAATCATGGAAAACCGAAGGAAACCTGCGCCTCCCGCCACCACGCTCGACATAAACTGCGACTGCAAAGAAGCCATCGTGGACTACCTCACCCGCGCTTTCCCGACCCGGCAGATGGAGGAATACGTCGACGAACTCGGCGACGTTCGCTCTCGGCCAATGTGGGACCAAGCCGGCAACCCGGTCCACAACCCGCAGGCCGAGGCCGCTCGCGAGCAGCTGATCGAGCATATCTGCGCGATGCCGCCGATCCCGACCGCGCTCGACGCTTTGCTAGAGCACTACGGGGTCAGCGCGGTGGCCGAAGTTACTGGGCGCTCCAAACGCCTGGTCCGCGATGGCAGCGGCCAGCAGCGCCTCGAAAGCCGCTCGCCGCGCACCAACCTTGCCGAAACCACCGCGTTCATGACGGGGGCAAAGCGTATCCTGGTGTTCTCCGATGCCGGCGGAACGGGCCGCAGCTACCATGCGAGCCTCGATGCCAAGAACCAGCAGCGCCGCGTGCATTTTCTGCTTGAGCCGGGCTGGCGAGCCGACCGCGCGATCCAGGGGCTTGGACGAACGCACCGCACCCACCAGGCCTGCCCGCCGCTGTTTCGGCCGGTCACCACCGACTGCAAAGGCGAAGCCCGGTTCACCAGCACGATCGCGCGGCGGCTCGATGCGCTCGGTGCGCTGACGCGCGGCCAGCGCCAGACCGGCGGGCAGGGGATGTTCGATGCCGCAGACAACCTCGAGAGCGCCTACGCCAAGCACGCGCTGCACGACTGGTACGGGCTGCTGGCCACCGGCAAACTCAAGAGCACGTCGCTGAAAGAATTCCAGGCCATGAGCGGGCTTGAACTCACCGACCAAGACGGAGTGCTGCGCGAGGACCTGCCGCCGATCCAGCGCTGGCTCAATCGCATCCTGGCAATGAAGATCGCCGTCCAGAATGCCATCTTCGACGAGTTCTTGACTCTGGTGGAGACGCGGGTGTCGGCGGCCAAGGAGGCCGGGACTTTCGATATCGGCGTCGAGACCGTCGCGGCCGAGACCTGCGAGGTGCTCTCCGACACGGTGATCCGTACCGATCCGGTGACGGGGGCGACCTCGCACCTCCTCGAACTGTCGCTGACCCAGCGGCGTAAGCTGCTCGCGCTCGAGCGCGTGCTGAAAATGGCCTCATACGAGAACAAGCCGCTGTTTCTGCGCAACGCCAAGTCGGGCAAGGTCGCGCTCGCGATCCCTGCGCCGTCGCACATGGACGAGGAGGGCGAGCTTATCCGCCGGTTCGAACTCGTCCGCCCGTTGCGCAGCGAATACATCCTTGCGGGCAGGCTGGACGAGACCGCCTGGGAGCCTGTCGCCCAGACCAAGTTCAGCGCGCTGTGGGAAGCAGAATACGCCGCTGACGAGAACCAGCTGGTGACCGAGACGGTGTTTCTTGCGACCGGGCTATTGCTGCCGATCTGGGGCGCGCTTCCTAAAGAGGACCTGACGGTCAACCGCATCGTCGACAAGTCCGGCGCCTCGTGGCTCGGTCGGCACGTCCATGACCTCTACGTCGATGCGACGCTCGAGAAGCTTGGCGTCTCGCGCAAAGCGCAGACTGACCCGGCCAAGATCGCCCAAGCCATTCTCGGTGGTGGCACGTGGAAGGCGCCGCATCCGCTGAACTTCACCGTTCGCACGTCCCGGGTGAACGGGGCGCGCCGGATCGAGATCGTCGGCGCCGAGGCGGCCCGCATCCCCGAGCTCAAGGCTATGGGCTGCTTCACCGAGATCATCGCCTACAAAACCCGGGTGTTCGTGCCAACCGACAAGGCCGAGGCCATTCTGCAGGCGATGACGGGCCCAGGGACTACGCCTGATTGACCGGCGGGTTTGTCCCGGCAACAGCATCGAGGATCAGGTGGTAACGGGTGGCCTTGAGCGTTCCCGTTTGCCCCATCGCGCCGAGCGCGACCAGCTCCTGAAGATCGCGGGTTGCCGTGGCCCGCGAGGTGTCGGCGATCGTGATGTAGTTGGCAGCACTGAGCCCGCCCTTGAACCCGTCGAGCCCCTCACGGAACATGCGCGCAATGACCTTCTCCTGCCGCGGGTTGAGCTTCCCCCGGTACCGGTCGTGGAACCGGGTCTTCTCCAGCAGGAAGTCGATCAGCGCCAGGCTGTGGGTCTGCGCATCAAGGACAGTCTCAGCCCAATAGGCGAGCCAGTCGGAGATCTCGTTGGACTTGTTCGCCGCTTCGAGTGCGTCGTAATAGGCCGAGCGCCGCCGCTGGATGGTCTGCGACAGCGCGATCAGGCTTGGCTGCCCGATTGCCTGCGACAGTGCCTTCTCCGCGATCGCGCGCCCGATACGGCCATTGCCGTCTTCGAACGGGTGAATGGTCACGAAGTAGAGGTGCGCGAGGCCAGACCGGGTTAGGCCGGGTAGGGGCGTAGCGCCGCCAGGGCCGGTAGCCGCGAACCATTCGAGAAACCGCGCCATTTCCGCCGCCATTTCGCGCGACGGTGGTGCCTCGAAATGGACGGTGGGCTTGTGCAAGGCTCCCGAGACGACCTGCATCGCATCTTCGTGCTCACGGTAACGGCCAACGACGTCGATGTCGCTGCGCCCACTCAGGACCAGGCGATGCCAGTCGCCCAAGACCTCTTCGGTCAGTGGAGCGGCGAAGTCCCGGAAGAGCGCCATCATCATTTCCGCGATGCCGCGTTCGGCAGGCGGGATCCGGCGGGCTTCGGTTTCGAGACCGAACTCGCGGCGCAGCGAAGACTGGACACTGTCGCGATTGAGCAGTTCGCCTTCGATCTGCGAGGTCTTCATCGCTTCGTCGGTCATGACGTCGAGCACGACGCTGGTGCGGTCCTCATCGCCGAGGTGCTTCACCACGCCGATCATGATCCCGGATTGCTGCAGGAAACGGGCCTCGTGCACGGCCAGGGCTTCGCTATTCCAGCGAAAATCAGGCCAGTCCGGCTGCTGCCAATTCCACTTCATGAGGCATTCGTTCCCGCTTTATAACTCACTCGATAGCTCATTATGAGGCATAAAGCCATGATTTATGCCTCACGGGGCGCTTGCCGCCGATTTCCGAGCGCAAGTGCTGGGGGCGCTTCACCGAGGCCTTGATCGGCGCAGGGGTGCCTTGAGCGCATTTAACATCAGCGATGTTAAATAGGACTGTGCTGTTAGACCGGCCTACCTCACGTCAGCGATCGAGACGCGAATGGACCTCAGATGGATTCGATGTGGTTGTTGAGCAGTGAGGCAGTGACGAATAGCCCATGCGCCTCTAGCGACCTCAGGTAGCCCTCTGCAGACATTTCCGGTCGCGTAAGCCGAGTGCGCAATGTTCGGATCGCGGCAACCGCCTTGCCTTCATCAAGAGCAATGGTGTCGGCGATGAACTCATCTGCAGTTCGTGCTTCGATGTTGAGCGGCGTCAGGACTGCCTCGGGGAAATCCGCGTTGTTCTCCGTGACCACCGCTTGGGCCTGTGTCTGGACGGCTGCCGCCAGCACATGTTCGTCGTTCGCATCGGGAAGACCGAAGGTCATCGACGCAAGCGAAGTGGGAGCCATTACCAGCGCTTCCGGGAAGGCGCGGTGCATGGCCCCGACCGAGCGCGCCGCGCGCGAGGCAGAATCTTCGATGCCGCGCTCGGCGAAAATCCTGCCCAGTGCGTTTTGCGTTTCATCGAGAATCCGCTGCGACCATCGCACCCGGAAGAACTCCGCTTCGGCCAGCGTGAGGAGCAGGTCCCGCCTAGGGGCGCTGACCAGTGTGCAGGCATCTACCAGAGCTGTGTAGCGATTGGCGAACATGGCGGCCGGAGATCAATAAAGGTCCGCGTCGCCCGAAAGCAGATCGTCCATAGCCTTGGCGCGCGTTTCATCACGCTTAGCCTTGTAGGCGAACACATCCTCTGCCTTGAGGCGACGATGCCTACCAACCATGCTATGGGGGATATCGCCCTTTTCGATCAGCTTGATGAGGTAGGGCCGCGAAATATTGAGCAGGTCCGCCGCTTGCTGTGTGGTCAGCATCTGCTGAATCGGAACGAGCGTGACGGCATCGCCGCTGCCAATGTGACGCAGCAATTCCAGGAACAGATCCGACATCGCCGGTGTGAGGGCGATTTCAACGGGTTTTCTGGTTTTCGGATCGGGCACGCGCAGCTTCGCCTCGCCGGCCTTCTGGGCGGCAAGAATTCGGCGAAGCTGGTTGGCGATCTGTCGGTCATCGGCCGAGGGCAGCCTGTTGCCAAAGGGCAAGGCGTTGGCTGGCAGGGTCATTGGCTCTCTCCGTGATGGCCATATTCACTATCGAATATTCGCAATAAACGCAACCAAATTCTCCGCTCCGGGTTCCGCAGCTCTGGCATATCGCCGTAAACCATGGGCCTGAAGTCCCGGGGCCGTTCCTGAAATGTCGAGGGGAGGGGGGCTGGAAGGGGTGAGCCGAAGGGCTCGGTCAATCCAGCTTTCAGGAGCACCCCCCATGAACGACATCGAGATGATCCCGCTTGGCAAGCTACGCTTGTCCGAGGCCAACGTCCGCAAGAATGACAGCAACCTCTTCATCGAGGAACTCGCCGCCAACATCGAGGCCAAGGGCCTCCTTCAGAACTTGATCGTGGCGCCAGCCAAGAAGCGGGGCATGTTTGATGTGACCGCCGGTGGTCGCCGCCTGCGAGCACTGAACTTTCTCCTCGAGGCGGGCAAGCTCGCCAAGGATCACCCCGTCGCCTGCCGCGTGCTCGACATCGATGCCGCCGAGCAGTCCGAACTCTCGCTGATCGAGAACGTCATCCGGCTCGACATGACCCCGACCGATGAAATCCGGGCCTACAAGCACTTCGTCAATGAGGGCAGCGACCTCGACGCGATTGCCAAGCGGTTTGGCCGCACCCGCCGGTTCATCGAAGGCCGCCTGCGCCTCGCCGACCTCGCTGATCCGATCTTCGCCGCACTCGAGGAAGGCAAGATCACCCTGGATGTCGCCAAGGCCTAAGCCCCCCGCGCGGCCTGAGGCGGAACGTCGGCACTGCCCCCCGCCCGGCGTTCCGCCTCTTCATTTGCATTGGGATACCCGGAGACCAGACATGCTGACCGACAGCGAACGCTTCGCCTTTACCACCCGGCGCCACCACGCCTTTGCCAGCACTGGCAATGCCTATGACGCGGTCCAGTGCGACGAGGCCATCCGCACCGGCGACACGCTGGTCGTGCTTGCCGAGGAGGTGGTCGGCGTCGCCATGACCTGGCCGTTTGCCGTGACGCACACGCATGGCCATCTCCATGCCCTCTCCGCGCCGCGCGAGGGTGAGACGCTCGCGGATCTCGCCCGCTCGCTCCACGTCAGCGCTGCCGACTTCGAACACGCCGCCGAGATCGCCCGGCGTTTCGGATTTCCCCTCGACCCGCAAATCGAGGCGCTGCTGGCCCGCCCGGCGGGCTGAGCAGGCGCGCGTCAGAGCGGCAGGGTCGACTGCTCAGATGAGGACGCACTCGCCGGCGCGTCGACCGCATCGGCGATCACGCGGGCGAGTTCGAGCGCGGCATCTTCGCGCAGGCAGGAGCTTGGGGCCGTGATCCCGACCCGCGCCCAGCCCGGGGCGTCCAGGATCGCATGAGCGACAGCCGACGTATCGATTCGTTCCATGCGCGCAAGAGAACATATAGGGAACACATTTGCAAGATGGCGGGCGCTGCTGCTCGTGCCGATTGACAGGGCAGGGCGGTCCGCCGAGCATCAAGGCATGTGCAACTTGTACCGCATGACCAAGGCCCCTGCGGAAATCGCCCGGCTGTTCGGTGCGCGCGGCGGCGCAGGCGCGAACTTCGCCGCCGAGGTCTATCCGGGCTATCCCGGCCTGGTTGTTGCCGAGGGCGAGACGCAGGTGATGACCTGGGGGTTTCCGCTTGTCCTGAAGGGCAGGAACGGTCACCCGCTGAAGCCCAAGCCGGTCAACAACGCGCGCGAGGACAAGCTCGGCACTGCATTCTGGCGGCCGAGCTTTGAGCGCCGCCGCTGCCTGATCCCCGGCACCGCCTGGGCCGAGGCCGAGGGCGTCAAGGGTCAGATGACCCGGACCTGGTACTCACTGGCGGGCGAAGAGGTCTTTGCCGTTGCCGGCATTTGGCGCCCGACCGAGGAGTGGGGCGCAGCCTATTCGATGGTCATGGTGGATGGCAGCGCGCAGATGGCCGACGTACACGACCGCATGCCCGTCGTCCTCGCCCGAGAAGACTGGGAGCAGTGGCTCGCGGGCACATCCGCCGAAGCCTTCGCGCTGTGCCAGACCTGTTCCAATGAACTCGTCGTCGATCGCACGGCCGAGCGCTGGGGGGCAGGGAGGTCCGCGGCGACGTCAGGCTGAGGGGAGGGGGGCTTCGCCGGTCGGATCAGACCCAAGCGAAAGGACCCAAGCCTATGGGCGACCGAGCCCCCGTCCACATCACCATCGGCGGCGCACTGCCGCGCGAACATCTCGAAGCCTTCGCCGCGCACGCGGCCGACTATGACCTGCGCACCGAGTGGGATGGCGAACCGTTCGATCCTGCGGCACTGCCCGGCGGCGAGCCGCTCGAGCTCTATGGCACCGAGCTTAATGGCGGACAAATCCCCGCGATCGATGCCTTCTGCGCCGACCATGGCCTGCCGTTCCGCCGCTGGTCGGGTGGGGGCCTCGGCGCCTTCCTCCCCGAAATTGTCCTGTTCGATGGGCAAGGGCCGATGCGCGACTACACCGCGAGTGAAGACGAATACGTCCTCTTCCCGCCATCATGGATCAACGGCTTCACCCGGCTGCGCGATCTCAAACGCGAGATGGGCCGCGCCGAGCTGACCATCCCGGCCTTCGTGGTGACAGGAGGTGCGAGCGATGACGGTAGCTGATGCCTCCCTGCTGGCCTCCTCACGCGAAGCCGTGCTCGCAAGTTTTCCGCTCTCGCGGGTGAGCGAGGCCTTTTTCGACGAGATGCTCGGCGTCCTGCCGCCAGCGCATATCGCCGGCGTGCCGGGCTTCTTCGTCACCGAGGCGGTGTGCGACGACGTCCACGCCCAGTTCGTCGCTGCGGGCAGCCGCTTCTACGGCGGCTATGTTGGGCTGAGGGACCGTGCGGGTCTCATCACCCATGCGCGCATCGCCGAATTCGAGCCTGCCCATCCGCACGCGGCGGAACTCGCCTGGTATCCGGACGGCCTCGAGGGGGCCGCGTCATGAGCCGGCACCGGATTCTCGAACTCGGCGCAGGTCCCGCCGACGAGCGCTGCGCGCAGCTTGGGATATGCGCGGACTTCGCCGCGGCCAACACGCTCGAACTGCTCGCCTACAAGGCCGCGATCATTGCCCTCAACGCCGAGCCGCCCCTGCCGCTCGGCTTCGCCCTCGTCGCCAATGTTCATGATTTCGGGACATACCAGACCTTGTGGCTGGTTTCGGCGGAACTGCCCTTGCCCGAAGACGCGCAGGTCTGGATCGACGACCTTGTGGAACCGGTTACCTGGATCGCGGCGGGATTTCCGCAGCCGGTGACCTACGAGGGCTCGCGCGCAGTCATGCGCCCATTCCGCGAGGTTATCGCCGCCGCGCTCCAGATCACCCGACCGGGCGCCGACGGTAGCTTCTTTCCCGTTGAGAACGCGGTGCTCCACCGCAATCTGCTCGCCGCCTACGGTCCAGCCACGGTCGCTGCGGCTGACAGCGGGTAAGGGGAGGGGGCTGGAGCTGGGCGTTCCTAAAGGGAGTCCAAGCCCATGCCTCGCTTCTATGCCGGGATCGGTGCGCGCTCCACGCCGCCCGTGATCCTCAGCCTGATGACCCGCGCCGCCTTCGCGCTCACCAAGCGCGGCTATGTCCTGCGCTCGGGCCACGCGATCGGCGCCGACAGCGCGTTCGAACGCGGGGCAGGCCGCGATGCGCAGATCTTTCTGCCGGAGGCGGGCTGGCGTGGTTCGGCAAGCGAATTCCATCCCGACACGCTCGGTGACGAGCTCTGGGGCAGGGCGCGTGCCATCGCGGCGGTGCACCATCCGGCCTTCGCCGGGCTCTCGGCCTTCGTCCAGGCGCTCCACACCCGCAACGTGTTCCAGGTGCTGGGCCCCGCACTCGATCGCCCTGCGGAATTCGTGCTCTGCTGGACCGCCGACGGCGAGCCCTCGGGCGGCACCGGCCAGGCGCTGCGCATTGCCGCCAGCCACGGCGTCCCCCTCTTCAACCTCCAGAGGCCGCGGACACGCGCCCACGTCGAGCGTCACCTCGTTCTCTGATCCGTTCAATTCCGCGCGCGTCCGCCGTTCTATCCCTTGCCTTGGCAACGGGACGCGTTGGCGCGCGGCAACGCGAAAGTCCCAGCCATGTCCTCGATCACGCTCACTCTCGAACTTGCCTGCACCCGCGAGGAAGCCGCGCGCTTTGCCGCGGTCGAACTGTTCCTCGCCGAGGTGGCTGAGAACGCTGAGGCTCAGCCGCCCGCCGAGCTCGAGGCGGTCTTCGGGGCTCGGCCACGCGAGACGATCCTCGGCCTTGCCGGGCACCCGCAGCCGCTCGGGTTCACCTGCCGGTACGATCGGGACAAGGGCGTGATGACGCTCGCCGTGATCGACGGCAAACCAAACCTCGCCGCGCTCCCGGTGCTGCTGCTCTGGCTCTATCCCGAGAAGCTCCCCATCGCCTACTCGGTCCACGTGACCGAGCGGCCCGAGCTCGCGGTCTGGACGATCGTCGGCCTCAACCGCATCGAGATCACCCAACACGAGGGCGAGGTCGCGGCGCGGCTCGAAGCCCTGCGCGCGGCTAGCGACACGCCCCGGCGTCTCGATCTGCTGCCGTTGAGGCCGCTGCCTCGCGCGGGCGACTGACGCCGCTCAGGCGGCCTGCTGCGCCTGCCAGCCTCGCCGCGGCGGCCGGCTGACGCGGGCCGGGAGCGGCTCGCCTTCCTTCCACAGCAGGTGCGCGACGCCTTGCCCGGCGAGCAGGGCTTCCAATGGCTCGGCCAACTCGTTGTCGCGGTCGTGGATGTGGATGGCGCTGGCTTCCTCGCCGGTGTCCTTGAGCACCAGGCTGGCGATCGGCGTATCGTGATCGAGATTGACGCGCAGGCCCTTCACGAAGCGCCGCTTCTCGGCGACTGCCTTGCCGACGAGGTAGCGCTCGTCGCTGGTCTCGTAGGGCAGCCACTCTCTCGTCACCGGCATCAGCGCCACCTCGATGAGGTCGAAGGTGCCCTCGCGTCGGCGCGCGAACGAGCCGGCAAGAACAAGGTGGCCGCACTTGCCGTTCGGCCCATCCTGCGCCTGCCACAGCGCGAGCTCGCCCGCGAACCGCTTGTGGAAGCGCCTCGCCATGTCCTGGTCCATCACGAAGGGCATGTCGCCGACATGGCGCAAGACAATTCTTTCGGCGCCGTGCGCGGGAACGATCTCCTTGATCTCGCCGACCACCACCATCATTTCGTCGCGCGAGGCATAGACTCGGGCCAGCGCCGCGCGGCGCCGGGCCCGGATTTCTTCCTTTTCCTCGACCTTGAAGCTCTCGGGCACAAACAGCACGTGGGGCAGGGCTTCCTGCTTCGCCCGGCAACTGGCCGCCGCCTCGAGCAGCGCGCGGCGCACCACGAACCAGGTCCGCTTGCCCGCCATCTTCGGATGCCAGTGGCTGAGTTCGGCCCGGTCCCAGAGGACGTGGAGCAGCCCGCGCATCGACAGTTTCTGGCCCGACGATTTCACCGTCGGCTTGTCGTTGGTCAGCGCCGCCGGCGCGAGCCGCGCGGCTCCGCGCGAGAGCGGGAAGCCGAGCTTCAGGCTGGTCTCGCCGCTCGCCTCATCGTCGATGACCGCGCTCCCGCGCACCTGGCCCATGCCGGTGAGGTAATCGGGCGCATCGTAGTGATCGCAGGCGGTCGCATGGCGCGCGCCCGAGCCCGGCCAGCGCGCGAGCACGTAGCCATTCTGCCGGTGCGAAATGTAGAGGGGGAGTTCGTTTCCCTTGCGGCATTCGCAATGGACCGGGCTTTTGCGCTCGTAGGCTTCGCGCAGCACGTGCTGAAGTTCATCGCCTTCGACCACGCTGCGGCCGAGCACACGGTATCGCTGGATCATTGGGGTATCTCCAATTTCTCGCGATCGACGCTGCCCGTTCGACCTCTCGCGCATCTCCTTCGTTTTACGCGGCCCCGGGTGGGCTCGCGTGAGTCAGTCTATGCTGGCCTTAAGGGCGCGGCAAGGCTTGCTATGCACGGGGGTGGTGTGTGGAAAACCGCGCTCCGGCTTGGCTTGCACGGTCCGCGCTGGCATCACTGCGCGATGACGGCATCCGACCAGCAATTTCCTTGTTCGATCTCGATCTCGACCCGGTGGTCGAAGACCGCAAGAGCGCCACTACGCCTGCCGGGCGCTTCAGCAATTTCATCGTCTATGTCGACGAAAGCGGCGATCACGGCATGCAGACCGTCGATCCCAACTATCCGCTGTTCGTCCTCGCATTCTGCGTCTTCTACAAGAAGCACTACAGCGAGAAGGTCGTCCCGGCGCTCGAGAAGTTCAAGTTCAACCATTTCGGCCACGACATTGTGATCTTGCACGAGCGAGAAATTCGCAAGGAAACCGGCCCCTTCAAGTTCGCTAACGAAGCCGAGAAGCTGGGTTTCATCGATGGCCTCAGCGGTATCATCGACAAGTCGAACTTCATCCTGATCAGCTGCGTGATCGACAAGCACCGGCTCGGCGCGCGCGATGTCGAACGCGACAACCCCTATCATCTCGCCCTCGGGTTCTGCCTTGAGACGCTCTACGAGTTCCTCATCGAGAAGAACCAGAACGCCAAGAAGACCCACGTGGTCTTCGAGTGCCGCGGCAAGAAGGAGGACAAGGACCTCGAACTGGAGTTCCGCAGGATCTGCGACGGCGAGAACAAGCTGGGGGCGCCCCTGCCATTCGAGATTGTCTTTGCCGACAAGAAGGCGAACTCGTCCGGGCTCCAGCTCGCAGACCTGGTGGCGAGGCCAATCGGCATGAGTGTGTTGCGGCCGAGCCAGGACAATCGCGCCTTCGAGGTCCTGACCCGCAAGTTCTATTGCGACGGCGGGCGCGAGAATGTCGGCAGCGGCTATGAAAACTGGGGGCTCAAGGTTTTCCCGCCCCAAATAAGCGAAAAGCCCCGATGAAACTCACCGAGGCTATGACGCCGACCGGGAACCCCCAGTCCACTTGTGCCCCCTATATGCGCACTCCCGGCCAATTGACAAACGGAACATTGTGCCAATCCGGCCGAGCCGAAGCGAGGCGATGGGCCGCGAAAGAGTTGGGCGCGTGATGGACGACCTGTTTGCCCCCGCGTGGCCTCGTCGGAAGAACACTGGTTCGTGCCGATCTCGTCCCGCTCTGCGGCGGTCCGGCTCAGGTGGTCGTCGACTGCGATCTCGAGGAAGCCGACCTTTCCGGGCTCGATCTCACCCGCTCGCGCTTTGAACGCTGCAACCTGCGGCACAGCGATCTTGCGGGGGCAAAGCTTGAAGGTACGGTCTGGCAAGGTTGCCGGGGACCGTTCGCCAATTTCTCGGGCGCGAACCTCAGCGAGGCCAAATTCATCGGCGGCGACTGGAACAATTGCGCGATGCGCCGGGCCAGCCTGACCTCGACCCGCTTCACCGGCTCCAAGCTCACCGGCGCCGATTTTACCGAAGCGCGCGCCATGCACGTCCATTTCGAGGAAGTGCTGCTGGTCTCTGCCAAGCTGCCGGGCTTCTCGATTCGCAAGGAAACTCTGCGCCGGGTCGATCTGTCGGGTGCGGATGTGCGCAAGGGCGATTTTCGCATGACGGTGTTCGAGGACTGCTCGCTGCGCGAGGCGCTGGTCGCCGGATGGCGCTTCGAGGGCTCAGACCTGCGCGGTGCCGACCTCGGCGGGCTACGCCTGGTCGATGCGGGGCTGTTTCGCGGGGCGACCATCTCGCGCGAGCAGGCCGGGCAATTGCTGGGCGAATTGGGGCTCAATGTCCGGTAGGTCGCAGGGCCGGGCGGCTCACCGGTCCTGAAGTGCGTTTTGTTCCAGGCTTTCGGTCACGCCTTCGGCAAGACCGAGGCAAAGCGCGGCTTCCTCGCGGGAGAGCGTGACCTCTTCAGCCGCTAAGACACTCAGCTTCGCGCGCAGCACCTCAGTCATCGCGCGCGCCACCTGCAGGGCGCTTGGCATCATCTGAGGATCAGCCATGGTCCGGGATCCTTTCCCTTAGATGGCTCTGCCTGCGGCAGCGGGGCCAGTGCGGCCGGGTTGAAGTGCGTTCATACCGGTTTTGCGGGAGTCTGGCGAGGCGGGGAGGGAAGGGGGCACCCCGGGGCCCGCGTCCCACGCGGGCGCCGCGGCGACCCGCTCTACTCGCTAGGGCGGAGCGTCGGCACTTTTGCACCGCCGCCCACCCAGGCCTTCGGGTGACGATCGGGGCCAGTGGAGGAAGCGGCGAGGCTGGTTGGCGCGGGCGGGCGAGGGCGCTAGGCTCTACCCATGCCGATCGCTCTTGCTGCCGCCGCCCTTTGCATGTCGCCTTCTGTTCACGACGGCGACACGATCCGCTGCGGCCGCGAGCGTGTCCGCATCGCCAATATCGATGCACCCGAACTGCCCGATAGTCCCAAGTGCCAGGACCGGAGACGGTCCTACGCCTGGTGTGACTTTGCCGCAGGCGAAGCCTCGCGGGTTGCCCTGACGCGGCTGCTGTCGCGCGGACAGGTGACGATCACGCGACTTGGCACCGCCCCCTATGGACGGACGCTCGCCTCGGTCTCGGTGAACGGCGTGGATGCCGGCGACTATCTGGTCGCGCAAGGCCTCGCGAGGCCTTGGCGCTGAGCGTCCCCATCGGGGGCAGGCGATCCATGCTCGCCTGCGGCCGCCTTCTTGCGCATCTGACGAATAGCCTTGCCGTAGCGCATGGCACTGGACGGGAGGGGCTGGGCCCGGCCCCGTGTGACCGTGCGTCACTGACCAGTATGGAGCGGGGGCCGAGGAAGGCAATGCCCGCTGCGCGGGCGCTGGCGGGTGGGAGCAGGTCCTGCCGAAATGGCCGAGGCTGACGGATCTGATCTTTGCGGGGATCCGCTGAGCCTGACCTGACGAAACCGCCCTTCGTTTGCCGATGAACCCTGCAGCGCCAGTCCCCGGCCGCAACCCAAAAGCAGCGGACCGTGAAGCCCTTCGGGCCTGCCGCACCACTCCTCGCTTTTGGGTTTCCCTCACATGCGTTCGGTGCGGGCGCGGGCCTTTGGCCCTGCCTGTGGTGTTCATCGGCGGGCGGTTCCGCCGAGTTCCAGCCACGGAGAATACCCCATGAAGAACCTCGTCATCCTGATCGGCCGCATCGCTGCTGCTCCCGAAACCCGCCACGCCGGCGAGACCGCGATCACCTCGTTCACCCTCGTCACCGATCGCCCCAAGCTGGTCGACGGCAAGACGGTCAAGAACGAGGCCGGCTACGCCGAGACTCTCGCCGAATTCCACCGCGTCACTGCTTTCAACGGCCTCGGCACCTCGGTCGCCAAGCACAAGAAGAAGGGCGACCTGGTCGAGGTGCAGGGCCGCCTACACTACTCGAAGTGGACCGACCGGGAGGGCGTCGAACGCTACGCGGTCGAGATCGTCGCCGAGGAAGTCCTCTTCCTGTGACACCGAGCCCGGGAGGCGGTAGCGCCGCCTCCCATTGGGATCATCCGGACCGGCCCCCGATTGCTCATGAAGACGATGTCCAGAAGGAGCGGCGGTTGCGAAAAGGCAACACTCCGCGTTCTTTTCGCACGTGCAGCATGAAGGGGGCTGGCCCCTATGTGGCATGCCTTTCAGGCATCCTCTCCCAAAACTTTCCAAGGGGCTGGCTCACGCCGGCCCTATTTTTTTGCCTGTCGGGTCGGGGCTTGTGCCCCTTGCGGGGCATGGCATCTGTGACACTTTGCCCTCGGGCAGAGTGTCATGTTGCGCTGCGCCCGTGACATGCGCGGAGGGCGGGTCATCGATTATGCCTGCACGATGGCGGAAGTAGTCGCGGAGAGAGGGCAGCGCACGTGTGGCAGGGCAAACCAGATGGCGTCTCCGGGCGAAGTGTCACGGGCGACAAATGACAGGGCAGGGCACAAAGGGGATTCACAGGATTCACCTTTTGTGCTCAATACTGATTGATGGAACGAGCCCCTGAAATCACTGGCGTCGGTGGGATCTACGCGGTCCTGGTCGAAGCCTCGAACCGCCCGCGCTATGCGTTTCTCGTCCTTCAACTGGTAGCCGAAATTGCCGACGGGCGAGGGCAGGCCGGACCCTTCGTCGCGCAGGGCGGCGTGCCGGTGCTCCTGCGCGAATGGCTCTGCTCTCAGCTTCTGCCGATGAGCGAACAGCCCGCTCGTCGTGCGGCGATGCGTGCGCGCGTTGCCGCTGCGCTGAAGGACGAACTGACCGGTGACGCTGTTCGCGATGCCGCGCACATCGAAGCGGCGGTGGAAGAGCAGGTCCAGGCCGTGGGCCGCGCCAATGTCAGCCGCGCGATTTCCGATCTGGTCCGCGCCGGGCTGATGAGCCGGCACTATGCGGGCTACGCCACCAACCACAAGAACCGCGGCGGCGGACGCCATGCGGTCTATGTGATCAAGCCGGCTGTGCTTGCGCTGCTGCGCAAGCCCGCGCCGCTGCGGCGTCAGGGCCCGGGCGCTGCCAATCCCCAGGGCGAACTCTTCGCGGCCTGAACCTTCGCACTTCGAGCATCAGGTCAGGCCTGGCGCACCCCGGCGATGCTCCTATGGCGTGGTGGCGAACTATCGCCTAGGAACCCACGATCCGTGGATTGGAAAGGTCTCGCCCGCATGGAAAACGAAGCACTGCTGGATCATGTCGCCGATATCGTGTCTGCCCATGTCAGCAACAATGCGATCGCGGCCGCGGACCTGCCGGGCCTGATCCAAGCGGTCTACGCTTCGCTTGCCGCGCTTGGACGGGCGCCGGAACCGGCTCAAGAGGAGCTGAAACCCGCCGTCTCGGTGCGTGCCTCGGTCAAGCCCGACGCAGTCACCTGCCTCGAATGCGGTGACAAGATGAAGATGCTCAAGCGCCATCTTGGGACCGAGCATGGCCTGACGCCCGCCGAGTACCGGGCGCGCTGGAGCCTGCCTGCCGATTACCCGATGGTCGCGCCCGACTATGCCGCCAAGCGCAAGGAGCTTGCGGTCAGGATCGGCCTTGGCCGCAGGCCCGGCCAGAGCCCGAAGGCTGAGGCCAATGCGACGCCCAAAACGGCACCCAAAGCGCGGCCCAAGGCCGACGCCGCGCCGGCAAAACGCAAGAAGCTCGGCGTTGCCTGCGGCTCGACAGACGCCAGCTGAGCCGCTGATTTCCTCCAAGTCTTTGATTTAATTTTACATATATCAACACCAATTCGTGTCTTGTGTCCTAGTTTCAATGGTTTGCAGGCGATAAACCTGTCCATTGTGTTTCGCTCATAATTTGGACGATCAAGGGAGTTGGAAGTGCAAGACGCCGTAGGCGGCTCACTTCCTACTCGCTTGATCGTAACCCGATCGCAGCGTGACGGTTCAGTCTTCAGAGGAGGGCAGCGGCTCGGGCGACTGTCCCGGTGATACGCGAGCTAGGACAGCCGTGTAGAGCTGACGCCAGTGTTCCGCCTTACCGCGCTCACGCTCGGCCGTTCGGTCCGCCTTAGCCCTTTCGGCACGGGCATCCCGGAGCTCGGTCTCAAGGCGCTCGATCTTGTTGCGGAGTGCCGCTTCGATGTGCCGATATTCCTCGGGCGTTCGCAGCGGGACCTTCTTGCCGTCTATCACCTCGGTTTCCGCGCGGGTTTCGACGCGTTCCTCGCCGATCTCGTCGGCGAAGTTGTTGTAGAGGTACTGGCGGCTGACCTTTGCTTCACGTGCCACCGAGACGAACGTCACAGCCTGCCTGGTGTCGCGCAGCCGCATGATCGCATCCTCGACTGCAGCGCGCTTCTCTGCGCTACGACGGCTGCGGGCATCGTTGAGTGTTGCGATCCGCAGATCCGGTCCCATGGTCATGACGTCGCTTCCTCTCGAGCAGTGGCCGGCCTGTAGCGCTGCTTTTCACCCTTGTAGAGGCCGTGCTCCTCGATGGAGCGGATGATGGTGTCGGTGTTGTGGACCGCATCCTTATTGCGTTGCAGGCGCTTGCGCGTGATGTCGGCCATGCGGGTCTGTCCGCCTTCCTCGTAGTTCTGCGCTTCCTGCTCGAGCCCTTCGATCGCGGCGTAAAGTCCGGCCCGTTCACAGCGGAAGTGCTCCACGTCGCCGCCATCGGCGCGGAAGAACCGGCAGGTCAGGCAGGCGTGGGCGTGCTCGCACCATTCGCCGAGTTGCCCTGGCAGCGTGCAGGCGCCGCCGCAGACCCGCGTGGCCAGCATGGTTTCCTTGCGCAGCAGGAGATCGCCGACCGCTTCGTCGACCTTGCCCGCGATTGTGAAGAACTGGCCGCCACCCTTTCGCAGCAAGGCGTTCTTCTTGAGATCGAGACGCTTGTTGACGTACATCGACGCCATATCCGGCGAGGCATGGCCGAGCTCGAACATGATGCTCAGGATGTCGTGGCCTTCGGCCGCCATTTGTGTCCCTCGATGGTGGCGCAACGGATGCCATGAGAAGTCGAACGGCTTGCCTTCGCCATCGACGATCCCGTGCCTGAGGCACAGCATCCTGAGCTCCTGCAAGGTCCAGTTGTAGCCGAGGAACGATTCCCGCTTGCCGTAAAAGACGGGGAACAGGTATTTCGTGGCGCGCCCGTAACGCTGCCGGACGCGATCCTGCTGGGCTTCGATCAACTCGATCATGGCCCGGTGCGCGGGATCGGTCGCCAGCAAGGGCTTGGTGTTCCAGCGGCTGACCTTGTTCTGCCAGAACGTGAACAGCATGAACCGCTTGTCGTGCGGATCGGGCCGCAGGCAGTCGAAGAGCAAGGCATGCAGGTCTTCGGCTCGCGCACCGGTGGTGATCCCGATCATGAAGATTACCGGGATAGGGGCAGGCAGTTCATCGAGCCTGGCCATCATCGCGGCCAAGGCCTCAGGAGGCGCCGCCCGGTTGGCGCCCTCTCGCGAAGCGTAGAGCCGGTTGCGCGGGTCATCCGGTGCCTGCTTGTAACGGATGCGCCGCGCCGCGCGCTTGTCGAGCGCGATCCGCGGCCATTCCCCCGGCAGTAGCACCGGTGCTGCCCGCATCAGTTGGACGATGTCGGTGTACCAGTTCTTGCCGGCGGCATTGCGCGCGTTTCCCCATGCAAGATAGCGCTCCATCGTTAGTTCGTTGATCTTCGCAGGACCAGCGACGGATTCTTCGTGGAGGAACTGCGCAAACAGCCGTAACCGAGATCGCATCGCGATCACCGTTCTTGGCGCAAATTCCCCATGTGCGACCTTGTCGAGCAGGAAGCCGCGCATCAGCGGGCGCAGCCACGGCTCGAAGTTCAGGAAGTTGATATAGGTGTCGCTTCGCCGTTGCCGATCGCGGAAGCGTGTGTCCTCCTCGCTGTAGAGATCGTTGAGCAGGATGATGTCGCGGTCATGCATCGGTGCCATCTGCGCCCGGTTGATGATCGCGAAGCGATGGATATCACCGAACAGCTGCACTTCCGGTGAGCGGAACTCGCTGGTGACGATCTTGCCGCCCCGGATCCACTGGCGGGTCTGGCTTTGCCTGCGCCGTCCATAATTCGCGCCATACCAGGCGGCGTAGCACTCCAGCACTGCATCGTTGTGGTGGTTCCGTTTGCGCGCACCCTCGTCATCTGATGGCGCGAAGCCGGGGTGAGGGATGTCGGCAAGGCAGCCCGCCTCAAAGTGACCAAGCAGGTCCGCGCCTTCCTCTACCAGATAGCGGATCACCGGGATCCGGCGCTGGAACCAGTGGGCGTCCGCCTTGCGATCGTCGAGAACGGATACCGCCAGGTAAGCCTTGATCTCGTTGGTGAGTACCGGAACCGCAGCCTGAAGCGGCAAGCTTGCGTATGTCTGGCTCAGCCAGGGATGGCCGAACACCTCACCCATCATGGCGTCCGACCAAATGGGATTGGCGACGAGGAGGGGGGATATCTCCGCGAGGCGCCCCTCAAGCCAGTTGTTGTAGCGATCGGTATCGTGCGGCGTGCCGCCGACGAGCGCCAGCGGCGTCAGGCCCATCGCAGATCCTTTCCGAGCAGCTCAGCCTCGCGAAGTTTCTCAAGCCTTTCATGCACCTCGTCGGGTCCTGTGAGGTAAAGCCTGCGGATTTCCGAGGCGAACAGGTGCTGATAGAACGCCGCTGTCGTTTGCGGGCTGGCATGCCCGAGCCGGTCGGCCACTTCGAGCAGGCTGTATCCCGCCGCGATCGCCTCGGATGCATGGCTGTGGCGGAACATGTGCCAGCTGAAGGCGATATGGGTGCGCTGCTCCAGCAGGCCCGCGAGCTTCTGCGCGTAGGACAGGCTCATGGCGTGCCCGATGACGCCGGCTTTGACATTGGTGAAGACGTACTCGGCGCCGGACTCGAAGGCTGGCAGATATTCGTCGCTGGTGATGTAATCGACGTACATGTTGAGCACGTAGTCGTGCACCGGCACACCGCGCGTCCGGCCCGATTTCGCACGGGCCTCATTGGCATTGTCTTCGCGCGGAACGACCCAGATGACCTTTTCGGCGAGATCGATATCGACATGGCGCAGGCCCAGCGCTTCACCGATCCTAAGGCCGGTGTTGTAGAGCAGCACGACCAGGAAGGCGTCGCGCGCGAGCCCGCAGGCCTCGATCAGCCGCAGAACCTCGCTCGGCGTCAGCCGCTTCTTGAGCACCTGCTGCTGGACCCGGCCGGGATCGCCCGAGAGATAACGGTCTTTGCGCCGTGTCGTCCGTCGCTGGCTGATATGCTCAAGGAACGGCTTGTAGATCCGGTGGCCGTCATAGGCCTTTGTGACCTCGGTCGTATCGACCGCGAAGTCGTCAGTGCCGTTGTAAAAGCGGTAGAACGATTTGACCGCGAGCTGGATCTGGTTGCGCGTCGATGGTGCCAGAATCCGCGTTTCCTGCTTGCGTAGCAGGATCAGCCGAGGACTTGGCAGCGCATCCTTTCGGCGGGCAAGCCGCCAGGCAAGGAAGCTGTCATACAGCGCAACCGTGGCTTCATGGATGCCGGCGCCGTTTGCGCCGAGGAAGCTAGCGAAGTCCACAACGTGGCGAACATAAGCGCGGATCGTGTTTGGTGACGCATGGGTCTGTTCGAGATGGACGATCCAGTGACGAAGGCACTCGACGACATCGCCGTCATCATCCAATACCGTCCACGACCGGCGACCGCCGGGCATTTCGATGCGCGCAGCCTGCCAGGGCGTCGTAGCGAACGGAGTGGACACGGTCGCTGATACTGTTGAAAGACCCCCGTGACTGCAAGCCTTTCGCCATCACACTGGACACAGTTTACATGGACAGTTATGGTATCGGTATTAACATAAGAAATATTATCAATCCGGACGATCGTGCCATAATGCGGTGCATGTGACACGTTTTCTGTTTTATGGCATAAGATGCAATTCATGTCCGAACATTGCCTCGTGTAGGGGCATGCCAAGCGACCTGGAGCACTGCCATGACGGTTCAAGTGACGATCACGCCAAACGGCCGGATGAGCCTGCCTGCCGATATCCGCAAGCGGCTCGGCCTCGCTGGTGGCGGCGCCTTGCTGGTCGAGGAAACCGAGGACGGCGTCATCTTGCGAACGGTCGCGCAGTCCATCGCTCACGCGCAGGCGCTCGCGAAAAAGTACACGGGCGGCAAGTCCGAGGCCTCGGTCGATGCCTTCCTTGCCCGCCGCCGTGAGGAATCCGGCGAATGAGCGAAGTGGTGCTCGATGCCTCAGCGCTCCTTGCCTTGCTCCGGGACGAGCCCGGAGCCGACAAGGTTGCCGACGCCATCGCGGATGCTCGCATGTCCAGCGTCAACTTTGCCGAAGTCGTCAGCCACTTCATTCACGCCGGCATGCCAGCGGGCGAAGTCGATGCGATGCTGAAACCCTTGCCGATGGCCATCGTCGATGCGGACCACGGCCTTGCCACGATCGCCGGACGCTTGCGCGCCGCGACGGCCGAAGCCGGCCTGTCGCTCGGCGACCGGTTCTGCCTTGCACTGGCCCGCCGCGATGGCCTCCCAGCCCTGACTGCGGACAAGCAGTGGCGGACCGTTGCCGCCGCCGCCGGGGTTAGCGTCGCAGTCATTCGCTGAGGGAAGGCAATTGAGATGACGTCCAAGCAATCCGGCTCCGACCTCGAGCGCTTCCCGGATTGCGATGGACTGCGCAAGCTTTCCAGCAGCGGCGGCGGCGGCAGTTCCGACGATATCAACGAAGCGCAGCAGTTTGCCTATGACGCTTGGGACGAGCCTGACCGGACGCGTCGCAATTTGCTGGCCCGCAAGGCCCTCGCCCGGTCGCCGCTTTGTGCTGATGCCTGGCTGCAACTCTCCGAGCTTCGCAATCTCTCGGACTCGCAGCGCCGCGAATATCTTTTGCGTGCGGTTTGCGCCGGTGAACTCGCGGTCGGCGAACGACGATTTGCCGAGGTCAAGGGCGATTTCTGGCTGGTTCTCGATACCCGCCCTTATATGCGCGCGCGTTTCGCGCTGGCTCAGGATCTCTGGTATTCTTGTGACAAGGGTGAGCGGATCGCCGCAATCGCCCACTTGCACGAGATGCTCGACCTAAATCCGAACGACAATCAAGGTCTGCGCTACGTCCTTCTGATATGGCTAATCCGGTCGGATGCCTATCAGGCAGCGGAAGACTTGCTCGACAAGCACCGTGATGAAATCTCGGCCTTCATGGAATTCACCCGCGTGCTGCTTGCCTACCGGATGCAAGGCGACTGCGAGCACACGCGCGACATGGCGGCGAAGGCCTACCTCGCCAATCGCCACATCCCGCACTATCTCGCCAACTCAGGGCTTTGGCACGAGGGATCCGGCACCTATTCGCCCGGCCGCGAGAGCGAAGCTGCATGGTATGCTCAGGAACTCGGGATCGACTGGTTCTGCACCCATGGTGCCATAGAGTGGCTTGCTCACTGCACGGACAGGGAACCCGTCCGCAATCGCGATGGCGAAACGCTCCATTGAACGGTTAGCGCCTTAGCGCGGTCCGCTTGCGTCCTCATTCGCCTGGTCCAGCAGGTCCATGAACGTGCGTGCCGCATCGCGGTCGCGATCGTCCTTGAAGGCAACATCGAGGTCGGGTGCCGAGCCCAGCATGTAGAGCAGGGACCACATCGCGAATCTGCGGCCCTTGTCGGGCTCGAGCCCGAACTCGACCTGCATCCGTTCGACGCCGCTGGCCATTGCTGCGGGTGAAACCGCTCCGAGATCATCGGTCCCAAAGAAGCGCCGCATCTGGTCGTCGAATTCCATGTTCAACCTTCCTGCCTGATCATGTGCGGCCAAGTCCGATGGCTACGGGCCGAAGCTTTGCGTCCTCACCCTGATCGAAGGCGTTGCTGGCCATCAGCATGGCCCGCGCCGATTCCAGGGTGCTCCAGTCAACGGCGTGCGTGAATGCTTGCGCGACATCGAGCATGCGGATCAGCGGCGCTGTCTGGCGATTGTGCGAGAATGCCTTGAGGGCGCTCAGGTAGTCGGTGCGATAGGCCGTCGGGATGATGATGCGCTCTTCGCCATGCGCCAGCAGCTCGGCGTTCATCATGATCCGCGCGATCCGGCCATTGCCGTCAGCGAAGGGATGAACTTCGCTGACCAGCGTCATCATGAAAATGGCCCGTTGGAAGGGTTCGCCTAGGGCCTGCAAGAAGCCGAAGCCTCGATCGAGCGTACCTTCGACCAGATCGGGCGCGACGAACACTGTCGCGCCCGCTTGATTGCCGCGTTGCTTGAAGGCTCCCGGCAGCTTGTCAGGGCGCGCTTCCATAACGGCGGCATGTCGGTCCATGAGCAATTCGCGCAAGGACGCATAATCGCTTGGCAGAACCTTCATGCGGACCAGGTCCGAAACCACTCGGAAGGTGCCAAGTACGTCATGCGCGTCCGCGGGCCGTTCGGTCGGTATGACACCCTCGAAGACAATATCGGCGGCTTCTTCGACGCTGAACTCGGTGCCCTCGATGAAGTTCGAAAAATAGGCTTCGTAAAACGCCAGGGTCGAGGTCGCCTCTGCGCTACGCGCGGGTACGGGCCGGCGCTCCGGTACGGTCTCGCGCAATGCCGAGAACAGCTCTTCGAACATTTCGACGCGCGCCGGGTCGAACGGATGCCCCGCCAGACGAGCCTTGCCGATTTCGCTCTGCATCACCGCTTCGCGAGTCCCGAGTAGCGAGCCGATCAGGCCGTCGAGCTCGGCGGCCTCGGCCTCGTAGTCGAGTGCCGATGCAAGCGCCCGCGCATCGTCACGCAGCCGATTGATGGCCCCCTCACCCTGGCTGCGCAGCATCCGGTCGAGCCGCTCTTCCAGTTCGGCGCGGGATACAGTTCTCGATATCCGGCCACCGCGCCCGCGCGTCGGCCGCATGTTTTCGAGATAGGCCCTGGCCGTCGAAGCTAGCCGGACCCCACTGAACGGGCGATCACTGTCGAGAGCTGCAGGGCCCGACCTCGGTCGCAAGACAAGGCCTGGCAACTCGGTTTCGCGTCGCTTCGACGAGATCAGGAATACCGAACCATCCTCGGCCGGCTTTCCTTCCAGCGCTGTGCGATCGGCAATGATCGCATCAGGATAATATGCGGCGACGAGGTTGTACCAGTTGCGCCGCACCAGTCGTTCAGGTTCCTCGCCGAGATTGCGAGTGTAGAGGCGCGAGCCAAGTTTGCGCAATTCCCCGCGCTCCACCGCCTGATAGACAGCTTTGGAGATCGCTGCGTCCGAAACGAAAACTTCAGGGAGCGCCGCGAGCGAATTTCTGGACATTGTTTGCTCCTTGCGGAGCCTCATACCTGAAGATTCGAGATTTAAGAAGCGCTTTATGCGACAAAATGATACTTAAGACGCAATATGAGCGAATTTTCGCGAATTACGCACTGGCCCCGGGATATGGCCCATCTGCACACTGCGCCACCCGCGCACGGAGCGCCGCGAAATATCGCTGATCAGCAGGACATCCCGGCGCAGATTGTGCCCCTTCCCGCAAGATTGCACGAAGGCGCTGCCTGTCCCGGTTTCGCCGGGCCAGTTCATCATGGGGGGCAAGGCTCGCCTTGGACATGCCTCGTATCCTAACATTCCAAACAGATTTGGCGAGCCTGTGCATCTTATCCTCAAAGCAATTCCCCTTCCCCCAGCGCGCTAACGAATGAGCGGCCCCGTCAAGATTGCCGCACTCGGTCCCGCGCGCCCTTGCGGGCTGCGCTCCTGCGGGTGCGAAGTTCCTCGCGTTGGGCCGCCGGCACTCTTGCACTCCGCCTTCGTCGCCGCCCCGCGCCCGTGCGATGCACCGGGCCACGGGCCGACTGACTGTCTCCGGCAAGGGGTCCGCTTTGTGTTGGGCCGCGCCAGAATTGGCGCAGCCAGAGCGCCCCGCCGCGCGCCCATGACCGTCCTCGTTCAGGATGGTCAGGCGGGGCGTAGAGGAGTGGCGTTTTGCGGTTAACCCCGAACGCCCAGAGGGGTGCGGGGGCAAAACCGTAATCTCTCTCTCATCTCGGTGGCTGAGCGAAATCAGCATCGCCATAGCATGACGCCTGGGAGATTGGCGGCCGTCAAGGATCGCGGGTGCCCCCCGATTTTGGCCTGCGGCGGCTAACCGCCTTGCGAGCAAAAATCGGCTCCCCCCGCGCCCGCTGTTCGCGGCGGCAGCGCGTTCGCGCCGCCGTCCCTGACTGCCTGACTCCGGCGTCCCTCCGATGGGCATCTTTCATCAGTGTGATGAGAGAAAATTCCTTTTGGAGGTTATCATGACGGACCGTTTCTCGAACTTCGCCGACCTTGCCGAACACTATGCGCGTGAAATCGCCACACCCGACTACGCCCGGGCATTCATGGAGCAGACCGAGTTTGCCAAGCTCTCGATCGAGCACGAACCGAGCAGCAGCGAAATGCCCGATCCCGAGACCGCGCAATCAGCCATCGAGATGATGCTGGCAACGGTCTTCGACCTGTTCCGCGACACCCGGATGGAGGATTTCGCCAGCGAGGTCGCCTGGGGGATCGCCAACAGCTTCCACGTCGTCGCCAAACGCCTCGATGACCGCGAGGATGCGATGGCCAACCGGCTGCAGGAGAAGCTGCGCGAATACGATCCAAGCGAGGTCTATGCGACCGACCTTGAAGACCTGACCATGCAGGCCCGCAGCCTCGCCGAATGCCGCGACGCGATGGAATGCATGCGCGACCATGCCGCCCGCATCTACCTCGTCGAGACCGGCCGGCCCTTCTCGCCGGTGCGCGGCTCGCGGGTCTCGTCCAAGACCAACGCCTCGATGATCGAGGCGCGCGACTATCTCGCGGCGCAGAAGGCACAGCGGCGCGAGCAGTTCGCCCCCTCAGGACCAGTCGTGGTGTTCTCGGGCGGGCAGCAGTTCACCGACATTGCCCTCGTTGAAGACTACCTCGATGCGATCCACGCACGGGTGCCGTCGATGGCGCTGGCAACCACCGCCCAGAACAAGGGCGCGGACGTGATCGCAGCCGCCTGGGCATCGCGCCACAATGTGCCGGTGATCCTGTGCAAGCCCGATACCTCGCGGGGACCTTCGGCGCCCTATCAGCGCAATGCGCGCATGCTGGCCTTCAAGCCGGTCGAGGCGGTGGTGTGTAGCGGCGGCGGCATTCAGGCGAACCTTGCCGACCGGCTGCGTGAGGCCCGCATCCCCCTGCATATCGTGCGCGACGCATCGGCCCAGCACGAGCCTCCAGCGCAGCGCGCCAAGGACCCGGCGCAGGCTGAACGCCCAGCGATGAAGCGGGTTGCCAATGGCGACGATCTCCCGCCGTTCTGAGCGGGGGCGCCACCTTCCCAATCAACCAGAAGGGTGTCCGGTCTCACCGCCGGATGCCCTTCTTTTTTGTCGATCGGGACGCACGAAATAATGGCCCGGCTCGCTCGCTTCTTGCCCCCGCCTGTAACGGCCTTGCGGCCTGCTGGCAGGGGCGCGAAGCCTTCGCATCGGCCGGGCAGGCAACACCCGTGTTTGGGGCGACCGGGGCGCTGACCAACAGGGTTAAACACATGGGGTAATCGCGGGGTGCGCTTCCACGCGATCAGGACGCGCTGGTCAGGTGGTTGCCC
>NZ_JRVC01000020.1 GCF_000807925.1 Novosphingobium subterraneum | reverse complement strand
CGACCCCCTCGCCGACAAACTCTCCCGCGCCGCCAAAAGCGCCGATCCCATGACCGCGCTGTTCGGTGAAGGCGGGCCGATGGCGGGAGTCTGGACGTTCAAGCCGTGACGGGACCCGGTCAGCGGTAGAATTCGTCCTCGATGCGGGCGAGGGTTTCGAACCCGTCGCCGATGTGCTGGCGCATGGCGCGTTCGACACCATCGGCGTCCCCGGCGAGAATCAGTGCAAGCATGGCCTGATGATCGGCGTTGGCGGTCTTCAGGCGCTCCTCGTCATAGAAGCTTTCGAAAAGAAGGCGATGGATCGGCACGTTCAGCCGCTGGAGGTGATCGGCGATGACCTTGTTGCCCGATCCTTCGACGATCAGGCGATGCCATTCATTGTTGAGCCTGCCGAACCGGTCCGGCGCGCGTTCGCGCACACAGGCGTCAAGTTGGTCCTGCAAGGCCTTGAGCCGGCCCAGCATGACGGCATCGGCATTCACGGTGAAATCGTGCGCCGCCATGCCTTCGAGCGCCATGCGCGCCCGATAGATCTGGCGGACCTCGTCAAGCGTGGAGCTGCGGACCGACGCGCCGCGAAATTCCTCGATCTCGACAAGGCCTTCGCCTTCGAGCCGCTTGAGCGCCTCGCGCACCTTTGACCGGCTCGCCCCGGTCTGGCGGATGATATCGACCTCGACCAGTCGCTGGCCCGGCACGAAGCGGCCGGTCCGGATGCGTTGACGGACCCAATCGGCGATTTCCTGCCCCGTAGGGGCGCGATCAATGGCTGCATCCTGGACCATGCGCAACCTTATCGCTGGTTATGGACGAAATTGTCAACAATATCGTTGTCCATTTTTCAGTTGTAAGCGCTTGCGGGATAGGTGATCACAAGGTTGCAAGAGCGGCGCATCGATCCGTCCGGGAGAGCATCGTGAAGGGAATCCGCAATCTTACGGGCGCCATCGTGGCGCTGGCAAGCGTGGCCACGTTCGTCGCTGGGCCCGTTGCTGCCGCCGCGGACGGCTATCCTGATGTCGTGCGCCAGTCGATCTACGTGCCGGTGCGCGATGGCACGAGGCTGGCCGTGAACATCTACCGGCCCGCCAGTGGTGCCACGATTGCGCCTGAGCGTCTGCCGGTGATCTTCTCGTTCACGCCCTATCGAGCGCGCTTCAGGGACAAGGATGGCAAGGTCGTCGAACTTGCGCTTGATGATCGCCTCGCCATGCGCTCGCTGATCCGGGCGGGTTACGTTGTGGCCACCGCCGACATTCGCGGCAAGGGCGCTTCCTTCGGACACCGTCGGGGATTTCAGGATCGTACCGAGGCCTATGACGGTCACGATCTGGTCGAGTGGCTGGCGCGCCAGCCGTTCTCCACCGGCAAGGTGGGCATGATCGGATGTTCCTACCTCGGCGGATCGACGTTCCATACTGCCACGACAACCCCGCCGTCGCTCGAGGCCGTGTTCATCGGCGCTTCCGACCTCGACAAGTATGCCTTCGTGCGGCGCGGCGGCATCCCTGCGCAGTTCAACACCCGGCCTGACGAGCCTGCCGAAGTCGACCTCGCCAGCGTCCCGGTTGACGCCGACACGGATGGGGCGATGCTGAAGGCCGCCGTGGCCGAGCATGCCGCCAACACGCCGATGGCCCCGCTGTGGTACGGCATGCCTTATCGCGACAGCGTTTCGGCCTTCACCGGAAACGAGTTCTGGAACGAGGTCGGCACGTTCAACTACCTGGACCGCATCCGTGCCGCAGGCATCGCCACCTACTTCTGGAGCAACTGGCAGGACGAGCCGACAGCGCAGGCCCTGATCAGCGCCGCCAACATGCCGGGCTCAAGGTTCCTTGCCGGGCCCGGAAGCCATTGCGTGCCGCCGCCGGGGTTCGACTTTACCGGTGAGGTCACGCGCTATTTCGACCACGCTCTGAAAGGCGCGGCCAATGGCATGGAGTCTGCCCCGCGCGCGACCTACTGGCTCGAAGGCATGGATGGGAAGGGCGGTTATGTTCGCTCCAACCTGCTGCCGGGCGAGGGGGCCAAGCCGGTGTCCTGGTTCCTTGAAGAGGGGAAGAGCGGCACGGCGCGATCGGTGAATGATGGTCTCCTCCGCGCCTCGGCGGGCGGACGCGGCGCGGATCGCTTCACGGTCAACTACGATCTTCCGGACCCCGAGTACTTCGCGTTCTGGGCCCAGCCGATGGACGCCAATGGCCTGTCCTATACCACGCCCGCGCTGACTGCGCCGGTGAAGCTGGTGGGCTTCCCCGTGGCGCGGCTGGCGATTTCGACCGACAAGACTGACGCAAACGTCTTCGTCTACCTCGATCAGGTCGATGCGAGCGGCAAGGCCGAGGTCGTGGCGTTCGGGCGGCTCGCGCTTTCGCACCGCAAGGAGGGCAAGGCCCCCTACGACACGATGGGCTTGCCGTGGCATTCGGGAATGATGGCCGATGTCGCGCCGGTTCGGCCCGGTCAGGTCGTGCGCGTCAACATCGACATGACGCCGGTGTCGCGCGTGGTGCCAGCGGGCGCGCGGCTGCGGCTGACCGTGGCGGGGGCCGATCCGCGCCAGCGCAATCTCAAGGACATTCGCCAGAACCCGGCGCCGGTCATCACCGTGCATCGCGGCGGCGCCAATGCATCCCGGCTCGATCTGCCGGTAAACGACTGAGTTCTTTTTGAAATGCAAAGCCGCATCGACGGCTCAGGGAAGGAGTAGGGGATTATGAAGGGCAAGAGGATCGGGGCCTCGCGGGCCATGCTGAAGCTGGGGTGCTGCGCGCTGGCGATCACGCTTTCGGGTGCGGCCTTCGCGCAGGAGGCGGCGCAGGATACACCTGAAGAGGGCGCGGCCAGCAACGCCGAGATCATCGTCACCGGCAGCCGCGTGCGCGGCGAGGCGCCGGTCGGCTCCACCGTCACGACGCTGGGTCGCAAGGAGATCGAGGCTTCGAGCCAGGTCACCGTCGACCGCATGATCAAGGAGATCCCGCAGGTCTTCGACCTCGGCGTGTCCGAGAACTCGCGCGGACAATCGGGCGGCAGCGGCAACATCACCTATGGCAACTCGGTCAACCTGCGCGGCATCGGACCTTATGCCACGCTGGTGCTGGTCGATGGCCACCGCGTGACCAACAACAGCCGCTCTATCGATCCTTCGGTCATTCCTTCGCTGGGCATCGAGCGCGTGGAAGTGGTCGCCGATGGCGCTTCGGCGATCTACGGGTCCGACGCGGTGGCGGGCGTGGTCAACCTGATCCCGCGCCGCTCGCTCGATGGTGGCGAAGTGTTTGCCCGCACCGGCATCTCCAGCCGGGGCGACTTCCACGAATATACCTTGGGCGCAGCGCTGGGCAAAGTGTTCGAACGCGGGCAGATCATGGTCGCCTACGAGCATGTCGAACGCTCAAACCTTTCGGGCGACGACCGTGATTTCTTCACCAGCGACCAGCGTCGCTTTGGCGGTGGCGATTATCGCATCGTCCGCTGCGCGCCGGGCAATATCAACGCCAACGGCACGAGTTATGCGATTCCCTCCAGCGGGGTGACGCAGGCCACCGCAGGAAGCCTCACTGCCGGTTCGCTCAACAAGTGCGACGAGCTCGACAATCAGGACCTGATCCCGCGCCAGAAGTATGACTCGGTCAACAGCACTGGCCGCTACGAACTGACCGACTGGCTCGACGTGTTCTACGACGGGTTCTATTCCAAGCGCTCGTTCTATCGCATCTCGGCCTATTCGAATGCGCGCCTGACGGTGCCGCAGACCAATGCCTTCTTCGTGCGGCCCGATGGCTTTACCGGCTCGAGCTACACGCTCGACTACAACTTCCGGAACGACCTGCCGACCAACGATTCCTATGGCTACGCCCGTTCTTGGCAGATCACGCCGGGGATCAAGGCAAAGCTGCCCGGAGGCTGGGAAGCCGAGGCCCTGTTCGGTTATGGCAAGACCAACGATTTCTCGGGCTCCTACTTCGGCGTGAACAATGCAGCCCTCAACGCCGCGCTCGCCAGCAGCAATCCCGCGACGGCGTTCGATCCCTATGGTCTCGGTCGCACCAGCCAGGCCGTGCTCGATGGCATCGCCAACCAGATCTTTCTTGCGCCGACAAATGGCCGCCTGCGTACGTACGAAGCGCGGCTCAACGGCGGGCTCTTCGCGCTGCCGGGCGGCGAAGTGAAGCTGGCGACGGGGTATGAGCGGCAGGACTTCAAGGTCGCGCTCGGCTCCGCACGCGGCGCGCCGACGAATCCGATCACCTTCCGCAACTTCGGCCGCAAGGTTGATTCGTTCTATGGCGAGCTGTTCATTCCCGTGTTCGGGCCGGACAATGCCATGCCCGGGTTCCAGCGGCTCGAGATCAATGCCGCGGTCCGTCATGACAAGTACAGCGATGTCGGCAGCACGACCAATCCCAAGTTCGGCGTGAACTGGGTGCCGGTCGACGGGATCAAGCTGCGCGGCAGCTATGGCACATCGTTCCGCGCGCCGACGATCCCCGAGATCTACGGCAATTCCAACAACCTGTTCGGCCAGTCCTACCAGAACCCGGCGGGCGGCGCGCCGTTGCAGGGCTATGCCCTGTCGGGCCCGAACCTCGATCTGAAGCCCGAGACGGCGACGTCATGGTCGGTCGGTGCGGACTTCGAACCGACCCGCAACCTGCGCTTCTCGGTCACGTACTGGGACGTGAACTACAAGAACCAGGTGCTGGCGAACCTCTCCAACCTCGCCATCCTTGGCACCGAGGCGCAGTATGCAGGAACGGGCATCATCCTGCGCGGCACCGATGCCGCGACGCGCGTGCAGCAGCTGCTGGCGCAGGGCGTGACGCTGGCGGGCGGGTCTTTCCCCGGTGGCAACCCGGCCAACGTGACCCTGTTCGTTGACGGGCGCAGCCAGAACCTTGGCGTCTCGATCACCCGTGGCATCGATTTCACCGCCACGTGGCGCGCCGAACTGGGCAGCGAGGATGCGCTGACCTTCAACGCTTCGGGCACTTACCTCACCAAGTACCGCGTGGCGCTGACGCCCAAGGCGCCGCTGATCGATCGGCTGGACTTCATCTTCAACCCGCTGAAGTTCAAGGCGCGGGGCAGCGTGACCTGGGATCACGGTCCGTTCAGCGCGCGTGTGCAGGCGATCCATGTCGGTGGCTACTTCAACAACCTGACGGTCGGCGGCCAGAACGTGAAGAGCTACACCCCGGTTGACCTCAACCTCACGTTCCGCATCGGCGACCAGCAGGCAAGTGGGTTCTTCGAGAAGGGGATGACGCTCGGCCTCGAAGTGCGCAACGTGTTCGACACCGATCCGCCTTACGTGAACCTTGCGCCAAGCGGCAACGGCAGCGGCGGCTATGACGCCACCGCCAGCGATCCCATCGGGCGGCTGTTTGCGGTAAGCCTGCGCAAGTCGTTCTGAGAACTGAAGGGTCGCAAGTGCGCAAGGCGGTTACCATGGTGCTGGCGGGGGACCTCGTGCTCGACGAGCCCGATGCCCCCTACTGGCTGGCGGGAATTGCCCCGGCGCTGAAGGAGGCCGACCTTGCGGTGGGTCACCTCGAGGTGCCGCACACCGGGCGGGGACAGGAGCTGCAAGGCGACGTTCCCGCGCCGGGCGCGCCGCCCGAGAGCATTGCCGCCATCGCTGCGGCGGGGTTTCACATGCTGAGCCTTGCCGGAAACCACATTGCCGATTGCGGGGCAGAAGGAATCGCTGACACGCTGTCCCTCATGGCCGAGGCAGGTCTCGTCGGATCGGGCGCAGGACTGTCGCTGGTCGAGGCGCGCAAGCCGGCGATGGTCGAGCGCTGCGGCATGCGCATTGCCCTGCTCAGCTACAACTGCGTCGGGCCTGAAAACAGCTGGGCTGGCGATGCCCAGGCAGGTTGCGCCTATCTGCGGATCGAAACTGCTGATGGTGGACCGATCGCCCCTGCCGCCGATCTTGTCGTTGTGACGGATCAGGCGCTCGAAGTGCTCCGCAAGGATATCGCGGCGGTGCGCGAAAAGGCAGACTTCGTCATGGTCGCGCTACATAAGGGCGTGGTGCACACGCCCGCCCGCCTCGCCCCCTACGAGCGCGCGATCAGCCATGCAGCCATCGAGGCCGGGGCGGACGTGGTCATCGGGCATCACGCGCATATCGTTCGCGGGATCGAATTCCATCAGCGCAAGCCGATCTTCCATGGCCTCGGCAATGGTTGCGTCGTGACGAGTGCGCTTAGCCCGGCGCAGGACCACCCGGCGCGGCGCGAGTGGGCCGAGAGGCGCAAGGCACTGTTCGGTTTCGAACCGGACCCGGCCTTTACCCTCGCGCCGTTTCATCCGGAAGCCGTCAATGCCATGCTCGGGCGACTGACAGTCCATGAAGATGGCCGGATCGAAGCCGGGATCATCCCGGTGGACGTTCTGGCACCCGGAAGGCCGGTTCTGGCCGAAGGCGAGAGGAAATCCGAGATCGCCCGCTATATCGAAGACATCACGCGGAAGGCCGGACTGCCGCCGATCACCATCGCCGCTGACGGCACGGTGCGCGCATGATCGGGGTGCGCAACGCCATCACCCTGCTCGGCGGGGTCGCGCTGCTCGGCGCAACAGCAACGGATACTGTTGCGGTGATCGGCCGCCATGTCGGCCTGCCGCTGCGGGGCTCCATCGAACTGGTGCAGCTCTTTGTCCTCGTTGCCGGATCGCTGGCCTTGCTGGTGGCAACTGCGGAGCGGGCGCACGCCAAGGTGCATCTGGTGGTGGACCGCATGGGCGATGCCGGGAAGGCCGCCATGGCGCGGCTTTCGGGCCTGCTGGGCGCGGTGTTCTTTGCCGGGCTTCTCGCCGGGTCGCTGTGGCTCATGGCCGATCTGTGGAGCGGGCACGAGGAGAGCGAACTGCTCGGCATCTCGTGGCGCTGGATGCGGCTATTCGCCAACCTGGCACTGCTGGCGACGACCGCAGTGCTGCTCGCGCAAGCCGTCAGGGGGCGCAAGTGATGTTTGCGACGCCCGCGACCGGCGTGATCGGTGTCGTGATCCTCTTTGCGCTGCTGTTGTCGGGCCTGCCGATCGGCGTGGCGCTGGGCCTCGTCGGGCTTGGCGGGCTGTGCCTTGTGCTCGGCCTCGAACCCGCACTGATCAAGGGCGGGGTAGTGCTGGTCGATACGCTGACCCGTTATGAACTGGGCACGCTGCCGCTGTTCATGTTCATGGCGCACCTGTTCTTCTCTTCCAACGCCAGCCGCGATCTGTTCGATGCGGCGGCGAAGCTGGTCGGCCATCGGCGCGGCGGGCTGGCCTATGCCTCGGTCGGCGGGTGCGCAGGCTTCGGTGCGATCAACGGATCGAGCCTGGCCACGGCAGCGACCATCGGCCTTGTTGCCCTGCCAGAAATGCGCAAGCGCGGCTATTCGGACGCACTGGCGACCGGGACTGTCGCGGCGGGCGGCACGCTGGGCCAGATGATCCCGCCTTCGGGCGCGCTGATCGTGTTCGGGATCATTGCCGAACAGTCCATCGGCAAACTGTTTACCGCAGCAATCGTGCCGGGGCTGACGCAGGCGCTGCTCTATTGCGCGGTCATCTGGATCGCCGTGCGCCTGCGCCCGCATATTGCCCCGGCCAGCGACCGCGCATCGTGGGCAGAGCGGTGGCAGGCCATCGGCAGGATCGCCGATATGATCTTGCTGATCGCGCTGGTCATCGGCGGCATTGCGCTCGGCTGGTTCAGCCCGTCCGAGGCCGCGTCGATCGGTGCAGCGGGCGCGCTCGCCATCGCGGCGTGGCGCAAGCGCCTCAATCGCGCCATGCTGATGCAGGCCTTCGAGGAAACGCTGCGCACGAGCGGGCTGATCCTCATGGTCATCATTGGCGCCCTGGTCTTCTCGGTCTTCGTTTCGGTTACAGGGCTGACCGACGCCATCGGCGCCTGGGTCACCGGCCTTGGCCTCGGCACGATACCCACGCTGATCCTTGTTGCGGTGATCCTGCTGCTGCTGGGTTCGGTGCTCGATGGCCTTGCGCTGATGCTTCTGACCACGCCGATCCTGCTGCCGGTGGTCGAAGGCGTGGGCATGTCTGCCATCTGGTTCGGCATCTTCCTGTGCCGCGCGATGGAAATCGGCTTCGTTCATCCGCCCTTGGGCATGAACCTGTTCGTGATCCAGGGCGTGGCCAAGGACGTTTCGATCAACCGCATCTTCAAGGGCGTGCTGCCGTTCCTGGCGAGCGACCTTTTGCACCTGCTCATCCTGATCCTGTTCCCCGCGTTGGCGCTGGGGCTGCCCGAATTGCTTGGAAACTGACGATGTTTGCTTATGCCGGACCAAACTTGCCGCATGACCTGTTGGAGGCGACCAGGCGCAATGCCGGACCGCTGACGTGGAACGTGGATCGCGCCATGCCCGCGGCGGACCGCTGGCTGGAAAGCAAGTTCGCGCCGTGGACCCGGTCGGTGCTGCAGGACTGGGCCGACGGCGCGCTCGACCATCTCGAGGCGGTCGTGTTCTCGCGCGCCGACGATAGTGCGCAGCGCCTATATTACTACCTGTGCGAGTTGCGCCGATCCGGCGCGATCAAGGGCCCGGAACCGCTGGTGCTGGATATTGCCAAAAGCCAGAGGCCTAGCAGTATCGCCCGCGACGAGGTGGCGCTGCGCAAGCTGGCGGAGCGGCTGGGCGTGGGCGAGGCGGCGCTGTCTGCGGCAATCGTTGCCGGCAACGCAGCCCGCGCAAAGCCGGGCATTCCGTCCGCCGAGGGCAAGGTATGCCTGATTGCCGGGAGTCCGCTGCCCGATGAGCGCATGCATCGCATGATCGAGCGCGAGGGCTGGACCGCAACCGGTCGCACGCTGGCCGACGAGTGGCAGGACGCAGGGCTGCTGGTGGAAGAGATCGGAAATCCCTTTGCCGCGGTTGCCCGCCAGCTTCATGCCCTTCGCCTCGACACGCGCGGCTTTTTCGATCGCTCCGGTGCGCTCACCGAAAGGGCTCTGGCGGTTGGCGCAAAAGCGGCTGTGCTGTGGCTGATCGAGGAGGACGACACGACCGTGTGGCACCTGCCTGCGATGCGCGCAGCGCTGGCGGCGCAGGGCCTGCCAGTCATGGTCGCCACCCGGCGCGACTGGTCGTGCCGTGACGGGATCGATGCCGAAATCACTGCCTTTCTCGCAGGAGTGGCCGCATGAAGCTGCTCAGCGGACACCGCGTTGCCGTACTCGGCGGCATGGCGGATCGCGCGCTCGCACGCTTCCTGGCATCGCTTGGTGCGGAACTGGGCGGGCCGGTCGAAGGCGCGTCGTTCGTGATCGATGACCTTGGACTGGAAGGGCTTGAGGGCGTCAACATTCCGGAGACGGTGGTGCATGTTTCGGTCACGCCGTTCGGTTCGGGCGGGCCACGCTCGGCCTGGAAGGGCGGCGAACTGGTCGCCTCGGCGATGGGCGGGGCCTTGCGGGTCACAGGCGAACCCGGCCTGCCCCCGGTCAAGGAGGCGGGCGACGCCTGCACCTTCCACGCCGACATGGTGGCCGCCTCGGGCGCGTTGGCGGCGCACTATGCACGTGGAAGCCACGGGAAGGGCCAGCACGTCGATGTTTCGATCCAGCAAGTCGCCTTCAGCCGCAATTTCAACGGCGTACTGGTCTGGCAGTTTGACGAGCGCAAGCTGGTCCGCGTTGGCGGCGCACTCGCCTATGGCAAGGCGACGGTGCGGGCGATCTGGCGGCTCGCCGATGGCTGGTGCTTCCATTCGCTGATGACCGGGCGCCTCGGCGCGCCCGCCAACCAGGCGCTGTCAGACTGGATCGACGAAGCGGGCATGCCCAATCCCATGGCTGGGACGGACTGGCTTTCCTACAACCGCTCCACTCTCCCTGCTGAAACCCGCAGCCTGTGGGAAGCGGCCATCGCCGCATTTTTCCTCTCGCGCACCAAGCACGAGATCGCGACCGAAGGCTTGCGGCGCGGGATCAACGCCTGCGTTGCCAACGAACCGGCAGACGTGCTGGCGGACCCGCATCTTGCCGCGCGGGGCTTCTTCGACACGGCGGATGGCCTGCCCGAACGCTTCGCTGCGTTCCGTGAAGGCAGCGCGCAAGTTGCCGCGCCCGCCATCCACACCGGCACCCGTCCGGGGCCGCTTTCGGGCGTGAAGGTGCTCGATTTCGCGTGGGCGCTGGTCGGTTCGATCACCACCAAGACACTGGGCGACCTTGGCGCGGAAATCGTCAAGATCGAGACGCGGACCAGGCCCGATCTGGCCCGTCTGGACGTGCAAGTCTCGGCCTCGAAGCACGGCAACTGGGACGACAAGCCGTGGTTTTCGCACCTCAACACCTCCAAGCGCAGCCTTTCGCTCAACATGAAGAAGGCCGAGGCCCGCGAGCTGATCGATCCCCTGATCGACTGGGCCGACGTGGTGGTCGAGAACTTCTCGCCCGGCACGATGGCCAAGCTGGGTCTGGATTACGAAAGCCTTGCGGCGCGCAACCCCGGGATCGTGATGGTCTCGGGCAGCGTGTTCGGCCAGACCGGGCCGATGGCGCAGGAATGGGGCGTCGATGGCACCGGCGGGGCGCTCTCGGGCCGCACTTACCTGACCGGCTGGCCAGATCGCGATCCGGTAATCCCCGGCGCGGTCCCGTTCGGCGACGTGATCGTGCCTTATGTCATGGCGGCAGGGGTCGCCGGCGCGCTGCAGTATCGGCGCGAGGCGGGGCGCGGCTGCCATATCGATGCTTCGATGTACGAGATCTGCGTCCAGCAGATGCGCGATTATCTTGAGCAGGCCAAGCGGGGCGAGCGGCCGCAGCGCATGGGCAATGCCGATGCGCGGGTGTTCTGGCAGGACGTGCTCCCCGCGGCGGGCGAGGACCGCTGGGTGGCGGTCTCCTGCCCGACCGCGGCTGACCATGCGAAGCTTCTGGCGATCACTGGCGCCGATCCCGCCGCATGGACGGCATTGCGCGAGGACCACGCCATCGCCGCCGAGCTTCAGGCCCACGGCATCGCCTGCGGCGTGGTGCAGGATTGCGAGGACATGATCGAGCGCGACGCCCAGTTGATCGGGCGCGGCGCGCTGGTCACGCTCGACCATCCCCTGCTCGGTCCCTTCGGCCACATCGCCACGCCGCTGCGCTTCTCGCGCGATCGGTTCCAACCCTTCCGCGCGCCCGGCATGGGCGAGCATGTCCATGAAATCGCGCGCGATCTGTGCGGCCTGTCAGAGGCCCGGATTGCCGAACTCGAACAGGCAGGAGTCTTCCAGTGAGCGCCGAACCCATCACGAAACCCTCGGGCCAGCGCAGCCGCAAGGACCTTGCCTGCACCGCCGCTGCGAGCGCCTACCAGAAGCAGTTCGGAGCAGACCTCAGGCGCCGCGTCGTCGACGAGGGCGAGCCTTTTGCCATCGTCCAGGCCGATACGCCGCACGAAATATTCCACGTGATGGACATACCGATCATCACCAACCAGTGGTGGTCGGCCTACATCTCGGCCAAGCAGCTCTCGAACCATTATTTCGAGGTGATGGCGCAGGCCGGTTACCCGAAGAACAGCTGCAAGTACTGCTCGCTCGGCCTTGCCTGCACGCTGGCTAACGACCCCAGGACCGCGCCATGGGGCGGCTTGCCAAAGCCCACGGTGCTTGTCGCGCGGATGACCTGCGATTGCATCCAGCACGTGTTCGGGCAGTGGGCCGATGCGCTGGGCAGCGAATTCTTCCCGATGGAAGCCCCCGCGTGGGAGCACAAGGATCCGCGCTGGTTCGCCCATTCGAAGGACCAGTGGGAACAGGTCTATGACGCGGATCGCATCGCGCTCGCCGTTTCGGAAATGCGCGACCTGATCGCGCTGCTGGAGAACCGCACCGGTCGCAAGTTCGATGAGGAAAAGCTCCACTACCTGATGGAGCGCATCAACGAGCAGGAAGGCTATATCTGGGAAGCGGCGCAGGCCATCGGCAAGGCACGGCCGTGCCCGGTCTCGATCGCAGAGCAGATGCCCAACACGATGATTCCGCAGTGGCATCGCGGCTCCGACTGGGCGGTGGGGCATGCCAGGCGCTTTCGCGACGAGGTGATGAACCGCATCGCCGCGGGCGAGGGCACCGCTGCGAATGAGAAGATTCGCCTGATGTGGATCGGCGCGGGCGTGTGGCACGATCCCGGCTTCTATCAGGCGCTGGAAGAGCGCATGGGCGCGGTCTTCGTCTGGTCGATGTACATGCCCTTTGCAGGTCCGCAGTACATCCGCGAAGTGCAGGGCCGTCCGATGGAGGCGCTGGCCAGCCGCATCTGCTCGATGAACGAGGTGCTGCACCTGCCGCCATGGATGAACGGCTGGATGACTAGCGAAGCAGAGCGCTGCGGCATCGATGCTTGCGTTGTCCTGCTGCCACCGGAGAACCGCCTGTCGCAATCCGGCACCAAGATCACCGCCGAGGCGCTGGAAAAGGCAGGCGTGCCGGTGCTGATGATCGACGCCGACATGGTCGATGCCGCCAATTGGGATCATGACAGGATGGTCGGCATGGTGGCGGAGTTCCTGCAGAAGCGAGGGCTCGCGTGAGGCTCTTCGCCGCCCTGCTGATCCTGCTCCTGGCGGCCTGCGCGCGCCCGGTCGATCCGGGCGTGACCGAACTGACTTATGCCTCGCCCTACAGCCCCAACCATCCGTTTTCCAAGGCCGACCAGGAATGGATGGCCTTTGTCGAAAAGCGCTCGGACGGGCGCATCCGGATCAGGCCGGTATGGTCGGGCGCGCTGCTTTCATCGGACATGTCGATGGAGGAACTGCGCCACGGCGTGGCCGATATCGGCCTGATCACGCCGATCTACGTGCGCGGCGGCACGCACCTCATCCGCATCCAGTCGGGCTTCTATCAGGGCGCGGACAGCGTGGAATCGCAGGTTGCGCTCTATGGGTGCATCGCCAGCGCCAATCCGCAGGTCGGGCATGAACTGGCAGGGCTCAAGGTGCTTGCGGTGCAGGGCGGCACGCTGCCCGGTCTCGTTACGGCCAACCGGCAGGTGCGCAGTCTGGATGACATCAAGGGCCTGCGCATCCGTGCGCCGACCGAACTCCTGAGCGTGCTGGACTCCCTCGGTGCGGACCCCGTCAACATGCCGATGGGCGAAGTCTACTCTGCCATGGCCAAGGGCGTGATCGACGGCGTGATCGCGCCGGAAGACACCTTCAAGTCGCTGCACTTTGCCGAAATCTCGAAGCACTTCTACCAGATCGCCGTGCCCCGAGGTGCCTATCCAGCGCGCGCGATGAGCGAGAAGCGCTGGAACGCCTTGTCCGAGGCTGATCGTCAGGTCCTGACCGATGGCATCGTCGTGTGGGAAGCGGCGCTGGCTCGCCAGGTTCGCGCCGCGGTCGAGAAGGGCAAGGCCGAAGCCGTGGCGGCCAAGGTCACCTTCAACCCTGCCAGCGTGGCAGACCAGCAGCGCTTCGACGCAATCTACCTGCGCGATTCAGAAGCCAATGCGCGCGGCCTTGCCGCCTATGGCATCGATGGCGAGGCTGCATTCCGTTCCGCCCGCGCAGCGGTGAAGGGACGGGACCGGATTACCTGCGGGAGTGGCACATGAAGAAGATGACATCCTTCCTGCTGGGCCTCGCGCTCGGCATCGCCCCGCTCACAGCAGAGGCGCAGAGTGCCCGGACGATCGGTATGCCTGCTGGTTCCGGCGGAATGCCTGCCATTGCGCAAGGCCGCGCCGATGCGCCGGGTTACACCATCTACCGCCCCGCAAAGTGGCCGAGCAAGCGCTTGCCACTGGTGCTGTGGGGCAATGGCGGCTGCCGCGACAACGGCCTGTCGGCCAGCCATTTCCTGCGTGAGATAGCCAGCCACGGCTATCTGGTCGTTGCCAATGGCACCCCGCGCGAGGAGCGGCCGGTGCTTGCCGCACTTCCTCCCGCAAACGGCCCGCGCCCGATAGGGGCTCCGCCGGCCCGCGCAACGCCGGACGAAACGCAGGTGAGCCAGTTGCTCGGCGCGATCGACTGGGTCAGGGGCAGCGATCTCGCGCCCCATGCCGATCTTTCACGCATTGCCGTCATGGGGCACTCCTGCGGCGGCCTGCAAGCCCTTGCAGCCGGTGCCGATCCACGCATCGGCGCGGTCGTCGCCTTCAACAGCGGAGTCTATGTGCGCGCAGGCTCGGGCCTGAGCGGCGTTGGCATTACCAAGGACGATCTCGCCAGGCTGCACACGCCCGTTGCCTACATCCTCGGCGGGCCTGACGACATTGCCTACCCCAACGGGTCTGACGATGTGTCGCGCATTGCCCATGTGCCGGTGTTCTTCGCCAACTCGGCCATCGGCCATGGCGGCACCTTCGGCCTTGCCAATGGTGGCGATTATGGCCGCATCGGCGCGGCCTGGCTCGATTGGCAATTGAAACGCAAGGCCAAGGCGGGCGCGATGTTTACCGGCCCCGACTGCGGGCTGTGCAAGGACAAGCAATGGACCGTGGTCCGCAAGCAATTTCCGGAGAAGCCATGATTTCGCCTCCAGCCACCGGCCCGCTCTCCGGCATCCGGATTGCCGACTTCAGCCACGTCATGGCTGGGCCTTACGCTTCGCACCTGCTGCGGATGATGGGGGCCGAGGTCATCAAGATCGAGCCCAAGGGCGGAGATGGCTTCCGCAACTATGGCGCTGACCGGCGCTACGACGGGATGTCGCCCGCGTTCATCGCTGCCAATGCCGGCAAGAAGTCGATCGCGCTCGATCTCAAGGACGAGGGCGATCTTGCCATTGCCCGGGGCGTGATCGCCCGGTCTGACGTGTTGCTCGAAAACTTCCGGCCCGGCGTCATGGCGCGGCTCGGTCTTGGCTACGAGGCTGCGTGCGATCTGCGTCCCGACCTGATATACTGCTCGGTTTCCGGCTATGGCCAGGAAGGCCCGCATCGCGATTGGCCGGCCATCGACAATATCGTGCAGGCCACCAGTGGCATGATGATGCTGAGTGGCGACGAGGGTGACCCGCCGGTGCGCGTGGGCTTCCCCATCGTTGATACGCTGACCGGACAGACCGCCGCCATGGCGATCCTCGGCGCGCTCATGCAGCGCGAGCGTGGCGGTGGGGGCAGCAAGCTCGATGTATCGATGTTTGATGCCAGCCTCGCCTTCATGACCTCGGCGCTGACTCCGTTCCTCGTGACCGGCAAGCCGATGAGCCGCATGGGCAACACCGGCTATAGCGGATTGCCGACGGCGTCGCTGTTCACCACGCGCGATGGGCGGCAGATCTCGCTCGGCGTAGTCCAGCCGCCGCAGTTCGCTGCACTCGCGCGCGAACTCGGACACGAGGACTGGTTGGGCGATGAACGCTTTGCCACGCCCGATGCCCGCCGCGCCAATTTCGATGCCATGCACGCCGCTCTCTCGGCCGTGTTCGCCACGGGCGATGCGGCGGATTGGGAGCAGCGCCTGAGCAATGCAGGCATTCCCTGCGGCATGGTGCGTCGCGTGGACGAGGCCGGGGCGCTTGCAGGCAAGGGCGCACTGGTGGATCTTCAGATTCCCGGTCTCCCCCAGGAATGCGTTCAAATTCCCGGCCCCGGCTACCGTGTGGCGGGGCAGGCGGGTCCGACGCTTGCCGCACCGCCCCGTCTAGATGCAGACCGTGCCGATATTCTCGCGTGGCTGGCGCAGGAGCCAGTGGCGTGAAGCTGCGTCTGCTGCTCGCCCCTCTGGCGATGCTTGCCGCTCCGCTCGTCGCGCAGGATGCAGCGCCCGTTTCGCGCATGATCGAGGGCACACTTGCCAGCGGGGCGAAATGGCAGGCACTGGTTCCGGCAAACTTCAACGGCAGCCTGCTGTTGTGGAGCCACGGCTACTCCCCCCGCATCGACCCGGCCGAACCCGCGCCTGCGCAGTACCGTGATCTGCTGCTCGCCAAGGGTTATGCGCTGGTGGCGTCGGACTATGGCGCGGGAGGGTGGTCGCTCGAACAGGCTGTGCCCGCGCAGCGCGCCACGGTCGAGGCCTTTGTCGCGCGCGAAGGGCGCCCGGCACGCGTGCTGGCCTGGGGGTCGTCGATGGGCGGCCTCATTTCCACCGCGCTGGCCGAGCAGGACAGGCCAGTGATCGACGGCGCTCTCGCGATGTGCCCTTCGATCGGCGGCGCGGTCGGCATGATGAACATGGGGCTGGACGGGGCTTTTGCCACCGCCGCCCTGATCGCGCCCAATTCCGGGCTGTCGCTGGTCAACGTCGCTGACGACATGGCCAATGGCCGCAAGGCATGGCGGCAATCGATGCTGCCCGTCAAACCCGCGAAGGCAGGGCGCGGATCGCACTGGCGGGTGTGCTCGGCGGCATTCCCGGCTGGACCCGGCCCGAGCGTCCCGAACCCGCTGCCGACGATACCGAAGCGCAGGTTGACGAGATCGCCGCAACGCTGGTCATGGGCACCTTCATGCCGCGCAATGATCAGGAGAGCCGCGCGGGCGGCGTCTTCTCGTGGAACACCGGCGTGAACTACGCCCGGCAACTGGATCGTTCGGGACGTCGGCCCTTCGTGGAGGCGATGTATCGCAAGGCCGGGCTGAGCCTGAGCCGCGATCTCGCCACGCTTGCCCGTGCCCCAAGGATCAGCGCCAAGCCATCAGCCGTGCGCTACATGCTTGATAACTATACGCCATCAGCTCGCCCGCGCGTGCCGCTGGTGTCGCTGCAGGCGGTGGGCGATGGGCTGACCTCACCTTCGCTGCAGCGCGCCTATGCCGACGCTGCGCCGCCTGCGATGATGCAGCCACTCTGGCACAAGGGAGCGGGGCACTGCCGCTTGCCCCCCGAACAGGTCCTTGCGGCGATTGCGCATCTTGAACAGCGCATCGCTTCGGGGAAGTGGCCAGCGCGTCCGACCCAGTTCGTCGATCACACGCCGCCACCGATGTTGCGTCCGTGCCTGCGGCAGGAGGGCCCGTCCGGCCCGCGCTGCCGCTAGGCACCAGGCGCGCCCGTGTCAGTCGATCCCTTTCTTCTCGATTGTCCAGCCGGGCACGACGCACAAGCGGCAGTTGCTGCCGGTAAAGCTGCGCGCCGCAGTCTTGTCGCCGCGCAGCTGCCACTCCAGCCAGTCGACCGACAGCGCCGCCACCGCACCGCCGTTCAGGGTGCGGAAGGTGCCACCGTGGCCCACGGGCAGTTGAACCAGGGCAGCCGGCACCTTGTCGATCCGCTTGAAATCATCGGTGCCGTTGGGAAAGGCGATGTCGTTCGGCCCGCCCAGGACATAAAGCACCGGCGTGTGCAGTTTCTCGAGCATCGCCTTGTTCACGGTGATGCCGCGGATCGGGTTGGTGCCGTCGGTAAACACGCCGCTGTTGTGGACCAGTACGGTGCGGATGCGCGGATCGGGCGCCACTTCGAGCGCCTGCAGGCCGCCGCAGCTGTGCCCGGCCACGGCCAGCGCCTTATCGTCGATCCTGCCGTAGAGCGCGCTTCCAGCCTTGGCGTTCTCGGCCAGTGCCCAGTCGAGGCCCGCCTTCACGTCGGCACTGGTTGTTGCAACTGGCGGCAACTGGCCGGATTTATCCGGCGCCCGCGGTTCGCGCTTTTTTGTCGCGCCCGGGCCGCTCATGATGTCGCCGGGCGCAATCACTACATAGCCATGGCTGGCAATTTCGATCAGGTGCTGCCGCGCACTGGCGCCATCGGCGCTGCATCCGCCATTGCCCCAGACAAGCACCCCCAGCGCCTTGGCTTTCGCAAGATCCGCCGGTCGATAGATCACATGCGCGGGCAGGGCCGGATCTTGCGTCATCACTGCCGGATAGGGCCCGGTGCCGGGGCCATTCGGCATCGTGTCGAAGCTGTTGGGCTGGTCTTGCGCGGCCAGCGGCGCTGCCATCATCGCCATGCCGAGCGCTGCGCCCATGATGTGATGTCTGCTCAAGCGATCCTCCTTCTCTTGCACCGCACATTTGTCTGACAGGTTCTGCAATGCAAGCGCTTGCGTAAAACGTTTGCCGCCTTTAAGCAATGGACCATAACAATGAAGGGAGAGACGTGATTCACACTGTTCTGGCCACTGGCGATCTCGCGATGGACCGCGATGATTACGACGCCTGCTTTGCCGGGACGGCGGCTGTCCTGCGCGCTGCGGACGTAGTGTTCGGCCAGCTTGAGACCAGCTTTGCCGAAAAGGGTGTCCGTCTGCCTCAGGCGCGCCATGCCGTGCTCGCCAGGCCCGAAGGTGCAGCCGCTCTGGGTCGCGCCGGGTTCGATGTGATCTCCATGGCCGGCAACCACGTGATGGACTGGGGACACGAAGCCTTCTTCGAAACGCGCAGGCACCTTGAAAAGGCGGGAATGAGCGTGGTCGGGGCCGGGGCCAACATTGCCGAGGCTCGCCGCCCGGTGATCCGCACGCTGGGCGATGGAACGCGCGTGGCCTTCCTCGCCTATTCCAGCATTCTCCCGCATTCCTACTGGGCTGACGAACGTCGGCCCGGTTGCGCCCCGATGCGCGCCTTCACCGTCTACGAGCAGATCGAGCACGACCAGCCCGGCACCCCGGCGCGAGTCCACACCTATCCCCACCGCGAAGACCTCGCCGCAATGGAGGCAGACATCCGCGCCGCGAAACAGCAGGCCGACGTCGTCCTCGTCTCGCACCACTGGGGCATCCACTTCGTCCGTGCAGTGATTGCCGATTACCAGCGCGATGTTGCCCGCGCCGCGATTGCCGCCGGGGCCGATGCGATCTTCGGCGGCCATGCCCATATCCTCAAGGGCTGCGAGCTGATCGACGGCAAGCCGGTGTTCTATTCGCTGTGCAATTTCGCCACCGATCTTGCGATGGACGAGGCCCACGCCAATTCGAAGAGTTTCAACGAGATCCGCGTCCTTGCCGAAGAGTGGGAGCCGGATTTCGAAAGTCTCTACAACTTCCCGAAGGCCGCGCGCCTGTCCATGATCGCTCGGCTCGAAGTTGCTGGTGGCAAGGTGCTGCGCGCGGGCTTGCTGCCGCTAGTCATCGGCCGCGATGCCGTACCGCGCCTGGCCGAGCCGGGCAGCGAGGACCATGCCGCTGTGGTTGATTATCTGGCCGCCGTCACGCGGGAAGCCGGGCTCAACGCCGCGTACCGCGAAGACGCAGGCATGGTCGTGCTGGAGCAGGCAGCATGAAGCCGCGCGCCGCCGCATTTCCCCTCGAAGGCTACGTCCTGCTTTACCTGCTGGCGTATCTGCCGAACGTGATCGTGACCAAGCTGGTCACCTCGCAGCCGCACGCCGGGCTTGGCCGTCCGCTCACCGGCCTCGAAACCCTGCCCGCGTCGCTGATCATCAACATGGTGCTGACCTGGGCCTTCATCTGGCTGTCGGGCTGGCACCGTGATGCCAACAAAGTCTCGTTGGGGCCGGTCCGCCTGCCGTTCCCGACATTCTACACCTTCCTTTCCGGCCTCGGCACTTCGCTGGTGCTGTTCACCGTGCCGCTCAGCTTCACCATCCCCAATGTCAGCATCCCGTTCATCCAGCTGGTCATGCGCGGCGACATCCTGATCATCGCGCCGCTGGTCGACGTGATGTTCGGTCGCCGCGTGCGCTGGTGGAGCTGGACCGCGCTGGCAATGGTCCTGTTCGCGCTGGTCATAACCCTGTCCGACCGGGGTGGCCTCAAACTGCCGCCAATCGCGATCCTCACCGTCGTGCTCTACACGCTGGGCTATTTCCTGCGCCTGTTCGTAATGACGAAGATCTCCAAGAGCGGTGACCCGGCCTCGGTAAGGCGCTATTTCGTCGAGGAAAAGATGATCGCGCTGCCGATGTCGGTCGTGATTCTGGGTGTCATCTCGGCCAGCGGCATCGGCGGCCAATCGGGTGAGCTTGCCTGGGGCTTCATCGGCGTGTGGAGCGATCCGGTGCTGCTCGACCTCTTCTGGATCGGCGCAACGCTCACCGTGATTTCCGTGCTGGCGATCATCATCCTGCTCGACCCGCGCGAGAACGCCTACTGCGTGCCTTTGGAGCGCGCGGCGAGTCTTGTCGCCGGGATCGGCGGTTCGGTCCTGCTCGCATGGTTCTGGGGCCTGAAGATGCCGCGCGATGCCGAATTGATCGGCGCGGGCGTGCTGGTCGGCGCGATTGTCCTGCTCTCGCTCGCCCCGCGCCTTTCCGCGCATCGGCAAGCGCGAAGCGAAACTGCCTGAATTGAACGATTTGCCCGGCGGAGTGCGTCGGGCCGTGAAGATACAAATGGGAGACTGAAGATGGGGAACCGGAACTCTTTCAAGGTGTTGCTTGCCGCAACATCTGCAATCGCTTGCATCGCATCTGCTCATGCGCAGGAGACGCAGAATTCAGCTGCGGACGCGCCCGAAGACCAGTCCATTATCGTCACCGGCAGCCGCATCCGCGGCATAGCCCCGGTCGGTTCGAACGTCATCGCCATCGGCGCGGACGACATCGCGCAGGAGCCGGTCACCTCGACGAATGACTTGCTCCGCCGCGTGCCGCAAGTCGTGTCGCTCGGTGCCAACCGCAACGGCGGCTCGGCCCAGAATGGTGCGGCCAACGCCACGCGTGGCGCGGGCATCAACCTGCGCGGCATCTCCACCAACGCCACGCTGTTGCTGTATGATGGCCGCCGCTTCCCGCCGCAGGGCACGCAAGGCCAGTACACCGATCCCTCGGTCCTGCCGGCCATCGCGCTCGAGCGGGTCGAGGTTGTCGCCGATGGTGCCTCGGCGGTCTATGGCTCCGATGCCATTGCCGGCGTCGTCAACTTCATTCTGCGCCGCAACTTCGATGGCGTAGAGGTGCGCGCCCGCGCCGGTATCGCCGAGGGCGGATATACCGAAAAGCAGTTCGCTGGAATCTTCGGCAAGAAGTGGGATGGCGGTTCGGCCATGATCGCCGCCGAATACACCGACAACACCCACCTGCGCGGCTACGATCTCGATTTCTACCAGGACGATAACCGCAACCGGGGTGGACGCGATCTGCGCGTGCAGAACTGCAATCCCGGCACGATCAGCCTTGGCGGCAAGACTTACGCGATTCCGCAGGGCGGGGTAACAGCGGCCAATGTCGGCTCGCTCGTCGCTGGCACTGCCAACCGCTGCTTCTACAACGCGCTGGATACCGTAATTCCCGAACAGAAGCGCTACAACGTCACGGCTGCCGTCTCGCAGGACGTGGGCGAGAGCGTGCGCCTGTTCGCCGACGGGTTCTATTCCTATCGCAACGGTACCATTGCCGGCATCAACAACATCAGCGCCACGGTGCGCAACACCAACCCGTTCTTCGTTACCCCTGTTCCGGGCACCACGCAGCAGACGGTCCTGTGGTCGATGGTCCCGACGCTGGGGCCTGACTTCAACCCCTACCACGGTGAATCCTGGAACGTCGTCGGCGGGATCGAGGCCAAGCTGGTCGGCGATTTCAAGGCGACCGCCTATTACGCCCACGGCGAGTCCGAGGACGTGGCCGATCGCCGCCTCGGCGTGAACACCGCCGCACTAAACGCTGCCCTTGCCGATACAAACCCGGCCACAGCGCTCAATGTCTTCGGCGGGCCGAACAACCCCGCCACTCTGGCGAAGATCCGCGACAATCTGTTCGTGATCACCGGCCGCACCAAGCTAGACGTTGCCAACGTCCAGCTCGATGGCTCGCTGTTCGACCTTCCCGGTGGCGCCGTCCGCGTGGCCCTTGGCGGCGAATATCGCGAGGAATACACCTACACCGACCTGCTCACCGGGCAGGCCGCCACTCCGCGCCGCACTGCCGATTCCGGCACACGTAACGTGAAGGCAGTGTTCGGCGAGCTCTTCGTGCCGATCGTCGGCAGCGGCAATGCGATGCCGGGGATAGAGCAGCTCTCGCTGTCGATCGCGGGTCGCCACGAAAAGTACAGCGATTTCGGCAGCACCACCAATCCGAAGATCGGCCTGACCTGGAAGCCGGTGGAATCGCTCACTCTGCGTGGCAGCTATGGCACCTCCTTCCGCGCGCCGACCTTCACCGAGGTCTCGACCATCGCGGGCGGGGCGGGGCTCTACTATGATACGCTGCCGGGTGCCTCGGGCAACCTCACCGGCATCGGCATTGCGGGCGGCAATCCGGGGCTCAAGCCCGAGACCGCGACGACCTGGTCTGTTGGCGCGGAATTCCGCCCGATCAGCGCGGTGCGCCTGTCGCTGACCTATTTCGACATCGACTACAAGGATCAGATCCAGGCTCTGCGCGGCACGCCAGGCATCCTTACCAACCCGCTATATGCCTCGTTCGTGAAGCTGAATCCGACGCAGGCCGAAGTCGACGCACTGATTGCCTCAGGGCTACCGATCAATAACACAATCAACGCCAACGCCGTGCAGTTCATCGTCGATGGACGCCGCCAGAATCTCGGCCGTTCGCGCGTGCGTGGCATCGATTTCGCGGCCTATGCCAACTGGGATGTCGGCGCGGTGAAGTTCGATGCGGGCGTTTCGGGCACCTACTATACCAAGTACCTGTTCCAGGCGCTGCCCGGCGCTGCCGTATCCAATGTCATTGGGCTCATCAACTTCCCGCAGAAGTTCCGCTCACAGGCGGATATCGGTGCGAAGGCTGGCATCTTCTCCGGCCGCCTGACCTGGAATCACCTGGCTGCCTACACCAACACCACGGTCACGCCGGTGCAGAAGGTCTCGAACTACGATACCTTCGACCTTGGCCTCAACGTCGAGGTGAACGAGCATCTGCGCATCGGCTTTGACGTGCGTAACCTGCTGAACGAAGACCCGCCGTTTGTCGATACCTCGCGCGGCTACGATCCGCAGTCGGCCAACCCGATTCCGCGCATGTTCTCGATGACGGCAGGCGTGAAGTTCTGATGGCGGCGCTGCTATCGCTCCTGGCGGCGGCCGCGGTTGCCAGCGCCAGCCCCGGCGATTGCAGCGCGCTTGAGGGCGCCAGCGGGGACGTGGTGGTCGAAAAGGCCACCGCGATCCCCGCAGGCGTTGCCTTCAGGCCCGACGACAAGACCACCTTCTACAAGTCCGTTCCGGTCGATTCGCCGTTCTGCCGGGTCGAGGGCCGGATCGAGGGCACCATCGGCTTCGAACTTTGGCTGCCGATGGCGTGGAACGGGCGGTTGCTCGGTGCAGGCGTCGGCGGTGATGCCGGGGTGTTCAACTACCTGGACATGAGTCTGCGCGTCGCCCAGGGCTTCGCCACCGTCACAACCGACAGCGGCCACAAGGTGACCGAGGCCCACTGGATGCGTGTGCCCAAGGCCCGAACCGATTATGAACATCGCGCGGTCCACCTGACGGCACAGGCCGCAAAGGCGCTCGCTGCACGGTTCTATGCAAGGCCAGTCGAACGCAGCTACTTCACCGGCTGCTCGGGCGGCGGCCGGCAGGCGCTCAAGGAAATGCAGGTTCACCCGCTCGATTATGACGGCGTGATTGCAGGTGCGCCGGGGCCTAACATGCCGCTGCAATCGGTGCGGATGATGTGGTTCGCGCTCGAAGCACAGCGCAAGCCGGCGGCCGCGCTCAGTGACGCTGATTGGTCGCTCTACGAGAACGCGGTGACCCGCGCCTGCGATCCGCTGGACGGCAAGGTCAACGGGATCATCACTAACCCCTTGCAATGCCGCTTCCGCACGGCGACGCTCCTGTGCAAGCCGGGGCAGGCCGAAGGCTGCCTGACCGCGCCCAAGCTTGCTATGCTCAAGGCCGTCATTGCACCATTGCGCGACGAACGGGGCAGGGCGATGGACCGGGGCCTGTTCCCCGCTGTCCGCACGCGCCCCGGCCCGCCGTCGCCGCTGTTGCGTGCGATGTGGGCCGACGCCGCGCACGATGATCCCGAATGGGATGCGCTGACCTTCAGCCGCACCGGTGATCTTGCCACGATCAACCGCGTGATGCCGCAGTTGCGGGCTGACAGCACGGCGATCAGCCCTTTCCTCGCAGCCGGGCACCGCGCGATCATTTATCAGGGCTGGCAGGACCCATCAACCAACGCCGGGCCGACGCTCGAGTATTACGGCGCGCTGGCCCGCGATAACGGTGGTCTCGCGAAGCTGTCCGAAGCCGTGCGCCTCTTCATGGTCCCCGGCATGTACCATTGCCGTGGTGGTCCGGGAGCGGACACATTTGGCGCTTCCGGTCATGCGCCGATCAGCGAAGATCCGGCCAGCGACATGCTTTGGGCGCTGATCCGCTGGGTCGAAAAAGGCATCGCCCCCCCGCGCATCGAGGCACGCAAGATTGCCGATGGCACAAGCTTCACTCGCCCGATCTGCGCTTTCCCCGCATCGGCCCGGCTTGAGCGTGGAGAATGGACCTGCCGCCACGATCCCGCCCTGCTGGCATGGCCCTCTGCCCGGCTGAAACGATGACTGAAACTCTCAGCGACCTGCTCTGCCGCCACATCGCCACGGCCCGATGGGAAAGCCTGCCCGATCATGCCCGGGACGGCGCACGCAGCGTCGCGCTCGACGCTATCGGCGTGATGCACGCGGCCAGTGGCTTGGCGCCCGAGGCCGCACCGTTCATCGCGCTGGCCCGCGCCAACGGGGCAGGGCCGTGCTCGATCATCGGGACGCCGCATCGTGTCCAGCCGCTCGGCGCAGCGCTTGCCAATGGCGCGCTGGCCCACGCGGTCGATTATGAGGACGCCTTCGATCGCGCCCCGGCACACCCCAACGCCTCGCTCGTCCCCGTCCTGCTCGCGCTCGCCCAATCAGAAGGCCCGGTCGATGGCCGCCGTTTCCTCACCGCGCTGGCCGTCGGTGGCGATGTGGCCTGCCGGATTGCGCTTTCGCTACGCCAGCCGATGGAGCAGGGTGGCTGGTACCCCCCGCCGATCGTTGCGGCATTCGGCGCGGTGGCGGGGGCGGCCAATCTGCTGGGCCTGTCCCCTCAGCAGACCAAGGATGCCCTTTCGCTGACCTTGTGCCAGGTGACGATGCCGGGCGAGATCAAGCACAGCCGCCGCACCACCTTGCGCGCGGTGCGCGAAGCCTTTCCGGCCCAGGCCGCGCTGACCGCCGCGTTGCTGGCGCGCGAAGGCGTCCCCGGCTTCGAAGAGCCGCTCGAGGGCAAGTCCGCCTTTTTCGCGCTCTACGCTGGCCGACAGTTCGATCCGGCTGACCTGACGGACCGCCTCGGCACCCATTACTGGGGCAGCGAGTTGACCTTCAAGCCGTGGCCGTCCTGCCGCGGCACGCACCCGTTCATCGAAATGGCGCTGGACCTATCCGCGCGCCACGGCATCAGGCAGTCCAGCATCGAATGCGTCGAAGTCAGCGTCGATGCCATCCAGTCAATGCTCGTAGAGCCGCTGGCCCGCAAGCAGGCGCCCGAGACGGCGATTGACGCCAAGTTCTCGGTTCCCTTCACCACCGCGCTGGCCCTGGTGCGCGGCGCGGTGCGGCTTGACGATTTCGACGCCGCCAGCCTCACCGATCCCGAAGTTCTGGCCATGGCCGCCCGCGTCCAGGCCACGGTGGAGCATCGGCCAGAATGGCAACCCGGCGTGGGCGGCGCGATGCGGATCGTGACGGACGATGGCGAAAGCCATCACGCCTGGCTCGAGAACGCGCTGGGCTGCCCTGCGCGGCCACTCTCCCCGGCAGCTCAACGCGCCAAGTTCATCGATTGCGTCGGGCGTGCAGCCGTCCCCGTCATGCCCGAGGCCGCCAGCCGCCTTGCCGATGCGATCCTCGGGCTAGATACTCTGGCTGACGTTGGCGCGCTGTTTCAGCCGACGGAGTAAGTGCCCTCGGCGGCGAGACAAGCCGGTCGGATAGCCAGAACCTCGATCGCCTCGGCCTTGCCACCGAAGTCGACAAGCTCGCCTTCCTCGGCCTCCATCATCGCCCGTGCCAGCGGCGCGGACCATGCGATCAGCCCGGCGGCGGGATCGGCCTCGTCATCGCCGACGATGGTGATCCACCGCGCCTTGCCGTTGAGACGATACTGGACCGAGCAGCCGAATGCCACGGTGTCGCCATCGGGAGCGGGCATCAACTCGGCCGTTGCGGCGCGCGTGCTCCAGTAGCGCTGTTCGCGCCGCGCCTTCTTGATCACTGCCTCATCCGCGCCCTCGGCTACCAGAGCCTGCACCTTGTCTTCGCAAGCCTCCACCTGCGTCCGGATCAACGCCAGTCCCCGCTCGGTCACCAGATTCGGCCCCGGCGGGATCGGCAGTTCGAACACCGGTTCAAGATGTTCGTCATCACTTTCCCGGCGAAACGCGACGCTCATGCACAAAACTCCAAACAGGCTGGCTTCCGATTGGCGGTCCTGCCAAAGGACCGCCTATGGCACAGGCAACCCGGGCAACGAAAGCGCTCGAACAGGCCGGTATCCGGTTCGAACTGCGCAGCTACGAATATGATCCCGATGCGGACTCCATCGGGCAAGCCGCCGCGTCCGCGCTGGGCGTGGAACCGGCGCAGGTGTTCAAGACGCTGATGGTGCTGATCGACGGCAAGCCCGCCTGTGCCATCGCGCCCAGTGACGGCGAGGTTTCCATGAAGCGCGTCGCGGCAGCGCTGGGGGCAAAGTCCGCAACGATGATGCGTCCCGGCGATGCCGAACGCCTCACCGGCTACAAGGTCGGCGGGATCAGCCCGTTCGGCCAGATGAAACGCGTGGCCGTGGTGATCGACGAGACCGCGCTTCTATGGGACGCGATCTTCATCAACGGTGGCCAGCGCGGCCTGCAGGTGCATCTGGCCGGAACGGACGCGGCGCGCTTGCTGGACGCGGTCGTCGCCGATATCAGCGCGGCCTAGCCTCGCGCCGACGCCAGCCGTGAACGCGCCAGTGCGCAGCACAATGCCGTCGATGTCGTGATAACCAGCGCCACAGCCAACCGCAGCGGATCTATGGGCGCAAACAGCCCCAGCACGCTCATCGCCGAGCCGCTTGCCAGCATCTGCAGCGCGCCTGCGAGGCTGGTTGCCGTGGCGGCAAGGCCGGGTTCGGCAAAGCCCACTGCGTTGAAGGCAACAGGTCCGGCAAGGCCCGCTCCAAGACCCAGCAGCATGATCGGCGCGATCAGTGGCCCGACACCTTCGATCCCCACCAGCGCCAGCACCAGCGCAATCCCCGCGCCCAGAGCAGAACTGCCCGTGCCGATGATCAGAGCACTCGAACGCCGCTCCACCGGCACGACCAGACGCGTCCCGACGATGCTTGCGGCGGCCACCCACAGCAGCGCGGTGCCGGCTTCGCCCGAGGACAGGCCGAAACGGTGGACCAGCAGGAAGGGGGCGGCACCAAGGAACATGAACAATCCGCTACTGGCGGCGCCCAAGGTAGCCGCCGTGAGCACGAATTGCCGGTTTCTTGCCAGCTTGGCGTAGGAAGCGATCAGTCCGCTGCGCGCGCTTGCCACTCCGGCCTGAACCGTTTCCGGCAGGCGCCAGAAGGCCGCTGCCAGCGTGGCCGCTCCGCTCAGCGCAAGCAGGGCGAAGACGGCGCGCCACCCGGCAAGATCGGCCAGGCTTCCGCCGATCACGGGGGCAACCGCGGGAGATATCAGCACAATGGTCATCAAGGTGGCCTGCGCGCCGGCTGCGCGGTCCTTGCCGAACAAGTCGCCGACCATGACCCGGGCAGTCACGACGCCGAAGGCCCCGCCTGCCGCTTGCATGGCGCGTGCGGCAAGCAGCAGGCCAGTGGTCGTTGCCAGCGCCCCCGCCAGTGCCCCGGCAATGAACAGCATCAGGCCCGCCAGCATGACCGGTCGTCGTCCAAGGCGGTCGATCATGGGGCCGGCCAGCAATTGGCCCGATCCCAGCCCGGCAAGGTAGATGCTCACCACTTGCTGCGCCTTGGCTTCGCCGATTGCCAGATCGGCTGCGATCAGGGGCAGCGCCGGCACCAGCATGTGGATGGCGATCGATCCGGTGGCCGCAATCGCCGCCAGGGTCACGATAATTGCCCAGTAGTCTCGTCTCGCGCTCAACACTTCACGCTCTCACGTCCCTTGGTCCATATGCCGCGCCCAAACGAATGATAGCGCTTGCATGCGCTTGAATGCGTGCTTATGCAACCGATCATGACCGATCGCCTGCAGGATTTCGATCCGGAACTTCCGGAAGACTTTGACAGCCCCCATGCCGAATATGCGCGCCTGCGCCAGCAGTGCCCGGTTGCCTGGACAGAAGGCCTCGGCAGCTTCTGGGCAGTGACGCGGTACGAAGACGTAAAGCGTGTGGCGTCGGATTCTGCCACCTTCATCACCTCGGTCCAGAATGTGATTCCGAAAGTCGCCTATACCGGGCGCCGGCCGCCGTTGCACCTCGATCCGCCCGAGCACACTCCTTATCGCAAGGCGCTCAATCCCCTGCTCTCGCTCGATCGGGCCGAAACCTTCGCCCCGCGTGCCCGCGAACTGACACGCGCCCTGCTGGCGCCGATGGTGTCCCGGGGAGGCGGAGATATCTGCGTCGAACTGTCCAGCTATCTTCCGGTCCACGTGTTCGGCGAATGGATGCGCATTCCCGAGGACTGGCTCGATACGCTCCACGACAATGGCCGCGCCTTCATCCTTGCCGTGCATTCCAACAAGCCCGAGGTGATGAAGGAGACTTCGCTCCGCCTTTATGACATGGCCCGCGCCCTGATCGCGCTGCGCCACGAACACCCCCAGGATCCGGCGCTCGATCCCACCAGCGCGCTGCTTCAAGCGCGGCACGAAGGCGAGCCATTGCCCGACGAATTGCTGGTCGGCACTGTCCGGCAGGTCCTTGTCGTCGGCATGGTCGCGCCGATGGTGATGATCGGCAACATCTGCGTGCATCTTTCGCGTGACAAGGCGCTGCAGCAGAAACTGCGGTGTGACCCTTCGCTCATTCCCGCGGCAATAGAAGAGTTTCTCCGGCTCTACACGCCCTATCGCGGCTTTGCGCGAACCGCTGTCTGCCCGGTGGACCTCGGCGGTCGTACCATCGAACCGGGCGAGGCGATTGCGCTGATCTATGCCTCTGCCAATCGGGATGAGGCCGTGTTCCCCAACCCTGACGAATTCATTCTGGATCGGCCCAACATCGCGCAGCACCTTGCCTTCGGGCGCGGCCCGCACAACTGCCCGGGCATCCACCTCGGCCGCATGCAGCTGCGCGTCGCGCTCGAGGAAATCCTGGCTGCAACCAGCGAGTTCGAGCTTTCCGGGCCGGTCACGGTCAGCCGCTGGCCAGAGATCGGCGCGCTCTCGGTACCGTTGCGGTTCGCCTGATCCGGCAAAAGAGAGCGATTGCATCATCGCCCTCGGTCGCGCTAGCGTCGACAGGATGAGCGCATCGATCGACAAGACGCCAACACTGGACGACGTGGCGGCGATGGCTGGGGTGTCCACCGCCACCGTAAGCCGTTTCGTAAATAATCCCGAGGTCGTGGCAAAGGGTACGGCAGAGCGCATCCGTGCTGCGATCGCTGCAACCGGTTACATTCCCAATCTGCTGGCGGGCGGCCTGGCCTCGAGCCGGTCGAAGATGGTCGCGGTGCTGATTCCATATCTCACCGACTCGATCTTCAACGATACCATCCAGGCCATGGTCGAAGAACTTTCGGCAGCAGGGACAACGGTCATGCTCGGCCTCACCGGCGTCTCGGAGAAGCGCACCGAGGACCTGATCCGCGCAGCCCTGAGCCGGCGCGTCGACGCGATCATCTTCACCGGGCCAGTCACACCTCAGGTCGATGCCATGGTGCGGCGCAGCCCCGCCTTGTTCATCCAGATGTGGGATCTGCCCGAAGACCCGATCGGCATGGCGGTCGGCTTTTCGCACCATGCCGCCGGGCGCGACATCGCACGCTTCCTGATGTCGCGCGGCTATCGCCGTCCGCATGTCGTCACCGCCGAAGGTGCACGCGCCAATATGCGACGCGCCGGTTTCGTCGAGGAATGGCAGGCAACCGGGCACGAACCGCCCAGTGAATCTTCCGTGCAGGTGCCCTCGAGCTTTGGGCACGCCCGCCGCATCTTTGCCGAGGTCCGCCGTTTGCCCGAGATGCCCGACGTTGTGGTCTGCGGCTCGGACTATCTCGCGCAAGGGGTCATCGTCGAGGCGCTGGCCGCCGGGCTTCGCGTGCCTGAAGACATCGCCGTGGTCGGCTTTGGCAACAGCTCGATTGCCGGGGAGATGCGCCCCACGATCACCTCGGTCGAGGTGGACGGTGCCCGGATCGCGCGCGAGGCCATCGCCGCCATCCGCAAGCACCGCCCGAACCAGCCCCCGGCCGAGCGCTGGGTCGATGTCGGCTTCCGCCTCGTCGCCCGCGAAAGCGCCTAGCGCGTAAGGTAGCCGCCTTCCACTGCAAGGCTGTGCCCGGTGACATAGCTCGCCGCGTCCGAACACAGCCATGCGCTGGCCTCTGCCACCTCTTCCGGTTTGCCGAAGCGACCGAACAGGCTGAGCGCGGGGGCGAACTCTTCCTCGGTGAAGCCGGTCGTCTCCAGCGCACCACGCAGCATCGGCGTGTCGATCGCGCCGGGCAGGACCGCGTTCACGCGGATGCCCTTGCCGGCATATTCAAGACTGCCGGTCTTGGTCAGGCCGATCACGCCATGCTTGGCCGCAACATAGGCCGCGTTGTTGGGCTGCGGACGAAACGAGCTGACCGACCCGATATTGACGATCGAGCCTGAAGAACCCTGCGCAAGCAACTGGCGAATCTCGTATTTCATGCAGAGCATGACCGAGCGCAGGTCGACGCTCAGGACCTTGTCGAACACTGCCATGTCGGCTTCGTGGATCGGCAGGACATCTGGTGTGATCGCGGCGTTGTTCACCGCGCAATCGAGCCTGCCGAACGTGGCGACCGTTTCCGCCACCAGCGCCTCGACCTGGGCTTCGTCGGCCACATCCGTGCGCACGGCATGGGCGCTGCCTCCAGCCTCGCGGATCGCGGCGACAGTGGCGGCAGCGGTGTCTGCGTTGATGTCCGAGACGATGACCTTTGCCCCACGCGCGGCGAGGAGGCGCGCGGTTGCCGCGCCCATGCCCACGCCCGCGCCGGTAACGATGGCGACCTTGCCTTCAAGCGATACGAGGTTCGGATTCACGATTTAGCTCCCTGTGCGATCCACGTGCGGATCTTGGCCATGTCGGTTTCGTTCAACGGCGCTCCGCCGAAGGGCATACGCGCGCCCAGTCCGCCATGATCGTTATGCGTACCTTCCAGCTTCATCACCAGATAGGACTTGTCCGGGGCGCCCGGTGCCACCCGCATGATCGCAGGCGCCCCTTCCGCAGGCTTGCTGACAAGGAAGCCGATCGCCGCATCGCCAACCAGCGACATGCCCCCTGCCTCTTCGCCGGTCAGGTGGCAGGTTGCACAGTTCTGCTCCAGGATCGGCACAATATCCCTTTGATACGAGACGGTTGGCGCAGGTTGTTCAGCACGTGCCGAGAAGGCGAGAGCGAGCAGGGCAGCGCCGCCCAGGGCAAGCTGTTTCATGCCGACACCGCGTGCCGTCCGGCGATGTAGCCGAAAGTCACCGCAGGACCGATCGTGCCGCCAGCGCCGAGATAGGCCTGGCCGGTCGGCGCGGCGATGCAGTTGCCGGCAGCATAGAGGCCCGGGATGGGTTGCCCATTTGCGGCCAGCACTTGCGCATCGGCATTGATCTGCGGACCTCCCGCCGTATCGAGCGTGCCGGGTGCGAGCACGATCGCGTAATAAGGTCCCTTTGCAGAAAACGGGTGCATCGTATTGTTCGGGAACGGGTTTTCAGGTTGGCTGGTGCCTTGCCGACGCGCCGAGAACAACAAGTGCCATTCGCGGTCGTACAGGTACTTCCCCCGCCCGAATTCGGGATCGACGCCCTTCTTCGCGTAAGCATTGAAGTTCGTGATCGACTGCTTTGCATTGCTTGAGAAATTCGGCGCCAGGCGGGCGCCGCCAGTCCGGTCCTGCCACGCTGCCAGCTGTGCGTCGATACCGGCGAAGACTTCGTCCCACGTCTGTCCTTCGACGAGATGTGGCTGCTCGGCCTTGTTCACCGGGAAGGGGAAGGCCCCACCGAAGGCATCGATGCTGCGCTGGTCGAACAGCATGAACATCAGATGGTTGGGGTATTCCTCGTGCGCCGGGTCATACCAGAAGTGGGCCTGCGTGCGGTCGTTGTAATCGCGCTTCTCGTTGACCACGCGCTTGCCGTACTTGTTGACGAGGATCATCGAATCCCCCGGCAGAACGAACGCGCCAAGGCCGATGCCTCGCGTCTTGAGCGCCTCGCCCAGCACGACCTGCGTCCGCCAGCCAAGCCCCATGTTGCCCATCATCGCGCCCGCTTCCTGCGCGATCGGAATGAAGTCTCCGGTCGAACCCGGCAGCGAGCATGAGCCGTAGACGGCGGGCTGGTGCACATCGCACAACTGCACGTTGTGGCTGTAACCACCGGTGCCAAAGACCACGCCCTTGTTCGCCTTGATGCGGATGGTCTTGTCACCCTGCTTGGCCTCGGCCCCGATCACCCGGCCCGATCCATCCTTGACCAGCCGGGTAACGCGGGTCCGCGTGAGGATCGGCACGCCTTTGGCCTTCAGATATGCATGCATCTGCGAGGCAAGGCTGCCGCCGCCCTGGGTCGAGCCCGAACCCACCGCCGGTTCCAGCGCGCGGCCGGTCGGCACCTTATTCTCGGGCAGATGGTCGGCATAGTCCGGGGCGGGCTTGTCCACCTGGAACAGGCGGAACTGTTTGAACTGCACCGCGCCCAGCTCACGCAGGTGATCTACCGCGGCAGAGCCATGGTCATAGAAGGCCTCGACCACGCGGTAACGGTTTTCATCAAGGCCCAGCGTCGGGCTGTTGGGGTTGTACTGGCGCGGATAGCCATAGCGCACGACGTAGCGCAGCGCATCGGCCTTGGGGTCCTCGATGCCCTGTTCGCGAAAGATGAAGTGATTGAAGATCCAGGTGACGCCGCCTGATTTGGCGGTGGTGCCGCCAAGGATCGGCATCTTCTCGAGCATCATCACCTTCGCGCCTGCCGCAAGGGCGGTAACCGCCGCCGTCCCCGCCGCCGCGCCGCTGCCGACGCACAGGACGTCGCATTCATGGTCCCAGCCTGCTGCGGGCGCGTCTGCTGCCTGTGCTGCCGTGGCGACGCCGCCGGTTGCGGCGACTGCTGCGGCCAGGCCGGCGCCTGCCAGCATCTGGCGCCGGTCGATACCCTTTGCGGGCTGGGTCATGTCACGTTTCTCCCGTCGTCTCTTGCCATGGTTGCGGGGCGCTCACCGCCGCCCCGCGATGTAATCGTTGATCACCTCGTGGAACCGCCGCACCCGGTTTTCCTGCCGTGCCAGATAGGCGTCATCGTGCCCGAGTGAGTGCAGGCCCTGCTGCTGCGTCACGGCCACATCGAGATCCTGGATGAGGAAGTCGCCCTGCGGGATCTCTGCGCTGTAGGCGTCAAAGTCGCCGCTCTGATGCTCGGCTTCCTTCCACGGGCGCAGTCCATAAAGCGTCGGCACATCCGCGCCCCCGGCCACTTCCGGCGCAAGATACCAGTAGTCGAAGGTTGACCAGTTGGGATCTTCCATGTCCGGTTCGGTGCGGAATACGTGGAGTCCTTCGGGCGTGCCGGTCAGCGTCAGGTTCGGGAAGCAAGTGTGGTGGAACTGGTCGGTCAGCTCGTCATCGGCCAGCTTTTCGAAGTGCTTGTAGCCCCGCTCCGGCCCGAGCTTGCGCCGCGCCTGCTGCAGCGCGAGGCGGCCTTCCTGTGCGCGTCCTTCGAAGTCTGAGGGATCGAGGTCCCACTCCTTGAGCACTTGCGCCCACAGCGGTTTCATCTGCTGCGCGTCCTGATAGCGGCTCGAAGGCTGCAGCTTCTCGATCATGCGATTGTGCCCGGTCGGGTACATTTCGAACACGGTGGTCGAGTAGTGATCGTCGATCATGCCCTCGAACTGCGGGTGGACCGCAGGGATGTGGTAGGCTTCGTTGAAGTTGTCGGAAGCGAACTTCCAGTTGGTGTTGACCCGCAGCGTGCGCCACACCACGCGCTTCCAGCTGGCGAGATCGCGATTTCCGAGCAGCGCGGGGATGGGATCGAGGTATTCCAGCAGCGGCACGGCATTGGGATCGAAGCTGTAGAAGATGAAGCCGCCCCAGGTCTCGCAGGGCACTTCCTTCATGCGCAACTTGCCGCAGGGGGAGCCCTGCGGGAAATCCTCTTCGTCCTGCACCCAGTCCAGCGCGCCGTCTATGTTCCACTTCCAGCCGTGGTAGGGGCAAGTGAAATGCTCGCCCACGCCGCCTTCCTCAACGGTGACAAGGCGGTTGCCACGGTGGCGGCAGACATTGTGGAAGGCGCGGATGCCGCCATCCTTCTGGCGCACCATGATGACCGACTGGCGCATGAAGTTGTGGGTGATGAAATCGCCCGCTTCCTCGAGCTGGCTTTCCCGCCCGCCGACGTGCCACACGCGCTTCCACATGTGCTCCCATTCCAGCGCGGCGAAGTCCTTCGACCAGTAGCGGTCACCGGTGATGGCATCGCCGCGCGGTTCGGGGAACTGCGCGCTGGCGTGGGTGGGGTAGGGGGCATCGACTTCGGGGACCTGGATATAGGTGGCCATGGTAAAGCGCTCCTGTAACCGGCGATCTCCCCGAGCGCCGGATGGGGTTTGTTTTCTTGCTTTTTCTAAGTTACTTTGCGTTATCGAGCGTGCCCGAGAGCGGCATCAGGAAGTCCATGGTGTAGCGCGTGGCCTTCCAGCCTGCTCCGGCGCGACGGACTTCGAAATAGTAGCGACCGTTGACGGTCACGGCGCGGCCGTCCTTGCCCACGCCCATGCCGATCACATAGGCGCGCATCGAAGCGGTATCGCCTTCGTAGCCGGTCAGCGCGAAGTTGGTCAGGTAGTGGGCGTGGTGCTCCATGTTGGCGAAGACGTTGGTGAAGAACTCGCGGATGCCGGCGTGGCCGACCTGCGGGGTCAGGCCAATGCCCGAGAGATCGAACACCGCGTCCTCGGTAAAGACGTCGAGCACCGCGTCGATGTCGCTGACGGTATCGACCGCATGGGCATAGGCGATCATCAGGTCCTGAATCGCCAGGCGATCCTCGATAGGGCAATTCATTGTCGTGTCCTTTCAGATACTTATTATCTTTGTTGGACGTTTCCCCGGGGAAACATCGCTTGGAACATTACGTGAACATATTAATCGAACAGGGGCCGTATCGGGTCGGTCACGCCGTCCCAATCGGCGGCGCCCTGCGCGATGCGGGTGAAGGCGGAGGTCTGGTTATCGTCCTCTTCGACAATCTCGATCATGCAGCCGAGCGCCGGTGCCGTGTCGACGTAGCAGAAGCGCATCGCGCCGAACTTGCCGTCGATGGCCACGGCAAAGCCCTGGTCGACATAGCGCTGGCGGCAGGCATCGTAGTCGGCGGTGTAGATGCAGAAATGGTGGAAGCCGGTCTGGCCCTTGGCGATGGTATCGCGATAGGCGCTGGGGCGGTCGCAGTGCTGCTGGATCAGTTCGATCTGCACGCCGCCGGACTGGGCGAGGGCAACGGAGAAGTCGATGCCTTCGGAAGGTGCGCCCCGATAGGTCGCCTCGGCCAGTTCGATGTGCGGGACCATGAAGAACGGCCCGATTCCGGTTGCCGCGATCCACGCCTTTGCCGCCTCTTCCACGTCCTCGACGATGAAGGCTGCCTGCATGACGTGCGGGCCGGTTTGGCCGGGGGTGATGGTGATGTTGCTCATTCCTTGTCCCTCTCCAATGCGCAAAACCTTCCTGCTCCCCCCCGCATGCGGGGGCCTCAGTCGTTTTACGCTGTCGTTCTGTAGCAACACCGAGGCCCCCGCCTGCGCGGGGGCGCCAGTGATCAGATCACTCCCGCGCTGCCGTCGGATGCCCCAGCACCATGTCGTTCAGCTTTTCATGGAACCGCTGGACGCGCTTTTCCTGGCCCGGCAGCAGGCAGCCCTTGAAGCCGCGCGAATTGAGGCCCTGCTGCTGCGTGGTGCCGATCGACAGGTCCTGATCCGCAACAAAGCCCAATGAAACGCCGTCGCCATAGACCGAATGGCGCGCGATCGCGTCGTGCCGGAGGGGCGCCGGGCCAACAGGCGTGACGACTTCGGCCATCTTCGCGTTCGGCGGATAGAGGCACCAGTGCTGGAACACGCACTTTTCGGGGTCCGTCGGGTGCGGTTCGGTGCGCAGGATCTGGCACTGTTCGGGCGACATCGTGATCGTCAGGTTGGGGAACAGCGTGCAGTGGAAGTAGTCCACCAGCTGCTGGTCGGTCATCGACGAGTAGTCGTAGCCCGCGTCGGCCCCGCGCTCGCGCTTGGCCTTGATCACGGCCTCGCGGATGTCGGCGGTGCGGCCACGGTATTCCTTGGGATCGATGCCCCAGGCTTCCGCGGCTTCATAAAGCCCCGGCGGCACGTCGCCGCTCACGTAGTCCTTGCGGCTGGTGGCCTGGTGGCCGATCATCCACATCGCGTTGTGGCCGTTCTCGTACATCTCGAACACGGTGGTCGGCAGGCCATCGTTGATGAAGGTGGCAAGTTCGGGGTGGATCGTCGGGAGGTGGTAGCTCTCGTTGAAGTTGTCGCGGATGATCTTCCAGTTGAAGTCGCAGTCCGCCGAGACATTGAGCACGCGCACCCAGTTGTCGAGCTTGTAGCCGGCGAGCCGCTCGGTATAGGGCCACAGCCATTCGTGCAGAGGGGCGACGTCATCGTCCATGCACCAGAACACGAACGGGCCCCAGGTGTCGCAGCGCAGTTCGGACAGGGTAACTTTGCCGCATGGGTTGCCGCCGGCAAAGTCGTCCGGGTCCTGCACGTGGACCAGCGTGCCATCGGGATCGAACTGCCAACCGTGATAGCCGCAGGTCAGGCGCGGGGCGGAACCGACATCGCCCAGCACCAGGCGGTTACCGCGATGGGGGCAGGTGTTGTAGAACGCCTTTACGGAACCGTCGGCCTGTTTGACCATGACGACCGATTCCTTGCCGAAGTTGTGGCGGATGAAATCGCCCTCTTCCTCAAGATCGGCCAGCACGCCGCCAAGGTGCCAGACCTTGGGCCAGAGGTGCTTGTTCTCCAGCTCCATCCATTCACGGGTGATGTAGCGATCAGCGGTGATCGTGTCGCCGCGCACGGCAACGTCGAACTCCGGGGAATAGCGGGAAATCTTGTCCTGAGCGGTCATTTCGGCGTCCTCTGATACTGTCTCAGACCGGCCAGTCTCGGGTCTGGCTGAAGTCCGTTCCGCGCCGTCCCGGCCGGACCAGCGGATTGCCTTCAAGGAATCCGTCGGCTGCCGGGTCGGTACGCGCCCAGTCCACTATTTCGCGGCGGCGACTGATACGCCACTCCCCATTCTTGCAGGTATACTCGTCGACATAGCGTCCGGCGACGACCAGGTCCTTGGGCTCGCCGTCCTCGCGGATGCGGTGCCAGGCGTAGAAGTAGACTTCGCCGCTAGCCTCGTCGCCCCGCACGCTGATCTGTGCCTGCCCGATGATGTGCTGGCTGCCATCGAGATCGGCGAGGAACCCTTGCGCGAAGCTGACAAACTCGTCGGCGCTGCCCTGCATGAGCCCGCAATCGACCCAGGCGTCATCATGGAAGGCGCTGCGGTGCAGTTCGGGGTCCAAACGGTCCTGCCCGCGCATGTAGCGGCACAGCGCATCATGGATGTCGCGGCGGGCGCAGAGGTCGCGCAACTCGGCTTCGATGTCGAAGGCCATCAGGCTTCCCCCGCCAGATACTTGTCGACGACCATCTGGAAGTGGCGGATGCGCGATTCCTGATAGTTGCCGAGCTGCTGAACGCCTGTCGCGCTGGCGCGGAAGCCCTGCTGCTGGGCGCGCAGGTTGTCGGTGTCCTGATCGTAGACGTGGCCCATGGCGGGATCGAAGCCGGGAGCGGTGGCGTAGCTCTGGTCCTCGGCGACGTGGAAGGGCTCGGCCGGTTCCGGCGCCGGCCCACCTTCGGGATTGGGGCGCAGGAACAGGATTTCGAACAGGGTGCGGTTAGGGTCGGTTCCGATCGGGCGGAAGCGATAGACCATCGGCAGCGACAGGCCCGGGAACAGCACCATGTTGGGGAAGACATGGTATTCGATGGTGTCGATCATCTCGCTGTCCGAGACCTTCGACAGATCGCAGCCATAGGCCTCGCCCATGACCTTGCGCAGATGGCGGGCCATCACGGTGCGGGCGGTTTCCCCGGGGCCGACGGTGAGGCCCTCGCCACGGGAATCCTTGTCGCCAAGGATCATCGTGGCGAGGAGCTCTTCCTCGCTGAGGGGGGTGGCGAGGTGCGGGGAGTTGACGCCGCTGGCGGCATAGAACCGGGTCACGTGGTCCGAATGGCAATCGTACTGCACGTTGGCATCGCCCACGCCCTTGAGCAGCTGGGGATGCGTTTCGAGGACGTGGTAGGACTCGAGGAAGGCCTCCTGCGCGGTCTTCCAGTTGCAGGGCAGCTCCTTGGCCACGTGGACCGCGACGTGGCGGTTGGCGATGTCCCAGTCCCTGAAGTGTTCTGGCAGGGGCGCGAGGTATTCCTCGAGGCTCTCACCGCCTAATTGGGGACCCTCGGCGCTCGGATTGATGAAGATGAACCCGCCCCAATGGCCGACGCGCGCTTCGGGGAGGTTGGCCGTCTTCGGATCGATATGCCTGAAGTCCCAGGCGCAGGGCACGGAAGCGAGCGTACCGTCGTTGTTCCACGTCCAGCCGTGGTAGGGGCAGCGCAAGTTGTCGCCCGAGCCGACGCCTTCGCCGCGCTTGAACTTGGTCGAGCGGTGCAGGCAGGAATTGACGAAGGCGCGGACCGACATGTCCTCCTGCCGGACGACGACCCAGGAGAGGTGGGCGACTTCGTAGGTGTAGTAGTCGCCCGGCTCGGGGATGTGGTCCTCGCGGCAGACCCACTGCCAGGTGCGCTTCCAGATGCGCTCGATCTCGGCCTCGAAGATCGACTGGTCGAAATAGCGGTTCACGCTGACCGGCGCGCTGCCGAGATAGACAGGCTCTTCCATGGTCAGCACGGCGGGCGGAGGAAGCGCGTCGGCTGCAACGATCTGCTGGACGCTCGGGGCGTCCGGGCAGCGGATTGCGGCGAGGTCATCCGCAACGGCGGGCTCGGGCAGTCCGTGGGGGTTGATCGCGTCCAGCATCAGGCTCTCCGGGACTGCCTTCATTAAAACCGGCAGTGTTGCCTGTTTTATGGACGCAGGCGCGAGTCGGCTCAACCTAGCGGTTGCGCTAGGTTCGGGCGTGGATGCAAAGAAAGCGGGACCCCGGGTCGGGGCCCGGGGTGACGATCAACGCAGGACGGTCTTGCGGTTCAAAGAGTCCAGACCAGCTCTACCCGCCGCAGCGCGCCGACGATGCCGGGGACGGGGGACAGGTCGGAGCCTTCGCCCAGAGCAAAATCGGGGATGCGCTTCAGCCATTCCTCAAGCGTGATCGCCACTTCCTTGCGGGCGAGTTCCTGCCCCGGGCACATGTGCGGGCCGGAGCCGAAGGTTGAGTGGCGGGCGCGCTTGCGGGCGGGGTCGATGGCCAGGGGATCGGGATTGACGCGCGGGTCAAGCCCGTGGACTTGCGTGGGGATGGCGATCATGTCGCCCGCCTTCAGGGCGACACCATGGAAATCGGCGATGTCATGGCGCACTTCGCGGGCGATCGAGACGAGGCCGAAGCGGCGGAACAGTTCGTGGACGACCGGCGCGATATCGCTGCCGCGCTGCTTCAGATCGGCGCGCAGGGCCGGGTTTTCCGCCAGCTCGCGCATGATGAACCCGAGCACGTTGACGACAGTGTCGAGCCCCGCGATCAGCACCTGCGTGACGATGGACAGGGCCTCGTCGCGGCTCAGCGTGCGGCCTTCGCCAAGATCGGCATGGAGCATGGCGCTGATCATGTCCTCGCCAGGACGTTCGCGCCGGGCATCCACCAGAGGGCCGACATAGTCGAAGAACACCGCCTTGGCCTCGTCAAAGGTCATGTCCATGCCCGGCCTTGTCATGCATTCGGCCCAGTGGCGGATCTTCGGAGCTTCTGCCGCATCGATGCCGACCAGTGCCATGAATACCCGGATCGGGAACTGTTCGGCATAGTCTGCGGTGAAGTTGCAGTGGCCCTTGTGCGCGAAGCTGTCGATCAGGTCGATGGCGGTCTGGCGGATGCTTTCGGACAGGCCGCGAATGGCGCCGGGATTGAGATGGGCGTTGAGCAGCTGGCGATAGGGGCGATGTTCGGGCGGATCGATGGTGGTGGGAATGAGGCCGTGCATCTCGCCCACCGACTTTGGCAGGACGATCACACGCGAGGAGAAGCGTTCGGGATCGGACTGGACTTCCTGCAGGGCCTCGCCGCCCAGCGCGATCCAGTGGCCTTCGTTGCGCGGCGTCCAGACGACGGCAGGATTGTCGGCAGAAAGCGCAGACCAGGCCCGATGGAAGCCTTGGGCTTCAAGCCCGGGCGGCAGATAGATGTCGATATCGACCACCCGATCTGCGGGGACGTGCGACGGGCGCTGCATGACCTGATCCTCTCCTGATCCTTTTGCGATGATCATGCGGGACAGCAGGCCCTGGCGCGCTTGGCGTTTTGGATAGGTGAGATGCCTAGTGTGGTGCTCCGGGGGCGAATGGGAAGCGTTGCTGCTTGTACCACGCAAGGTCATGCGCGGGCGGTGGTGAACCGGCGGGCAGGGGCAGGTGGTTGAGCGACATCCAGTAGGTGAGGCTGGCATCGCGCCACCAGCGCGCCTCGCGGGCCTGAATGCCGAGGTAGGCGTCAGTCTTGGCCCAACGCTCGGCATCCACGCGCGATTTCAGCGTGGCCCACTGTTTGCGCATGGCTTCAACTTCGGCAACGCCATGATCATAGCGGCGGACCATGGCCGACCACAGCGTCTCTCCACCGGGCATCGGATAGGTCCATGGCAGATGGTGGAACCACAGCAGGAACTGCGGCGGCGTGGTTTCGGGGCGGGCGAGGCGTGCGGCGATGGTCGGGGCATATTGCCCAATGGCGTTGCTGCCGGAAGCCGTGCGGTCAAAGCCGATGCCATCTGAGTCGGCGCGGTGATAGTAGACCGGATTCCATTCGGGCCGCTTGAGATCGGCAATCCACGGGCCGGGGCCATAGTGATGATCGGGGCCGAACAGGTGGGCAAGCCCGAACGGGCCGGTGTAATCGACGACCGCCTCGCGCGAGCGCAGCATCATCGCTGTGACCGTATCGGTGACTTGCGCATCATTGCCGAAGGTCTGCCGCGACCATTCGCGCGCAATTGTCTGCGATGAAAGCTTCGGATCCCAGGCGAGACGACCGAAGGCATACCAGTTGGCCTGATTGAAAGTGCTGCCTGCCCAGTCGCGATCGCGGCCGATATTGGCCACGCCCGAGATCGCGCCGAGCGTTGCCGCCACGGTCTGACCCCGAGCCTGGCCCGTCTGCGTATCGAGCGCTTCTTCGAACAGGGGGCCGAGGTAGGCGAGGTGCGTGGCAAAGCCGAGGTATTCCTTGGTGATCTGGAATTCCGCAGCCAGTCTTGTACGCGGCATGGCGCCGAACAGCGGGTGTACAGGTTCGCGCGGCTGGAAATCGATCGGGCCGTTCTTGACCTGAACGATCACGTTATCCGCGAATTTGCCGTCGAGCGGTCGGAATTCGCTGTAAGCCTGCTTGGCGCGGTCGGTCGGATCAGTATCGGCATAGACGAAGGCGCGCCACAGGACGGTTCCGCCGTGGGGACGCAGCGCGGCGGCGAGCATGTTGGCACCATCGGCGTGGCTGGCGCCATAATCACGCGGGCCGGGCTGGCCTTCGCTGTTGGCCTTGACCAGAAAGCCACCGAAATCGGGGATCAAGCGGTAGATCTCGTCGGCCTTGGCCTGCCACCACGCAGCGACCGCCGGATCGCGCGGATCGGCAGTCTTGAGGCCGCCAAGTTCGATCGGCGCGGAAAAGCGCGCCGTGAGATAGACCCGGATGCCCCATGGGCGGAACACGTCAGCCAGCGCGGCGGCCCTGGCGAGATAGGGCGCGGTGAGGCTTTCGGCCTTGGCATTGACGTTGTTGAGCACGGTGCCGTTGATGCCGATCGAGGCGTTGGCGCGGGCGTAATCATCATAGCGCGGGTCCTTGAAGTCAGGCAGGGTCCACCAGTCCCACAAGGATTGCCCGGCGTAGCCGCGTTCGACCGAACCATCGAGGTTGTCCCAGTGGTTGAGCAGGCGCAGCGGAATTGCGGGGGCAGACGCGATGTTGATGGCTGCGGTCGATTCGCCCGCGCGCACATGGCGCAGCAGGGAAAAAGCGCCGTAGAGCACGGCGACATCGCTGTTGCCGGTCACAAGGATGACGGGACGGTTGCCGATCTTGACTTCGCGAATCAGATAGCCTTCATGGCCGAGCGCCCGCGTATCGAGATCAAGCATGACGAGATGCGAGGCGTTGCTGGTAGCCAGCATCACGGCGGCTGGCAGGTGAGGCAGGCTGCGGCGCAATTCGGCAGCGGCGCGGTCAATGGTGGGGGAGCGGCGGGGGACTTCGATTTCTGCCCCGGTCGCTGTGTCTGCGGCGGGGCCGAGCCAGAGGCCGTAGCCGTCGTCGGCCCGCGCCGGGTACGTTGCAAGGCACGCCAAGGTTGCCATCACGAGGGCGATTGCTGCACGCCGGCGTGTCATTTCCCGATCCTCTCTGCAGGGGTTTCCGGCCTGATTTATGATAGCGGTATCAGTGTGTCGGAGCTGATGCAAATGTCTAGGGCTCCGGGCCGCCCTTGCCAAACCTGCAATGCTGAAAATCAGGTCGGGCGCTCTTGATCTTGCGTCGCCGACCTTCTAAGGTAGCGCTATCAGACAATGGGATGCCGGGGGATGTTTTGATGGGTTTGGGCCTCACGGCTTGCCTGCCACGCGACTATGCGGATGGCGTTTTCATTGGTCGGGCCGAGGCGCCTGACGGGCCGCATGTCATCGTTCTGCGCAATGGCCGCATCCTCGACATCACGCAGATGGCCAGTTCCGTATCGGGCGCGATTGCGCGCCGGACTTTCGCGGGGGGAGGCGATCTGGGCGCCATCGAGGATGGCTTGCCCGAGGGGTGGTCCCTGCTTTCGCCGATCGACTTGCAGTGCGTGAAGGCCTGCGGCGTGACCTTTGCTGTTAGCGCTATCGAGCGGGTGATCGAGGAGCGCGCGCGAGGCGATGCCGCAGCGGCTGCCAATATCCGCCAAGGTCTGGAAGATACGGTTGGTGCCGGAATCCGCGCCGTCGTGCCCGGCAGCGAAGAGGCGATGGCGCTCAAGGCGGCGCTGATCGCGCAGGGCATGTGGTCGCAATATCTCGAAGTCGCGATCGGGCCGGATGCCGAGGTGTTCTCGAAATCGCCGGTGCTGTCGACCGTTGGGCACGGAGCGCTGATCGGCGTGCGATCGGATTCGAGCTGGAACAATCCTGAGCCTGAAGTGGTGCTGGTGTGCGATGGCGCTGGTGAAGTTGTCGGCGCGACGCTGGGCAACGATGTGAACCTGCGCGACTTCGAAGGGCGATCTGCGCTGTTGCTGTCGAAGGCGAAGGACAACACGGCGTCCTGCGCGATCGGGCCGTTCATCCGCCTGTTCGACGAGGGCTTCGGCATCGAGGACGTGCGCGCCGCTGAAGTGGAACTGGTGGTCGAGGGCACCGACAACTTCCGCATGGAAGGCACCAACCGGATGACCGAGATCAGCCGCGATCCGCTGGAACTGGTCCGCCAGACGATGAGCGAGCACAGCTATCCCGATGGCTTCGTGCTGTTCTGCGGCACGCTGTTTGCCCCGGTGCAGGACCGCGACGAGCCGGGCGGCGGCTTTACCCACAAGGTGGGCGATGTGGTGACGATCCGTTCCGATCGGCTCGGCGCGCTGAGCAACACCGTCACGACATCGCGCGATGCGCCCAAGTGGACGATGGGCATTGGCGCATACATACGCAATCTGGCCGCGCGCGGCCTGGTGGAGAAGATCTGAATGGCCGCGCATACCCTTGCCGATCACGCTGCGGGCCAGCAGGCAGAGCCGCGGCTGATGGCGGCGCAATACCCCAGCTTGCGCGACAAGCGCGTGATCGTGACCGGCGGTGCGAGCGGCATCGGCGAGGGGATCGTGGAGGCCTTTGCCCTGCAGGGCGCGCAAGTGGGCTTCATCGACATACAGGAAGATCCCGCAAGGGAACTCATCGCGCGGCTGGGCTCGGCGCACCACGTTCCGGTGCTGAAGGTGCAGGACGTATCGGATGTCGAAGGACTAGGCGCGGCGATGACAGCGCTGGTTGACGAACTCGGCGGTTGCGACGTTCTGGTGAACAACGCCGCCAGTGACGACCGCCACGTGCTCGACGATATCACCCCGGCCTATTGGGACGAGCGGCTGGCGGTGAACCTGAAGCACAAGTTCTTTGCCTCGCAGGCAGTGTGGCCGGACATGAAGGCCAATGGCGGGGGGGTGATCCTCAACCTCGGGTCGATCTCGTGGCACCTAGGGCTGGATGAACTGGCGCTCTACCAGATTGCCAAGGCCGGTGTGGAAGGCTTGACCCGCAGCCTGGCGCGCGAGCTTGGGCCCTATAACATCCGCGTGAATACCATCATTCCCGGCAACGTGCAGACCGAGCGGCAGATGCGCTGGTACACGCCGGAAGGCGAGGCGGAAATCGTTTCGGCGCAGTGCCTCAAGGGCCGGCTCCAGCCGGTTGACATCGCCGCCATGGCCCTGTTCCTTGCCTCTGACGATGCGCGGTTCTGCACCGGGCACGAATACTGGGTCGACGGGGGATGGCGGTGATGGCAGCTGTGCGGCGGGTTCTGGAGCTTGGCTGCACGCTGGGCGAAGGGCCGGTGTGGGACGCGGCGCGAGAGTGCCTGTGGTTCGTGGACATCAAGAACAGGCGCATCCACAGCTTCGATCCTGCTACCGGGCGGCACGAAAGCTTCGGCGTGCATGAGCAGGTCGGCTGGGTGGTGCCTGCCACCGGTGGCAGGCTGCTGGCGGGGATGAAGGACGGGTTGCACCTGTTCGATCCGGCGCTGGGCACGAGCGTGCACGTGGCGGATGTTCCGGGGGAGCCTGAGGGCAACCGCCTCAACGATGCCTGCGTCGACTTGCAGGGCCGCGTCTGGCTCGGTTCGATGGATGACGGCGAGGAAGCGCCGAGCGGCCGCTTTTACCGCGCCCATGTCCGCGAAGTGGTGGCGCAAGGGCCGGACGGGGTGTGCATCACCAATGGTCCGGCGGTATCGCCCGACGGGACGAAGCTCTATTTCACCGATACGCTTGCCCGGACAATTCATGTGGCGGACCTGGCCCAAGACGGCAGCGTCGGGGCAGCGCGGGTCTTTGCGCAAGTGTCCGACGATTTTCCCGAGGCTTATGCCGATGGGCCGGTGTGCGATGCGGAAGGGTGTGTCTGGACCGGGTTGTGGAACGGCTGGGGCGTGGCGCGCTATTCGCCCGAGGGCAAGCTGCTGCAGAAGGTTGACCTGCCCGTCGCCAATGTGACGAAGCTGGCATTCGGCGGCGCGGACTTGAAGACCGCCTTCGTGACGACCGCGCGCAAAGGTCTGGACAGCGAGGCACTGGCCGCGCAGCCCATGGCGGGCGACCTGTTCGCGTTTGATGTGGCAGTGCCGGGCTTTGCCGCCCCGCTCGCGGAGTTCAGGGCGTGATGCGGCCATTGCTGGTGGTGCTGGCCGCGGGCGTCTCCGCACCAGCGATGGCCGCACCCGCGCTGGAGTTGGGCGCGGTGTGGAGCGATCATGCGGTGATCCAGCGCGATCGGCCGGTGGTGGTCGAAGGGCGTGCAGCAGCAGGCGCGGTCGTATCGGGAACTCTGGGTTCCGAGCAGGCCGAAGCCAAGGCCGGGGCTGACGGTGCCTTTGCACTGAACTTCCCGGCGCGCAAGGCTTCGGCGGAATCGATCGACCTCAAGGTAACTTCAGGTTCCGAGTCCGTGACTGTTGCCGACCTGCTCGTCGGGGATGTGTGGCTGTGTTCGGGCCAGTCCAACATGGAGTTCCAGCTTTCTCGCGCGCTGAACGGTGGCATGGAAGTGGCGATGTCGGCCGATCCTGCACTGCGCCTGCTGCAGGTGCCAAAGGCGATGTCCTACCTGCCCGAGCGCGAATTCGGCAAGGTGACGCACTGGGCGGTTTCTGGGCCGGAGACGAGCGGCGGCTTCTCTGCGGTGTGCTGGTTCATAGCGCGTGAATTGCGCCGTGCGCGCGGCGTGCCGATTGGCGCAATTCACGCCAGTTGGGGTGGATCGAAGGTGACCCCATGGCTCGACCCTGCAGCCGGGGCCGAGATCGGCGGCGCGCAGGAGATGGCGCTGCTTGGTCTGTTCGCCAAGGACAAGCTGGCGGCCGTCACGCAGTTCGCGCCGCGCTGGACGGCATGGTACGGGGGCGAGAGCGGCGGTAGCACTCCGTGGACAAAGCCCGATGCCCTGCAGTGGCAGCCGGTTCCATCCATCAAGGGCTGGCTGGCCTGGGACGCTACGCCTCTTGCTGCCAAGCCGACAGGCACGGTGTGGATGCGGCGGCAAGTGACGCTGACCGCAGCGCAAGCCAAGGCGGGCGTTACGCTGGCGCTGGGCGTGCTCGATGACATGGACATGACCTTCGTCAACGGCCATGCGGTGGGCAATACCTTCGGCTGGGACGAGGAGCGCGCCTATGCGGTGCCGCCCAGGTTCCTGAAGGCCGGCGTGAACGAGATCATGGTCGCGGTGACCAACACTTATGGCAACGGCGGCTTTGCCAGCGCCCCGGACCGGTTGTTCCTGACGCAGGCGGGGGGCGAGAAGCTGCCGCTGGGCGAGGGCTGGCGCTATGCCATCGCGCCGACGAGGACCTATCCGCCGCGTGCACCGTGGGATGCCAATGCCGGCATCGGGCTGATGCACAATCGCATGATCGCGCCGCTGGGACACTTCGCGATGGATGGCGCGGCCTGGTACCAGGGCGAGAGCGATGTCGACACGGCGGACTACGCGCGCCGGATGAAGGGACTGATTGCCGGATGGCGCGCGCAGTTCGGACCGGAGCTGAAGGTCGGCATCGTGCAGCTTGCCAATTATGGTCCCGCTTCGGACAAGCCGGTCGAAAGCGGCTGGGCGCAAACGCGCAACGTGCAGCGGCAGATCGTTGTCGACGATCCGAAGGCGTTCCTTGCGACGGCCATCGATCTTGGGGAGCGGACCGACATTCATCCGGCCAACAAGCTGCTGGTGGCGCAGCGGCTGGCGATGGGCGCGCAAGGCAAGGCCTTGCCGATGCCACTTGCGGCGAAGGCGGAAGGCAGCACGGTGCGGGTTTCCTTCGGCGGCATCGAGGGCGGGCTTCACGCCTGGAGTTCCGACACCGCGATCGGGTTCGAACTGTGCGACGCCGCTGGCGGTTGCCGGTTCGCACCGGGCCGCGTTGATGGCGATGCGGTGGTCCTGGCCACCGATGGCAAGCCGGCGGCGAAAGTTCGCTATGGCTGGGCCGATAACCCGGTGGTCAATCTGTTCGACGGGCGCGCGCAGGCCGTGCCGGGGTTTGCGCTGGACGTGGTGCGCTGATCAGCCTTGTGGCGGTGCCGCATCGGATTCGCGGCGGACCAGTTCGTAGTCGAGCGTGGCCAGGCGTGGCCTGGTCTTTTCCGATGCCCGCTCGGCACGGATTTCCTGTGCCAGAAGATCAAGCGCAGTTTCCGCCATCTGGCGGATCGGCTGGCGGATCGTGGTCAATTCCGGCCAGATGTTCGAGGCAAAGGCGGTATCGTCGAATCCGCAGACGGTAAGGTCGTGCGGAACTTCGAGATCGTTGCGATGGGCAGCGGCGACGCAGCCTGCGGCCATATCATCGTTCGAGGCAAAGATTGCGGTGGGGCGGGATGGCAGGGCGAGCATGTCCATCGCCGCATCAAGGCCCGAACGATAGGTGAAGTGACCCTGCTGCACGAGCGCCGGATCAACTGTTGCGCCGCTTTCGGCCATGGCATCGCGGAATCCTGCGAGGCGCAGGGCGCTGGCGGATTGCTGCGGGTTGCCGATGATGAAGCCGATCCGCTTGTGGCCGAGGCCGAGGATGTGCTTCGTCATGTCGTAGGCGGCCTGGTAATCGTCGATCATGACGACGCCGTGGTGCGCCTCGGCCTGCCCCGGTCCAATCAGCACCGCATGCGTGCCGGCGCGGCGGAGACGGGCAAGCAGGGCGGTATCATCGCACAAGGGCGGGGGCAGCAGGAAGCCATCGACCGCACTGTCGACAAGACGCGCGATCATCTTCGACTGATCCGTTTCCGGTTCGCAGCGTTCGACCATGAGGTGTGCATCGAGACGGGTTGCGGCGTCCATGCAACCGATCAGCAGTTCGCTGAGATAGGAGGCTGAAGGGTTGGCGTAGAGCAGGGCGATGCGCAGTTGCGAGGCACCGGCGAGACTGCGCGCGGCGCGGTTGGGAGCATAATTGAGCTGCTTTATAGCCGCTTCAACCGCGAGACGCGTCTCTTCTCGCACGCCGGAACCGCCATTGACGACACGGCTGACCGTCATCGGCGAGCATTGCGCGAGGCGCGCCACATCGTTGACCGTGGGACGTCCGGCGCTGCGGCGGGACTTGGTATCATTCATGTTCTGCAGGCTCCCGTTGCGTGAAGTCCTGACGCTGCAACATCCCCTTTGCAAGCGGGTTTGTGAATAAAGCAGACTTAAACGCAATTGGCGCTTGCATGCTGCTCGGCTTCGGATACAAAGGTAGCGCTATCAAATGAACGGTGGCTGCGCCAGGCGACTGGCCGGGATAACTGGTGAGAACGTAAACAGGGCCGTCGACGCTGTGCATCGTGCATGGCAATGTCCGGGCCAGTTCAACGAGTTGGGAGAGGGAAATGGCTGCAGTGCAGCAGGACCGGGTCAACATGGCGCTTGTCGGCGCAATCGTCTTGGTGGCGACAATCGGCGGATTGCTGTTCGGGTACGACAGCGGCGCGGTGAACGGGACGCAGGCCGGCCTCAAGGCGGCTTTCGCGCTCGACGACAATGGCCTTGGCTTTACCGTTGGCTCGTTGCTCGTCGGCTGTGCTGCCGGCGCGTTCGTGGCAGGCCGTCTGGCCGACCGCTTCGGGCGCAAGCGCATCATGGTGCTGGCGGCGATCCTGTTCCTGGTCGGTGCGCTGGTGCAGGGGCTGACGGGCAATCACGCGCTGTTCGTGGTGTTCCGCTTCCTCGGCGGCATGGCGGTGGGCGCGGCCAGCGTGCTGTCCCCGGCCTATATCTCCGAGGTTGCCCCTGCTGCGATTCGCGGCCGACTGACGAGTGTGCAGCAGGTGATGATAATCACCGGCCTCACCGCGGCCTTCGTCGTCAACTATGTGCTGGCGCAGCAGGCCGGGGATTCGCTCGGCGAGCTGGCGGGCGTTCCGGCGTGGCGCTGGATGTACCTGGCGCAGGCGGTGCCGGCGGTGGTGTTCCTTGTGGCCTTGCAGTTCATCCCGGAAAGCCCGCGCTATCTGGTGAGCAGTGGCCGCGCCGATGACGCCAAGGCCGTGCTGACGCGCATTTTCGGCGAGACCGAAGCGAGCCGCAAGGTCGAGGAAATCCGCGCCTCGTTCGCGACCGATCACCGCCCGCGCCTTGCAGATGTGCTTGCGCCCGGCACGGTGCTGCGCCCGATCGTGTGGGCTGGCCTGATCATTGCCGTGTTCCAGCAGTTCGTCGGCATCAACGTGATCTTCTATTACGGCGAGACGCTGTGGAAGCTGGCGGGCGTATCTGAAAAAGCCGCGCTCGAACGCAACATCATCTCGGGCGTGGTCTCGATCGCGGCTTGCTTCATCACGATGGCGCTGGTCGACAAGGTGGGGCGCAAGCCGCTCCTGCTGGTCGGTTCCGCCGGCATGACGCTGGCGCTGGGCGCGATGAGCTGGGCGTTCTCGCAAGGGACGCTGGATGCGGCCGGGGCACTGCAGATGGACCCGTCGCTGGGCATGATCGCGGTGATTGCAGCCAACATCTACGTGATCTTCTTCAACGTCAGCTGGGGCCCGGTGATGTGGGTCATGCTGGGCGAGATGTTCCCCAACCAGCTGCGCGGATCGGCCCTGGCCGTATGCGGCCTGGCGCAGTGGGGCGCGAACTATGCAGTGGTGCAGAGCTTCCCCGCGATGGCGAGCGGTCTGGGCCTTGCCGAAACTTACGTGCTCTACACCGTGAGCGCGGCGGTGAGCTTCTGGCTGGTCAAGGCCTTCCTGCCCGAGACCAAGGGCAAGGAACTGGAGCAGATGGAAGGCTGGGGCGGGCATTGATCCGCCGCAGGTGAAGAATACGACCGGGGGCATGAACGGCCCCCGGCGCAAAGGAGAGCGAATTCGATGAAGCCGATTGCCAAGAAATTTCGGACAGTGCTGCTGGCGGCGACCTTTGCAGCTGGGTTGAGCATGCCTGCCTTGGCAAAGGACGCTGCGGTCGAAGTTGCGATTGATACCGCCACGACCGGCCCGGTGATCGACAAGCATATCTTTGGCCAGTTTGCAGAGCACCTTGGCACCGGGATCTACGGCGGCGTGTGGGTCGGCAAGGATTCGCCCATCCCGAACGTGCGCGGCATCCGCACTGATGTGGTCACTGCCCTCAAGGCGCTCAAGGTGCCCAACGTCCGCTGGCCGGGCGGGTGCTTTGCCGATGAATATCATTGGCGCGACGGCATCGGCCCGGCGGACAAGCGCCGGGTGCAGATCAACACCAACTGGGGAGGCGTGCCGGAATCCAATGCCTTCGGCACCCACGAGTTCATGGACTTTGCCGAGCAGATCGGGTCGGAGGCCTATATCTCGGTGAACATCGGGTCGGGCACGGCGGCGGAAGCTTCGGCCTGGATCGAATACATGACCGCCGAGAAGGACACGACGCTGGCCAAGGAGCGGGCCGCGAATGGGCATCCCGCGCCGTGGAAGGTGCCGATCCTTGGTCTCGGCAACGAGAACTGGGGTTGCGGCGGCGCGATGTCGGCCGACCACTATGTCGAGGAGATGAAGCGCTTCGCCAACTTCACGCGCAATTTCAATCCGGCGCAGCGTGAAGGCGCAGCACGGATGAAGCGCATTGCCGTGGGCTGGGACAGCGACAAGCTCGACTATACCGAGGAAGTGATGAAGGCGTGGAGCACGCACGTCTATTCCTGGGATATCGAAGGCGTCTCGCTGCACAAGTACACCGTCGGCGGTGGCTGGCCGCCGGTGCGTCCGGCAACCGGCTTCGGCAACGATGAATACGCCCTGATGATTGCCGATACGCTGACCATGGACACCCTGCTCAAGAAGCAGAAGGCGATCATGGACAAGTACGATCCAGCCAAGAAGCTGCTTATTGCGGTGGACGAGTGGGGCGCGTGGCTTGCACCGACCCCGGGCAGCAATCCTGGCTTCCTGCAGCAGCAGAACTCGATGCGCGATGGCGTGATCGCGGCGCTCAACCTCAACATCTTTGCGCGCCATGCTGACCGGGTGAAGATCGCCAACATCGCACAGATGATCAACGTGTTGCAGGCGATGATCCTGACCGACGGCAGCAAGATGGTGCTGACGCCGACCTATCACGTGTTCAAGATGTACGTGCCGTTCCAGGACGCGCAGTTCGCGCCGGTGAAGTTTGCAGCGGGTGAATACACGGTGGGCGATCGCAAGCTGCCGCGCGTCGATGCCATGGCGGCAAAGGACAAGGGCGGGCAGGTGTGGGTCTCGCTCGTCAACGTCGATCCCGATGCGGGCACGAGCGTGATGATCCCCGGCTTCCGCAGCGCCAGCGGCGAAGTGCTGACCGCGCCGAAGGTGGACAGCGTCAACACCTTCGCCGCGCCATCGGTCGTCGCGCCAAAGGCGATCAGCGGCAAGGCAGCGGGCGGTGGCGTGACGATCACCTTGCCGCCGCGCTCGGTGACCGTGGTGAAGGTTTCGAAGTGATCTGAAGAAGTGCCCTGCGGCGGTCTCTTTCCTCCCTCCTGAGGCTGCTGCAATACCTGAACGGCCCGGAAGGCAATGCGCTTTCCGGGCCGATTTTTGTTTGCTTGGGGGTGCGGGAAGGGGCAGCGGGGCCCCGGGGCAGGCTGAACAGTAAGGCCCGGTGTGACGGGCCTTGAGCAGTTATCACGGCAATTTTTGCATCCGAGCCCCATTCCTGCTGATTGGAGGGGAAGGCTGGCGGACTGGCCGTTGGTGCAGACTGGCGGCTTTTGGGCATTTGCGACCAAAAGCGGACTGTCAGGACACGACGCCATTGCGGACGTTCAGCCCTAGCGGTTTTTCGGCCACCACCAAAACCTGAAGATAGTGTCGCTCGCGCCGAAGCTCACTCCAAAGTCAGCGCGATTGGCTGATACATCTCTCACAGCTTCCGAGAGATTGGAGATATCTTCCGGTCTGAGGGGCATTGCAAAAATCTCGGCTGAAAGGCCGATCGACCCGGTTCCTTCTAGGTCATTGCCAAGGCGGAGTTTTGCGGGGACTTCAAGGCGAAGGTCGTGACCGCCGAAAATGTTATCTGCCCCAACCACTCGGGGATCCGTCACCGAGATAGTCCGATGAGCGGGTTCTGTCGCACTGGAAAGAATAGAACACAACTCGATCAGGCTGGCACAGCCCATTGCATCTGCTGTGAAGTGCCAATCGTCATACATCCTGCGGGCTTTCCGGTAACGCCAAAGGCTAACCCGCCCGTCCTGCCGCCATGACCCGAGTGCTTGATCCATTCGCGTATGCTAGTCCGAAATCAACCCTTTTCCACCCCATTCCAGCCCTTCACTGCCCCGTCAGCGCGTCATGACAGCGGTCGTCACCCCGGATATTCCAGGCGGCCTAGCCTAAGTCACAGGGGGGCTTGGCGGGGATTCTTGACCTTGGTCAAACGACGGGGGCCTCTGGCATGACATTTTCCCGCCATCACCAGGATGGAGAGGAAAGACATGGCAGACCGCGATCCCGGCGCGTTCGAACAGGCCCGATGCCCCGGCACCAGCTGGCAGGACATTCTGGCTGCCGACGAGGTGCAGCCCCCCGCTTTCATGGGCGAAGACCGTTCGCAGTATCTCGGTTCCGAGCCGATCGATGCGGCGCGGTATTACAGCCCCGAATTCTTCCGCGCCGAGTGCGAGAAGATGTGGCCTGCGGTGTGGCAGTTCGCCGCGCGCGAGGAGGACCTGCCCGAGCCGGGCGACTATGTGACCTATGACAATGCGGGCCGGTCCTGGCTGATCGTGCGGCAGGAGGATGGCAGCGTGAAGGCGTTTCACAACGTCTGCCTGCATCGCGGCCGCAAGCTCAAGACCGACAGCGGCAGCGCCGAACAGTTCCTCTGCCCGTTCCACGGCTTTTCGTGGAACCCGGACGGGTCTTTACGCAACATTCCCTGCCGCTGGGACTTTGCCCACCTGACGGACCGGAAGATGCAACTGCCCGAAGGCCATGTGGCGCAATGGGGCGGCTATATCTTCATCCGCGAAAATGCCGAAGGGCCGACGATCGAGGAATATCTCGATCCGCTTCCCGAATTCTTCAAGCGCTGGCGCCATGAAGAGTGCGTGACGGTGGCATGGGTGGCCAAGGTCATCCCGGCCAACTGGAAGATCGCGATGGAGGCTTTCATGGAAAGCTACCACGCCTATGTCACCCACCCGCAGCTGATGCCGTTCACCGGCGATGCCAATGCTGCCTATCATGTGCTGGGCCGACACGTGAACGTGAACTACACCCCGTTCGGCGTGGTCAGCCCGCATATCGAGGCGCAGGCCAGGGCCGAACACTGGCCACAGCAGCGCATTATCGACGAATTCCGCAAGTACAACGGCCGCAGCGCCGACAACTACGATGCGGACAAGGACAACTATGCGATCACGGTGCCGGAAGGGCGGAGCGCCCGCGCCGCGCTGGGCGCGAAGATGCGCGAGGTTTCGGAAAAGCAGTTCGGCGGAGACTATTCGGGCGTTTCCGAAAGCGAACTGCTTGATGCGCTGGTCTACAACGTGTTCCCCAACTTTGCGCCGTGGGGCGGGTTCATGCCCAACATCGTCTATCGCTGGCGGCCCTGGCCCGACCAGGACAAGTGCCTGATGGAAGTGCGCGTGATCGCCCGGGTTCCGGAGGGACAGCCTAGACCTGCAGGCGTGCCGATGCACTTGCTCGGCGATGACCAGATCTGGGCCGACGCGCCCGAGCTTGGCGTGCTGGGCGCGGTGCTCGATCAGGACAGCGAGAACATGGCGCTGTGCCACGAGGGGCTGAAGGCTTCGAAGAACGGGCGCGTCGAACTCGCCGATTATCAGGAAGTGCGCATCCGCCACATCCACCAGACGCTGGATTCCTATCTGAACGCTTGACGCTGGATGCCCACCCGCTGCGACTAGGTTCGCTGCGCTCTCCAAGTCTCGCGGCCCTCCCGCCTGCGGGAGGGCGAAGAGCGGCGCTGCAACTCCCCTCCCGCAGGCGGGAGGGGGCGGGGGTGGGCATAAGCTACGACAAGGATCTGAATTGAAAGGCTGACCCACATGACCGAACTTTACGACAAGTATGCCCGCGCCGCCGAGCGGATGCTCCATTTCGTCGAGACCAGGACGACCGACATGGCAAGCGGCACGATGCGGGTGCCCGTGGCGGACTACCTCAGCGAGGAGCGCTTCGAGGCGGAGATCGCGCGGATATTCAAGCGGTTGCCGCTGATGCTGGCGCTGACCATCGAGCTGCCGCAGGTGAACGATTACAAGGCGATGGAAGTGATGGGCCTGCCGGTGCTGATCACCCGCGGAAAGGATGGCAAGGCGCGCGCGTTCCTCAACGTGTGCAAGCATCGCGCGATGCATCTGGCCAAAGAGGGCAAGGGCAATTGCAAGGCCTTTGCCTGCCAGTACCACGGCTGGACCTATTCCAACGAGGGCAAGCTGATCGGCATTGCCGAGGCGAGCACCTTCGGGGAGGTGGATCGCTCCACCCTCAACATGACCGAGCTGCCCTGTGACGAGGCGGCGGGTCTGATCTTCGTGATCCTGACACCTGACTTGCCGATCAACGCCATCGAATGGATGGGCGGGATGTATGAGGACTTCGCCGCGCTGCGCCTCGAGACCTGGTACTTCCACAAGGCGCGCACGATGAAGGGGGCCAACTGGAAGGTCGCCTATGACGGCTACCTCGAAGGCTATCACTTCCAGGCCGCGCACACCAACACGGTGGCCACGCGCAGCCCTTCGAACCGCGCCCACTACGAGGGCTTCGGGCCGCATATCCGGCTGGGCTTCCCGCAGAACTCGATCACCCGCCTGGCCGACCTGCCGCGCGAGGAGTGGGGGCGACAGGAGAACAACGGCTATGATTTCATCCGCATGCTCTTTCCGAACATGAGCTTCTTTCTGGCGCCCGAGATGGGCCAGCTGGCGCAGCTGTTCCCCGGGCCGAAGGCAAACCAGAACACCACCGTGATGAACTACATCTTCCCGGTGAAGCCCGAGACCGAGGAAGGCCTCGCCGCGCTGGACCGGATGTGCGACTTCTTCTTCGATGTGGTGGAGGAGGAGGACTACTTCCTTGGCCTGAAAGTGCAGAACGGGCTGGAATCCGGCGCGATGACGCACCAGACCTTCGGCCGGAACGAGCCGGGCAACCAGTTCTTCCACAAGTGGATCGCCTATTACCTCGACGAAAGCGGCAGCACGCCGATGCCGGTGATGAAGGCCTAATCGGCCGGGCGGGTGAGCGCCTGGGCCGGTGCGCCGAGCACGGCCTGGCGCAACTGGAGCGAACGGGTGAACATCGGTCCGCAGGCTTCAAGGAACTGCGTGGGCTTCATGCCGAGGAACTCGTGCGCCTCGCGGATGAAGTGCGAGTAATCGGTGTAGCCGGCGTCGATGGCGAGCGCGCGTCGGCCCGGCCCGCCCCGGATCAGCGCATGGAGCGAGCGCAGGAAGCGGGCGCGGCGCAGCAGCAGCTTGGGCGCAAAACCGAACGAGCGCAGGCAAAGGCGCTCCAGCTGGCGCAAGGCAATGCCGAGACTGTGCGAGAGCTGGCCGACCGTGCGCAGATTGGGATCGAGCAGGGCCGAGAAGATCCGGGCAATGGTGTCCTCGTCGCGGTGAGGCGTGCCCATCCGGTCGATCAGCCAGGCATCGAAGATTGCGGGGACAGCGCCGGGCGCCGCGCTGCGCAGGTGCCGGGCCAAAGCTTCGACATCTTCGCCCAGCACGTCGCGCGCAGGGACGACGCGATCGGCGATCTTGGCAGCGGAGCGGCTGCCGAGGCGCGCCCACCCCAGCGGGGTGATCCCTGCGCCGATGACGGTGCCGGCATCGCTTTGCGACCAGCAGGCCGTGGACGAAGGGCCGAACAGCGCGACATCGGGCACGCGCACGGCTTCGCCCTCACCGCAACGCACATGCCAGCGGGTCTGGGGATCAAGCAGAATGCGCAAGTTGAACCAGGCCGGCTGGAACACATCGCTGTGGACCTGCCCTTGCGGCGGCGCGACGGCGTAAAGATGGTAGCCGCTGACCAGCCCTTCGAGCCGGGGGGAGGGCTTCCAGTAATCCATGCGCATGGCCGCCGGCGGATCGGCCCGCGCGCTGCTTTCATCGAATGCCGCGACCTTCATCAACTGCGTTCCTGCCCCTAGCCCAAGCCCTTGACCGGCTTTGGAAAAAGAACGGCCTGAACGGGTTTTAGTGCCGCACCATGGCCCCGCCATCGACCCACACGCCATGGCCGGACATGAAGCGGGCATCGTCGCTGCACAGGAAGGCGATGACGTCGGCGATGTCTTCGGGCTGGCCGAGGCGGCGCAAGGGGGCCTTGTTCTCCCAGAAGGTGCGGAATTCGGGCATCTGGGTAAAGGCCGGCGCGGTCATCGGGGTGGCGATGGCGCCGGGCTGGACGCAGTTCACCGTCACCCCGAACGGCCCGAGTTCCGCCGCGACCGACTTGGTGAAGCCGAGCACCGCGTGCTTCGAGGCGGAATAGGCGCTGAGGCCCTCGTCGCCGTGGCTCGACGTGGTGGAGCCGATGGTGACGATGCGGCCGTTGCCAGCGGCCTTGAGGTGCGGCGTGGCATCGCGCACGAGGCGGAAGACGGCGACGAGGTTAACCTCCAGAACGCGCAGGAAATAGGCGTCGTCATGGCCTTCGAGGGGGTGAAACGCGCTGATCCCGGCGCAGGGGACAAGCGTATCGAGCCCGCCCATCGCCGCCACGGCCTGTTCGATCAGGCGGGCATTGGCATCGGGGGCGGTGAGATCGCCTGAGAAATCGACATCGCCCTGCACGTCTGCAGTGAAGACTTGCGCCCCGTCGGCGCGCAGGCGCGCGGCGGTGGCCGCGCCAATGCCCGAGGCTGCGCCGGTGACGATGGCCTTGCGGTTCTTGAGGCGATCAGAGGCCATCGGCGATCTTCAGCACCAGCTTGCCGGTATTGGCGCCCGTGAACAGGCGCATGAAGGCATCGTAGGCGTTTTCGAGGCCCACCTGCACGTCCTCGTCGATGCGCAGGCGCCCTTCGGCCATCCACTGCGCCATGACCGCGCCGCCTTCGGCAAAGCGCGGGGCGTAGTCCATGATGAGGTAGCCATAGAGCGTGGCCTGGTTGGTGAGGATCGACCAGAGGTTGCGCGCGCCGACCTTGGCGGGCGAATTGTATTCGCTGATCAACCCGCACAGCACGATGCGGGCATGCTTGGCAAGGTTGAGCAGTTCGGCATCGAACACGTCGCCGCCGACGTTCTCGAACACCACGTCAGCCCCGTTCGGCGCGGCGGCGCCGATTTCGGCGGCGAGCTGTTCGACCGACTTGTTCTTGTAGTCGATGGCGACGTCGAAGCCGTAGTCCTCGATCAGGCGGCGGCACTTTTCGGCACCCCCGGCAATGCCGATCACCCGGCAGCCGAGAATCTTGCCGATCTGGCCGACGGCAGAGCCTACCGCCCCTGCGGCGCCCGAAACCAGCAGCGTTTCGCCCGGCTTTGGCTTTGCGACGTCGATCAGGCCGAAATAAGCGGTGAGGCCGACTGCGCCCATTGCCGACAGGAACCGCGATGGCGAATCGACCTGGGCGACATCAACCTTCCTGGTGAATCCGCCTGCGCCGTTGACCGAATAGTCTTCCAGGCCATTCATGCCCAGAACCCAGTCTCCGACGGCGAAGTCGGGGGAGTTCGAGGCGGCGACAACGCCCACCGTCGTCGCCCTGACCGGATCGCCCAGCGGGATCGGCGGCATGTAGCTGGGCGCATCGTCCATCCACCCGCGCTGTGCGGGGTCGAGCGAGGCATAGCAGTTGCGCACCACGAAGCCGCCTTCGGGCGCGGAGGGAACGGCTTGTTCGACAAGGGAAAAGTCCTCTGGCACCGGCGTGCCGACAGGGCGGCGAGCCAGCAGGAAGCGGCGATTGACGGTCATTGTGATCTCTCCCGGATTCTTGTCCGAACGCTACGGCAAGGATGGAACATGCACTGGCACATGCACCTGTAACAAGTCGCAGTTGGTTCGATGCCCGCAGCGGTGGATGAAGGAGGCGAGCCATCGTCCCTGAGCGGACGAGGTTACCCTTGGAGGGAGGATAGACATGAGAACCACTGCTGCACGGCGCATGCTTGCCGTTGCCATGACCACGACCGCGCTTGGCCTTGCGCTGCCGGCATTTGCCACCGAAGCAGACGAGCCGCAGGCGGTCCAGGCCGACGAGACCACAGCAGCCGATGCAGGCGATACCGGCGCGATCATCGTGACCGCACGCCGCCGTTCGGAAACGCTGCAGAGCACGCCGGTGGCGATCACCGCGGTCAACACCGCCTTCCTTGAAAGCAAGGCCGCCGTGAACATCGGCGACCTGCAGGGCGCGGCTCCGGGCCTGCTCATCACCCAGCAGAATTCGGGCGCGCAGGCGGCCAACATCTCGATCCGCGGCCTGACCTATGCCGACATCGAAAAGTCGCAGACGCCGACCGTGGGCGTGCTGGTCGATGGCGTGGTGATCGGCACCAACACCGGCCAGCTGCAGGATGCGTTCGACATCGCCCAGCTCGAAGTGCTGCGCGGACCGCAGGGCACGCTGTTCGGCGCCAACACCATCGGCGGCGTGATCAACATCCAGCGCACCAAGCCGACGATGAAGCCCGGCCTCAAGGCCGAGGCGACCTTTGCCAAGTTTGGCACGTTCTCGACCAAGATCCTGGCCAACTACGGCAACGAGGAGAGCTGGGGTGTCAAGGCGTGGTACTTCCACAACGAGACCGACGGTTTCTACAAGAATGTCGTGCGCAATGTCGACGCGGGCTGGAGCAATGGCGAGAACTACGGCGCCAGCCTGCTGTTCAAACCGACCGGTTCGGGCTTCGATGCGCAGCTGACCGTGGCCCAGGTCGAGCAGGTGTTCGACCCCGTGGTCAGCAACATCACCAACAGCAGCGAAGTGTTCTGCGCGTTCATCCCGGCGCGCGAATGCAACCGCAACACCACCACCGATCTCTACACCACTTTCGGCGACGCCGCTTCGAGCAACTACAAGGCGCCCGAAGCGACGCTGGAAATGAACTATGACGCAGGCGGCGTGAAGCTGACCTCGATCACCGGCTGGCGCAAGAGCACGGAAGCGCAGACGCAGGACTTCGACGGTTCTTCGACCGACCTCTACTATGTCGATCGCCGCCAGCACTACGAACAGTGGAGCCAGGAGCTGCGCGCCGCGGGCGAGATGTTCGACGGGTTCGACTACGTGGTCGGCGGTTTCTACTTCAAGTCGGAATACGACCTGACGCAGTGGTCGCGCGTGTTCGGTTTCAGCCCGAACACCCCGCCGACCCTGTTTGACCGCAACGCCCAGCGCGTGGAAGGCAAGACCGAGAGCTACGCCGTGTTCGGCGATTTCAACTGGGCCTTTGCCGAAGGCTTCCGCCTTTCATTCGGTGGCCGCTACAGCCACGACAAGAAGGAGCTGAGCAACGGCTTTGCCGCCAACACGCTGCTTGACCCCGACAACATCGACCTGAGCAAGATCGCACTGGTCGGCAAGGGCAAGGCGAGCTTCAACAAGTTCACGCCCAAGGTCGGCATCGACTGGCGCCCGAACCAGGACGTGATGGTCTATGCCTCGTGGTCGCGCGGTTACCGTTCGGGCGGGTTCAGCCCGCGCGCGGCAACGGCTGCCACCGCCAGCACGCCGTTCCAGCCTGAAACGGTCGACGCCTATGAAGTGGGCGTGAAGCTTTCGGCGTTCGACCGCAAGCTCGAGCTTAACCTTGCCGGCTTCGTGTCGGACTACAAGGACATGCAGCAGAACCTGACCGTTCCGGGCGGCCCCACCGGCAACCAGACGATCACCGGCAACGTGCCGGGCGGCGCGCTGATCAAGGGCATCGAGGCGGACGGCACGCTGCGCGTGACCGAGAACTTCCGCATCACCGGCTCGATCGCGATCATGGACTCGCACTTCCGCAACTTCGTCACCTGCGGCGCCTATGCGGCAGGGCCGGTGGCGACCAATGCCTGCGGTGCGGGGCTGGTGCCGTTCAACTACTCGGCCAACCGCCTGATCTATGCGCCGGACTTCACCGCGTCGCTGGGCGCGGAATACGTCGCACCGACCGGCTTTGGCGACATCACCACCAATGTCGGCTGGCGCCACATCTCGCCCTATGACGAACAGCTTTCGGCAGCTTCGCTGACGCCGACGCTGAACGGTTCGGGCCAGGCGACGCTGATCACGGTGGGCGGCAACGATCCGCGCGTGCGCACCACCACGCAGGATCTGGTCGATGCGTCGATGACCTTCAACTTCGACCTGAAGGACAGCAAGGCCTACCTGCGCGTGTTCACCCGCAACCTGCTGAACGAGAAGACCACGACCCACGCGTTCACCGTGGCTGGCCTGTGGTCGTTCGGCATGGCGCTTGAACCGCGGACCTACGGCGTGACCGCGGGCTTCAAGTTCTGAAGCTTGCTCTGATAATCTGATCCACCTTGCCGGGGGGGCGGGGGAGGGTCGCCTAGGCGACGTTCCTTTCCGTCCCTCCGGTTTTTTATCGGGAGAGTTTCAAATGGGCCGTCTTTCCGGAAAAGTCGCATTGATCACCGGTGGCGCTTCGGTGCCGGGTCTGGGCAGCGCCACCGCACAGCGCTTTGCCGAGGAAGGCGCCAAGGTGTGGTTGACCGACCGCGACCTGGCAGGGGCCGAAAAGGTGGCCGAAGGCATCCGGGCGGCGGGCGGTGAGGCCCGGGCCATGCTGCATGACGTGACCAACGAGGCGCAGTGGGACGAAGTCTTCGCCGCGATCGAGGCCGAGGACGGCAAGCTGGATGTGTGCGTCAACAATGCCGGTATCGCGGTGCTGCGCCCGATCGAGGACATGACCAGCGCCGATTGGGCCCTGCAGAACTCGGTCAACCTCGACAGCGTGTTCCAGGGCACCAAGCGCGCGGTGATCCTGATGCGCAAGACCGGGGTGAAGGGCTCGATCATCAACATCTCGTCGGTGGCGGGGCTGATCGGCGTGCCCGCCTGCGGCGCCTATGCCGCGGCGAAGGGCGGCGTGCGCCTGTTTTCAAAGACGATCGCGGTGGAAACCGCCAAGGACGGCATCCGCGTCAATTCGGTCCATCCGGGCATGATCCTGACCAACATCCAGGGTGTGGCGCAGGAAGACAATGCGGCGAACTATGACGCCACGCTCGCGCTGGTGCCGATGGGCTACATGGGAGCGCCGCTCGATATCGCCAACATGAACCTGTTCCTCGCCTCGGATGAGAGCCGCTATGTTACGGGGACCGAGCTGGTGGTCGATGGAGGCATGACGGCGCTTTGATTCTGCCGGGCCGATGCGTCCCCGCGCAGGCGGGGACCTCAGTCGGCTTAAGCTGAAGTTCCGTCACATCACCGAGGTTCCCGCCTGCGCGGGGACGCATTGTTTCAGGACGAGGCCACCCAGCGGATCGCGTTCTCGACCAGGCGGCGGTAGTGCGGGTTGTCGTAGGCCGAGGGGCCATCGCCCGGCTGGAGATAGACGAGGCGGCTGTTGAGGGCCTGCCGGGTCCAGCCGACGAGATTGGAGCCGGGCGGGTGATCCCAGCCTTCGCGGCTGAACATTTCGCCCTTCACTGCACGGTCTGCCGACCAGAAGTGATCGCGATCGAAAGCGGCGCTTGAGCGCAGGAGCGGGGTCACGCCTGCTTCATGGATCTGGCCGAGATAGAGTTCGTCGGTCAGCGTGAAGCTTTCGGGCAGGCCGGCGGTGACAGGATGATCGGCGACGACCGAAATCTCGTGAGTGACATCGTGGCAATAGCCGCTGTCCGCCACGGCGGTCCCGCGCCATTGGCCGGGATGGTAGAAGAACTGCCCGCCCAGCCAATCGTGATATTCGCCCCAGGTCGGCCAGCCTGCCAGCGCGTGATGCAGCGCGACCACGCCCTTGCCCTGTTCGAGCAGGGCGCGGAATCCGGCCTGCAGTTCGGCCGAGGGCTCGCGGTAGAGCGGGGCATTTTCCGGGGCTTCGAAATCGAGGCCGGGCATGTCGTAGAGTACCAGCGCATCGAACCCGCGCATGGCATCGGGGTTCATCAGCAGCGCGGCGGCGGGCTGATCGACCATGGTGGCCGAGATGCCGTCCATGGCCTGAAACATGGCGTCGAAGGCGGTGCGATCGAACGGATGACCGCGCACGGCGACGAGGCACTGGAGCGGGGCGCGGTGCTTGATGATCGGCATCAGGCGACTTTCACGATGACTTTGCCGATCGCCTGGCCCGAGAGCATGCGGCGATAGGCGACGAGCGTGTTCTCCAGCCCCTGTGTCTCGTCAAGATTGACGGTCAGCGTCCCGGCATCGACCCATTCGCGCAAGACGGGCAGAAATTCCGCACCGCGATGGAGGAAATCGGGGATGAAGAAGCCTTCGATGCGCAAGCGGCGCATCAGCACCTGATCGAAGCGGGCGGGGCCGGGCAGGGGGGCATCGTTGTCATAAGCCGCAACCATGCCGCAGACGGCGACGCGGCCATAATGCGCCATGTTGGGCAGGACTGCGTCGAGCAGCGGCCCGCCGACATTGTCGAAATAGGCGTGAACGCCGCCTTCGATCCCGGAAAGGCGGGCGGCAACATCATCGCTCTTGTAGTCGATGGCGATATCGACGCCCAATTGTTCGGCCAGGTAGCGGCACTTCTCCGGTCCGCCTGCGATGCCGATGACTTTCGCGCCGAGATTGCGCCCGACCTGACAGGCCATCGACCCCGTGGCTCCGGCAGCCGCCGAGACCACCAGCCATTCGCCCGCCTTGATCGCGGCCACTTCCTTGACGCCCACATAGGCCGTCCAGGCGTTCATGCCGAGTGCGCCGAAGTGGTGGCGGATGTCGGTCACGGTATCATCGACGATTTCGAGGCCTGCGAGGGCAGGGACCATCGTGGCATATTCCGCCCACTGGCCGAAGCCGCGCACCAGTGCGCCAACGGGATAGGCGGGATCACGGCTTTCGCTAACGTGGCCGAGAACGAGGCCCGCCATCTTCGCGCCCAGCGGCAGGGGCGGCTGATAACCATCGGTGCGCGGGCTCATCCACATGCGGGTGCCCGCGTCCATCGACAGGTAGCCGACCCTTACCCGCACTTCGCCATCGGCCAGCGGCGGCAGGGCTTCGGTCTGCAGGCTGAGCGCGGCTTCGAAGTTTGAGCCTTCAGGGTGACGATCAAGGCGCCAGAAGCGGTTTTCGGTCATGGGAATTCCTCTCAAGGCACAGAGGTGCCGACGCTACGGCAGCGCAGCACCTAGCCAAAGGAAGAGGCTAACGCATTGGCGAGGCGAGCGTTCGTTACAGGAGGCGTAAACGCGCGAGACTAATCACAAAGGGAGGATGCGGTCATGCGCACCATCAAGGGAATTCTTCTCGCCACTTGCGCACTTGGCGTCAGCGCACCGGTCATGGCGCAGGATGCAGCACAGGAAGGCGCATCTGCAGGCGGCCTCGAGGAAATCATCGTAACCGCGCGCAAGCGCGAGGAATCGGTGCAGACGGTTCCGGTGGCGGTAACCGCCATCTCCGAAAAGACCATCCAACAGCGCGACATCACCTCGATCGAAAAGATCGCTGCGGCCACGCCCAACCTCAACGTCGGCCGTGCCTCGAACGGTTCGGGCGCGCAGCTGACGATGCGCGGCATCGGCTCGTCCTCGACCTCGATCGGTATCGAGCAGTCGGTCGCCGTTGTGGTCGATGGAGCCTATTACGGGCAGGGCCGCATCATTCAGGAAGGCTTCTTCGACCTGAAGCGCGTGGAAGTGCTCAAGGGTCCGCAGGCGCTGTTCTTCGGCAAGAATGCGACCGCAGGCGTCATCAGCCTGGCCACCAACGATCCCGGCCAGGACCGCGAATTCATTGCGCGCGCCGGTTACGAGTTCCGTTCGCGCCAGTATCAGGGCGAGCTGATTGCCTCGATCCCGCTGAGCGATACGCTGGGCGTGCGCTTTGCCGCGCGCGGTTCGATCATGGATGGCGGCTATTATCGCAACGTCTCGGTCGACCGCACCTATACCACCGTCGACATCCGCAACTTGCTGGCGGGCGGCAGCGGCAATCCGATCGGTTCGGTGGCCAAGCCTGCCGCATCGCGCGCGCCGGGTGAAGACGAGTTCCTGGGCCGCGTGACGCTCAAGTACACCCCGACCGACCGTCTGACGATGACGCTCAAGGGTTCGTACAACTACAATCAGGTCAACAATTCCTCGTGGAACTACGTGGCCTACAACTGCGGCCTCGCCACGGGCGTGAGCCAGCTGACCGGGTATCGCTGCGGCACCGATTTCGTGACGCACCAGAACAACATGCCCGCCGATATTGCCAAGGACTTCCCCTTCGCGAAGGACAATGGCGAGCTTTACAACCGCTATCGCTCGTGGGCGATCAACGGCGCGGTTTCGTACGAGCTCGACAACGTGACGATCAGCTCGGTCACCAATTACAACACCAACAACAACCGCTGGACCTGTGCCTGCGACTTCCAGAGCAGCAACAACGGCACCTGGGCTACCGAGAACAGCACCTGGAAGGCGTTCAGCCAGGAACTGCGTGCGCAGACTTCGTTCGACGGTCCGATCAACCTGATGGTGGGCGGGCTGTACCAGAAGACCAAGCGCGACTTTGCGCAGTACGTCATGTTCGCCGGGCTGCGTGACGATACCGCCTCTGCCGCCAACCGCTTTGTCGCCTCGTCGAAGACAAGCTTCACCGATGGCGAGACCGCGGCCCTGTTCGGGCAGGTGACGTGGAAGCTGATCGACACGCTCGAGCTGGCAGGCGGCGTGCGCTATACCCACGAGACCAAGGACAGCTTCTTCACGCAGCCCTACAACAACCTGGGCGTGCAGGGGATCTTCCGTGACCAGAACGATCCTGACGGCCTGGGCGAAGTGACCGCAAAGCAGGTGTTCGACGACTGGTCGCCCGAAGTGACGCTGACCTGGAAGCCGCAGGACGGCATCCTTGTCTATGGCGCCTACAAGACGGCCTACAAGTCTGGCGGATTCTCGAACGGCGGCATCAACTCGAAGTTCTCGTCCGATCCGCTGGCGGACCTCACCTTCAATCCGGAAAAGGCACGTGGCTTCGAAGCCGGTATCAAGACGACGCTGGCCGACAACCAGCTGCGCCTGAACCTGGTGGCGTTCACGTATGCCTACAACGATCTGCAGGTCGACTTCTTCAACTCCCCGATCTTCGCCTTCCAGACTCTGACGGCGGATGCGCGGACCAAGGGCGTGGAGCTGGAGTTCGAATATGCGCCGCGCAGCATCGACGGGCTGAACGTCCACGGTTCGATCAACTACACCAAGGCACGCTACACCGATTTCCCCTCGGCACCGTGCTATGCCGGGCAGACTCCGTCGCAGGGTTGCACGCTGGTGGGCGGGCTGGATGCGCGCCAGAACCTGAACGGGGCGCCTCTTTCGGTGGCGCCGGAATGGACCGGGGCCTTTGGCGTGGGCTACGAGACCGCTGCGGGCGAAGGCCTGAAGCTGGGCTTCAACGTCGATACCCGCTATTCCTCAAGCTACCTCGCCTCGGGCTTCGGCAATCCGTTCTCGCGCCAGGGCAAGTATGCCGTGCTTGATGCCGGTATCCGCTTCGGGGCGGAGGACGACAACTGGCAAATCGCGGTGATCGGCAAGAACCTGACCAACCGCTTCTACGTCAGCGGCGTGGTCGATGGGCCTTCGACCGGTGGCGGCACGGGCACGGCGGCGGGCGTCCGCGCCGACCAGCTCGGCTTCGGCAACCTGCCGCGCACGGTGCAGGTCTCGGTGATCAAGCGCTTCTGATCGCATCAGGCGCAAGCGACACTGAAAGGGCGGGGCTTCGGCTCCGCCCTTTTGCGTTTGGGGGCACGATTGCGCCTTGCATCGGCGATCAATTCAATTATTCTTGAATTATCGAATCGAAAGGGTCGTCCGTGGATTCTGCACTCGTCGTACGCGCGCTGGCAGCGCTGGCGCAGGAACATCGGCTTGCCGCATTCCGGCTGCTGGTGCAGGCCGGGCCCGAGGGCATTGCCGCAGGCGCGCTGGCCGAAGCGCTGGACATCGCGCCGTCGTCGCTCAGCTTCCATATCGCCCAGCTCGCCAATGCCGGGCTGGTCGGGCAACGGCGGCAGGGCCGGTCGATCCTTTACTCCGCCGATTACGGGGCGATGGCAGCCGTCATGGGCTTTCTGACCGAGAACTGCTGTGGCGGCGCGGCCTGCGTGCCCGCCATCGATTGCCATCCTTCAAGCTCAACCGAAAAGGACGTCGCATGAAGCGCTTCCATGTTCACGTCGGCGTTGCCGACCTCGATGCCTCGATCGCTTTCTATTCCGGCCTGTTCGGCGCCGAGCCGACCGTGACCAAGGCCGATTACGCCAAGTGGATGCTGGAGGACCCGCGCATCAACTTTGCCATCTCGTGCAAGGACCGGGCGGCAAAGGGGATCGAGCACATCGGCCTGCAGGTGGAAAGTGCCGGAGAGCTGGCCGAAGTCTATGGCCGGCTGGCCAATGCCAAGGGACCGGTCATCGAAGAAGGCGCGACGACCTGCTGCTACGCCAAGTCGGAGAAGAGCTGGATAGCCGATCCCGATGGCGTGATCTGGGAGGCCTTCCTGACCGAAGGTGAAAGCACGGTCTATGGCGAGAGCCCGGACTTTGCGCCGCTCGCTTCGGCCCATGCCTCGGACACGGCGTGCTGCGCCCCGAAGGTTGCCGCCCCGGCAGCGAAGGCGGGATGCTGCTGATGAGCGATCGTCCATTTTCGATACTGGTGCTGTGCACCGGCAATTCGGCACGCTCGATCCTTGGTGAAGCGCTGCTTGGCACTATGGGGGCTGGGCGGATCGTTTCGTACAGCGCCGGGAGCAAGCCCAAGGGTGTGCCGCATCCCGGCGCGCTGCGGCTGCTGGCGCGCAAGGGGATCGACGTGGTGCCTTTCCGGTCAAAGAGCTGGAACGAGTTTACCGGGCCTGATGCGCCGCCGATCGATCTGGCCATCACGGTCTGCGGGAATGCCGCGGGCGAGGCCTGCCCGGTGTTCATGGGGGCGCCGCTGAAGGCGCATTGGGGCCTGCCCGATCCTGCCGATGTCGAAGGTGATGACGCTGCGGTCGATGCCGCGTTCGAGCAGACCTGGGCCTGGCTGGAAATGCGCGTGGCCGCGCTGCTGGCCCTGCCGTTTGAAACCATGGAGCGCGCCGAACTGACGCGCGAACTTGCCCGCATCGGGCAGATGGAAGGAGCTGCCTGATGGCGACGATTGCAGCACTGGCGCCGGAGCGTCCGCGCCTGTCGTTCCTCGATCGCTGGCTTACGCTGTGGATCTTTGCCGCGATGGCGCTGGGCATTGCGCTCGGCAGTTTCGTGCCGGCGGTGCCGCAGGCGCTGGGGGCGATGACGGTCGGTTCGACCAGCATCCCGATTGCCATCGGCCTGATCCTGATGATGTTTCCGCCGCTCGCCAAGGTCCGCTACGAGGAACTGGGAGAGGTGTTCCGGGATCGCAAGATTCTGGCGGTTTCGTTCGGGCTGTGCTGGATCGTTGCGCCCGCGTTCATGTTCGCACTGGCCGCGCTGCTGTTGCCGAACAATCCCGAATACATGACCGGGCTGATCCTGATCGGCATTGCGCCGTGCATTGCGATGGTGCTGGTGTGGAACCAGCTGGCGGGGGGAAGCCCCGAGTACGTGACCGGGCTGGTCGCCTTCAATTCGCTGTTCCAGATCCTGTTCTATGTGCCCTATGCCTGGTTCTACCTGACCTTCCTGCCGCCGGTTTTCGGTCTGGAAGGGCAGGTGGTGGACATCGACTTCGCGATGATCGCCAAGGCGGTGCTGACATATCTTGGAGTCCCGTTCCTCGCCGGATTTCTGGTGCGCAAGGCGCTGGTCGGCGCGAGGGGGCGCGATTGGTACGAAACGCAGTTCGTGCCGGCGATCAGCCCGCTGACGCTGGCGGCGCTGCTGTTCACGATCGTGGCGATGTTCAGCCTCAAGGGTGGCGAAATCCTTGCCTTGCCGTTCGATGCGCTGAAGGTGGGTCTGCCGCTGGTGGTGTTCTTCGTGGTGATGTTCGTCGCCGCGTTCGCCGCGGGCAGGGCGATTGGCGCAGGCTATGAACGCACGGCATCGCTGGCCTTCACGGCGGCGTCGAACAATTTCGAGCTGGCGATTGCCGTGGCGATTGCGGCATTCGGCCTTGCCTCGCCCGTGGCCTTTGCCGCGGTGATCGGTCCGCTGGTGGAGGTGCCAGTGCTGATCGCGCTGGTCAATCTGGCGCTGTGGTTCAAGGGTGCGTGGTTCCGCGCACCCTGAACCGCGCTGCCGCTCAGCAGCCCTTGGGGGCGTGCTGGCGGTGGATGTTGCGGAATGAGCGGCTCTTGAACAGCCATTTGCCATCGATCTTGACGCAAGTGTCTTCATAGACGCCGCGGTCGCGCATGGTCGTGCCGTTCTGGTCGTAGACCTCGCTGGTGTAGCTGCGCATGGTGGCGGTATCGCCATTGACCTCGATCGACCCCGGCCAGGCTTCGAACATGATGCCGGGGTAGTTCTTCATCGCCTCGATCCACATCGCCTTGATCGCCGCGCGGCCACGGGTGGTGCCGAGTTCCGGGTAATCAGGCAGGGACCATTCGGCGTCCTCGGCCCAGGTCGCGGCCCAGTCCTCGGCATCGACGCGGGTGACGGCGTCGGCATAGGTTTCAAGCAGCTCGCGGATGGCGAGGCGGTCTTCGGCGGGGCCGGTGAAGGGCATGGTCCTGTCTCTCCCGTTGGGTTTGGTTGGGGGGAGACTAACGCGCCTGCGGGCAGGGTGAACCTGCGCTTTGAGCGAGTTCGGGCAGCGAGTTCAGAGGACGACCGGCAACTCGTCCATGCCGGGAGCCTCATCGGGAATGCACACCTCGATCTGTCCGCCTTCGACGCGGACGGGGAAGGTGCGCAGGTCCTTGTAGGCACCGCCGATGCAGCGGCCAGAGGCCATTTCGAACCGCGCGCCGTGCAGCGGGCACATCACCGCGCCGCGCCGGATGCGGCCGGTAGAGATGAGCGCGGCCTGATGGGTGCAGCGATCGTTGACGGCAAACAGGCCGTCTTCGGTCTTTGCGACAAGGACGTGCCAGCCGGCGATCTTCGTGGCGATCTTGCCCTCGGCGGGGAATTCGGTTTCGGCAATCAGGCTGTGCCAGGTCTCGCTCAACGTCTCGGTCCTCAAGTCAATCGGATGGTCTGGATCGGGTCCGATCCCCGATAATCCTTCGCCGCGTGCGCGACCATGGCGTAGAAATCAACCAGCGTTTTTGTGGGGGCGTAGAGTTCGGTGAACAGGCCCAGCGTGGCGGTGGTGTCGGCAAAGGCGAAGACGAACCCGTCGGTCATCTCGGCGCGCAGGGCGCAAGGTGCGCCACGTGCGGCAAAGCGGGCAAGCTCCGTATCGACATCGTCCACGAAGACCGCGACATGATGCATTCCCCAGCGGCCCGAGCCTTCGGGATAGAGATCGCAGAAGGGGGATGGGCCGGAATTGTTCTGGGCGACGAACTCCACCATCACATCGCCCCACTGGCCATAGGCAGAGCTGTGGTCCAGCTGGCGCTCCACCCCGCGATGGACGGCGCGGGCCAGCGGAATGTTGTCGGCCACGAAGAACGGGCCGGAGCCGAAGGCTTCATGGTGTGCCCGGGCGGCCGCGCGCACGTCTTCGACGAAGAACGCCACCTGCCGGATCGGAAGCCCGCTCATCAGATCGAGGCGCCGCCGTCGACGCGGAATTCGGCGCCGGTGGCAAAGGCGCTGGCATCGCTGGCAAGGAACACGGCCATGGCCGCGATTTCCTCAGGCTTGCCGAGGCGCTTGACCGGGTGGACATCGACGAAGCTCTGGTAAAGCGCGTCCGGATCGTCACTCTGCGCCAGCACCTTGTCGATGATCGGCGTGTGGATGGCGCCGGGGTGGATCGAGTTGCAGCGGATGCCATAGCCCTTTTCGGCAAAGTGCAGGGCGCAGGACTTGGTCATCAGCGTCACCGCCGCCTTGGCCGCGTTGTAGGCGACGAGGTTGGCCGAGGCTTTCACTCCCGACAGCGAGGACATGTTGATGATCGACCCGCCATGGGCCTTCATCTTCGGCAGGACGGCCTGCGTGCCCATGAACACGCCGAGCACGTCGATATCGAGTTCATGGCGGAACTGGTCGAGCGTGATCTCCTCGATCGAGCCGAGGGTGGTGATCCCGGCATTGTTGACCAGCACGTCGATGCGCTCAAACGGGGCGAGCGCCTTGGCCCAGGAGGCTTCCTGCGTCACGTCGAGATGGACGAAGCGCGCGCCGAGTGCCGTGGCGAGAACTTCGCCATTGGCGGTATCGATGTCGGCGATGATGACCGACGCGCCTTCGCTGGCATAGGCGCGGGCGATGGCTTCGCCGAGGCCCGATGCACCGCCGGTTACGAACGCGATCTTTCCGGCCAGCACCGCCATCAGATCAGCACCAGTGTCTTGCCGGTGGTCTTGCCACTCATCAGTTCGATGAAGGCTTCGGGCAGCTTCTCGATGCCCGAACGCACGTTCTCCAGCGGCTTGAGCTTCCCTTCGGCGAAGAGGCGATCGAGCATGGCCTGCGCTTCGCCCAGAACCTCGGGGTGGTCATAAGTGATGAAGCCGCGCATGGTCAGGCGATTGACCACCAGTTGCCACAGGTTGCGGTTGCCGTGGGGATTATCGGCATCGTTGTATTGCGCGATCATGCCGCAGACGGCGATGCGGCCGTGCAGGCGCATCAGCGGCAGGATGGCGTCGAGCGTTTCACCGCCGACGTTGTCGAAATAGACATCGACCCCGTCTGGCGCTGCTGCCTTGATCGCTTCGGCCAGATTGCTCACGGAGCGGTAGTCGATGGCAACATCCGCGCCGAGGTCCTTGACGATCTGTGCTTTCGCCGGGCCACCGGCAAGTCCGATCACGCGGCACCCTGCCGCCTTGGCGAGCTGGACCACGGTGCTGCCGGTGGCGCCGGCCGCGGCACTGACGACCACGGTTTCGCCAGCTTTCGCCTTGCCGATCTCGAACAGGCCAACCCACGCAGTGAGCCCGACCGGCCCGAGTGCGCCCATGTAATGCTGGAGCGGCACGCCCGGCGCCTGCTCCACTTTCTCGATCCCGAGCGCATCTGCGCCGACGACATAGTATTCCGACCAGACCGCGAACGTGCGCACAAGCGTGCCGACGGGCCAGTCCGGGTTGTTCGATTCCACCACTTCGCCAAGCGACATGCCGTTGATCGGTGCGCCGAGCGCGACCGGGGGCAGGTAGCTGGGCCGGTCATCGAGAAAACCGCGAATGGCGGGATCGCACGAGCCGACGCGCATGCGCACGAGGATTTCCCCCGGGCCGGGCACTGGCCGATCAACCTCGACGAGCGAGAAGTCCTCGGGGACCGGGATGCCGACGGGGCGGCGGGCGAGCGTGATCTGGCGTGTCCTCTCCATCAGTGGACCTTAGCGGCGCCCCGCGCAAACGCATCGCTAGCCATATCGCTAGGTTTCCGCGAAGCAGCTCATGGTTGATCCTGTGGCCAAGAACGAGAGAGGACAACGCCATGACCATGACCGCACAAGAGATGATCCAGTTTGTCGACGACCTCTATGCCGCAACCGGCACGGGCGATTGGGACAAGGCAGCCTCCATGCTGACCGACGACTTCATCGTCAGCGAAGCGCCGGGCCTGCCGATGGAAGGCGTCTATCGCGGCAAGAATGCGCTGAAGGAACTCTACATCAAGGTCATGGGGCTGGTGGATGTTGCTGGTCTTAACCGTGTCGAGACCACGGCGGGCAAGGATCACGCGGTGACGATACTATCGTTCCAGTTCGCCGACCCTTCGCTTGCGCCGGCAGAACTGTGCGAAATGTTCCGCTTCCGCGACGGGAAATGCTGCGAAATCAAACCCTTCTATTTCGACCATGCCGTCTTTCGGGCTGCGGCGGAGGTGAAGGCGAAGGGCGCCGCAGTCAGCTGATTCGCCAAACCTGACCCTGTCCCTTCGTGCATAGACGGATTCCCATAACGCCCCATTTCCGACCAATTCAGTCCGGTTAATTAGCTTGCGGCCTGTACCGGAAAGGATTGTACATGGTCGTCGCACGGGATCTGCAGGAACGCATTGGCTTCTACGAACTCGGCAGGAACGAGGGCAGCTTCAATCGGCTGGCGCGCTTCGTGGCGCGGACGGTGGATGGCGGGCTGGAGAAGTTCTACGACAAGCTCGGCGCCACTCCTGCGCTGGGCAAGTTCTTCTCCTCGTCGGACCGGGTGCGCCACGCCCGCAATGCGCAAGCCGACCACTGGATCAGGGTGTTCGAGGACGGGCTCGACCAGGCCTATCACGAGCGCGCACTGACGATCGGGAATACCCATGCCCGCATCGGTCTCGAGCCCAAGTGGTACATCGGCGGCTATGCGCTGATCCTCGAGCACATGATCGAGGCGATGGTGCTGCGCGGGGCAGGGCGCTTTTCGCCGGCAAGGCGGCGGATGGCCAAGGATCTGGTGGCCTTGGTCAAGGTGTCGATGATCGACATGGACATCGCCCTTTCGACCTACTTCGAAATGGCCGAGAAGACCACGCGCGACATCGTGCTGGGCAAGATGGGCGTATCGTTGCGTGCGCTGGCCGAAGGCGATCTTTCGACGCGGATGAGCGACCTGCCGGAAAGCTTCCGACAGGTCGAGGACGATTTCAACAAGGCGCTGGAACGGCTTTCCGCGACGATCGGCCTCGTGGCCGACAGCAGCAGCCACATTGCCACCTCGACCGACGAAATTCGTGCAGCAACCGAGAACCTGGCTTCGCGCACCGAGCGGCAGGCCAACAATGTGCAGGATTGCGCGCGCGCCATCGATGAACTGAGCAGTGGTCTCAACAAGACATCACGGTCGATGGCAGACCTGAGGGTATCGGCGCACGATACCGAGAGCGAGGCGACGCAGGGCCGCGAGGCGGTGCGCGAGGCGATCAGCGCAATGGACGATGCCCAGCAGAGCGCTCAGGAGGTGGTCCAGATCGCCGAGATCATCGACGGCATCGCCTTCCAGACCAACCTGCTGGCGCTGAACGCGGGAGTCGAGGCTGCGCGCGTGGGCGAGATGGGGCGCGGCTTTGCCGTTGTGGCGAATGAGGTGCGGGCGCTGGCGCAGCGATCGTCGGAAGCGGCCGACAATATCAAGAAGCTGCTTTCGGCAAGCCGGGAGCAGGTGGATCGGGGCGCCGAACTGGTCAAAGGCACGGGCGTGATGCTCCATGCGATCATCGGCAAGGTGACCGAGATCAGCACGGGCGTGGTCGAAGCCGCGCAACTGACCGAAGAACAGGCGGCCTATGCCCTGAAGGTCAACCAGGCAATCAGCGAGATTGACCTCGCAACGCAGCAGAACGCGGCCATGGTGGAACAGAGCGCGGCGGCAACGCGCAGCATGGCCACGACATCGGGCAGGCTTGCCACGGCGGTGGCGGTCTTCTCGGGACACCACAGCCACCAGGTGCCCGAGTTGCGGCGGGTAGCCTAGCGAATCTTCCGGAGCGTTTCGAGAACGGCGCGGTAGGCGTCCTCGCCGATGGCATCGGTGAGCAGGGCCTCACCCTCGTGCGAGGCGGCGTGAATGCGAGGCATGACCGATTGGCCCTGGCTGGACAGGAACATGCCGATGGTCTTGCCCTTGCCCGGCCGGCGTTCGAGCAGGCCGCGATCCACCAGCCGCGAGACCATAGTCGCGATGTTGGAGCGCTGGATCTTGAGCATCTTGCCGATGGCGCTTTGCGTGATGCCCGGATTGGCCTCGATGACCAGCAGGACCGCAGCGTCGGGATGGCGCAGGCCAAGATCGCCATAGGAGGCGTTGACGGCGCGCAGGGCAAGGTTCGCGGTCCGCACCAGATGAAAGCCCAGCATGGGATCGAGCGGATGTTTCATGCCTGCTGCCTATCATCGCCGGGGCGGTTTTGCATCACCAACCAGTCACGCCAATTCTACCAAAAGTTGCTATTGACCATAACATGAAATCGGGCATACTCCCGATATCGCCGATGCTTCGACCGAAAGGCCGCGATCCGAAAAAATCGGAGCGTGCCGACAGGTGAAAAGCCTCCAGGTCGCAACCGGGCACGGCGTGGGAGGAGAGGATGATGAAACTGCTTCGCGCGGGCGCGAGCCTGCTTGCCCTGTCGATGACCGGAACCGCCCTGGCGCAGGATGCTGCCGAGGAAAAGGTGCCAACGACCGACGAGATCGTCGTCACCGCGCAGTTCCGCGCCCAGAACCTTCAGGATACCCCGCTGGCGATCACGGCTGTGAGCGGCGAGCTGTTGCAGCAGCGCGGGCAGACCAACGTGTCGGAAATCGCCGCGCAGGCGCCCAACGTAACGCTCAAACCGCAGGGCCAAGAACTCGGCCCCGGCATCATCGCCTTCATCCGCGGCGTCGGCCAGACCGACCCCAACTTTGCGCTCGAGCCGGGCGTGGGCATGTACATCGATGACGTATACCTGCCGACGCTGACCGGTTCGCTGCTGGACCTGACCGATCTTGACCGCGTGGAAGTGCTGCGCGGGCCGCAGGGCACGCTGGCTGGGCGCAACTCGCTGGGCGGTTCGATCAAGCTCTATTCCAAGAAACCGGAAGGCAGCAACAGCGGTTCGATGGAGGCGACCTATGGCCGCTACAACCGCATCGACGTGCGCGGGCTGTTCGACCTCAAGCTGTCGGAAAACCTGTTCATGCGCGTGGCGGGCGTGACCAAGAATATCGATGGCTACGTCAAGCGGCTCGATTACAACCTGACCCATCCGGGCACGAATGTCCCGACGTTTGCCAAGGGCGCGAACCCGGTGCTGGGCAATGTCGGCGGCACGTCGTCGGTGGCGGGCAAGGTCTCGCTGCGCTGGCAGCCGACCGAGACGGTGGATATCAACCTTTCTGGCGACTACACGCGCGAGCGCAACGAGCCGGGCGCAAACGTGCTGCTCTATGCAAATACCTCTGCAGTGTTCGACGGCCCGAATGCGACCTTCACCGGTGGCCGTCCGTTCCTGCAAGGTACCAACGGCGCGGGCATTCCGCTCAACTGCATGTTCGTGCCCAACGGGGTGAACAGCTGCGACACGATCACCGGATACGATCGCCGCTATATCTCCTATGCGACTTATGCGGACCCGGCCCGGCCCGACAGCCAGATGCCCTACAAGCCGACGTTCACCGATCCGCATTCGGATCTGGATAACTATGGCGCGGCGTTGACCATCGACGTTGACGTTTCGGACCAGCTCAAGCTCAAGTCGATCACGTCATGGCGCCAATACACGGCGGACTGGTCCTACGATTCCGACGGTTCGCCGATTGCCAACAACAATCTCAACCAGACCCAGAAGAACCGCCAGTGGAGCCAGGAGCTGCGTCTGTCGGGCAAGGTGCTCGACGACAAGCTCGACTTCACCGTGGGCGGCTTCTACTTCGATACGCGCGGCACCTTCACCGGCCGCATCAACCTGAACTATGCCGGGATCGACTTCCGCCACGGGCCCGATCCGACGCCGGCCAAGAACAAGGCGATCTTCGCCAACTTCACTTATGCATTGAGCGATGCGGCCAACCTGACCGGCGGCATCCGCCAGTCATGGGACGAGAAGGACTATGGCTACGTCCGCAAGAATCCGGATGGAACCAACATCCAGGGTCCGTGCAACTTCTTCCTCGGCGCGCCCCACTGCAGGTCCGACCGGCATCGGCAACCAGCCCAACTGCCTGCTTTTCGGGCTTGACGGCCTGACCGCGAAGTTCCGCGACAACCGCGTCGACTGGCGCGTGGCGGCGGACTATCGCTTCAGCCCCGAGTTCCTGTTCTACGCACAGGTATCGACCGGCTATCGCGCCGGCGGCGTCAATCCGCGTCCGTTCTTCCCGAGCCAGGCCACGGCCTTCCGGCCCGAGACGATCACCGCCTACGAAGCCGGGTTCAAGTCCGACCTGTTCGATCGCAAGCTGCGCCTCAACGTCTCGGCCTTCTTCAACGATTACAAGAACATCATCCTGTCGAGTGTGAACTGCCTTGACCTTGCCACGGCGGGTCCGGGCGGGTCTTCGCAGGCCACCCCGTGCCTGCGGCCCTCGAACGTCGGATCTGCCCACGTGAAGGGTTTCGAAGTGGAGACGCTGATCCGTCCGGTCGACAACTTCACGATCGACGGTTCGCTCAGCTACCTCGATTTCAAGTACCAGAAGGTCGATACGCTCTCGACCGGGGTGACGCTGAACGACGTGACGCCCTATACGCCGAAGTGGAAGGCGGCGATCGGCGTGCAGTATGACATTCCCGACGTGCTCAAGGGCATGGTCACGGTCCGCCTCGATGGTGCCTATCAATCGAAGATCTACACCGAGGCCGCCAATATCGACAGCCTGGCGGTAAGCAGCACGGTTCCGGCCAACAGCCCGGTAACGCCTTCGCCGTTCAGCAATGCCGGTGGCGGCGGGCCGATCACCACGCTGCGCCTGTCCAACCGGATTGACGGCTATTTCCTCGCCAATGCCCGTCTCGGCTGGCAATCGGATGCCAAGGACTGGGGCGTCACGCTCGAAGTGCAGAACCTGACGAACAAGTACTACTTCCTGACCCTGCTGCAGGAAGCGTTCGGTGCAGGCACTGCATCGGGACAGCCGGGCCGCCCGCGGACCTGGTCGGTTTCGGTCCGCCGTTCGTTCTGAGGTGAGGGGGGGGCGCGGACCATGTTCGGTTCGCGCCCGCCCCCTGTTCCGGAAAGACATGGTCGCGGTACCCGATCTGCATTATTCCGGTTGCAGCGGGTTGTGCAGTGCGCCAAAACTCGTGGTGATGAGCAAGAGCAAGGTGCCCACCGGGTCGGATGTTGCCCGGTTGGCTCGCGTATCCAAGTCGGCAGTTTCGCGTGCCTACAACGGTGGGTATGTGGCGCCCGAGGTGCGCGAGCGGATCTTCGAGGCTGCGCGCAAGCTCCGCTACCGACCCAGCAATGCCGCCCGCGCCCTATCGACCAATCGTTCGAACCTGATTGGCCTCGCCATCACGGCACTCGATAACCAGTTCTATCCCGAGCTGGTCGACAGGTTGAACGACCGCCTCAGTCTGGATGGCTACCGCTGCGTGCTCTTCGAAACGCGCGGCGAGGCCGGGCTCGAGCCAGTTCTCGATGAACTTCTCGGCTTCAGGCTTGATGGCGTGATCATGGCTTCAACCTCCTTTGCCACTCGGGTAGCCAGCGAATGCGAGGATGCCGGCGTCCCGGTCATCATGCTGAACAATGTCGATCTGACGGCACAGGTTGGCGGGGTTTCTGCGGACAACAGGCATGGCGGGGAGGCGGTTGCGCAGCATTTTCAGTCTTTGGGAATTACCCGGACGGCTGTCATCAATGGCCTTGCCGAAAGTTCGGCCAGCGTTGAGAGAACGGCGTTCTTCAGGGATGCCATGCTGAGAGCAGGGTTGCCTGAGCCGATCGTCGCTTGCGGAAAATACGATTTCGAGACCACGGCCCGCGTGACAGCGGAACTGTTGCGGTTGCCCGACCGTCCCACCGGCATCTTCTGCGTAACCGATCTCATGGCCCTGTCCTGTCTGCAGGCGGTTGTCGGTTGCGGGCTTGTGCCCGGTGAGGATGTCGCGATCGCCGGCTTCGACAATGTTCCGATTGCCGCGTGGCCTGCCTTCGACCTCACGACTTATGCCGTGCCTGTCCCAGAAATCGTCGACACCGCCTGGCAACGCCTCATCTCCGCAATACGCGGTTCGGAAGTGCCGAAGGAAGTTCTGCAGGTTCAGGGCGAACTGGTGATCCGCAGCAGCACTGTCGGGCGCGCTGCGCGCGACTGACCGCAATCGCGGATCAGCAGACCAGATAGCCTGATAATCCGCTTCGTCGGAGTTTGACGGGCGACCCGACGACCTATCGGTCGGATGGATAGGTATCGTCCGAATCCTTCAGTTTGTGCAACCGGTCCCATACGTTCAACCAGAAGCTGCACATAAGAATTGTGTCTAAGAGGAGGGGATTTTGTCACAGATCACACCGCGCCTTTTGGCGTCTTGCGCAGCCGCGGGCCTTGCCGCGCTGTCCATTCCGGCGCTCGCCCAGTCGTCGGCTGACCAGTCTGCGGCTGGAGACGACAACGGCCGCCTTCCCGAGATTGTCGTTACTGCCGACAAGTTCTCGCGTTCGATTCAGGACACGCCAATCGCGCTGACCGTCGTGACGGGTGATGCGATCGCCAAGTCTGGCGCCACGAAGATCGATGACGTGCTCAAGAACGAGCCGGCGGTCGTCGTGCAGGGTGCCGCACGCGGCTTCCTGGTCTCTATCCGCGGCCTCGGTCTGTCGCTGCCGCCGCAGATGGGGCAGGGCGCGGTAGGCACAAACTTCGACGGTGCCTACTCAAGCCGTGCCGAAAACGCCTCGGTCGGCTTCTACGACCTTGATCGGGTCGAGGTCCTGCGTGGTCCGCAAGGCACACTCTATGGCCGCAACTCGGTAGGCGGCATCGTAAACGTCGTTTCGAAGAACCCGGTTCTCGACAAGGTCGAGGGCTATGTTGGCCTCGAGGGCGGCAACTATTCGCTGATCCACGGCGAGGGTGCGCTGAACGTGCCCCTTGGCGACAAGGTTGCGATCCGTGTCTCGGGTGCCGGGATCTCGCGCGATGGCTACATGAGCAATGGCCATGACGACAACAAGTCGTATGCCGGCCGTGCGAAGCTGCTGTTCAAGCCTTCGGACGATGTCAGCCTGCTGCTCGGCGTCGAGCATTCGGCGCTGCGTGGCCAGGGTCCGGGTGCCGTGCCGATCGCCAGCATCCTTGCCGGTACGCGTGAGACGACCGACGTGTCGGTCGGCTTCCAGCGCGTCAATTCCTACAAGTACTGGGGTGAACTGCGCGCGGACATCGGGCCGGGCACCCTGAGCATCCTGCCGTCGCTGCAGATCACCAAGGGACGCACCATCGGTGCCTTCGGTGGTTCACTTGCGGACTCGCTGGATCCCAAGCTCACGCGTCAGGAGCAGATCGAGGTCCGCTACGCTTCGCAGCCGGGCTCGCCGTTCGACTGGGGTGTGGGTTTCTACCACTACAAGAGCCGCAACATCACCCAGGCCGTGTCGACGCCGTGCCAGGACGTCGATGGCAACTACGTCATCCCGGCGGCGGGCTTCAGTGCGCTTCCGGTCGGCTCACCTCCGGGCCCGGTTGCCTCGGGCACCTGCCTCTCGGCAGATCAGGCGCGCGCTGAATCGTACGAGCCCGAAATACGCCGGTCGCAGACCGATGGCATCTTCGGTCAGATCACCGTTCCGATCACCGATACGGTCCGCGCCATCGGCGGGGTTCGCTACACTTGGGAAAAGGTGAGCGGCGAGAACGTCGACAGCCTCGACCTGACCGGAGCGCTGACGCCACTCAATGACGAGCATTTCGACTATCGTGCCGGCCTGGAAGCCGACCTGTTCGGGGGCAAGTCCAAGCTCTATGGCACCATCGCCTCGGGCTATCGCCAGGGCGGGTACAGCTTCGGGCTCGGCACGTTCGAACCGGAAAAGATGACGTCCTATGAGATCGGATTGAAGAACAAGCTCGCCGGCGGCGATATGCTCTTCAACCTTACCGGCTTCTACTACGACTACTCGGCCTTCCAGCTGGTGATCGCGAACTTCACGGTGTTCCCGCCGCAATTGTTCGTACCGACGATGCCGGGCCGCGAGTACGGTGTTGAAGCCGAGACGGTGATCGCCGTGGGTGGACGCGGGCGCTTCAATGCTTCGGTCACCTATCTTGACTCGCGTCTGGACGGTCTCGACGGCTTCTACGTGGGCGTGCCGTTCCCCAACAGCCCGAAGTGGTCGGTCAAGGCCGGTTACGAGCATGCCTTCGAGTTCGGGAACCTGAGGATCACCCCGCGCGCCGACCTCCGGTTCTCGTCCGCATCGAACGTATATCCGGAAACGACCGTGGTGGCCGATACGCATCCTTCGGTGCAGAACGACTATGCGACAGGTGACGTTTCGGTCCAGGTCGCATTCTCGGACAGCCTGACATTCACGGGCTACATCAAGAATGTGAACGATCAGGCGATCAAGCAGTCGCACTTCTTCGGATACGCGCAGCTTGCCGCTCCGAGGACCTACGGCCTTACCGCCAACTACAAGTTCTGATCAGCGACGCTGGGGGGCGTCGCGGCAGTGCCGTTCATGTTCGCGTGAACGGCACTGCCTTCAGATTTCCGGAAAACGAATGTTCAAAGCGCAGGTCGGGTTGCCACCTGCCGAAATCGGGAAGAGGTTACGCATGCGTCTTGCGGTCATGCTGGCTACTACAGCAGCACTAATTTCAGTTACCTCCCACGCTCAGCCCGCGCCGCCCCCTGGCAATGGCCCCGGTCCCGCAGCGCCCCCTCCGGGCGGCATGCCCGCCATGCCGACCATGGCTGCGACCAAGTATGCTACCGGCCTTCGCATTACCGACGGTGCCTTGAATGCCGCGTCGCCGAAGGACGCTGCCTTGGCAACCGCGACCGCGACGCTGGTCGAAGGTGCCACCATCACCTCGGCAAAGAACGCCTTCAACCCGATCCTGGCTGAAGGCGGCAAGACGGCTGTCTCGATCAAGCGCACGAACATCCGTCTTTCGGGCACCGGTACCAACGACTTTCTCGGTACTGGCGCCGGGATTTTGGCCCGCGACGGCGCGGCGCTCGTCCTGACCGATTCCACCATCGAGACCAACGGGCCGATCTCGTCTGCGCTGGTCGCGGCCGAGAATGCGACCGTGAAGATCTATGGCAGCAAGCTCGTTGCCAACGGCGGCCCGCTGCCGGCCGACTACAAGCCGCGCATCGGTCCCGGCATGATGGAGCCGCCTGCGCCGCTCGGCCTCGTCGGCACCGCGCGCACCCTGCTGGCGATGAGCAACTCGCGGACCTACGTTTACAATTCGACGATCGAAGCCGACGGTTGGGGCGCTCTCTCGACCGATGCCGCGGGCGATGCCCTGTATCTTGAAGCCAACGATTGCGTGGTCAAGGTGCGTCGCGCCGGTTATGGCACCTACGCCGATTTCGGGGCGAACGTGGTCGTCAACCGCTCGAGCATCGATAGCGGAGGGATGATGGGAATCATCGCTGGCAAGGCACGGACGCGCTACGACGGCGTGACCGGTACGGCGGCCGATAACGTGATGATGATCCATTCGGTCATGGCCTTCGACATCACCGAGCAAGCAACCTTCGAGATCGCAAATTCGAACGTCGTGGCCCGGGGCAGCGCGCTGCTGGTAAAGAGCGCCAACGCCAATATCGCCATCGCCTCGAGCAAGGTCGCAAGCGCCAAGAACGTCCTGCTCGAAGTCCGCAAGAACGATGACGCCAACGCGACGAAGACCAATGGCAAGCCGGTGCCCGGCGTTCTCCTGACCGTCACCAACTCGGAACTGGAGGGCGGCATCATCGATACCGACCCGGATCGCACGACGATGGTCGTGCTCGACCATGCTTCCCTTACGGGCGCGCTCAAGGACGTCACTTTGGCCATCAAGGGCGGCGGCAAGTGGACTGCGAACGGAAACTCCGTTGTCACTGCTGCTGACAGCGCCACGCTGGGCGCGATCGATGCGACGGCAGGCGTGACGGTTCAGGTTCGCGGGGCTGCCGCCTCCGCGCCGCGCAAGCTGCCCTCGGGCGGAAGCCTGGTCTTCTCCGGCTGAGGGTGGGGCGGGATGCAGTCATGAAGATGCGCCGCTGGCACAGATGGTTCGGCTTGCCCTCGGCCATTCTGCTGGGCTTCATCGCGCTGACCGGAACACTGCTCCATGTCGACATGATCCGTCTCGGGCAAAAGCCGCCGGGTTCGGATCATGGCATCCAGGCCCCGCCACGAAAGTTGCCATCCGATGCCGAGCTTGAGGCCATGGTCGGCACGCTGGCGGCAACGGCACGTTCCGAGACCGACTTTGCGGTGAGGTCCCTCCAGATCAATCTGGATGCCACGCAGGTGACACTGGTCGCAGCGGAGGGACTTGCTCCCGGAAGCAAGCAGATCAAGATCGACGCTAGAACCGGCAAGCGCATCATCGAACCGCCGCGCCCGGCTGATTTCCACATAGTGCTGCAGGACCTGCACGCGGGTTACACCTTCGGCTGGGCGGGCCGGATCGTCAGCCTGTTGTGCGGGATTGCGCTGGTGGTCCTTAGCGTGACTGGCTTTCAGATTTGGTGGGACCTGCGCAAGCGCCGAAAGAACAGGGAATTTTTCTGGAAGTAGCGGCGGGGCGGGGATGACATCGGGATTATCCGAGTGTTGACGCCGACTTGAACAAGCAGGGCGCCGGGCCGGTTGTGCGCCCCTGTCGACGGACTGGCCGTGGTCGGGCCGTTGCACTTCGAACGTTTGGCTCCTGCGACGGCGAGACTGCCGTCTCCATCAGGGGCATTGATCCGAGAGCGCGATCGCGCTGTCGAACATGGCTTGGCGAACGTGCAGCAGTTCCTCGCGGCTGGGCAACCGGCTCTTGTCAATGGTCTGGGTGCAGGCAGCCGGCATCGCCACGCGCCGGAGTGGGAAAGTTCCCGCTCGGAGATCTTCGCGTCTTCGATCCTGATACGGCCCCAGCGCAGGAAGGGGACCGTTCCTTCCCTGACGGTGCGCGGGAAAAAATCTGGCCGCTGTTGGTGTCGATGAAACACTGCTGTTCGGCCGGGCCATTCTCGGCCAACAAGATCCTGCGCCTCAGATCCGAGAATGCAGATCATTCTCGGGCAACCAAGTTCTGAAACCGGTCGCAGATATCGACTTCCTATGGGGGAACGTTCCGTTCATTTCGGGCGGATTGCCGTGGCAGGAGATCTTGCCGGGCCGGGCGGGGTGCAATGTGATGAGATGACGGGATTAATATCTAAGAATACAGAGTGGGAGGTATCAATTGTATCGGAAATTCGAGTTCGCGCGCCACTCTGATACAGATTGAAACGTATCGCCGGAACAGGATGGTCAGGATCATTCGTAGGCGATTGTGGGAGCGATTGCACAAGGTTAATCCGGGTGTCTGAACCAGTGGAGAGGCTTTGCTGATGAAAAGACGTTATATGGCATCGAGCGGAATGATCGGGGCAGTGTTTGCTCCGATCATTCTTGCGGTTTCAGTTTGCGCACCGGCGGCATCGGCCAAGGAAGTCGGCGGTGTTGTTGGCCAGACCGTGGCCTTGCCCGAACTGACTCTGGTGGCGGGGAACCTGCCGACGGCACCGGATGGCAAGCTTCTCACCTTGGCTGTCAACGGTGTTGAACGCGCAATTGCGCCGGGACGCTATTCGGGCGACGTCGTGCTCACGGTGACGGACGACATTCCCGTCAAGTATCATGAGCTTCCGCTGCATCACTTCCGCACGGCGCTCTATGTCGAGAACGGTGCGCCGGTCGCGGCAAAATCGGTGAGTGCAGCGGTTCGTGCCGCATCGTTCGGCGCGGGCACCGTTTCCGATGCCCGGATCGCCTCGGAAGGCGATCGCTTCAACGGCATCATCGTTACCGGAGAAGGCAAGTACACGATCGATCATCCGGTGATCGACTTCATCGGTAACGGCGGCAATGACTTTGCCGGGTTCGGGGCAGCCGTCATGTCGACGGGCAAGGCCGAAGTAACGCTCAATCGCCCGATCATTCGGACCCGCGGCGCCATCCGCACTGCGCTGTTCGCGGGCGGTGACAGCGTCATGCACATCAACAATGCCGAGATCGAGACCTACAACGGTACGCTGCCGGCTGACTACCAGTTCACGGTCGACGTCGGCAAGATGATGGAAGTGCCATGGATGCTGGGCCTTTCGGGCAATGTCCGGTCAAGCAACCTGGTCGACCGCGCCACGATGTTCATCAACAACTCGCACATTCGCTCGGAGGGATGGGGCGTCCTGTCGACCGATGACAACCAGCGCGTGCGCATGACGGTCACCGACAGCCTCGTCGAAGCGGTGAAGTCTGGCTACGGCACGTACTCCATCGGGGATTCGCACAACATCTTCCGCCGCAGCGTGATCCGTGCTGCAGATGTCGGAGCGATCATGGCGGCGGAAGGGTCGATCACCCTGACCGACCGCACCCTCGTCGAGGCGGGGCGCTATGGCGTGATGATGCATTCCGGCGTCGGCGGCGGCGTGCTTACCATCGACAAGGGCAGCGAACTCCACGCCGGGCTTGTCGCCATCGAAGTGAAGGGGATCGGCACGACGATCGTTGTGGACTCGGCCAAGGTCACTGCGGCAGGAGGCACCATCCTGCAGGGCATGGAGAACGACGATCCGTTCCTCAAGGCGATGATGAGCGGGAATGCGCCGGCAGGGGCTTCGGCGCCACCGCCCGGCATGGGCCCGACGGGAGGGCGTCCGGACGAGAAGCCGAAGGACCCGAACATCATCGGCACGTTCCGCAACACGAAGCTGGTTGGCAACTTCTGGAACGGACGGCCGAAGCAGGGCGCCATGGTGCTGCGCTTCGAGAATGCCGAGGTAGTCGGAACCATCTCGACGTCTTCGGTAGCCCCGGCGAGCGGCAAGGATCCGGTGAAGGAAACCTTTCAGGAGATTGGCCACGTCACGAACACGGCGATTCCCGTAAAGGGCGAAAAAGGTGGCCTGACGGTCTCGCTGGACAAGTCATCCCGCTGGGTTGTCACCGGCACCAGCTATCTCAATTCGCTCGAGACCGAACCCGGCGCGCGGATCGAGGCTGCCACCGGCACGCTTGGCATAACGCTCAACGGCCGTCCCGTCGCGCTCAAGCCCGGAAAGATCAAGGGCGCGATCGTGGTGACCACGAGGTAGTCAAAAGCAAACGACATTCGGGGCACCGCGGCATAGCTGCGGTGCCCTTTCTTTTTGCCGGACGAAGATTGTCCATAAAAAAACAGCGCGAGAGCGGAGTCTCGCGCTGTATCTTTTTGCGTGCCAGGTAATCCTAGAATGGATTGCTCAGGCGGTGCAGGGCGTCTCCCAGCATCGTTGCGTGAATGCTCGGGTCCCCGTTCTGCAACTGCAGCGCTCCCACCGCAACGCTTGTCTCGATCACGTCGCGGCAGCGGTCGAAACGGCGCTCCTGGTAGGCCAGAAGTGCGGCCGGGACGTCATCAGTGCTGGCCAGCTCCTGCGCAAGGACGATCGCGCTTTCCACCGCCATGCCAGCCCCGGACGCAAGGTGCGGCGTCGTGGCGTGTACGGCATCGCCAAGCAGGACAACCCGTCCGTTGAACCAGTCGCGTGGCTGCAGGGCTGCCGAAAGCGGCCGATAGTTGATCCAGTCGTCCTTGGACATGTTGTCGCGTATCCATCCGGCGCTGCCCCCGAAATCGGCCAGAAGCTCCTTGAGCGTCTCGAACATTTCCTCATCCGACATGAAGCTCTCGCGCTCCACGTGCGGGGTCAGCATCCACATGTAGATCATGTCCGGTGCGCACACGGTTATGCCGCAAGGATGGGCATGGCCGAGAAAGAACTCCGCGGAATCAAGTTCGGGAGGCTTGCGGATAGAGATTCGCCAGCACCCCTGGCCGGTCGGTTCAGCGGGCTTCATGTGCGGAAAAGCCAGGTCCCTTACCCCCGAGAAAACACTGTCAGCACCGACAACGAGATCGAACCTGCCTGTTGAATCGTCCGAGAAGCGAACGTCTACGCCGGTTCCGTTGTCATCAAGCGCTGAAACGGTGATCCCGAGCCGTACCGGAATGTTCAGCGCCCTGACCTTGCTCTGCATGAGCCGGTGCAGCACGGGGCGCATGATGCCGCCGTTCGCCGGAATCCCCTCTTCCAGAGCAGGCTCATCCAGGTCCAGCATGTGGCTGCCATCGTATTTGAACAAGCGGGTCCTGTTCGTTACCGCGCCGAACTGTTTGATCTCGTCGAGCAAGCCCAGTTCGCGATAGGCCCTGAGAGTGGGGCCTGTGATGGTGATCCCGGCGCCATATACGCGCCAATCCGGATCAAGGTCGATCAACTCGACCGCCACCCCCCTTTCGGCGAGGCTGATCGCGCACGCCATACCGCCAATTCCCCCGCCGACGACGAGCGCCGTGGCGATGCTGCTGATAGCTTTCCCAGTCATGGTGCCATGACCTAGCGAACGCGGCGATGTGTTCAAATCCGAACGATGGATGGAAAGCCATTGATACAATCGGTGGGATATTGGCGCGGATGCGGGCTATCGACCCGGCAGAAATTCACGCGACAACAGCCCTGGGGAGGGAACAATGCGCAATCTGCTTCTAGTCTCGACTGCAATCTCGACGTTCGCGATCGCGACGCCAGCCATCGCGCAGGACGCTGCGCCGCAATCCGCCGAGGTATTGGACGACAGCGGCATCGGCGAGATCGTCGTGACCGCGCAGCGCCGGACCGAAAGCATCCAGAAAGCTGCCATTCCAATCGACGCGGTGAAGGGCGACGATCTGCTGCAGCGCGGCATCGGAAACGCTGCAGACCTGACCCGTGCGGTGCCCTCGCTCAGCATTCCCGCGCCTGGCGCTGGTGTCGCCTCGGTATTCATCCGCGGCGTGGGTAACATCACGACGAGCAGCTACAACGACCCGGCCGTTACGCCCAGCTATGACGGTGTCGTGCTCGGCCGCAGCGGCGGCGTCTTCGGCGCGGCATTCTACGATCTGCAGCGCGTTGAAGTGCTCAAGGGCCCTCAAGGCATCCTGTATGGGCGCAATGCCACCGGTGGCGCCATCAACGTGCTGCCGGCGCGCCCGGAACTGGGCGTAAACTCCATGGGCTTCAACCTCGCCTACGGAAATTACGACCAGATCGACGTGGATGCCCGCGCCAACATCGCCACCGGCGAGAACACCGCGTTGCGCATTGCCGGCGCCTACATGACCCACGATGGCTACAACAAGGACGGCACGGACGACGCGAAGCGCGGTTCGCTGCGTGCGCAGTTCCTCTATGAGCCTTCGACGGACCTGTCGGTGCGTCTCGGTGCGGACTACAGCCACGTCGGCGGCAAGGGCGTGGGCGGCAATTATCTTGGTGCCTTCGTTCCTATAGGGAGCGGCTATACCTTCGTTTCGTCGGGCCTCGCGCAGTCGGAGGGCTTCAACAGCGAAGCCTCGCGCGCATGGATTTCGACGCAGCTGGGCGGGCCCGGCCTGGATTTCCGCCGCCCGATGCAGAGCGACCCCAGCCAGGACATCACTTACTGGGGCGTGAACGCCGAATTCAACCTGCAGACCGGCATTGGCAAGCTCACCGTGATACCAGCCTATCGCAAGACCCGCGAGCGTTCGGAATTCTACGGGCCGGCCTTCAATACCGGCAACGTGCGCGAAGATACCAAGCAGAGCAGCTTCGAAGCGCGCCTGGCGGGCAAGGCAGGGATGTTCGACTACGTCGTCGGCGGTTTCTATTTCAACGAGACGATCGACGCCAACAACATCTACAATCAGGAGTTCGTGCTCCCGATCCAGACCTACACGGCAAAGACCGAGAGCCTTGCCGCGTTCGGTCAACTGACTGCTCATGTTTCGGACCGCGTTCGCCTTGTCGCCGGCGCGCGTTATACGCATGACAAGAAGACGGTGAACGGCCTGATCAACAACATCATTGCCGTCTGCAACGAGAGTGCGCCGCCGTTCTGCATTGGCCAGATGCCCCACCTGCCCAACTTCTTCAACGCCGACGATGCCATTGGCTGGCTGGGCAGCAACGGCTTCATCAACACCAATGTCGCGATCAGCCCGCCCAGCAATACGACAAAGTCGGGCCAGATCATCTATCCCATGGTGAACGGTGCCAACGGGATCATTCTGAAGACGTACAACAACATCAACGACACCGACACCTTCTCGAGAGTGACGTGGAAGGTCTCTGCCGAATTCGATGTGACGCCAACCAGCCTTGTCTATGCCACGGTGGAATCCGGCTATCGCGCAGGCGGCATCCAGATGGTCGATTCCCCTTTGAAGGAAAAGTACAAGCCCGAGTTCATCACCGCATACACCATCGGCTCGAAGAACCGTTTCCTGAACAACAAGCTGCAGGTAAACCTTGAAGGCTTCATCTGGAAGTACCGCGATCAGCAGATCACGTATTTCACAGTGGATTCAAACGGCACCCTGATCAGTTCGAACGAGAATGCGGGTCGATCGACCATCAAGGGCTTCGATGTGGACGTGATCGTGAAGCCGGCGAGCGGCACGACGCTTGGTGCCAAGGTGCAGTATCTTGACAGCAAGTACGAGGAATTGACCCTGACCTCGGCCATACCGTTCGACAATTTCAATTGCCCGGTTTCGGGTTCGGCCGGAACGACAAGCAACGGTTCGCCGATCATCAGCTACGACTGCTCTGGCAAGCAACTCCTGTTCAGCCCGAAGTGGACGGTGAACCTTTCGGCCGAACAGGTTGTGCCGCTTGGCAATGATCTCGAACTGGTTACCAACGTCGATACCGCGTGGCGCGACAGCCAGTGGGCAGCGTTCGAGTTTCTCGATTTCGAGCGCGTCCCTGCCTACTGGACGACTGGTGCCTCTGTCAGCCTGCGTGCACCCGAGGGCGCCTGGGGCCTGACGGCATATGTCCAGAACATCGAGAACGAGCGTCGCAATCTTACGCCGCAGTCCTCGCCGATGGGCGTTGCCGTCGCGCATTACAGCGCACCGCGTACTTATGGGCTGCGCTTCTCGGCCAACTTCTGAGGACTTGAAGATGAATATCCTGGTGACCGGCGCTGGTGGCTTCGTTGGACGCGAGCTTGTCCGCCTGCTTCTCCATGCCGGCCATCAGGTGACGGGCATGGACTTTTCTGCCGATGCCATCCCTGAAGGTGCCAAGGCAATTGCCGGCGATCTCGGAGATGCGGAGGTCCGGAGACGCGCGATCGGATCAGGATGTGATGCCCTTGTCCACCTTGCCACCGTTCCGGGGGGAGCCGCTGAGACGGACCCGGCAGCGTCACGACGCATCAATGTCGATGCCATGTATGATCTATTGCTCGAGGCTTCGGCTGCAAACAATGGTGTGAAGATGGTCTATGCCAGTTCCATTGCCGTGTTCGGCGATCCTCTGCCACCTGTCGTGGATGACGCGACGCCGCTGAGCCCGAAAATGATCTATGGCGGGCACAAGGCGATGATGGAGCATGCCGTGGCCATGTTCTCCAACCGCGGCCTGATTGACGGGGTGACTGTCAGACTGCCAGGTATTCTCGCCCGGCCGAAGGGACCGTCCGGCATGAAGTCGGCGTTCATGTCCGATCTGTTCCACGCGCTGAAGGCTGGCGAGCAGTTCTTCTGCCCGGTTTCCGCCGGGGGAACGATCTGGGCACAGTCCGTCCGGCAGTGCGCCGAGAACTTCCGCCATGCAGTCGGGTTGAATACATCCAGCTTGCCCACCACGCGGGCCGTGACCCTTCCGGCACTGCGCGTCTCCATGGGCGACCTCGCGGCGGAGATCGCGCGACAATGCGGCGTGTCTGAAGCGCTGGTGAGTTATGGCAATGACGAGGCACTTGAAGCTGCCTTTGCTGCGCAGCCGCCTCTCCAGACTCCGGCAGCCATGCGGGCAGGTTTTGCGCATGACGGAGATCTTGCTAGACTGGTCTCCAACGCTCTCGCTGCGATCTGACGGGAGCACGGGAGATGGCAATGCGGTTCGGGCGTCTCGATCTAAATCTGCTGGTGGCTCTCGACGCGCTCCTGACAGAGCGGAGCGTAAGCCTTGCATCCGACAGGTTGTGCCTTTCGCAATCTGCCACGTCTAGCGCGCTTGGTCGCTTGCGCGAGTACTTTGGCGACGAGTTGCTCGTGGTCAAGGGAAGAACCATGATCCTGACCGCTAGGGCTGAAGAGCTCATCGAGCCCGTACGCGCGGTGCTCGAGCAGATCCGCACCACGGTTGCCGTCGCGCCGCCATTCGATCCGGCAACTGCTGATCGCACGATCCGGCTTATGGCTTCCGATTATTCAACCGAAGTCCTGTTGGCTGGGGTTCTGGCTGGAATGGAGCGGGACGCGCCCGGCATGCGGTTCGAAATTCAGCCGATGAACGACACCCCGATCGAAGCGATCGAGCGCGGCAATATCGATCTGCTTCTGACCATCGACTACGCCATCTCCGCCGACCACCCGAGCCAGCTGCTGTTTGAGGATGACTACGTCGTGGTTGGCGATCAGAATAATCCGGCTTTGGCAGGCCCGATGACCAAGGAATTGTACTTCGCACTGGGACACGTCAGTCCGCGTTTCGGCAAGGCGCGCGTGCCAGCCTTCGAGGACTGGTTTGTCAGGCGGCAAAAGCAGCAGCGCCGGGTCGAAGTCGTGGCTCCCTCCTTCCTGTCGCTGCCCGGTCTGATCCTTGGCACGAAGCGCATTGCAACCATGCATCGACGCATGGCAGAGATCGTGGTGCGATCGATGCCGCTTGTCATGCGCGAAATTCCATTCGACATCCCCCCGATCCGGGAAGCGGTGCAGTGGAACATCGCGAACAACAATGACCGTGCACTGCGCTGGGTGGTCGAACGGCTGATGTTTGCGGCGAGCAAGGATACTCCGAAACCGGATGCCAATGTTCTGGCCCTTTCAGGTGGCTTGATCGACCGCAACCAGATCGAGGTCGAGTACCGGATGAACCATCCCCAGCGTTGACCCCTTCGGCGCAGATGTGGTCACGCCCCCTCATACTGCTGAAACGGTTTGGTCCCTCCCGTCCGACAAGGCACCTGATCTCTTGAAAATCACGGTCGTGCTGCGCTGGCGGACGATTTTGCATGCGATCTGATCTTCTCGGAAGACGCGCGTGCGCCTTTCACTGGCATTCCCCAAGGCACAAAAAAGTGCCTTCTTCCGCTCTCGCGCGAACCGTTTAAGCCAACTTTCCAAGAGCAATGACAATCGCCGACCCTTCGCGGAGCATCGGGCCAATTGCATGGGAGAGCAGGTCGCAGCGACAGAGCAGCTGGAAGCTGTCTTAAGACCTACGCAGACTGCCGGCGGCGCAGATCTCGATCAGCGGTGGTAACGATCTTCGGGCGCAGCGGCACGCCATGCGCCTGCCGGGCTACGGTGCGGTCATGGCCCATCAAGCTGGACGCCAGACTTGGAACTGAAAGGAAGCAACTTGCATGAGCGCAGACGCAACCCGCTTTGACGGCAAGGTGGCCATCATCACCGGCGGCGCCGGGGGTATTGGCGCAGCCACCGCACGACTGATTAGCGCGCGGGGCGGCAAGGTGGCCGTGGCCGATATCATGATCGACCGGGCCGAGGGACTGGCTGCCGAACTGCCCGGCGCCATTGCCATCCACCTGGACCTGGAAAGCGAAGCATCGACCGAGGCGATGATCGCCACCACGGTGCAGCATTTCGGCCGGCTGGACGTGCTGCACAACAACGCGGCGCTGCTGGGCCCCGATATTGCGCAGCAGGATGGCGACGTGGAACACATGGCCACCGCGCTGTGGGACCGGACCTATGCCGTCAACGTGCGCGGCACGATGATCGCGTGCCGGGCCGCCCTGCCCCACTTGCGCGAGGTGCGCGGCAACATCGTCAACACGGTGAGCAACCTTGCGCTGCAGGGCCACCTGATCCAGGCCGCCTATTCCAGCAGCAAGGCCGCCATCATCCAGATGACGCGGGCCATTGCCGCCAGCCACGGCAAGCTGGGCGTGCGCTGCAACGCGGTGGCGCCGGGCATGACCATGACGCCGGCGCTGCGCGAAGCCTTTCCGCCCGCGCTGCGCAAGGTGGTGGAGGATGAAACCCTGCGCGAACAGCTGGGCGATCCGGAAGACATCGCCGAGGCGGCGGCTTTCCTTGCCAGCGACGCGGCCCGCAACGTGACCGGCCAGGTGCTTGTCTGCGACGGCGGCGGCGCCAGCCACGTGCCCGGCCTTGCCGGCTTCCGCAGCTTCTTTTCGGGAGAACATTGAGATGAGCCAGTACGACATTGTCGTGATGGGCGCCGGCCACAACGGGCTGGTCGCGGCGGCCTACATGGCCAAGGCGGGCAAGAAGGTGCTCGTCTTGGAACGCAAGCCTCACTATGGCGGCGGCGTTTCCACGCGTGAATTGCTGCACCCCGGCTTCTGGCATGACGAGCACTCCAACTTGCACATCATGATCCAAGGCAACCCCATGCTGCGCGAGGACGAGCTGGGCCTGCTTTCCAAATTCGGGCTGGAATACATCTATCCGGACCTGATCCACGTTTCCATCTGGGACGACGGCACCGTCATCCGCAGCTACAAGGATCTGGACAAGACCTGCGAGGAACTGGCCCGCGTCTGCAGCCCCAAGGATGCCGACGCCTATCGCCGGTTCGTGGAGATGAGCCAGACGGCGCTGCCGATGCTGGTCAGCGGCCTGTACAGCCCGCCCTTCCCCATGGGCGCCTTCGTGGCGATGATGGACCAGTCGGACGAAGGGCGCTTCCTGCTCGACCTGATGCAGCGCACCGCGCTCGACATCGTGGACGCCTATTTCGACAGCGAGCTGCTGAAGCTGCACATCGTGCGCATGGTCACCGAAAACCTGCAGATGCCCGATGAACTGGGCACCGGCATGGGCGCGTTCGTGATGCCGGGCATCGTCCACACCTATGGCTGTTCCATGCCCAAGGGCGGATCGGGCCAGCTTTCCCACGCGCTGGTCCGCGCCATCGAGCATTTCGGCGGCGAAGTGCGCTGCAATGCCGAAGTGAAGCGCGTGATCGTTTCGGGCGGCAAGGCGACGGGGCTGGAGCTGGTCGACGGCGAAACCTTCATGGCTCGCGACGGCGTGATCGGCGCGATCCACCCGCACGTGCTGCGCAAGTTCGTGGCCGAAACGCCCGAGCCGGTGCTGGCCCGCGCCGAGCGCGTGACGCAGTCCACGTTCTCCATCAACCTCACCCACATGACGTTGAAGGAGCGCCTGAAGCTGAAGGTCGGCAACGATTGCAACGCGATGATGACCGAGCTGATGGACTTCTACACCGTGCGCGACATGTGCCTGGAGTATGACAAGCTGCGGCGCGGCGAAGTGAGCGAGCGGCTGATCGCCGGTGGCGACAACACCATCTTCGATCCCAGCCGCGCGCCCGAAGGGGCGGGCGTGTTCTATGGCGTGAACTTCGCGCCCTATGACCTGTACCCCGGCGGCCCCGCATCGTGGGAGGAGCGCAAGATGGAAGTGGCGGACAAGGCGCTGGCCCAGTACCGCAAGTTCTATTCGAACCTGACCGACGACAACATCACCGGCCGCCTCGTGCGATCGCCGGTGGACCACGAACGCGACAGCCCGGCCAGCTTCGTGCGCGGCGACATCCATGGCTGCGCGCCGTTCTTCTACCAGTCGGCAGGGCATCGCCCGACGCCTGACCTCGGCAACCTGCGCGTGCCGGGGATCGAGGGGCTGTATCTGGTCGGCCCGTTCATGCACCCGGGTGGCGGCGTGTTCGGCGCCGGGCGCGCCACCGCGATCCAGATGATGGACGACATGGGGATTGACTACGACAAGGTATGCGGGGGGCCGGTGTAATGAGCAGCGCACGCAAGAAGGTGCCGGTGGCGACGATTCTCGATGCCAACGACAAGGAACTGATGGCGATCCGCAAGATCGAGCCGGATGGCAACACTCTGGTCATTCGCGGCAAGATCTTCGGGGCCATGCCGATGGTGGCGAAGCTCACGCCTGCCGAAGCGCGCGCGGCGCTGAAGTTGCTCGATCTGCGCACCGTGCTGTTTCTGCTGACGTTCCTGTTCCGCAAGAACTGATATCGGTTTTCTGGATTGGATCCCAGCGAAACAATGCATCTCGTCGAATTGCGATAGATCAACAATCCAAGGTCTGCGCGCCGTCATGACTCTTCCCGTAGTTTCGGGAGACCAGCGATGGCGATTATTGGAATCAGGCGGCTGACATGGTTGGTGGACGATGTCGCCGCCTGCGTTCGTTTCTTCACTGACTTCGGACTGACGCTGGTCGAACAGGATGGCGCTTCGGCAATGTTCGAAGCAGCGGACGGTTCGCAATCGCTCTTCCTCGCCCGCGGGCACGAGCGTTTGCCCAAGGGCACGGCGCAGACCGCGCGAGGCGTGCACGAGTGCGTCTGGGCGGTTGGCAGCGAGCAGGCTCTAGCGCGTCTCGTCGCGCGTCTTGAGCGTAGCGTGCCGATCTCGACCGATGACGAAGGAGTGGTGCACTTCGTCACCGCTTTCGGCCAGGCGATCGGTCTGCAGGTCTGGCAGCCGCGACAGGTGTTCGGCGCGCCAACGCCGCAGAACACGGTGGGCCGCATTGCCCGCCTCAACCAGCCGCGCAAATGGATCGATCGCGCTGTGCCCAAGCGCACGCACCATTGCGTCTGGACCTTTCCCGACGTGCAGGAAGCTGTCGACTTCTACCGCGACATGCTCGGCTTCCGCATCACCGACATGCAGAAGGGGTTCGGGGTCTACATGCGGGCCGATGGCGCGTACGAGCACCACAACATCTTCCTCGCCGATGCCCACGCACCGATGCCGGGCTTCAATGGCACGCTGAAGTTCCATCACGCCAACTGGGAAGTCGAGGACATCGACGAGCTGATGGTCGCCAAGAACTACCTGGATCGGCGCGGGTATACCTATGGCGACTGGAACTGGGGCTTCGGCCGCCATCGCCTGACATCTGCGGCGTTCTTCTACGTTCCCTGTCCCGCCGGTGGCGAGGCCGAGTATGGCGCTGATTGCGATTGCGTCGACGACAGCTGGAAGCCGCGCATCTGGGACGGCGCCTTCGGCACGGCGATCTACATGACGAACCTCCCCGATTTCATGAAGAGCGAACCGGACTGGGACGTGACCTATGCCCGGCCGGATCAGCTCCATTACCACCGCGCAGACCCGGCCCCGCTGGCCGAAGCAGCCGAATAAGGAAGGCGATATGATGTCAAAGGCAAACCGAGTTCTCATCATCGGCGGCGGTGTGGGCGGCCTCGCGGCAGCAATCGGCCTGCACCAGCGCGGCATAGCGGTTGAAGTCGTCGAGCGCGACAAGGACTGGAAGGTCTATCAAGTCGGCATCATCGTGCAGGCCAATTTCGTCCGCGCGCTCAACATGCTGGGCTTGGGGGACCGCGCTGTCGCGGCGGGCTACGCCTACCGCGGCGCGCGATTCCTCGACATCGACGGGAACGTCCTGAAGGAATTGCCCGGTGACACGGCAGTCGACGGCCTGCCCTCGGACCTCGGCCTTACCCGTCCGGCCCTGCACAAGGTGCTGACCGAGAAGGTCCGTGCGCTTGGCATTCCGGTCCGGCTTGGCGTGTCGTTCGATAGTCTCTGTGACGATGGCGACGGTGTCGATGTCAAGTTCACCGACGGAACCTGCGGCAGGTATGATCTGGTGATCGGTGCGGATGGCAACTACTCCGCCGTCCGCAAGGCGCTCTGGCCCGAAGCGAAGCCCCAATACACGGGGCAGGGCGTATGGCGCTACAACGTGCCCCGGCCGGAAGGGCTGGAGTGGGCAGATATCTACATCGGCAAGGACAAGGGCAAGGCCGGGTATTGCCCTCTGACGCCTGAAGAGATGTACATCTTTGCGGTCTTCGAAGAACCTGGCAATCCCCGGTTCCCTGCCGCAACGCTCGCGGCCGAGATGCGTCGCCGCCTCGAGGGATACGGCGGCATCCTGGCTGAGGCGGCGCGGCATGTCACCGACCCTTCGCTCGTGGTCTATCGCCCGTTGGAAGCCTGCATCATGCCGGCTCCTTGGTATCAAGGGCGGATCGTTCTCATTGGCGATGCTGCGCATTCCGCCACACCACACTTGGGCCAAGGCGCAGCCATGGCCGTCGAGGATGCGGTTGTGCTGGCCGAGGAAGTCGCGGAGCGCGAAGTAGACAGCGCTCTGGCGGCGTTCATGGAACGGCGGTTCGAACGCGCAAAGCTGGTTGGCCTGAGTTCGATCCGGCTTGGCGAGTGGGAAATGCATCCGGAAAGCGCCGGCGATCCGATGCAGCTGACCGATCAGATTCGGAAGAAACTTGCCGAACCCGTCTGATCCATTTGCGGTATCGATATCACGGGTCCGGAAACTTTGGTTTCCGGACCTTGCGGTTATTAGGCATGACAGTCCGGCTAAGGGGACTTCCGGAGTAATCATGCCACCCAAGGATTCTACAGCCGTCATCGGTATCGAACGTGTCATTTTCGGCGTGACCGACATCGCTGAGCATACCCGCTTCTGGGTCGATTTCGGCCTGCAGATCGAACACGCCAGCGAAGAGGAAGCAACCTTTCTCCTGCCATCCGGTAGTCGCATCGTGCTTCTGCCGCATGGGGATGCCAGGCTGCCTTCACCTGATCCCTATGTCGGCGACGGGATCAAGGAGACTGTCTGGGGGGTAGACACGACCGAAAATCTCGAGTTGCTCGCCGCGAGCCTGGCCGGCGAAGTGCCGGTCGCCCGGGACGCGGATGGAACCGTGCATTGCGTTTGCCCGGATGGTCAGCCCATTGCCCTGCGTGTCTGGCAGAAGAAGCCGGTGGTTTCGGAAGCCAGTCCGGTCAACACGCCGTCAAGCTGGCCGCGCTTCAACCAGCACCGCATCTGGCGGAAGCGGGCACGGCCAAAGACGATCAACCACGTCGTCTTTTTCAGCACCGACTATGTCGGCAGCTTCGAGTTCTACGAACGGCACCTCGGCTTCCGCTATGTCGATCATTCGAAGGGGACCGGTATCTTCGCCCGGGCGGGGGGTACGTTCGAGCATCATTCGATCTTCTGGGTGAACTGCGATCTTCCCATCGCTCCGGATCACTTCAAGTTCATGCATATCGCATTCGGCTGCGATGACATCGACGAGGTCATGCTCGGCGCCAACATCATGGACAACAAGGGCTGGAAGAATACCACCATGAACACGAGTGGCGGTATCTCCCGGCACCGTATCTCGAGTGCAATCTATTATTATTGCGAGATTCCCGGGCATGCCGGCGAGGCCGAATATCATGCCGACACGGATTATGTCGACGATGGGTGGGTGCCGCGTGCGTGGGACTTCAAGTTCGGCTCGCTGCTCTGGTCGCACAACGCTCCCAAGATCTTCCGGGGCGACGACATCCCTTGGGATATGACCTTCGACCAAGACCGTAAAAGCTTTGATCCCTATCGTCGCTCCAAGCCCGGGAAACGTCCGATCGAGGGCGATCTGGCAAATCTGACCGAAGAGGACGAGCACGCCATCTGAGATTGCAGAAAGGGGCGCCCCGACAGAAAGGCGCCCCTATTCGTCTTATTGCATGGGATGGGAAGAGGGCCGGAGTCCAGCCGTGGGCAGAGGATCCCCCCATCTGACCTGCGTCGGTGGATTCGGGACTTCGTGGACGATGTAGATATCGTCGCGGGTTCAGGCTACGCCCTCCACGAATTCGATCAGATTGCCCGCGCAGTCACGTATAAAGCATCCCCTGCCGAAGCTTTCGCGCACGACCATCGCGATGTCAGCACCTTTCTGTTCCATTTCCGCCAAAAAGGAATCCAGGTCGGCGACCTGGAAAGCGACATGCTTGTTCCCGTGAGTCTGAACGTCGCGCGGTGGGTAGCGGCGTTCGTCCGGCAGGGGGGCTGCCCCCTCGACCTCAAAGATTTCGAACCGGAGAGGCCCCTTGCGCAGCATGGCCGTGTGGCTCCTCGCGGCCTCGATGTAGAAGCGGTGTTCCACAGTGAAGCCGAGGAGCGTGCCATACCATTCGATCGCCTGTTCGAGCGAGGGGACCGACACGCCGCCGTGATGGAAAGTAAAGTCAGCCATGAGGTCTACACCATTTCGTTGAATGTTTGGGCGCACCAGTCTGCGATGTAGTCGCGCATGGCGGTGCCGTTGTCGGCGCCGCAGTGTTCGACTTCGAAGTCGGCCTTTGTGAAGATGCGCAGGGAGCGTTTTGGGCTGTTGGTGGCCTGATCGTAGCTCATGCGGGCGTTGTAGACGGGGATCTGGCGGTCGTTTTCGCCGTGGGTGACGAGGAATGGCACGCGGATCTTGTCGACCTGTCCGTCGAGGGTGATCTGGTCGGCGTAGGCGAGGAATGCCTCGCGATCGTCGATGCCGAAGACCCACATGACGTGGTCCCAGTAGTGTGGGACGGGGTTCTCGCCCTCGTTGGCGACGCGTTCGCGCTGGCGCTGGCCCCAGACGTGGTTTGCGCCCATGACGGCACACAGTGCGTAACGGGGATCGTTCGCGGCGATGCGCGGGGCGTGGTAGCCACCGAAGGACAGGCCGAAGATGCCGATCTTCGAGTGAATCACATCGCTGCGCGTCAGGAGATAGTCGAAGGCCGGGCTGCCCCAGCGTTCGGCGTCGTGGACGGCGGGGAGATTGCGCTTGCGGATCGCTTCGCCGGTGCCGGGCTGGTCGAGGAAGAGCGTGTTCATGCCGCGGGCCAGGTTCACCGCGCCATGGCCTGCCATGCACACCTGCTCCTTCATGGAATCGAGGCCATTGACCGAGACCAGCGTGGGCCGCGGCGTGCCGCTGCCATCGTGGACGAAGATCGCCGGATAGCTCGCTCCCTCGTAGGGGATCTCCACCTTCTCGACATGGAGGCCGCTAAGCGCGCTGCCCTTGTGGTAGAGTTCGAGGCCCTTGTCATAGGCCGCCCAGCGCGGCGCGTAGTCGCGGCTCTGCAGGCGCTCGGCCCCGAGGTAGTATCCCGAAGCGCGCAGGTACTTGGCGCCGGCCGAGAGGAGATAGCCATCGGCCTCGTCGCGTTCGGCATTGCGGGTCACCTGATCGGCCACGGCAATCCAGCTGTCGAACAGTTGTGCGGACCCGGCATCGGCGCCGGCCTTTGCCGCCTCCCGGACGGGCCGGCAGACCTCGTCCAGTTCGCCGTGGTTGCCGCCTGCGATCAGGGCAAGGTTGATGCCCAGGTTCCAGACATAGTTACCGGGAAAGGGTTCGAACATCGTGCAATCCTATTCTGCGGTCCAGCCGCCATCGACGACGAGGCTGGTTCCGGTCATCAGCGCGGAGGCGTCGGTTGCAAGGAACAGCACGGCGCCCATCAGGTCCTCGACCTGGCCGATCCGTCCCAGCTTGATCCTGGCCAGCACGCTGGCCCGGAAGGCCGGGTCGGCGAACATCGGCTCGGTCAGCGGGGTTTCGATGAAGGTCGGCGCGATCGTGTTCGATCGGATGCCATGCTGCGCCAGGTCGAGCGCAAAGGACTTGTTCATGCCTTCGATCGCCCATTTGCTTGCGCAATAGAGCGAGCGGTTGGGTCCGCCGACATGGCCCATCTGCGAGCCCATGTGGATGAGGGAGCCTGGCGTGCCGGTCTCGATCATCCGGCGGGCGCAGGCCTGCGCGACAAAGAAGGCCGCGCGCAGGTTGAGGCCCAGGACGGCATCGTAGTCCGCCGGGCCGACGTCCCACATCGGCATGGGCCGGTTGGTGCCGGCGTTGTTGACCAGCACGTGAAACGGCTCGCGCTCGGCAAAGAACGCAGCCACGGCGTCGAGGTCGGCGACGTCGAGCGTGGCGCCTTGCGCGCCGTTGCCGATCGCGGCTGCCGCTTGCGCGATCTCGCCGGACGAGCGGGCGACGAGAGTGACCGCCGCGCCCGCCTGGGCAAGGGCAGCGGCGGCGGCCAGACCGATGCCTCGCCCTGCGCCTGTCACGACCGCCCGCTTGCCATCAAGACGCAGCGAGGGGGTGCGGGGCAGGGGAGTCATGCCACGCCCCTCATGCTTTGGTCAGTTCACTCGGCGCGGCCTGCCCGGCGTAAGGCACATCGCGCCCGCCGAAGCGGCGCACGCGGATGTTGGCCTGCTCGCCGTGGCCGGCAAAGCCTTCCAGCGCGCAGAGGCGGCTGCAGTATTCGCCCACCAGCGCCGAAGCCTCGTCGGTCAGGACCTTCTGGTAGGTGCAGGTCTTGAGGAACTTGCCCACCCACAGGCCACCGGTATAGCGCGCGGCCTTCTTCGTGGGCAGGGTGTGGTTGGTGCCGATGACCTTGTCGCCGAACGAGACGTTGGTGCGATTGCCCAGGAACAGGGCGCCGTAGTTGGTCATGTTCTGCAGGAAGTAGTCAGGGTCGGCGGTCATCACCTGCACGTGCTCGCTGGCGATGTCGTCGGCAATGCGCACCATCATCTCGTAACTGTCGGCGACGATGACTTCACCGAACGCTTCCCACGCCTTGCGCGCGTGATCGGCGGTCGGCAGGATCTCGAGCAGACGGTCGATCTCGGCCATCGTGGCCCGCGCGAAGCTTTCCGAATTGGTCAGCAGCACGCCGGGGCTGTCCGGTCCGTGCTCGATCTGGCCGAGAATGTCGGTCGCGGCCATTTCCGGATCGCAGCCGATCTCGTCGGCAATGATCAGGGTCTCGGTCGGGCCGGCGAAGAGGTCGATGCCGACGCGGCCGAACAGCTGGCGCTTGGCTTCGGCGACGAAAGCGTTGCCGGGCCCGACGAGGATGTCGACCGGATCGATCGTCTCGGTGCCGATGGCCATGGCCCCGATCGCCTGGATGCCGCCCAGCGCATAGATGGTGTCCGCCCCGGCCAGGGCCTGCGCTGCAACGATGGCGCGCGCGGGCTTGCCCTGGAACGGAGGCGCGCAGGTCACGACGCGCGGGACGCCGGCCACCTTGGCCGTGATCACCGACATGTGCGCCGAGGCCAGCAGCGGATACTTGCCGCCCGGCACATAGCAGCCGGCCGCCTGGATCGGGACGTTTCTGTGGCCAAGCACGACGCCAGGCATCGTCTCGACCTCGACGTCCTTCATGCTCTCGCGCTGGATCTGCGCGAAATTGCGCACCTGGGCCTGCGCAAACTCGATGTCCTTGCGCTCCTGCGGCGACAGGCTGTCCACCGCCGCATCGATCTCCGCCTGGCTCAGGCGATAGTCGTCACGGTCCCAGCCATCGAACTTCACGCTCATCTCGCGAACCGCAGCATCACCACGCTTCTCGATGTCCGCCAGCGCCGCCTCGACAACGTCACGAACCTTGCGATCCGCCTCCGCCTTGCTCTCCGCAGCAGCGCCGCGCTTCAGCCATATGGCCATGAATCTCCCCTCAAGTGCTTCCAACGCGCACCAACTGCAGGACCCGCCAGACCCACACCATCGCATTCTTTCGATGCCATCATATCGATCCAACGCCTTTGCTTCGGGA